>NZ_JBZYWJ010000003.1:0-598456 GCF_059115305.1 Acidobacterium sp. FHG110202_01
GGTCCTGGCGGCGGCGTCCCTGGCCCGCAGATTGCAGCTGGTCCTGGCGGCGGCGTCCCTGGCCCGCAGATTGCAGCTGGTCCTGGCGGCGGCGTCCCTGGCCCGCAGATTGCAGCTGGTCCTGGCGGCGGTGTCCCTGGCCCGCAGATTGCAGCTGGTCCTGGCGGCGGTGTCCCTGGCCCGCAGGCTCTTGTTTAGCTGAGATATAAACGTTGATAAAAAAAATAATTTCGATAATGAATCAGCGTAAGATGCGCTTATGCAGCTGTCATTGCTGGATTACTCGCTTTGGGGACTTAGCTTTGTAGGGTATCTTGCAGTAGTTGCTGTCCTTTTGTTTTACAAAAGGTGGAAGCAGTTCCCAGTTTTCACTCTGTGGATGGGCTTCTTTATTGTTCAGTCAGTCGTGCTGTTTTTCATCAGCCGACTTGGTAATCGCCATTCCTATGATGCTGCTTATTGGAGCTTGTTTGTAATCGACATTCTGCTGCAGCTCGCACTGATCGTTGAAATGGCGCGGATTGTGCTCAGGCCAACAGGGACGTGGGTTCATGATGCGCGCATGACATTCATCTCACTGGGTATTGCCGGAGCTGCTATTGCACTGGGACTGTCCTATGTGGTGAAACCTCATGCACAGGCAGGATATGGAGAGTGGGGTGTCCGTGCCTATCTCTTCACCAGCTTGCTTTTTTGCGAATTGTTTTTCGCTATGATGTTTTCTGCCCAAAAACTAGGGCTGGTTTGGAGAAACCATGTCATGGGACTGGGGCAGGGGCTGATGGTCTGGGCATTGACTTCCGCGCTGGTTGACACTGCGCACAGCTACTTCACGGCATCATCTCGTCCTGTGTTCTCCATGCTGGAGCACATTCGTACAATTGCCTGGATCGGGGCAACCATTTATTGGATCATCATCTTCTGGCTTCCGGAGCCGGAGCGGCGTCCACTTTCGCCAGAAATGCAAAAATATTTGATTGCTTTGCACCAAAAAGTACAATACGATGCTTCCCAGGTTAGTAGTGCGCCAAATTCTCGTTGAGAGCTAGCCCTGATGCCAATTGTTCTGCTTCTCGCCTTCGTAGTTCTTCTCGCTGCCGGACTGGTCTCTATGCAGATCAGTGCGCAGCGTCTACGCTCCGCTTCATGGGAAGACCTGATTGCGAAGTTGCAGCCGATGCATGCCCGTGGTCTGGAAATGGTCGCTCTCGATAACCTTCAGCCTAAGCCCAATCAGCTCAAGCTGGAGCCTCAGCATTTGTGGGGATTGATTGGCGGCAAAGAAGGCCTGCGCCGGATGCGGTACAATGCCGACCTGCTGATTGGGCTGGCAGCCTATGTCCAGCGCTGGAACTTTGAAGAAGGCGTCATTGTCACTGAACGGATGCGTCACGATGCTATCCAGCTGAAGCGTGCTGTCTTCCGCATCCGGATGGAGATGCTGTTTCGTCGCAGCCAGCTTCGGACACCTTTCTACATTCATCAAGCTGCGTCAGCATATTATCTGATGACCAAGCGCCTCCTGGCCCTTTATGAGACGAGCCACGCCGGACTTCTGCCCGTGCTGGCTGAGGCGATGTAATCTCCTCAAATTATTTGTTTATCCACTCATAATCTTTTTGTGCGCCCTATACTCTTTAGGTGATGGCTACCTCTCTTAAGCGGCATTTAAGCCGCTCTGTTTCTCTGCAACAGCGTGCTGAAAGGCTTTTTCCGGGCGGAGTAGACTCGCCTGTACGCGCATTCCGCGCCGTTGGTGGAAATCCTCCCTTTGTCGTAAAGGGAGAAGGCGCGTATCTCTGGGATGCCGACGGCAACCGCTACCTTGACTACTTCGGCTCATGGGGGCCCATGATTCTGGGCCATGCGTTTCCGCCCACGGTGGAAGCTATTCGGAAGGCAGCAGCGAGTAGCGCGAGTTTCGGCGCCTCCACCCCAACTGAAGGCGATCTTGCGGAGCTGGTCACACAGGCTTTTCCTGCGGTGGAAAAGCTGCGCTTCGTCAACTCCGGGACAGAAGCGACGATGTCGGCTATCCGCCTTGCCCGCGCCTTTACGGGACGCAAGTACGTCATCAAGTTTGAAGGCTGCTATCACGGCCACGCTGACGGATTACTGGTGAAAGCCGGCTCTGGCGTGGCGACTTTCGGTATTCCTGGTTCCGCCGGAGTTCCGGAAGAAATCGCACACTTCACGCTGGCGCTCCCGTTCAATGACGTACCTGCGCTAGAAGCAGCGTTCGCAGAGCATCGCGGTGAAATTGCCTGTGTGATCGTTGAACCGGTTGTCGGCAACATGGGCTGCGTTCCACCTGCGGAAGGCTATCTGCAGGCGCTTCGTGATATCACACTTCAGGAACACGCCCTGTTGATCTTCGACGAAGTCATGACCGGCTTCCGCCTCTCCTTCGGAGGAGCGCAGGAACTATTCGGCATTCGGCCTGACCTGACGACAATGGGAAAGATCCTTGGCGGTGGATTGCCGTGTGGTGCATTTGGCGGACGGGCCGACATCATGGATCTGCTGGCTCCGCTTGGGCCGGTGTATCAGGCGGGCACGCTCAGTGGAAACCCACTGGCGATGGCTGTCGGCATTGCAACCCTCGGATATTTGAAGGAACATCGCAGCGAGGTTTATTCGCAGCTTGAAACCTTGACTGCAGCGGTTGCTGAAGGTGTTGCGGCTGAAGCAGCGAAGGCTGGCATTCCCGTTACGACGAACCGTGTGGGCTCGATGTTCACCTGGTTTTTCACCAGCTCCCACGTTACGGATTTCGCTTCGGCATCGACCTCAGACACAACAGCATTTGCGCGCTTTCATCAAGCCATGCTGGACAACGGCGTGTGGCTGCCTCCATCGCAGTTTGAAGCGGCATTTCTGAGCACAGCGCATACGATGGATGATGTGGCTACGACAATTGCCGCGGCCAGGGATGCCTTTGCCGCAAGCTAACCCCAGGCATCGATCGTCACGAATCGGATTCCTTCGCTCCTGGCTGCTTCGATTAGAGAGTCAGTTGCTGCAACTGTGTGACTGCGGTCCTGCCCGATGCTGGCTTGTCCTCCATCATGCAGAAGCAGGTTTGAACCAGCACCGCGTTTCCTGTTTCGCCTGATTCCTTCTTGCAGATTCGCGAGCACTGCGTCTGAAGTCGTCTGTTTCCAGTCATAGCCCATTGCGTTCCATAGCACCGGAGTCAGTCCAAGCTTGCGCGCGGTGTGCAGCACATCTGGACGGCGGGCGCCATGCGGCGGACGGAAGTAGCGGACAGGCTCACCCAGGGCATCTTCAATCGCAGCGTTGCAGTTTTTCAGCTCTTCATGGACGTGTTTCGGCGATTGGAACAGAAGCACAGGATGTGTCGTGGTATGGTTGCCCACAAGGTGCCCGGCGGAGCGGATGGCGCGAACTATGTCGGGGCGCTGGCGCACAAAGCGTCCGATCAGGAAAAAGGTTGCGCGGACGTTGTGCCGGGCGAGCACGTCGAGCAGCTGTTGGGTGTAGGGATCGTTGGGGCCGTCGTCGTAGGTCAGGGCGAATTCACTGGCGTCTTTGCCACCGATAATTGCCGGGCCGAAGATCTGCGAAGTGGGCCACATGGCGGCATAGACGTATCCGCCTGCGGCGAGAGTTACCGCGGCTCCGGTGGCGGCCAGTGTGGTGAGCATTGGATTTAGTGTAGCCTGCGGCTAGCGCAGCAAAGCCCAAGCATGATATCTTCGTCTTTTCTTCGCTAAACAGCGGAGTTGGTATGGCCAAACTTTTTGAACAGCCTCAATTTATTGCCGTCGAAGGCCCTATTCGCGTTGGCAAGTCATCGCTGGCGCAGTTGCTGGCCGAACGGCTGCATGCGCGTCGGATTGTTGAGCCGGAGAACAATCCTTTTCTCGACCGCTTTTATCAGAGTGAGCCGGGAACGGCGTTCTCTGCGCAGATGTGGTTCCTGGTGGAACGCTATGAGCAATTGCATCCGGTAAAGAAATCGGAAGGGCCTGTTGTCGCCGATTACATCTTTGAAAAGGACAAGCTTTTTGCCTACGTCAACCTCAGCGATGCTGAGCTTGCTCTCTACAACCGCTACTACCAGATGCTCCGTGAGAGCGTGCCTACGCCGGATCTCGTAATCTATCTGCAGGCTAAGCCGGATGTGCTCAAAACAAGGCTGAAACGCAAAGGTGTCGCCGGCGAGCGCGCCATCAGTGATGGCTACATCGAGCAGCTGGCAGCCGCCTATGAGCATTTTTTCTTTCACTACTCGGCCAGCGATCTGCTGGTGGTGAATACCTCGGACATCGATTTTGTGAATAACAACCGCGACCTGCAATTGCTGCTGAAGCGGCTGTCTGAGCCGGTAAAAGGCACTCAGTATTTTCTACCTCTGGGTGATAGTGCTGCGGGATAAAAATCCTTTAACCGCAGAGGACGCAAGGAGCGCGGAGATCTGCAGAAAATTCTTTTACCACTGAGTTCACAGAGAGGACGGAGTGAATTGCAGTCCTTCGACTTCGCTCAGGATGACAAATGCAAAAGAAAGAGGGCGCGATGATTGTGCGCCCTCTTTGCTAAATTGCCAGTTCGAATCCCTGTACAAGCATGAATGGCACGCGAAAAGCGCGCGTCTGCTCCATGCAATGGTTAGGCTGCGGCTGGCTTTGCCAGGGCGGCCTTCGCCTGCTCGACCAGAGCGGTGAATCCCTGGGCGTCGTTCACGGCGATGTCGGCGAGCACCTTGCGGTCGAGCTCTACGCCGGCCTTCTTGAGGCCGTTGATGAACTGCGAGTAGCTGATGCCGTTCTGATTGGCGGCGGCGTTGATGCGCACGATCCACAGCGAACGATACTGGCGCTTTTTCTGGCGGCGGCCGGAGTAGGCGAACTTGAGTCCGCGCTCGACGGCTTCCTGCGCTGCCTGGTAGAGCTTCGATTTTGTAAGAAAATAACCGCTTGCGCGCTTCAGAATCTTTTTGCGCCGGTCACTGCGTTTGGTTCCACGTTTAACGCGGGGCATTGCTGGTTCTCCTTTTTGCGTTTCGTTCTGCGGCTGGAGGCAGGAGCTGTTCGCTTAACCTCTTCACTCGCTTTTTCTTGCCTGGATCGCTCGGCCAGATGGCCGGGGTCTTCGTAACGCTTGCCGGAAGACCTTAGATTCGAAAATCGAGATCAGGCGTATGGGATCATGCGGGCCACCTTCGCGTGGTCGGCGTCCGAAACCAGGGCGCTGTGTGCGAGCTTGCGCTTGGTCTTGGTCTCCTTCGACGTGAGGATGTGGCGCATCTTGGACTGGCCGCGCTTGATTTTGCCGGTGCCAGTCTTCTTGAAGCGCTTGGCCGCGCCCCTGTGTGTCTTCAATTTGGGCATGGTTATCCTGCTTGGAAAAACAGTAGGTACAGCAGCATTCAGTATACGGGTTTTCAGGGGTTTGCGCTACCGGATGCCCAGTTCTTCTAACCCTCCCCCTGTTTTGTACGGGGATTGTTTGTTTTCAGTAATTTATGCTGAAATCGCTGTACGGAGATCCTTTGTTTTCAGTGAATTACAAAAAGACGCACGAGAAAGGCTCACGCACGATGAGGCGATTCGCTCCGTATGGTTTTAGTTTAGCAAATCAGGTGGAAATTATATGCACTTATAAACGGTTATATATCAAATAGTTAAACGGGTTGGCTCTTGACAATTTACGGCCGGAAGGAATTACCCCCCGTTAGCTCCGCGAACGTGGGGCACCCGTTTTCTCACCGCAGAGCCATGCTTACTGCAAATTGCGGTCCCAGATGCGCGTCAGAAGCATATCTTTGCCGTCGATGGCGTTCTTTATAGCAGCCTGGTTGTTTCCGGTAAATTCTACTCGGAAGGTTTTGAGCTCCTGATCGGCCGGATCGATGGAGCCGTGACGTTTCGCATGCACGACTTCGAAGACCAGTGTGCCTCCCTCCAGGCGAGGGTGAATCAGCTGAACGAGGTCGCCCCGCGTGGCGGTGTATGGGCCATCTGGCTGCTTGATGAGCAGATAGAAGATGATCTGGCCGCTCAGCTTGCCGTTGCAGTCGTTCAGTTCGAGGGCAATGAATGGCTGGTCGTGTTCCCTTGCTGTCCAGACACCTGCGTAGGGGGAATCGGCTGCCCATGCCGGGTGAGTTGCGATCGCGAGAAGAAGTCCTAACAGGCTGAACGTGAGTGTACGTTTCATTTGAGCACCTCAGGGGCTGAAGCCCCGTTGCATTGCCACTGAATTGCGAGGGCTAAAGCCCCTCGCCTACCTTTTCCCCGCTATGCTGCTGACATTTGTGGTTCCCATCCTTTCGGCGAAAAACCTGCCGAAAGGATGGGGCACCCCTTTTCGTGGCCCGATCAGCGCACTTGTTACTGTTTTGCTACAGAGGCCATGGCTAATGTTCCGCCGAGGCCCATGGTTTCTACAGCTGAAGACGGCACGATCACGGTTGAGCCTTTGTCGCGGATGGCCTCGTAGAGCATGTTCATGGCACGCAGGTGCAGGGCTACGGGATTATTGCTGTATGCCTGCGAGGCCTGCGCGAACTGGTCGGAGACCTGGACTTCGGCTTCGCCCAGGATGACGCGCGCCTGGCGCTCCCGCTCTGCCTGTGCCTGCTGCGACATGGCGTTCTCAAGGCCCTGAGGGATGCGCACGTCGCGAATCTCGACTGACTGCACGGTGATTCCCCACGACGTGGTCTTGGCATCGAGAATCTTCTGGAGCTCCTCGCCCAGCATTTCGCGCTCGGTGATCATCTGGCCCAGGTGGTGGCGTCCGATAGACTCACGCAACGCTGTGTGCGCGCTCAGGGTGATGGCCTCGACGAAGTCTTCGACTTCGAGGATGGCCTTTTCCGCATTCCAGACCAGCCAGAAGATGATCGCGTCGACGTCGACCGGCACAGTATCGCGTGTGAGGGTGGATTCAGCATTGATGGTGGCGAGACGGATGCGCTGGTCGACGTAGCGGCTCAGCGTGTCGATGACGGGGACGATGAAAAAGACTCCGGGGCCGCGCAGGCCTTTGTATTTGCCGAAGCGCAACACAGCGACGCGCTCCCATTGGCTGACCACCTTAATCGCAAAAAGAAAGTAGATTCCGATCACGGCGGCCACAGCAGCAAAGGCTGCATTGTGGGTGAGCGCCGAGGCTGCTCCGCCAAGAATGACGCATACAAGAAACACTGTTCTGCCTACACTGCTGACCTGACCAATTCTTGCCATGTCATCTCCTCTTTCTTCCGGCTTCCGATTGAACTTCGCGTAAAATATCGAGCACCTCCTGCAGAGTGAATCCGCCGGCTCCGGCGCGCGAAACAAATTCGTTCACCAGCTGGGAGAGCGCGCGTTCACGCTCTGCCTTTGATTGATCAATTTTGCGGCTGGTGATGAAGGTGCCAGTACCCTGCTGCGTGTCGACGATACCGCGAATCTCCATCTCGCGATAGGCGCGCAGCACGGTGTTGGGATTGATGGCGAGATCGACGGCCACCTGCCGCACGGTGGGCAGCTGCTCGCCATACTCGAGCGTTCCTGCAGCGATGCCGGCCTGCACCTGATCGATGATCTGGCGGAAGACGGGCACGCCGCTGTGGAGATCAAGACGGAAGGCGAACGCTTTTGATGGAGCCGGAGTCATAATCTATTTAACTATTGTACTAATTAAATAGAACATTGCAAGAGGAAATTTTTATTTTTTTTGGGTTTCCGCCGCCAGGTGGATTTCCGGCAAATCTCCCACGTTAGCTTCGCGAACGTGGGGCACCCAGGTTTTGCAGGCCTAAGCAGGGGAATCAAAACAGATATTGAAAATGCGCCAACCATGATGGCATTTCGCTCATCTTTTGTTCTTTACTAACGATGAGCAATACATCACTTCCCATTAAGGATCTGCATTTTATGGCGACTCTTCCGACACCCAACTCAGCAGATAAGTACCTCGTGGCCTTTGTGATCGCGGGCGACGACGTCTTCAAGGTCACAACCGATAACGTTATTCAGGCCGGGCACGGCGCCGGAACTCCGGCATTTGAAGGCGTGGCCAAGCTGAAGGCCGCGGCGGCGCTCTTTCAGCTCACAGACATCCATAACCAGCGGCCCAATGAACTGCGCAAGATGGCGCGCGAGATGGCCATTGAAGGCATGGCGCTGCTGACGAGGGCCAGTTCCGTCCCGAGGCTGACTACCGCAACTTCGGAAAGCTCGGTAGCATAGTCTTTTGTCAGGATTTTCTCCCTAGTTGATTTTTTCCTGCCTGATGTAGCCTGTGGCATGGAGGCACCGAAGAGTGCCCGCTCGGGCTTGCAAGACCTATAAATAAAATCGAGTGAGAGAGTCGCCGAAGTGTGGAGTGATTTTGAATCCGAAAGCGTTGCCGGACGCTATCCGCTGGGCAAGCTCGTCCGGTCAGAAGGTCGTTATGGATGGTTTGAGACGAAATTCAAAGAAAAACCGGCCATCATCAGCCTGATCGAGTCCTTGAATGACGAGGATGTGCTGCTCGAACGCCTGAAGGCTGCTGAGAAGGTCCACCATCCCAATGTTGCCGAGATCTACGAAACGGGCACGACCAAACTGAAGGACACGCCGCTGGTCTACGCGGTGATGGAGTTTACCGAAGAGAATCTCGAAGACGTGCTGCGCTCGCGTGCGCTTTCTGCCGATGAAGCGAAGGTAGTGGCAGAAAGCCTGGTGGGTGCGCTGGCCGCAGTTCACAAGGAGCGGCTGGTTTGTGGCGAGATTGAGGATTCGAGTGTGCTCGCTGCAGGTGACACGATCAAGCTGCGCAGCGACCGGCTGCATAACAACCACACATCGCCGGACACTGCCTTTCAATCGCTGGCAGCCAAGGATGTGCAAGCATTGGGAATTCTGCTTTACCGGTGCCTGACGCAGAAGTCGCCAAAGCTCGACGGAAACGATCCTTCGATTCAGCTTTTGCCGCAGCCTTTTGTGGGCGTGGTGCGCAGGGCTCTGAGCGAGAAGGCGACAACGGATGAGATTGCGGCGCTGCTGCGCGGCGAAACCACTCCGGCAGCTCCAGCAGCAGCGGCGTCTAAGCCCGTGGCTGCATCACCAGCAACAGCCCCGGCTCCATCTCCGGCGGCAGCGGCATCAGCAAAAACGGACGAGAAGAAGCTACCTTTACCTGTATCGCTGTCTGAGTCTGAACCTGAGCTTAAGCCGCGGGCTCGCGTCATCGAAAAAGACGATGAGGATGATGACCTGTTCAAGGACAGCAGCTCATCCAGAAGATCGCCATGGCTGGTTGCCGGAATTCTCGCGGCACTTGTCATTGCTGGCTTTGTGCTGAAGGCAATGTTCTATCCTTCGGGTGGCGCGTCCCGGCCATCTCCTGCGCAGAACGCTCCTGCGGCTGCTCCAACTTCTTCGCCTGCTGCAACGCAGCCCCCTGCACCCGCGCCTCAGGCTTCGGCCCCTGCTCCGGCGGCACCGCAAGCCACTCCACCACAGCCTGCTCCGGAAACTGCACAAGCACCACCGCCATCGGCTCCCCAGCCGGAAACAACTGCAGCTCCGGCGGAACCAGCAACACCACAGACACCGCCAAACAGGAATGCGTCCTGGCGGGTTGTGGCTTTTACCTACAACCATCAGGACCAGGCAGAGCACAAGGCGCGCACGATTAACAGCCAGCACCCTGATTTACAGGCTGGGATATTTGCTCCTAGAGAAAATCATCCTCCGTACCTGGTGACTCTGGGTGGATGGATGGAACGCGATGAGGCGTTCCGGTACCTCCACAATGCTGTGCTCAAAGGGCTGCCACACGATACTTACGCGCGAAATTATCCGCAACGCTAAAACTACCCCACGTTAGCTCCGCTTCCGCTCCGCGAACATGGGGCACCCGTTTTTGCGGGAACTTATGCCTGAGCTGCCGGGGTTGGCTGAGCGGCAGGAGGCTTCGGCGGAGCGGGCTTCTTTGGAGCTTCCTTCTTTGTGGGAGCAAGGATGGCGTGCAGCGTGGTGCCTTCCATGCGCGGCATGAATTCAACTGTGCCGGTGTCGCCTATGTCCTGAATGAGCCGGTTGATGATGGCATAGCCCAGCTCGCGGTGGGCCATCTGGCGGCCCTTGAAGCGCAACGATGCCTTCACCTTGTCACCTTCAGTCAGGAAGCGGACAGCCTGGTTCTTCTTCGTCTGGTAGTCGTGTTCGTCGACGGTGACGGAGAACTTCACTTCCTTAATGGTGATGACCTTCTGCTTTTTGCGCGCTGCGCGCTCGCTCTTGTCTTTTTCGTAGAGATATTTGCCGTAGTCCTGAATGCGGCAAACGGGCGGAACGGCGTTGGGCGAAATTTCAACGAGATCAAGGCCTCGTTCACGGGCGATCTTGAGAGCTTCAAATGGCGGCAGGATGCCGAGCTGCTCGCCTTTTTCGTCGATCACGCGGATTTCGCGGGCGCGGATTCTTTCATTAATGCGGATAAATTGCTTAGCCGAACGCTTGTCTAACTGTGCGATGGGTGTCCTCCAAAAGTGTGACGCAAACTCTGCGCCCCTACTCAGTATAGCAACTTGCTCTGCTTCTTTTTAGATGCTGGAGCTGCCGCGAAGTCCATCTTCGCTCAGATCTGTGATCTGTACGAGGATGGTGCGGTTTGCAGGGAATTCCGTTTCAACTTCTACTTTCAGGAAGTTGTCTGAAAGTGCCGGAGTATGTCCGTTATGGCTGCCTTCGAGTGTCACTACGCTCAGCTCGCTGCCAATGAAGCTTTCGCGGAATGACTGGTTCTTTTCGCGATTCAGCTGGCGCAGGGCGGCAATGCGCTCTTCAACGGCGCGGGCTGGAACCGGGTGGTTTCGATGCAGAGTGGCTGCGGGCGTTCCCGGACGCGCGGAGAATGGGAACAGGTGCAGGTAGGTAAACGGCTGCGCAGCGATGAAGTCGTAGCTTTCCTGAAACAGGGCGTCTGTTTCGCCGGGGAAGCCGATCATCACGTCAGCTCCAATAGCGGCGTCCGGCATCAGGCTGCGGATCTGAGCCAGCTTTTCCGCGTAATGCCATGGGCGGTAGCGGCGATGCATGCGGCGCAGGATCGCGTCTGATCCGGACTGCAGTGGAAGGTGCGCATGGCGCGCGAGCCTGCCTGCGGGCGCGTATTGCGCGAAGAGCGCGAGTAACTCGGGCGTCCAGTCCATGGGTTCGATAGAGCTGAGGCGCAGGCGCGGCAGCAAGGTCTGTTCGAGAATAGCCGCGACGAGATCGGAGAATCGCTGCTGCGGGCTGAGGTCGCGTCCCCAGCGACCGAGGTTGATGCCGGAAAGGACCAACTCCTGTCCGCCGCTTTCCGCAAAACGATTCGCGGAGTCAAGGCATTCTACGAGTGAAACGGAACGGCTGGGGCCGCGCGTTTCCGGGATGATACAGAAGGAGCAGCGGTTGGCGCAGCCGTCCTGCACCTTGAGATTTGGGCGCGTCTGGTGTGCGTCTTCCGCAAAGGGCAGCGCGGCCAGCTCGGCGTGAGCAAAATTTTCGTCGTGCAGGACGGGAACACTGTTCACCAGATGCGCCAGAGGAACAAAGCTTGATGGCTCCGTGATCCCCTGCACAGTGAGAGACTTGTGGCTGTTGCCGATGATCGATGAGACGCCTTCGATCTCTGCAACTTCTTCGGGAGCACGCTGAGCGTAGCATCCGGTAACGACGATCTTTGCCTGCGGATTGCGCCGGTGCACGCGGCGAATGAAAGCGCGGGCGGCGCGATCAGCTTCTTCCGTAACGCTGCAGGTGTTTACAACCACGACGCTGGCGGTCGAGAAGCCCTGGGCTGGCGCGAGGCCGCGATGGCGCAGACCTGCGGCGATGGCCTCTCCATCAGAGCGGCTGGCGCGGCACCCAAAGTTCTCGACGTGATATTCTGCCACGTTGTCAGTGTAACAACCGGGCTTTTGGCCCTCGCCGGACCGGATAATTCCCTTACTTGCGATTCGTGCAGAGTGGTGTAGTCTGAAGCAGCGGCGGAAAATCAGTAAATGCAGGAGTACGGTATGAAACGGCGCATTTTGCTCGTGGATGATGAACTGGCGGTTCTGCTGACCTTGAAGGCAGTCCTCGAAATCAATGGCTTTGAAGTCGAAACAGCGGCTTCGGCACGCGAGGCGAAATCCAAGATCAAGAACAGCGAATTTCACATGGTCATTACCGACATGCGCATGGAAAGCGAAAGCTCGGGCCGCGAAGTGGTGCAGGCGGCGAAGAAGGCTCCTTACAAGCCTGCAGTCGCCATGCTGACCGCATTTCCGCAATCGGATTCCGAGCTGGGAGACCACGGCGCCGATGAAATGCTGGTGAAGCCCATGAACACCCAGGATCTTCTGGTGCAGATTGAGGCCCTGCTGGTGACGCACGAAGACAAAAAGCGTGTCCAGAGCGAAAGAGACCTGCTGCTGGTGGGTGCGAGAGAATCAGCTTCTGCCAAACGTCCCGCATCCTCCCGCAAAGTTGCAGCCAGCCGCTCCAAGTAAGTTCTTCCTAAAGCCGTTAACGCGGAAACACATCAACAAATCAATTGAGCTTACAAGGCAGCCGGCCGGCTTGGCGCTGGAACAGCAGTGGCAATCCCCGGCCCACGTTTCTTTTGAAAGCACTGGCGACAAAGCACGGGACGGCCCTGAGTCGGCTTGAAAGGCACAGTAGTTTCCGCACCGCAGTCCGAACAGACGGTCCGGGTTTCCGTGCGGGCGGCCATGCCTCCAGCGGCGCGCTTGGCTTTGCACTGCTTACATCGCTTGGGATCATTTTTGAACTGCTTGTCGTGAAAGAAAAGCTGTTCGCCCGCGGTAAAAACGAACTCATTACCGCAGTCGACGCATGTGAGAATCTTGTCGATGAAGTCCATGTTGGCGTCCCCAGCTCTTAGCGAAAACGCAGAGCCCTTCACTCCCTGAGATAGTGAGCGAAAGTACCTGTTTCATAACAACTGCACCGTTTTTTTGAACAAAGGACCGGGCCGCGGTGAGGAGCGGCGAGTGCCAGGCATCTAATCACACTGGCATGACATGCCGAGAAGGCATGCCGATGGGACTGCAAAGAGTTTTATTTACAGATTCAACGTAGTTCAGCCCTATCGCGCTCTGATGTCGCGATAGGGCCAGTGTGTTTCGAACGGAGGATATTAGTCCTGTTCCTTGCGGGCTTTCTTGCGATTCCGCTTGCGCGCCAGCGCTTCCTTCATGCGGCGCTTTTCGCCGGGCTTCAGGTAGAAGGAGTGACGTTTTACTTCCTTGATGATGTCCTCCTGTTGTACCTTGCGCTTAAACCGGCGCAATGCATTTTCAAGCGGTTCGCCTTCCTGCACACGAACCTCTGCCAATGGAACTACACCTCCAAACCAGCCCACTAGGGCCTATATAGATTACCGGATTTTGAGGAAAGAGGCGAGTTTTTAAGATTGTCCGGTATTGGTCAATTTGAACCCCATAGGACGCTATGGAGAATCACCTGGATGATGTGAATTTCTTGAGTACATTGACCTGTTCTCGTAAATCGAGGGGACTAATGAACGACGATCGGATCACCAACGGGCTTTGCGGCACTCCAGCTACTCGGTGATCACACGATCGGCCCACTCTACGAGAGAGACAAAGATTGCCGGATTGCCAAACTTCGCTCCCCACTGATCCAAGTCGGTTTGTACAACGGACCGCGCCCGGCAACAGGCGCCGCATGCATAGATAGGAACGCGGCGTCCAGCAACCTTGGTGAGGGTCTCTTCAAGCGGCGGCCAGCCGACTGGTACCACGGCGCTGGCAACCGACTTGCGCATCAGCGAAACGGCTTCCCCCAGCAGGAAGATCTGGACCGAGTGCCCGGCTTCGGAGAGCGCGAGTCCGTGGAGAAAGGGAAACGCCGCCTTCGTGGGATCATCGGAGCCCCAGGCGCTTTTCATCATGACTTTGAGTGATTTGTGCACCGATTCCTGACCCCAGGCTGTCAGACCAAGGAGTGGCAACACCATCATCTGTCGAAGAAAGAAACGTCGTGCCATAAAGACCTCGTGGAATGGGGACTCAGTATAGCAACCGATCGAGGGCTCGGTGTCAACTTTTCAAGACGCTGCAGTTCTCACGAAAAGGACAACAGTGAATTCTCGCCGGCCGCCGTCCTCTATCCGTACTAACGCTGTATGAAAATCGCCATCCATGTAAGTCATCTGTCAAGAAAAAGCACGAGAGATCTGGGCGCGCTCAGGAGAGCGCGCATTGCTTCTGATCCGATCATCCGCCTGCGCGCGTGAGCCTCTCGGCTGGTGATCCCTGCTCCCGCAGGACCTGACATCCATTTGCTGCCTCAAGCTCCGAAGAGCCGTCGCAGAAGATTGAGTTTGTGTTCTCTGCCAGTCCCGAAACAATGCGAAGTGAGCCTCGGGAGTTTCCTCCGTCGCCCGGGCGATTTGTTGCAGGACCTGGCAGCCTGCGCATTGAATGATCTTTTTTTCCCTAATTAGGAAGGTTTTTTTCAAACCACGGCTTTGGCCGCCAGCTCTTCGGCCGGCACAAAGTCCTGTTGCCTGCGGTCCACCGCGAGCATGTAGGCCACCAGTTTCCTTGCTACTGCCAGGGTGGCCCGATTCTTATTCCCTCGTTGGATTTCCTTGTCCCGAAGGAGTGCCAGTTCGTGGGAGTAGCGGGGCGCCAGCTTGGCGGCTTCCACAAGCACATGTTGGATGTGCTTGTTCCTCTGCTTGGAAATCGGCATGCGCATCACCTTGTCGGCGGAACTCTTCTCAGCGCCGCATAGTCCGCAGTAGCTGATGGCTTGCTTCACCGATGGGAAGCGGGTGTAGTCTCCGATCTCCAAGGCCCAGGTCAGCGCGGTGATGGAGCCCACTCCGGGGATCGTTCTCAGCCGTCTCAACCGCTCCGATAGCAGCGAATCCCGTTCCAGTGAACTGATCAGCTCGCGATCCAGTCGCTGTCCCCGCAGGATGTGTTCGCGACCAAGCCTAAGCAGGGACCGGATACTGTCGCTGATCTCCTCGTTGGTCGAGAGCAGCTCGGTGAAGTAACCCATCTTGTGCAGCCGCTGCTTGTCATAGCCGACCCCGCTTTCCATGAGCAGCCCCGATATACGGTTCTTCATCTGCACCACCTGCCTCACTACCAGGTGCCGGTAGCGCAGTGTACGGCGCCGGTCTCGGATCTCGGTCGAAGCCATGTGGCACTTGGGCAGAAAGTCGCACCGCAGGCAGTCGGCGATCTTGCCAGCATCGATCCGATCGTTCTTCTTCTTGGACGCGGCGATGGCCCGCAGCATCAGCGGATGGGCCACCTTCAGCTTCTCGGCATGCGGTAGCAGGTAATCGTAGATCCAGCCGGTGAAGATGGTCGCTTCCATGGCCATCATCCGGGGTTGAGGCAACATCTGGATCCAGCAATCCAGTTCGCGCCGGGTCGATCCGATCTTGCCTTCCCGGTGCACATGACCAGCCGCATCCTTCACGCAATAGATGATCGTCTTCTTGTGAACATCCAGTCCGATGTAATACATATCGTCTCTGAGGAGCCTCCGAGGTAGTTCCCTGAATCAGCCTCATGGCTGAGTTCAGCTTTTGCAACACCCCGTGCTCCTCCCAGACTTAGCATTTAAACAATGCGCTTGATGAACACGTTATCGCCAGCTAAGAACGGAACGGTTCTACTCTGGCTTATAGCTATTTTCAAACATCCCGCACGGATTTTGAGGAAATAGGAGTTTTCAAGGTAGCCGGAATACGACAGCCGGCCTGTACTTCATTTCTATTCATCCCGCAACGTCGTGGCGGGATCGATGCGTGCAATGCGCAGAGTAGGCACCATGGCCGCGATGAGAATGACGGATACCAGCGTCAGGACCACGGCGAGGATGGTGCGCACATCATAGACGCCTACTCCATAGAGCACGCTGCGCATGGCGCGCAGTGCTCCTGCGCAAAGGATGAGACCCAGGACAAGGCCCAGTGCTGAAGCACGCACTCCCGGCGCACCGATGTGAATCATAGCCTGGCGGACAGTGGAACCCAAAGCAATGCGGATGCCGATTTCGCGCGTCTTCTGCGCGATGATATTTGCTACCAGGGCGAAGATTCCGATAGCGCTCATCAGGAGAGCCAGCGCCGCCATCGCGCTCAGCAACGCGACTTCCACGCGCTGTGTCGCCAGAGTTTTCTGGAGCAGGTCGCGCATGCTGTAGAAGCCGGAGAACGGCAGGTTGGGATCAGCGCTGGCCAGCTCGCGCTGCATCTGCGCGGTCAATCCTTCCACCGGATGGGAAGTACGCACGATCCAGCTGGGCTGGAACCAGACGTGAATCACCGCGAGCTGCTGGCCCTCCACTTGAGCAGCGGGGATATACATGGTCGCCTCGCTGGTGAGAGGCGCTATGGGATCGATACCCGGCGCCATGGCCACATCTTCCACCACTCCGACAATCACCATGCCCTTAAGCAGGTGACGGCCCACCGGATTTGCGCCATGAAAAAACTTCCGCATGAAAGCGCGGTTGACGATGGCTACCTGTTGCGCGTCCGGCCCGTCTGCATCCGTGAAAGTGCGCCCAGCGAGAACCGGGACCTGCAGTGCCGCAAAGTAATCAGGCGTGACGTAAACTTCATCGGCCATGGCCTTCTGCCCTGCTTCCTTGCCATCGCCGATGTTGATTCCTCCCATGACGACGGAGCGCTCATAGGGCAAGCCCAGCCCCACAGCGGCCTGTTCGACTCCGGGAATCTGCCGCATGGCCGCTGTGCTTTCATCGAGCAGCTTTCGGAATGCCACAGCGTCGTGATACTGCACATTGTCGAGCGAGGCTTTTGCGGTCATCACTCCGGTTGGGTTGAATCCGGGCGGCAGAGTCTGAAGATGGATAAGCGTGCGGATGAGCAATCCGGAAGCCGCGAGCAAAACGACGGTGAGCGCGACCTCGCTCGCGATCAATGCCTGCCGCAGTCCAAGATGGTCGCCGCCTGTCGCGGCATGGCCACCGATGGCGGAGCGCAGATCGAGCTTTCGTGTTGTCAGCGCCGGAAGCATTCCAAAAAGCACGCTGGTCAGCAAAGAGACTAAAAGTGTAAAGGCCAGCACACGTCCGTCGAGAGAGACATCAGCCACGGGCAGAAAATGCTCGGGCAGCAGCAGGAGCAATCCGCGCAATGCGACGAAGCCGACAGCCACGCCCGCTGCTCCGCCTGCGATGGCCAGAAGAAGGTTCTCGATCCAGAGCTGCTTTTGGATCTGCCAGCGCGAGGCGCCGAGCGCCAGCCGCGTCGCAATCTCAGGCATGCGCCGCAGCACGCGCACAAGCGTCAGGCCGGCAAGGTTGGCGCAGGCAATCAGCAGGATGAATCCTGCCGCCAGCATCAGCGCCAGGGCCTGTGGGCGCAGCGTGGCGGTTTCTCCTTTTTGAAGAGGAACGGAATAGTAGCTCACGTCTGCGCCGGGGTTATCTTCCAGCTCATAGCGGCGCGTACGCAGCGACCAGGCGCGGTTGATCTCGGCATCGGCCTCCTGCCAGGTGGCGCCGTCGCGCAGCCGGGTGATGGCCTCGAAGTTCGTTCCCCCACCTTCGCCATCACGGCTGGGCTGGAGCGCGGTGTACACGTCGGCGCTTACGGGAATGGTCGCTCCTTCAGGGAGCACGCCAATGACTGTGTATGGCTCGCCCTTGAGCAGAACAGCCTGGCCCAGAATCTTCGGATTCGAGCCAAAGGTGTTGCGCCACAGACCATAGCTCAGAATGACTGCCTTCGGCCCGTGCGGGCGGTCCTCCGCATCGGAGAAGTTGCGGCCGATCACGGGATGGATTGCAAGGACGTCGAGGTAGTGCTCAGAGATGCGGCCTGCGCGCAAGTACTCGACATGCGATCCGGACTGAAGATTGACTCCGGAAGGACGTATACCGGAAACAGCCGATACGAGAGCAGGAACATGATCGCGCAGCAGCTCCCATTGCTCGCCATTGACGTGATGCCTCTCGTCTGTAGCAACGGTGCCTCTGATCCGCGTGTAGATCGTGCCCATCCGCTCAGGATGCGCGTAAGGCAGGCTCTTGAGCATGAGCGCATTCACGATGGAGAAGATCGCGGTGTTCGCTCCGATTGAAAGCGCAAGGGTAAGGATCACGGTCACGGTGAATCCAGGATTACGCCAGAGCTGACGCAGTCCGTAACGCGCATCGCGCCAGAGGATCTCCATGCCGGCGCCCGCGCGACGGTCGCGCACGGCCTGCTTCACCTGCTCGACGCCGCCTATTTCTGCCAGTGCGGAGCGACGGGCCTCAGATGCGGACATGCCGGCAGCGATCTTCTCATCCGCCAGCAACTGAGCGTAAGCGCGGACTTCGTCATCGAGCTGGCCTTCGACCTGCTGCTTCCGGAAGAGGTTGCGCAGCAGGCTTTTTGTGCGTGACCAGAGTTCCATCCTGCACCTCTATATCGCCTTCAAAGCGTTGGTCATGGCGAGGGCTATTTTTGTCCATTGCGCTTTTTCTACTTCGAGCTGCGCTTTGCCTGCCTTCGTAAGCCGGTAATATTTTGCGCGACGGCTATTTTCCGATTCGCCCCAGAACCCACTCAGCCAGCCTGCTTCTTCCATGCGGTGCAGCGCTGGAAACAACGAGCCGGGCTTGACAAGGAATGTCCCCTGCGTGATCTGCTCGATGCGCCGCGAAATGCCCAGGCCGTGGAGTTCTCCTGTACCCAGGGCTTTGAGGATCAGCAGGTCGAGTGTGCCCTGCAGGAGGTTTGTCTGTTTTGCGCTCATTTCATTAAACCTATCGAATGACTATATGAGTCTCGACTTTCTCCTGCAGATTGTCAATAGGAAGCTGCGTGAGGCATCGAGTTGCCTTCCGAAAGGAAATGCAACAAGATGCATACAGAGACCTGCCGATGATCCGACCCCTGAACCTGCTCTGCCTGGGAGCGCTGATGGCTTTTTCCGCGACTGCGCAAAACACGCAATCAACGCCATTGTCCTATGACTGCTACCGCACCACAACGCCTATCCACATTGATGGGAAGCTCGATGATTCTGCCTGGAAAAAAGCGCCGTGGACGACTGATTTTGTCGATATCGAGGGCGCGGTCAAGCCGACGCCGCGCTTTCGGACACGCATAAAGATGTTGTGGGATGACAAGTATCTCTATATCGGAGCAGAACTGCAGGAACCGAATGTGACGGCCACGCTGCGCCAGCATGACTCCGTCATCTTTCATGACAACGACTTTGAAGTCTTCATCAAGCCACTGCCGGACACAGAGAACTACTACGAATTCGAGATCAACGCATTCAACACTGGCTGGGACCTTTTCCTGAATAGGCCCTACAACCAGGGCGGCAAAGCGGACAACAGCTGGGACATCGCCGGGCTGAAGACGGCTGTCGCGGTACAGGGGACGATCAATAATCCCGGCGACACCGACCAGGGATGGACGATCGAGATTGCTTATCCTCTGGATGCCTTTGCCTCGCGCCAGAATGTACCGCATCCGCAGCCAGGTACGGTGTGGCGCGCCAACTTCAGCCGCGTGGAGTGGAAGGCAGGTCAACCGAAGGAAGACAACTGGGTCTGGTCACCGCAGGGCGTTATCAACATGCACATCCCTGAACGCTGGGGCTATCTGCACTTTCGCTAGATTCACGACAGGCCGAGGCGCTGGGGAAATTCCTCGAGATCGAAGTCCTGCGGCAGACTTGCGCGCTCATGGATCAGTCGGCGCTGCTGGTATTGAAGGCCAAGGTGAAGGACTGCGATGCATGCTGCAGCGATGACCAGTCGGGCGGCGCTTCGTTGTATCCAGGCTTCAGCGCTTACAGCGGTATCAATATATTCCGGAAAGAGCAAAAGAAAGCCCGCGATTGCGAAGGCGATATTCTGCTTTGAATACGCGAGCGGCGCGGCAAAAGGCACGGTCATAAATCGTAGAAAAAATCCGTCGACCAGCAGCAGGCTGATTCCCTGCGCGACCAGCAAGCGGGCTATCATCACACGTAGATTTCCGAGCGCGGCTGGATGAAGCATCGCTCCGAGAAAAACGAGCGCTGTGGTGACACAAAGCACACGCAGAAGCGTCCAACGCTGTGTCGCGGCAATGTGTTCGCAATCCGGGCGTATACCGATTACGTGAAAAGGCCAGTTGGCCGGCAGCTCAAAAGGAACCGTAAAGGCAGCTTTAAATCCAATGACCAGCCAGAAGGCTGCGAGCGGCACAGCGGTATGCAGGCCTCTTTCTGAGAGCGCCAGTCTGACCGGCCCGTTGCCCGGCTGGAAGGCTACAGTGCCGGCGATGATGAGCGCCAATCCGATTCCCGCATAGATCGACAGATAGACGCGGTGCTGCGGCGCGCGCTTCAGCGTCTGGGTCATGAAGTGGTAGACCGCCCGCTGCGCAGGCCGATGGAGGATAGTTGAGTGAAGGATCTTGTTCTTTACCTCTGCCAGCCAGTTGCGGCTGTTCTTTGAAACAAATCCTTCGATCAGTCTGCGTGTCCGCCTGCGGTATGCAAGCGGGTAGGTGAGGCACGCGATCGAGACGACCACAAGCCAGGCCAGAATGCCAGTCTTCGCTAATGAGTGGAAAACAGGCAGCGCCGATGCTCCCTGGAGGAGCAGTTGGTAAAACCCCAGAAACCAGAATGGCGGAAAATACTGAATCGCATGACTGCCCGACGGCAGGAGAACCCGCAGCTCATGGGACAGAAGAGGAAAAAGGAAGAGTACGATCAGCAACACAGCAAGCGCAAGCGCCTGAAGCGTTGATGAAATCCATCTGAAGATTCGCTCTCCCAGGAGAGTCATCAAAATGCCTTCGAGCGCGATGAAGAATGCTGCGGCAAAGCTTCCGCTCGCGGCCACGGCGACGACATAGGCTGCAAGATGGCGGAAGAAGCTGGGCTCGTCTGCGATGGCCGTCAGAAAAATTGCGCCCAATATGCTGCTCCCGGCCAGGAATAAGCCCAGAAAGGCGATGAGTGAAGTGATCTTTGCCGCAAAAAGCTTGCGCGCCGCAACCGGCAGCGACGTCATGACAAGAACATCGATCTTGTCAGGGAAGAGCATGTCCCACTCGAAGACCGTGGCTGCCCCCGTAACTACAGCCGTATACATCACATAAAAATAGTGGTCGCTTACGCGCGGCCAGAACCCGCGTGGCGGAGCCGGAATAGGCGGCGGAAACCTGAAATACGATGGGATCAGAGACATTGCAAACATCAGCCCAGGTACGGCGATGGCGCAGAGTATTTGGATGACGCGCACGCTGTTCTCGCCATCAAGCGAGGTCAGCGGATTATCGAAGAACCGCCGGAAGAAGTGCGCAGCGAGAACAGCGAAGCGATTCATGCGCACGATTTCTTTCTGAGCGGCATTTGCCTGCACTTCCAACGAGAGCACAGGGGGTTCTGAAAGTATGCTAAGCATGGTTTGCCTTCATCACTTCGACCATTTCATTTGCGACTGCCTTCGTGTCCTGCTGCTCGACCAGCTGCGCGAAGACTCTTTCGAGACTGGGCAGCTGCATGAGCTGCGTCAGTTCTGATGGCGCGGCATTGGCTAGAATGTGCCCTTTGGCAATGACCATGACGCGGCTGCAGACCTGCTCCACGACTTCGAGCACATGCGAGATGTAGAGGACAGCTTTGCCCTCGGCGGCGAGCACTGTAAGCAGATCTTTGAAGAGACGCGCGGACACCACATCGAGCCCGGAAAGCGGCTCATCGAAGATCAGCAGCTGCGGGTTATGCATGAGAGCTGCTGCGATGAGAACACGCTGTTTCATGCCCTTGGAGTAGGAGGAGATCGGTGAATAGCGCCAGGAATCGAGCGCCAGCAGCTTGAGCATGGTGTTGGCTTTGAGCGCGATCAGCTTTTCTGTCATCCCCCGCAGCCGTCCGATGAGCTGTAGATATTCGAGCCCTGACAGATGCGTATACACATGTGCCTCTTCCGGCACGTAGCCGAGTGCCGCGCGATAGCGCACCAGGTCATCGTGAATCGATCTCCCCTGGAAAAGCACTTTGCCGGTATTCGGCCGAACCATGCCGGTGATGATCTTCACCGTCGTCGATTTTCCAGAGCCATTCGGGCCGAGGTAGCCGGCGATTTCGCCCGCGGCCAGCTGGAAGCTCACGTCTTCGACCGCGGGAATGCTGCGGTAGCGCTTGGTGATGTTCTGCAATTCGAGGACAGGCGCAGTTTGCATGCACCCTATGTAGCAAACTACTCATTGGCTCGTCAAGTAGCATGCTACATAGGTATAATGCCGCGCATGGGTTCTGACCCGAGACTTTCGCATACCGCCGCCATGATCCTGCGTGCCATCAGCGCCGGCTATATCTATGGCTTCAGCGTGATGGAAATGACCGGACTGCCGAGCGGCACGGTCTATCCGGCCATGCGCCGTCTGGAGCGTGACGGGCTGATTCAATCCAAGTGGGAGTCTGAGTCTATCGCAACAGCGGAGCAGCGGCCTCCGCGCAAGTATTACAAACTCACCCGCGCGGGCAAGACGACTCTCGATGCCTCGCTCAAACGCTATCCATTGCTTGAAAAACTGATTCCGCAGACCGAGGTGGAGCACGCATGATTGGCATGTATCTCGCGCTGCACTGTGCCTCCTGGATGGTGCCTGAGGATGAGCGCTTCGAATGGCTGAAGGAATGGACTGCTGAGCTGTGTCATGTTCGTAGCAAAACAACGCAGCGGCAGACAGCGGCCTTTGTTGCAGGAGCTTTTCAGGATGCCTTTCATCTTGCTGTGCACGGGCTGATTCGCCACAAAAGAATTCATCCCTTTCGCTCGCCTGTGCGTTGCCTTTCACTCCTTCTGTTGATGGGCATGGCCGCAGCCGGAATTGCATTTCTGTTGCCCGGAACGCGCACGCTGCTGCTTCCCTTGCCATATAACGATGCCCATGACCTGGTGGTTGTTTCCCCCGATAAGAGTACTCAGGATTGGTGTCCCAAAGTCGGTGTGGATGAATATCTGCGATGGAAGAAAGATGCGCGGCATATCTTCAGCAGCCTGGCCTACTACCAGATCGTGCAGAAACAGATCCACGCCGGCCATGGCGCAACGGCAGAACTTTCTATCGTGCACGCGACTGGCAATCTTCTGAGCGTGCTCGATACTCCACGCTTTCCCGTATCCTCCTCGCTTTCTGAAGGCGTATCAAAGCTTGTTCTGAGCGATGTGGCCTGGCACAGATATTTCCATGCTGATCCGCACCTTGCTGGCCGCACGGTTTTTGTGATGGGAGAAAAGGCAGTCGTCGTAGGAATCGCCAAGCCGGATGCCTGGCGGCTTCCTGGCAAGGCTGACGCGTGGCTTCTTGAAGGCGCTGACAGGCCCGGCAAATTTTCTCTCTCCATGCAGGGCTTTGCTGTGGCCCGCATGCAATCCGCAATCACCAAAGAGCAGCCGGATGGAAACTGGCGCATGCTGGTGCCGAACGAAGGCGGAGGCTACGACAGCTTTGCCTGTGTTTCCGTAGATGAACTGGCGCGACAGCCTCTGATGGCGTTCCTCTTCCCTTTCATGCTCGCGCTGCTTGCGCTGCCGGCAACCACTTCTCTTCCACTTGGCGAGTATCCGGTTCATCCGCAGCAGCAGCCGTGGTCGATTTATCTGCGGCGCTGGATATTTTTGACGACGAAGCTCACGCTGGTTGTGCCTGTGGTCTATTTTGCGTCGCTCGATCTTTCATACTTATCTCCGGCGATGCATCTGGAATCGTCGCAGTGCCTGCAATTATGCCTGTCGTTTGCAGGAATGCTTGCGGCCCTGCGGTGGATCCTGCGCGACCAGCGGAGACGCTGCCCGGTTTGTTTGCAGGTCCTGCGAAATCCCGTCCACGTCGGGGAGCCGACGAGGAACTTCCTTGCATGGAACGGCACAGAGCTGATCTGCGTTGTGGGACACGGCCTGCTGCACGTTCCGGAAATCCCCACCAGCTGGTTCAGCACACAGCGCTGGCTGTATCTCGACCCCTCATGGAGGCCTATCTTCCGGCCGGAAGCGGCGCTGCGCGCTTCATAGAAGGCTCCTCACCGCTCTACACTGAAAGAACAAAGGAAGTTAAACGATGATCCGTTCTTACCAGGGACATACGCCTGTGATTCCGGAGAGCTGCTATGTCGATATCTCGGCGCAGGTGCTGGGCGATGTTGCGCTGGGCGAGCACTCGAGTGTGTGGATGAATGCCGTGGTGCGCGGCGATGTGAACTCGATCCGCGTCGGCGCACATTCCAACATTCAGGATTGTGCTGTACTGCACGGCATGCGCTATGTGTATCCGGTAATTGTGGGCGATTACGTGACCATCGGACACAATGCGACAGTTCACGGCTGCGTAGTGGAAGACGCCTGCCTGATCGGCATGGGCGCTGTGATTCTGAACAATGCGCGTATCGGCGAAGGATCGATCATTGCAGCAGGCGCTGTGATTCCGGAACATACTGTCATTCCACCGAAGTCGCTGGTGGCAGGCGTTCCGGGCAAGGTGCGGCGCGAGCTTACGCCTGATGACCGCGAACTGATTCTGAAGTACGCGAGGAATTATCTGGATTACACGAAGATTTATCTCGAAGAGCAGAAGAACTGGAAGTGAACATGGCCACCGATGAGACATCCCATGGGATGTCTCATGATATTTTAAGATGTGCGAATAGTATTCGACACCTCGGTGCTGGTGGCTGGGCTTCGAAGCCGAAACGGAGCGTCAAATGCGTTGTTGCAAGAGGTATATGCCAACCACATAACAATGCTGATTAGCCCTCCACTCTTTTTAGAATACGAGGAGGTTTTGTTGAGAGCAGAACATCGTCTCTCAGCAACTTATGTAGAAGAATTTCTCTCCTGGGTTGCAGCATTAGCGAAACCCATTGAGATTCATTTTCGCTGGCGGCCTCAACTTCCCGACCCGTCAGACGAAATTGTTCTTGAAACAGCAATCAACGGGATGGCAGATGCAATTGTTACGCATAATATTCGAGACTTCGCTGCGGCCCAGCAGCGCTTTCGCCTGAAGATTATGCGTCCCGCCGAATTATTAGAGAGGATGCGATCATGAGCAAAGCAACCTATCCGCTGAAACTACCTATTTCCATTAAGAAGGCCGCACAAAAATTGGCCAAAGAGGATGGCGTTTCTTTGAATCAATGGATTGCTGTGGCAGTTGCGGAAAAAGTCGGTGTAGCAGAGACTGCGGCGGAATTCTTTGCGCGGCGCGCGAATAAAGGCAACAAGAGCGCATTCCTAAAACTCTTGCGCAACGCTCCCGATGTAAAGCCATTGCCTGGCGACGAAATCGAATAATTTACCAATCGCTTCTCGCGCCAGGCAGAAGCACGACGCGAGGCTGCGCAGCCCCCTGTTAATCTAAGAATTAGGCCAATCTACAAGATGAGCACATTGAAAGCCGTTCGCGGCACGCGGGATTTACTGCCGTCTGAAACCGAATTATGGAACAAAGTTGAAGCTACGGCACGGCGTGTCTTTGCGCGGTACAACTTTGGAGAAATCCGCACACCTGTTTTTGAGGACACGCAACTGTTTGCGCGCGGCGTGGGCGAAGAGACCGACATCGTCTCAAAAGAGATGTACACGTGGGAAGACCGCGCACGTGCGCAGTCAGAGAAGTCGCAATCACTCACGCTGCGGCCGGAAAATACTGCGGGCGTCGTTCGTGCCTACATCGAGCACAAGCTGGGCGAGACGGGGCTGCTGCAGAAGCTCTATTACATCGGACCGCAGTTCCGGCGCGAGCGCCCGCAGAAGGGACGCTACCGGCAGTTCTATCAGATTGGCGCTGAGGTGATCGGGCCGCCGAGCGCGGGCTCGGAGTCGCCACTGCGCGATGCGGAAGTGCTGGAGATGTTGGCCACGCTGCTCGATGAGCTGGGCATCACAGGCTGGCGGCTCGAAATCAATTCTGTCGGGTCGGCAACAGATCGCCCGCGCTATGTTGCTGCGCTGCGCGAGGCGCTGGCTCCGGTCAAGCATCTGATGAGCACCGACAACCAGCGGCGGGCAGAGACCAATCCTCTGCGCGTGCTCGATTCGAAGGACCCGAACGATCAGGAGATCATCGAAAAGCTGCCGAAGATTGCGGATTATCTCGATGAGGATTCGAAGGCGCACTTTGCCGCTGTCTGCGCGGCACTCGATGCCTGTGGGGTGAAGTACGAAGTGAATCCGAGATTGGTGCGCGGGCTTGATTACTACACGCGCACGACTTTCGAGTTCACGCATGGCGGGCTGGGCGCGCAGAATGCGCTGCTCGGAGGCGGACGCTACGACGGCCTGTCGGAGCTGATTGGAGGGCCGAAGGCTCCGGGCATTGGCTTTGCCATGGGCGCTGACCGGCTTATTCTCACGCTCGAAGCGCAGGCCGTGCAGCAGACTGTTCTGGCTGATGCCTATATCGCGCCGCTTGGGGAAACGCTGAATCCTGCTGCACTGGAGCTGGCGCGCGAGCTGCGGCGCAATGGATTGCGCATCGAGCTGGGTGATGGGGCATTCCGTTTAAAGAAATCATTCGAGATGGGAAACAAGCTGGCGCGAAAGATTGTGCTGCTCGGCGAGGATGAGCTCAAATCCGGTATCTTGACTGTGAAGGACTTCGCTTCGGGTGAGCAGACAAAAGTGCCGCGCGCAGAGCTGGCATCCGTGCTTGGGGCGAAGTAAAAGCAGGTTCTTCGACTGCGCTTCGCTACGCTCAGAATGACAAGATTGAGAAGTTACGCTCGCAAGAGCTAAGGGACTATACATTGCTCGATTTTTTGGGAACACTCGAACGCACACACACCTGCGGCGAGCTTCGCGCTCAGGACGCAGGCAAATCTGTTGTTCTGCTGGGATGGGTCAACCGCCGCCGCGACCACGGCAACCTCATCTTTCTTGATCTGCGCGACCGCTATGGCATTTCGCAGGTCGTTCTCGATAAGGACCTGAGCCCTGCCGGACATGCGAAGGCGGAGCAGGCGCGGTCTGAGTATGTGATCGCGGCCATCGGCAAGGTGCGTCTGCGCGACAAGGATGTCATCAATCCCAAGATGGCGACCGGCGAGATCGAAGTTGTCGCGGATGAGATTCGCATTCTCAATGACGCGAAGGTTCCGCCGTTTTCACCGGCTGAAGATGCAATCGTCAATGAAGAGGTGCGGCTGAAGTACCGCTATCTCGACCTGCGCCGCGCTGAAATGCAACACAACTTCGAAGTGCGTCACAAGGTCACGCTGGCAGTGCGCGAGTATCTGTCGCAACAGAATTTCTTTGAGATCGAAACTCCGTTCATGACGCGATCGACGCCCGAGGGCGCGCGCGATTACCTGGTGCCGAGCCGCGTGCATGCGGGAATGTTTTATGCGCTGCCGCAGTCGCCGCAGCTCTTCAAGCAGATTCTGATGATCTCCGGTTTCGACCGCTACTTCCAGATTGCACGCTGCTTCCGCGACGAAGACCTGCGCGCTGATCGCCAGCCGGAGTTCACGCAGATCGACCTCGAAATGACTTTCCCGCAGCAGGAGACGATCTTCCGCGTGGTCGAAGGCTTTCTGAAAGCCGCTTTTGAGGTCGCGGGCGAGAAGATCAGCACTCCGTTCCCACGCATGACCTACGACGATGCCATCCGCCTTTATGGCATTGATAAACCTGACCTGCGCCTTCCCCCCTTGACTGATGTCCGCGATGTATTCACTGCGGAGGAACTGGCGTCTCTGAAGATCGAAGCGGGGCTGCCGATCCTCGCCATTGTCATTCCGGGCCAGACGGAGATGAGCAACACGCAGAGGAAGGCGTTTGCTCAGGAAATGGACACGGCAGCCGGTCCCGATCTTGCGTTTCTCGACGTGCGCCGCCTGGAAAAGAGTCCGCAGTACGCGGCTCTGGCGCAGCGCATTGACAGCGCCGCGGCCAGGAACTGCGGGCTTGATCGGGTCGAGCCAGAAAACCGGCTCGTCGTCCTGTCGCCGCGCGTCGGGACGACCGCCCCGGCCAAAGACCATCTGTGGCTCTATAAGAAGGCAGGCCAGGTCCGCCTCGATCTGGCAAAGCGCTTCCAGGACGAGCACGGAGCCTTCGTAAAAAAAGGTACCGCCGACGATTACAGATTCCTTTGGGTCACCGATTTCCCCTTCTTCGAGTGGGACGAGGAGACAAAGGCCTGGACCTTCGCCCATCATCCCTTCACCTCGCCGCATGAGGATGACCTGAAGGCCGGGCGCATGGAGTCCGACCCGGAAGCCGTACGCGCTCTGGCTTATGACATTGTGCTGAACGGGCTCGAGCTTGGCTCGGGATCGATTCGTATTCACCGGCAGGACGTGCAGCAGCAGATCTTCCGCGCGCTCGGCATGTCAGAGGAAGAGGCGAAGGAGCGCTTCGGGTTCTTCCTGGACGCACTGCAGTACGGAACGCCTCCGCATGGCGGCATTGCGCTCGGCCTTGACCGCCTGGTGATGCTCCTTGCCGGCGCAAGCAGCCTGCGCGAAGTTATCGCCTTCCCCAAGACGGCCAAGGCCATCGACCTGATGGTCGATGCACCAACTCCGGTCAGCGATTCGCAACTGAAGGAGTTACATATCCGGACAGTGCTGAAGTCATAGCTGTAACCGTGATGCTCAAATCCCAGCGCATCGTAAAAGCGGTGCGCTGATTCCCGGTTCAGATTGTGGTCCTCGCAAATCAGGATTTTCGCCATGCCGAAAGAATAATCTTTCGGCGTTTATTTCTGCCCTCTTTCAGAGAAAGCTGGATATACTGCCGTTTCCAGTTATTGCGAAAAGAGGTTTTCCATGGCGCTTGACCGTCGCGCATTCCTCTCCACCTGCGGCCAGCTCGGTCTGGCTTCCACGCTTTTTCCCGGAGCGCTTTATACACTGGCGGCGCGGGCGGAAACACCCGACGGCATTGAGCCGGCAAAGATCACTCCGGAGATGGTCGACCAGGCCGCGACGCTGGCGGGAATCACTCTTGCTCCCGAGCAGAAGCAGATGATGCTCGACGGCTTGAATGATCAGCGCAACTCCTACGATGCAATTCGCAAACTGCATCTGCCGAACAGCGTGCCGCCTGCTTATGTTTTCGATCCGCTGCCTCCGGGAGCAAAGGTCGATACGGAAAGGCGCGAACCACGCTACAGTAAGGCCCCTGCAGTTGTGACCGCCACTGCCAATCTTGAAGAGCTGGCTTTTGCTTCTGTTGTTAAGCTTGGCGATCTTGTGCGCCGAAAAAAGATTTCGTCAACTAATCTGACCGAGATGTACATCACGCGGCTCAAGCGATACGACCCAGTCTTGCATTTTGTGGTGACAATCA
This sequence comes from Acidobacterium sp. FHG110202_01, assembly GCF_059115305.1. Taxonomy (NCBI): domain Bacteria; kingdom Pseudomonadati; phylum Acidobacteriota; class Terriglobia; order Terriglobales; family Acidobacteriaceae; genus Acidobacterium; species Acidobacterium sp. FHG110202_01. The sequence goes on from NZ_JBZYWJ010000003.1 coordinate 29,316, forward strand.
CGGAAGAGCGCGCTCTTGCGCATGCGCGGGAGGCTGACTCAGAGATTGCTGCAGGAAAATATCGCGGACCATTGCACGGGCTTCCCTGGGGAGCGAAGGACCTGCTTGCCGTGAAGGGCTATCCGACGACCTGGGGTGCGGGCGGATTTGAGAAGCAGTCATTTGACGAAGACGCGACTGTGGTCAAGCGCCTCGATGCGGCTGGCGCTGTGCTGATTGCCAAGACGACGCTCGGCGCCCTAGCCATGGGCGATAAGTGGTTCGGAGGACGGACGCGCAATCCGTGGAATCCGAAGCAGGGATCAAGCGGCTCTTCAGCCGGCTCGGCCTCATCTACGGCTGCAGGCTGCGTGGCCTTTTCCATCGGATCAGAAACGCTGGGCTCCATCGCATCGCCTTCGACGCGCTGCGGCGCAACCGGCCTGCGGCCTACATTTGGATTTGTGCCACGCACCGGAGCCATGGCCCTGAGCTGGACGATGGACAAACTGGGCCCGATCTGCCGCGCGGTGGAAGACTGCGCCATCGTTATGCATGCCATCTACGGCCCGGATGGGCAGGACCTGGCCGCGCGAGATGCCGCGTTCAACTGGGATGCGGAGCTCGATTGGAAAACGCTGCGTGTGGGATACCTCAAGAAAGATTTTGAGCCGCCGAAGAATCCGGAAACGCTGGATGAGAAGTCTCTGGATGGCTTATCAGAAGAAGAAAAGAAGAAACGGAAGAAAGAGCAAAGCGACACCAATGCCTGGCGCGCGCGACGTGCTTATGATCTGAAATACGACCAGGCAGCGCTGGACAAGCTGCGAGTGATGGGTGTGAACCTTGTTCCTCTCGAACTGCCTGATCTTCCTTATGATGCGATAACACCGCTGCTCTCAGCCGAGGCCGCGGCGGCCTTCGATGAACTGACTCTGAGCGGCCACGATAAATTACTGACCGAACAGAGCGCAGGCGATTGGCCAAACATCTTCCGCACCTCGCGCTTTTATCCGGCGGTCGAATACATCCAGGCCAACCGCGCGCGCACGCTTGCGGTTCGCGAGGTGTCAAAGCTGTTCGAACAGGTGGATGTCATTGTCGCCTCCACCAGCAGCAAGCAGCTCTCGGTCACTAATCTCACCGGGCATCCCGCTGTGATTGTGCCCAATGGAATTCGGGGAAATGACGCGCCTGTTCCTCCGCGCATCGACACAGGGGACGATGACTCGATCGGCGGTCCAGGCACTCCGGTGAGCATCACCTTCCTCGGTGGACATTATCAGGACGCGAAGCTCTGCGCCTTTGCCAAGGCCTACCAGGATGCAACCGGCTTCCACAAATTGCACCCAAAGCTGGCTGGTAGCTAAGGAGTAAACAGCGCTTCGCGTTGGCACGCCCTTCGCCGTGTCAGCTTAAAAAGCGGTTAGCTAAAACCTAACAAAAGCTATCCGGTTTCTTAGCTGACCGTTTTCATCGCTGGCCGTTCTTCCGCTAACCTTTAACCGTGCCCCTAATTACCGTCGAGCATCTCTCGAAAAGCTATCTGAGGCGTGAAGGATTGCGCAGTGAGCAGGCGCTGGTGGTTGACGATGTCTCGTTCACTATCGAGCGCGGCGAGACGCTTGGGCTGGTTGGCGAATCTGGATCGGGCAAGAGCACGATTGCGCGCATGGTGCTGGGCCTGATTGAGCCATCATCCGGTCGCGTTATGTTTGACGGGCAATCCATTACAGGCGCGATGCAGCGCAGCCTGCAGCCATTGCGCCGGCGGATGCAGCCTGTCTTTCAGGACCCCTTTGCCGCGCTCAATCCGCGCATGCGCGTTTCTGAGATTGTTGCTGAGCCGCTGGTGATCCATCGAGCCGCACCGAAAAATGATCTCCGGGCAAAATCAGCAGAATTGTTGCGCTCCGTCGGACTCGATGAGTCGGTGCTCGATCGCTATCCGCATGAGTTTTCCGGAGGGCAGCGGCAGCGCATCAACATTGCGCGCGCTCTGGCGCTCAGGCCGGAAATGCTGGTGCTGGACGAGCCAGTATCGGCGCTCGATGTGAGCGTAGGCGCGCAGATTGTAAATCTGCTGCGTGATCTGCAGCGCGAATTTCAGCTGACGTACCTGTTTATTTCGCACTCGATGCCGCTGGTGCGCTATCTTTCGACGAACATCGCCGTGCTGCAGCGCGGAAAGCTGGTTGAATACGGACCGCGCGATCAGATCTGCGGCAAACCGCAACAGGACTACACGCGGACGCTCATTTCAGCTACGCCTGAGATCAGGATTTGAACGCCATCTATCGCGGCCGTCTTGCTCCGTCGCCAACAGGATTGCTGCATCTGGGACATGCGCGCACTTTCTGGACGGCTTACCAGCGCGCAGTTGAGGCAGGCGGTACTCTCGTGATGCGCAACGAAGACCTGGATCCGCAGCGGTCGAAGCCCGAGTATGCCGAAGCGATGCTCGCAGACCTGCGCTGGCTCGGCATTCGCTGGCAAGAGGGGCCGGATGTGGATGGTGCTTATGCTCCATATGCGCAGAACCGACGGCGCGAACTTTATCTGGAAGCGTGGCGCAGGCTGGTCGAGGCGCAGTTTGTGTATCCTTGCCGCTGTTCACGCAAAGACCTGGTCCGGAGTGCACAGGCTCCGCACGATGAGGACGACGAACCGATCTATCCGGGAACCTGCCGTCCTGAGAGCAAAATTGTCGTTCCCTCGTCTCCTGCCGGCCTGAACTGGCGTTTCCGTGTGCCGGACGGCCTTGAAATCAGCTTTGAAGACGGTCATTTTGGCCCGGAGAGATACATAGCCGGGCATGATTTTGGCGACTTCCTCGTCTGGCGGCGCGATGATGTACCTGCGTATCAGCTGGCTGTGGTCGTGGATGATGCAGCCATGCGCATTACGGAAGTTGTGCGTGGAGCCGATCTGCTGCGCTCCACGGCGCGGCAGATTCTGCTGTATCGCGCGCTGGGGTTGACTCCGCCAGCCTGGTACCATTGCCCGCTTATGGCCGATGCGCAAGGCCAGCGCCTGGCCAAGCGCCACGACGCGCTCTCGCTGCGGGCGTTGCGCAAGCAGGGAAAGTCGCCTGAAGATGTCATCGCGATGTTCAGCGCAGCTGTCCTGCATGGTTGAGTACACTCTAGTCTTAGGTTCAGATGGCGTCTGACTTCGCACAGCAGGTAAAGCAGCAGGCCGATATCGTCAAAATCATCGGCGATTACGTGCGCCTGAAAAAAGCCGGAGCGCAGAATTACAGCGGGCTGTGCCCCTTCCATAAAGAGAAGTCGCCATCGTTTTCCGTGCATGCCACGCGACAGTTCTTTCATTGCTTCGGCTGCGGCGTTTCTGGAGATGTTTTCAGCTTCATCCAGAAGATCGAGAACGTCAGTTTCCCTGAGGCTGTGCGTTTTGTGGCGCAGAAGTGCGGCATTCCGCTACCCAAGCGTGAATTTTCTTCAGAAGAAGAGGCGCAGGAGGGCCGCCAGCGCGCCAAGCTGCTCGAATTGCACGAACTGGCAACGGTGTGGTTTGAGGAGCAGCTTCGTTCGCCGGAAGGTGCGCTGGCGCGGGAATATCTCACCGGTCGCGGACTTAAGCCTGAGGACATCCAGAAGTTCCGCATCGGCTATGCGCCGGATTCGTTTCATGCACTGCGCGAGCGGTTGCATTCCGTGGCCGACCAGGAGACGCTGCGGCTTTCCGGGCTTTTTTCTTTTAAACCGCAGGAAGACGGCACGCCCGGGCCGCTCTACTCACGCTTCCGCAAGCGCGTCACGTTCCCTATTGCAAATGAATCGGGACGCGTGATTGCTTTTACTGCACGGGCGCTGGAGGCGGGAGAGAAGGCTGGCCCGAAGTATCTCAACTCGCCGGAGACGCCGCTTTATTCCAAGGGCAACGTGCTCTTCAATCTCGATAAGGCGCGGCAGGCGATCCGCGAAACCGGTTTCGCTGTACTGGTCGAAGGGCAGATGGATTGCATCTCCGCCTATCTGGCTGGCGTGAAGAATGTGCTCGCCACCAGTGGCACGGCCTTTACCGAAGCACAGGTCCGATTGCTCGCGCGCTATACGACGCGCGTCATCGTGAACTTCGATCCCGATACGGCGGGCGCGAATGCAGCAGAAAAATCCATCGCGCTGCTCACAGAGGAAGGATTTGAAGTACGCGTGGTTACGCTCGAAGGCGGGCTCGATCCTGACCGCTATATCCGCGAGCATGGAACACCAGCCTATCTCTCGGCACTGCGCGGAGCGAAGCGGCATTCCGATTACCTGATCGAGCGGGCGCGGCAGCTCTTTCCGCCAATCACCGCCGATGCGAAGGTCAAGGCGCTCAATTTTCTTCTGCCGCACATCCGGCGCGTTCCGAACCGCATTGGACGCGACGAGTTTGCCGCAGACGCCGCGCAGAAATTGGGCATTGATTCCGCGTTGGTGCGCGAAGAGCTAAAACAGGCTGCCGCCAAACGCCGCGATTCGCTCTCCAGTGCAGCCCTCGCGGTGAGCGAGGCAGAAAAAGTGATTCTGCGTGCTCTGGCTATGCCACCTTCTGATTCTGCCTTTCAAGCGGCAGCTGCTGGATTGGACGCGAACGAGGCCCACTTCGAAGGGATGGCCGTCACGCAGATCCTGAAGCAGTTGCGACATCGCAACTCCCAGGAGCCAATGGAGACGATCGACGACCCGGCAGGCCGCAGCCTGCTTGCACAGACGCTGATGGGCGAGCTCTCTCCGCTAGACACCGAGCATATTTCTGCTGCGCTGGAGACTTTGAGGCATCGCTACCTGCAACGCCGGCAGCGCGAATTGCGGGCTGCGATTGCGGAAGCAGAGCGCCGGGGCGACGGTGTATCGCTTGTGAAACTGACGGTGGAAAAGCTGGCTATTGATCGTGCTCTTCGCGAATGATCCACTAAATTTGATTTTGAATCAGCGATGAAATCTCCCTTATTGAAGGACTTAAAGCCTCTCATATCGAGGCGGCGAAGCCGCGAACGCCTGGACGGCCAGTCCTATAAAATATAGGCAATGAGCACGAACCTCGAAACAGCCCTGACCGCCATGCTCGAAAAGGCCGCGCATGAAGCTGGCCTAACAGTTCTTTCCGCAGAAGCAGGCACAGACTTCAGCAATCGTCCCACAGCAAAATTCAAGCTGTCGCTTTCACCCGATGCGCCGGCAGAGCGCACATTACAGCTTGAGTTGAGCGATGCCTTCAACTTCCAGAAGCCGGAGCTTCTGCCTGAGATGACCTCCTACCTGCGAGAGGCCGCCAAGCGCCTGCACAATCCACGTCCGGATGTGTATGTGACGCTTGAAGGGCTGCCGTTAAGTCTTGGCGGATTCGGCTGGCCGTTCCATCGCTCGACTTCCGGCTCGGATACCTACATCGTCCACGGCGTCGCGCATCTGGAAGACGGCACAGGCTCGCCGCTGCACACGAAGATCGCCGCAAGCATGACAGTTACATTTGCCGAGATCGTGCCCGCGCCTGAGCAGCCCTACGCAGAAACATTCATCTTCAACGCCATCCGCAAGACCTTCGACCTGGGCCAACTCGAACTGCTCAAGAGCGGCAACCGCCAGCCCGTACCTGTGACCACGCGCTACTACAGCCGCTGGCAGAAAAAATTCTTTTTCACGGACACGACTGACGAGTCACGCCTCGAATTCCTGAAGCTCAAGACCTACTGGCTCTCGGGAGTTCTGGGAAACAGCCAGCCGGTCTGGATTGCCGATCCGCGCGACGCGCAATACCTGAACACCACTCCCGAAGAACTCGCCCGCATGGCTGCCGACCTCGCAAAACAGGGGCTGGTCACGCTGACGGACGATTATGCCGCAGCCACTCCGGCATTGACTGGGCTCACCGACGAGTTCCACGCCAAGCTCCAGGCCGCGCTCGACATCACCAAACCATCCTTCAACGAAGAAATGCGCGCCGGCCACACCAACATGTAGGACTGGCCCCTTCGGCTTCGCTCAGGGCAGGCTCCCAGGCGGACGCGGCTTCGCCGCCTTTCGTGCAACTCGTTGCTGCTTTGCTGGTCGTCATTCTGACGACCTCAAGAGCCGAGTCTGGTTATGAGCTGGTATGGTCGCAAAATTGGACTGATGTGAATATTGCCAATTCAGAGCCCCAGCGTCTAATACTTGCGTCCGCTGACAGGCATCGCCGTTTTTGCGTCGCGCAGATACAATTGTCTATTACGAAGATTTTCCGCTGAAAAAGGGTAGAGAACCGGACGAATGAGTTTGCAGTCACGCATCAGCATCTTCACCTCAGTCTGCGAAAACCACGCAGTCTGGGCGCCCCTTACCAGGAAATGGAAGTTCACAACTGCCATCGCACGCGGGTCGTATCTGGCCGTAGTGCTGGCTCTTCTTCTGGTTCTTCCTCAGGCCCATAGCCAGACCTTCGCAACCATCGGCACCCGCACCAGCCTTTCTGTCGTAAAAGACAACGCGAAGACTACGCTGACCGTCACGGTGAAGGATCCCACAGGCGCTGCTGTCTCTGACGGGACGGTCAGCATTATGAGTGGCGACACATCGCTCGGCTCGGCCTTTGTGAATCAGGACGGCACGGCTACGCTCACTCTGGACGGGCTGCCTGCAGGCGTAAAACAGGTCACTGCTGTTTATTTGGGAAGCGACAGCCACGCTGCCTCCGCATCGGCCAGCGCAAATGTGCAAGCAGACGCAACGACCGGGCTTCCGGATTTTTCCATCTCGGCGAACCCGACTTCCCTCTCGCTGACTCCCGGCGAGTATGGGGCAGTAGTGGTCACAATAACTCCGAGTAGCAATCTCTTTACCCAGTCGGTCACGCTGACTGTGTCGGGGCTGCCGAACGCGAGCACGGCAACCTTTACACCGCAGATCGTTACGCCGACCTCATCAGGAGCAGCGGTCACCAGCAGCCTGCAGATCCAGACCACGGCTGCTTCAGGATTGAATGAAGGCCTTCCCTTCGGCGGCAATGCATCGCATATTGCCTACGCCCTGGTCTTTCCCGGAGTGCTTGCCCTTGTGGGAATTGGCGCCCTGCGCCGCCGTTCAGGATTGCGTCTTATGGGCCTGGCGCTGCTCCTGCTGGCCAGCATGTCAGGTCTGACAGCCTGCTCGCAGCGCTATGGATACCTGCATCATCCGCCTTCATCGAATCCCGGAACCACCGCCGGCTCTTACAACGTGACGGTGACGGCATACTCGAACAACGGCGGCCAGGTTACAACCCACACTCTGCCGCTTGCTGTAACGATCAAGTAATTAGCGCTTCACGGGCTATTTGCCAGCGCCGCGGAAGAAGTGGTCGATGAGGTAATCGCGCAGCTCGATATTGAAGCTGCGTGTGTTCTGTTTTGCGTCCTCAGCATCCGTGTTGTAAGCCACGATATACGCGCTATGGCTTGCGGGATCGAGATTGATCTGGCTGCGGAATCCGTTCTGCCAGCCGGGGTGGCCGATCAGAGTGAGATTGCCATCTTTGTGCACAAAAAAGCTTGCAGCAACAAAATCCTGCGCTCCGGAGCGCGAAGGAAAGTCTTCATCCGGCGTAACCGGCAGCAAAGGCTTCCACATCTCTTCGAGTGAAGATCGCTTCAGTATGGCATCGTACTCGGCTTGATGCGCAGGATCGCCGAGCAGGAAGCCGATGTACTTAAGCATGTCCGGGATTGGTGAATTGAGGCCGCCGTTCGAGCGTGTGATGCCCGTGTTGAAGTCGAATGGGTCTTCGGTGAGCTTGCCGTCTTTCAGATCCCAGCTGTGCGAGCGGTATTGCAGCAGATGATATGGGCTGCGGTCGAAATAGGTGCAGTGCATGCCGAGCGGCTTGAAGATGTTCTTATCCATGTAGACCTCGTACTGATCTCCGGAGAGGCGCTCGATGATTTCGCCAAGAAAAACAATCGCCAAGTTGGAGTAGCTGAATCGTGATCCTGGCAGGAACTTTACGTCGGTATACGGCAGCATGGCGACAATCTGCGACCACTGTGTCGGCTCAAAGGGCTGCCACTCGGCATCGCGCCAGGGCCAGGTCGCATCGCGGAATCCGTTTGAGTGCGACATAGCCTCGCGGATGGTGATCGCGGAAACCGGGCCAAAGGGATCATGCACGGTGGCGAGCTCAGGAATGTACTTGATCAGTGGATCGTCGAGTGAGAGCAGACCACGGTCGCGCAGCTGCATGATGGCGATGCCGGTAAATGTCTTGGTAACTGATGCCCAGTGATACGTCGTGTTTTCATCGACGGCCTGCGTTTCACTCTGGCGGCCATAATAATCATGAAAGATGACTTTGCCATCGCGAACCAGTGCGAGGCTGCTGCCGACGATTCCATTGCGGCGCAGACCTGATTCATAAAACGACCGGATTTCCTGCGAAGCGGCGGGCGCTTTTGTCTGCGCTGCCAGGCATGAGGCGATGAGGCAAACTGCGAAGAGAGAACGACTGGGAATGAGCATGGTCGTAATGCTCGGATTGTAGAGGATGCCAGCCTGATGCAGCATACAAAATCAAGGGTCTTACAAAACTGAAAGACCCATCGCTCGTGAGTAAAACATTTCCACCGCGATGCGCCATTACAATGCGGATATGCCGAAGGCCATCTCCAAATTAGCCGACCATGAGCCTGCCAAGCCATACTTCAGCGAAGAGGCGATGAAGTTTCTGCGCGGCCTCAAACGCAATAACAAGCGTGAATGGTTTCAGGCAAGGCGCGATATCTTCGAGCGCGAACTAAAGCGCCCCATGCTGGCAGTCATAAACCAGGTAACAGACGCAATGACCGATTTTGCGCCAGCGCATGTGCGTCCAGCAGAGAAGAGCATAATGCGCATTTATCGCGACACACGCTTTTCCGCAGACAAGACGCCCTATAAAACACACGTATCTGCCTGGTGGACGCGCGTCGGGCTGGAGAAGACTTCCGGCGGCGGATTTTACTTTCACTTCTCGCCGACTGAAGTTGTGATTGCGGCCGGCATATACATGCCGCAGCGCGAGCAGTTGCTAGCCATCCGCATGCAACTGCTTGAGCACCATGAAGAGCTGCGGCGTCTTTTGCATGACCGGAAGCTGCGCAAGCTGATGGACCTCGATCTGGACGTTCGCGCACTCACGCGTCCGCCGAAGGGCTTTGCTGCAGACCATCCGGGAATCAACCTGATCCGACAGCAGCAATGGGGTGTTCTGGCGCGGCTGCCGGGAGAAACGGCACTCAAAAAAACGCTGGTGAAGGAGATTGTGACGCGCTTCCGGCTGGCCGCGCCAATTGTCGATTTCCTAAATCGGCCCTTCCGGCGTGATGTGGAAAAGAAGCGCCAATACATCTTCAAACTGGTATAGACGGCGCTTTCCGCAAGGAATACACTACGTCAAATCACTTCCACGGAAACATCACGCAACCGCTGCTGGCAAGGCTTTCCGAGTGTTCGATTCTGGTCAAAAATCGCGGAAAATCCATAAAAAAGGCATAAAATCAGGGAAAAACCTGAAATAATCGGGAAAAACCTGTGGAAACAGGGCTTTTGCCGTTGACAAAGCTTGCGAAAAGTCGCAAGGTAAACGGCGGTAGGTTTTTTTGAGAGCCGCATGAATACAGGGTTTTCCCGCTATTGCGCGAGAAAATCCGCCAGGGCGGAATGAAGAAACCGAAGCACGCGAAACCAGATTTCAGGTTCTGGAAAAGCGAAATAAGAACCAGGAGGATTTAAAAAAATGGCAACTGGAATGACCAAGACAGCTCTTGTCCGTCACCTGGCGGAGAAGCTGGAATTGACAAACAAGCAGTCGGCTGCATTTCTCGATCTGCTTGCAGAGACAGCGATCAAGGAAACGAAGAAGAACGGCCTCTTCGTGATTCCCGGACTCGGACGCCTTGTGAAGGCAGAGCGCAAGGCGCGCATCGGCCGCAACCCGCAGACGGGCGAGCAGATCAAGATCAAGGCAAAGACCGTGGTGAAGTTCCGCGTCGCCAAGTCCGCCAAGGACGTCATCGCCCCGCCGAAGAAGTAGCTTTTCGCGCTACAAAAGATCAAAGAGGAAACGGATTTCCGTTTCCTCTTTTTATCTATCCTGCCCGACAGAAATCCATCTACTCCTTTCGATAAAATATAGAGTCACAGCCATGAAGGGCACATGGAAAGCCATGGGTTCCATTTTCAAGGACAACCGCGACTGATGGATATCACAAAGCCTCGAGGCTCGTTCTATGTTGTGCAGCCCGATGACTCTTCCATGCCTGTCCCCTTTCTCTATGAAGAAGACGGCTCTGTGACGCTCTACTTCCGGATCGGCGCCGTGCAGAGCAGGATGCTCGACGATGCACCGGAGAAGCTGCTTCTTTCCTACACGCGGACGATGATGTCGTTTCTCCGCTTATTCCGCCCTGCTCCACGGCATATTGCCATGATCGGGCTGGGAGGCGGCTCGATGGCGAAGTGGTGCTATCGTCACCTGCTGCATTCCGAGATCACTGTCGTTGAGATCAACCCGCACGTCATCTCCTTCCGCGACCGTTTCCATATTCCCGAGGACAATAGCCGATTTCGCGTTCTCTGCGAAGACGGCGCAGATTACGTAGCCAGAATCTCAGGTGAAGTCGACGCGCTTATCGTCGACGGCTTTGACATCGACGGTCAGCCGCCCGAGCTGTGCACCGAAAAGTTTTATGATGACTGCTACCAGGCTCTCTCTCCCTCGGGATTCATGCTGGTCAATCTCTGCGGACGGAATGACCGGGCCATTACCGCGCGCATCGCCAAGAGCTTTCAGGAGCAGGCGCTGGTGGTGAGACCCGAGGATGGCAGCAACAAAGTTGTCTATGCCTATAAGGGCGACCCTCCATGGTCTCAGGAAGAGACGCCGGGCTCATTTCTGATGAGGCTCAAGGCCATCGAGCACAAGCGGGATTCGTATCTATTAACAGGCGACTAACCCCTACTGGCGCGCCACTCTCATATCCGAGCGAAGGGCCTGCAGGATTCCCTCCAGGATGGCCTTCGGACTCGGAGGGCAGCCCGTAACCGTGTGGTGGACAGGGATGACGTTCGCAATGCTGCCGCGGTTTGCATAGCTCTTGCCGAAGACTCCGCCACAAGCTCCGCAATCGCCAACCGCGACTACTAATTTTGGTTCAGGCACCGCATCGTACGTGCGCTTCAGCGCTTCTTCCATGTTGACTGATACCGGACCGGTAACCAACAGCATGTCCGCGTGACGAGGGCTTGCGACAAACTTAATGCCTTTGCCTTCGAGGTTGTAATAAGGATTGTTGAGCGCCTGGATTTCGAGTTCGCAGCCATTGCAGGAGCCGGCATCGACATGGCGGATGGTAAGCGCCCGCCCGAGCACACTCCAGATATCGTCCTGCAATGCTTCAGCCGCTGGAGATGTTGCGGGCTCCGTGACGATCCCTGTGCGCACCATGCGTGAAAGAACATCAAACACAAGTCACCTCATCCATCGTGTCCGCTGTAGGACAGGTTGAAGGATTTATTGATGAGCGGAAAATCCGGCACAATGTTGCCGAGAATCGCGTATTCCAGCAGCGGCCAGTTCTGCCACGATGGATCATGCGCGTGGCAGCGCCGAATGGCGCCATCCCGGCCGGTTTCAACAGCGATCATCACCGGCCCGCGCCATCCTTCAATCAGGCCGATTCCCAGGTGATCAGGCTCGGCAACAGGAACCTGCGCCTGTATGGGCCCGGGCGCAAGATCTTCGAGCAGAGCGCGGCAGAGTCTCAGTGACTCGAGAATCTCGTCGAATCTCACCTGCACGCGCGCGGCGACATCGCCATAAGCTTGTGTAATGAGCTTTGGTGGCAGCCTGTCATAAGGCGCCCACGGATGATCGACGCGCAGATCAGATGAAATGCCCGATGCGCGCCCAGCCAATCCAAGCGCACCGAGACTTTCAGCCAGTCTATGCTCTAAACGTCCTGCCTCGCGGAAGCGGTCCTGAATGCCGGCGTGCTCATCGTAGATCGAACGCAGGTTGAGAACACTGTCCTGCAGCTCCTGATACTGCCGCAACAACTGGCCACGGGCATGTCCCGGCAGATCGACCGCGACGCCTCCGGGCAGAATGTAGTCCATCAGGTAGCGCGCCTGGAAGGTGACGGTGTTTGTGCGCAGCAGATCTTCTTTCATCCGCGAGAACTGAGTAAGTCCGAAGGCGAAGCCTGCATCGTTACCCAATGCGCCGAGATCACCCAGATGGTTGGCGATCCGTTCATGCTCGAGAGCGAGGGCCCGCAGATTCGTTGCCCGGTGAGGGACAGCCGTCTGCGTAATGGCTTCCAATGCCGCGCAATAAGCCCACGAGAATGTGACAGCAGAATCGCCGGAGACACGCGCTGCAAGGCACTGTCCTAATTGCTGCGGCATTCTCTCAAAGAGCTTGGCGATGCCTTTGTGTTTGTAGCCGAGCCGCTCTTCCAGACGCAGCACCTTTTCGCCCACAACGGAGAAGCGGAAGTGTCCGGGCTCGATGGTGCCCGCATGGACTGGGCCGACAGCAATCTCATGAACGCCATCGCCTTCTACAGTCACGAATGGATACGGCTCCGATACGACCGGATACTGCACACTGCTGTCGACATCCTTCCGCAGAGGAAACACTGTTTCAGGCCATCCGCCATGCCACAGCCAGCCGCGCGTATCAGATTCGTTGGTTGCAATCCCCAGCAGGTCGTGCGCGGCACGCTGCATCCGCAACGCAGACGGAAACAACTCGGCGAGGCTCGGATACGAGAGATTTTCTACGTTATGGATTGTGTGTTCCACCACCAGCACGGTCTTTGGTAGAAGGTAGGAAGCATAAATACGGAAGCACTGGCCGCGGTCGCGATCATCGCTTCCCCATAGCGACATCAGTCGCGCTCCAGATTTGCGCAGAGCTTCTGCCGTCCGCAGCCACTGCTCGCCGTCCACACGCAGCAGTTCTGCCTTGACATTCGCGGGAAGCTGCACGGGCTGCTGTTCGAGAAAATCGAAGCTCATGTCCATCATCCAATCAGCTTTGCTGCCGCCCTGTACCACTCAGCCAATGCCGGCGGCATATACAGTCCCAGAACCAGCACCATAGCCAGATGAACAAAGACCGGCACCAGCGCAGGCGAATGCGGCAGGGGCTGCGCATGACTCTCTCCGAAAACCATGGGCTGCACCTTGCCGAAAATGCCGGCAAAGGCCACACCCAGCGCGATGAGAAGAAACGGAGTCGCCCAGGGATGGTCGCGCATGGCCGTGGTGAGAATCAGAAATTCACTTGAGAAAACACCGAAAGGCGGCATGCCGAGAATTGCAAGCGATCCAAGCATCAGGCCCCAGCCGATCGTGGGACTGACTCCCACGAGGCCGCGAATGCCGTCGATGTTCTGTGTGCCCGCAGTCTGCGAAGCGTGGCCTGCAGTGAAAAAGATCGAGGACTTGGTGAGCGAGTGAACCGTCATGTGCAGCAGTGCTGCGAAATTGGCCACGGGACCGCCCAGTCCGAACGCAAAGGTGATGATGCCCATGTGCTCAATCGACGAATAGCCGAAGAGCCGCTTGATGTCCCGCTGTCTCCACAGGAAGAATGCACCGAGTATGGCAGACAGCAATCCGAAGGTCATCAGCATGCGGCTGGGCAAAGAAAAACCGATCGAGCCTTCCACCAGCACCTTGCAGCGAATTACCGCATAGAGCGCGACATTCAATAGAAGCCCGGAGAGAACTGCCGAGACCGGCGTCGGGCCTTCAGCATGAGCATCCGGGAGCCAGTTGTGCAGTGGCGCGAGTCCGACTTTTGTTCCGTATCCCACGAGAAGAAATACAAAAGCCAAGCCCAGCACGCGCGGCTCAAGATGTGTTTTCACCGCGTCGAGGTGCGTCCACAGCAGCGCCGTCATGCCTTCGCGACCCAGCATCTGTTCCGCGGCAAAGTAGAGCAGGATCGTGCCGAAGAGCGCCTGTGCGATTCCGACACCGCAAAGGATGAAATACTTCCACGCCGCTTCAAGGCTGGCCCGCGTGCGATAGAGCGACACCAGCAGCACGGTGGATAGCGTCGCCGCCTCCATGGCGACCCACAGCAGCCCCATGTTGTTAGTGAGCAGTGCCAGCAGCATGGCTGCCATAAAGAGCTGGTACATGCTGTGGTAAAGGCGCAGGCGCAGCGGGTTGAGACGTCCATGTTCTTCCTCAATGCGCATGTAGGGCCGGGAAAAGATGGCCGTCGTGAACCCCACAAAGGCCGTCAGCGCGACCAGGAACACATTGAACGAATCGACAAAGAATTGCTCGCGCCCAACCAGCATCGGGCCGTATCGAACAACACGCAGAACCAGCATCGCCGCCGCCGTCAAGGTAGCCAGGCTGAAAACTACATTCAGCTCAGGCGCAAAGCGGCGCGCTCCGAACAGCGCCAGCACAAGCGCTCCCAGCAACGGCAGACCCAGCACCAGCAGTATCTCCAATTCATTCCTCCTTCAGCGCTTCAAGATGGTGCAGGTCGAGGCTGTCGAACTGTTCCCGTATCTGGAAGAAAAAGATTCCCAGGATGAAGACGCCGACCAGCAGATCAAGCGCAATGCCCAGCTCGATCACCATGGGCATGCCATAGGTCGCGCTGGTTGCGGCGAAGAACAGACCGTTTTCCATCGCAAGGAAGCCGATCACCTGAGTCAGCGCTTTCCGGCGCGTGATCATCATGAGGAACGCCAGCAGAATCACGGCAAGAGCGATGCCGAGCGTATGGCGCGTGATGGTCGTTGCCATCATGCTGATGGGCTGCGCCAGTCCAAATGCAAAGATCACCAGGACAAGGCCCACCAGCATGATGGTTGGAATATTCACCAGCGTCTCGCTGTCCCACTGCGCGCCAAGCCTGTAGATCAGCCGGTGCAGAATCCATGGCAGCACGATGACTTTCAGGATCAGCGTAAGCGTAGCCGAATAATAGAGCTCCGTAAGCCCGGAACTATAAGCCACCAGGCAGGTCGAGAGAGACAATATGGCACCCTGCCAGGCGAGGAGCGTAATCAGTCGCTGCGTGCGCCGCCGCGAGAGCATGGCAAAGGAGATAAGCAGCAGGCCGGAGGCCAGAACATTCAGCACGGGACCGATGGAAGCACGCAAAGGCATCTATTTAGCTCCTATCAGCAGGTGAACCAGCAAACCAAGAACGGCCAGAAGAAACGCAATGGACAGATACTCCGGAGCGCGGAAGACGCGCAGCTTTGCCGACAGCGACTCGATCAACGCCAGCGCCGCGCCGCAGACCGCAAGCTTTGCTAAAAGAGCGACAACCGCCAGCAGTATCGCAGCAACTCCGTCGCGTCCGTCCACAGCTATGCCCCAGGGAAGGAACAAAGCAAAACCGATGCAGGCGTAATTGAAAAGCTTGAGGCTCGATGCCCACTCGACCAGAGCCAGGTGCCGCGCTGAATACTCAAGCAGCATCGCTTCGTGGATCATCGTGAGCTCGAGATGCGTCGCCGGATTATCAATCGGGATGCGGGCATTCTCCGCCAGCAACACCATCACGAAGGCAATCGCAGCAAAAGCCAGACTGGGCTCAATGAGAAACGGATGCGTGTAATAAAACTCAACCAGGCTCGGCAGGGCGGTGCTTCCGGAGATCAGGAATGCATTGAACAGCACCATCAGCAGGGCCGGCTCGGCAAGAAAACCAATCATCATCTCGCGCCGCGCGCCCAGTGTGCCGAATGCTGTGCCGATATCCATAGCAGCCAGCGAAAGAAAGACTCGCGCTGTGGCAAACAAGCCGATCAGTGCGATGGCATCCGCCGCGCGCGCGAAAGGCAGATCGGTGGCAAGCGAAGGAATGATGGCCGCTGCCAGAACCATTGTCCCGAAGAGCACATAGGGCGTCGTCCGAAAGAGTGGGGATGCATCCGTGGCCAGCGCCGCATCCTTATGGAAGAGCTTGCGCAGCATGCGATAGGGCTGCAGCAGCGATGGCGCCGATCGGTTCTGCATCCATGCCCTGCATTGCGCAATCCATCCGGCAAAGAGCGGCGCAATCAGGATCGCCAGAACGACCTCGCCGAATTGTCGAACGAATGTGATTCCCCTCATAGCACAAACACCAGCAGGCCCAATAACGTCAGAAAACTGTAGAGCAAATAGATTGAAAGCCGGCCGCCCTGCAGCACGCTGATTGCATCGGCAAGGCTCTGCACTCCATGCCCAATGGGCAGATAGATCGCGCGCCACAGCTTGTCTTCAATCCGGATTCTGTAGTGCGGAGATTTATCCGTCGGCGAGGGTAGATGGCGCTCCATCTGAAAGAAAGTCCCGAAGATATGCCTAATCGGCTGGCCAAATCCTTCGGCTGTATCCTGCATGCGCGCGGTCTGCCACGGATAGCCGCAGTCCCACGGAGCTGTTCGGCGGATGCGTCCATGAGCCAGAAGCCGCACCAGCGCAAATGTGACGCTCAGGACACCGACAATTACAGCGAGAAAAATCACGCCGCTGTACGAGGCCTGCTCCGGCGCAACGGGAGCAATCTGCAAAAGTGAGCCACTGGAATGTATCGTCTCTCCCAGCAGCTTGCCTGTGACTATGCCCGCTGCCTTCAATGCAAACTGCGGCAGCACGCCAATCAGGACGCACCCAAGAGCAAGCCATCCCAGGCCCAGGCGTTCGAGCCAGTTGGCGTCATGTGCGTGCACGAGTGAAGCCTCCCGGTGTTGGCCGAGAAAGATGACGCCGTAGAACTTCACCATCACGTATGCAGCCAGAGCAGCCGTCAACGCCAGCACTGCTGCTCCGAGTGGAATCAGCATATTGATGAACGCATGCGGCAGCTGCGGCGTAAACAGAAATGACTGCAGCAGCAGCCATTCGGAAACAAAGCCATTCAGTGGAGGCAGGCCGGCAATCGATAGCGTGCCGATCAGAGCCAGAGTCGCCACCCATGGCATGCGGCGGATCAAACCGCCGAGTTTGCCCAAGCTGCGCTGATTCGTAGCATGCAGGACGGAGCCGGTAGCCAGAAACAGCAGGCTCTTGAAGAGCGCGTGATTGAGCGCGTGAATCAAAGCGGCAGTGAGAGCGAGGGCCGCAAACAGCCGCATATTGCTCGCCGCAAACAGAATGGAGAGTCCGATGCCGGTAAAAATCAGGCCTACATTTTCAATCGAGGAATACGCGAGCAGGCGTTTCATGTCCGTCTGCACGGCGGCGAAGATTGCCCCGAAGAGCGCAGAGAAGAGCCCGAGCACGAGCATCAGCACGCCCCACTGCCAGAACTGCACATGCAGCAGATCAAAGCTGATCCGCAGCATTCCGTAGATTGCCGTCTTCAGCATCAGGCCGCTCATCATCGCTGAGACCGGCGAGGGCGCAGCAGGATGGGCCTGCGGCAGCCACACGTGCATGGGAACCAGGCCCGCCTTTGCGCCAAAGCCCAGCAGCGCAAGCACAAAGGCGGTCGTCGCCCATGCGGGCGCAAGCGAGGCGCTGCGCATCGCATCAAACGTGAATTGCCAGCTTCCGCCCTGCATCACGCCAAAGCTGAGCAAAATGCAGATCGCGCCCACATGGGCCATGATGAGATAGAGAAAGCCGGCGCGGCGAATTTCCGGAATACGATGCTGCGATGTGACCAGGAAGTAGGAGCTCAGCGCCATCGTCTCCCACGCCACCATAAACAGGTAGGCATCGTCGGCAAGAATCACGACTGCCATGCTGGCAAGGAACACGTGATATTGCAGGCCAAGCAGAGCCGGGGCCGTACCTTCACCCGAACGAAAATATCCCGCGGCGAAGATTGAAATTCCCGTTCCCCCCAATCCCAGCAGCAAAAGAAAAAATCCCGACAGCGCATCCAGGCGCAGGTGAAAAGGAAGATTCGGCAGACCCAGCGGAAGAACCAGGACTTCCGGCGCGTGGCCTGAAACGAGAAAGACTCCTGCAACAAGGGCAGCTCCAAAGCAGCCCAACGCTCCGAGAGGAAAGAGAAAACGGGCAACAAAACCGATGCTGAACGGCCGGAGCAATCCGGCAAGGCCAAGCATCACCCACACGCCGGCAATCAACAGAAGAGAATAGAGAGCATGCTCCGGCCATGTTTGCCACGCAAGGCTCACCGGTTCGCCTCCATCTCGCTCAGCATCTCCAGCGACTCTTTCAGGTGCGTCTGAAAATAGCGGCGCATCAGATCCAGTACTTCATTGATGATCGGGTCGCGAACCGAATAGAAAACCTGATTGCCGGCCTTGCGATTCACCACAAGCTGCTTCGAGCGCAGCACGGCAAGGTGTTGGGAGATGTTTGCCTGCTCCATCCCCAGCTTCTCAATGAGCTCGCCGGCCGAGAGCTCTCCATCTGCGAGCAGCTCCATGATGGCAATCCGGGTCGGATGAGCGAGCGCCTGGAAGATATTGGCCTTAAAGCGACGCAGGGAGTCAGGCATATACACTCCAAACAATATTGGAATATTCGAGTCTTCGCATATAGTATGCCACATACAGAACCGCAGATGATGCGATTGATGGACTGGCTTACGCGCATCTCTATGCAGAAACGAGGTAATGGGCAATGCCAACGCTACTTTAATTACGCTCGTAACAAGCCAACCCTTGTTTCTGTTCCTGCATATAATTACGCTATTGCCATTCCCTCTCGGAACGAAAATACACGCTTCTGTTCGATTTCCTCCCTGCGAACGGTTGTCAGCTGCGCTGCCCGAGGGCAAAACTAACGCCATCTGCAATAAATGGCGCAAATCATAAGTGTCCGTCTTGGTTTCACATGAAAGAGTTACCATTTCATGGCCAGTTGCCTAATCTGGAGACACGAAAATGAATAAACCCAGTGCCAGCAGCGAAGCCGTAGGTCTCCGGAGCCGGAGCGCCAATCCGCGTCACAGTAATGGCCGCGGAACTACCGAGCCGTCCGCCGACCTTGGAGTCATTTTGACCTGCCTCCAGCGCATGCAGGAGGGCGATTTTTCAGTCCGGCTACCGGGTTCATGGACAGGTCTGCCCGGAAAAATCGCGGATACCTTCAACGACATTGTTGCGGCGAATGAGCAGATGGCAGTCGAGCTCAAGCGCGTCGGCCAGGCCGTCGGCAAAAAAGGCCGCATTCGCGAACGCACCCGCTTCCGCGAACAGCAGGGAGCCTGGGGTGAAATGGAGACATCGATCAATACCCTCGTCGACGATCTCCTGCGCCCAACCACGGAAGTCACGCGTGCCATCGCCGCAGTCGCGCAGGGAAATCTCAGCGAAACTGTCCGCCTTGATGTCGACGGCCGCCCGCTCGAAGGTGAGTTCCTGCGCTCGGCAAACATCGTCAACAAGATGATCCAGCAGCTTGGCGTCTTCACCTCGGAGGTCACGCGCGTAGCACGCGAGGTGGGCACTGACGGCAAGCTCGGCGGGCAGGCGGCGGTCCCGGGAGTGGCAGGCACATGGAAAGACCTCACCGACTCCGTCAACTTGATGGCCAGCAACCTTACCAGCCAGGTGCGCAACATCGCCGAAGTGGCGACCGCCGTCGCCAGCGGTGACCTTTCCCGTAAGATCACCGTCGATGTGCGCGGTGAAATTCTTCAGCTCAAAGAAGCCATCAACTCCATGGTCGACCAGCTGCGCTCCTTCGCCTCGGAAGTGACGCGCGTCGCGCGCGAAGTCGGCACTGACGGCAAACTTGGCGGCCAGGCCGTCGTCCCAGGTGTTGCCGGAACATGGAAGGACCTCACCGATTCGGTCAACGCCATGGCCGGAAACCTAACAGCACAAGTCCGCAACATCGCCGAAGTCACGACAGCTGTCGCGAGCGGCGATCTCTCGCGCAAAATCACCGTCGATGTGCGCGGTGAAATTCTTCAACTTAAAGAAACCATCAACACGATGGTCGATCAGCTGAACGCCTTCGCCGGCGAAGTGACGCGCGTGGCCCGCGAGGTCGGCACCGAAGGAAAGCTCGGCGGACAAGCAAATGTCCCCGGCGTTGCAGGCACATGGAAGGACCTTACTGACAATGTGAATTTCATGGCCAGCAACCTCACCGGCCAGGTGCGCAACATTGCCGAAGTGGCGACCGCCATCGCTAATGGCGACCTTTCCCGCAAGATCACCGTCGATGTGCGCGGTGAAATCCTGCAGCTCAAGGAAACGCTGAACACGATGGTGGATCAGCTCAACCGCTTCGCCGGCGAAGTGACGCGCGTGGCGCGCGAAGTCGGCACTGAAGGACGTCTCGGAGGACAGGCGAACGTCCCCGGCGTTGCAGGCACATGGAAAGACCTTACCGATTCGGTCAACTCTATGGCCGGCAACCTGACCGCGCAGGTCCGCAACATCGCCGAAGTCACAACAGCTGTGGCTCGCGGCGACCTCTCGCGCAAGATTACCGTCGATGTCCGTGGCGAAATTCTTCAGCTCAAAGAAACCATCAACACGATGGTCGACCAGCTCAACGCCTTCGCCGGCGAAGTGACGCGCGTGGCGCGCGAAGTCGGCACCGAAGGAAAATTGGGCGGACAAGCGCAGGTGCCGGGCGTCGCAGGCACATGGAAAGACCTCACCGACAACGTAAATTTCATGGCCGGCAACCTGACCGCGCAGGTCCGCAACATCGCCGAAGTCGCAACTGCCGTGGCCCGCGGTGACCTGTCGCGCAAGATTACCGTCGACGTCCGTGGCGAAATTCTGGAACTCAAAAATACCCTCAACACGATGGTCGACCAGCTCAATGCCTTCGCGAGCGAGGTAACGCGCGTAGCGCGCGAAGTCGGCACAGAAGGGCGCCTTGGCGGACAGGCCACAGTACCCGGAGTCGCAGGCACATGGAAGGGACTCACCGACAACGTCAACTCCATGGCCAGCAACCTGACCAACCAGGTACGCAATATCGCTGAAGTATCGACGGCCATTGCCAACGGTGATCTTTCTAAGAAGATCACCGTCAACGTCAGTGGTGAAATTCTGCTGCTCAAGGAAACCATCAACACGATGGTTGACCAGCTCAATGCCTTCGCCGGCGAAGTGACGCGCGTGGCGCGCGAAGTCGGCAGCGAAGGGCGTCTTGGAGGGCAGGCAAGTGTGCCGGGAGTCGCGGGCACATGGAAGGACCTCACTGATTCGGTCAATTCCATGGCCGGCAATCTGACCGCTCAGGTCCGCAATATCGCCGAAGTTACAACTGCAGTTGCCCGCGGCGACCTGTCACGCAAGATCACCGTCGATGTGAAGGGCGAAATCCTCGAGCTCAAAGACACCATCAACACAATGGTCGACCAGCTCAACGCCTTTGCCGCCGAAGTGACGCGCGTCGGCCGCGAAGTAGGAACCGAGGGCAAGCTGGGCGGGCAGGCGCAGGTGCCGGGCGTTGCCGGCATCTGGAAAGACCTCACCGACAACGTTAACGTCATGGCCGCGAACCTGACCGCTCAGGTGCGCGGCATCGTAAAAGTCGTGACAGCTGTTGCCAATGGCGTCCTGACACAAAAGCTCACCGTAAACGCCAAAGGCGAGGTTGCCGCGCTGGCTGAGACCATCAATAGCATGACGGATACGCTGGCTACCTTTGCCGATCAGGTGACAACCGTTGCGCGCGAAGTGGGTGTCGAAGGCCGCCTCGGTGGACAGGCCAACGTGCCCGGCGCCTCCGGAACATGGAAAGACCTGGTCGACAACGTAAACCTGCTCGCAGATAACCTGACCAACCAGGTACGCGCTATTGCGGAAGTTGCGACTGCCGTGACCAAGGGTGACCTGACGCGTTCCATTCAGGTTGAAGCCAGAGGTGAAGTCTCCGAGCTCAAAGACAATATCAACACCATGATTAACAACTTGCGCCTCACTACCGAGCGCAATACTGAGCAGGACTGGCTCAAGACAAACCTCGCGCGCTTCACCGGCATGCTCCAGGGCCAGCGCGATCTCACCACAGTCGGCCGCATGTTGCTCTCCGAGCTGGCCCCCCTGGTGAATGCGCAGCAGGGCTTGATCTATCAGATGGATTCGGAAGAGTCCAGTGCCATGGTGCTGCTCTCGGCCTATGCCAGCAATGCAGATGGTCATCTGGAACGCATCCAGATTGGAGAAGGACTGATCGGACAATGCGCGGTTGAGAAGCACCGCATGCTGATCTCCGACCTTCCGCAGCACGCAACCCCAATTCGCTCCGGATTATTTACAGCTGTCCCCAGAAATGTAATCGTGCTGCCCATCCTCTTTGAGGACCGCGTAAAAGCAGTCATCGAACTGGCTTCGCTGAACGCATTCACCACATCTCACCTCGCATTCCTCGAGCAGCTCACCGCCAGCATCGGCATTGTTCTGAACAGTATCGAAGCAACGATGCAGACCGAAGCCCTGCTGAAACAGTCGCAGCAACTGGCAACAGAGCTCCAGTCGCAGCAGAAAGAGCTGCAGCAGACCAACGAGCAGCTCGCGCAGAAGGCGCAGCAGCTTGCCGAGCAGAACGTGGAAGTCGAGCGCAAGAACGATGAAATTGAGCAGGCGCGCAGGGCCCTTGAAGAAAAAGCCAAGGAGCTCGCGCTTACTTCCAAATACAAATCAGAATTCCTCGCCAACATGTCGCATGAGCTACGCACACCTCTGAACAGCATCCTCGTTCTGGGCCAGCAGCTCACTGACAATCCAGACGGCAACCTTACTCCCAAGCAGATCGAATTTGCCCGTATCATTCATGGCGCCGGCACCGACCTGCTGAACCTCATCAGCGACATTCTCGACCTCTCGAAGATCGAATCCGGCACCGTCTCCATTGAAGCTGAAGAAGTCATTTTCGCCAGCCTTCTTGAAGTCATCGCGCGCCCATTCAGGCATGAGGCGGAAAACAGAAAGCTCTCCTTCAGCCTGCACACAGACTCCCATCTCAGCCGAAGCCTGGTGACAGATTCGAAGCGCCTGCAGCAGGTCCTAAAAAATCTTCTCTCCAATGCCTTCAAGTTCACCGAACTGGGCGGCGTGCGCTTATCGGTATTCAAGGCAGGGACAGGATGGAGCAGGAATCACCCCATTCTCAGCAATGCCGGCTCCGTGGTGGCGTTCGAGGTCGCTGATACAGGAATCGGCATTCTGCCGGAAAAACAGAAGATCATCTTCGAGGCCTTCCAGCAGGCCGATGCCGGCACAAGCCGCAAGTATGGCGGCACGGGCCTGGGCCTCGCCATCAGCCGCGAACTCGCAACCTTATTAGGCGGCGAAATCCAGCTGCGCAGCATCCCAGGACAAGGCAGCACTTTCACGCTCTATCTGCCGCAGACTTACGTTGCCCCGTCAAGCTCAATCGCGTCTACCATGGAAGCCTTCCTGCCTGTCTCTTCTGCCGGCCTGCAGTTCACGAGCGCTTCGCTCGTGGAAACTCCGACAGAAGAGATTGAGGATGACCGTAATCGTGTTGAAGCAGGCGATGCAATCCTGCTGATCGTCGAAGACGATCCCCAATACGTCCGCGTTCTTTGCGATATCGCCCGCGAGCTCGACTTCAAGGTCCTGGTCGCATCGCGCGGCGCAGAGGCCCTTGCTCTGGCGCGCGAATTTCATCCCAGCGCGGTGTCGCTCGACGTATTTTTGCCCGACATGCTTGGATGGACCGTGCTGAATCATCTGAAACAGGACCCGTCCCTACGCCACATCCCGGTTCAGATGCTTACCTCGGACGACGATCGCCACCATGGGCTGTCGCGCGGCGCCTTCACATTTGTGACCAAGCCGGCGAACCGGCAGGACCTTGAAGAAGCCCTGCGGAGGCTCAAGGAATTCTCTGCCCTGCAGCACAAACGGCTTTTGATTGTCGAGGACAATCCCGCGGAACAGTTCACCATTCAGGAACTGCTTGGCCACGATGACATTGAGATCAGTATCGCATCGAGTGGCGCCGAAGCCCTCGCTGCGGTTACCACCCAGCCACTGGATTGTGTCGTGCTTGATCTCCGACTGCCGGATATGACAGGCTTTGAAGTATTGGAGCGTTTAGGCGATACCCCATCCCTGAGCGATCTGCCTGTTGTAGTCTTTACCGGAAAAGAATTGTCTCTCGATGAAGATGCAAGGCTGCACACGCTGGCCCGGAGCGTTGTCGTAAAGGATGTAGAATCGCCGGAACGGCTGTTGGACGAAACAGCTTTGTTCCTCCATCGGACGGTCGCTAACCTTCCTCCAGAAAAGCAGAGGATGCTCGACCGACTGCACCGCTCTGATGAGGCGCTGATTGGCAAAAAAGTGCTGGTCGTCGATGACGACGTCCGCAACATCTTCGCGTTGAGCAGCGTTCTTGAAAGGCGGAGCATGAGCGTGCTTACCGCCAGCACCGGACGTGAGGCGATCGCAACCCTTGAGTCCACGCCCGATCTGGCGATTGTGTTGATGGACATCATGATGCCGGAGATGGATGGATACGAAACCATGCAGGTAATTCGCCAGAATCCGGCATTTCACAGGCTCCCCATCATCGCCCTGACTGCCAAGGCAATGAAGGGAGACCGCGAAAAATGTCTTGAGGCTGGAGCTTCAGAGTATCTGGCAAAGCCGGTGAACACCGAGCAGCTCCTGGCCGCACTTCGTATGTGGCTCCACCGATAAGGATATCTTTATGTCTGTGAATGGCTGGAACTCCGAAGAAGGCCTGGAACAACTGCACCACGGCAACGAGAAGGTCAACATCCTTCTTGTCGATGACCAGCCCGCAAAACTGCTCAGCTATGAGACCATCCTCGACGAGCTGGGAGAAAATCTCATCAAAGCCTCTTCCGGAACCGAGGCATTGCAGGTCCTGTTGAAGAACGATGTCGCCGTCGTGCTGACAGACGTCAGCATGCCGGGCATCAATGGCTTTGAACTGGCCGACATGATGCGCCAGCATCCTAGGTTTGAAAAAACCGCGATCCTCTTCATCTCTGCCATTCATCTCTCTGACGTTGATCGCATCAAGGGCTATCAGCGGGGCGCCGTCGATTACATTTCTGTTCCCGTTATTCCTGAAGTTCTGCGCGCCAAGGTCGGAGTCTTCGCTGAACTGCACCGCAAGCGGCGTCAGCTCGAAACCTTGAATCGTGACCTCGAGCAGCGGGTCACAGAACGGACCGAAGAGTTAAGAGAGCGTGCAGATCTGCTCGATCTGGCCACGGAAGCCATCATTGTCCGTGACATGAATGGGCTGGTCCGGTTCTGGAATTCCGGTGCAGAGGTCTTATATGGATGGGGCCGTGAAGAGATCATCGGTATGGACCTTCACCAGATACTCGGGACTCAATTTCCAGTCCCGTTCGATGACGTTGAATCGACATTTCTCAAAACAGGAAGATGGGACGGACACCTTGTACAGCGCACGCGCGACGGCCGTGAAATTACGGTTGCCTGCCAGAAAGCTCTAAAAAGAGACGTAACCGGATCTCCATCAGCAATTCTAGAGATCAGCCGCGACATGACTGCAACTCTCAAAGCCGAGCAGGCATTGCGGAATTCCGAAAAACTTGCCGCCATGGGCAGGGTCGCAGGCATCATCGCGCACGAGATCAACAATCCGCTCGAAGCAATCCTCAATATCTTTCACCTGTTGCGCCATCATTCATCTCTCGATGCACAAGCCATGGAGTACGCGAGCATGGCAGAGGGAGAGCTGCTCCGTATGGCGCACATCGTGAAACACACGTTGAGCTTCTACCGCGAATCGCAACAGCCTATTTCTGTTTCGATCGCGGACGTGCTGGAAAATGTACTCGAGCTGCAGTCCCGAAATATACATACACAGGGAATCGTGCTCGAAAAACATCTCCTTGCCGATGCCGTTGTCCAAGGATTTCCCGGAGAGCTGCGACAAGTCTTCATGAATCTTGTCGTGAATGCCATTCAGGCGATGCCGCATGGAGGGCGGCTGCGAGTCAGCGTGCGCAAGCTTACCGATTCCAGAACGCGCGCTCCCTGGGTGTCCGTTTCTGTGTGCGACACTGGCACAGGCGTGAAGCCTGAGCATGCGAAGCAGTTGTTTGATCCGTTCTTCACTACAAAATCCACTAAGGGCACTGGTCTGGGGCTCTGGATCAGCAGAGGCATCATTCAAAAATACGATGGCTCCATTCGTTTTCGAAGTGTCAGACAGGCAGATGGTTTCACGACATGCTTCCGCGTTCTGCTTCCGGGACAAACCTCTGCGAAGAAACTGAGCATAGCCAATACCTACAGCTACGCCAGCTAAATCAGAGCGAACCACCAAAAGCTGCAGTACTCCCTATCAATCGATTCAGCGAAAATACGTCGGGCCCGCCAGGGTTCATGTGATACCGTTCTTTACATTAAGAATCCCCCGATCACATCTTTTGGAGGACGGCTGGCTTGGCACTCACAATTACAGGTCTATCCAAGACCTACCCCAACGGAGTAAAGGCTCTCAAGAATCTCTCCCTCAGCATTGGCAATCACATGTTCGGTCTTCTTGGTCCTAATGGAGCTGGCAAAAGCACGCTCATGCGGACCGTTGCTACTCTCCAGGATCCCGACTCAGGCGCTATCGATCTCGATGGCATCAATGTCCTGGCGCAGAAAGACGAAGTACGCAAGATTCTCGGCTATCTCCCGCAGGAGTTCGGCGTCTATCCCAAGCTCTCCGCACTCGACATGCTTCACCACCTCGCCGTCCTGAAAGGCATTACTAACAAGACCGAGCGCACGCAAATGGTTGAGGCATTGCTGAAGCAGACCAACCTCTGGGACTCCCGCAAGAAAGCCCTCAGCACCTACTCCGGCGGAATGAAGCAGCGGTTTGGCATCGCGCAGGCGCTGCTTGCCAATCCCAGACTCATTATTGTGGACGAGCCAACTGCTGGACTCGATCCGGCTGAGCGCAACCGCTTCCTCAACCTGCTAAGCTCCATCGGCTCAAATGTCACCGTGATTCTCTCTACGCATATCGTTGAAGACGTGCGTGAACTCTGCCCCCGCATGGCCATCATTTCGAATGGAGAGCTTCTCCTCGAAGGCGCCCCCTCAGAAGCTCTGGACTCTCTAAACGGAAAGATATGGTCGAAAGTCG
This sequence comes from Acidobacterium sp. FHG110202_01, assembly GCF_059115305.1. NCBI lineage: Bacteria > Pseudomonadati > Acidobacteriota > Terriglobia > Terriglobales > Acidobacteriaceae > Acidobacterium > Acidobacterium sp. FHG110202_01. Next base: position 56,333 of record NZ_JBZYWJ010000003.1, read on the forward strand.
TCGCTACAGACGATGAGTTGCGTGCTCTCGAGACTTCTTTCAATGTCATCTCCACGCATCTCATAGGCGGCCAGCATGAAGTTCGCGTCTATGCAGATTCAAGCCCGGGAGACGGATTCCGATCCGTAGAGTCCGGCCTTGAAGATGTCTACTTCATCAACCTCGCCCGCCAGGCGAAGAACTAACCCGGACATAGGAGAAAAACTATATGACTATGTTCTGGGAGTTCTTTACTTTCGAACTTAAGTTCCGCTTCAAGAGCATCTCTACTTACGTCTACTTCCTGCTCTGGTTCACGTACAGTTTTCTCTCCATTGCCAGTGAGAGCTTCGGGCCAATCGGCAACAGCAACGGCAAGATTCTGCTCAACGGCCCCTATGCAAACATCTACAATGACATCGCCATCAGCTTCTTCGGCATCATTGTCATCGCGGCCATCTTCGGCACTTCCATCCTGCGCGATTTCCAGCGCGACACTATCCAGATGCTCTTCACCAAGCCCGTTCCAAAGTTCGCCTATCTGGGCGGACGCTGGGCCGGCTCCTTCATAGCCACAGTCTTTGCCTTCTCCGGCCTGCTGTTTGGCGAGTTCTTCGGCACCTTCGCACCATGGGCCGACCACACCCGCATCGCGCCCAATCATCTCTCCTGGTATCTGCAGCCATTTTTCTCGATCGTTGTCTTCCAGATATTCTTTCTCGGCTCACTCTTCTTTCTTATCGCCGCGCTCTCGCGCAAAATCTTCATCGTTTACCTGCAGGGCGTAGCCATCTTCATGCTGTACCTCATCGGCGCCAATGCCTTCAGCGCTACGCGGTCACTCGAGCATTTCTGGTCCGGCATCCTCGACCCTGTGGGCTTCCTCTACAGCGACGCCATCAGCCGCTACTGGACTGTCGTCGAGCGCAATTCGCAGCTCTTCTCCTGGTCGATCCACGCAGCCTCCGGCGTCTTCCTCTATAACCGTCTTCTCTGGGGTTCGATCGGCATACTCGCGCTTCTGGTTCTCTGGAAGCTCTTTCCTATGTCCGTCGAAACACTCACGGCTGTTTCCAGCGGCAAGCGGGCAGCTCTGGCCCGCGAGCAGGACATTTCTGAAACCAGATCGCGCAGCCTGGTCGGCGCACGCCTTCCGCTGGTCCATCAGATTTTTGGCTCCGCAACTACGCTCGCGCAGCTCTTCTCGCTCACGCGCCTGCGCATTTCAAACATTCTGCGTGAAGTGCCCTTCTGGGGAATTCTCATTCTCATGGCTGGAGTGGCCATCAACAACGGCTATTTTGCCGGGCGCATTGCCGACCAGAATGTCTGGCCGGTCACTTACCTCATGTTGCAAGCCGTGGAAGGCGGCGCAGCGCTCTTCTTCTACATTGTTGCAACTTTATATGCCGCGGAACTCATCTGGCGCGAACGTGATACTCGCTTCTCCGGCATCCACGATGCCCTGCCGATCAGTGAAGTCACCGACTGGTTCTCCAAGCTCTTTGCCATCTGCTTTGTTGAGTTCGTTCTGCTTGCCGTCGCAGCCCTCTGCGGCATTCTCATGCAGACCATTGCGGGCTATCACCACTACGAGCTTCTCCAGTACTTCAAGGAGCTCTATCTCGTGACCTTCCCGCAGGTTCTTATCTTCGTTCTGCTCGCGCTCTTTATCCAGACTGTAGTTCCTAACAAATTCATTGGACACGGCATCGTCATCGGCATATTCGTAATTACGCCTATCCTCTATAGCTTCGGATGGGAAAATACTCTCTACCTCTTCGGAAACACGCCGCCTTACACCTACTCCGACATGAACGGCTACGGACACTTCGTGCCCGCGCTCTTCTGGTCCATCACTTACTGGCTCTCGATAGCAGCTGTCCTCGCTGTCATCTCCGTCGCGCTCGCGCGCCGTGGCTCCGATGATAACTGGGCTGCGCGCTTTCGTCTTGCCCGCCACCGCGCTCCGCATCTTCTGCCGGTTGCGATCATATTTCTTCTACTCGCCATCGGCAGCGGTGTCTGGTATTACTACAACGCTCACGTTCTGAATGAATACCTCACCGCAAAAGCGCGGCGCGATATCCAGGCCGGCTACGAACGCGACTTCAAGAAGTACGAGAACCTTCCCCAGCCTAAGATCATTGCCGTCGATTCCAACATCGATATCTATCCGGAACACCGCTCCTTCAGCGGCAGCGGCCACTTCGTTCTACAGAACAAGACAGCGCAGCCCATCAATCAGATACACATTACCGACCAGATGCAGTCGATATCGAATGTCCACTTCAGCCACGCATTCCATGTCGTCTCTTCCAGCCCGCGCGATCTCTACTCCATCTATCAGCTCGAAACTCCGCTTGCGCCCGGCGACAAGCTCGACATGACCTTCAACGTCGGCTACACCAGCCGCGGCTTCAAGGACGGCAACGAGCGCCCGGAACTTGCCTATTCAGGAACATTCTTTGACTCCAGCTACTTCCCCACCATTGGCTATGACAATAGCATCGAGCTTGGCGACCCGCGCCGTCGCCGCGAAGAACATCTCCCCGAGCAGGAGCTTCTTCCGCAGCGCGGCGACTCGGTCGGAAGCGTGACCAATCTCTTTACGCCTCACTCCGACTGGATCACCTATCGCACCACGGTCAGCACCTCCGATTCCGATTCGGAAGGCAAGCCTCAGATCGCACTCTCTCCCGGCTACCTCACGCGCGAATGGCACGCCAATGGGCGCCACTATTTCTCCTATGACATGGGCGCTGTCAGAACCCTCGACTTCTACGCCTTTGTCTCTGCCCGCTACGACGTGAAGCGCGAGATGTACAAGGGAGTTGAAAACCCAATCTCAATCGAGGTCTACCACATCCCCACGCATCCTTATGACGTGGACGATATGATCGCCTCTTCCAAGGCAGGCCTCGCCTATTACGAAAAGAACTTCAGCCCCTTCCAATTCCGCCAGTACCGCATCCTTGAATTTCCGCGGTACCGCACTTTTGCACAATCCTTCCCCAACACGGTTCCATTCTCTGAAGGTATCGGCTTCATCACTCGTGTAGAGAAGCCGATCGACATCGACTTCGCTTATTTCGTCACCGCGCATGAGCTCGGCCATCAGTGGTGGGCGCATCAACTTATCGGCGCGCGCGTTGAAGGCTCCAACATGCTCTCGGAAACGCTCGCCGAATACTCTGCTCTCATGGTGATGCAGCAGAAATATGGCCGCGACAACATGCGACGATTCCTCAAGCACGAGCTTGACCGTTACCTGCGCGGGCGCGCCGGAGAGATCCGCAAAGAACGCCCGGTCGTCCTCGTCCAGAACGAGCCCTATGTCTGGTATCAGAAGGGCGGCCAGGTCATGTACACGCTCGCCGACTACATCGGCGAAGACAAGGTCAACCTCGCCCTGCATAACTTCCTCATGCACTACCGCTACGCCAATGCAACTGACTCACAGTCCGGTCCCTACCCCGATACGCGCCAGTTCATCGACGCCCTCCGTGCGCAGACTCCCGCCGACCTGCAGTACTACATCACAGACGCATTCGAAAACATCGTTCTCTATGACAACAAGGTGGTTTCCGCCACTGTCACGCCTACGCCTGACCACAAATACAAGGTCACGCTCGTCGTTCAGGCGCGCAAAGTCAAATCGGATGGCAGCGGCAATGAATCGCCTATGCCGCTCAATGATCTGATCGATATCGGCATCTTTACCGGCAAGAAAGATGAAGAGAAGCCGCTTTATCTTGAGAAGACACGTATTTCGCAACCCAGTCAGACATTTGAAATTGTCGTAGACAAGATGCCCACGCGCGCAGGCATCGATCCCTACAACAAACTCATCGACCGCAATTCAGACGACAACCTGATTGACGTCACCAATCATTGAGGAACTACTTATACTCCGCGGCAAAGGCATCCGTCGCGTGGTTCATCTCCTCTGGAGTAACAGCGCGCGGGTATAGGAGCACTCTGTACCGGAAGGTCGCAGTCTGATCCTTCTCGATGCTGTAGTTAAGAGCAGGCTGCTTTGTATCGAAGATTTTCTGCCCTAAAGGATTCGCCGCAAACAAGCCATAGCCGCGCGCATGCCAGTAGGTCGGATACCCGGGGTTGCCCGGATGATCGAGAATGGCAATCGAAACCGTCTTACCGTCTTTGGAGCCGGTCAACGTGCACCAGCGCCCGCGAGTGCTCCACACCGCATCACCGCGCTTTCCTTCGCTGGTCAGATAGATTCCACTCGCGCCCGGAGAACCCGAGCCGGCAACTTTCGTCGTGTTGCCGTTCGCATCGGTGAATTCGCCGCCCTTTTCCGTCGGCGATTCCAGCCAGCTCGCCACGCGGATGCCAAGCATCCCTTCCTTGTCGTCGTTGAAGACGACATGATCGAGTGCCTTCAGTGTCGTAACCTGATCGATGACGCGCGCATCGCCCTGCACGGCGAAGACATATCGCGTCGTATCATCCAGAATCTTCTCACCTGTTCCGGTGACCCATACTGATTCGACGACCAGTTCACCAGCATCGTGCCCGCTTTTTGCAGAAAGGATTTTCTCCTGATAGATCGAACCCATCTTGCTGCGGTTCTCAGGCTTGATCGCATCGGAATTATTCCAGAAATCAAATCCGTTCACGTTGCCATAGTTAAACCACATTCCCGCATGGTGCGGGTGATCGACGCGCTCGCCCGCATGCGGAGTCAGCGGGTATCCGCGCGTGACCACAGTCCCACCTGGAGCAATCAAAGGAAACAGAACAGGCTTTTTAAGCGAGGTGGGCCACATATAGGTAGTGAACGGTTCGCCGTCAATTGTGATATCGACACGCCTCTCTGCCTCGTTCGGCGTTACCTGCACGCGCTCCTTCAGCTCCTTTGCGATGACCCTTCCGCTAAACCCTGAGAGAACCAGCAATGAACAAACAACCAGCGCGGAACCTTTAGCCAGCATACGGCTTGCCTCCGACCATCACTTTCTCTGTCTTATCGTCGAAGGTGACTTTTTCTCCGGTCTGGATTGCGGCAACGTTCATGCAGAGCGCGACGGAATGGCTGTAGCCCGCGTCAATGCTGGCGTTCGGTGTTTTCCGCGAGCGGACACACTCCATCCAGTTGCGCATATTCGCTGAAGTCATCGGATCTCCGTGAGTGTCCGCTGAGGTATCCACCTTCTGCGATTCATCCCCCAGAGAAAAGGTCTGCAGCAGGTCTTCTTTCATTCCCATCTCTGCGGCTGCTTTTGCATGCAGGCCACCCTCAGGGGTCACACGCTGCGTATCCATATCAAGCATCCCGCCAACGGAGTAATAGAGCTCTTTCACGCCGCCAGCCGAGTTCGTCTGCCGCGATGTATACAGGACCTGGAAACCCTTTGAAAGATCATCCGGCGGACCATAGTCAAAAACGGCAGTCATCGTGTCCCAGTTCTTGCGTCCATCCCTCCACGCATAAATGCCGCCATTCGCCACCACGCTGCGCGGATGCGGATACCCGCTGAACCAATGCACAGTATCAATCTGGTGGACGAGCCATTGATCGGGGATGCCCGAGGAGTAAGGCCAGAAGAGGCGGAACTCGAGATACTTCCGCGCATTGAACGGCTCATAGGGCCGGTTCATCAGATAGCGCTTCCAGTCCGTGTCTTCTTCCTTCAGCAGCGGCACAAGCTCGGGCCGCCGCCAGCGCCCAGGCTGATTGACGTTCCACGTCATCTCGACCATCACGATGTCACCGAACTTGCCGGACTTGATGTATTCAGCAGCCTTCTGATAGCTCGGCGTGCTGCGGCGCTGTGTACCCACCTGCACAATCTTGCCCGTCTTCTTGACCGCATCGCGAAATGCCTTCGCATCCGCCATCGTGTGCGCCGTCGGCTTCTCCACATAAGCATCGCGGCCGGCATGGACTGCTTCCACGCCATGCATGGCATGCTGGAAATCAGCCGTCGCAACCAGCACAGCATCCACATCCTTGCGCTCATACAGTTCGTCGTTGTTGCGCACAGCCGTAATGGAACTGCCGCACAGTTTCTGGATATACGCAACGCCATCTTCGCGCTGCTTTTTCCAGATATCGGAAACGGCAACAAATTCGAAATTCATGTCCTTCGCATTCTGATGGAAGGCCGGGATCAGTGCGCCTTTCATGCGGTCTCCGCAGCCCACAACTCCTACACCAACGCGGTCATTCGCGCCGATCACACGCGCATAGCTCTTTGCGCTCCATGAGACGGCCGCTCCTGCCAGGGCGGCCCCACTCATCTTCAGGAAGTCTCTACGATTGCTGTCCTCTACTGTCATGGCTCACCTGTGCTTTGAATTCAGAACGTAAGTTTCACAGCGCCCTGAAAAACCCGAGCGCCATACGAGTTGAGTGTAGATGTGATCTGGCCAAAGGTCGACGACACCAGCGAACTGCTCGACCCCAGATAGCCACTGCCGCTGCCGGGAGCCGCGAACGCCGGATGATTCAGCACGTTGAAGGCCTCGATGCGCAGATTCAGGGCCAGCCTTTCATGCAACGGGAAGGTCCGGCTTACTTCACTGTCGAACTGGAAGTAGCCTGGACCGCGATATGCAAATCGCCCGGAATTACCGAACGTGCCGGTAGAATTCTGCGTGAATGAGGATGCATTTATCCACGACCGGTTTCCTCCGTTGGAACTCGATTGCGTGATCTTCTTATGCGTGTAAACATCTCCTGGCTTCACGTTAGGCCGGTCGTTGCCGACATCTGTAAGTGAATTATCAATGCCGGAAGTCACTGTGAATGGCGAGCCATCCTGAATGTGAATGAGCGGAGCAAGCTGCCAGTTATTCGCGAGCGCAGCCTTCCATCCACTCAAAGGAAATTTGCTCGACACAACCATCGTGGTATTGAAGACGTTACGGAAATCAAAACCGCAATTCGACTGGTCTCCCTTGATGTTGGCTGGGTTCTGCACCGTTGTGCCCGCAATATCTCCTGGATTGTCTTCAATGTCGATACAGTGCGACCACGTATAGTTCGCGAGAAAGCTGAAGTTGGACGAGAGACGATGTTGGATCGACGCTACAAGTCCGTCGTAAAAAGCATTCGCACCTGATGCGACAAGAATCGAACCACCGCCGCCACCTGCATATCCAGGACCTGCTGTTGGATTCTGCAAAGCCAGATAGAAGCGCGAAGCCTGATTACCGGTGGTTGAACATGGCCCGCTCCCGCATGTGCCTGGAATGTAGACCGCTGGATTCAGCGGATACCCATATCCGTTAAAGCTTGTCTTCGATCCGATGTAATCAAGCTGGAATTGCCATCCGTGCGGAAGCTCCTGCTGCATGCTCGCCGTCCACTGAACCGTGTAGGGTGGATGAAAATGTTTCGGCAGAACAATATATTGCGACTGCTTCGCAAATGTCGTTGATGCAGGCGGCTTGAAAGGCAAAGGAAAAGGATTGCCCGGCGTACTGCCGTTCGACCATGGACTGCTGAAGCTCAGCGGAACTCCCTGAGGAACATTCGAGATAGCAGTTGCATAAGGCGGATTCTGGTTTACGCGCTGCGCTGTAAAGAAGTTCGGCTCATCATACACAATCGCTGAGCCTGCGCGAAATACCGTCTTGCCCTGGCCCGTTGGATCAAACGTGATGCCGATGCGTGGAGAAAACTGCCATGGCGAGTTCTGCGTAAATGCCTCCGGCACTCCGGCGTCGCCATAATAAAAGCTCCCTGCCGGAGCATTCGGAAATACATTGCTCTGAGTATTGCTGAGAAACGATGCCATGTCGAAGGTAGAGCCGCGATGGAAATAATCCACCGGAACAAACTCAGGGTCCCAGCGCACGCCGGCAGACAACACAAACCGCTGCGTCACATGATACGTGTCCTGAATGTAGAGGCTCGGGATCGGCGCACGCAGTGCATTCTGCTGCGCCTTGCTCTGCTGGTAAGTATTCAGCGCTCCCATCAGAAAATCGAGATTCGCATCCGCGCCTGTGCCTCCCGGGCTGTTCCCCGCAGGCCCTTTCTGGCTGTAGACACCGCTGATTCCGAAATTCCCATTCGACTCATAAAGATTGCTGATGTTCAGCTGCGAACGGACGAACTCGCCTCCGAATGCAAGCTGATGCTTGCCCAGCACCATGTTCACATCATCCGCAAAAGAGAATGTGTTCACATTGAAATGCGCCGCCGCACATGTACCGCAGTAGGTGCTCCACTTGTTCGTAACCGTCAGTTCCAGGAAATTATCGGCGGGCGCATACGAGTCGATTCCGATTGTGCCTGGCCCGATTCCTTCTGAAGCAGCACCACGGTTGTTGCGCCGCCTCGTTGCCGTTGCATGAAATGAATTCACAAAATGTGAATTGATCACCCATGTCTCGCCGATCGTCAGCCCCTGCGCGCGCTCAAGATTTCCCGGAAGCGTTGTGATCAGTACATTGGTCGGAGAAAAATACGCAGGGTTCGAATAGTCGTCGTAAAAGTACCGCCCGTACAGGCTATGCTTCGCATTGATGGTCGCGTCGATGCGACCGACAATCTGGTCTTCTGTCTGCAGCGAAGGAATTGCATACGTCACCAGCCCGCAGTCGTTCGTGGCCTGAGGCAGATACTGCATCAGCTTCAGCGAGCTTGCGTTGAACTGTGATGGATCAATCTGATTATTCGGCAGCACCTCTCCAGTTAAAGGATTCAGCAGCTGAATCGCCTTGCCGCTCGATTGGCAGGCCGCGCTTTCCGTTGCAGAAAAATCCCCACGAAGGTTCGCTGCAGTAGGTACATAAGCCTGAGTCGAAGCCTGTGTCTGCGCCGCCCTCAGGTGCTGATATCCGCCGAAGAAAAACAGCTTGTCGCGAATGATCTTGCCACCCAGTGTCCCACCATACTGGTTCTGGTGCAGAGTATCTTTGCTCGTCGAGAAGAAGTTGGTCGCGTCGATAAAGTTATTGCGGATGAACTCAAATGCAGACCCATGCCAGTCATTCGATCCCGAACGCGTCACCACGTTGACCAGCCCCCCCGGATGCAGCCCGCTCTGCGCTCCCAGCGACGATGTCTCCACGCTGAACTGGCTCACCGCATCTGGAAAAGGAAATGGAAGATTGACATTGGTCATGTAATCGTTGTGGTCGCCGCCATCCAGACGATAGTCCGTCGCATTGCCCATTCCGCCACCGACTGAAACCACCACGGAGCTGAAAAATGTCTTGCTTCCCTGAACGTCGCTGCCTTCGTTCGCATTCGCAGAGCCGCCTGACAATGTAATCAGCGAAGTCACCTGGCGTCCATTCAGAGGCAGCTCCGTAATCGTTTTCTGATCAATCGTCTGCTTAAACGAAGGGTCTTCTGTTTGCAGGGCCATGCTGCTGGCTTGAACCACAACCCTCTGGTCCGTTGTGCCCACAGACAGAGGCACATTGACAGCGATGCTGCTTCCTACCTCAAGCACAATGTGCGACTGCGTATAATGCTGAAACCCCTGCGCCGACACATCAAGGTTATAGACCCCGATGGGGGTATTCGGAAAGCTATAGAGCCCATCCGCACCGGTCGTTGTTTTGTGCTGCACTCCCGTTGAGTCATCAGTAATTGTCACAACGCCGCCCTGAACAACCGCACCCGTTTGATCCGTAAGTGTGCCTTGAATATTTCCCGTACCAGCAGTTTGCGCGAACAAGGGCACGGAGATCAGAAGCATACAACTCACACAGGCACTGTACAGACTTATTTTTCTAGAATGACGTAAACACACTTCGAGCCTCCAAAATGCCCGTAAAGGTCCGACCTCTCTTTATGAGCGGAAACAGTGTGGTGACGAGAACTCAGAACTGTCAAGAACAAACTTTTGAAGGCTGGTTAAGCAGCACTTTCGCTATACGAGGCCTCGAGAAAAAAGGCACCCACTCCACCTGTATAAGGTGGATCATAAGCATATTATTTACATGTAGATAAGTGTGTGCTCTATGGCTATGCTTAAGAAGCCGAAAACGATTGAGCCCCTAGTCCCAAAGGAAAAGCTCCTACCGTTAAAGGGGACGTGGCCAAATCGCAGACCCGCGCCACATAGTCAAGCAGCGAACGTATCTGATAATGAAACCGGGAAGATATAGTGGTTAGACCTTAGCATCTATTCACAAATAAAAAAATGAAGCCGAATCGGTGTTCCGCGAACATACTATCTCAATGTCAATTGTTTATCGACCAGGAGTTACACGCCAAGGAAGTCAGTAGACAACTGACCTCGATGCTTCCTTTGATAGAAAAAGGCCTCAGCGCCGGACCAACCACATAAGCCAGCTGGCGGCGATCACGATCCCGACAAATAAGGCCCAGCAATAGAGCCCATAACGGACCATTGCCTTTGGCGCCGTGCGCTGTGTAATCCCGAAGACCACCGAGGCGAAAGTAGCAAAGAGCAGGACGGAAGAAAAATGTGAGAGCACTAACATGCCGGCTTCCTGCCAATATAAAGGTTGTGCGCGTCCACCGCAGAGATGACATTCAACAGCCCGGCAACCACGATGAACTTCGTCCCGTAATCTGCTGTGGCAATCTGCACCGCGCCATGTCCAAGGTCCATGACGCGCCCAAGGAGGTAGAGCGCGCCACCGCCAAGATCACCGGCAAACCCGAGCATCTCCAACATGTCACCAGTGTTTGCCTGATAGAGTTTCCCCTGCATCAACAGCCCGAGGACAAACATGGCGATAATCGAGACGAAGAGAAGCACCGCACGAATCCAATGCTTGGTGAGCACATGCCCAAGGCCTGGAATCAGCCATCCAAGAATGAGCGCAGTGTACAGAAAACCGGGAGTCTTCGCCTCCGGCTTAGAGTTTACCTGGACTTTCGAAGCCATTATTTAAGACTATACAGCAGCAGAAGTAGCTCTTTCCGCTGGATAAAGAACTCGTGCCACAGGCAGGAAAATCTTGATATCATAAACAGGTAAGTCTCCCACCTTGCAGGCGCGTAGCTCAGTTGGTTAGAGCGCTACCTTGACACGGTAGAGGTCAGCGGTTCGAATCCGCTCGTGCCTACCATATCCTTCTATTACTTAGCTCCATCTCCCTCTCTTGTCGATACTCCAAATTGCTCCGGTTAGACCACTATCTCCTTGATAAATAGGCGGTTTAGAGATGATCCAATTGGAGGTAGACATTAATTAAACGTTGATTTCGGGAATGGAAGTATCAATCTCTTCTGAAAGAATGGATTGGACGAGGCGCTGTTGCACCATTCTCTTTGCACCAGTTTCCGATGCTAGAACCTCGTGGGTTCTTCCGAGGATTTCTTGATCTCCAGTCGGTCGAGATCTTCGAAGTCAGCAAGAGTGATTAAGGAGGCCCTCAACGCGTCTGCCAGCTCGCCGGCACGTCGGCCCGAATATGCGGCGTTCTCTGTGTCGACAACGAGAGAGCGACAGTGCAGCTGCCTGGCGATTTCCAAAGCCTCCTTCCACGGATCACCGTCGCGGAAAGCCACGTTCGCTCGTCCGTCACTCAATACAATCAGAAGGGTTGAGGAGGTAAGATACGTCTTCGCGAGTTCAAGGGCATGCGACAGTGGTGTTCGTCCGCCTGTGGGAAGGTATTCAAGGGCTGCAGCAACGTCGTCTAGCTGATGCGACGGCTCAAGCAACACCTTAGCATCGACGCCACGAAAGACAACGATTGCCACTTCATCATCTTTCTTGAATGAGCGATTGAGTATGCCGAGAACTGCACCCTTCACAAGCCGCATCTTCTCCTGCGCCGCATGCGAGCCACTTGAATCGATCAGAAATAGATACCTCACACCTGATCTTGGTGCGCGCACTTTCTCATGCATATCCGACAGGCGCGGTTGAAGAGTTCCTCTTTCGAGCACTGCATGGTTCAGAGTCGCGCGAAGATCAACCTCCCGAGGGGTTTCGGTTCGTCGCGTGGCGATAACCGGCCCTGGGTGTTCAACAAGGGCTGCCTGAGCATCGCCGCGCTGTGCAGATTCGTTCACAGGCGCGTAAATAACCGGCGCAATCATTTCCCTTGGAGCGAAGATACGCTCCATTGCTTCCTTCGCATTTTGATTTTGACCAGAGTTTTCGGGCTGTGGGCGCGGAAGGGGCGAAGGAGTTGGCGGCATGGAACGAACACCTGTTTTTGTGCGGTGATTGAGCACGAGGGGAAGTACAGCATCGACATGGCGTGACTCTACGCTCGCATCACCCATTACGGAAGCACATGCAATGCTGGCACGCACTGCGGCAAGGTCTGCTCGCAGTGAGCGCACACCTGCTGCACAGATTGCCGCTCCGATCTGTGTCAAAATTTCTCCTGGGCAATTGACTGAATTTATGCGATCTCTGCCTCGGGCAATCTTGTCATGCAGTGCTTTCTGTTCGTTGGCCCACTCCACTACGAATCCTTCCGGATTGCGCTCGAATTCGAGTCTGCGCTCTACAATCATCTGCCGCTCTTGCACTTCCAGAGGCGCTGCAATGTCCACAGACAGGGCGAAGCGATCGAGTAACTGTGGGCGCAGGAGACCTTCTTCCGGATTCATGCTGCCGAGCAGCACGAACTCCGCCGGGTGGGATACGCTGAAGCCTTCACGCTCGATCACATGAACACCAGTGGCAGCGGCGTCGAGTAGCGCATCTCCGAGATGTGCCGGCAGGAGATTCACTTCATCGATATAAAGCACACCTTCGTTGGCCTCAGAGAGCAGCCCAGGCTTCAGAGAAGGACTTCCTTTGAGGGTACTTTCGAGGTGAAGGCCTCCAAGCAGGCGATCCTCCGTAATGCCAATGGGCAGATTCACGAATGGCGCCGGTTCAGGAAGCAGCATTGCGAGCGCACGTGCCGTTGTGGTTTTGCCGGCACCTTTGTCGCCGCGCAGCAGAACGCCGAGACGCCAGTCAACGGCAGCCAGGAGTAAGGCAAGTTTCATTTGCTCCTGCCCGACGATAGCTGAGAACGGATACGTGATCGGCTTCATTCCACTGCTTCCCGCTTCGGTTCACCTTGTGCTTCGAGAACCGCTTCGCTTTCCAGCAGTACGCCTCGCAGAGCCTCCAGCGTCTCCGGATTTGGATTCTCCCACAGCCCACGATTGACCGCCTCTAAGAGCCGTTCGGCAATCGCATTCAAAGCCCAGGGATTCGATTTTGAGAGGAATTCTTTCATCTCCTGCGAAAGCGCATAGTGTTCGGTAAGTCCTTCGTAGACGAAGTCTGGTGCGATCTGCGCCGTGGCATCGAAGCCGAAGATGTAATCGACTGTGGCTGCAAGTTCGAGACCGCCCTTATATCCGTGGTGCTTGATGCTTTCTATCCACTTCGGATTGACGACGCGCGAGCGATAGACGCGCAGAGCTTCCTCCTTCAAATCGCGGACGCGCACAGCATCAGGCCGGGAGCTGTCGCCGAAATAGGCCTTGGGTTGAACACCTGTGAGCGCACGGATAGATGCAACCATGCCGCCGTGAAATTGGAAGTAGTCGTCGGAATCGAAGATGTCGTGTTCTCGATTGTCTTGATTGTGAAGTGCGACCTGAATGGACTGAAGTCGCTCGGCAAATACTGGCCGTGCATCGACGCCTGCCGCAGTTCCGCCATAAGCGTAGCCGCCCCATTCCAGGAAGGCGCGGGCAAAGTCTTGTTCGTCTTTCCAGTTGCCGGTCTCAATCAGAGGGAGAATGCCCGCTCCGTAGGCGCCGGGCTTTGCTCCGAATATACGATAGCGCGCCTGAGCCTCGGCTTCATCGGCAGGTAGTTCCTTCTTCTTTTCGAGGTCCGCCAGATAGTGTTTCCGTGGGAAGTTCTGGTCGAGCGGTTCATCCTGATCGATCACCAGCGAGACTGCCTGGTCAAAGAGATCGATCAGGTGCGGGAATGCGTCGCGGAAGAATCCGCTGATGCGCAAGGTCACGTCGATGCGCGGCCTTCCCAGATTTTGAAGTGCGATTAGAGAAACGCCATCAATGCGGCGGGACTGCGCGTTCCATCTCGGCTCAACACCAAGCAGGGCGAAGGCCTCTGCGATGTCGTCACCGTGAGTCCGCATCTGTGAGGTGCCCCACACGCTTAATCCCATCATCTCGGGATATGTGCCCTCTTCTTTGACGAAACGCTCGATGGCTTCGTGTGCGAGGTGTTGGCCGACTCGCCAGGATGCTTGAGAGGGGAGCGCTCTTGGATCGACGGCATAGAAGTTGCGGCCAGTCGGCAGGATATGCGCCATTCCTCGCGTGGGAGCACCTGCTGGTCCTGCAGGGACGTATTTCCCCTCAAGCGCATCAAGTAGATGTTCAATCTCATCGCCGGCCTGCTCCAACCGTGGAACAAGCGTTGCGCAGGCAAAGTCGAGAACATTGCTAACGTCCTCTGACGCGAAGCCGAGAACAGCCTTCTGAACCTCAGAGATAGAATCTCTCCGAAAGCCCAAGTTTTCGAGCATGGTGTACAGATCGAGTGCCGCTTTATCGAGCAAATCCAGGACATCGGCATGCGTATGCACTATCTGACCAAGTAGATTGCGGCTCTCTGGAAGCCGCTCTCCTGGTTTTTCCAGAAGAGCCGCAAGGTCAAAACCGGATGCGCTGGCTATAGACGACTGAAGGCTTGGAGCACTTGAGTTGGAGAGACGTGTCAGCGACTGAAGCATTTCCGGCAGAGGTGGCATTTGCCCCAATGTATGCAATCCACTACGAATCTGCGCCATGCCCAGTTCGCAGAGGTAGCCGTCGAGGTCTTCAATTAGGTGAGCGACGTCATTGCCGCTCATTTCCGCCAGCGTTGTCGGAATTCCCTCTGGCGTCAGTTCGTCATCCCAATCGTGCTTATGGTCGCCATGATCACGGCTGAGCATCGTCTTGAGGCCAAGGTCGGCCTGTAGATTCGCTTTTTGCACGAGATCCCATATCTGCTGCTGCAAATAAGGCAGCTTTGCGGGATCAAGCTTTTCTACGGCGTAATACTCGTTGACAAGCTGATTGAGCTCAGCGAGCACGCCGTAGGTTTCTGCCGTGGTCATTGGTGGAGTCAGGTGATCGATGATTACCGCATGCGCGCGGCGTTTGGACTGGCTGCCTTCACCGGGGTCGTTGATGATGAATGGATAGACAAGAGGCATGTCCCCCAGTAGAAGATCGGGAAAACACTCCTCAGAGAGACCGATGCCTTTGCCGGGAAGCCATTCAAGTGTGCCGTGCTTCCCCAGATGCACGATGGCATCTGCGCCCCACCCGCCTTCCGATTGCGGCGTGCTGAGCCAACGGTAGAAGGCGGCATACTGATGCGTCGGTGGGAGATCAGGTGTGTGATAGATGGTATCCGGATCGATGCCGAATCCGCGTGGTGGCTGGAGAGCCACCAGTGCATTGCCAAAGTTGAGAGATGCGAAGTGATAGCTTTGCTCGTCGCTCCACGGCTCATGATCGAGGGCTGCGAGTTTTCCAGCGAGCGAGCCCATGAGCTTCTTATCCGTCTTTGGCTTCGCGGAGCGCACGCTGGATCCATGAGGCTGCGGCTGTCCCCAGTAGTCTTCCATTCTGCGGCGGGAACGCTCAGGGAACGCGGAGAACTGTGCGTGATATGCCGCTCTTGAGAAACGTTCCGCATAGTCGGGATGTAGCGGGTGACGATCGTCATACGATCCGCGTTCGAGCAAACTCTGCATCAGGTCGTCGGATGTATTCGGCAATGCGGTGATGTTGTAGCGGCGACTTCGCATGGCGTGCAGTGCCGTCAGGAGACTTGCGGGAGTATCGAGACCAACTGCTCCGCCAACCTGAGAGGCCTTGGCGGCTGAGTTTGTGAGAACAAAGGCGATACGCCGTTCTGAGTTTGGCGTGTGGCTAAGCTTCGCCAAGCGGGCTGCGATTCCGGCTACTCGTTCGATCCGTTTCTCGTGCGGAACATAGAGACCATCGGAAACCGATGCGCCGCGTTCCTTGAAGGAAATCGGTACGGTGATAATGCGGCCATCAAATTCAGGAATGGCTACATTGATGGCAGTATCGAGCGAGTTCAGGCCTCGGCGCGATCCTTCCCATGCGCCTTGCGCCATTCCGCTGGCAATGGCTTGGATGACGGGAACTCCTAGTTCTTCGAGCGATGTGACGGCTTCGCCTGGTTCCGTAATGTCTCCGGTGTTGACTTCGCCAAGCGCAAATGACAGCGTTGAAATTAGCACGTCTGTGCGCCCTTCGATCCACTGGAAGGCTGCAGGTCTGCCGGCCTCCAACGACTTGAGGCTCGAAGTGAAGATGCAGAGTGCATTCATTCCACGCTCTTCGATTGCCTGCGCCAGGGCATCGATAAATCCAGTGTTGCCGCTCATGCGATGAGCCCGGTAGAAGAGCACAGCAACCGTGGGCTTGCGCGGATCGGCTCTGCGTTCCCAGTCTTCGATGGCGGCAATATCCATGTCGGGGAGATAGACACCATGTTCCGGCATTGGAGTGGGAGCTGCGTAGCCATGTCCGGTTAGTAGAAGGCGGTCGGAAAGGAAGCGACACAACTCGATAAAGTTGTTGACGCCGCCAAGAGCAAGATACTGAGCGGCCGTCTCCATCACGTCGCCAGGAACGTTGACGGTTTGCGAGAACTCGGGGCTTAGCTCGCCGGTGCCGCTGATGAGCACGAGAGACTGTCCGCGCTGAATGCACATCTCGCGCAGGCGGTTAAACGCTGGCACGCAACTGAGAGGGCCATGAACACGCAGCACAATAACGCGGGCACGGCCTAACTTCCCGCCAAGCAGTACCTCCATCTGATCTTCGCTGTGGAGTGCGTTGAGGGAATAAGAACCTACTTCGAGTTCCGCAGGGAGAAGGTCTTTTGCGCGGGCTAACGTCAAAAGGTCCGTATCCGCGTGTGAAAGCAGCATGATGCCGCCGGTTGGTTGCGGAGCCTCGGTTTCGTCGGGCAGTTCGGCCGGTTTGCGTACATCCCAGTCGTAGTAGTTGAAGACGAACTCGCTCAGCTCAGCCGGAGGTTTGAGGAATCGGTCGGCTTTGAGCATCGACTCGGTGTAATCGAAGATCTGCCGGACCTGCCAGGCGCTGTTTACGGAGTGGAACCAAACGGATCGCCCGTCAAAGACGAGGCAGGCTACATTCGCCAACGCGCAGGGGCCGAGGCATCCGCCTTTGGTGAGATGTACTTCATTGCGGATTTTGCGCCGCAGCCACTCTTCCTTATAGACATCGACCGGAACCTCAGCATAGCCGCGGTCGGTTCGGCCACAGCAGCAGCCGGTTACGCAGTACGACAGATGCCCGCGGTGTTGAACGATGTTCAGAGTGCGGCCATCCGCACGGATGACGCGCTGACGATACGATGTCATATCTCCTCCACAGGCGTTCTTTGGCGGATTACCCAGACCAGGTATGGGCCACCAATTAAGGCAAGTACAGCACCGGCTGGAAGCTCCGAGGGCGGCATGATGATGCGACCGAGGGCATCACAGAGCGCGAGTAGTGCTCCACCTAAGAGAAAGGAACAAGGCATCAGGAGCCGATGATCGGGGCTGATGCGTGAGCGCACAAGATGCGGCACAATCAATCCGACAAAACCGATGGGGCCGGTGAGAGCAATTGCCCCGGCAACAAGAATTGAGCCGAGGATATAGCCTTGCGCGAGTAGAGCTCCAACACGCACACCACGCGAGGCCGCCCATCGCTCCCCAACAGCAAGCAGATTCCAACTGCGTGCCTGCGCGAGTATGAAGGCAGAAGTTATGAACACAACTGCTGCCAACACTACTAGCGAGGTGTAGCTTGTCGCGTCGATGCTGCCGATCAGCCATCGCGCAATGGAGAACGAACGCGACATGCCAGCGAAATTGCTCAAGATAATGATGAAGGCAGCACAGATGCTATTAATGGCGATCCCTGTCAGGAGCAGGCTGAAAACTGAAATCTGGCGTTGACGAAATGCGCCTCCGATCACGAGGATGAGAACACCGAAGGCCCCGGTCAAGGCTCCGATCCACGTTACGGGAACTCCGAGGAAGGTCTCCCAGCCGGCGGCTATGACGGCGACTGCTCCTAGTGAAGCGCCCGCCGAGATGCCAAGTGTGTATGGTGTGGCAAGCGCATCGCGCAGCATCGCCTGAAAAAGCGTACCTGCGAGTGAAAGTGCGCCTCCGGCAACGAGTGCGAGAAGAGTACGGGATACCCGCAATTGAAGCAAAATCTCGTAGTCCGGCGCCTCACGTTGCAGCACGCGCGTCAGGCTGATGGGGCCGGCTCCGACCCACGGGAGCAGCAACGCTGCTCCGACAAAGACCATGAAGGAGAGCAGGACGCTGTACCGCGTCAGGAAGCCAAGCTGTTGGGTTGTGGTCATTGGTACCACACCCAGGGCGAGCCTGCCGGAGTGCTGCCCATATCGAGGCGTTTTGAAAACAGGCTCAGCCATTCTGTGTTGTCATGGGTTTCTGCGGTTCGGATGTCATAGGCGATGGCTCCGCTTGCAAGCACGATGAGGCGTGTACAGTAGGTTAGCGCCAGATTCAAGTCATGCGTAGCGGCGATGCAGAGTTTTCCTTCACGCGCTTCTTCCCGCAATATGTTGAAGCAGTGCAACTGCTGTTCGATGTCGAGGAAGGTGGATGGCTCGTCCAGAAGGAGCGTATTGGCGTTCTGAGCGAGACACGCGGCGAGCAGCACACGCTGGCGTTCACCTCCGCTCAGAGAGCGAAAGGCGCGATGACGCTGCGGCCAGCAGGAAGTGCGCTCCATAGCCGCACGGATGTATTTGTGGTCCTCCTCGGATTCATACCAGTGGTCAGTGTGCGGGTATCGGCCCATACCGACTAACTGCTCTGCAGTGAATGGGAGATCGGCATGGATGGCCTGCGGCAGATGACTAATCTGTTGCGCGATTTCCCGGCGTCTCCATTGCTTCTGATGGCGTCCGACGATGGTGACTGCACCGGTTTCGGGCATGCGAAACCCGGAGATGATGTCGAGCAGAGTGCTCTTTCCGGAGCCGTTGATGCCGAGCAGCGCAAGGAACTCTCCTTCTTCGGCGCAAAAGCTGATCGAATCAAGGACGGGGCGGCTTCCGTAGGAGAAGCTCACGCCATCGACTTCCAGCAGACAGCTCAATCCGAACCTCCGATGCCATGAACGAAATCAAATAGCTGTTGCGTCGCAATCGGAGTGCGCGGGCCGGGAACGACGAGCGAATCGGTGGTGCCGGCGTAAACGTGTCCAGTTCGGACAGCCGCAAGATCCCGATATTGACTCCACAAGGCAAGAGTTGCGGCACGTGAGGCTCGGCGAGCCTCTTCAGTTTCCTGTGTACCACTCAGATCGATAATGACATCAGGATTCTCACGCAGGACCGTTTCAAGCGAAATATGCGGGTATTGCGGCAGACCTGGTTTTGCCAGGACATTGATGCCGCCGGCAATTTCGAGAACCTGGTTCACATAACTATCAGGACCAACAGCAATCAGATTATTCAGCGTTCCCTGTTGACGATCCACTATGATCAGCACACGCGGGGAGCGCATAGTCTTTGCTTTGGACTGAATGGCGTCGAGAGAGCTTTTGATCTGGGCGATCAGGATGGCCGAGCGGTCGGGAACGCCTGCGGCTTTCCCGATGAGCTGAATGCCTGTGTAAATATCTTCCAGCCTGACGTATGGCACTTCGACGAATGGAATGTGAAGAGCAGTCAACCTGTCCGTTAGATCATTGGCATTGCTTTTGCGCTCCAGCACAACGAGGTCAGGCACAAGTCGAGCAATGGCCTCGGCATCAGGATGGACATAGCTGCCGACTTTTGGAAGTTTCTGAACCTGAGGCGGGTAATTCGAGAAGCGTGACACCCCGACGACCTCATCTCCAACGCCCAGCGCAAAGAGCGTTTCCGTGATACTGGGGGATGTGGAAACTATCCGCTGCGGTCTGGTTTGTGCCGAAAGCGTCAAGACGTGGATCGGCACATAAACCAGCAGAAGAATTGCTTTGAGGCGGAATTGCTGTCGTAGAGCCATGCCAAACCGGAGAACCCTCCTCGGAGGATGCGAACGATGGATGCCAGAGTTTGAGGATTCCTGCAGCGGATACATTGTTTCTTGTCCTTTGGTAAAACGAAGGCTTATCTACTGGCTGTATGCCGTCCAGCGATGTGTGCTTTCAGGGCTTGATGCAGCTTTCTCCGCAAGCCACCCAAAAAAGAACCCAAGTACAGTCCACAGAAGCATCTGCATTTCGAGGACGGCCATACGGAATCTCCACATCAAGGTCACGGGAAATCCGACCGGAACCTCGTCGAAATTTGGAAGAAAATGAGCACCTGTGGCAACGACAACGACGAAGAAAACTGCCGCAACCAGCAAAGCATTCCAGACGCCCAAACGGTTATGCAAACGGTTCTCAACTTGAACTGCGAGGACCATGGCAATGACCGAAACGGCAAGCAGCAGGAAGAATGCCCCGGTGCGCAGGCCGATGGTTTCGGGATTCCCTACGGAAGGCGGATTTGCCGGATATTTCAGCGCAGGGACAACTGCAAGTGTTGCAAATCCCAAACCTGCCAACAGGGCTGAAAGTGAACGCGGGCTTGTCACAGGCATCCGGCCATAGGCGAAGGCAAAAACAAGCGCGAAAATGCCACCTATGGCAGTACCTTCAATGACGGTCGCCGTCAGCAATCCGAAGTTCCTTTGAATGCTGCGGCTCACAATTTCAGGCTCAGGCGGCTCGTCTTTCGCCCGGTCCATGCTGATTTCAATTGCGATGGCGCGTTCTACCTGCGGTTCGCCGATCCACCGGGCCAATGCGAAGACGAAAAGGCCTGCGACGACGCCTGCAAGCATCCCGCGCAGAAGCAGGATGCGAATCATCTAATAGCCTCTTGTCAGTGACAGGGAAATCCGAGGAGATGACGGCCGTCATGCACGAATTCATGAACGGCATGTCCCTGGATGAGAGAAGTAGCCCCCTGTTCGGCTCCGACAAAGTAAATCGCCAGCAACATCAGGAGCCCGCCAAACAAGGCCCAAGGCAATATTTCGCGGACGGGAATAGCTGGAATGGAAACAGGTTGAGGCGTCAGCACACTAACTACGGATTGGGCCATTTGAGAACCTCCCGGGATCATGCGTCCCACAAGCAGAGTTCGCTTCAGGAATGAAGGAAGGTCTGGCTTATATCACAGTGGCGCGACCGCGCCGGAATTGCACCGGCTTCTTCACTTCATTATCAAAGACTAATCTAACCCTATGGTCCCTCTATCATAAGTGTCAAGGTTCTGGTATAGACCCGGCAGAGGAACTCCCTTGACCGCTCGGCTCACGCTCATCGCGCACGCAGCAACAGAATCACAAAGACAGGCAGCCTTTCCGCTCGACGAACCTGTTATCGAGCGCGATGATAAGGGGATTGGTGGATTTCCCTGGACTGTGCCTCGGGCGGACCGCATTTTGTCAGCACCCGAGCAAAGAGCCCAACAAACATCCCATATCTTGGGACTCCCGGTGGTGCTGGCAGAGGAACTGCGAGACTACGACTATGGACGATGGAGCGGTAGGAAGTTGGATGTACTGCAAGCCGAGGATCCCGACGGAGTCCTTGCGTGGTTGACCGATCCAAGCGCCGCACCGCACGGAGGAGAGTCGCTGGAAAACCTAATTGCTCGAGTCGGAAGATGGATGGACGAGCAGCGGTCAATAAAACACACCATCGCCGTAACTCATCCAGCGGTAACTCGTGCAGCGATTGTCCATGCTTTGCAAATGCCCATGATGATTTTCTGGCGAGTGGACATTGCTCCGCTGACTCTGACCGATCTGCGTTTCAGCCGTGGCGTTTGGACGCTGCGTTGCGTAGGTTGCTCACTGAAGCAACACTCGGACGAGTGAGATGTCTGATCCGAGAAATCGCGAGGCTCGCGTCCAAAGTTGGCCGGGTGTTCCTATCCATTGTTGGGGGGAATCTAGGTAAGGGCAAGTTGCTTCCTCGTTCATTTTGTGCTCCTGATGAGCTTGAGCACAGCCTGTGCAATTGAAAGGCGGTGCTCAAAACCTGCACTCGGTTTCGCTATTTCCAGAAAGCCCAGCCTGTTGGGCCGCCTAGCGTGAACCGAAGGCCGCTGCGGATGGTAAACGGTGTGGCCGGGAACCCGAAGGCCGCTTGATAGTGTTGGCTGAAGAGATTTTCGATGCTGGTGTAAAGCTGCAATGAAGAGCGTAAGTTATAAGAGCCACTCATATCGAACTTCTGATAGGCAGGAGCCAGATTCCGGTTAGGAAGCAACATGGTATTGCCGCCATCTGCATTGGAGAGAAACGTGCTGTCATCGCGGCTTCCAATCAGAGACCCGCTGAAGGTCGCAGTGAAATTTTTGTGGTTGTAGAAGAGAGCCAGGCTTCCGGAATGGGGGGCACGTCGAAAAGGTCTTGCTCCGACGAGTGGAGAAAAAGCTCCAATTGGAATACTGGGAAACTGTGGATTGAACGATGGAACACCGAAGGCCTTGGTGGTCACTGGATCGAGATACGTATAGTTTCCCTGAAAGATCAGGCCATGCCTCAGGTCGATTTTGGCGTCGAGCTCAGCACCCAATGCGCGTTCGGAGTCCGCATTGACGTATGCTCCGCCGAAAGGCGTGGCTTCGGCGGCTTCCGGAGGCACTCCCAAAGCGACCAGTTCATTTACATTCAGAAAGGAAATCAGATCATAAAATCTGTTATAGAAGAAGGTTGCCCCGACGATGGCACGTCCATTCCAGAGTCCCTGTTCGATACCCGCATCGAATGTACGGCTTCTTTGGGGACCGATCGGCGAAATGTTGAACTGACTGATCTGCTCCGGAGTAAGCAAGGCAAAGAGTGCTGACCCCTGCTGTGATGTACTGGGCTCCTCGATTCCTTGTCCATAGTTGAATCTCAGTTTCGTTTGTCCAAAGAATCCTGCGTCCAGCGGGCTCCGCAAATAATAGGCCAGAGAGACGCGCGGCGTTGCGGCAACGCCAAAGACTTCGTTCTTATCGACGCCCACGCCTGCAGTCGCAAAAAAGCGATGGGCCAGGCTGCCGTGACCTTCAGCAAAGTAACGGTAATTGTTGCGAGTCAGTCCCTGGCCGTTCTCATGCTCGAAACGAGCACCTGCGACTCCTGTCCAGTCTTCCCAGAAACGATACTCCGTCTGGGCATTGATGGACCGGTGGCCTTCATATGACGAGAAGATCATTGGATAGGCGCCGCCGAAATCAAGAATTGCCTGGCCGGTCACACTGTATCCATTGCTTCCGCGAATGGTTACCGTATTTCCCAGATACACAGGTCCTTCAATTGGTGAATCGAAGAATGAGCCCGTCGGTGTTGGATTAACATTCAGGTCGCTGAATTGTGTATAAGCGAACTGCGCCTGATTATGCCAGCGTTCTGTGGTTTGATCCTGTATGGTTCCACCGATGTATGTGTTCTCGTTTCGTTGCGTGGAATCATCTTCAATCCCATAGAACAAGATGCCGTTGGGGGTTCCAAGATTGGTGGTATTGTGACGTGCGGTGATGCGTATGCCTGTTCTCTCGTTCAAAAACCAGCCAAGATTTCCGTCGAACGTAACATTATGAAAGAAATCGTTGGAATAGCTGCCTCTCGTGTCATAACGCGCAAAGTTGCCGAAGTAATCGAAGTGCCCGATTGCCTGCCCAAGAGAGGCGTCCTGATTGTAGGTATTGAAGTTTCCGCCGTCTGCTGCGTATTTCAACTGAGGAGTGCTGGTTGAGCCTTTGGCTGAGGTCACACTCACGACACCGACCAGCGCATTGCTTCCATAGAGAACACTGTTCGATCCGCGAAGCACTTCCACGCTGGCAACCCCACTGTTGGTGAGCTGCGCGAAGTCGAAGCCGCCTCCGATGCTGTTTGCCGGAATGCCATCGATCAAAACCTTATTGAAATCGGATTCGCCTCCACGAAGGAACAGGGAAGTGGTGCCTCCGCGCTGACTGGTCTGGACGATCTGTGCTCCGGGCACCAGCCGAAGTTCCTCGAGAACATCCAGCTTGTTCAATGCCTGAATCTGGTCGCTGTCGATGAGGCTGATCGATGCGCCCGTCTGGGACTCCGGAATCGCTGTTCCGGTTGCAGTCACGACAATCTGCTGCGGCAGAGCGCCAACGCTCAAATGCACGGTCGTCTCTACCGTCTTTCCGTCGCCGACAAATATTGGTGAAATGGTCTGTTCTGAAAAGCCCTCGGCCTCGATGTGAAGGCTGTATGTTCCTGATCGAGGCGCGTTGAGCGAGAAAAAGCCTTCGGCATCCACAGTGCCTTCGGCGACTTTATTGTCTCCCTGAAGAAGAGCGACTCTAGCAGGCGAAACTGCATTGCCTAAGGAGTCCAGGACCTTGCCGCGTATTGTTTCGCCCGTTTGAGCATTTAGATTCAGTACGAATAGAACAGCCAGCAAACTCAGACCGGTAGAAAATAGAAATCGAAATCTTGCAATCACTTTTCGTGTCCTCCTTCGCCCTAGAAAGAGCGGACTTATCGTGCTGGAGGGATCGGTCTTCTGACTTGCGATGTCTTGCCGCGACTGCGCCTTCCCACCCTTACAAGGGCAGTGGCATTGTGCAATCGGTTCCATCGCATACAGCTGCTGGGCAGTGGCGGATTCGCACCGCGCTTCCCGTACATCCCGCCTTGTATTAAATTGTGCAAAGCTCCGACGCGCTTTGTTCAGATATAAAAGGACCCTACTTAACAAGTTCTAAATTGCGGAACTACATTTCCCGACTGTGCCCCTTTCCGTCCTCACTCGTATGAAAGACATAGAATGGATGCCCCTCGCGTCCGTAGAGAGTTTCGGCAGTGACACGAAAGACTTCTTCGATGGATTGCGCATTCAACACCCGTTCGCAGGGGCCAATCGATTGAATTCGCCCAGATGCATGAGTGCAACTTTCGAGCAATAACGAGCGACTGCGGTAAGCCTCCGGCACAGGGTGAGAACTTCCAGCGAATGTTCTATGTCGAGATTTGCCATTGGCTCATCGAGCAGGATGCCTCCTCAGAAGTAGCTCTCCAAAGACCGGCAATCGTACGCAGCAATGTGCTTTTTCCGCTTCCGTTTGGCCCGACTATCGCCAGAAAGTCTCCCGTCCGCAGCCGAATCGAAACTGAGTCGAGGATCGTCCTTCCCCCTCGCACTACGGATGCCTGCCTTAGTTCAAGAATGCTCATTGGGCTGCTACGTCCTTGTATTGGCGCATCAAAAGCCAAATAAACACCGGCCCACCGATGGTGGAGCGATTGGCGGTGGATGCATCTGAGTCATACTTTGTTTCGACATTGATCGCGGGCTCTTGCACAACTTCTCCTTCCTGCGCCGCAAGGCACAGCAGACCGAAAGGCGAACGCGGAGAAGCTCTGCATCAGCCTGGGCTCATGCTCATGCGCTCTCCTCCGAGACATATCAGGCGGTTTTACCGGCCGATTATCTCTTCATCCTGGCGGAAAGCCGACGGAGACATTCTTGGAATGAGAAGTGGAAACTGGATCGGAAAAGAACCGTCGCATTCTGCCTGTTCTCCGCAGGGCTTTACGTCAGAATCATTCAGGGTAGGTCTCCTGACTCCCAGGTAGAACGGGCTATGCCATTCTTAGTCCTTCCGCCTTCCCCAGCCGAAGCTGAGTGGCGATTGGAAGGACCTGCTCCTGGTAACAGTGGCGGGACCGTGCCGGACTCACACCGGCTTCCCTTTTATGTCCTTGCGGACACCCTGAATCTTTGTAAGACAACAATAGCACAGCGATGCAGTCAGATTGTCACTGTTTTGTCGCTTATGAGCGAGATCATTGCTCCGGATTATCGGTCTGCACCTGATCGTTCCCCCGAGGATCTACCGCCGATTCAGAGGCCCTTGGATGTAGCAGGCGAGGGATTCCGTTTTTGAAGTAATCCTCTTAGCCGGAAGCAAAGGCAGGTACTAGTGCGCCATGCTCTCGGTTACCCTTCCTCGCGCTCTTCAGATATAACTTTGGCACTCATCCCAAACGACACGAATGTCAGCCTTAGAGCTTCTACCAATTTGCGGTTCTCGAAATCACTACGCACAGCTGCGCGAAGATAGCCTTCTGGAAGAGCCTCGTAATCCTTGCACAACCGCAATACGATGTGATGCTCATCAATCATGCGTTTCCAGAACGCGCCAGCATCGATCCATGATGGCAAGCGGAACAGAACAAAATTCGAGGAAGAGGGTTCGGTTCGCAATGAAAGCTTCCGCAGCTCATCGTCAAGCCGACTACGCCTTCGCTCATTGAGTCTCAGTGTCTGGCGGATATAGTCCTTGTCCGCCAATGCTGCTGCGGCAGCACGAGACGCAAGTGTGGTAATCGACCACGGCGCGATTCGATCCTGAATCCGAGAAACTGTGTTAGCACATGAAACCGCATACGCCACGCGAAGTCCCGGCATGCCGAAGAACTTCGTCACGGAACGAAAAACGACAAGGTTCGGATATCGATCCACATCACCCACAAGCGATGCTTCGGGATGATAATCGATAAATGCCTCGTCAAGGAAAATCAGGATTCCCTGTTCTGCAGCCAGGTGAGTAAGCTCCAGTATCCTCTCGCGAGCTTGCAGAACCCCAGTGGGATTCTGCGGATTTGCGAGCAGAATTGCCTCATGGGAACCCTGCAACAAAGACTCGATGTCGTACTGAAAGTTCGATTCTGGATCAAGGCATTCGGGGACAATTTCAACCGAGGAGTTCGACAAGACCCGGCGGTACTCAATGAATGCAGGAACCGGAAGCCGGCATCGCCGTATGGACAAGGCTCGTAAAGCAGCATCAAGAAGCGGAACAAAGCCATTGGCAACCGCGATGTTTTCAGTCTCGACGCCGGCATAAGAGGCCAATGCTCGGCGTAGCGCAGTTTCTTCCAATTCCGGATAGGCAGTGAGCACGGAAGGTTCGTCTAGCGCCTGGCGTAACGCGGCATACATACCAAAAGGAGGACCATCCGGATTGATGTTGGCACTGAAGTCGAGAAGGCTCTCCGCAGGAACGCCAATGTTCTTCGCGATCTTCTGCAACTGACCGCCGTGGAGAGGATGTTCCATCATCATGCCTGTCCTCTCCTCCGGAAAAATGCGGCTATCAGAACGCCGGCGCCGAAGCCAAGCAACGTAACAACCGAGACGATGCGAAGTGCCTTGCGAGCGTCCTTTGGCATTGGCTGTCGAAACTCGGCGCCAAGTAGCGGCGCGGGTACAAACTCGCCTCCATAGACATTCCCACCACCAAGACGGACTCCAAGAGCTCCGGCCATGGCGCTTTCAGGATGGCCTGCATTCGGACTTTTGTGCCGGTTCCCGTCGCGCAGCCAGGTACTCAAAGCAGCTTGTGGAATGCCTTCAGCTGACAACGCCGAAGCTGCCACTGTGGCCAGTGCCGTCAGGCGTGCCGGCAGATAATTCGCAACATCGTCCAATCGCGCGGCGGCTTTTCCAAAGAAGAAATAGCGTTCGTCTGCATGACCGATCATTGAATCAAGAGTGTTGACGGCCTTATAAGCCATCGCAAGCGGAACACCACCCAGCACCATATAGAACACAGGCGCTATCACCCCATCCGATGCGCTCTCGGCCAAGGTTTCGATCACCGCACGGCCGATGTCCTGTGTGCCGAGTTGCTCCGTATCGCGCCCAACAATCCGCGCAACCCGCTGGCGTGCCAGTTCTATATCCTTCACATCAAGCGCTGCCAGAACAGAAGAGGATTCCTGCGTAAGACTGCGGGCCGCGATGCACGTCCAACCAAGCGTAATCTCCACCAGAGAACCCAGCATGCGAGAGCGGCGATAAGCTTCACGAATGATAAGCCGCGTCAACAGGTAACTTGAAGCCACGAGTGCTGTCGCCAGCAAAACACCTCGCAGGAATTCTTCGCGTGGACTTTGCCCCGGCCTACGAAGCAGGAACTCTCCTCGCGCGATTGCGCACCCCATCCATCGCACGGGATGCGGAAACCACTCCGGGTCGCCTACGACCTGATCGGCGAGATAAACGGCTGGGAGCAAATAACCGCGCTTCATAAGACTGACTCGCCGAGGCCTCTCTCATACTGCGGTTGATATGTCAGTCCAACCCACTCGAAGATGCTTTTCATATCAAGGGATTGACTGGCAACGCCTGCCAGCCGGTCAAATGACGCCCGGCGCTTTGTCCACCAGTTATTCAACTCAGCTGCCGGAGCCAGATGGCAAAACATACGGGCCGAGGTAATGAAGGTATGGCGAAACTCGTCTTCGTCAAAAATGCCGTGAAGATATGTGCCGAATACCCGTGAGTCTGGGCTGATGCAGCCATCAGCCACCAACTCCGCTTGTTCCTGTGTTCGCCGCACGAGTTGAGCAAAGGGTTGCGCTTTGTCGAGATATTCGGTCTCGCCGACATGGATTTCGTATCCATGCACGTCAATTTCATCAACCGACTGCTCAAAGAGGGATCGCGTTAAAAGTCGCCCCGTGCCCGTAAGAGTAATCTTCTCTGTCCGCATGGTAGTGCTGATTGGCAGCAGGCACAGGCCTCGAATCGATCTTGCACTCTCTATCTCATATGGATCGAATATACGTTGGCCCAACATCTGCATTCCACCGCAAATGCCGACCACTAAGCTACTATTAGCGCCCTCCGTTACCGCTATATCCAGGCCTTCCGCCCGCATCCAGAACAAATCATCCACTGTTTGCTTACTGCCGGGCAGGACAATGACATCTGCTCCTTGTAATTGCGCTCGACTGCGGCAGAACCGTACCACAACCGACGACTCGGCACGCAGCGCATCAAAATCCGTAAAGTTGGAAAGCGACGGAAATGCGATCACCGCAACACGCAACGGCCTCTCATCGCTGACCGCAGACCACAGCGCATTGCACAGCGAATCCACTGCCGGCAATCCGAGACTGTCCTCTTCTTCGAGGGCAAGACCCTGAAGATATGGCATCACTCCAATACAAGGTTTGCCGAGCCGATCTTCCATCATGCGAATACCGGGCGCAAGCAACGAAACATCACCGCGGAATTTGTTGATGACGAAGCCGCCGATGCGCGCCCGCTCTTCAGGCTCCAACAACTCCACAGTTCCCAGCAGCGAGGCAAAGACGCCGCCGCGGTCAATGTCGCCAACCAGCAGACACGTGGCATCTGCCAACTCCGCCATCCGCATATTCACAATGTCATGCTGCTTCAGGTTGATTTCGGCCGGCGACCCGGCTCCCTCAAGCACAATCACGTCATTCTCTGCTTCCAGCCTTTCATAACTCTCTCTGACAAGCGGCATCAGTTCTTCCACCCGCCGTTGGTGATACTCAGCAGCAGAAAGGCGTCCCCAGATTTTTCCACGCACGATCACTTGTGATGTCATATTCCCCGCAGGCTTCAGCAGGATCGGATTCATGTGAACCGATGGAATAATTCCAGCAGCCTCTGCCTGCAGTGCCTGGGCGCGACCAATCTCAAGCCCTTCCGGCGTAGCCGCAGAATTGAGTGACATATTTTGCGATTTGAAAGGTGCGGCCTGATAACCATGCTGAGCAAAGATGCGACACAGTGCCGCGGTCAGCAGAGATTTTCCGGCGTGGGAGCTTGTGCCAAGAACCATCACTGCACGGGCCGTCATGGTTTCTCCGTCCCGGAAAAACGATCGTAGGACACAACACTCTCCAACCCGACACGTTTTTCCCACCCTAATCGTTCGAGATCAGGCTCCAATGCAAAGTCATCGACATAACCGAGGCAAAGATACGCAACGAACGTCAGGTGTTCCGGCACATGGAGCAACTTGCAGAGTTGCTCTGGATCGAGAATGCTAACCCAACCAACGCCGACACCCTCACTACGAGCTGCGAGCCACAGGTTCTGAATCGCACAGACGCTTGAGTAGACCGCCGTTTCCGGCATCGTCTGGCGGCCTAGTCCGGACCCGCGCGTGCTACCTGAATCACACAACACACAAAGATTTTGTGGAGCTTCCAGGATCCCTTCAAGCTTCAGGCCGAAGTATCGTTCCGCCTGGTCGCCAGCGTAGCTCTCCCGAGCCTGATGGTTCGCTTCCGAGAAAATGTCATGGACCGCCTTGCGAACTTCATAATCTCGGATCACGACAAATCTCGTTGGCTGCATCAGGCCAACGGAAGGAGCGCTGTGCGCGGCGGCAAGCAGGCGGTTGAGCAATTCCTCTGGCAAAGGTACGTCGAGAAAGCCCCGGCGAACATCGCGGCGCTCCACTATCGCACGGTAGACCGCGGCGCGTTCACTATCGCCAAAAGCGTGAGACTGAATCATGACGCTACCACGCTCTCGAAAATTTTGGACCGGCGTTGCTGTCCTCGCGCAAGCGGCTGTTGATGCCGGCATTGTGCTCGATCACGCGGCCGAAGAGCCAGATCACATCGGAAAGTCGATTGAGATAGGCCAACACCTCTGGCTGCACATCCATTGCGCCACTCTCCACAAAGCGAACAGCGCAGCGCTCGGCGCGGCGGCAGACAGTGCGCGCAATCTCATATGCCGCGGACTCTGTGTGACCTCCGGGAAGCGACCAATCCGCGAGAATGCCTTCTATCTCCTCCATCCTGTGCACGAGTTCTGTGAGCTTGTCCACATCTTCGACTGAGATAGCGGGCGGCTTTTTTCTGCTCTCGGGAGGGGTAGCTAATGCTGACCCGACGCGAAAGAGCGTTCTCTGAATCTCCTCGGTCCATGCCGCAATCTCCTTGTTCTGGCAGATGCTGCGGGCAAAACCAAGATGCGTATTAAGTTCATCGACCGTACCGTAGGCCTCCACGCGAAGGTCAGCCTTCGAGACACGAATGCCACCGGCCAAACCGGTCTGTCCTTTATCTCCACGCTTGGTTGCAATGCTCATTGTTCTTCTCCTTGCAGGGAATAGGTCTCCTCCAACGTAAGGCGAAGCGTCTTGATGAGAGGAGAGCGTTCGTATTGGATAACGAGTTCATCATCGAGGAAGTCGAGAATTCGCGGCGGCGCATCAGAAAAAAGCACGCTCTCAGAAAAGAACCAGGGCTGGGCAGCTCCCAGTTCTTCGAGGGTCCGTGCTCGGACAATCACAGCGGGAAGATAGAAGACACCCGATTGCAGAGCGCGAAATGCCCTGTGATAGCCGTCTCGAAGAAACCATCGTCCACGGTATTCCCCTACCTCAAAGAATGGACTTCCTGAATGGACTACGACCGGATTGGAACTATCATCCGTCAGACGAAATTGCAGGTTTGGGTTTCTAGAGCGAAGCAGGACAGATGTGTTTGTCCGTATGGCATCGCAGACCACAGGCTTTGTCTCTCCAAAGCACAGATCCATCAGGCTGTCCCAATCGTTATTCTCTGGCATCGGGAGCTGCTGCGTTTCTGAATCGAAAATAAGCCTTCGTTGAAAGGCGAGAAGAAACCGAAGATCCACGACACCGAGAAACCAGTCTAGCCCGGTCATTTCGCTGTGAAGATCGGCTCGCGATGTCTGCTCTTCGAAGCGCACAGTTAATCTGCTATCGCAGCATTCCATTAGGGCTGATCTGTCTTCAAACAGCACTCTCCGAGCCACGACCTTGCGTGCCGCCTCTGGACTGCCGCGATCCATTGCAGGGCGGTATTCGTCCTCATCGAGACCCCATCCCGCCAGCTCTCTCACGCGAGCCTTCACGCCATTCATGCCATCCTCCCCGGTTGATAGCGGAAGAAGCTGCAATATTCTCGAGTCCGCTCCCAGGCTTCCCTCTCATCAACTCCACAAAGCGAACGAAGCACAACACGCATGGCTCCCCCGTGTGTAACCACCGCGGCCATTCTTTGCGAAGGTACAGTGAGGAGGCGTTCCACTTCGGTCAGGACTCTGGATTGGAATACTTCAAATCTCTCGCCACTTGGCGCCGGTAAGTCCGGATAGGCTTCTGACCAGCGGCGAGCGTACCCTTGATCGCGGGATTCGATTTCCTCCCAACTCAGTCCTTCCCACTCCCCGAAGTTGATCTCACGAAGTTGGGGGACCGCTATCGGCAAATGGCCGCTGGCTCTCCCGATTGCCTCTGCCGTAGCCAGCGCTCGAACTAGATCGCTGGTATAAATGGCATCGATGGATCCGGCCTTCAGTGCTTTCAGAAGCCTCTCGATTTGTCGCTGACCACGTTTGTTGATTGGCGGGTCGGAATGTCCACAAAACCGGCCCGCAAGATCGGTCTCGGCGTGCCGGATGAAGATGAGTGTATCCATCACGACCACGCTCCACAAAGATACACCGCGACCTCAGCCAGTTGATTTGTGGCGCCGAAGCAATCGCCAGTGATGCCGCCGATCCTGCACTTGTAATAGAGTGCCGTAGCAAGTGTTACGGCCACGCTAGCCATGACAGGAACGAGCGCGCGGAGGTGCAATAACGCAAACACAGTCACTAGCGTGAGCAGGCTTCCAACGACTAAGCTGCTGCTTGTCGTGAGACGTGCGATCCGCGCGCCCTGTCCGTCGACTTGCTCCTTATTCTGTTCTCGCGCAGGCGGGAGGTAGAAGCTGAGCGGCAGAGTCGTCCACCTGCACAATACAGGAGCGGCGATGAGATAACCTGCAGCCTCGGAGTGAGACAACGATGCAATTAAAAATATCCGCACAATTAGAGTGAGCGTCAATGCTGCTGCTCCGTATGTGCCAATGTGACTGTCGCGCATGATGGCCAGAACCTTCTCGCGATCCCTTCCGCCACCAAAGCCATCCGCAGCATCGGCAAGCCCGTCTTCATGCAGGCAGCCCGTGATGGTGACCAGGTATCCAACGATCAACACGGCAACAAGTGTCACGGGAAGATGCGGAACCAATAGGAAATACAACAGAGCACTCCCCAGGCCAATCAATGCTCCGACAATCGGAAAGAATTTCACTGACCGAGCGAGAGTATGCGGCTCGTAGGGGCCAGCCGGAACCCGCAAGCGGGTCAGGAACTGCACAGCCGCGAGCAGATCGAACCATGTTCGCCGGATCTGGTTCACTACGCTCATTGCGTAGCTCCACTTACCCCAGCGGAAGTGAAGGTCGCCATCTGATGGTAAAGAGCAATCGCCGATTCAATGATCGGCATTGCCAGCACAGCTCCGGTCCCTTCGCCGAGACGCATCCCGAGGGAAAGCAAAGGATCCAACTGGAGATGTTCCTGGAGCAACCTATGTCCTGGCTCCTCCGAGCGGTGTCCTGCAATGAGATACCCAAGTACATGCGGCACCATGCCAACCGCGAGGGCCGCCGCCGCAGTAGAGATAAATCCATCTAATACGACAACAAGGCGATGTCTGGCGCCAGCAAGCACCATCCCGGTCATGGCGGCAATTTCAAGCCCTCCGAGGCAACGCAAAATCTCAACAGGCGAAGTGGTGATGGAAGCACCGCAATGTTTGACGACGGCAGCTTCGACCACGCGCACCTTGTTCGCATACGCAGAGGGATCAACTCCAGTGCCTTTTCCGGTCGCCTCTGCGGCCGCCGTACCCGTGAGAGCACAGGTCACAGCGCTGGCCGCGGTCGTGTTGCCAATCCCCATTTCTCCAATCGCAAGGATGTTATGCCCAGCGGCCGCAGCTTCTACTCCAAGTAGATAACCGACTCTCAGCGCCTTCCCAACCTCCTCTTCGCTCATCGCGGCCTCGCGCAGCATATTCCGTGTACCACGCCGCACCTTGCGGTCGAGAAGCCCCGGAATCGAACCAAAATCCGTATCCACTCCCACATCGACGACGTGTAATGCGGCCTGATGCAACCGCGCCAGCACATTGATCGCAGCACCCTCCGCCAGAAAATTCAGAACCATCTGCCGGGTCACTTCACGCGGATACGCACTGACGCCCTCTTCTGCCACCCCATGATCCGCGGCAAAGACAAAGACCGCCTTGTGGACTGGTTCGCTGAGTTTCTCGCCTCGAATAGCCGCAGCCTGTGCCGCAACATTTTCAAGTCGGCCAAGACTTCCGAGCGGCTTGGTCAGGCTGTCGAGGCGCAGACGCGCCCTCTGGCGCCAATCTTCGCTCGGCGGATCTATGCCTCGAATGAGTTTGTCCATATCAGGTTGGCTACCTTCCGCTTCTTGCCTGGATTCGCGGGGACGGATCATACGCCCTCCCTGAGGAGAGAGCCCTTAAGAGCAAGTGGAAGTCCTGCCACCATCAAAACGACATGGTCAGCCACTGCGGCGACGCGCTGATTGATTTCGCCGAGCAGATCCCGGTATCGCCTCCCCATCTCGAAAGCCGGGACAACTCCGCTCCCAACCTCGTTCGAAACCAGAACAATGGAGAATTGATTCGATTTGAGGGCCGCACACAGCGCATCAATTCTTTGGCTGATAGCTGCCGCATCGTTTTCATAAATCTCAAGGAGTTTTCCCGCGAACAGCGTCAGGCAATCCACAATCATTAGGTCGCAGTCCGTTGCCGATGCAATCACTACCGCCAGATTCAGAGGCTCTTCGATCGTTGTCCAGTGTTCAGGCCGCTCGGAGCGGTGTCGTTCGATCTTGCGCTGCATCTCACTGTCCTGGCGATGTTCCGCTGTTGCAAGAAATGTGACCTTTGCCGCACCCGACGCGAGCTGCAACGCATAGCGGCTCTTGCCGCTGCGGACACCGCCCAGTACGAGAGTCACATTTCGGGCAGAAGCTGAACCCATGCATCGTTCTCCGCGTCACTCACGCAAACGCTCAAAAGACAGGCGGGAAGAAATACTGAGGCAGCTGCCACCGCAGTCCTAGAAGCGTACACTGCGGGTATGCTTTTCAACTCTCCCATCGAAGTCGAATAAGCCCAGGCTGGCATCTGGCCGGTCTCCTGACTTGCGCTTCATCAAGATCGGGCGGCCTTCCCGGAGACATAAATCCCCAGTGGCTTCCAAAAGGAGTGCCGATCTCTCAGCGTTCACAGTTACGGGGTAGTGGCGGAATTGCACCGCCTTCCCGAACACCAGATGCCTTGAAAGATACCGTTTTAGAAGTCTGCTGGTCAATGGGACGTGCGGGTCAAGCCGATGTTTCGGTTGTCTACTTCTTGCAGACAGTATCACCAGGTAAACTCGCCTCACGGCAACTATGATCCCGGTTATCGATAGCCAAACTCTTCCTGACAGACAAAAGATAACGATTATGTCCCAAAGAGGCCTATGCCGATAAAGCCAGGGAATGTCGAAATCGTGAAGGCCCTGATAGAGCCAGCGGTCCAGGCGCTCCCAGCGAGTGTAGCTTCTGGTAGAGCGATCCAGATAAAGAATGGACTGCTGAGGATCGTTGAACCGCAGAAACAATGCAGGCAATCGCAACCGATTTTTAGGATCGGCATAATGTGCCTCATAGCGTGTTATGAGCCGCGATTCAGTGATGGAGTATGGCAGCGCAGCGTACGCTGCGATGGACTTCAAAGCGCCTGGATTTAACAGCGTCTGGCGGAGCCACTTTCTGGAAGAATGATGGTTTTAGAAAGGACTCTTGACAGCAATCGTGCTTACCATATCCTCAATCACTTACGGAATAGCTTAGAAATTAATTATTGATACCCTTTGCTCAATAGGAACTTAGGGCATCTCTTCAACTCTTTCACTTCAGGTAAAACATGCCCATTATTCGGCATTGCCTTGGCAGATAGCCGCAATTTGGCTGGCCTGTTAGCTATCCCACCGGCGTAAATGCAATTCCGGCATGGGTTGGCGCCCAACTCTCTCCAAGCGCTAAGGTAACAACCCATTCCGCACGGTCTGCTGGATATTGAGTTGCTCTCCGAACCATCCGACAAGGCCCTCTGCACCCAGCGCTTTGGCTTCTGCCGTCAGGTCTGGATACTGTTCCACCAGTGCTGTCTTCGGGACCGCATCCACAATCTTCTTCCTGGCAGCCGCTGGCGTAGCTGTGTCAGAAGTAAGCTGCTGAATGCGGAGAGCCTTTCCTTCTAATCGTGAAAGATAAAGTACGGGATCAAGACTTGAGACGCGTCGCAAAAACTCAGGCTTGAGATATGCCGTCCGTTCTTCTTCAGATATCTGTTTGGAACCCTTCAGCCAATCTGGCCAATCACCCCATGGATCCATCAAATCAAGTGCGGCAATTCGAGGATCGGCAGCCGCAGCAAGAATGGCAATGGCCCCTCCCGATCCTTGCCCGAATATACCCGCATGCTCCACATTGAGATCACCGCGTGTCTCCAGATAATTCAAAATCATCTGGACGTCGTGGGCGGAGGTAGCCAGCGCCTCCTGCAACTCACTAACAAACCATTTTGTTAGGGGGCGCGGCATATGAATCCGCGGCCAGGACAGAGCGGATGGAAACCCGGCCACAGCGAATCCATTATGCACTGCGCGCTCGCACCAGCGGTCTTCTCGAAAAACATCTATGTCGTAGGTGTAGTTGTACAGAAAAAGGACAACAGGCATTTTTCCTAAGTGCTTAGGCCGTATCACGTAGAGATCAATGGGATCGTTCGATCGCCATTGCAGACGCACCAGCTCCCGGGTACATCCCTGCTGAAGCTCTATTTTACTGAGAACAACGCCTCCTGTTGCATGAAGCGGAAGCCCGCTCTTTGCTAGATAAATAGTCGTCCAGTCTTCATTGCCTGACGTTACTTCCGATTGCCCTGGTTGAGAAGTCTCTGTCTGTGCCTGAAGGATCGAAATAGTGAATGCAAGACATGCGAGCATTACAGCCAAGCGGCGGTACATTCCCTGCTCCTGACAAACATCTCTCGGTTTGCGTAAAACAAGAAACAAGCAGACCCGCCGTAGAGACAGGTCTGCCTGCTGAAGAATGATGGAACCGGGATACTTACCGGCGCTGTGTTGTGGTACCAGCAGTGTTTGTTGAGCTGCACGAGCTGGAATCCTTTGTCAGCGAAATGACTACACCACCCACATCGCCACCAGTTTCCGGCAGTTTTGTGCAGGAGGTTCTGCCGGTGCCGAGCTTCGAATCACCGTTAGCCAGATTTGCAGCAGCTGGCTGCCCTACGCCGGCAGGAGGAACGAAGTGCGAGCGGACCACAGTAAGCTGTGACGGAGTTTTGAAGTCCGGGCGCGAGCTGGTGGTGCCGAAGCTGACGAATGCCTGCGCTGCACTGGCCAGGTTCGCGACCCCGGTCGACACAGCCGAACCGGTGTTGACCAGACGAATCAGAGACCAGATCGGATAATTCACTGTGTTTCCAAAACCCGCGAAGGTTCCAGAGGCTTGCGTGCTGTTCAGGGTGTGGAGATCAACGTGTGACAGCTCTGTGCTGCCCGTGGTGGGGATGGCGCCATTGAAGGTGGAGTACGGAGTGCTGGCATCCAGCAGGGGATCAATGCCATCGACGGTGAGGTACTTGACGTTAGCTGGGTTGAAGGTTGATGAGCTGGCAAAGTTGGCGACGCTCCAGAAAGCATAGCCGAGAGCATCGGTGTTCGTGCTCACCTCAGTCAGTTCCTGGCCAGTGCCGATGGCTCGCACACGCTTGCCGCCACCGGTAGTTGCGATATCCAGCGGGTTCTTCGAGACACCGGTGCCGCTGCAATTCTTCTGAGCGCTGGCCTGGTTTTGTCCCACATCCTGCGAGGTGAAATTTCCTGTGTCTCCGTCCAGTGTGTTGCTGATTGTGTTCGGAACATTGAATTCCATCGTGTTGTAAGTTCCGGAAAGCGGCTCGCGAATGACGACCGTTGCCACAGCACCGGAGTTCGCGCTGGGATTTGTAGCCTGGTTCACAAAGGAAAAGGTTCCATCGAGGAACTTGGCCAGAGTCGAGCTGCTGAGGTTAGTGATAGTGCTTTGCCCGAATCCGCTCGTATTGGTTTTATTGACAACAACCACGATCGGAGTAGCGCCGACCGGAGTTACGGTATAGCTGGAGGGAAGGCTGAAGTTAATCACATGGAAGGAGCTGCTGCTGAAGAAGCTCAGAATATCTTCACCGCTGCTATAGCCAAGTCCCTGATATGAGGAACCCGTTGCCACAGCCTGACCACAGGGCGCGATTGCGCGGGCGGTAGCAAATTCAGCGTCTTCCGGACGAATATCCGTGCCGGCTGCGTTCGGAGCATGACCGGTACCGGCGGTGGTAGCAGTGCCGCCGCTAAGAATATGCGCAATAGCCGCAGGAAGCGCGCATTCTCCAGGGGTTGTGGTATTTCCGCAATCTGTGGTTGGACCTGCAAGAATCAGGTTGGCTGGGGTGGTTCCTGCTGCGCTTTCATAGCTGATCTTGCATTCTGGCGTGGATAGCGCGCCGTTGAACAGGCAACGGTTGCCGACCACGGAATCGGTCTGCAGATAAGCATAAATTTGAGCTGAGGTGCCAGGAGCTGCGCAGGTTCCTCCTCCAGTCGTCCACGCCACCCAGGCGTTGCCTGTGTCCGTGAGAGAGGTATTAGAGACGCTTGTGTCAGTCGCGACGACGCCTGACTTTCCGCTCCATACGCAGGTTGCTTTAATGGGACCGTTGGGGTTCCATGCGCCCAAGCCGGCCTCGAGAAAGAGAGCGGAAGAACCGATGCCGCTCACTTGTACGCTCTGTGCCTTGACAACCCCCGACAGTGCGGCGGCGGTGATGCCAATAGCAAGAAAGATTTTAAGGAAACTCTTCATGGGAATTGCTCCTAATCGTTCAGGTTTAGGAAATGCCCTGGCTGCTCGAGTCCAGGCCGCTGTCTCGTTTTGCAAATCCCGCAGACTGAGGAAAGTTTTTGTATTGCCGTACAGACTTTGTAGCTGTGCCGCTACAGATAGTTTTTGTGCTTCTGAGAGGTAGACAAGGAGAGCGAATCTATCCCAACGGATCACCCATGAAATTCATCGCGGTTCAACAGAAGATTCACATGGATGGTGATTCAACACATTCTGGATATTTCGTCTCACAGTGTGATGGAAGGGGTGAATGGGAAGAGGTTTTCTGCCACTCTGGAGCAAATTAAAGCAGTTTTCACTCTGGGTATAGACCAGGTTTTCAAGAGGTAGGAGCACCAGCCTTCAGGCCGGTGAATACCAGCTGAAAACCCCAGGGCTTTAGCTCAGGAGTTTATCCATCATATCGGCCCATGAGCAACGCGAAGGGATAGCGGAGGAGCCTTCCGGTTACACGAATTCCTAATCCGCCTTGTCAACGATTCCGAAAGTAACATTGTGCTGTAAGTTGCTGGCTTCAAATGATAGTAGTTGCGACGAACAATGAACGGATATTTCCTCTCTTTTTGGTATCCTGAATGTAAGAGGGAAAAGGAACAGAAAACCCGCCTGACTGGCGGGTTTTTTTATTGCCGGCTCAAATTTCGTATTGGTGTGATCCGTCATTCTTACGGCCAATGGGAGGAAGTATCTCAGTGATGCCGGTTAGTTTCAGACCAGCCGGTATGATAGCGATGTTCGATGATAGAAATCAGTACTTTACCTCAAAGCTTTCTGTTTTCAATACTTTGCCAACATTGAAAATGAGGGCCGTATGTTTTCAAAGACTTAGCCCCTCCCCCGGGGAGGGGGAGGGGGCATCCCATGGGCGACCAGATGTTAGAGCAAAATCAGGTTTGAGTGAAATCACTTCATGAATTGTCATCTCGGCTGGACCCCTGACCTGAATAATGTAGTGAAGAGGGGAGGAGAGCGGAGGGACCTGTAGTTTCTCTTCCGGGCTACACTCATTCACCATCCGGCATAAGGGCGGCACAATGGAGCTCTCCATTCTTTAAAACGGACACCAGCTCCAAAAAAGAAGGCAGACCAACAAGGGGTCTGCCTGTGAACGAACCATCGGGGTGTTGATGGTTAACGGCGAAGCGCTGCGATCCCGGCTTTACTCTAATTCGACTGCAACAGGTAGATTCCCCAGGGTTGCGTGGGATCGACTCCGATGACAAAGATGGCGTACTTGCCATTCAGTTGTCCGGCAATGGCTACTGCCTGAAAGGAATACGTGGCTCCTGTAGTATTTGCGAGATAATTAGCGCCCACCCACACTGTGGCGTGAGGGTATAAGCCATTGGTGGAAGCATCCTGGACGCCAAGATCGATGGCGAAGTCGCAATTGCCGAAACCGTCCTGCGAAGTAGATGGATCGTCGTTGGGGAAGTCTCCGCCATAGATGAGTGTGCTGGTTTTAGGCGCGACAGAAGCGCAACCCGACGGCGGATTAGAGAAACCGAAGGAGGCAACATGCGAAGTCCAGCCGGCAGGTGGCTGTTCGGCACTTGTAAATATACCTGAGGAATAGATAAAGCCCAGATATTGCGCGCCAACCACAGCCCCTGTGTCTACCGCGCCTGATGACTTTGGAAGCCCAACGCTTCCGGAACCAGCACCGAGAACATTGAAACGGCTATTTTCAACCAGAAGCCCGCTTGTACTGATTCCAATCATTGTCTGTGGAGACGCGCTTTGATTGACCCCTGGATTTGTAATCATCAATTGGCCCGGGACATTTGTGATATAGCCGTAAGAGGTTGGCCCACAAACACCTGTTTGTGAGGAAGAGGCAGGCTGAGCTGGCGCTCCGCTTCCTCCTACCGAAGGCAGAGTGAACTGGCGGATATTTTGGAAATTTACCGTGCTGCCGCTGGAGCTGATGTCCACGCTGCCATAAGCTGTATCCGTAGTGGAGTCCCAGGCCAGCGCTTGTGGACCCGTGATCGAGAGGCCCTCTGGAATTGTAACGAAGAGATAGGTTTGCGCAGTCTTCTGGCTGGGGCATTGTGTAGCGGCAACCAGAGGCTCGACTGGATGCGCCACTAACTGAACGAGTCCTCCCGTCTGACCTGCAAGTTCCACTGCGAAACTCCCAGGCTTGGGTGGATTGTAGGTCTGAGTATTGCTGCCCGGGTTGTAGTTTGCTGTGATTCCCAGGCTGCGCAGGTTTCTCTGGCCTACCGTGAAGACGCCGGCATTGAGCACTTGAGAATATACAATTCCTGGCGGATCAAGTTCATAGATTGTCTGCGAAAATTTGTTCCCCTTATCGTCGATTGTGTATGTCAGCGGCATGAAATCACTTTCAGTGGTTCCGGCAACATACGGAGCAAAGTAGGTTTGCGGTCCCGGTTGCGGTGTGTTATCGGCAGGTGTCGCGCCGGGGCCCGGAGTTGTTCCGCACCCGGAAGCCCAGAACACCAGCAACAGACCCAGGCAGGTTTTCTCCGCAGAACTTCGAAATGAATAGATCAACCGCTTCAGTTTCTCCATAGCTCCCTCCGTTAAAAGCTGCCTTTAAGGGCAAACTGAAGGATGCGCGGATCGTGCGCATCTACCGGATGCAGGAAGGAGTTGCCCACAAGACATCCGGACCCTCCTGCGGAATAGATCTCCGCCTGGGAGCCGTAGCAGTTGATGACGTTGTTGCCGATGTTGCCGGGATTCGCAGGATCGGTAATGCGGAACTGGGTATGGTTGAAGACATTGAAAGCCTCAGCGCGAAACTCGATATCGAGCCGCTCCGAGAATGGTTTGAAGTGCTTGAACAACGCCATGTTGAAATTGATCCGCGAGGGATTGTTCAGGTAATTGCGGCCGGAATTGCCGAAGGTGAGTCCGCGCGGCGCTGAGAACCCCCCTGGATTCAGAAGCAGAGGGCCAACGTTGTTTACGCCCTGCGCGACGAACGGCTTGCCCACGCGCGCTTTGCCGCTGACGTCCGCATAAGACCCGATTCCCAATCCATCAGCCACTCCGGCATTGTCTGCCGTGCCTGTGCCGTTGGATCCGCCTCCGTTGATAACGCTGAAGGGAGTTCCGGTTGCATAGGTTGTGATGCCGCTGAGCTGCCACTTGTCGAGCAGCGTCTTCCAGATGGGAGCAATGTTCCAGGGCGTTTTTTCAGTTGGAGCAGGAGCGGGAGCGGAATCATTGTCCGCATCGCTGCCGCTTCCCACCAGATGAACAAAACCATCCAGCAGCCGCATGATCGGGAGATCGTAAATATAGTTGACGTTCAGCAGATGTCTTTGATCAAAGTCCGAACTTGCATGATTGGAGTGGATGTCGAGAGAGTTAGCGAAATTGGCTGAGGCCCGGTCGGAGGAATCATCGAGCGAATGGCTGTAGGTATAGGCTACGCCAATGGTCAGGGGACCAGTCGTCTGGCGGAGCGTAGCCTGAAGCGCGTTGTATTCGGAATCAGCGACGTTCTCTACAGAAATAATGTTGCTCATGCCGAGATAGGGCCGCGTGATGTCGGCGCTTACTCCAAGTTTTGTCGGCGTGCTGCCGCTACGGAGTTGTCTGACAAAGCCTGGATTACCAGTACAGGCAATAAAGATATTGATGTAGCCAGGATCGCCGGGACCAATACCAGGCGAGCTTGGTATCGTAATTCCTGAACCAGGTGTTCCACTGTTCAAGCCGGCCACGGAAAAATAGTTGAAAGTCGCTCCGCTTCGGCAAACGTCAGCAGTAATAGGCTGGCCTTTCCCGAAAGGATTGAGATCATTGCTGAGCGGCTGCAGCTGGTTGAGATCGCGCACCGCGGTAAGGTGCGTCCCCTTGGTGCCTACGTAAGTGATCTGGCCGACCATTCCTCTGCGTAATTCGTGCTGCACTCCAAAACTCCATTGCTGGACGTAGGAATAAATCGCCTTTTGCGGAATGGAGGTAACGTTTAACGGGAAGGTGGCGCCCCCCGCTGGAATACTGGCGCTGCCGCACTGTGTCGTGCCGTCCTGGCAGGAAAGCCCGATCAGGTTGTACGCGCTAAAGGCCGGAGGATTATTAGAATCGCCATGAAGGTTGGACTGTGTCTCGCTTAATACCAGAGGCGCGCTGCCAATGAGAGAACCGACATTCGCTTCATATCCGGTGCCATGCTCCCAGAAGAGCCCATACCCGGCGCGGATCGCGGTCTTGCCATTGCCCCATGGGTCCCATACGATGCCCACACGCGGTGAAGGATGAAAGAGGCTGTTGGACATGCAGGAATTGGAAACTCCATTCGCGCCGCATTGCACCAGGCCATTAGTGATGATAGAATCTAGAGAGCTGACACTATACGGCCCTGTCCGGCTCAATGGAACCGGGGCGCCCGTATTCTTGTTGACCAGATAGCCCTGGTTTGGGTCTACGAAAATAGATGCTCCAACAGAGGTGTCAAATGCTTCGGGACGCCAGTTGTAGGCCGTATTTTTTGCGTTGTACCATGCACCGAAAAAACTCCCCCGGAGTCCAAGATTCACCGTGAGCCTGGGGAGAGCGCGCCAGTCGTCTTGAAGATAGAGATCAACCGTCTTGTAGCGGGTGTAATACTTCGCCTGGCCGCTGTCCTGCGTATAGCTCTTGATTGCACCCTGCACGACGCCTGTGCCTGTTACATCCTGACTGTTCTCGAAGCCGGAACCGGCAAGAAAATCAGCAAATGCGTTGCCCGTGGTATAGATGGATTGCTGATTGCTGAAGGTCAGCAGGCCTTGCAGATCGCCGGAATTTGCGCCGGTAACACCGCTTAATTCATTCTGCTGTATGTACGATCCCCAGAAGCCCCACTGCAAATTGTGCTTTCCTACAATTTTGCTGGCATCATCACGGATAGTGAAGGTCGGATTGGCCTGATTCCACGGAGCATATCCGGTGTCAGCGGCAAAGCCGTGGCCTCCATAGGCGCCGTTGTTTCCTTGAAAAATGAGCCCAGGCAGTTTATTGCCGAATCCATTGTTGAAGATATAGCCCATGGGGCACTCGACGAGCGACGATGGGACATCATTTCCGTTGGGAGTAAATTGCGAGCATAACTTCGCATTGGGAACAGCGGACCCGCCCGCCAAAGAGGGATTGTCCAGAATCTGAGACCTGCTCAGCGACGCTACTCCAGGACCCGGCTGAGGAGTCAGGGTGATGTGTTCCACTTCATAGCTCGCGGAAATCAGGTTGTTGAAGTTATGCGGCAATGTCTGCGCCAGAATGACCGCCATGTTCAGGCCGGGCCCGTTGAGCTGGTTCTGGACTGTTGGGAAACTGTTATGAACAACGCCCCACAACGGTACCAGCGTCACGGTGTCCCATGCATCGTGCACATAGCGAAATGAGAGGCGGGTGTAATCGGTTATGTTGTGGTCGATGCGGAACAACTCCTCGCGCCAATGGGTCGGCGGTGAAATAGCAGTCACATAGCAATGCGGCAGTGGCGAGGGATTGGTGGAGTTGCAGCCGCTGGATGCGTTGGGCTCCGGGAGAAGGCCCGAATTGAGGATCGCGGCGCTGGTGTAATCCACCGGAGCATGGCGGCCCGGATAGAGTTGCGATGTCTGCGGGCAGTCAGGATATTTGGATGTATCCAACGGTGCGTCGCCGCTGGGCTGAAGCGTTGGGCACACATCGGAGAAGTCTCCCGAGCGCTCTGCCATGGTCGGCACAGCCTGGTTGTAGTCAACAGGCGTCTTTTCGCGGCGAACTTCTTCTGAGAAAAAGAAGAAGGTCTTCTTTTTCGCCGGATTGTAGAGATGAGGAATGTAAAACGGACCGCCAATCGTCCCGCCAAAATCGAGACGGCGGTAAAGAGGTGTCCGGTATGTGCGCTTGCCTTCGTATCCCTGAGGAATCGGATTCGGCGGATCGAAGAAATTTCGCGCATTGAACATTTCATTGCGCAGAAAACCATAAGCACTGCCGTGAAACTTGTCCGTGCCCGATTTCGTGGTCACCAGCACACTTCCCGATGCGCT
The DNA here is from genome assembly GCF_059115305.1 of Acidobacterium sp. FHG110202_01. Lineage (NCBI taxonomy): Bacteria > Pseudomonadati > Acidobacteriota > Terriglobia > Terriglobales > Acidobacteriaceae > Acidobacterium > Acidobacterium sp. FHG110202_01. The sequence continues at coordinate 100,961 of NZ_JBZYWJ010000003.1, forward strand.
TTTGCCATACAGGGCGCTGTAGTCCGCGGTGAGAACCTTCATGTCCTGAATTGCATCAATGCTGGGATAAACAATGAGAGGCAAGCCCTGTCCGCGGCTGCTATTGATGCTCGTGTTGAGAACATCGCTGCCATCCACCTCGAATGTGTTGTATTCCACGCGACCGCCGTTGACACTGAACTTCGCGCTTCCGGCCACACCCACCTTGGCCTCATCCTGTCCGGTCTGGTTGCTCACGCCGGGCGCCATGGTAATCAGTTGCGAGAAGTTGCGGCCATTCAGCCCGTAGCCCGTGACCTCCTGACTGCCCAGCGTTGTGTCAATCGACGCGGAATTTGTTTCCACTCTGGTGATTCCTGCTTCTGCAACCTGCACTTCCTCCTTTACAACGCTTACGGAAATCTGAGCATTAAAGACAACCGCTTGTCCTGGCGACAAGGTCAAAATATCGCTTGACCTCCGACTGAATCCCTCCGCCTCCACAATGATTTGATAGCGTCCGGGCAGCAGTCCCGGAACGTGATATTCGCCTGCGCTGTCTGTTTTCTCCTCGCGCTTTACCAGCGTGTCCTGATTAATGACCTGAACAGTGGCTCCGGGAATAACGCCTCCGTCCGGATCGGTGACATGGCCGGAGAAGCTCCCGGTGCCACGCTGACCCACAAGAGGCGGAACATGAACCATGACAATAAGAACCGCTGTGAACAGAAGCCGCGAAAACAACCGACGCATTTTCAGAACTACTCCTTCCCTTGTTCCGCTTCGCCTGGCTCTTTATTGAGGCAGGTAATAGCGGAAGGAGGTAAACCACATGTTGTCGATAGCTTTTGGAGAATTGGGCAGTCCTGCCACAGGATTGCCAATTCCCTGCCATGTGTGGCGGACGGCATAGGAATACTGAATGCCCTGCTGCAAAGTGCCTCGCGCTCCTTTGTAGAAGCGGAACCAGTAGCCTAGAGTTCCTTCCTGAATATTGCGGGTATCTGCGTTGCAGTTGGACGCGCTGCCGGGAACGTTGCCTCCACCATTAGGCGATGACACAGGCAGCACCTCCACGTAGCATCCGGAGACAATATTGGTAGGAGCGCCGTAACCGGTCAGGATCGGTTGACCGAAGGTTGGGCCTGGGGTAGTGATCGTATAACCCGTGTCATAGTAGGCGCGCTTGGCGTACTCCCCGCCGTAATAACCATAAAGATCAAGCCGCGGATTAGGATGCCACTCTATAGAACCCAGGGCAGACCCGCCTGCCAGAAGCTCCAGAGAGCCATCGGGATGTGCGGTTGCATCTGGCAACAGGGCGCTGCTGTATCTGCCAAGGCCGTTTCCTATGAGTCCATGCGCACCGATGACGAGGCTTTTATCCAGGAGCCATATGCGCCCATTCGCGCCTACTCCTCCGCCTTCAGTCTTTGAGTTATATGCTCCGAGCGCCGAAGGCGATGGGTTTGAAGGAGCACCGGTCGGAGTAGGCCCGTTCGGATAGACACGGTTGCGGAAGAAACGCCCTATGCCGAAGGCTTCGAAATGGCCCCAGTTATTTTCGTAGGCCATTTTGGCAACCAGGTCAGGAGCATAGTTATAGCTGTAGTTAGCTGTTGGGTTATACAGGCCGCCCGCATTACCGGCCTGCTGGTAGAGAATGGTAGGCAGATTGTGTCCACCAATATTAAGCGTCTGTGCCGCTTCGACCGCTCCGCCGACCCAGAATTTATTTCCGATTTCCTTTACAACACGAAATCCGTACTGCCGCTCCCACGTAAATCCAACATTGTATTGAGAATCAATTGTCAGTGGAATGGCTTCGGAAAGGTTCGCAAGCCCGTGAGTGTACTCTGTGGCGAGTGACCACATCTGGCCGCCAGTCAGCGTCCATCCGCTGTCGAGGGCAGCTTGTGCCCAGGCCTGTCGCTGGCGCAGAGTATAGCTGTTGCTTTGATTGTCATTTGAGGTAGTTCCTGCAGAAAGGAAGTCGGCTTCCCAGTAGCCGCGCAGGACCGCTGACGGCAGCTTGCCCTCAGCCAGCAATGAAATGCGCGACTGACGCCCAGTGGCATTGAATTCAGATGCGAGTCCAGCCGACTGGCCAGTAAAAGGAATACCGGAAAACTGCGTATTAATGTCTCCGCCGGTAGCGCGCTGCCGATTAACTGTCTCAGCTGCAAGGAAACCACCGGGCTTGAGGTCCACGCCCTTGAAACGGATCGCTTCCGGATTCGAGAGCTTCCTGGTCTCTTGCTGTGTCGTCTGTACTTGAGAAGAAAGTGTGTCTGAAGTAGACTTCAAGGTCGCAACTTCGTTCTGCAGAGTCGTAACTGAAGACCCGTTCACTCCGATGTTCTGCTGCGTGGCTTCAAGCTTCTGCCTTGCGTCAGCAGCATCAGCCTGTGCAGCAGTGGCATTCTTCTGTGCCTGCTCCAGCTCGGCATCGCGCGCCGTTATACGCTGCTGCAGAGAATCAAACTTCCGCTGCAGATCGTCGTATTTCTGGTTTAGTTCGTCAAGCTTCTGGAACTTGTCATTCAACTGTTCCAGGAGAATTCGCTCTTGCGTCTTCGGACTCGCCTTGCTGGTCTTTGCCCTTGCTGCCGGCTGACTTGCGCTGGTCTGCGCCGGCGAACTGACGCATGTAGCCAGAGTGATGCCAGCCAGTATCGCTTTCAGAGTGTGCATCGGTTCTCCTTGAATTCCTTCTCTAACTGCGGGAAATACGTTCCTTGTTCCTGTCCACTGCACCAGTGCTCGAAGTATAGGCATGAGTTCCGGACCGCATATCGCCTGCTGGCTGCTCAGGTCGCATAACGGAACTGCTGGCCGGCTGGGCCGAAATGTTATAGCTGACAGCTTTGTTGGGATCTGCCACAGAAGCCGCCGTAATCTGCACTTGAACTGCGCCGGTCCCGCCAGGCGCTGTATAGGTAGTCGCTACGCCGCTTGCTGTTGTCGTTGGATTGAAGGAACCGCAATCGGATAACTGGCAGGTTACTTTCCAGATCACACCTGAGTTTGTCGGATCATTGTTCACAACCGCTGTGAGCTGTGTGCTTGATCCCAGCACTACTGTCGATGGCGGAAGAGGCTCGAAGGCAATGGATATGGATTGGGGATCTACAATCAGAGTCGTCGTGGACAAATGGCTGTGATCGGTGGTCGCCGTAGCATAAAGAGTAATCGTGCCTGATTTCGGAGGAGCTGCAGGCGCGGTGAAGAGAGTAACGTATCCTGAGGGATTGGTAACGTAGCCGGGAATCGGACCACTCATCGTATGCACCGGAATAAATGTCCCGCACGATTGGTCCTGTGTCTGTCCCGGAGGTAGAGGCGTACCGGGTGGCGGCGCGCTTCCACAATAAACGCTCCAATCTGCGCCCAGGTTCTCAGGATCGTTCGTCAAGGTCACATCCATATAGGCGCTCTCACCCGCCGTGAGAACTTTGCGTGTTGTCTGCGGAGCTCCGTTTGCATCGGTAAATGCGATCGGACCGACCTGCAGCCTGGAGGGAGAGGCGTCAGATCCGCAACCAGAAGCAGCAACCAGGCCAGCCAGCAAAAAAGCGAGCATCGTTAAGCTTATGGAGTTGGACTTATGTGAAATAGCAGTCTTTCTGGACATGAAAGTGCGAACCATTTTTGTCTTTCCTTGAGAAGCCTGATGTGCAGACAAAGAACCGCTCATGGCTCCGCTCCCAGCTTTTTGTTTTTGAGCCCCAGAGCGATGGGAGTCATGACTGGAGTTGCAGCTCCCACGTATTCGGTGATGGTGTTATCCGCGAGCAGTACCCAGACATTGCCGGATCCGTCTACAGCAACGCGTAACGGACCGGCAGCGAGAGTTTGTGACACTAAATAGCCATGACTACTCAGTGAGGACAAAGCTGAAGGAATGATAGGAAGCACACTGGGCGGTATGAGCGCAGATCCGTTTGCACCACCCTGGCTGGCAACCCATCCTGTGGCTGAACCGTCAAGCGCAATGCCTCTTGCGTTGGCCAAGGAGGTCAGGCCGGGAAAACAAACATTACCGAAGTCCAGAGTAGATCCACTTCCACCGTAAGGCGGCACTCTGCAAGCGTTGAATGAAGAAAGAACGGCCCAGATGTAACCTGAGTTATCAGCGGCAAGCCCGGGGAATATTGTTGTGTTAGAGCCGTTCCCCTCATTCACAATCAATTGCCCGCCGGGATTGGTTAATTCAGCAAAATTTGCATTGGCAGTGCCACTACTGGTGTTCTGGTCTCCCAACCAAACATTGTTGGAACTATCAATGCCAACAGCAGAAATGGCTGTGACACTGTTATTTACAAAGCCATTCTTTGGGGAGATGGCGACTCCAAGATTGGATATCTCATTCACTCCATCGCCATTCGCAATCCAGAGATTGCTCTGCGCGTCGAAGGCCATGTCGCTGCCGCTACCAGCTATTCCAGTGAAGGGGCTTCCGGGAGCAGGAGTACCGAAACTCGTCAGCTCCGTCAGTTTGCTGTCGCCGGAAATCCATATGTTGCCGGATGCATCGATGGCAATTGGACCGCCGCCTGCAGCGAATCCGGTAGAGGGCGAGATCGCCGCGCCCACGGCATTCCACTCGATCACGCTGCTGTTTGCTGTATCCGTAATCCAGAGACTTCCAGATGCATCGATCGCAAACGAGCCTACCGTGCTCGTGGAAGAGAGCCCTCCTCCGCCGGTGTAGTTCAGCGAGATGGACCAGTCATTCGGTTGAGTAGTCAGAATGGGTTGGAAAGGAGAACTGGATGTTGCCAGGCTCAAAAGGACTGGGGCACTGTTTAGGGAGAAATCCAAACTATAGCCATAGTTCCCGCCTTCGACTGGATGCTGCGCAATGTTATAAACCGCCTGCAATGTATCGGACGGAGCAATGGAGCTGGGGTAAAGCACGTGATTTGACAGCACGTCCGTATCGAAAAACAAGGTGCTGCACGCACTTCCATCGCCTTCTGTCCCGCCCGCCGTCGCCGTGCAGGCACTGAGCATGTCCGCCAGGGTATTTATCTCCACGTAGGGCACAGACGCATTTCCTGCTGGAGTCATGAATCTCGCCTGACCCGTTGTGATATCCACTAAATTGTTGACGGCGGCAAACGCATTGACCAGGCCAGCAGCATTGCTGCTGCTCGTCCCGAGATAGAGATAGCTGAGGTTGCCATTGAGCGCGTCATTTGCTGCGAACGGAGCAGTCGCGAATGCCGACGCAACTGTCGTGACCTCATTCACCACGAACGGAGAGCCAAGATTGCTGCAGTTCCCAAGCGCGGTCATCAAGGTAAGATTTGGGTTTGCCGCGTTTGTGCCAACCTTGCCACCTGTAGCTACCAAGTACATCTGGCTGGAGGACGACGGGCACGCATATCCGGCAGGCAAGGTAAAGTTGCCGTTGCCGTCGCTGGTGGCTGAGGCAACTTGCGCAGAAGCGGACGCATATCCGCTGCTTCCAGCCGCATACAGAACAACGGAAGCCCCTGCGACTGGCTGCGACCCCGCTTTCACGACTCCGCTTAACGCCGGCCCGCTTGCGCTGGTGCTGATGACGGTCGAGCCGGAGACCGTTTTCGTTGAGTCTGCATGCGCCGACGCCATGATGGTGACATTGCCGGATGAAGGCAGCTGCGATGGAGCAGTGTAAGGAATCGGCGACCCATTGGGCCACGCGGAAACGCTTGTAGCCGTCACCGCTGGAACAGCTGGAACATACGGTGTAGTTGCAGTGGCAGGAATTTCCGGTTGCGCGGGCTTAATCGTGAAGAAACCGCATCCGCTCGGGCAGACCTGCCAATCAATACCCGCATTGCTTGCATCGTTTGCGACAGCTGCTATCAGGTTTACTGTAGTGTCCGTCTGCACCTGCGCCGGAAGCGAAGGTATGAAACTGACTGACAGGGTTGTATTCGAATTGATCGCAATAGAATTTGAAGTAATGCTCACATCCGGATCTGCAGTCGAAGTTGCCGTGATCGTCACCGAGGTCCCCATCGATGTCACGGGCGGCGCCGTATAGATTGCTGTTGCTCCGCTCGCCGTCTGCACGGGCCCGATCCAGCCGCAGCCTCCTGGGACAGTGTTTCCGCATTGCATAGACCAGGTGACTCCGCCCGGGGAAACATCATTCGCAACGGTGGCACTGACCTGCGCTTGTGTCGCCGCTACCATGCTGTCCGGCGGCTGCTGTGAGAATGAAACGGATGGCGATTGGGCAATGATTGTAGTGACGGCGACCGCGGGATTCGACCCGGACGCGGGCGAGGAAGCTGTAATCGTCACAATGCTTCCTGACGGAACCGCAGACGGCGCTGTATAGATGATCTGTCCTCCACTCGCTGTATGCGCTGGGGATAGATTGAAGCTGCCGCATGCGCCCGAACTGCCGCAATTTGCTGTCCAGTCCACTCCAAGGTTAGCCGTATCCGAGCTGACATTTGCCGCAAGCGTTGCTTGAGTTCCTGGCATCAGCGTTGGTGGAGGAGCACTGGACATGGTCACAGAAACCGGAGTGACCGACACCACTTTCGCAGTGGCCGTGGCTTTCGCAGATGGATTTGCAGTCGATGCCGCTGTGACCGTGACATTTCCGCCCGAAGGAATTGATGGCGGCGCCGAGTACGTTGCGGCAACGCCGCTCGCGGTATGAGCGGTGATTCCTCCGCAGTTCGAAGCGCCACAACTTAGCGACCAATCCACTCCGGCAGCTGAAGAGTCATTGGAAACTATGCCTACAAGATGAGCTGTATGAGCGGCGCCTACTGTCTGGACGTATATGGTTGCCGGCAGAACGCTCGTGGTTATGTTGGGTGGTGGAGTTGGTGTCGTTATAGTGAGCGTAGCGCTCGCTGACTTCGTGGTGTCCGTCAACGAAGTAGCAGTGATGTTTACGGTTCCGCCAGCGGGCACTGCCGATGGAGCGGTATAAGTTGATGAAGGTGACGTGCTCGGATTAAATGATCCGCACGCACTCGACCCGCATGTGGCTGTCCAGATTACTCCTGCATCCAAAGGATCGTTCGTGACCTGAGCAGTCAGTGGCAAAGCTGTGTTGACATTCAAGGAGCTGGGAACTGTGGTTGCAAATAAAACTGCGATCGGAGCAGGAATGATCGTCAGGCTCATGTTGCTGCTTTGCGAGGGATTGCTAGTCGCCATTGCCGTAATGGTGATGGAGTTGTTGATCGGCACCACGGAGGGCGCAGTGTAGACAGTAGTCCCGCCATCCGCCGTATGTGCCGGCGTCAACGTTCCACACGCGCCTTTACTCGTGCTGCCCGTGACCGGATTGCCACTACACAACACGGTCCAATCGACGCCAGCATTTATCCTGTCGCCGGACGGCATCATGCTGAGCTTCAGTGCGGAACCCACTGCAAGCACGCTGACCTTTGCGTTTGAACCGACAACAGATATAGGGCCTGCCGTTGCATGAGAGCCGGAACCACTCCCGCAACCGATCACTCCCAGAAAAAGCGCGCACAGAAAGCCGGCAATTACCGGCAAAGCAGGTTCCTGTATGAATCCAGGCGTCAATCTTTGAACAAGCGTGGTTAACATGGCTCGGCGATTTCTATCTCTTCTCATTCAGAACAGCGTCTTTGTGTGGCTTGCCGTATACCTCATGAGCGGCAGCATTGAGACGGTCCAGCGTCCCCGACAACTTGGCAAATATCTCTTCGGCGCTGTATTGAGAAGGAGAGTTGGTCGCTGTAAGCTCTTTCGAAAGTTCGAGGTTGCGAACCGCCGCATCCGCAAGCGAGAGATCGCCTCGCTCGGAGTTATCCGCGCCCGGCACAGGAGTTACTCCTGCTGCCTTCAACAGCTCGCGCTCCCGTTGCAGCGCAGCCTCCAGACGTTGTTGATGGCTATAGAGCAGCTCTGCCAGCGTTGCTGATGCGATGAGGGACATCCGTTCCGGAGAAACAAAGCGAGCCTTTAAGTCATCAATGGCCTTGCTTTCCTGACTGATCTTCAGTGCTTCATTGAATATGTCTCCGGCCTGCGTACTGATGTCCGCGACACTGCGTCCTTGCGCCACCAGATATGTTTCCAAAGGGGACGGAGTATCCGGCAGCGTGGCGGCCTTGATGCTGACCGACGCGTTGCCTGAGGCAGGATTTTCCCTCAAGTCCGTCACGCTTTGGATAGAAACCTTCAACCGCGGCACAATCATCAACTGGGTGATCAACTCTCGTTTGCGTTTGTCCGTCTCGACGAGCCCTTCTACTTCAACTTCCTGCGGAGAACGGTGAATCTCAATCTGTTCGTCCGTGTCTGCATGAAGCTGATTCAGAATCAGCCTTGCGGCGAGTTCAGTTTCATCAAGCTGCTCACTGCTTGACATCGGTGGAAGATGCAATTGCGGGAGATCACGCGACTGGGTTGTCGCCACACCATTCGCTAAGCCTCCGATGGGTTCGAAAACATTTGCATCCACCGCGCTCCAGGGCAATACCTTAAAATCGAGTTCTGCAATCTCGATCATTTGGTGATTTCGGAAGCCAACGGTTCGTTCGACTGGATGAAAATCCGAGTCGCGCACCGTAAGCGACGCTTCTGCTACTGTGCTGTCTGCCACGGTGGTCGTGAGGGTAAGCAAATGATCGCCGGTGCGAGTAACACGGTCTGCCTGCACGCGTTGTCGCCCGCGCCATGCTCCATAAGCGGAAGCAGAAATGGGCCGATCCCAATCCACTCCTGCCTGGTTCAACTCTGTTCTGAGTTTTTCTGTAGCGGTGGACAGGGCTACATGCCTGAGCTTGCGCTTCCCTTCCACATCCCAGTAAATAGAGCGATCGAAAGTCTGACCCGGGGCAGTGATGCGGACCGTTTGATGTGCAATACCGGGCTGGACCGCATCATCTCCCGATGCTTCTCCTTTCTCCGCACGCGCAAGGAGCGTATTTACACTCACCTCTGGCGCGTGCTGACGCCTCCAGTACAGGAGAGCGGGAATTGCTGCGACCACGGCAAGCATGGCTGCCAGTGCTGCGCGAGATAGCAACGGCAATCGTGGCAGTGTCCGGATCTGTGAGCTGCGCTGCTCCTGCTGTGTCGCGGTCAAGGCATGAAGATCCAGCCACGCAACAAAAGCAGCGCGCGGCTCTTCCGGGAGCCATGGATTCTCTTCGCGGATGACCTCACGGTAGAGTTGCAATGCGCGTTGCGCGCGCGGGCCCAGGAGATGTTCCTGGCGAAGACGGCAAGGCTGACATTTCTTCAGATGACGCTGTGTCGCCCACCTCTCGGCAAGAGAGAGGTCACCGCAAAAAAGATTCGCCATTTCCTCATCAGAAAGATGACGGCTCGAGTCCGGAATAAAAAGCCGCAAAAGCTTTTCAACCACCACGTTACTCACCACCTTGCTATCCACAGATTGCCGCCAGACGCACCGCCACTTGTTTCACGATGAAAGCCGCTCGCTGTTCACTGATTCCGAAGGCAAGGCCGATGTCCTTATAACGGAAACCCTGTGCGCGCATCTGGAAGCATTGCCGATGCAGCGGTTTCAGATTGGACAGCGCGATTTTCATCCGTCTGGATTGTTCTTTCTTCGAATAAATCTCTTCGGGACTCAAGCCGGAACCGGCGCGGTTTTCAATCGCAAAAGCAACGCTCTCATCCGAGAAAACGGGCTCCCGTTGCTTTTTCAGCGTGTCCACTGCAAAGTTATGGGCAACCCTTACGATCCATCCCTGCACATTCCCGATCATGGTTCCCTTGAGCAGTTCCGCAGTCAGTCGCATGAACGTCTCCTGGATCACTTCATCTGCAGAATCCTGTCCCAGATTCATGCTGCGCATATATCTGAAGAGCCGGGGACGATACTCGTCATAAAGCGCGAGGATTCTTTCCTGCAAATTGCCGCCCAATTTTTTTTCGTCCTGCGCTGCATCATCGCCCAATGACAGATCAAAAGCCTCATCAGCTGAATTCAGTTCCATAGCAGGTTTTGAACCAGGCACAGCCCTGTGACACGTGCTCATCCGTCCAACTCCTCTTCTGCTTGCGGGGCGCACTTTAGGCGGGAACGATTCCTGGACACGAGCGGCCAAGACGAAGTCTTGTATTGCGCGCACATCGAGTATGGTGCCAGTGTTCACGTTCATTCTCCTGCCGTGCCGTTGAGTTTCCGCATTTTGTTATGGGCGCGCTCCCAGTTGACCGTGCTGAAGCGCGATAGAGGTAGGCGTAACTACAGGGGCAGCGAGTCCGACAAACTCCACCAGCACGTTGCCAGGCTGCGGGCTTCCATTCGTGTCTGCATTCAGAACCCACAGGTTGCCGGAACTGTCGATAGCTGCATTTTGTGGATAGTACGAAATACCGAGAGGAATATTGGGATCTTGGGTGATAGTAGGAAGCTCGCTATCACTGGTTCCGGTGTAACCATTCGCCGGCGAACTCAGCGAGACTGCATTGCCGCTAACTGTAAACTCATCGACTGCAGCGCCAGGCGGGTAGCCTAACCCATCACTCACCGCAAAGAAATGCCCTTGCCCGTCAAGCAATAATTGCGCGCCACAGCCTCTGCTTGTCGAGATCGGATAGTTGCCTGCGGCGCCCCCAGCATTAAACACATCAAGGGTTTGACCTCCGGAATCTCCGCAGACATATACGTTTCCTGAACCATCTGCTGCGAGTGTCAAAGGAGTGAATGACGCGCCTGAAGGAAACAGATTTGAGGCGATGCTCCCGTCAGATGTGTTGATCTGATATAAGGTGGGGACTAGAAAATCTGCGCCCCATAACCCCCCATTTGCGTCGAAGGCAAGATAAGCTAGTGAGTCGTACGTGGAGGTATTCGTAGAGCTTTGCCCGTTACTAGATAAAATTTTTGTCCCGTCGTTTTGTAATGCATATATTCCGCCAAGGTTTCCAAACCACGCATTTCCATTGCCGTCGATTGCTGCACTAAAAACTGAATTCCCTAATGCTTGAGGAGGAAGCACGACTGAGAGATTGGGAGTTGTACTTACTTTCAGGATGTTTCCACTGGCGGATCCGTCTCCCAGCCACAGATTCCCTGTTTGGTCGAAGGCGCCTACAGTCAACGCCAACAATGCGTTCGGTTCCGGAACGAAGCCGCCAAAGGTTACAACCGGAGGATTATCCGAACTTAATGTGGTTGCTGGCGTGAGGGGAGCTCCCAGGTTGTTAAACCCGGCCAGTAAAGAATTAATCGCACCGCCCACTGCTGGAGAAAAGGGAGTGTTTTCGCCGTAAGCAGTAACCCAGATATTTCCATTGGCATCGATCGCCAAAGAAGTATTGATAATGGGCCCTACACCTGTATAGGTGTTCCCTCCCACTTGAACCGTAGCTGATGTTCCTGGCGCAATCCCCAATCCCGCTCCGGTAAAGGTCAACGTGAGCGTCCAGTCATTTGGCGCATCAATAAGCAGCGGCTGGAACGGTCCACTGGAAGACGCAAGGTCGAAGAGCGCCGGCACATTAGCTCCTGGATTTTGCGCGATATCCAGGATGGCCTGCAAAGTATTGTCGGGAGCCGTACCTGATGCGGGCGTTGCATTCCCGAAGAGACCCGAGCAGCCCGTGCTGCTGGCGCCATTCGAATCCACGCACGCATTCAGGATTCCCGCCAACGTATTAATGCGTGCCTGCGGCACGGTGCTGCTGTTGAGATAAGGGACAGGATTACTGGCGTAAGCCGGCGTGATGCTGAGTGAGTTTCCGGTAGTTACGTCCACCAGATTGTTGACTGTGCCGAAGGCATTGCTCATCCCTTGATAGTTCCCTGAGGAAGAGCTGACGTTCGGCGCAGTAGTCATGAACTGGGCCAGCGCATAACTCGACGCGACCGTGGTCACCTCATTGACGATGATCCCCTTGGTCACGATGTTGCTGGTCGAAGTCAGCTGACTGCATGGCCCAAGCGCTGTCATTAAGTCCAAAGCAGAATTCGGTCCGGCGCCCGTATCGCCCCCTGTCACAACCAGGTATATGAGGTCGCCCGGAGAAGGCGGGCAATTGTAAGTGCTCATGGAAAATGCGCCATTGCTGTCTGTAGTTACAGGCGAACCCAGCGTGGTCGCATTCGTGCTATAGCCGGAAAGTCCTGCCGCGTACAACTGCACCGTGGAGTTCTTGACCGGTTTCGTTCCACTAAGGACTGTGCCGTTGAATGGCGTACCCGGAGTGCTCGGAGGCAGCACAGTATATGTAGCTGACGCTACCTGGCTGCTTTCACCTGAATCAATGGCAATGGCACTGATGGCTGTAGTACCTTGCGTCGACAGCGTGATTGGAGCGGTGTACTGCGTTGATGTTGCATCAGGAATGCTTCCATCGCTCGTGTAGTAAATGGCTGCATTCTGGTCAGCGTCTGCAATGGTCACTTGCTGCCCTGCGGAAATCGTCCCTGCAGCAGGATTGAACGTCGGCGCAGGCACAGCCACGACCGCGGAAATCGTATAGGCCACGACAGTGATAGGACTGACGCTTCCATTCACCACCGCAATAGCGCTGATCGTCTCTGTCTTGGAAACCGTAATCGGGCCTGCGTACGGAATCGAAGAGGATGATGGCGCGCTGCTGTTGATCGCGTAATAGATCGCGGCATTCGGGGTTGCATCGCTGATCGTCACCATCTGCGCCGATGCATAATTCCCGGTAGCAAGCGAGAAGACAGGCGCGGCTACAGGTTGGTTAATGGTGTAAGCTGCGCTGGCCACTCCGCTGGTGGAATAGCCTGATGCCGCTGCGATGGCATTGATGGTCTGGCTGCTGGAGACTGCGACCGGGCCGGTGTACAGTGCTGACGCTGCAGTCGGCACGCTGCCATCCACGGTGTAATAGATATTTGCCCCTGTGGTCGCATCAGAAAGAGTGACCTGTTGAGGAGATGTATAGCTGCCTCCGGCAGGAGAGAACGTAGGCGTCGCTGCGGCGCTCAGCGTAATCGTGTACGCTGCGGAAGCGACAGTGCTTGGATTCTTACCCGGTGCGACAGCAATCGCCTGAAGAAATTCCGTCTGAAAAACCGTAGTCGGCTGGGAGCATTTCGGCGATGAAGTTGTCGGCGTCGTTCCATCCGTAGTGCAGTAAAACACTGCGCCGCTGGTCTGGTCTGAGATAGTGACCGCCTTTGGTGCGCTGTAAGCTCCTCCACCCGGACTGAAAGTAGGAGTTGCGGTTACATTTGACGACGGATTAAACGAACCGCCACCGCATCCCGCTATTCCCAATGCAGACAGCAGAGCAACGGCCATAACTTTCGGCCTAACCCTATTCAACATACGCAGAACGGCCTCCACAGGCACGGCATTCTTCCACGACTCAAAAAACATATGAACTAATATGCGGAGAAGTAAGGAAAGTTCACCCTCGTCAACAGTGACTGTTGAACCCAGCAGTTCTCAACGGCCTTCCACAAATTTTTCTTGTTTCTGTTGGAGGCGGATTTATCCCCAAGGCAAAAAGACATCACTGCGGATGTCAAAAAAAACGCGTGCGCGTCACAGTTTGTATTGAAAGCGGCTTCATTGTGGCATATCGGAGCTGCACCATTGCGTTAAAAACATATAAATTGACGGCTTGTTACATTTATCGGCAAAACTCCGCGTCTCGTCACAGATCGTTTCTCTTGAATCTAAATAACAAAATGTTTGCAGAGCGCCAGACGCAATAGAGTTCAGCTTGACGTTGCTGACATCCGATTCGATCTTCTTCTACGCCAGTCGTTCACGTTTTCTTCCAGAAGGATTCACCGAAACTTAAATCAAATTGCATTGAGTGAGCAGGCTGCTAACAGTCATTCCTGGCAGGTAGAAACAATGCGGCGAGCATAATCTAGTGCAGAGTGTGCTCATCGCAAGAGACTTCTACTTCCGGCATCCAGTGAGAGCAGTTACGAACTAGGTTGCACGGCGCTGCCCGGAGCAGCAGCAGGAATCATGTAAGGCAACGTCGTTCTGAGCGAAGCAAAGAATTTCAGCGATTCTCGTCTGCGGACACATTGCTAAAATTCCCCCTCTCCCTACGCACCGCTCAGAATTCTCAGTTCGATGGGTGCATTACAGCAGTCCTGCTGCTCCTAAAAATATCCCGTGACATACTTTCCGCCGACTGCCACGAACAAAGGTTCACCAGTGCGGCCAAAACGAAGAGAGGCGATATCGATGAGAAATCAAGTGTGCAAACTTCTTGCGATGGCCATGCTGGCTACAGGCATTTCTGTATCTGCTGGCGCGCAGACCATCAAAACAGTTATTAATTTTCCGATTGCGACGCAGGGGTTAGCGGCCAATCCGGTAACGAACAAAATCTACGTTGTTTCTCCGGGGCTATTTGGAGCTACGAACGACAATCTCGCGGTAATCGATGGGAATCAGGACGTATTGCTCCAGAATGTCGCTGTTCCTTCGGGAGCATCGTTCGCCACAGTTGACTATCTCACAAATCGCATCTACGTTGCCGGATGCAATTACAACGAGGATCCGATTTCCTGCACTGTTACTGCGATCAACGGCAAGACAAACACAGTGATCACCACAATCCCTGTTACCACAACATCCGGTTTCGGCCTCACTGGAATCGTTGCAAATCCACTCAATGGACTCGTCTACGTAGCAAATGGAAGTGATAACGTCATCAACATCATCGATGGATGTAAAAACAAGCTCGTCGGAACAATTAGCCTGAATGGTAATTCTCCTGCGGCCATCGCCTTGAATCCAATTCAGGACCGGCTTTACGTCCCCTTCGGAACCAATCTGACTGGCATCGTAGACGCCGGCAAAAAGAAGCTCCTGACCACAACTACCTTCGGTAGCTTAACAATAGGGGCAGCAGTGAATCTTGCAACGGGCCGTGTCTTTGTCACAGACGATGAGTTGACGTCCACATCTGCGACTGGCGTACTGGACAAGAACGGTAAAGTGCTGTCCAGTATTACTGTGGATGACGCTCCTTTAGGCGTGGATGTAGATCCACTAACAAACCTGGCATTTGTGGCAAGCACGGCGCTCGACAGTGTCACCGTGATTGATGGCTCTACGAATACCGTGAAGTCCATTGTCACTGGTACTCCAGCCGATTATGTCGCTGTAAACCCAGTTACTCAGAAGGTGTATATCTCTGGCCGGAATGGTGTGACAGTCCTGACAGAGAAGTAATCACTCATACTAGAAATGGACATTGCAATTCGCGAAAGGGCCGGCAAGAAGTTTCGTTGCGGGCTCTTTTGCGTTTTTAGCTTAAGTAAAGTATTTAAACCTCTTCTCAGCAACTTCGACTCATCACTGAGAGAATGCCAAACTTAAACCCATCATTCCTGTCTTTGCCCAAAATAATGCACGATGAGTCCATACTGATTCAATCAGTCAGCCCCAATAATAGACGCAACAGTAGTTAAGGTTCGGTACATGCATTGGCATCATTTGAGGAAGCATGGCTGCGACTGAGATTTGCTTTAGAAACAAGTCAATGCTTCAATAAAAGGTTGCGTAGACTCCTAGCCATTTTGTTGCTGGCATTTGCGTGCTTGCCCTTTGCGTCAACGCTCTTTGCGATGATTGCAGAAAACACGAACGCGCCCATGTGCTGCCGCAGTGATGGCAAGCATCACTGCATGATGACGATGGTTGAGCGTAACCAGCAGGAGAGTCGTAATACCCACATCCATGCTCCGGCAGAAAAATGCCCATACTGGCCAGGGACAGTCGCAGTTGTTCACGATATCTCCTGTTTCCCTCCCGTAGCTCAGGCTATCTTTGCCTCGTTGGTTGCTCATCCAGCGAACAATGCACAAGTTGAGTCCAAACTTCGCATCTCCGAGAATCGTTCTCGCCAGAAGCGCGGCCCACCTGCCTCATCTTTCTCTCTGGCTTAGTTTCAAAAACGGATCGCTCGTCCCAGTTGCATAACCTTATCTCTTAGGCATGAGTGGGCTCTCTGTTCTTTGAATGCTAAGGTGACTCCCACGAGTAGCAACCGATCTATTTAGGGATCTGGTGTTACGGATCGGCAAAACCTTTTCAGCCAACAACAAAGGGCTTTGATCTTGCAGGCGAAAGTGTATTCAAGGGAGAGAAGACAACACGGCCAAGTCAGCGCACTGTTTCTGGTCCTGAGTCTCCTCCTTCCTTTTGCGCAACTGGCATTTGGCTCATCGCAAAATGCTGAAAGCCTGTTGCCTGCCTGCTGTCGCGTTCATGGAAAACACAAGTGCGCGCTGAGTTCATTACGCGATTCTGAAGGAAACATATCTGCGAAATTCTCTTCGCCTCAGCTCGCTCAGATCGGCGAGAAATGCCCGTGTCTACCGGCATTATCGTCTTCATCGCACAGCCAGCCGTTCTGGAATCGCGCTCCGGCAGGCAACAGTTTTCCAATAGATGAAGACTGGGACTCGATCAGCTGGATCAAAGGCGTCCGATTCTCTCTTCCGGAACGCTCCAACCAAAAACGAGGCCCGCCCAGCTCCAGTATTTCCGCCTGAGCCAACGCACTCTGGCCCGCAGCCTTACGGCTGCCGAAATACTTGGAGACCAAAGATGTTTCGATTTGTACGATGCATTTCTCTGATCATCGCGATATTGCTTTTTAGTGTACCGATAGCCATTCTTGCCCAGGAGTCTCTTACCAACGCTTCCGTCACAGGAAGACTATTTGATCCAAGCGGCGCAGTAGTTCCAAATGCAACTGTAACCGCATTACAAGTTGCTACCAACCAGGCCCATACCGCGAAAACGGATAATCAGGGCCGTTTTCGCTTCTCCTACCTGCCGGCAGGACAATACCGCATCAGTGCCGGGGCCAGCGGTTTTGCAGAAGCAGTTCAGGTAGTAGTGCTCACAGTAAGCGCTGCGTTTGATGTGACGCTCAAATTTTCTCTTTTTCAAGCTGCCACAAGCGTTCAAGTGACAGCGCAACCGCCGGTGATTGAAACAGAGCGCAGCCAGATTGGAGAAACAGTCAACCAATCCGAAATCGCACATCTTCCGTTTGAGGGGCGCAATTATCTTGACCTCGCATTGTTACTGCCAGGCGTATCGCCAACAAATACGGCCAGCACGCAAACGCTGGCAGAGACGTCGGAAGTGGCAGGTCAAGGTTATTCGGTAAATTCCCAGCGAAATTTCTCGAATGGCTTCATCGTAGACGGCCTCTCTGCAAACGATGACGCCGCAGGCGTAGCCGGCAATGTCTTCGGGATGGATGTCGTCAGCGAATTTCAGGTTGTGACTTCGGGTGGTCAGGCCGAATTCGGACGCGCTCTTGGCGGATACTTCAACATCATTACAAAGAGCGGGACCAATGAATTGCACGGCGCGGCTTACGGCTTTCTGCGCAACCAACGACTGAATGCAGACAATGCACTCTCTGGAACGAAGCTGCCTTTGACGCAGGGACTGTACGGCGCAAGCCTTGGTGGACCGATTCGCAAAGATCGTACTTTTCTGTTTGGCAATTTTGAAGAAGGCAAGTTGAATACAAATGGTGTCATCACGGTCACACCAACGAATGCAGCGACGATCAACGCCCATCTGATTGCAGTTGGATACAGCGTTCCGCTGCTGCCTGTGGGGACAGCGGCAACGAGCTTGTACCCGACTACGCTGCATACAGATACGCTCTTTTTGCGCGGCGACCATCGCTTCAGCCGGAACGATCAGTTCAACATGCGGTACAGCCTCTACAAACTCAGCAGCACGAATGCCCGCGGCACAGGCGGCTTGAACGAAATAAGTAATGGAACGTCGGTATACGACACGAACCATACCGTAGCCGCCAGCAATATTTTGACTCTGTCCCCACGCACCTTCAATGAGACACGTGCTCAGTTCAGTTATGACGACCTGACCGCTCCACCTAACGATCAGACTGGCCCCGCAGTGACAATTTCCGGTGTAGCCGTCTTTGGCCGCTCAGTATCGTCCCCGACTGCCCGGTTGAACTATCTTGGGGAGGCCGTCGACAACCTTCTGCTGGAAAGAGGCGCACATACCTTCAAGACCGGAATTGATTTTCTTTATAACGACGACACGATTGCATATCCGCAGTCCCTGCGCGGCTCTTATAGTTTTTCCTCTCTGGCAAGCTTCCTGGCTGGCACATATAACAACCAGGGCTACACGCAGAACTTCGGCACTCCCACAATTCAGCAGAACAATCCTAATCTGGGTTTCTATGCTCAGGATGACTGGAAGATCAGCCCGTCATTTACTGTGAATGCCGGCGTCAGATATGACCTGGAGTGGCTGAAAACAATCAATACAGATAAGAGCAATGTTTCTCCGCGCATTGGTTTCGCATGGTCGCCATACGCTAACGGAAGAACCGTGGTGCGCGGCAGCTATGGCCTCTTTTATGACCGCATACCGCTGAGGCCGCTAGCGAACGCGCTCCTTTCGGCAAACAATACGATTGATCCGGCGCAGGCGCGCTTCTTCAGCTATTCTTTTTCGCCCACAGATGCAGGCGCTCCGGTTTTCCCCTCTGTAGCGGCAGCTCCGCCCGCTGTTGCGAAGCTTAACTACTCGACAATGAACAAGGATATTCAAAATCCTTATTCACAGCAGGCGAGTCTTGAAGTGGAGCAGCAGATATCGCCCACAAGTACGCTGGGTATCAGCTATCAGCATGTGCGTGGACTGCATCTCATCAGTTCCATCAACACCAACATCAACCTAGATGGAACGCGCTCTGACCCGACACGCGGGAATATCAAGCCGTATAGCTCAGTCTTCGACTCTTACTACGACGGTCTTGCCGTTTCCTACTTGCAAAGACCTGTCTCCTGGGGATCAGTGCGGCTCTCCTATACATGGTCGAAGGGGATCGATAATGTCGGCGAGTTCTTCTTCAGTTCGCCAATCAACAATTTCAATTTCGCAATGGACCGTAACCGTTCCGATGATGACCAGCGCCATCGCGTTGTGTTCGATGCGACAGTGAATTCGCCGATGTCGCCGGCGCATGGTTTTGTGCAACGCCTGACGCATGACTGGAGGCTCGGAGGCATCCTGCAGTATTACTCAAAACTCCCCTTCAATATCACAACCGGAGGCAATACGAAGCAGGCAACAACCCAGCGGCCATGTGCCGCAGGTTTCAGTTTGACTGCAAATGGGGGATTGAATCCTTGCACGGAAGCCTTGCCCGGCGCGGTGATTGGACGAAATGCCGGGACCGGCTTTGACCTCTTCAACCTGAATGCACGATTGAGCCGTACGTTTGCTCTTACTGAGCGGGTAAAGCTCGAGGGTGTCGCTGAGGCCTTCAATTCCCTCAATCACCGTAATGACATGATTCCGAATGCCACGTGGGGAACCGGGGCGTATCCAACGACTCCTAATACGACATTTGGCCAGGCCACTGCTGTTGGAGACCCGCGTAATGTGCAACTCGCTATACGGGTGAGTTTCTAGCTGCCAAATCGAAGGGCAAGAGCATCTGCCCTCCGATCCTCTCAAGCTGATGTGGCACGCGCAGCGACGATCCTTGAAAGCGTGCAGAGAGCAGGAAAAACGCGGCAGGATATTTCCTGCCGCGCTGGAAGATGTTGTCTTGTTGATGAATTAGCGGATCACAATGGTTGTCGCTCTGTTTGTGAAAGCAGGGAGGGCGGTCGATGAGGTAACGGTTGCAAATCCCGTGATTAGCCCACGGCTTTGCGGAGAAACTGCTGCAGGGATAGTAATGGTTTGCCCGCTACCAGCAGCCAGGCGCCCAATAGTTACCACGACTTCATTACCTTGGAGGGTTGTGGTGGTGCCTGTTGTTCCCGCGAATGTTACTCCAGCAGGGAGCGCCAGTCGCACCTGTGTTCCGTTCAACGAATACCGTGAGTGGTTCTTAACCTGGATAGTGTAGGTGAGTGTACTGCCGGCATGAACCTTTTCCGCCCCTATCAGGGTTGCTGATAGGAAAGAAAATATCTCCGGTTTAGTGATCGTCCATTTATCGAGTAGGGCCGAAGTTCCGTTCGCTGGAACGGAGGTGACCTGTCCGGTTGAAGGATCGAGTTCGGTATCCGGTATCGGATCGTTTAGTGGCTCGCCATTGATATCGGTTCCGTAAGGAGCAGGGTCAGCGGATGTTGCGGATGAAGTGGATTGTAGCGGCTCGCTGATCTGGTAGAGGGTCAGTTTGTTGTGATCCACCAACACATGGCCGAAGGAAAACACCTTCGCCTTGAACTTCGTGGTGATCTTTGCCCCCTGGCCAGCGTTGGGCAGGAAATTGATCATCTCGGGATTGGTCAGGTTCGTGTCGAGCCATGATGCCGGGCCTTGCGGCACGGTCAGCCCTGGTTCGTCGGTGAAGGTTCCGGCCGCAGAGTCATCTTGATCGAGACCCACGCCGCTGCCGCGCGGCGGTGCGAAGTTGCCGTCGAAGTCGCGGTTGCCTCCCGCACCTTCCACGATGTAGAGGACACCGTCAGGCACCGTCTTCGTCATACCATCGAACTTCTGGTCGACATAGACTGCCGGCGTTCCCACGCTAGTACTCACTGGGCCAGCGGTACGCGCCGTCGAACGGATCGGTAGCGTGCGCTGGTAGTTGTGCTCGTGGCCATTGAAGACAATGCTCACGCCGTGGTCCTCAAGTAGCTTGGCGACGGCACGCATCTGGCCATTGACGATGGTGGCGTCTCCGGATGAGAAGGCAGGCTGATGATAGACGACGATCTTCCAGAGTTGCTTGCTCGAGTCGAGATCGTTGATAACCCACTGGCCGAGCGCGGTCGGGTACGACGTGAAGACCGGGGGCGCCGCATTGAAGGCATTGGTACTGGGCAGATTGTCGTTGAAGAGGTGCGGGTTAGCGTCGAGATAGAGGAAGTGCGCATTGCCATAGTCGAACGAGTAGTTGCTCTGGTGATCGATCTGCGTGCTCGGACCCATGCCGGTATCTACCTTTGTGGAAGCACGGAAGGCAGCAAGAGCAGCCGGGGAGTTATAATTCTGTCCCTGATAAGTAAAGGTGAAACCGGTGGCTGAGGGCGTATCACCGTTCCATGCGTACTGGATGTCAAAGCCCTTGGGACCATTCTGGGGAAAGTAAAAATCGGTGAAGTAGGAGAGTGCGTCTCCGCCGCTCAGGTTGCCGCTGAAAAGCGGCGCAGAATTGTCTGCCAGCAGGTTGGCCGAGACCCCAGTGCTTCCGAGGTCGTGGTTGCCATCGACGTGGAAGAAGAGTTTGCTCCGGAGGAGCGGCGCTCCGGTCTCGTTAGAATCCTGATCGCTGTTAAAGACCCCGAAAAAGAAATCGCGGTAATTATCTTCGGTGCCCTCGTTGTAGACGTTGTCGCCTGTATTGAGAACAAATTCGGGCTCAGGACGATTGGGCTCATTGGGCAGTTGAATATCAGCTGCGTCGTAAATCAGATGTGCGATGCGCGCCTCGTAGTCAACGATCGTGGATGCATTGGATACAGGGAAGTAGCCTTCGTCCCCCTCCACCGCAAAGGAAAATACAGGATCCAGCTTGCGCGTACGGAATGATGCGGCAAATCCGTTGCCAGGCATGCCCGGGCCGGTTACGCGGTAGTGATAGACCGTGTCATAGCGCAGACCGCGCACGACTGCTGTGTAGTTGGTGTGCGCGCCATAGGCACCCGGAATCGGCGGCAACGACGGATCGGCGGCGAGGTAGTTATCGACCACACGGCCGTTGGGCGTAATGGTAGAGTCGTGACCATGACCGTGTTTATCGATGGAAAACTCAACCTTGTAGGCGGAGGGATTGGGCGACGTCTCGTTGGTCTGCCATGCGATCACGATCTGATCCGCAGGAGCAAGCGTCCCGTTAGCACCAAGTTGAATGTAAGGGAAAAATGTAACCTCCTGGCTGAAGGCAGCGGGCGTAAACGCAGCGCAGCTCAACAGAGCGGGAACAGCTAATCTTGAGAATGCGCGCATCGGGGAGAATAGCTTCATGGGGAATCTCCTTTCGCTCCGGCGGGCTCATAGAATGAGGACACAGAACTGCGCAGACCGGAGACGAGCGCGAGTCTAAGCCCAGCTCCATCACATATTCGTGAATACAGCTTCAAAATTTGTGCGGGTTCGCTGGCGTGTCCGGCGTGGATGTGCTTCAAATTTAATCTGCCAGCAATGTCCGTCATTCAGGCTCGATCTGCGGCGGTCCTTCATGCCTCTGATGAAGACAGCCTCCGCGATTCCAGGCCAGGGTTCATGATACGGATTACAAGGCGGCGATTCCTCGAGCAGATGAGCTGGTTCACGGCGGCCGGGGCTGTAGTGCCCGTGGCAAATGGCGTCCATGTCATGCAAGCAGCGGGGACGGCACCGCAACTGCTCGATACAAGAGCGCTGGCTCGCTTTGTTGACCCGCTCCTGATTCCGGAGCTCGCGACACCAACGGGTATTAAGCCGAGTCCGACGGACACAACTATACAGACGCCTTATTACCGCATTGTCATGCAGCAATTTCAGGCGAAGATTCATCGCGATATGCCCCCAACGACATTCTGGGGATATGGAGCATCCTGTCCCGGACCTACGCTAGAAGTGCACGAAGGAAAGCCGATTTTCGTTGAGTGGGTCAATCAGCTTCCGCAGCAGCATCTCTTTCCCATTGATCACACTCTCCACGGAGCCGAGTCCGACAAACCCGATGTGCGCACGGTAGTGCATCTCCACGGTGGTAAAACCAGACCAGAGAGCGATGGCTATCCGGAAGACTGGTTTGTCAGCGGGCAGTCTGCTACCTGTTATTACCCAAATCAACAGGAAGCGGCCAGCCTCTTCTATCACGACCACGCCATGGGCATCACACGCCTGAACGCGGCTGCGGGCCTGATGGGGCTGTATCTCGTGCGTAGCGAATTCGAAGACGAACTGAATCTGCCAAAAGGAAAGTATGAGATTCCGCTGGTGATCTTCGACCGGTCATTCCGGCTCGATGGCCAGATTTACTATCCCGTGTCGGGTAAGCCCGGAGCGCCCTGGGTTTCGGAATATTACGGCAGTGCGATTCTCGTTAACGGAAAGATCTTCCCGTACCACGAAGTCGAGCCGCGAAAGTATCGCCTTCGTCTGCTCAACAGCTCGAACGGCAGTTTCTATAAGCTCTCCTTTTCGCCGAAAGCTACCGTCACATCGGAAGCTCTTGCGTTTTATCTGATCGGAAGCGAACAAGGATTTCTGTCAGCACCGGCAGAGACAAATCTCCTTATTCTTGGCCCCGGCGAACGCGCTGATCTTATCATCGACTTCAGTAGCCATGCAGGCAAAGAGGCCATCCTGCGAACTGACGTAGCAATCATCATGCAGTTTCGCGTGTCAGATGCAAAGGCTGCCGACCCCTCATCTCTGCCCAAGACTCTTCGTCCAATTGTCCGCATAACGGAATCGAGCGCTACGCGCACGCGTGAGCTGACTCTGGCGGATTATCAGAACCGTCTAGGCAAGTCGAGCGTGATGCTGCTGAACGGCGCACACTGGCAGATGCCAGTCACGGAAAACCCGGTACTGAACTCGACCGAAATATGGTCATTCATCAATCTGACTGATGATTCCCATCCCATCCACTTGCATCTGGTCCGCTTCCAGGTACTCGACCGCAGGCCGTTCGACGTCGCTGTATACCAACTCACCGGCAAAATCGTCTTCATCGGCCCTGCTGTGGCCCTTACCGCCAACGAGCTTGGATGGAAGGATACCGTCCGCGTCGACCCTTTCACCGTCACCCGCATCATCGTAAAATTTGAAGGCTACACCGGACGCTATGTCTGGCACTGTCACATGCTCGAGCATGAAGACAATGAGATGATGCGTCCCTACATCGTTACGACTTAAGTATTGTTGCTTTAAGAAAGTCGCATGCGGAATTCCTCAGCTCCCAATGCCCCCAAGAGCGATGCCGATGACGTAAGTGACCAGGCCTTCGACTGCACCGACGAGGGTCATCTCCAAGCCGCTCGACCACCAGGAACGCACAGTGATGAGTGACTTTGCCGCGCCGACGGCGAAGTGAGCCAGGAGTGAAACGATGGCCGAGACGATCACTGCCGGATATCCGCTGAGGAAGAAGAAGGGGATGACAGGAATGAATGCGCCCAGGGCGGTCGAGAGCGATCCGGATACGGCGGATACCAGCGGCTTGGGCAGAGCTTCTTCGGTAGAGTTCAGTCTTTCGGCGGCGAGGGCGCGGAGGAACTGGTGCTGGTCCTGAGCGATGTGTTCCACCATGCGGTCAGCGTCGTCAGCCGGAAGTCCTTTTACCTGGTAGTAGAGGGAGAGCAGTTCGCAGGCTTCGGGACCGTTCATCTGGATGGCTTCGCGTTCGCGCGAGACCTCAGCCTCGTAGATTTCGCGTTCGCTTTTCGCGGCAAGATACGCGCCTGAGCCCATGGATAGTGCGCTGGCGACCATGCCGGCTATGCCCGCCAGAAGAACGTACTTGCTGTTGCCGAGAGTTGCACCGGAAACGCCAGAGACAATGCCGAAGATCGCGCCCAGTCCGTCGTTCACTCCATAGATAGCGTCGCCGATCCATCCAGCGGCCTGACGGCCGGAGTTGCCCCGCTTGGCGAGCAGTTCCTCAAGCATGACCTTAGGATCGACGGCCTGGGTGACGCTGCGCGGGTAACGCTGGCGGATGAGACTGCTGAGCTCCTGGTAGTGCTCCTGCTCGTCTTCTATGACGCGGTGCAGGATGGCGATGCTTGGTTCGTCTCCGAGCTCTTTCAATTGCTGGCCATAGCGGGCAATGTCGCGGCTCTCGTCAATTTCGAGGCGGCGCAGGGTCATGCCGGAGCCGCCAATTTTATTGGCTACCGAATTCGCATCGCCGGAAGGATTACCACGATACACGGGCTCTTCACCGCCCAGCTCGCGAATGCGCTGTGCCCATAGAGCTGCATGGCCCTCCTCGGCTTCGGCTAAATGCAGAAGCGTCTTTTTCCGTAGAGGGTCCTTGTCCTGTTCAGCGAGCGCCTTATAAGTGCAGAAGCCGTACATCTCGGCCTGCCAGTTCTGTTCGAGGGCGTTAAGAAGTTTTTTGTTTTTTGTGTCTGCCATGCAGGTGCTCAGGAAATCATACCGCGCACCTGCTCTTTCTAGCCTTCGATCTGATAGGGGAAGGTGAAGCGTCCGATCTGTATGAGGGACTTTTCTGCCGGAGGCCAGATGCGGAAAGATTCAACGCGGGTGATGGAGGAATTCCTTGCCGCTTCGACCGCGCCCAGCAACCTGCCACTGGTGGCTTCATAGACACTCACGGTCAGCGAGTCTTCGCTGCTGTGCTTCCATCCGATGAGGTAATTGCCAGCGCCGAGATGCACATCACCGATCTTCAACGGGACCTGCGTGATCAGAAAATGCGAGTACTTGCCTTCGGCGGAGTATCCGGCGGTGATAAGCACCACCCCGGCGACATATTTGCCTTTGCCGTCGGTTATGCCGGAGGCGGTACGCAGCTCGGTTTCGATGCGCTCCTGCACAACGGGAGCGCGCGCAGGGATCAGGACTTTTAGTTCGGAATCTGTTGCGATACGCCACAAACTCTGCGCAAAGGAGACGGCTGCCATAGAAAGGAACAAGGCAAAGCCAAGCCAGATTTTTTTATTTGTATCAGTCAAGGTGCACAATTCCCCGTTGCAGAGCAGTGGTTGCGGCCTGGGTCCTGTCACTTACACCAAGCTTGCTGAGAATACTGTTGATGTGGGTTTTTACGGTGGCTTCAGAAATGAACAGGTCGCCGGCGATTTCCTTGTTGCTGCGGCCGACGACGATGCGCCTCAGTACTTCGAGCTCGCGCGCGGTGAGCGACGGCCCGCCCATGCGGCTGGCAAGACGCTCGGCCACGATGGCGGGAATGCGTGATTTACCTGCGTGCACGGTGCGGATAGCCTCGATGAGCTCGTCAGCGTTCATGCCTTTGAGCAGGTAGCCTTTTGCTCCAGCCTGCAGTGCGCGGTAGATATCTTCGTCGCCATCGAAGGTGGTGAGAACGATGATGCGCGCTGAAGGAAATGCTTCGCGTATCTCGGCGATAGCATCGACTCCGTTTTTATTCGGCAGACGGAGGTCCATGAGGGTGACGTCCGGTTTGTGCTGGCGGAACAACTCTACGGCCTGCTCGCCGTCGGAGGCTTCAGCGATGACCTCGATGTCCGGGACGGTGCGGATGAGCGCGACCAGTCCCTGACGCACGATATGGTGGTCGTCGACGACCATGATGCGGATTGCTTCTGCCATAGGCTCCTTCTTAAATGGGCACCTCGACTTTGATCTCTGTGCCGCATCCTTTTGCAGTAGTGACTTCGAACTGTGCACCAATTTGTTGCGCTCGCTCGCGCATTCCTGTCAGGCCAAAGTGACCGTTCCGACTGTAGGCATCCAGACTGCCTTCAAAGCCGCAGCCATCGTCCTTGATCGTCATGCGTAGAAGCTTTTCCTGAAAGAGCAGCGTAACATCGATGCGCGTTGCCCGCGCGTGACGAACGGCATTGTTGACGGCTTCCTGTGCGATACGCAGGAGCTCCGATTCAAGCGACGGAGCGAGAGGGCGGTATGTTCCGCTTATTCGGACATGCGGTTTGGCGCTGCTCTTTGCGGCGATGCGTTCGGCTGAGCTGGTGATGGCCGCAGCGAGATCGTTCTGCTCTGAACCCTGCGAGCGCAGGTTCCAGATGGACCGGCGCGCTTCGTCAATGCATTCGCGCGTGAGTGTCTGGGCCTGCTGCAGGTGTTCGCGTGCGGCTTCAGTGGAAGAGTTCAGCAGCCGCCCGACGACTTCGAGCTGCACGGAGACGGCGACGAATCCCTGCGCGAGAGTGTCGTGAATTTCGCGTGCGATACGGGTGCGCTCGGCGAGGACTACGTTAAAGCGCGATTCGACGCTGCGCAGACGCCACTGATAAATGGCCCAGGCGAGTAACGCCGCAAGCAAAACGAGAAGCAGATAGAACCACCATGTCTGGTAGAAATGCGGACGCAGGCGGAAGCTGAGCTGCGCTGTCTGTTCGCTCCACACACCGTCGTTATTGCACGCCATCACGCGGAAGGTGTGACGTCCTGAAGGAATGTTGGTGTAATAGGCAGTCCGGCGCATGCCGGCGTCGACCCAGTCGCGGTCCACGCCATCGAGCTTGTAGCGGAAACGGACCTTTTGCGGAGCGGCGAAACTCAGGGCAGCATACTGAAATGCAAAGCGCGTGTGCCCTGGATCAATCTCCATAGATGTGTTTGCTGGAAGCGAGGAATCGTCGACCGAAACCTGTTCGATTGAGACGAGCGGAGGTACGCGATTGACGGGCATGTGTGCGGGATCAACGGTGGTGACTCCACGCAGTGTGGCGAACCAGAGCGTGCCGTCCTGCGCCTTCCATGCGGCGGGATGGCCTCCGCTGCTGCATTCACTGATGCGCATGCCGTCGGATGTGCCGTAGGCGTCAGGCATAATGGGCGCAGATTCGTGCAGCGCATGCTTGCTGATACGGAAGATGCCTTTGTCAGTCGCGAGCCAGAGATTTTCGCTCGCATCTTCCAGAATTCCGTAAATGTTCTGAGGCAGATGCGTGCGCTCGGGCGGGAAACTCAGGAGCTTCCCGTTTTCCCGCGCATTCAGGCTGCCACCATTGGTGCCGATCCATAGCGTACCGGCGCTGTCCTGATAGAGCACAGTGATAACGTTGCTCGACAGGCCATTCTGTATGGTGAAGTTAGTGAAATGCCCGTTGGCAAAATGGGTGAGGCCGCCGAGAGTGCCGATCCAGAGGCTGCCGTCTGCATCTTCAGTGATAGCGCCGACCAGGTCGCTGCCCAGGCCGTCCATGGCGGAGTAGGAAGTGAAGGTACCGTCTTTGTAGCGCGTGAGGCCGCGGCGCGTGCCGATCCATAATGTGCCGCTGCGATCAGTGTAGAGGGAGCGGACGAAATCGTCGGCTAAGCCATCAGCAGAAGTAAAGACGGTGGTATTACTACCTTGGATACGATTCAATCCATCAGGTGTGCCGATCCAGAGATTGCCTTTCGCATCATCAGCTAATGCGAGGGCAACTCGGCTGGATAAGCCTGCTGCTCCGGATAATGGAGAGAATTTTCCTTTAGCGAACTGATTGACCCCGCCTGCATTGGTGCCGACTAATACCGTGCCGTCGTGCGTCTGAAAGACGGAGCGCACGAGGTCATCGGTCAAGCCATCCTGCGAGGTGTAGGTGATGAACTTACGGTCGCGCAATACGCCTAAACCGCCGGATTCGGTGCCAAGCCAGAGATTGCCTTCGCGGTCTTCATAAAACGCGATCACTTGGTTGCTGGAGAGGCCCTGTTGCGGGGTGAAGGCTTCAACGTGACCTGCAAAGATGCGAGCGATACCGTGTCCGGTGGCAATCCAGATGGCGTGCTGATGGTCTTCAAACAAGCCAGTGATGTGGTTATCGGGCAGGCCGTCGCGGGCGGTGTATACGTGCGTAGTTTTGCCGTCGAATTCCCCCAGGCCGTTGCTGGTGCCGATCCAGATGTGGCCGCTGCTGGAGTTGAGGAGACTGCTGACGTCGGAGCCCAGGCCCTCAGGCAAGTGAAATGGAGAAGGCGATTGCCCTGGCGCGATGGTTTCAAGACCTGTGCGCGAGCCGATCCAGATGCCGCCTGCATGATCGCTGATGAGCACTTGTGGTTGAGTGTCTGCGTAGAACGCATGATTGGCGCCGATTCTGACGACGCTGTCTGCTGCGAAGAGCCAGAGAGAGCCGTCCGGCGTTTCGGTCATTGCGCCAGTGCTGGAAACGGCAGGCACATCAGGCACGGATTCAAAATGGCCGTCTTTATAGCGCGCGAGACCTGCAACTGTCAGTGCCCAGAGAGTTCCGTTATGGTCTTGATAGACAGAAAAAACCATGTCGGCAGGCAGTCCATTCTTTGTGTTGAATGTGCGGAAACGGTTGGCTTCGAGAACCACGAGACCGTCGGCGGTGCCGATCCACAGTGCGCCGCTTTTGTCTTCAAAAAGGCTGTTGATGACATTGCTTGTGAACTGCGGCGTGCTGGATTTATCGAAGACGGCGAATTGTATGCCGTCGAAGCGCACGAGGCCGGCTTCGGTGGCGATCCAGAGAAAGCCGTCGCGCGTCTGCAGCACAGCATGGACGGTGTTCTGCGGCAGTCCGCCATCGGTCTGCCAGGACTGGTATCCGTAATGCTGCAGCGGGTGATGAGGATCGAGAGCTGCTGCGCGGAGGCTGATAAACAGAAACAGGCATGCGCAGCGTGTGATCCATGAGTGGCGGCAGACAGACATTTACGGACTTACACGAATACTACACACCAGCCAGTGGGAAAGAACACTCCACCAAAAGGTGGAGATTACGCCTTTGCTCTGCGGCGCTTTACCCAGACCTTGTCGGCTGCGGGCGCACCGATGGTGAATGTGCCTCCGGCTGTTTCGATGGCCACAGTCTGGTCGTAGTTCTTCTGGAGGACACGCACTGTGCCTCCCGGTTCGATGCCTACATGATGCAGGAAGCGCAGCAGCTTCGGATCGCGCTCGTAAAGGCTGAAGACGATGTATTCGGCGTCTTCCTTGACTTCGGAGAGCAGTTGAAGGCCGTACTTTGCGCGCTGGGCCGGCGTTTCCGGAAGCACCGAATTGCCGTGCGGACAGGTGCCCTTTTCGCCCAGCTTTTCCAGCAGTCGCGCTTCAAATGTGGGCGAAACAGCGTGTTCCAGGCGCTCGGCTTCATCATGCACCTCGTACCACGGCATGCCGAACATTTCGGACAGCATGCGCTCGATCAGATAATGGCGCAGCGCTGTGCGATAGGCGGTCTCCTTGCCTTTTGCGGTCAGCTTGATGATGCCGTCGGTTTTGACATCGACATAGCCATCGCGCTTCAGGCGGCGGAGCGCCATCGAAACCGCGGGAGGAGAAACTTCAAGCCAGTGAGCGAGGGTGGCGGAGATAACATTCTGGCCTTCGCTTTCGGCTTCGAGAATTGCCTTGAGGTAGTCCTCTTTGGAAATGCTGATTGCAGTCTTCACCGCAATCAGAATACAGTTTGCGCCGGGTTCGGGCTATTTCGCAAAAGCTACCGCCTAGAGGCTAAGAGCGCCAAGATCCGCCAGGGAATACAGCAGCCGCAGCTATCGCTTCTCAGCAATCAACTGCTGAAACTCGGGAGTTGTGCGCATTCCTGCGAACTCCTTGTCTTCCTGAAGCTTCTTGCGGTCGTTGAAGCCTTCATCGAGCGCCTTGCGCAGATAGTAGAGCGCTTCCTCTTTTCGTCCTTCAGCCGCATAGGTTTTGGCCAACAGATAGTTCAGTTCGGCCATTTCATGGGTCGGGCCGGCTTCGGCAACCTTGGCCGCGGGGTCGCCGTTAAAGACATTCGGATCGAGTCGCAGCGCTGTGCGGTATGCTTCAGCGCCCTTCTTGTATTTGCCCTGCGCGACATAGGCAGTCCCGAGATTGCTGTAGAATGTGGCCGACCTGGGGCTGAGTTTGATGGCCTTCTTGTAGGCGTGCTCGGCGTCCTTATAGTTCTTTTCGCCATAGTAAACGGCACCGAGATTGTTGAACACCTCGGGATAATGAGGATTCAGTTTCAGGGCCTTCACATAGTCCCTTTCAGCCTCGCGCAGGTTGAACAGATGATGGTTCGCGATGCCCATTTTGTTCCACAGCACGGCTGAATCAGCAGGGCCTGTGCGATATGCGTCGAGAGCCGCAATGTAACGTTGGCGCGCCATGAGGATGTCTCCCTGTGACTCGGCGCTGAGCGCGAAGTGCGGCGAATCATCCATCTTTACCGGTGGTTGCTGGGCATAACTGCCCATGGCGACAAAAGAGTTGGGTGTCTGGCCGATGGAATCGAAAGTGACTGCACAAGCAAGGGCCATAACCGCACAAGCAGATGAAGTGTGTGACCAGCCCATAACCGCCTCCTGCGCTGGAATGGAATGCAACGGAGGATGAGACTGAGGGCCCGGGGAGACGACGCTCACGACCACTGCGCGTTCCGTTAACGCAGCAGGCGGCTGCACGGAGCTGTGTCCAGGTGACCCAGCCTTTGGACTGTCATTTTAACTCTATTAACTTATGACCGGCGATATGACTCCTATGCAAAATTCGTCAAGAATTCGTCAGGACGGTGGCCGTGAGAGCCAGTCCGTTGCCTGATCATGTTCCACGCCGTCTTTTTGCCCGGATCGTAATTTTCCATTGACCGTACGTTATTGCAGACACACTACTTTTTAGGCGGATGAAAACTACAAGCGATTTGCGTTCGTGGCTTGCGCCGCTGGCCTGCTGGAACTGGAAATGCGCCATCCTGGCTGCCCTGATGCGCGGGTCGGCCTGCATCCTGGCCTTGAGACATGCACAGCCGCACGCGCGCCAGCACTTCGGGCTGGTGGAGATGGGCTATGTGTTGCTCACTTCAGGCATGTTTTCCGGATGGCAGCAGCAATCGCTGAAGCTGAAGCCGCGGCACATCGCGTGGCTTATGGTGGTCATTATCCTGCCGCTGGTATCACTTGGGGCTGATGCGCTGGTCCATATATGGCTTGACAGCGTCAAAGCGCACGCACTCGGCATTGGTGCTCTCATCTTCACGCTGATTTCCGCCATGTTCCACTGGCACGTCATGGAAAATGGCGCCATGCTCGTGGGCGAAGGCGGACGCTCTTTCGCAAGTGATCTCCGGCAGATACCCATCCTTCTGCTGTCGTTTGTCTGCGCGCCGTATGTGGCTCTGAGGAAAGCAGTCATCAGCGGCGAGATGGAAAAAGCCGATCTCGAAATCGCCTGAACCAGTCCGTCCTTTGTGGCATCCTATACGATAAAGCTACAAGGAGGCTGCAGCATCTCTATGCGCGCATCCGCGCGAAAAGCTTTCCCTATCGGCATCGCCGTTCTTTTCCTTGCTATTTCTGCCGCTTACGCGCAGCAGCTGAACCGCATGGTCTATTCCGAGACAGCCAATGCGCATCTGGATATCCGGCAGGCGCTCATCGATGCAAAGCGTGAGCACAAGCGCATCATTCTCGATTTTGGCGGGAACTGGTGTGGCGACTGCCTGGTGCTCGACTATTACCTCCATCAGGAACCGAATTTGAGCCTGCTTGAAAAAAACTTCGTGATGGTTCACGTAAATATTGGCCACTACGACAAAAACACTGATCTGGCAGAGAAATATCAGATTCCACTGAAGAAGGGTGTACCCGCACTGGCAGTCCTTGATGCGCACGGTAAGCTTCTCTACAGCCAGAAGAACAAGGAGTTTGAAAAAATGGCCAACGTGGCCCCCAGTTCGGTGACGGCATTTCTGAATGAATGGAAGGCGACGAAGATCTAGCCTTACGACTCGATCACCGCGATTTTCGCCCTCTTCCCAACGCGGACCGTAATCCTTGCCGGACGCTTTCCTAAGTCAAAGAACTTCTCGGTCGTGGTCGCGCCATCGATGTTCACCCCGGCGGCAACCTGCTTTTCCGCCTCGGTACGTGATGCCTTAATACCAAGCGCAACCAGCAGCTTCGCCACATTCACGCGGACCTCGACTGACGGGTCCTGCGCGGCGCGCTCGATATGCGCCCGATCGCCGATAGCAACGCTCGACAGATGCACGTGCGTTTCTTCTGTAACCGCAGTTGTATCTTTTTGCTGGAAAAGCCGCGCCCAGTTTTCGTCAGCCTCTTTTGCTGCAGCTTCTGAATAAAACCCGGAAACGATCGTGCGCGCAAGCTGCTTCTTGGCTTCCATGGGATGCAGCGCTCCGCTGGCAACATCGGCTTGCATCTTCTCGATCTCGGACTGGCGCAGGTCTGTGAGCAGTGTCCAGTAGCGCCACATCAACTCGTCGTTAACGGACATGAGTTTGCCGTACATCTCCTGCGGCAGTTCATTAATCCCAATCGCATTGTTGAGCGATTTCGACATCTTCTGCACGCCGTCGAGCCCTTCGATGATCGGCGTCATCAGGATGATCTGCGGCTGCTGGCCGTAGTCGCGCTGCAGCTGGCGGCCGGTAAGCAGGTTGAATTTCTGGTCGGTGCCGCCGAGCTCGACGTCGGCCTTGAGCGCGACCGAATCATAGGCCATGGCCAGTGGATAGAGAATCTCATGAAGCGCGATCGGCTGCTCATTCTGGAAGCGTGTGTGGAACTCATCGCGCTCAAGCATCTGCGAGACGGTGAACTTCTGCGCGAGCCGGATCATACCTTCAAAGCCCAGCGTGCTCAGCCACTCCGAATTGAAGCGGACCTCAGTTTTTTCACGATTCAGAATGCGGAAGACTTGGTCGGTGTAGGTCTTCGCGTTTTCATCGATCTCTTCGCGCGTGAGCACCTTGCGCGTTGCCGAGCGTCCGCTGGGGTCGCCGATCAACGAGGTGAAGTCGCCGATAAGAAAAATCACCTGATGGCCCAGGTCCTGAAAGTGCTTCAACTTCCGCATGACTACGGTGTGGCCAAGATGCAAGTCGGGCGCGGTGGGGTCGAAGCCGGCCTTCACGCGCAAGGGCGTGCCGGTCTGCCGCGACTTCTCAAGACGCTCCCTCAATTCGGAAACGCGGATGATCTCTGCTGCGCCTTTTTCCAGCAGGTCGAGCTGTTCATCTACAGGAAGAAATGTGGACATTGTTGATTCAGTATAAAAGCTAAACACCGGCTAGCTAAGAAGCGGTCAGCGCGGCTTGCGCCGCCGGCAAGTCAGTGGGTTATCTCAGCGAGCCTTCTCATTGGCCGATAATGTTGGTTATGGATGCTGAGCGTCTGCGTGAATACCTGCTGAAGCTACCTCATGTCGAAGAGACGATGCAGTGGGGCGCGAATCTTGTCTTCTGGGCGGCGGACAAGTCCATCGGCGGCAAGATGTTTGCGCTTGCCAATCTCGACGGAGATGGCAAGGGTGTTCTGTCTTTTGCAGCGGGCCCGGAGCGCTATAACGAGCTGCTGGAGAATGAGGGTGTAATCCCCGCTCCTTACCTGGCGCGGGCTTATTGGGTGTGTCTCGAACGATGGGATGCTCTGCCTGACCGTGAGCTGAAAGAGCATCTGGCTCATGCGTACGAGATTGTCTTTGCCAAACTGCCGAAGAAGACGCGCGATGTGCTTTCCATGCCTCCCAGTGAGCGCCGGAAAGCGATTGCTGCAAGGAAGAAGGGGCTCGCCCGGTAGAGTTGCGCCTGAAATGAGACTTCCTTTAGCGTCAAGAACATGAGTGATGGAAATCATGGAGTGACGCTGTCGCTTGCGGGCCTGGTTGCGCTGATTACCGGCGGCTCGCGTGGAATCGGTGCCGAATGCGTGCGTCTTTTTCAGAAATCGGGCGCCAGGGTTGCGTTCAATTATCGAACAGCGCAGGCTGAGGCCGATGCTCTTGCCGCAGAACTCGGCAAGGATTGCGTTGCCGTACAGCAGGACTTGTCTTCCCCGGAAGATGGACGCGCACTGGTCGCGAAAACGGTGAATGCGTTTGGAAGGCTCGACTGCCTGGTCGTGAATCATGGCATCTGGCCGCCCAACGATGCTCCGATTGCCGCAATGGACGAAGCACAGTGGCGTAAAACCCTCCAGGTGAACCTCGATAGCGTCTTCGGTCTGGTGCAGGCGGCGGTCGCGCAAATACAGAAGCAGGGGCGTCCATCGCAGGATGCTGCCGCGGGGCACATCGTCCTTGTCAGCTCCACGGCGGGACAGCGCGGCGAGGCCTTTCACGCCGACTACGCGGTGACGAAGGGCGCGCTCATCAGTCTTACCAAGAGCCTTTCGAGCGAGCTGGCCCGTGAGGGCATCTACGTCAATTGCGTGGCTCCGGGATGGGTGGCGACCGAGATGTCCGCTCCGGCATTGAATAATCCGGTGACGCGGGAGAAGATTTTTGCGACCATTCCATTGGGACGCGTAGCTTCAGCGCGCGAAATTGCGGGACCGATTCTGTTTCTCTGCACGCCGTTCGCAGGCTTTATGAGCGGCGAGATCGTCAATGTAAATGGCGGCGCGGTTCTGGTGGGGTGAGGATTGAGAACTACCTCAGGGGCTAAAGCCCTTTCGAATCTGGTGGCTTTTTTGCGAGGACTAAAGTCCTCGCCTACCTTTGTTTTACGCACTGTTTCCACCTTTGTTCTCCTGCTTACATTGAGTGCGTGCAGTGCGTTTGCGCAGGATGCAAGCGCGAAGAAGGCGCACGACCTTCTTGACGCGATGGTGCAGGCTCTCGGCGGCGACCGTTGGCTGAACCTGCAGAACAGCTACCTTGAAGGCCGAAGCTCCGGCTTTTATCAGGGCAAGCCGACGGGCGCGATCGGCGATTTTTTCTCGTGGCATGTCTTCCCTGACCAGGACCGTGTCGATCTTACGAAGAAGCATGACGTTGTCGAAATCTTTACCGGCCGCCAGGGATGGGAGATCACCTATCGCGGCAAGCGTCAGCTGGAAAAAGACCTGGTGGATGATTTTCTACGCAGGCGCGACCACTCGATCGAGACAGCAGTAAAGGTCTGGATGAAAGATCCAAACACGATTTATCTATACGAAGGCCAGACGCTTGCGGAGCGCCACCTAACCGACCAGGTCACGCTCATCTCCTCCTCGAACGATTCGATCACTTTGCGGCTTGCCGCCGACACGCACCTTCCTATGAGCCGCACTTTTCAATGGCGCGATCCTGTGTACAAGGACAAGAACGAAGAAGTGGAAGAGTACGACGATTACCACACCATTGACGGTATTCCCACCCCGTTTACCATTGCACGCTTCCACAACGGCGACATGACCGGCCAGCGCTTTATCTATAAGGCCGCATACAACGTGCCTCTTCCACCGGATGGGTTTAATGCGGACACTTTAGCGGCGAAAATCAAAAAGTAGGGCTTACCGCTCAGGTTCGTCTCGTCTGGTTTAGCTTGTGACTTACCCGGACAGCGCTTAATGTGCTTCTGTAAACTCCTCCTATAGCCCTCCCGTCTATTCCTATGCATGGAACAGATCGCAACGGGTGAGCTCACCCACTTGACGCGAGAGCAGGCAGTGCTCGATCTGGCCGACTTCGATGAAGTTGTACGGCTCTATCGTCCGCGTGTCTTCCGGTTTCTTCTGGCATCGCTGCGCGACCGCGATGCAGCCGAAAACCTGACGCAGGATTGCTTCCTGCGCGCGTACCTGGCGCGGGAGAACTTTCGCGGCGACTCGAGCCTGAGCACATGGCTGATGAAGATCGCCATCAACCTGCTGCGTGACCATTTGCGCAACCGGCGTATGCGTTTCTGGACGAAGACGCGCGAGTCGGCGCTCGATCCGATGGATGTGAGCGACTGGCTGCCGGACCAGCATAGTTCGCCGGAAGAGAGTTTTGCGGCGCGGTCGCAGGTAAAAGCTGTGTGGGACGCGGTGAATGAGCTTCCAGTAAAGCAGCGCAACGTTTTTGTTTTGCGCTTTGTGGAAGAGATGGAGTTGAGAGAAATTGCAGAGGCTACGGGGATGAATCCTAGCACGGTGAAGACGCACCTCTACCGCGCGTTGGCGGCGGTGCGGGCAACCGTAGGAGGCAGGATATGACGAGAGAAATGACAAATCGGCAGATCGAGGAACTGTATCCGGAGAGCGATGCAGCCACGAAGCGCGATCTCGAAAGCCTGGCAAATGCAATCAGTCAGTTCCGCGCGGCGGTGAGCCACATCGCGGCTAAAAGAAATGATGTGCCGGCCGCGGTCCAGCTGGAGCAGGCGAGACAACGGAGGCATTCCGTGCAAAGACGCGTGGCGCTTGAGTGGGCCTTTGCCACGGTAGCGGCGGCCGCGCTGCTGCTTCCTGGAGCTGAATATTACCGCCATCATGCAGCGATGGCGCGCGCACAGCAGGAGCAAGCGTTGAAGCAGAGCGAGGCCGACGCCGCATTGCTTGACCAGGTAGCCAGCGAGATTTCAGCAGATGTGCCTGTTGCAATGCGTCCGCTTGATTACACAAACGATCAGGATTTGACAAAGCAGGGGGAGAAGAACGGTGGGAAAGACAACTAGAAAGTATTCGAGACTGGCTCTTGGGCTGGCTTTACTTATGGGGACAGGTCTCTGTGGCAGTGCATTTGCACAGGACGGACGGATGGGTCCACCTCCGATGGAGCGCGCTTTTCAGGGGCGGATGATGCATGGCCGCTGGTGGAATGATCCAAAGGTCGCGCAACAAGTCGGGTTGACTGCTGACCAGCAGAAAAAGATGGACGATATTTTTCAGCAGAACCGCCTGAAACTGATTGACCTGAGCGCAGCACTTGAAAAGCAGGAACTGATCATGCAACCGCTGATGGAAGCCGATCAACCAGATGAAACGAAGGTTCTGAAACAGATCGACGCTATCGCCCAGGCGCGGGCCGAGCTCGAAAAGAATAACGCGCGGATGTTGCTAGGGATACGACAAGTGCTGACACCTGACCAGTGGAAAAAGTTAAAGGACATACAGCCCCAGGAAAAACGACTTTTTGTTCAGAGGTTTGGGCGCAGAGATGGCGACGGGCCGCCACCGCCTCCAGATGGTGGGCCTAGGAAACCTGCGCCACCGCAAGAGTAGCGGTTTTCTTCAGACAAGCGAGAGGAGCGGCCTAGGTCGCTCCTTTTTACTTGAACGATGCTTGTGGAGAGAGATGTGGGATTTGGTTCCTGCCCACCCTATCGCAGCAAACTACAAGGTTCCTTCGGCCACGCTCAGAATGGCAACCATAAGGAATACACGAGTCAAAGCAAGAATGGCCCCTGAAAGGCGCGTCCGCCCGGGACCGCCAGTCCCTTATAATGGCCTCTGGTAGACATGGAGAACCCGACACATATTGCTGAGGCGCGCCAGGTGCTCGAAATTGGTGACATCATGGCGATTCTGCCTCACCGTTTCCCCTTTCTTCTGATCGACCGCGTCATCGAGATCGAGCGCAAGAAGCGTATTGTTGCGATTAAGAACGTCACCATCAATGAGCCTTTTTTTCAGGGACATTTTCCCGACTACCCGATCATGCCGGGCGTGCTCGTGGTGGAAGCCATTGCTCAAGCAGGCGGCGCGCTGCTGTTGACCGAAGTCCCGGACCGCGAGAACAAGCTGATGGTCTTTACCGGCATTGAGCGCGCGAAGTTCCGCCGTCCTGTCGTGCCCGGAGATCAACTCCGTATCGAGATCAGCGTGCTCCAGTGGAAGTCGCGCGCTGTGCGTATGGAGGGACTGGTAACGGTGGACGACAAGCTGGCCTGCGAGGCGGTTGTCATGTGCCAGCTCGTTCCGCGGCGCAGGCAGCAGGCGCAAGCGGAAGCGCCTGTACTGGCAGCGGTGACGGAAGAGTGAGCATTCATCCTACTGCGATCATTGCACCTACGGCGGTCATTCCTGAATCCTGTATTGTCGGCCCTTATTGCACCATCGGTCCGGATGTTGTGCTTGGAGAAGCATGCGAGCTGATATCTCATGTCGTTCTCGATGGACATCTGACAGTAGGTACACGAAACAAATTCTATTCATTTGCATGCGTAGGCGTTGCTCCGCAGGATCTGAAATACAAAGGAGAGCCGACAGCCGTTCAATTGGGAGACGACAATGTCATCCGTGAGTGCGTGACAATTTCTCGCGGCACTGCGGGCGGCGGCGGTACCACATATATCGGCAGCCACTGCCTCATCATGGCATACACACATGTCGGGCATGACAGTGTAATCGGAAGCCACTGCATTCTGGCGAATGCAGCAACGCTTGCAGGTCACGTGATTGTCGAGGACTATGCGACTGTGGGTGCGCTCAACCAGGTGCATCAATTCTGCCGCATTGGTAAATATGCCTACACTGGCGGTGGCACTACGGTGACGCAGGATGTGTTGCCGTTCTCTCTGACTTCGGCAAAGCGCGAAACCCATGCTTATGGGCTGAACAAAATCGGCCTAGAACGGCAGGGCTTTGATCGCGAACGGCTACGGGCACTTCAGCACGCGTACCGCTATCTGCTTGCGGGGAAAATGAACACATCGCAGGCCCTCGAGAAATTGAAGAGCGAAGAAGCGGCTTCTGAGGATGTTGCTTACCTTATTGGGTTTATTGAGGCATCGGAGCGCGGAGTGTTGAAGTAAGCTGCCATGAAGCTCGGACTCATTGCAGGCAACGGACGCTTCCCCTTTCTTCTGCTCGATGCGGCGCGCGCACATGGCGTCGATGTGATTGTTGCCGCCATTAAAGAAGAGACTGATCCAGAGATGAATGACCGGGCTCAAGCTGACGCAGGCGTGTGCGTGTACTGGCTGTCTCTGGGTGAGCTGTCGAAACTCATCGAGACATTCCACGAGGAAGGTGTCACGCGTGCGGTGATGGCCGGACAGGTGAAGCATAAGCAGATTTTTTCAAGCATCCGACCGGACTGGCGGCTGGCGAAACTTCTGCTTTCGCTACGCACCAAGAATACGGACATGCTGCTGGGCGCAGTCGCGAAAGTCCTCAACGATGAGGGCATCGAGCTGATCTCGTCGACTGCGTATCTTGAGCCGCTGCTGGCAAAGGCTGGGATTCTCACCGAGCGCGCTCCCTCCGAGCAGGAGCAGAAGGACATCACCTATGGCCGCAGCGTGGCGAATGCGCTCGCCGGATACGATATCGGCCAGACGGTGGTTGTCGCCAGCCAGTCCTGTGTTGCCGTGGAGGCGATGGAGGGTACCGATGCCGCCATCGAACGTGCTGGGGGCATTATGAAGACCATGGCTCTTGAAGGCGATGCTTCGACCTTCGACCGCAGCCTGACCGTAGTGAAGGTCGCGAAACCAAAGCAGGACATGCGCTTTGACGTGCCCGTGATCGGCCTTAAAACCATCGAGACGATGGAGCGCGCCGGAGCCACATGCCTTGCCATCGAGGCAGGCCGCACGCTGATTTTTGATAACGATACAATCATTTCCCGCGCTAACACCGTCGGGATTGCGATTGTAGCAGTCGAACAGAGATAATAAGCGCACGCATAAGCTACAGGAGGACCATGCGCCGTGTCTAAGCTCTCTATTTTTGTCATCGCAGCAGTCGTAGTTCTCGGAATTGGTTTTGCGGCAGCTCGCGGTTTTGCTGCTGACGACCAGCCGATGCCGCAGGTCGGCGCTCAGGCGCCCAACTTTTCTCTGCTGTCGCAGGAGGGCAAACAGGTCAGCCTGGATAACTTCCGCGGCAAATGGGTGGTGCTCTATTTTTATCCAAAGGACATGACCACGGGCTGCACCATTGAGGCCCACAACTTTCAGCATGATCAGGACAAGTATCTGAAGGCCAATGCCGTGATTCTCGGCGTGAGCGTTGATTCGGTCGACAGCCACAAGGAGTTTTGTGCCAAGGACGGACTGAACTTCACACTGCTCAGCGATACAGACAAGAAAGTTGTTGCGGAATATGGCTCGCTTGGCAGCTATGCAGGATTCAAGATTGCGAACCGCAATACCTTCCTCATCGATCCGCAAGGCAAAATCGTAAAGGTGTGGACGAAGGTCGATCCCTCGCATCACAGTGAAGAAGTGCTGACGGCTCTCAATCAGATCAAGGGCCAATAAGCGCGGATGAACAAAACAGCACGGGAATTTCTAACAAGTTGCGAGGCGGTTTACGCCTCGCTTCTTTCTGTGCCCGAGAATCTTGCTTCCGTTCCATGGCGCGAAGGTGGCTGGACGCGCAAGCAGGTGCTGGGACACATGATCGATTCAGCCGCAAACAATCATCAGCGATTTGTGCGCGCCTCGCTCGATGGCGGCTATACCGGACCGTTCTATGCGCAGGATGCGTGGGTCGATGCCCATGGCTATAACGACATGCAGTGGTCCGTGCTGCTTGAATGGTGGCGGGTGTATCACGACATTCTAAAGGCGGTAGTCGAGCGCATTCCAGGAGACAGGTATGAAGCGGTCTGCCACATCGGTGATAACGGCTCGGCAACGCTGCGCTTCCTTATTGAGGATTACATCGCGCACCAGAATCATCATCTGGAGCAGATTCTGACAGCGTAAAAACCATTGCACCCAACACACGTGTTATTCGCGTGTTGGGTGCGGGCAGTGAAGTAGCAGTGAAATGACGCTGAAGATGCACATGCCGCGGACGTCCGTCCGCGGGCGCAAAAAAGCCCGGCGATGAGCCGGGCTCTTTTGCTTGCCTGATGCAGCTGGTTACTTCTTCTTAGCTGCCTTTTTGGTTGCCTTTTTTACAGCCTTCTTCGTTGCCTTCTTGGCTGCCTTTTTCTTTGCAGGAGCCTTCTTGGCTGCTGCCTTCTTTGCTGCTTTCTTCACTGCCAAATTAGTTTTACCTCGTTTGGTGGATTTTTTACTGCTGGCGCTCTTTTTCGCGGCCACGGACTTTTTCGTAGCCTTGCTGCCGCCCCGAGCGCCCTTGCTGGACTTCGCGGCAGATTTCTTTGCGGCCTTTTTCGCCGGAGCTTTTTTCGCAGCCTTCTTGGCTGGTGCTTTCTTCGCAGCTTTTTTCGCGGGAATTTTCTTTGCCGGTGCCTTCTTGACTGCTTTCTTCGTGGGAGACTTCGGCGGCGCAACCGGCTCAGCTTCGACCACAGCTACTTCTTCGGCGATGATCGCCGGCACTTCAACATACTCCGGTTTTTCTTCTTCAAGGTCCTCAAGGTCGTCATCATCGGAAGAAATGGAGATGCTCACTTCTTCCTCTTCGTCTTCGCCGAAGCCATCATCAACTTCATCGGAGAAGTCGTCATGTTCGGGTCCAAATTCATTGTCATTCTGCGCGTAAAGTTTGCGATCATCCTGCATGAAATGCCCTCCGGCTTATCGGCGCCTGTTTTCCTGTTCTATCACAGGGCAAGGCTATTAATAACATTGCCCTGCGGCGCGGATTATAGCAACAGCATGCAACGTCTTTCCAATCGAACGCAAGTACTTAATTCAGTTCACTGCTTTGTTTTCTTCCCGCTCACGCCTCGCCTTGGAGCCGCTGCCTTCGTATCCGCACGAACCTGTGCCTGTGCATTCGCTCCGTGATGAGATGCGCTTTTCACATTGCGCGTCGAAGCTTTTCCGCGTTTTGAGCGCGAAGAAACTGCAATGCGTGCCGGTTCTGCGACGTAAAGCCTGTGCCCTGCAGTGACTGCGTTACCACTCAGGTGATTCCAGCGCTGCAGCTGCTCTACCGTCACACCGAAGCGATCAGCCACAGTTACCAATGTATCGCCGCGACGTGTCTGATAGGTGCTGCTGCGCAACGAGGAGGGTGCAGCTGCTGGAGTAATGGGAATCACAAGCGAATCAAGGCCGGTGACATCGTTCGATGAGTTGAGCTGGTTGACGAAGGCAATCTCCGAGGCCGAGACACGATACTGCCTCGCCACATCATCGAGCGTCTCGCCTGCGGTCAACACGTGGAAGCGCCAGTAGCGGCGCTTGTCTTCCGGAATCTCAGCAATGCGTTTTTGAAAAAGTT
Source organism: Acidobacterium sp. FHG110202_01 (assembly GCF_059115305.1). NCBI lineage: Bacteria > Pseudomonadati > Acidobacteriota > Terriglobia > Terriglobales > Acidobacteriaceae > Acidobacterium > Acidobacterium sp. FHG110202_01. The sequence goes on from NZ_JBZYWJ010000003.1 coordinate 143,332, forward strand.
CTTTTCCACCCGGAGGCAGATGCAGTTCATACGGCTCATCCGGAGGCGTGGACATGCGCAGCAGGCTGGGATTCAGACTGACGACATCCTGCACTGGGGCGTTCACCACATCTGCGACCAGCCGCAGGTCGACAGCATAGTTAGTGGTGATTGTCTCAGTAACTAAAGGCGGATCGGGAACGACATCCGTCAGTCCATACTGCTTCGGGTTCTTCGCCATGATCGTAACGGCGAGAATGATGGGGACGTAGTTCTTCGTCTCGGGTGGAAGATTGTTGCGGCGGTACAGTTCCCAGAAGTCTGCGTAGCCGGTGCGCTCGACCGCACGTTGGATATTGCCCGTGCCCCAGTCATACGCAGCCATGGCAAGGTACCAGTCACCCAACTGATCATAGAGTTGCTTGATCCAGCGTGCATAAGCGCGAGTGGCCTTTTCGGGATCAAAGCGTTCGTCATACCAGCCCGTGCGTGTAAGGCCATAAGGCCCATAAGGCAGGAACTGCCACATGCCGCCTGCCCCATAGCGAGAATTCACAACTTGCGGACGGAAACCGGATTCGGCAAAGGCCTGATAGATCAAGTCCTGAGGCACACCCTCTTCTTTAAGGATGCGCTCGATCATGTCCTTATAACGGCCGGCGCGCGTAAGGGAGGCAACGATGGTGTTGTGGCCTTTGGCGCTGTTGGAGAAGAAGTTGATGTAACTCGCCACGTAGTCGTTCATTACCAGCGGCAAATCGGATTGCGTCGTCTTCAGTTCTGCTTCTGCCTGTGCTCGTACCTTTGGATCAGCGGGAAAGGTCACATCATTCGCAACATCGACCGGCGCGTCTTCAGGATGTTGCTGCGCAGTCTGTGTGCCGTTTTCGCGAAGAGCGTCCATCTCAAGCGTGTTGATGGCATCGACGATGTGGTCGAACTCTTCGTTGATCGCAGGGTCATTCTTGAGGTCGATGCCGCTACGCAGAATGATGTCTACGGCGTAATCGAAATTCGATCGCGCTGCAGTGATGTGCCCGTCTTTATAGTTGGCCAGGCCCGCCTGATAGGCCTTTTCGACGCTGTCAATTAGCGTCTGGTCGCGCTGCGAAATAGCGGGCAAGGACGAAGGCTTGGCGGTATTTTGCGTCTGCGCCGACGCAACGTCCGCTCCGCGACCCAGGGATAAAAACATTGCCGCGACAAGAGCGGCGGCTGGCAATTTTCGAACAACCATGAAGATTTACTACTTTATTGTATTTGCTGCGGCTGTGGCGCGTCACACTCCCTGTAGGAATGGGATCAATTTTTGCACCATATTTGTTGACTTCTGAACATTTGATTCTGACGGACCCCAGCGTTGCTATGCTCAAGTGCATTCCGTAAGGCGAAGCACCCAATAAATAAGTTCGAGAAACTGATTTTCGAATCTGGACAATAGCAGGCCGAAAAACAGCAGCTTTCAAAATTCTGGGAACCGGCCAGAAAAAATAACCGTACCTTCTACGAAGAGTTTCGTCAATCCTGTGGAGGAGTACGCAAATGACCATCCATTGGCCAGATCTTGCAGCTGGGGCTGCATTAGGAGTCGTACTGGGAGCCATCGCCGATTGGAAGATCGGCGCGAGATTCCGAAAGTGGTCAGAACTGCGGGCACTCACCAGGGAATACTGCTCACTGACGGGCCAGTACCTGAATTACCGCATCAGAGACGACGGAACGCATGAGCCGACCGGCGGCACAGTGGAAATCACATGGCAGCCCAGGGAAGGCCTCCTCGAAGCCGCCGGCTTCCACGCAAAAGGCGATCCGGAGTGGCACAGCTATATCCGAATGAGCCGTGAGCACAGAGGCGCAGGGGTTGGACACTACAACAACTCGAACTCAATCCACGGAGGCATTCATCAGGTCATCTATTCAAAGCAGACGCGCTCTTTCAACGTGATGGGAACCAGCCACACACGAAAAGAATTTGCCCATTGCTGGAAGCGTGAAGAATAATCCAGGTCCTCTATATCTGACAAGCGTCAACCGGGATGTGCCGGCAGCGTGATAGTGTGACGGAAGAAATCTGTTATGGCCGTTGAAATCAGGAGCCCGTACCACTATGGTGACTCGCCGATCGCTTCTAGGAAACGCATTGAAAATTTCCGCCGGACTGGCGTTTATTTCCAAAGCAGTACTTCCTGCTGAGGGCCAACCTGCCATCGCACTTAGACTGGGCAAGACTGCTCCTGTAACTGTTCCCGCCAACTTTATCGGGCTTGGATACGAAATGTCTTCCGTTGCTCCAATCGGTTTATTGAGTGCTGCGAACCATCGCTATGTTGAACTGGTCAAAGGTCTCGGACCTCAAGGCGTCATTCGTGTCGGCGGTATCGTGGCAGACTATACCCGATATGAGCCTAACGGAACCATTGTGGCGGATCGCCAGAATACAGTGATCACCCGCGCGAGCCTTGAACAGTTTGCCGGCTTTCTCAAGGCAATCGGCTGGACCGCAATCTGGAGCGTCAACTTTGCTCAAGGCAGCATTCAGGAGGCGGTGGATGAGGCGAGTGCCCTTGCCTCAGTTCTGGGATCGCGATTACTTGCTCTTGAAATCGGCAACGAAGTGGAGAATTATGACCGGGGCCAGAAACCATTTCGTAAGTCACCATATGAGTACCAGACGTATCGCAAAGAGTACAGTGATTGGCGCTCTGCAACTCTGAAGGCGGTACCAGGTGTACGCTTTGCCGCTCCGGATACAGCCAGCTCGGTCGAATGGGCCGAACGAATGGCCGCGGACGCGAAAGGCGAAGTCCAGCTGCTGACCACGCATTACTACCGCAATGGCCAGACTCGCGGCAGCGTCGAGCAATTGCTCAAGCCTGACCCGAGACTGAGAGAGGTCCTTGTACGTCTGCAAGCTGCTTCGCAACAGAGCGGGATCCCATGGCGAATGTGCGAAACAAATTCCTTCTCAGGTGGAGGCCGTCCCGGCGTCAGCGATACCTTTGTTGGCGCTCTGTGGACGCTCGATTTTATGCTGCTGCTTGCACAGTATGGATGCACTGGCGTCAATATAGAGACAGGCGTCAACCAGCTGGGGTTCGTGAGCTCATACTCTCCAATCCAGGATGACGGCAAAGGCGTGAATACGGCAGGTGTGCCTTACTATGGCATGCTTGCATTTGCCAATGCCATGTCAGGCTGTCACGAAGTGCTGCCAATCGACTTTGAAGCGCCGGGTGTGAACGTCACGGCCTATGCTCTTGGAGTCAGAGGAAAGCCTCGATCAGTCGTCGTCGTAAATAGAGACCTCTCGCAAGATGCGAAGCTCTCCATTGCTGAACTGGGCATGAGGGAGGTTTCGGCTCTGTGGTTGACAGCACCTTCGCCCGATAGCAAAACGGGTATCACTTTTGGCGGGGCTTCAGTTGACACGGAAGGGCGTTGGCAGGCGAAGGATCAGGGGCGACTCAGTACTGGAGCGGTAAGGGTACCGAAGATGAGTGGCGTCGTTCTTCGTTCGGCCTGAACTTCGTATCAATGACTCATCGTCAATATATTTCATCCAAACCAAAACAAATCCACTATGTGCTATACCCCAAAATCCCTCACCATATCTCTGCGATAATAAAAATACAGGTTGGGAAAGTCTTTCGAAGCAATCCTTCCGCCTTGTATTGATTCCATGGACAGTAAGTTTATCCGCAATTTCGCGATCATCGCGCATATCGATCACGGTAAGTCCACGCTCTCTGACCGGCTACTCGAGCTGACCGGCGCTCTCACTGCACGCGAGATGCAGGCTCAGGTACTCGATGCCATGGACCTCGAACGCGAGCGCGGCATCACCATCAAGGCGCATGCCGTGCGCATGATGTATCCGGCCAAGGACGGGCAGACCTATCAACTGAATCTGATCGACACGCCAGGGCACGTCGATTTCTCATACGAGGTCTCGCGCTCGCTGGCGTCGTGTGAGGGCGCACTTCTTGTCGTCGATGCGTCGCAGGGAGTCGAAGCGCAGACGCTCGCCAATGCGTACCTAGCCATCAATCACGGCCTCGAGATCATTCCCGTCATCAACAAGATCGACCTGCCCAGCGCCGACATTCCGCGCACGCAGGAGATGATCGAGCAGGCCGTAGGACTCGACGCCACCGACGCGATCCCGGTAAGCGCGAAGACCGGCCTCGGCGTCCCCGACATTCTTGAGGCGATCGTGCATCGTCTGCTTCCGCCAACCGGAGACGCTAATGCCCCGCTGCAGGCACTGATCTTCGATTCCTGGTTTGACGCCTACCGCGGCGTGATCGTGCTGGCGCGCGTGGTGAACGGCACGCTGCGCAAGGGCGCGAAGATCCGCCTGATGTCGAACGGCAAGGTCTTTGACGTGGAGTCGCTGGGGATTCTCACACCCAAGCCGGTTGAGATTGACGAGCTTTCCGCCGGTGAGGTCGGCTTCTTTGTCGCGACCATCAAGAATGTCAGCGACACCAAGATCGGCGATACCGTCACCGAAGACGGCCGCCCCGCCGCTGAGCCGCTGCCCGGCTTTGAAGACATCAAGTCGATGGTTTTTGCCGGGCTCTACACCGTCGACTCGCATGAGCACACTCTGCTGCGCGATGCGCTTGAAAAGCTTCGCCTGAACGACTCATCGTTCTTCTTCGAGCCGGAAAGCTCAGCGGCCTTGGGCTTCGGTTTCCGCTGTGGTTTCCTCGGCCTGCTGCACATGGAGATCATCCAGGAGCGACTGGAGCGTGAGTTTAATCTCGACCTGATCACTACAGCTCCGGGCGTACGCTACAAGGTCACCATGACTGACGGCTCGCTGCTCGAGGTCGATAACCCGTCTCGCTGGCCTGATCCCAGCGAGATTGAAAAGGTCGAGGAGCCGATCATCACGGCAACTATCCTGACCAACGAGGAGTATGTCGGCGGCATTCTAAAGCTGGTCGAAGAAAAGCGCGGGCGGCAGAAGAATTTCGAATACGTCACGCCAACGCGGGTGATGCTGACCTACGAGCTTCCCCTGAATGAAATCGTGCTCGACTTCTACGACCGTCTGAAGTCGGTCTCGCGAGGGTATGCGTCGCTCGACTACCACCTCTCCGGTAGCTGGGAATCTCCGATGGTGAAGATGGACATCCTCGTCTCCGGTGAGCCGGTGGATGCGCTCTCGATCATCGTCCACCGCGACTTTGCCTATGAACGCGGTCGGGCTCTGGTCTCGAAGATGCGCGAGCTGATCCCAAGGCAGCAGTTCGAAGTCGCCATCCAGGCAGCAATCGGATCGAAGATCATTGCACGGGAAACTGTTGCGGCGCTGCGCAAGAACGTGCTGGCCAAGTGCTACGGCGGCGACATCAGCCGTAAGCGCAAGCTGCTCGAGAAGCAGAAAGAAGGCAAGAAACGCATGAAGCGCATTGGCAAAGTGGATATCCCACAGGAGGCCTTCCTGGCGGTCCTCAAAGTTGGAGAAGATAGCGGCAGGTAATCCAACTATTGGCCCTGCATGAGACCAACAGTCATACTCCCTTAACTTGTCCTGTGGAAAGCACAAGCTGTGCCTTTCCATGGATTCGCGCAGATTTATGAAGGGTTGGAGCACCTTCAGCGCATTTCTCTATTGAAAATAAAGAGGTTGCAGGGTCCCTACAGTCCTGTTTAACAAATTTGTGCTTTTGCGAAAATGTTCGAAGAAGTCACGGTCGCGTCTTCCACATTTTTTTCCACAGCCACATCGGCTCTTTGGGGGAATTCATTAACAATAAAAAGCCCCGGCTGAACCGGGGCTTTTTTGATTGGAACGTTATTACTGTTTCGGAGTAGTTCCGCTAGGCCGCGGAGCAGTCCGCGGTGTCGGAGCCGAAGGTGCACCGGCTGCAGCACCGCCCGCAGGAGCAGGAACACCGGACTTCTGGTTGTAGGCCTGGATGACGGCCTGAGTGATATTCGTCGCCTCGCTGGCCCAGAGAACCGGGCTCTGCTGCGCACTTGAATCAATCACGATAGTGTAACCATTCTGCTGTGCATAGGTCTGGACGACTGTGAAGACTTTTTCCGCCAGCTGGGTGTAGGTATTCTGCAGATCCTGCTGGAAGTCGTTCTGTGTGTCCTCGCCGAGGCGCTGGAAGGCCTTTTCCTTCTCGTCGATGCTTTTCGCGCGGTTTCCGCGTTCGGCATCGCTGAGGTTGGCGCCGCCGCTCTGAAGCGACTTCTTGAGATTGTCAATCTCATCGCTCATGCTCTTCAGCTGAGTCCGCTTCGGGTCGTATTTCTTTTGCAGATCAGCAAAATTACGCTGGCCCTCGTTCGTCTGCATGACTGCGGGCTGAAACATGATGACGGCGATTTTGGTCCCGCCCGTAGGCGCGGCTGCGGCTGCAGCTGGCGCAGGATCAGTGGCGCTGCCCGCCTGGGCCACGGCGTGCAGGCCGAGTCCGGACGCGAGCATGCAAACGAGTGCTAACGAACGCTTCATGGAAATCAGAAACTCCTTCGGTTCTTGGGTGTGATCGCCCGCATTTCGGTGCGGAAGCGAACTTTCGCTCCCTGGCTTTCCCGTCTGAGGCGCTTCGTGCGACTGTTTTCTGGCTCAGCGCCGAAAACACAGACTGAAACACGGACAGAGGACATTCTCAGGAACTCAAGCGAATTATATAAGGGAGCGGGTGGTGAAGGTCAAATATGAGGTATCACCGTCTATAGATTCCACGGCGATGGCTGACCTTCAAAACCAATACCTGCTATTCCTTGCGGTAAAGCAGGTTCCGAATAGCCTTCCTCCGTGCTTCGTTCAATCCAGCATCGCCTTTGTCTTCGCCAGCATTAATTGTGCCGGTTGATTCAGGCTCGCTGCATTCCGGGCAGCGATTGGCAAAACCTGGCTTGTCCGGTTTCAGCTCAAATTCCTGCGAACAGATGACACAGATTTTGATCGGATACGGCATTACTCTATGGTAAACAAAAAGGCCATCTTATAGGATGGCCTTCTGTCCTGCAGCTGTTTTAGAATGTGGTGCTGACCGTCAGACGGAAGGTCTTGGTCGGCTCACGCAACTCGTAAATCTGGCCGTAGAGTTGCTGCGCCTGGGCATAGCTGTAGTCGCCCGCTCCTCCTGCAGGGAACATGCTGCGGGTGATCAGGTGCTGGCCTGGAAAGGAATCGTGCAGGCGCAGCGGGTTATAGGCATAGTAGATACGGAACGGCGCATTGATGATCGGCATCATGACCGAAATCTGCGCGCCGATCGAATCGCGTGGGACGTAATTGGTCCCAGGAATCGGCCGGATGTAGCGATCAAACTGGATCTGCTGTCCGCCTACGCAGGCGCCGTTCACATAATTTGGGCAGCCGTAGAGCGGAGCGTTCAGCTGATCGAAGCCCTGCGGACTCTGTTTGAGCTGACCGGAGCTGATCGCCATGTTCATGCCGAAGTCGTTGAAGAGCTCGAGCGCAGCCGTGCGCCCGACCAGCGGAATGCGGTATTCGATGTTGCCGGTAATCTCCGTGTCGCCGCCGATGGGGCCGATGCCATAAACAGGAATCGGCACCTTGATGCACTGGTTCGTTTGCGGATTGGTCGGATCCTGCGGCACGCAACTGCCGTCCGGATTGGTGAGGTTGAACTGCACACGCGTCGGGACGAATCCGTATGGTGTTGCGGTGCGAATATCAAATCCGCGGATTTCGCTCTCGCCGCCTTGATAGAAGCGATTGAAGGGCGGCGCTACATCGCCACTAATGCCATGGATATAGTTAGCCTGGATGCGGTAACCCAGGACATTGCGGCCTTCATTGTTGAATTTGAACCACTTAATTGGCCTGAACTGCTTGTATTCCACGATTGGACTGAAGTAGCGCACGTTGCCCCAGATGCCCGCGATTTGGAAGACGCTGTTGAACGATGAGCCTGTGCGCGGCATGTAGGTCGAGTCCAGCCTGTTCCACGAGAAGCTGAGCGATGCCATGCTGCTCACAATGCCTTCGAGCGAGTTCTGCCCCTGGATGCCGCTGCGGAAGGCCAGCGTCTGGAAGAGGTTCTGCGAAGCAGCGCTGAATGTTGTCACCGAAGAGCGGTTCAGGGCATACGTCAGGCCGATGCGCTTGAAGGAGTGACGGATCGGGTAGGCGCCAGAAACCGTAAAGCCGGTCGTCGACTGATTGTAGTTCTGAGTGAGCGAATTGACGGCGGCTGAGGTGTTCGCATCTGCGCCGCTCAGGTTATAGGCCTTGGCTGAGTTGTAATCGTACTTCTGCGCGTAAATCTGGAAACCGAGATTGATGGGTTTGTTGCGGATGTACGGCTCAGTGAAGCCGAAGAGCAAGTTGCGCGACAGATTGCCAGCGCTGGCCTGCACGCTGAGCGTCTCGCCCAGTCCGAGGAAGTTGTTGGTCTGGTAGTTCAGGCCAAGGAACGTTCCCGAAAGGCCGCTGACGCCGCCGTTGAGGCCGATGGAGTTCTTGCCCTTCTCGTGCACCTTGAGCAGGAGATCTACCGTGCCGGCTTCGGGGTTCTGGTGTGTCTCCGTGTCCTGATCGACCTTGAGTGCGTCGAAGTAGTCGAGCTGGTTCAGGCGAAGCAGGCTCAGTTCCCAGAGATGGCTGTTGTAGACCTGCCCCTCTTCGAGGTAAAGCTCGCGGCGGATGACGAAGTCGCGGGTAACGGTGTTGCCCTGGAACTCGATGTGTGAGACATAGAATTGCTTGCCCTCTTCGAGATCGACTTCGAAAGAGACGATCTTCTTGTCGTCATCGATCTGCGGTACAGGGTTAGCAGTGAAGTTGATATAGCCAAGCGTGCTGTAGGCCTTCTGCAGGTTTTGCAGACCCTTGCCGAAGGCGGTGAAATTGAAATATTCGCCATCCTTCAACGGGAACTGTGCGCGCAGGGCATTCACATTCAGATTCTGAATTTTGCTGCCTTTGAAAGTGATGGAGCCCAGGCGATAGCGTGCGCCCTCATCGACCGGGATGCGGATGTCGATGCGCTTGCCCTTGCGCGGACGGAAGGTGAACAATGACAGCCCGCCTTCGTTGCGCAGACGCGTCTGTGGATCGCCCGTTGAGGCACGGAAATAACCCTTGTCGCGATAGGCCTGGCGGACGCGCTCAGCGTCTTCTTCAAGCTTGCTGGCATCGTAGGTCTTGGCAAAGAGGTTCTCAAAGAAGATCGAATGCGGAATCCCAATGGGGCGCAGGTTCTTCATGGACCGACGCAGATCGCGCGCAGGGATGTGCTGGTTGCCGGTAAAGCTGATATTGCCGACCTTGACCTTGGGGCCTTCCTTGACGAGGAAGTTCAGCTGCACCGAGGCCGGGGGAATGTTCTTGACGTCCCACTTGATGGTGGCGAACTGGTGGCCGTGCTCGGAGAGCATCTCCTTGATGACGGCGATGGCGTGGGCAATTTTTGAAGGATCGTACTGGCTCTCAATAGACAGGCCGACCTTTTCCTTCTTAAAGCGGTCAAGCACGTCGGACTGGGTAACGGAGTTCAGGCCCTTGTAATTGATCTCGCGGATGGTGGGTTTTTCCCGGACATACACGTCGAGGATGATGCCGCCCTTGGGCGATTCTTCGCGCTCGATGCGGACGCTTTCAAAATAGCCCGTGTTCCACAGTGAGTTGAAGTCGCGCTCGACCGTCGTGGGGTCGAAGGCCTCGTTCTCATGGCTGAACATGCGGGCGAGGATCGTCTCTTTCGGGATGCGGCGGTTGCCGATGACGCGAATCTGATTGATGGTCTGGCCCTGCTGTCCCCATACCGGAAAGATGGTGAAGCAAAGGAGAATGAAGGCCAATGGCTTCCACGCGCGGCAGAGCTTGCGGCCGGCAATCTGGCTTGTTGTGTGTGGAGAGCTCACGCTCTCGCGCATGACGGGAAAAATAGGCACACCCTCACTGCAAAAAATCGAATCGAATTGAGGAAAAAGCGATTATAAGTGACCGGAGGCACTGTTCCCAACTCCGGAGCGTCTTCAGACCGCCTTCCAATCATTGGGCGAAGCCGATCCACCCACAATAGCTAGCTCTCCAATTCCGCCTGAATATCGAAGCCATCACCATTCCAGACGATTCTGAGAACGTTTGGTTTGCAGCAAACCTGACAATCTTCGACGTAAGATTGCCGCATGCCGGCTGATTCATCCACCACAGTTTCATTCCACTCCCCACAGCCAGCGCATTGGAAACCCGCTGCGAACGGCATGACGAAATCCGTTCTTAGTCTATCGGATAGGAGGGTTTTTCGCCTGCTTTGAGGACGTTGGAGATGGCAGAAAATTGTTTGTCGAGAGTTGGACTAAACCCTCCGCACCTCAACCAGCGTGGAATAGAATGTAGGTCCGCCTCCGATATCCGTCAGCCGCTGCGAGGTGAGCAGGTTCACATTATGCCCATCGGGCGAGAGTTTGTTCCAATTGAGACGGCTGGCGACTGCGCCGCGAGGCACACTGTCATTCACATGAGCCGTCATGCGTAGACGGCCACGACCGTTGAATATTTCGACCGTGTCACCGTCCTGGATGCCTCGTGTGTCTGCATCGTCGGCGTGCATTTCCAGGTAATTCGTGAAGGCCGCCTCCATGCGTCGGTGTCCGGGCAGGTTGGCGAAGGTCGAATTCATATAGTTGTCAGCCTTGCGGGGCAGGAATTCGAGCGGATACTCAGGCGGTGCGTTGTGGCGCGACTCTGTGGCAGGATGAAACACAGGCAGCGGGTCTGCGCCTTTTTTCGCCAGCGTCTCTGAATAGAACTCCACTTTGCCGCTGGGAGTCAGGAAGGGCCCGGCAGTAAAGGGGAGAAAACCGTCTTCAAACTTCAGGTGCTGATGGCCTCCCGCGGCATTGAGCGATGCTTCCGTTACCCCCTCCATCCATGGGCCGGGCTTGCCGAGAGCCTGAGCGATCAGTTCTTCAGGAGTGTCGCGGAAGCAGGGTTCGGTGAATCCCATGCGCTGCGCTAACTCCGAGAAAAGCCGCACATTCGGCCAGGCCTCGCCCAGCGGCTCGATGGCAGGGTTCGAAATCTGGACATAGTAATGGCCATAGGCGCCCTGCACATCCTTGTGCTCAAGGAAAGTAGTTGCTGGCAGCACCATGTCGGCGTAGTCGGTTGTGTCGGTGAAGAACTGCTCGTGAACTACGGTAAAAAGATCCGGACGTCTCATGCCGCGTAGTATCTGCGACTGGTCCGGCGCAACCGCTGCCGGATTCGAGTTGTAGACGAAAAGCGCTTTTACCGGTGGATCGTTCAGTTCCGTCAATGCCTGCCCGAGCAGCGACATGTTCACGACGCGCGCATGCCGTTTGAGCGGGCTGGTCAGCATCAGATCAGGGCGATCGATCGTGACTTTGTCCCAGGAAAAGGCGCCGCTGGTTGAAAGCTGGAAGCCTCCGCCCCTGTGCTTCCATGCTCCGATGAGCGCAGGCAGCATGGCAATGGCGCGTGCGGCAGCTCCACCATTTTCGCTGCGCTGCACACCGTAGTTCATGCGGATGACAGCCGGAGCCGTGGTCGCATATTCGCGCGCCAGAAGGACAATTTCCTCGGGTGTCAAGCCCGTCCATGCAGAAACGCGATCTGGTGTGTAACTCTCGACATGCTGCTTCAGCGATTCGAAGCCGTGGGTTTTTTCGGCGATGTAGGCGCGATCTTCGAGACCATCGCGCAGAATCACATGCATCAGTCCAAGCGCGAGCGCCGTATCGGTTCCCGGATTGATTGCGATGTGCCAGTCAGCCAGCTTCGCTGTGCGCGTTTTATAGGGATCGATGACGACCAGCTTCGCGCCATTGCGCCGCGCCTCTTCAATGAACGGCCACAGATGAATATTGTTGCCGTGGATGTTCGCGCCCCACGCGATAATGTAGCGCGCGTCGGGAAAGCACTCGGGATCAGTGCCCAGCTTGCGTCCGTAAACGGAGACAAGCGCGTCTCCGCCAGCCGTAGAGCAGATGGTCCGGTCGAGCTGCGACGCGCCGAGGCGGTGGAAAAAGCGGCGGTCCATCGAGCCGTAGCCGAGTGTGCCGATGGTTCCAGCATAGGAATACGGCAGGATCGATTCCGGCCCATGCTCGTCGCTGATCTGTTGTAGCTTTTGGGCAATGGAAGCCAGCGCCTCGTCCCATGAGATACGTTCGAAGGCTTCAGCTTCTTCCCCTTGCGGCAGCGAGCCCTTCGCGACTCCGGCACGGCGGCGAAGAGGGTAAAGCAAACGATCAGGAGAATAGACTCGGTCGAGATACTTCGCCACCTTGGCGCAGAGAAATCCACGGGTGACCGGATGGTTCGGGTCGCCCTGCACACGCGTCGCTCGGCCCACCTCATCTACAGTGACGAGAACACCGCAAGAGTCAGGGCAGTCATGTGAGCACACAGTGTGAATAGTCTTTGCCGGAGGCATATTTCGATTGTAGGGCTCTTGTGTGCGTTTTTCGAGCCATCACCAGGCTCGGGCTCTGAGGAAACTACTCTCTATCAACCTCCCCGCTGCGTTCCAGTTCCAGCAGCAACCGCTTACGCCACAGTCCCCCACCGTAGCCGGTAAGATTGCCGTCTTTCCCAATCACTCGATGACACGGAACTGCGATAGCGAGGCGATTCATGCCGTTGGCGCGCCCCACAGCGCGCACTGCGCCGGGATTGCCGACGCGCCCGGCGAGCTCTTCATACGAAACGGTCGTTCCATAAGGAATGCACTCCAACTGCTCCCAGACGCGCCTCTCGAAGTCCGTGCCGATGTGCAGAAATTTTGACGTGAAGCTCCTGTTCTTTCCGTCAAAGTAGGCATCGAGCTCCTTACGTAGTACGGCGTGGTGTGGAGACTCTCCCGGAACCGTAGCTGTAGAAAAGCGCCGGCGCAGAAAGCTCATCTCCGTTTCGAGCATCCGCCGGTCGGTGAATTCAAGCAGGCAAAGGCCGTTCTCGAGGGCGCCTGCGACCATCGGCCCCAGCGGCGTGTCGATCCACGCCAGTCGAATCGGATCAATCGCGTCATATTTTCCCGGAGGCTGCCCGAAGGTATTGGCAAAGCTTTCGCGGAAGCCACTGTGCGAGGCAAAGCCTGCGTCAAAAACTGCATTGTCGAGCGTGCTTCCTTTGCGAATGCTTTCCAGGGCACGGCTCAGACGGCGTCCGCGGCAGTAGGCCTGGAAGGTAAGGCCGAAGTGTTTTGCGAAATAGCGGCGCACGCGCACCGGGTCGCTGTCGAGAGCACGCAAGTCCTGATCGGTGAAGCGACGGCCTGGCTCCGCGTCAACCGCATCGAGGACGCGGCGGATCCAATCAGGCGTGCCAGCCTGCTGTTCCATCGGCCGGCAACGGAGGCAAGGGCGGTATCCGGCAAAGAGCACTTCTTTCACCGAAGCAAAAAACTCGACGTTCTCCGGCATTGGCTTTCTGGCCCTGCACGAAGGCAGGCAAAATATTCCGGTCGTCTTGACCGCGATATAGAAGATGCCGTCATAGCTCGGGTCGCTGCGAAGGTACGCCTGCTCCATCGCCTTACGCGACGGCAATGGAAAAAGAACAGTGGAAGCGGGTTGTGCGATTGCCTGGATTGCCATAGGAATTTTCCTGTACGTTCATAGATCACATCTCGAATAAAATTTCGTCCACCGGAAATTGAACATGGAATTTTGGTTCCGGTGCGGCATTCATTCAGAGGAAACCATGAGATCTTCAAAGCATATTCTTCTTGCCTGCCTGGTTGGATTGCTCTTCCTGCCAGGACGATTTCTTTTTGCGCAGGATGTCGAGGGTAGCATCCGCAAAGTGATTGCCGACCAGGCCGCTGCCTGGAACCAGGGCGACATCGACGCCTTCATGCAGGGGTACAAGAATGCGCCGGATACTACATTCATGGGAAAGACCTTGCGGCACGGCTGGCGGCAGGTGCTGGAGCGCTATAAGCAGAGCTATCCCACGAAAGATGCGATGGGTAAGCTCGACTTCTCTGACATAGAGGTCCGCGTGCTGGGAGCCGATCACGCTGTAGTGACTGGGAAGTATCATCTGGCGCGCAGCACATCCGGCGGAGGCGATGCCAGCGGCGTTTTCTCGCTCGTATGGGAAAAGACGGCTGAGGGTTGGAAGATCATTCTGGATCACACGAGCTAGCCAACCTTCATTTGCTGTTATCCTGCCCCTGAACGGAGTGAAGGGGCAGGATCTGCTTTTCACTGGCAGCTGCACGAAATTTGCAAAAAAGCAGTTCCTTCGACTGGGGCTGCAAATCAGCCTCCGCTCAGGATGACAATTCTTAGAAGAACAAACAGCGCTACAAAATATACCGCGACAAATCCTGATCCTTCACAATCGAAGCCACCATTTGCCGGACATATTCCGCCCCGATAACCGCAGCCTTCTCTGTGCCGGACGCCGTCTCGCGTTCCACGATGGGCAAAGGCACAGTAGCACCGTTGTCAGCCGCAGCAGCAATATCGATGACGTTGCTCTCGCTCTTTGCCACCTTCATCAGGTCCGGGGCAAGAAAGCTGATTTCATCGAGCACGCGCTCCATGATGGTATGCAGGCGGCGCGCGCCGATATTCTCTGTCGTCTCATTTACGCGGAAGGCGAAGCGCGCCATCTCCTCAATGGCATCGGAAGTGAATTCGAGCTTCAGCCCTTCGGTTTCAAGCAGCGCCGTGTACTGCTTGGTAAGCGACGACTTGGGTTCGGTCAGGATGCGGATGAAGTCTTCTACGGTAAGCGACTGCAGCTCGACACGGATCGGGAAGCGTCCCTGCAATTCAGGGATCAGGTCGCTGGGCTTTGAGACATGGAAGGCCCCAGCCGCAATGAAAAGGATATGGTCCGTACGCACCATACCGTAACGCGTGTTGACGGTAGTGCCTTCAACAATCGGCAGAATATCGCGCTGTACTCCTTCGCGCGAGACATCAGGCCCGTGCCCGCCTTCACGTCCGGCAATCTTGTCTATTTCATCCAAAAAAACAATACCCGAGTTCTCGACACGCTCGACAGCGGTGCGCGTGACCTGGTCCATATCGATGAGGCGGCCCTCCTCTTCCTGCACCAGGTATTCGAAGGCTTCGGCGACCTTCATCTTGCGCTTCTTGGTGCGCTGGCCAAAGATATTCGGCAGCACATCCTTGAGGTTGATATCCATCTCCTCGACGCCCTGGTTCGAGATGATCTCGAATGACGGCGCATTGCGTTCGCGCACATCGATCTCGACCAGGCGCTCATCGAGCTTGCCTTCGCGGAACTGCTGGCGCAGCTTCTCTCTTGTTCTCTGGTGCGACTCGTTGCTTGGCGCAGGAAACGTAAGCGTGTTGCTGCCCTGTTCATTCTGCGTGGCCTGCGAAGCTGCCGGAGCAGGTGCCGGAGGGGGGAGCAGTACGTCGAGCAGGCGCTCTTCAGCGTTCAGCTCGGCCTTGTCTTCCACCTCTTCGAGCTTCTCTTCGCGCACCATGTCGATGGCGATCTCGACCAGGTCTCGCACCATGGATTCAACATCGCGGCCCACATAACCGACCTCGGTGAACTTCGAAGCCTCAACCTTCAAGAAGGGAGAATTGGTCAGCTTGGCGAGCCTCCGTGCAATCTCAGTCTTGCCCACGCCCGTCGGCCCGATCATGATGATGTTCTTCGGCATGATCTCTTCGGCGAGATCGGGGGTAAGCTTCTGGCGCCGCATGCGGTTGCGCAGCGCAATGGCGACAGCGCGCTTGGCGGCCTTCTGGCCGACGACATATTTGTCCAGCTCAGCGACGATTTCGCGCGGCGTCAACTCTTCGAGCGCGAGTTCCTGGTCTTCAGCGGTTCCGGGTAGATAGATGGCCATGTGCCTGCCTCCTTGGGCGGGCCTTATCTGATTATGCGTGCAACTCTTCGACGGTGATCTGGTCGTTGGTGTAGATGCAGATCTGTCCGGCAATACGCAACGACTTCTCCGCGATCTCCCGCGCAGGCAGCTCCGTGTTCTGGTAAAGAGCGCGGGCCGCAGCCAGCGCGTACGAGCCTCCGCTACCGATAGCGGCTATACCTTCATCGGGCTCAATCACATCGCCCGATCCGCTGATCAGGAAGGTCTGGTGCGGGTCGGAGACAATCAGCAGAGCCTCGAGGCTGCGCAGCATCTTGTCCGTGCGCCAGTCTTTGGCCAACTCGACTGAGGCGCGGCCAAGGTTGCCGGCGTACTGCTCGAGCTTGGCTTCAAAACGGCTGAAGAGCGAAAAAGCATCGGCAGTCGATCCGGCAAACCCCGCCAGGATCTTGTCCTGATAGAGACGGCGGATTTTCTTCGCCGTATGCTTGATGACCGACTCACCCAGAGTGACCTGACCATCGGCGGCCATAACCACGCTCGAGTCGCGCCGTACGCATACAACCGTAGTCGACCGGATACGCGGGGAACTCTGCGCTTTGCTTTCTAAGTGAGAAAAGCCACGGGAAGCCGCGGCTGGAAAAGGCGTTCGATTCGGCATGTTCAGCTTTAAGTATAAGACATTTCAAGATGCAGGAAGGCGGTATTCCTTAGCTTCCTGCGGATGTGAGAAAGCAGGGATATTCAAGGATAGAGTGGGAAAACCTTCCTGGAAAGCCTACCAGCATACGTCTGCCCTGGGCATCGGCTGGCACAAAAATATTGCTGCACTCCCGCCTTCATTCGAATGACTCCTTTTAGGTTCCGTAATGAAAAAGAGCCTGCGAGAGACGGTTTCTGTAAGGAATCCTGCCCTGTATCTGGGATATTCTGCTCGTAGAGGCGGATTGAAGCGGAAACCCGGATGAATGCTTTTTCCCTGCGAGATCCCGAGGTAATAGGAACCCTGACGGTTGCCGGACTTTGCCTGGGCGGTGCGGCCCTTTATTTCATGCTGCGCAAGAAGCCCAGCGAGGATGAGATGGAGCGGGAGCGGCGCACGTATCTGGTTACCACCGGACGCATCATTGACGGGACGCTGCTCGATATCTCGGACTTGAGCCCGGAAGAAAGCGGTCGACCCACAGGCATGCAGCTCATTCTTTATAAATATGAGATTGGCGGCGTTGTTTATGAGTGCTCGCAGGATGTAACACCCCTACGTGACCTCGTGAATATTTACGACTGCCGCCTGGGTTTTCCCTGCTCGGTCCGCTACGACACCCACAAACCAGAAAACAGCATCGTGGTGGCCGAGACCTGGAGCGGGCTGCGCAACACCGCCAGCGGTGTGCCGGTGCGGCGCGCCATGCCCAAGCCGCAGCGCCCCCGGAGCGCAACACGGTAACGCAACACGATAAACTGAATCTATGCATGTCCACGGCGCACCCACCGGCAAAATGCAGCGAGTCCTTCGCTTTTCGCTGGCGGCGACGCTCGTTTATGTGGCGATCACCTTTATTGCCGGATTGCGCGCGCACTCCCTGGCGCTGATCTCGGAGGCCGGACACAATGTTTCCGATGCCCTGGCGCTGCTGCTCTCGTTTGTTGCCGTCTACTTTCAGGGCCGTCCGGCGACCGATCAAAAGACCTTCGGCTACCAGCGCGCGGGTGTGCTGGCCGGCTTCGTGAATGCGCTGTCGCTGATCGTGATTGCGGTCTTTATTGCGATTGAGGCAGTGCACCGTCTCAGCGAGCCTGTCCCTGTGCAGCCGCGCTTGATGATGATTGTTGCCGCCGCGGGCGTACTAATGAACGGCGTGATTGCCGCATTGCTGTCACGTGTGAATACCGACGTCAATATGCGCAGCGCGTTCATTCATATGCTGGGCGACACGCTTTCGACCGCCACGGTCATCATAGGCGGCGCAGCCATTCTCTGGACAGGCCAGTCGTGGATCGATCCTGTACTGTCGCTGGCCATCGCTGCGCTTATCGTCTGGTCATCACTTTCGATTGTGCGCGAGACGCTGAACATCCTGCTCGAAGGCACGCCGCGCGGCATTTCGCTTACAGACATTCGCGAGGCACTGCAGGTGATTGACGGCGTCGAAGACGTGCACGATCTGCATGTCTGGAGCCTGGGATCACAAACGCACGCGCTCGCCAGCCATGTGACCATCGCCGACATTCCGCCATCTGAAAGCAACCGTATTCTCGCGGAGATCAAGACGACGCTGCATGCGCGCTTCCACATCGACCACACCACGATTCAATTCGAGAATGTAGACTGCGAAGTCGCGCACGGCTGTGTGATGGTCATCGAGGAAATGCACGCCCACCATGGGCATAGTCACTGAGTACGTAAGATTGTCATCCTGAGCATAGCGAAGAATCTGCTTTTCTTGGCGGCTGCACATCAAGGGGCGCCCCGTTCTTTCGCGCAGTTTGCGGGCGAAAGGGTGGGAAGCGATACCCTTAGTTCTCTACCGCCTTATCCGGCTGCGCATTGTAAATCTCTTCCACCCGCTCGATCGTATCGATCTCGCTCAACGGCTTATCGTCTCTTATGCGCAGAATGCGCGGAAAACGCAACGCGAAACCGCTGTTATGCCGGGTAGAACGCATGATGTTGTTGAAGGCGACTTCAAGAACAATCAGCGGTTCCACCACGCGAAAATGCCCCTTGTCTTCAAGTGTGTGCTGCCTGAAGAATTTTGTAAGCTCATCGATCTCCGCATCAGTCAGCCCGGAATAAGCCTTGCCAATGTTTCTGAGCTCCTCGCCATCGCGTATCGCAAAGGTATAGTCGCTTAACACTCCGACACGCCTGCCGTGGCCATATTCAGCTCCGGTCACGACCACATCCAGAGTCGCCAGCTCTCGCTTCAGTTTGAGCCATGCCAACCCGCGCCGTCCCGGCTGATAGATGCTGTGCACGGCTTTCAGCATCACGCCTTCATTGCCGCGTTCGCGCGCTTCCGTGTAGGCGCGGTCGAGTTGTTCGGCGCTGCGCAGCTGCACTGCCGGAGCCAGCACCAGCTTCGAAAATTCGCTATCGCTCCTGGCAAAGAGATGCGTCTGCCCACGCTGCTTTCCGTGCCTGGTAGTTTCAGAACAGCGCGAAACAAATGTTTCCAGCGCCTGTCTGCGCTCGCGCAAAGGCCGCTCCAGCAGCAGCTCCTTGCTGCGATAGAGCAGATCGAAGGCCACAAACACTACTGGTGTCTGCTCGCGCAACTCACGGGAAACGCGCTTGCGTCCAAGACGCTGCTGCAAAGATGTGAAGGGCAGAGCGCGCTCGTCCGTCGGGTTCCAGGCAACGATCTCGCCGTCGAGAATCGCCGGCTCACGAATGGACGCAAAGGCATCGATGAGTTCAGGAAAGCTCTCGCTGATGTCTTCGCGGTTGCGCGAAAAGAGCGCGACGCGCTCCAGCTCGTCCGGATCGCCGCAGTGGAGTTGCGCCCGGACTCCATCGTACTTGTCTTCTAGCTGCGCGTCGCGGAGAGCTTCCGATGGCCTGACAGCGACACCATCATGCGGAACGCGCTCCTCTTCCGGAAGAGCCTCTGATACTCCCTGGTGCTCGGCCGCAACTTCTTCGGTGAAACGTGCCAGGGCCTCTTCTATCGTGGCAACCGGGCTCGCCAGCATGAATCCCAGCGCATGAAAGAGCCGCATCTGCGCCTTATCGAGCGTTCCAGAAATAGCCATCGCAGTCACTTCAGGCAGACTGCCGGTCAGCATCATCGCGCGCCGCACTTGATCAGGTTTTGCGTCATTGGCGAAAGCGATAGCTTCTTCCACCAGGCTTTGCTTCACGCCGATGCGCATGTCTCCGGTGATGAGCTTGATGAGGTACTTCGCTTCAGTGGGCGTCGCTTTGTCTAGCAGATCGAGCACAAGGCGCAGCTTGGCTGCCGGACCTCGGGCGGCCGCGATCTTTCCGAATGACTGTTCACTCTCTTCAAGAGTGAGTGAAGGCTCTACATTCTGCCGCGCCTGGAGCAGGTCGTAAGCCACAGCTCCAAGGTCGCCGTTCCTGCGATACGCGGCGTACATTGTATTGCGGTCGGCGTCCGAAAGCTGCGCCACGGCCTTGGACAGCAGCGAGCCGCCGACATTGAGCGTGCGGCGGTCTGTCTCGGCAAAAGGCTGACCAGAAAGATAGAGCGCTGCGCGTCCGGCGTCTTCAGCCTGCAAACCTTTCAGGTGGTTCGAGATGAGCGCGCGTTTTTCGAGCTTTTTAGTCGTCTCAGAAAGCGACTGGCACAGCTCGGCGAATGAATGAAAGCGAGCGCTCATGTCTGTCGAATATAGAGCAGATCAGCGCCTGGGTGCGTCCTGTGCTTGGAGGGCGCAATGAATACATGGTCGCTGGTGAGAAATGCAGTTCGAGATGTGCTGGCTTTAGGCGGCGTCTTTGCTCTAGGGTGGTCATTGCAAGGGAAGACTGTTCATGCGGCTTCTGATGAGATTCAGTTTCAGATGCAGGCGGCGCATATGGACAGTTCGCTGCTTATCTACCATCCTTCGGACAAGACCATATATGTGTATCAGGGGGCAATGAGCGGCAGCTCGGCTCTGCAATGTTCATTTCGCTACCGTCTTGACTCAGAGGGCGTGGTGCGGCGCGAAAACTGCCCGGCAGGATCGTTGCTGAAGTAGCTGTACCGCAAAATCGATTCGCAGTAAAATAAAAGAGATGCTGTTTCTTCCCATGAACGGCGCTCTTCTCTAGCGGCTCCCGCCGCCGATACATTCGTCTGCCCATTTTCCCTGTTTCATGTTTCATATAAGCCGCAAAACGCGGGAGAAATCCAATGTTTGAACGTTTAGACCAGATTGCAGCCCGTTACGAGGAGCTGGGAGCGCAGCTTGCTTCGCCCGATGTCGTTTCCGATCCGCAGAAGTATCAGAAGATTGCGAAGCAGCATCGCGAGCTTGAAGCGGTTGTCGAAAAATACCGCGAGTACAGGCAGGTAAAGACCGGCATCCGCGATGCAAGGAACATGCTCAATGAGAGCGACCCCGATATTCGCGCCATGGCCGATGAGGAGCTGGTCACGCTCGAAGAGCGCCTTCCCCAAATTGAAGAAGACCTGAAGCTCTTGCTATTGCCGAAAGACCCGAACGACGAGAAGAACGTCGTCCTCGAAATTCGCGCCGGTACGGGTGGCGATGAGGCCTCGCTCTTCGCAGCGGAAATCTTCCGCATGTACTCGCGCTTTGCCGAACTGCATCGCTGGAAGGTCGAGGTGCTTTCCAGCTCCGAGTCATCCGTCGGTGGATTAAAGGAAGTTATCGCCATTATCGAAGGCGATCGCGTTTATTCGCAGCTGAAATATGAGAGCGGCGTGCATCGCGTGCAGCGCGTTCCGGCGACGGAAACGCAGGGCCGCGTGCATACTTCGGCCATCACCGTGGCCGTGCTTCCCGAAGCCGAAGATGTGGACGTAAAGATCGAAGCCAAGGACCTTCGCATCGATACTTTCTGTTCCTCCGGTCCGGGCGGGCAGTCGGTCAACACTACCTACTCTGCCGTCCGCATCACGCATCTTCCTACAAACACCGTCGTGAGCTGCCAGGACGAAAAATCGCAGATTAAAAACCGCGAAAAAGCAATGCGCGTGCTGCGTGCCCGTCTCTATGAAGTGGAGATGGAGAAGCAGCAGGAGGCGCTGGCGAAGGAACGCAAGCAGCAGGTTGGCTCCGGTGACCGCAGCGAGAAGATCCGTACCTACAACTTCCCGCAGAACCGCCTCACCGATCACCGCATCGGGCTGACCATCCACCAGCTCGCCGATATGATGGAAGGCAGGCTGCAGCCAGTGATCGACGCATTGACCGCGCACTTCAACGCGGAAAGACTGAAGGCCGAAACCGCATCCGCTGCCTGAGAACATATGGGCAGCAACAATTTGTCATCCCGACCGGAGCGTAGCGAAGTGGAGGGACCTGCAGTTACTTCTTTCATGCGCGGCAGTCTTAATCTGAAGCAGGCGTTAGCAGAAGGAGCGAGCAGGCTCGAAGGCATCTCCGCCCAGCCGCGTCGCGATGCCGAGTTGCTGCTGATGCGCCTTCTCGGCTGTGACCGCGTCTTTCTGCTGACGCATCCCAGCACCATACTGACCGCCGAGCAGGCCGTCATGTTTGAAAGCTGGCTGCGCCGCCGCGCTGCGCATGAGCCGGTCCAGTACATTCTTGGTGAGCAGGAATTTTTTGGCCTTAACTTTGCGGTTACACCCGAAGTGTTGATCCCGCGTCCGGAGACAGAGCATCTCGTTGAAGGCCTGCTGGCGCGTGTGCTGCAGGATAGCCCATTGAAGATTGCGGACATAGGCACAGGCTCGGGAGCCATCGCCATCGCTCTCGCTGTTTCATTGCCGCAGGCGCAGATTACAGCTCTTGATATTTCTTCCACGGCGCTGGAGGTTGCGCGCAGCAATGCACAAACCCATCATGTTGCCGAGCGCATCCGTTTTCTCGAATCCGACCTGTTAAGCGCGGTTGCCGGAGAGACTTTCGATGCCATCGTCTCCAATCCTCCTTATGTTGCGGAAGCTGACCGTGTATCGCTTGAGCCGCAGGTGCGCGAATACGAGCCCGATGGCGCTCTCTTTGCCGGACTCTCCGGTCTCGATGTTTATAAGCGCCTGATCCCTCAGGCCTGCGATGCGCTCAGGCCCGGCGGATGGCTGTTGATGGAAATCGGACAAGGCCAGCAGGATGCCATCACGCAACTTCTTTCCAGCTGGAGGCGTGTCAGTTTTATCGACGACCTCCAGGGCATCCCGCGAGTCGCGTGCGCCCGGCGATAGGCATACACTTGGAGCATGACCACTGCAGCACTCGCCGCCGAACAGCTCACGCACGAACAGAAAATCGACCGCCTTGCCGAAGTAGCCATCCGCGTAGGACTGGGACTCGAACGCGGACAGGAACTGGTGATGACCGCGTCGCTCGACTCGCTGGCGCTGGCGCGCCGCATCACCGAGCACGCCTACCGCGCAGGCGCTTCACTGGTCACCACGCTCTTCAGTGATGACGAAGCTGCGCTCATGCGATATAAGTTCGCTCCCGATGAGAGCTTCGACCGCGCTCCTGCATGGCTCTATGACGGAATGGGCGCGGCCTTCAAAAGCGGCGCAGCGCGGCTGGCGATTGCCGGCGCGAATCCGTCGCTGCTCTCGAATGAGGACCCGGAAAAAGTTGGACGCGCGAACCGTGCCGTCTCGCAGGCCTACCGTCCCGCGCTCGAGCTGATTACGCGGCACGACATCAACTGGACGATCGTAGCCAGCGCGACGCCGGCATGGGCAGCAGCAGTGTTTCCCAACGATGCTTCAGAAGTGGCCTTCGAAAAACTGTGGGATGCGATCTTCAAATCATCGCGCGTCGATGCTGACGATCCGGTCGAGGCATGGAAGGCGCATGATGCAACGCTGCACAAGCGCGCCGATTATCTGAACAACAAGCGCTATGCTGCGCTGCAATATAGCGCGCCGGGAACTGATTTCCGCCTTGGTCTTGCTGACGATCATCTCTGGCTGGGCGGCGGAACGAAGGCAGGCAATGGCCTTTACTGCATTCCCAACATGCCCACCGAGGAAGTCTTCACTACTCCGCATAAGGACCGCGCAGACGGAACAGTGACGGCAACCAAGCCGCTCTCGCATCAGGGGACGATGATCGAAGGCATCCAGGTGCGTTTTGAAAAAGGCCGTATCGTGGAAGCGAAGGCCACGAAAGGGCAGGAAGTTCTGCAGAAGCTGATCGACACCGACAAGGGTGCGCGCCGGCTGGGCGAAGTGGCGCTGGTGCCGCATTCCTCGCCCATTGCTGCGAGCGGCCTGCTTTTCCTGAATACGCTGTTTGACGAGAATGCTGCATGCCACATCGCCCTTGGGCAGTCCTACAGCTCGTGCCTGCGCGACGGCGACAAGCTCACCCCCGAACAGCTTGCTTCCAAGGGCGCGAATGACAGCCTCATCCACGTGGACTGGATGATCGGGTCCGACAAGCTCGATATCGATGGCATCACTGCATCGGGAGCTGCCGAGCCACTGATGCGCCAGGGCGAGTGGATCTAGGACTTGCCGTCCAAGCGGACGCGCGCTCTGCGCGCCATTTATTGCTGGTGCATATTTCTTTTCATCGTTCCTCCGCTTCCGTTGGTCGCTGGATCGTTAGCGCGAAATACTAAGCCGCATTATTCGATTTTTTTCGAATCATATTCTCCAGCCTTCCATCCAAACGAACACAAGGTGATTTCGAATGCCGAAGATTGTTCGTTTCGAGAAGCGGGGCGGCCCTGAAGTGCTGAAATTTGTGGAAGTGCCTTCACCCGAACCCGGCAAAGGCGAAGTGCGTCTGCGCGTGCAGGCGATTGGTCTGAACCGCGCTGAGTCCATGTTCTTTCATGGGCAGTACCTCTATGAACCCAAATTCCCAGCCAGTCTTGGTTACGAGGCAAGCGGCATCGTGGATACTGTCGGACCCGATGTAGACAAGAGCTGGATCGGCAAGCAGGTCTCGACGATTCCGGCTTTCTCACTCAACGACTATGGGACGGTGGGAGAAGAAGTCATTGTTCCGGTAACAGCCCTGGGCGAGTATCCGGCGAAGCTTTCACCGATAGAAGGCACTGCAATCTGGATGCAGTACATCACTGCGTATGGAGCGCTGATCAGGATTGCCCAGCTGACAAAAGGCGATTTCGTTGTGATTCCAGCGGCGTCGAGCAGCGTGGGTGTTGCCGCCATCGAGATCGCAAAAGCAGAGGGCGCAATTTCCATTGCCACAACGCGGAAGAGCGATAAGAAAGCCGAATTGCTTTCGCTTGGCGCCGATCATGTGATTGCCACCGAGGAAGAAGACTTTGTCGCCCGCGTGCAGCAGATTACTGGCGGCAAGGGCGCGCGGGTCACCTTCAATCCTGTAGCCGGACCATTCATCGAAAAACTGGTTGAAGCGGCAGCTCCCGGCGGCATCATCTTTGCATATGGCGCGCTCTCCGGCGAGCCGACGCCGCTTCCTTTGTTCAACACTCTGAGCAAGAGATTGAGCATTCGCGGCTATACATTGATGGAATTTACGCGCGTCCCGGAAGAACAGGCCATGGCGAAAAAGTACGTCTATGACCGCCTGGCCGATGGCCGTTTCCAGCCGAAGATCGCGAAGACTTTTCCTTTTGCGCGGATCGTGGATGCCTACAAGTATCTTGAGTCGAACACACAGGTAGGAAAGATCGTGGTTACCGTTCCGTAAGTGAAGCTTTGCTGGGATTCCCATCCCGTTGCGTAGTTTTTGCGACAGGATGGAATTCCAATATTACTTGGTTAATTCTGCTTCGACAGCACTGACAAGCGCAGGATCATCGGGTTTGGTATTTGGGGCGAAGCGCGCCGCCACTTTTCCATCTCGTCCGACAATAAATTTCTCGAAGTTCCACAGGATCTCTGGCGGAGAGTTGGGCTGGACACCGAAACGTATCAGGTCTTCAGTAAACGGCACTTCTGATGTGCTCACAGCTTCAGGCTGCTCTTCAATCAATGCCTGGTAGAGCGGATGCTTATCTTCTCCAACGACAGCGATCTTTTCAAAGAGCGGAAAGTCAACGCTGTAATTCAGTGAGCAGAAGCTCTGGATTTCCTCATTCGTTCCCGGCTCCTGTCCTGCGAAATCATTCGAAGGAAATCCGGCGATCACAAAGCCGCGATCACGATAAAGGCGATAGAGGTTTTGAAGTCCATCGTACTGTGGCGTGAGGCCACACTTCGAAGCCACATTGACGACAAGAAGGACATTGCCATGAAACTCAGCAAGAGTGGTTTCCTCTCCAGTAATGCGGCGTACTGGGATGTTCTGAATGGGTGTGCTCATAAACCCAGATTGTATGCTGCGTCGGACGAATGCGGCGTGAATAAAGGTGAAAACCCCAAAAAGGAGAGGAGCAAAAGCTCCTCTCCTTTTTTGCTTAGGCCCGTCCGGCAAGCACGCAGGACCCGCCGGAGGCAGTCGATTTAAGCCCGTCCAATAGCTACATGGCTCTCAAGCGGGATGCCGGCACGGCTGGTCACATCGAAGGTCAGCTTGTTGCTGCGCGGGTCAGCATCGATCTTCACTTCATCACCGTGCAGAATCTCACCGTCGAGAATCTTCATCGCCAGCGGATCCTGGATCAGCTTCTGGATTACGCGTTTCAGCGGACGCGCGCCATAAGCGCGATCGTAACCTTGCGTGAAGAGCATGCGTCTGGCCGCGTCAGTGAGCGTGATCTCGATTTTGCGGTCAGACAGCAGCTTCTTGAGGTCGGCGAGCCGCAGATCGATGATGTGCGTCAGTTGATCTTCACCCAGCGGGCGGAAGATGACAATGTCATCGATGCGGTTCAGGAACTCGGGCCGGAAGCTCTGCCGCAGCACATCGAGCACCTGCTGGCGCGCCTTCTCGAATGCCACTTCGCTTGAGAGCGATTCTGCGTTCAGAGCAAATGCGCCCAGGTTCGAAGTCATAATCAGCACCGTGTTCTTGAAGTCAACCGTGCGGCCCTTCGAGTCGGTGAGACGACCGTCATCAAGCACCTGCAGAAGTACATTGAAGACATCCGGATGCGCCTTTTCGATCTCGTCGAAGAGCACGACCGAGTATGGACGGCGACGGACAGCTTCGGTCAGCTGACCGCCTTCGTCAAAGCCGATGTAGCCCGGAGGCGCGCCAATCAGGCGTGCGACGGCATGTCTCTCCATGTACTCTGACATGTCGATACGAATCATCGCCTGCTCGTCATCAAAAAGAAACTCAGCGAGAGCGCGCGCTGTCTCGGTTTTTCCTACGCCTGTTTGTCCAAGAAAAATGAAGCTGCCAATGGGCCGTTTCGGATCGCTCAGCCCGGCGCGTGAGCGGCGAATAGCGTTAGCGACGGTGGACAGAGCTTCGTCCTGTCCAACTACGCGTTCGCGCAGGCGGTCTTCCATCTGAACAAGCTTCTTGATTTCCCCTTCGAGCATCTTCGAGACAGGAATTCCCGTCCACTTCGAAACGATGCCAGCGATGTCCTCCTCATCGACTTCTTCCTTCAGCATGCGGTGGGCGGATGCGTTCCCGTCCTGCGCGGCATTCAGCTTTTTCAACTCAGCTTCAAGCTTGGGCAGCTCGCCATACTGAATCTGCGCCGCTCGTTCGAGATTGCCCTGGCGTGTCTGCTCTTCAGCTTCAAAGCGCAGCGCTTCGACCTTCTTTTTCAGCTCAGCGAGATTGGTGATGGCTTCGCGCTCTTTTTGCCAGCGCGCACGCAGGCCAGTGGCCTTCTCACGCAGGGCCGCCAACTCGCGTTCTACCTCTTCAAGGCGCTTCTGCGAGTTCTCATCGCTCTCGCGCTTGAGCGCAGCTTTCTCGATTTCGAGCGAAGTCGCTTCGCGTTCCAGCTGATCAATCTCAGTTGGCACAGAGCCGATCTGGATCGCCAGTGACGCTGCCGCTTCATCGACCAGGTCGATAGCCTTGTCGGGCAGAAAGCGGTCAGAGATATAGCGATGCGAGAGCTCGGCGGCGGCTACGATGGCCGAGTCCTTGATACGCACATTGTGGTGCGCCTCATAGCGCTCCTTCAGACCGCGCAAAATGGCGATCGTATCTTCGACGCTCGGCTCACCAACATAGACAATCTGGAAACGGCGCTCGAGCGCGGCGTCTTTTTCGATGTACTTGCGGTACTCGTTCAGCGTGGTTGCGCCGATAGCTCGCAGCTCACCGCGAGCCAGCGCCGGCTTGAGCATGTTCGAAGCATCGATTGCGCCCTCTGCAGCGCCAGCGCCTACAAGCGTGTGCAGCTCGTCGATAAAGAGGACAATCTGGCCATTCGATTCCTCAATTTCCTTGAGCACGGCCTTCAGGCGGTCTTCAAATTCGCCACGATATTTTGCGCCGGCAAGCATCGATCCCAAATCGAGCGAGATGACGCGCTTGTTGCGCAGAATCTCGGGCACATCGCCGGAAACGATGCGGCGCGCAAGACCTTCCACAATGGCTGTCTTGCCCACACCGGGCTCGCCAATGAGCACGGGATTATTTTTTGTGCGGCGTGAGAGCACCTGGATCACGCGGCGAATCTCTTCATCGCGGCCAATGACAGGGTCAAGCTTGCCGCGGCGGGCGAGCTCGGTCAGGTCTTTGGCATATTTTTCAAGCGCCTGGTATTTCGCCTCAGGGGTCTGGTCGGTGACGCGCTGGTTGCCGCGCACGGAGGTCAGGCTCTTGAGGATGGCGTCATATGTCGCACCGAACGAGGCCAGCAGCAATTGCGCTCCGTCATTCTTCTGCTGGGCAAGGGCCAGCAACAGATGCTCGGTCGAGACGTATTCGTCTTTGAAGTTGTCAGCTTCCTTGAACGATTGCTCAAGAACCTTCTGCATGGCGCTCGACATGCCAGGCTGCGCGTCTCCCCCGGAAACCTTCGGCAGCTTGCTGATGGCGTCCTGTGCCTTGAGCAGAAGCTGCGATGTGGGCACGCCCACTTTTTCGAGCACCGGGACGATGATGCCTTCCTTGTCATCGAGCAGGGCGGCGAGCAGGTGCAGCGGCAGCAGCTCCGGATTACCGTTTTCGGTGGCAAGCGAACTCGCCGCCTGCACCGCTTCCTGCGATTTCACTGTGAATTTGTCCCAACGGATTGCCATAATTTGTTCTCAGTTCTTAGTGATTTGTTCTTAGTTCTCAGATGAAGAAACGCGGAAGAAAGCCAATTTTGACTCTCTTCCGCGAAAAGGGCAAATGCCCACTTACACAAGTCAGGCTTATTTCTTACGCAGCAGTTTTGGTTTCAGTCTTACCCGCTTCGATGGGCCTGGCCGTGCCTACGGCAACCTTGATCTGCTTTGGCTTGGCTTCGGCCTTCTTGTGCATTTCGATTTTCAGCACGCCGGCATCATAGCTGGCCTGTACCGTGTCCGTGTCAACGGTGGTGGGCACAGTAAAGGCGCGATAGAAGCTGCCGTAGCGACGCTCGATGCGGTGGAAGTTTTCCTGCTTCTCTTCCTTTTCGAACTTGCGCTCCCCGCGAATGGACAGCGTGTTGTTTTCCACGCGAATGTCGAGTTCGTCCTGCTTCAGGCCCGGAACCTCCAGCTTGAGGACCACTTTCTGGTCGTCCTCATAGATGTCGACCGGCGGGACGAAGGCAGCGGTCGTTAGGGTATCCTGCTCGCCCTGGCCGCGGGTGAAGTCATCGAAGAATGAGTCCAAACGGTGCTGAAGAGCAAATACGTCGCGAAATGGGTCCCAACGAGTGATAGCCATAAATTCCTCCAAAGTGAGGCCAGATTTCCGGCCTTGCACTTCATCTGATAACGACTATAGCATAATTGATTCATAAAATATGAGTGTAATATTATCAGATTGTGACGCTAATCACGTTAATGCTAATAACTCATTCATTCAGAATGATTTATACTCTGCAAAAAGGTGCCAATCGGACACTTCTATCCCTCCGATCCGTTATCATCGTTTCACGATGGTTCACCTCAGCGAAGAAGAGATCCGTCCACTGCTTCGTTATGAAGACCTGATTCCTGCCATGGAAGCGGCGCTCATTCGCTTCTCCTTGGGCCAAGTGCAGCAGCCTGTGCGCTCCGTGTTGCGCGTCCCGGAACACAACGGCCTGTGGGGGCTGATGCCCACCGTGGACAACGACGTCATGGGCATCAAACTCGTCACCGTTTATGAAGAGAACAGCAGGCTCGGACTGCCTACGCACCAGGCAATCATCCAGCTCTTTTCAGCAAGGACAGGCGAGCCTCTGGTGTCGATGGACGGAAGGCTCATTACCGAGATGCGCACCGCAGCCGTCTCCGCTGTGGCTACGCGCCTTCTGTCGAAGCCCGATGTGCGCATGCTGACTATCCTCGGCACAGGAGTGCAGGCACGGGCGCATCTTCACGCGCTCAGGCTGGTGCGGCAGTTTGAGGAGATCCGCGTCTGGGGACGAACGCCCAAAAACGCGCAGATTGTTGCCCAGGAATTCGGCGCGCAGTCAGTTGAAAGCCTCGAAGAGTCCATACGGGGAGCAGATGTTGTCGTAAGCGTGGCCCATGTAAGTGAGCCGCTGGTCAAGGGCTGCTGGCTGGGCGCAGAGACCTATGTAAATGCCGTCGCTACCGTTGGTTTAAACCGGCGTGAGCTTGACGATGAAGCCATGGATGCTGTAATTTTCGTCGAGTCGAAAGAAGCGGCCCTGCGGGAATCCGGTGATATTGCAGGTTCAGGCGCTCCGATCTATGCCGAACTTGGAGAATTGCTGGCAGGCAAAGCGTCAGTTCCTTCAGGAAAAAGGATTGTATATAAGGCGCTGGGGATCGGAGCCGAAGACCTGGCCGCCGCAAAGCTGGTTTATTCGGCCATGCAGTGAATTGCTGATTGATCGTTAATGTTGGACTTTCTGTTGCTGCCCTATCTTTCTAGAGCTCTCAAAAAACTGAATAAAAATAGGGACGATCCATGCATGTACACGCTGGAATTCTCGTTGGTTTTCTTGTCTTGGCGCTCTTCCTGATCGGAGGTTTTCTCTGGCAGGCCATCGATATTGAAGAGTTCCCCCATGTTCCCGCCTGGTGCCGGCCACAATGGCTCTGCCGGCTTGTGGGAATCCCCTGGCGTATATCTCCGCATGGAAAGTGAAGCGCGCTGCTAGTTTCTGGCCGCGTTCTTGGCGAGGACCCGGTCAACCAGATGCTCCACATCGTGCAGGAAGCCACTCTGCGTCCGTGCTGGTTCTTTCGTTTCCTGCCCTATGGCAAGCGCCAGATCGTTCCAGTGCATCAGCGCGGCAACGGGAACGGTAGCGGGCTGTTTCTGCGACTCAGCAAGAACAAAATAGAGCATCCATACCAGCAGGCAGAGGAAGGTTGCCATTTCGGAGATGCCGCTAAGCCAATGGTGTCCTGTTGCTGGTTCCGCGGAAAGCGACACCATATCTCCCATGCCCATGATGACCAATCCAATGCAGATACCGAATACCTGGCTGCGCGCCGGATGGCCCAGCGCACGAAGAGCGATCATCAGAAATGCGACCAGACACAGTTCAAGCACGCAAAGCCCCGAGGAGATCTGCACGAATACAAAGGCTGTATGTCCGTCATGTGGAGGCCTCAGCAGAGATGGCAGAAGAGAAGCGCAGGCAACGAGCAGCGCCACCAGCGCGGCCCATCGAAAACAGAGGCTGCCCAGCCGGACAAGTCCCGGCAAGGGAGAGATAACGCAGCGGAAAATCTCCTGCAGGGAAAAGAAAAGAGCAATGAAGCTTATCAGATAGCTAATCCAGCCGAAATAAAAAGAAATGCCTTCCGCAGTGCTGCTGTTCAGAGCAACCGCCTTCTCGGCGAGCGAAAGACTGGCCAGCCCAAAAGCGGCGACTGCGCGGATCGCAAGGAAGATTCCAAAGGCCCAAAAACGGGCACGATCCTTCATCCGCCAGAAACTCAGCAGTGCTACGAGCCAGAGGAATGGTTCAAGAAAGCCAGGCATATATACATGTGCTGGGGGAGCCATGTTTCAGTATGGAGCAGATACTTACTCTTATGAGAGTAGATCGACATATTTCGTTGTATCAATACACTTTTATAATCAGTAGTAATATCGCCCTTGTTACTTTCTACTTATCCTGCATTTTCCTCAGCTTGTTTTACGCCTTGATTGTGCGCAGTTCAGCCCCCTGCTTTTCACCTTCCAGCATGCTATAATTGTTAAGAGATTCAAAGCAGAAACCTCTTCGCTTTCAATCTGTTAATCCAAATTTGGGCCGGTCTGGCCCGGCGCGATGAAAAGCCTGCTTTACCGGAGTTCCATGTCCACTAAAGAGCTTGCCGTTTCAACAACTTCCCTTGACGAATTAGAAAAGCCTGCCCCGGAAAAGGGTAGCCGAAAGCAAAACAACGGCCAGGCATACACCAGCGAGAACATCAAGGTTCTCGAAGGACTGGAAGCTGTGCGACTGCGTCCTGCCATGTACATCGGTTCGACTGGCGAGATGGGGTTGCATCACCTGGTCTATGAGGTTGTCGACAACTCGGTGGACGAGGCTCTGGCTGGATTTGCGACCAAGATCGACGTGGTCATCCACGTCGACAACTCCATCACTGTCATCGACGATGGCCGCGGCATTCCTGTCGACGAAAAAACCCTCGACAACGGCGAAAAGATGCCGGCCGTGCAGGTGGTCCTGACCAAGCTGCACGCGGGCGGTAAGTTCGACTCCTCTACCTACAAGGTTTCTGGCGGACTCCATGGCGTCGGTGTTTCCTGCGTCAATGCATTGAGCGAAGAATTCGACGTCGAAATCTGGCGCGACAACCATACCTACGAGCAGGACTATGAGCGTGGTAATCCCGTATCGAAGCTGCGCCAGACGGGCACGTCCAAAAAGCGTGGCACGAAAGTCCACTTCCTGCCCGACAAGACCATCTTCACCGCCACGGAATACAACTACGACACGCTGGCCCAGCGCCTGCGCGAGCTCGCCTTCCTGAACAAGGGGCTTGAGATCACGCTGGTCGATGAGCGCGTAACCGATCCGAAGACGGGCGAAGCCAAGCGTACTGAGTTCAAGTATGTCGGCGGCATCGCCGAATTCATCAAGCACCTCAACAAGGGCAAGCAGGTGCTGCACGAAAAGCCCATCGTGATGGAAGCCATGCGCGACAACGTCGACATGGAGATCGCCCTCCAGTACAACGACGGCTACTCAGAGACCATCTTCACCTTTGCCAACAATATCAATACCGCAGACGGCGGCACGCACCTCTCCGGCTTCCGTACCGCGCTTACGCGCACCATCAATGCCATCGGCCAGCAGATGGGCCTCTTCAAGGATGTGAAGGAGAACCTTTCCGGCGACGACGTGCGTGAAGGCCTGGTTGCCGTCATCAGCGTGAAGCTGCCGCAGCCGCAGTTTGAAGGCCAGACCAAGGGCAAGCTGAACTCCGACATTGCCGGAACCGTGCAGGCCCTCGTCAATGAGCGCCTGGGCATGTTCCTCGAGCAGAACCCACCCGTCGCCCGCAAGATCATCAACAAGGCTATCGATGCCGCGCGCGCCCGCGAAGCTGCGCGCAAGGCCCGAGATCTGACCCGCCGCAAGGGAGCTCTCGATTCAGGCGGTCTGCCTGGCAAGCTCGCCGATTGCAGCGAGCGTCAGCCGGAGCGTTGTGAGCTTTATCTCGTCGAGGGCGAGTCGGCAGGCGGAACCGCCAAGCAGGGACGCGACCGCCGCTTCCAGGCCATCCTGCCCCTCAAAGGCAAGATACTCAACGTGGAAAAGGCCCGCTACGACAAGATGCTGGGCCATGAAGAAATCCGCGCCATGATCACCGCGCTCGGCACCGGCATCGGCAAGGACGACTTCGACGCGACCAAGCTGCGCTACGGCAAGATCATCCTCATGACCGACGCCGATGTCGACGGTTCACACATCCGTACGCTGCTGCTGACTTTCTTCTTCCGCCACATGAACGACCTCATCAAGCGTGGACACGTCTACATTGCGCAGCCGCCACTCTATCGCATCAAGAAGGGCAAATTCGAGCAGTACATCAAGGACGACCGCGAGTTCGTCAAGGTCATGGTAAAGCGCGCCTCCGATGGTATGATCGTTCGCCACGGCGAGAACGCCACCAAGCTCGAAGGCGCGGCGCTGACCAAGTTCATGGGCCAGCTTAATGAGTACCTCGGCTTCTTCGATAAGGTAAACAAGCGCCTGCGCAACGATGAAGTCACCGGCCTCTTCGCGAAGCTCTTTGCACACGAAGGCAAGGAACCGGTGAAGCGCGCCGACTTTGAAGGCGATGCAAAGTCCGTCCCGGCAAAGCTGAACGATCTCTACAACGAACTGAAGAAAATTGAAAAGAAGCACCAGTTCAAGTCGCTCGACAAGCCTGTCTACGATGAAGAGCATCAGACCTGGTCGCTTGTCTTCCATGACGCCCAAGGCGCCGAGCGTAAGCTTGACTGGACCTTCGCATCTGCCCCCGAGACACGCCAGATGCTGGCAAAGTACGCGCAGATCAAGGACGCGATCGAGCCGCCGTTCCTCATCGAATATGCCAGCAAGACCGCCGCTACTCCTGAATCTGATGCGGAAGAGACCGAGAGCGAGACAACCGGCGAAGTCGAAGCCGGCAAGCCCGCGCCGAAGCGAGCCGGCCGCGCCTCGCACGATCCGGTCGAAAAGCAGACGCCGCACGAGCTCTTCGAGTACGTCATCGAGCAGGGTCGCCGCGACTATCAGGTCCAGCGCTACAAAGGCCTGGGCGAGATGACCTCAACCCAGCTTTGGGAAACCACGATGGACCCCGAGCGCCGTACGTTGCTCAAGGTGAAGCTCGAAGACATCGCGGAGACAGAAACCATCTTCACCACCCTGATGGGAGAAGACGTGGAAGCGCGCCGTAAGTTCATCGAAGACAATGCGCTCGACGTCAAGAATCTCGACATTTAGCGGGAAAAAAATCATCGTCATCGCGGATACCCAGATGCTGCCTGCACCCGAGTATCCGTCGATGGTCTGCATGGATGTGTTCCGAGCAGAAACTGGATCGATCTGCGTCAACTCACTATCTGCCCGATGACGAGCGCTTCAAGTTCCTTCATCGAGCTGGCCTTTGAGGGATATTTGACTTTTGTTTCTTACTAATTCCTATTAGTAAATAGGCACATCTTAAGGATCGGGAATGGCTGTTACTCGACGCAGTTTTTTGGTTTCTTCCGCTGTATCGCTCGGCAGCGGACTTCTTTACGCAGAAAAAACAACCCCTCCCGCCCCTTATGGAGTTCTGCCATCCGCACGCCAGCTTGCATGGCACGAGATGGAAACATATAGCTTCCTCCATTTCACAGTGAATACCTTCTCCAACAAGGAATGGGGCTATGGAGATGAAGATCCGGCAATTTTTCGTCCAACAGCTTTCGATCCAGATGCGATTATCGGCGCTTTGAAGGCCGGGGGCATGAAAGGCATTATCCTGACCTGCAAGCACCATGATGGTTTTTGCCTGTGGCCTACGAAAACGACGGAGCACTGTATTCGTAACAGCCCGTGGAAGGATGGAAAGGGCGACGTTGTTCGCGAGATATCAGATGCAGCACGCCGGCACGGACTAAAGTTCGGAGTCTACGTCTCTCCCTGGGACAGGAGCAATGCGAATTATGGCAAACCGGAATACATTTCCATCTATCGCCAACAGATCACCGAACTATTGACCGGCTATGGTCCTGTATTTGAAATCTGGTTCGATGGTGCAAATGGCGGTGATGGGTATTATGGTGGCGCTCGAGAAAAACGAATCATCGACAAACACTCCTACTATGGCTGGCAGCAAACATGGGAAATAATTCGAAAACTACAGCCTGAAGCGGTGATCTTCAGCGATGTGGGGCCAGATGTTCGGTGGGCAGGCAATGAGGGCGGCCACGCCGGAAAAACATGTTGGGCAACCTACAGTCCTGTTGGTGAAAATGGCGGCCCAGCATCGCCTGGAGATGTTCGATCCCAGGAGTCGACGGTTGGCACGCGCAACGGTTCTTCCTGGATGCCAGCGGAGTGCGATGTATCGATTCGTCCCGGCTGGTTCTGGCATGAAGCGGAGAACTCTCGCGTCAAAACACCGCAGCAATTGATGGATTTGTATTTTGATTCTGTCGGCCGCGGCGCAAGCTTTCTCCTGAATGTTCCTCCAGATCGGCGCGGCGTTCTAGCTGAAGAGGACATAGCTTCCCTCAACGGCTTCCATCAGCTTTGGCATCAGACATTCGATAACAACTTAGCCGTAGATGCGCGTTTGCATGCCTCCAATGTGCGAGGAAGCAAACACATCTATGGGCCACAGAATCTACTGAATTCCAACAGGCAATCCTATTGGGCTACCGACGATGCGGTAAGAACTCCTGAACTGGTTGTAGATCTGCGCACGGAGCAGGCCTTCAATATAATTCGTCTTCGCGAGGCCATCCAGCTAGGCCAACGTATTGAGGCATTCGCGCTCGATACATGGCAGAACGGCAGCTGGTCAGAAATAGCACAGGATACAAGCATTGGATCCTGTAAGCTCATTCAATTAAAAGAGTCGATAACGGCACGCCGTCTTCGACTACGCGTTACGTCGTCACCCGTATGTATTGCACTCTCTGAATTCGGTCTTTTTCTCGCAAAGCAATAAGGCTCCGTATGTAATGCGAAGTCTTGAGTTCCCTGAGGGAACAGTACTCGTGAAAATTTATGTGAGATGCTGGTGGTCAAATGTACATCCTCTCCGCCATCACATACTTCTTCGCGCATTACACCTTTCTGCCCATGCTGGCGTTGGCTCTTTTGTTCGGCATGCTTGGTGGAGCGATTGCAGCATGGCGAAAGCAGCCCGCCTGGGGCATGCTGTTTATCGCCGGCTTCTTCTTTGGCGGAATCAATGCCTTCACCGGTCACATTGTGAATGCACTGCTTCTTAATGCAGCTGGGGTACGCGGCAGCGCGGTCATCGTCCACTCCTCGCAAACAAACAATATGCTGAACGAACACTATGTCTGGGAATATGACGTGGTGTTGAAGACCGCCGCCGGCGACATGGCCACGAAAGTCGATGATATGTCAGCGAGCATCTACCCGGTTCGCAATCAAATACTAATCCCACCCGAGGGGCAGGCCTTCATCATAAAGTACGTCCCGGGCTTTGAGCGCAACTTCGTCATCATGAGTGATGAATCGCAGTATGGAAAGGAACGTCTGATCGCATTGGATTTTCAACCCGTCGAGAAGGCCGCAGCCCAACTCGAGGTGAGCCCGGACAATTCGGCCTTTATCGAGGAGTATCGTACTGCCCTGCAAAAGTTCATCAACGCGCATCGCGACGATGCCGACCCCAGACTGATCGAGGGTTGCGAACAAAAACTCAATTCTCTCGGTCCCGCCTCAAAATAGCACGTAGCGATTAAACCCGACTGCATGCCAAGACATACACCTCGGGCTTGAACTGGAGATCTACAAACGGATAAGTCAGTTTTCTGCACCGGTTTGGCAGCCAGAAATCTCTTCAACCCGGTGAATACAGGCTGAGAAGACCCAGCTTCTACCGCAGCTTCCCGAACTTGTAGACAATCCCCGCGCTGCCGGCAAACTCATTCTGAGTAATAAAGCCATAGTGCGTGGGCTGCCAGTCGGCGACGGCGCGCACGGACCAGTTCGGCGTCAGGTTATAGTCAGCCCACGTGCCCACCGCCATCCCGAAAGCCACCTTGTTGTTATAGATACCAACCTGATTCGGCTGCACACCGGAATTCTTAAAACCTTGATCAAAGGATCCGTCGGCTGCTCCGATCAGCACATGAGTGCCGACTGTATAGTTTTCTCTCCGGATTACCCGGAAATTAGGGCCCACCAAGAACAGGTGCTCAGACATGTTCGACGTGGTGATGTTATACGCATTCGTCGGCACAATGATGGTCCCATAATAACCACGTATGGAAAACTCAAGTCCGAATAGCTGCTTGAACCACGCCGTCGCATCGCCTGTCCAACCCTTCACCCAGATGGCTGACACGCCGCGGCCCTGTCCGGGGTTGAAGTGCGAAGCAGCAAATCCGCCATACAAATCCCAGCGCTGCTCATACTGTGGCAGCACACTTACCGGCGCAGTAGCCTGCACTTGTGCGTGTATGGATGTGAAAGCAAAAAAGCAAACGGAATACGCAAACAAAACGCGCAGAAAACGGGTGCTAAAAATCACGCTATTTCAAACCTCATGGACTGGCCATCCAGGCGGACGCGCGCCATTCTTGCTCAGGCCTGTCGTTTCAACTTCCTTCCCGCTCCCGTTAGTCGCTCGGGCAGCGGCAAAAGGCACTTCTATAACTTATCATTCTGACGGCTGAGGCGATGCGTCGTCACTAATTCCACCTAGGGGATCTGACCAAGCCACGACCAAAGGGAACGAAAAGTAAATCGAGCCAGTCAGCAGCAGCAAAATGGCGCGCAGAGCACGAGAGTGCCTAGAACCTGCCCTGAGCGAAGCCGAAGGGGCCAGTCCTAGTTCATGCGGCGGCGGTCATTTGAGTCCTTTTCGTTGCCTATGTAGCGACCTTCTTTGTCGAAGTGTGCATCGAGGTTCTGCTTGCGCATATAGACTTCGAACTTCTTCGCGGCACGGCGTCGTTTCCAGCGATAGTAGCTGTTGCGCAGCCCGAAGTAGCTTTCGCTCGCGGCAAACGCATATCCCCGGCGTGGAGCGGCCTTGATGTAGAGGTAGCCGGCAAGCGCGCCGCCGAGCTGCGCAAGCGCATATACGCGGTTTGAAGAAAATAGCATGGCGACGGCGATCAGCATATAGACGATGACGAGGTATTTCGCCTTCATTGTCATGGGTAGTGGAAAGAGCATGAACTCCAGGTCGCCATAGAGAACACCAAAAGCCACGAGAAGGCCAAAGATGCCGCCGAAGCAGCCTGTGATGGCATATGCGGAAAAGCCATCGGCGCGCATTACCAGGCTGAGACCAATGGCAGCAATTCCTGCGCCAATCACGCTGATAAAGAACAGCTCTGCCAGCCAGCGTGGCCCATGATTCGCCTCAAGAAAGCTACCCAGGAACCATAGCGACAGCAATTCAAGCGCCGTGCCCAGGATTCCCTGATGGACAAAGCAGTAGGTAATGATCTGCCAGAGGTATCCATGTAGGAAATAAGGGGGAATCAGCGCTGCGATGCGAATGACCTGGACAGCAACCGGAGCAGCAACCCAGCCCAGCACCAGAAGCACAAAGAAGGTACCCAGGTTCCAAAGGATAAGGTTGCGCGTGAAGCCGCGGAAGTCGGGAAAATTCAGGATTCCGGCAGTGCGTGGCATACGAGGCATACGAATAGAAATATTGTCTCAGGAAGCGGGAATCTCGTCTTGCGGACAGCGGACCGAGGCTGCGTTTTAACTGAATTCAGCTCTAGTTTTTGCCGTAGAATGGTCGGCACTTGTCCGACTACCATTCCGGAGACCGCATGCGACTGTTTCAAGCAGTTGTCTTATCCATGACTGTTTTCATCGGCCTGTCGGCCCACGCTCATACACAGCCTTCTCCCGTTCCTCAAATGCCCTCTCCGCACCCTCAACCAGACGGAAATCAACCACCACCTACTATCCTTTCAGCCGCGCATGCTCTCGAAGCCTCCGACCTTGAAGCCTTCTTCGACGGCATCATCCCCCTGCAACTCGAAAGGTCTGACATTGCCGGCGCATCCGTTCTTGTGATGAAAGACGGCAACGTGCTCCTCAAAAAAGGCTACGGCTACGCCGACCTCAAGACCAAGAAACCTGTCGATCCGGAAACATCCATCTTCCGCCTCGCCTCCATCTCCAAGCTCTTTACCTGGGTCTCCATCATGCAGCTTCAGGAGCAGGGCAAGCTCGACATCGATACCGACATCAACCACTATCTCGATTTCCAGATTCGTCCGGCCTTCGGCAAGTCCATCACCCTGCGCAACCTCATGACGCATACCGGCGGCTTTGAGGAAGAAGACCGCGACCTCATCGTGATCAACTCGAAGAAGGACATCCCTCTGCGACAGTTTCTGGTCGAGAACCAGCCCCGACGCATGTATCCTCCCGGCATCATCCCCGCATATTCGAATTACGGAGTAGGCTTGGCCAGCTACATTGTCCAGCGCGTGAGCGGTAAGCCCTATGAGCAGTATGTTGCCGAACACATCTTCGCTCCGCTGGGCATGACGCACTCCACCTTTTACCAGCCGCCGCGCGACACGCTCGCCAAATTGCCCTCCACCGGCTACCACGGCAACACCGAAAAGCCTCCTGTTGGCTTTGAAATTGTTCATCCTGCCGGAGCTGGTGCACTCTCATCTACCGCTTCGGATATGGGCCGCTTCGGCACAGCATTGCTTAATGGAGGTGAGCTTGACGGCAAGCGTATCCTCAGGCCTGAAACGCTGGCCGCTATGTGGATGCCGCAATTCCGCGCCAACGACCAGATGCCGCCCATCTGCATGGGCTTTTATCAGACATGGAGGAACCAGCTGCGCTGGATCGGTCACGAAGGTGACCTGATCGCCTTCCACAGCCTCTTCTTCCTCGAACCGAGCAAAAAACTGATCCTCTTCGTCTCCTACAACTCCGCCGGTGGAGGCGATAAGCCCAGACCTGAGATCATCAACATGTTCACCGACCGCTACTATCCAGGCGACAACAAGCAGATATTCCTGACCCTCCCGCACAGCGATCTGACCGCCATCGAAGGGACCTACCAGACCACCCGCCGCGCCGACAGCACCATGCTCGCTCTCGGCAACCTGTTTTCTCAACGGCGCGCCACCGTCGACAAAGACGGAGTCCTCAGAATTACCGATATAAAAGACCTGCGCGACCACACCGTCAAATGGAAGCCCATCGGCAAAGACCTCTGGCAGGAGATCGACGGCCAGCGCCGCCTATTCACCATCCGCGACGGACAGGGCCGCATCATCCGCCTGGCATACGATTTTCCCGGTATCCAGTCACAGCGCGTGCCGTGGCATGAAAACAGCAGGTTCGTGTTGCCCCTCGCCGGGGGCAGCCTTGCCATCCTGGCCGCGGTAGTCCTGGCTTCGCTCATCCGCCTCTTCCAGCGCATTTTCTTGCGGAAACGCCCGCGTCCCGAACCCGGGCCGGGAACTATCCGGCTGCACCTTACCTCGCGTCTTGCGGCGTGGTTTTGGGTCGTAATGCTTCTTGCCATCTTTATCTTCTTTGCCGGTGCGGGAGATGACCTGCTCCCGCCGACCAGCGCCTGGGACAAATATTTTCACTTGGTCAACGCCGTTATATTTCTCGCCATCATCCTGAGCCTTTTCTCCGTTATTTCCGGACTGAGTATCTGGAAATGGAAAGAGCTGCGCAGAATCACCAAGGTAAAGTTCTCGCTGGTGGCCCTGACCTGTGCGGTCTTGAGCTGGCTTGCAATCCACTACAACCTGACCGGACCAGCAACCCGCTACTGAAATGTTTTCGTGAACTTTTCCGGGCCGGTCGCGTCTTATCTCTGAAGATGACCCAGCATCTTGCTTGCGGGTTATTACGTCAGAAGCAGTATAGGTATCTGTGGTAACGAATATCGCTATGCGACCCCATTCACAAAAATTTCTCTGGAATGCAATACAGGAGTGACGAAAGTTAATGGAAACATCTTGACGCGTTTACGCCTTTTCTAAAAAACTAACGAAGTTGCATCCTGCAATTTGTTGGAATCATCCTATTCTCCGATTTCTGTAGATGGAGGGAATTTATGCCTAATTGCCCTGAATGTGAGAGTGTTCTCGACTTTGATGAAGAAGAAGTAGAAGAAGGCGACGTTGTCGTCTGTGATGAGTGCGGAACTGAGTTTGAAGTAGTCGCCACCGATCCTCTGGAGCTTGCAAAAGTAGAAGAAGACTATGAGGATGAAGAAGAGGACTACTCTGAAGAAGAGGAAGAGGAATGAAGCAGTTTTGCCGTACCGTTGATCGCACTGCCGCGATCGTTTTGCTGATAGCCTGTTTTGCCTTCACCGCCGCTGCCGTTGCGCAAAGCTCATCGGCGCGGTCGGTCGAAGGCAAGGTATATGACGCGCAGAGCGCCGTCGTGACCGGCGCCGTCGTCTACCTGCAGGACGGCAAGACAAACAACATCAAAAGCTTTATCTCTACTCAGGACGGAAGCTACCGCTTCGGCCAGCTCTCGACCGACATCGACTACCAGGTCTGGGCCGACTACAAAGGTAAAAAGAGCGACAAGAAGACTATCAGCTCCTTCAATTCGAAGAAGCAGCTGGTGATCGACCTGCACCTCAAGGAATAAGACTTACTCCACCCGGCAGATCAGGCATTTCAGGTACTCCGTTTCCGGAATCGTCAGGATGACCGGGTGATCTTTTGCTGCCCCGCGTCGCTCGATCAGGCGCACGCGCCGTCCCGCATCACCTGCCGCTGCGGCAACGATCTCCTGAAAGTCTGCGAACGATACATGATGCGAGCAGGAGCACGTCACCAGCGTCCCGCCTGGACGTAGCATCTTCAATGCGCGCAGATTCAGCTCCTTGTACCCGCGAAGCGCGCCTTCCACTGCGCGCTTCGATTTCGCAAACGCCGGCGGGTCGAGCACGATGGTGTCATAAACTGTGCCCGACATGCTCCAGTCGCGCAGCAGGTCGAAGGCGTTGGCTTCGATCCAGTCCACATTCGCATTCGCGAGCGCCGCTGCATTCGCCGCAAGATTCTTCTCCGCAACTTCAAGCGCAGCGCGCGAAACATCAACACCCGTAACACGCTGGCAGCCCCGTACAAGGTGCAGCGCAAACCCTCCCTGATACGTGCAGACATCCAGAGCCTCGCCATGTGCATAGCGCGCCGCCGCGGCATAATTCTCCCGCTGGTCGAGAAACGCACCTGTCTTCTGTCCTGCATTTGCGTCGTATTGGAACACAAGCCCATTCAGCAGGAAATTTACCTGCGTCAACGGCGCACTGGCATCAACCGAAAACAGCGGAGCAGCCAAAGGCGCGCTCATCTGCTCGAGCTCGCGAATGCGCAGATCAGGCCTCTCAATGATGCTCACTGGACTGAGCTCTTCGCCAAGCACTCGTACGATCACGTTCCGCAGGACATCGTTGTCGAGCGGCTTGGTGAGCAGCTGCAGGATGACAAGCTCTCCATACTTGTCCACAATAATTCCCGGCAGCGCATCCGCTTCGCTGAAGACCAGCCGGCAGGCATTGGTCTCTGCGTTAAGCAAAGGCTTCCGCAGAGCAATCGCAGCCTGAAGTCGCGCCTCTATCAGGCCAAACCACTGCGCCTCGTCGATCATATCGGCCGAGACCAGCCGCAGCGCAATCTGCGAGACGGAACTGTAAAGCGCAGTCCCCAGTAGAATCCCCCGCTGGTCGGCCACCGGAACCAATCCGCTCGGCTCGCCCGCAATTTCCAAAACATCTGACTGGTAAACCCAGACATGCCCCGCGCGCAGACGGTCCGCCGCCCGGCGCGAAATGATCGCCACCGCCCCATCAAACTCCATCCTCGGCCTGATCTCCAGTTGTTTTTCCCTGGAACGGCGGGCCGTTTGCTTCATGCCTAACTCCTTAAAAACCCATAAAATACACTATCAAAATCCCCACAAATGCAGACGATGGGACGCATCCATTTACCCATGATTTGCATGTCGCGCCTATAATCAATTATGGCAACTGCGCAAAGCGCGTCGGTTTTCTCTACAAAGAAACCAACGGGCTCTCCCCCGAATGAGGCCGCGACGCACGATCCTTTTGCGCCTCAATTCGAAAAGCTGATTGCCACCGTCCGCGCC
The DNA here is from genome assembly GCF_059115305.1 of Acidobacterium sp. FHG110202_01. Classification (NCBI taxonomy): domain Bacteria; kingdom Pseudomonadati; phylum Acidobacteriota; class Terriglobia; order Terriglobales; family Acidobacteriaceae; genus Acidobacterium; species Acidobacterium sp. FHG110202_01. The sequence continues at coordinate 186,508 of NZ_JBZYWJ010000003.1, forward strand.
AACCGCCCCAGCGACGACACCGAGATCATCCGCCGTGCCTGGGAGTTTTGCCTCGAGCATCACAAGGGCCAGCTCCGCGCCTCTGGCGAGCCGTTCGTCCTTCACCCGCTTGAAGTTGCTGTCGTGCTGGCAGAAATGAAGCTCGATTCAACTGCCATTGCCGCCGGCCTGCTCCACGACGCTGTCGAAGACACCCCCGTCACCACCGCCGACATCGCCGCCCGCTTCGGCGAGCAGGTGGCCCATATCGTCGAAGGTGTCACCAAGATCGACAAGATCCAGTTCGCCAACAAGGAAGACCGCCAGGCCGAGAACGTCCGCAAGATGCTGCTCGCCATGGTCAGCGACGTGCGCGTCGTTCTCATCAAGCTGGCCGACCGCCTGCACAACATGCGCACACTCGAGCACCTGTCGCCGGAAAAGCAGCAGGTGATCGCCCGCGAGACGCTCGATATCTACGCTCCACTCGCTCATCGTCTGGGCATGGGCAAAGTGCGCGGCGAGCTCGAAGACCTGGCCTTCCGCTATGTCGATCCCTACGGCTACAGCCAGGTGCATGACGAGATCGAAGAACGCCGCAGCGAGGGTGAACAGTTTCTTGCCGGAGTAGAGTCGCTGCTCTCCGAAAAGCTGCGCGAGCACAACATCAAGGCGCGCGTCGAGTGGCGCATCAAGCGTCTCTACAGCATCCATCAGAAGCTGGTGAAGTCGCGCATCAACGTCGACCAGGTCTATGACCTGCTTGCTCTCCGCGTCATCACCGCGAGCGTGCAGGATTGCTATGCCGTCTTCGGCCTCATCCACTCCATCTGGCGTCCGGTGCCCGGCCGCATCAAGGACTTTATCGCCATGCCGCGGCCCAACCTCTACCAGTCACTGCACACTACTGTGATGGGCGAGGGCGGCCACCAGTTCGAGGTGCAGATCCGCACTGAGGACATGCACCGCATCGCCGAAGAAGGCATCGCCGCACACTGGAAGTACAAAGCTGGCGGATCGCCCATCAGCGCGCGCGACGAGCAGCGCCTTGCCTGGGTGCGGCAGCTCGTCGAGTGGCAGCGCGAGATGAGCGACCCGAATGAATTTCTTTCGACGCTCAAGATCGATCTCTACCCCGAAGAGGTTTACACCTTCACTCCGAAGGGCAAGGTAGTCGTGCTTCCCAAAGACGCGACGCCGCTTGACTTTGCCTACTCCATCCACACTGAAGTGGGCCACAGCTGCGTCGGCGCCAAGGTCAACGGACGCATGGTTCCATTGCGTTCGAAGCTCCGCAACGGCGACATCGTCGAAGTCGTCACCCAGAACGGGCACACGCCCAGCCGCGACTGGCTCACCTTCGTCAAGAGCTCGCGGGCGCGCAACAAGATCAAGCACTGGCTCAACGAACACCAGCGCGAGCGTGCCATCGAGATCGGGAAAAAGCTCATCGAGCGTGAAGCGCGCAAGTACAAGGTAGCGATCTCAAAGTTTGAAGATTCCGACTATGAGCGCGTGGCCAAGGACTACAGCATGGTCACGCCCAACGATCTGTTGGCTTCGGTCGGCTTCGGCAAATACTCGGCGCGCCAGGTACTCAACCGTCTCGCTCCCGGCTCAACCATCCAGCAGACGCAGGAGACAGACGCGGCCGTCACCGGTACCTCCGACGCCGTCAAGCGCGTCACTGCGGCCAGCGGCGCCGATTCGCTCCAGGTGGAAGGCCACAACGAGTTGCTCGTCTACCGCGCGCGATGTTGCAATCCTATCCGCGGCGAAGAGATTATCGGCTATGTCACCCGCGGCAAGGGAGTGGCTGTACACGCGCGCAACTGCCCCAACGTCCAGAACCTGCTCTACGAATCCGATCGCCGCATCACCGTCGAGTGGGCGCGCGCATCCGATGAAGCACAGTCCCGCCGCACGACGTATCCGGTGAAGCTGACCATCTTTTGCGACGACCGCGCCGGCATGCTGAAAGAGATGACAGCCATCATCAGCGACGACAATACCAACATCCGTTCAGTCGACTCCCGCCCCGGCCCCGACGGCAGCGCCACAGTGGAATTCGTGGTCGAAGCCGAGGACGTGCGCCACCTCACCCGCCTGGTGCAGGGCCTGCGGCGCGTTCCCGGAGTGCGCGAAGTCCTCCGCTCACAGAAGCTTTAGACCGCCGTTCCTGAGCAGGCCGGAGCGCGGTGAAGGCGTGCAAAGGATCGTGTACACTGGAGTAGACCCCCGTGTCGGGACGTGGCTCAGCCTGGTAGAGCACTCGCTTGGGGTGCGAGGGGTCGGCAGTTCAAATCTGCCCGTCCCGACCATTGCATGGAGCAGCCGCCTTGTCAGATTCTGGTGCTCCTACTATTTGCAACAAAAACATCAAAATCCACGAACAAGTTGTGTTGAGTTTGTGTACCGGGGTGCCCACCCCTATCGCACTGCGGCTGCCCAAGCGTTGCGATGGGAAGGGAAGACTTCAGACAGGAAGAAGTGGAAGAAGCAGGGGGGACCCCCTCCCCCCTATGTAGCAGTTGGTTTATTTGTTTTCAATGACTTACGAGGGGGTTACCCCCTGCTATGTGATTGATTCTTCTATTGCTTGTGCACTACTCCATTGTTTTCTTATATTTAGTGGGTAATCTATTTTTTGGTTACCTTCTCGGCAGTGCTCAGACAAGCGTTCTTCAGGATTCGGAGGGTGTCAGTTCGTGGTTGAAAACAGCCGGGCGCTATGGCGCTTGATGTTTTGTATGGATCCTTCATTCCATTCAGGATGACAAATTCGCAGGGTATTGGCTTCCCTCCGTCGGCCTTTTTGGCCGACCTCCCACGAGCCCTTCGATTCGCTCAGGGCAGGTTCTTTCTGCTCGTGGGGGTCCTTCGACTCCCCCTTCACCCTGTTCAGGGTTCGCTCAGGATGACCAGAGTGGCGGAATGTACAAAAGCCCGCCTTCATTGGCGGGCTTTTTCTCTCTATTTTTAGTTTATCAATTTTCACCCTAATGCTATGCCAACTATTTCTATTCTATTTTTGCTTTGGTTTGTTGGGGTTGCGAAGTTTTGTTCGGTTTCCGGGGCTTGACAAAGGTTTCGCATCCCTCGGTAAACACATGGCCAAAAGAAAAGCGGCCCATCCGGGCCGCTTTCTCAAAGCAGAGCTAACTTCCGGTTAGAACTGGAAGCTGGCTTTGAGCTGGATGATACGTGGTGAAGCGTCTCCGCCCAGCCCGTTGCCGAAGATGCTGGTCGGGGTGCTTACGACGCTATTGATCAGTCCGAAAAGCGGGCTCGAGATGTCGCTCACGGGCTGCGCGAAGTTCGGATGGTTGAAGAGGTTGAAGAACTGCGCTCCCACATTCAGACTGGCGCCTTCCCAGTGCGGAATGGCGAAGCCTTTCTGCGCAGCGAAGTCGGTATTCACATAGTGCGGGCCGAAGAACTGGTTACGGCGCTGGCCTCCGAAGCCCGTCGGAGAAGCGAAGCTGTTGATGTCGAGGCAGGGATTGCCTTCGCCGGTAGCCACGTTGGCGACTGCGCTGGAGCTGCAGTTGTAAGAGGATTGCGGGCCAAGCTGCTGGGCAAAGGCTGGGCCGTAGTAGTTCTGTCCGTTGAGCGCCGAGGCCAGGTTGCCGTCAGTAATCGAATAGGGAAAGCCGGTGTGGTAGAAGACCGTTCCACTGAGCTGCCATTTGTCAGTAAGCACGTGCGGGCCGCCCCAATAAGGCAGGCGGACAACATAGTCGGCAGTGATGTTGTGGCGAACGTCGTAGTCGGCGTTGCCGTAGTTCTGGCTCAGATCATACGGATTGTTCGGGCTGCTGGTGTTGCCGGGATTGAAGGGCAGGAAACCGCCATTCGAAATCTCGTCAAAAGCATGGCTGTAGGTGTAGTTGAGCGAGACGGTGGCGTACTTGTCGCGGTGGTTGGCGGTAACCATCAGGCCGTTGTAGTTTGAGGACGCGGCGCTCTGATAAAGCTGTACCTGGGCAAAGGACGGCACTGGAGCCGTTGTGGGCAGAGTGCCGAAGCCATAGGCGTTCGCGCTGTTGTTCACGACCGGCTCGTGATAACCGTGGTTGCCCACATAGCCAACCGCGAGAGCGGTGTTGTACGGGAACTGGTGCTCAATCTGCAGACTCCACTCTTCGTACTGCGGATACTGAACACTCTGTGCGCCGGAAACGAAGTTGGGCTGCGAGAAGGTGGGATTGCTTGCTGACAGGCTGTCGAAGCTTGCCCCGGTGGTGAAACCGCTGCGGAAGGCAGCAGCATCGGCTGCTGCGATCTGCGAGCCGCTTCCGGGCTGTGAAGGATCGATCAGAGCACCGAAGACGGGGAAGGTCGGCTCAGTAGGCGGGTTGGCGATGAGGCTATCGGCAACAGTGCCGGGAAAGACATCAGCAAACATGCCGAAGCCGCCACGAACTACAGTGTTGTTGTCAGGGAACGGAGACCAGTTGAAGCCGATGCGCGGCTCGGCCATGATCGACTGGTAGCCGTGGAAGGCCTGATGCTGGTTTGCAGCGATGTAGCTGCTGTAGGGCGTAGAGGTGTCGGGGTTCTGCCCGAAGAAATCGCCGGAAAGGCGGGCAAAGACATTCTTCGTGCTGATGGGGTTCGAATTGTGCTCGAAGCGAATGCCCGCATTCAGCTTGAAATTGGGGCGAATGGCCCAGTCATCCTGAACATAGGCGCCGAGCTGATAAAAGGCGAGAGGCTGCGACTTGCTGAGCGGGAAGGCCTGTACGGTCTGGTAGGCATAGCCGTTGTCGAAGGAGTTCGAGCCGACACCGGACTCCTGAGACAGGGTCGGGCCGAAACCTATCATCAACGGGGCGGTAAACTCCATTGGATCGTAGTCGCTGATGTCATCGCGCTTGAAGGAAGCGCCTACCTTGATGGTGTGGCTGCCGCGCGTGATACTCACGTCATCGAGGAACCCATACTGGGTTGCATTGCGGCCGTTGGGGAAATAGCCGTACTGGCTCAGAGTGGTGAACTGGTCCGTGTGTCCGGTGGTGGGATCCTGATCGTCGAAGAACTCGAAGGTTCCCGGGAAGGCGGCGAGGGCCGCTACCGGGTCAGGCGCCTGGAAGATGGCGCGATAGTACGAAGCGTTGAAGGTGAACTGGTTGATGATGTTGGGTGAGAAGCTGTGCGTTTCCGCAAGCTGGCCTTCATAGGAAGGCTGGTTGCTGACCAGGTTGAAGATCGGATTAATGGGGTCGGTATAGGATGGCTGGAAACCCTTGTCCTGCTTGTAGCGGACATAGAGCTTGTCGTTATCGCTGATGTTCCAGTCAACACGCCCGGCGAGAATCCACTCATTGGCTCCGGAAGAGGCGGTGGAGCGGAAAGTGTTGACGTCAGGGTTGACGCCACCGCCATCGACAAAGGGAGTCGCACCTGCAACTCCAGGAGCGGTGTTATAGAGGTTGAACATGTTCTGGTAGAAACCGACTTCGCTGGGGTTGTTGGCGGCTACCTGGCTTAGAATGCGGCTCTGGTAGGAAGCACTCGGGACATAGACAGCAGTATTGGTGGGGAAGACGACGCGCAGGCCTTCGGTATCGAGGAAGAAGAAGAGCTTGTCCTTCTTGACGGGACCACCGATGGATGCCGCCCACTGGTTGTCGTTATCAAAGGGCTTCTTCACGCCTTGCTGGTTGTTGAAATACTCGTTCGCGTTGAGGACGCTGCCGTTCCACCAGTAGACGAGGTTGCCATGGAAGGTGTTCGAGCCGGAGCGGGTGATCTCGTTCATCTTGGCGCCGCCCAGTCCGCCGTATTGCGCAGCATAGGCATTGCTGATGACGGTGGCTTCGCTGATTTCGTTATTGCCCAGCAGAATATTGGTCGCGCCAGAGTTATTCACGTTGAAGAACGGATCATTCTCATCGGTTCCATTCACCGTGAAATTATTCGAGGTCGCCGGCAGACCAAAGCTTGAGAAATTGCCGTAGCCGAACTGGCCGTTGGTGGCCTGGTTGGTGCTGTTGATCACCGATCCGGGAGCGAGCTGGCCCATGAAGGTGATGTCATTGCCCGGATTGGGCATGCTCTGAATCTGCTGCTGGTTGAAGCTGGTGGAAATATTCGCGTCTTCGGTATGGATCAGCGGCTCAGAGGTGGCGCTGACTTCGACGGTCTGCGAGCTGGAGCCGACACTCAGCTTGAGGTTCCCGGCGGCGATGGTTCCGTTCTGCACAGTAACCTTGACGCTGGTGTTCTGAAAACCGGGAGCGGACACGGTGATCTCATACTGGCCGGGCTTGAGCAGGGAGACGCGGTAGGAGCCGGCATCATTCGTCGTGGCGGTCTTGACTTCGCCGGTATCGAGGCTCCTGACGGAAACAGAGGCATTGGGCACAACGGCGCCGGCAGGGTCGGTGATCGAACCGACAATGTCTCCGGAGATAGACGACTGGGCGGCCGCCTGCTGGATTCCGGATCCAAGGAGGAAGGCAGCCAGAACTGCAAGCACCCCAAGGATGGAGCGAATATTTGTTCTTTTCATATTATCTATATGTGCAACTGTCATACCAAAGTCGAGCTAGAGCAGATTTCTGTTAATAATTAGTTAATACATAGATAATAAGTGATTTATTTGGAATTTAAAGGCAAAGTCACGTGTTACAGGATGGGACGGGTCGGGAGCAGGCGGGCACCATATGGATTCTGGAATATGCGATCTATTAATTAGTAGATTATGTATTGTTTTACAAATATTGCTGCTGATTTGTTGAGCTTCCATTAGCTATATGCCCGGGTAATTACGCCGGGCATGGGCAGTTATGGCAGATGCAGCGTCGGGGATTCGCGTCCTTGCCGGTTCCTGCTTACAATAGCGGGGAAAGGTACTTGAAAACGATGGCACATATGGTGTTTTGCGCGCGCTATAAACAGGAGCTGGAGGGGCTGGACGAGCCTCCCTTTGACAGCGATTTCGGCAACAAGATTTATCACAACGTCTCGAAGAGGGCCTGGCTGGAGTGGCTGGAACACCAGAAGATGCTGCTGAATGAATACCGTCTGCAGCCCTGGACGCCGCAGGCGCAGGAGTTCCTGGTGGAGCAGATGGACCGCTATTTCTTCGGCGAGGGATCGGAACTGCCGAAGGAGTATGTTCCTCCGGCGCATTAAACTCCTCTTCATTCCTCAATGCATTTGCGAGGGCTAAAGCCCTCGCCTACTGGTTCAGGTCTGACTGATTTCGAGGAATTCATGAGCGAAAAGAAGGTTGTTTCTACGTCCAAGGCTCCGGCGGCGATCGGGCCATATTCGCAGGCGGTGCGGGTTGGCGATTTTCTTTACACTTCGGGGCAAGTGGGGCTTGATCCGGCGAGCGGCACGGTGGTCGAAGGCGGCATTGAAGCGCAGACGACACGGGTTCTCGAAAACCTGAAAGCTGTTCTCGAAGCTGCGGGGATTGATCTGATTCACGTCGTAAAGACCACGGTTTTCCTGAAAAACATGAACGATTTTGCAGCCATGAATGCCATCTACGGCAAGTATTTTGCGCCGGATGGCGTGGTGGCTCCAGCACGTTCTACGATTGAGGTGGCGCGGCTGCCGAAGGATGCATTGGTTGAGATTGAAGCGATTGCGAAGCTCTGACCATCGAAAGGAATAGAGGGCTGCGATGGAAAAAGTCCACAAGACAGAAGAAGAATGGCGCAAGCTGCTGACGCCGGAGCAGTTTCACGTCACACGCGAAAAGGGCACCGAGCCGCCGTTTACCGGCAAGCTGTATTACAACCACGATGACGGCATCTACCGCTGCGTGGCCTGCGGGGCGGAGTTGTTCACTTCAGACAAGAAGTTCGAGTCGGGCAGCGGGTGGCCCAGCTTCTGGCTGCCGGTGAGTCCGGAGGCGGTTGAGGCGCATGAAGACTCGAGCCATGGCATGCAGCGTGTTGAGGTGACATGCGCCCGCTGCGGCGCCCATCTCGGGCACGTCTTTCCGGATGGTCCGCAGCCTACAGGACTGCGCTACTGCATCAATTCGGCTTCGCTCGACTTCGAGAAGAAATAATTGGGATCATGAAACGCGGCAGTGCTGAGATTTTTCTTCGCAGCACTGCCGCTTTGTTTCTGGTGATGTTGAGTAGCGCGGGTCATGCGCAGTTTCGCGGCGGCCCTCCGTGGTCGCATCCTGTGGCCTCTTCGCGATTCATCCATATTGGTTCGGCAACGATTCAGGTTGATTTTGGCCCCGGAGCGTTTGATCTGCCGACGGACCGTATCATGCAGTGGGTGAGGAATGCTGCCGGCGCTGTTGCTGGTTACTATGGCCGGTTTCCTGTGGAGCGGGACCGCATTCTCATTGAATTCGCTCCGGGACATGGGGTGTTGCGCGGCACGAGTTGGGGCGACGTGGGCGGATTTCCTGCGTTTCACCGGATGGTACTTGGACAACAGAGCACACAACGCGATCTTGACGAGGACTGGGAAATGACGCATGAGCTGGTGCACTCAGCGTTTCCCACAGTCGATGACGCGCACTCCTGGATCGAAGAAGGCCTGGCAACTTATGTGGAGCCGATCGCGCGGGCACAGAACGGCCTGCTGCAGCCGGAAAAGATATGGGCAGACATGCTGCGCGACATGCCGAGGGGCAATCCGGAGAGCTTTGACCGCGGACTTGACCTTACGCACACCTGGGGACGGACGTATTGGGGCGGCGCTCAGTTCTGCCTGATGGCTGATGTGATGATCCGCGAACAGACGCACAACCAGAAGGGCCTCGAAGACGCGCTGCGGGCGATTGTCGCCGCGGGCGGCACGATTGATCATGACTGGCCGCTGCGCAAGGCGCTTGAGACCGGCGATGCCGCGACCGGAGTCCACGTTCTAACGCAGCTTTATGACGAGATGGGCGATCGGCCTAAGCAGCTTGATCTAGACAGCCTGTGGAAGCGGCTGGGAGTTGTGCGGGATGGCGACAGCGTACGATTCGACGATCATGCGCCGCTCGCGGACATTCGCAAGGCGATTACGCAGAGGCCGAAGACTTAACAGCAGCATTCCTTTCCCTTGCGTGCTTCGTTTGCCTCGTAAAGTACGAGCGGCACGAGCGCGAGGGCGGCGACGGAATCGGCCCACGGCAGGTGGAAGGCGGCGTTCATGGCGAGTCCGGCGAGGGCGATCCACGAAAGGTATCCGCAGACGGAGCTTTGCACGGCATCGGCTTTGAGCGAGATGCTGCAGGTCTGGGCGGCCAGCATGCGCTTTCTGCGGCCGAGCCAGGGCATGACGAGAGCCGCGGCGATGAGAAGCGCCATGCCCGGATAGGAGGCTTCAGGGCGTGGAGCTTTACCGAGCAGAGCTGCGATGGAGCTCAAGACGATGAAGGCTGCGAGCGCGTAGAGCAGGATGGTGGCGATGCGCGCGGCCTGTTTCTCGGCGTGTCCACCAAGGTAGAAGCGGCGCAGGACGATGGCGGCGGAGAAGAGCTCGACGGCGCTGTCTCCACCGAAAGCGAGCAGGGCGACGCTGTGGGCCTGAATGCCTGAAGCAGCGGCCACTGCCAGTTCGATGGTCATCCAGGTGACGGTCAGCCATTGAAGCTGGAGAACGGCGGATTTGTGTTCTGCTGCTTCCATTCGTTAGAGATTATTGTAAAGAACTTCACATTCGCTTCTGCCAGCGGATTGGCTCACGACTGCCGTGGAAACAGGCGATCACGGTTAAAGATTCGTCGTCTTCAAGGATGAACATCAGCGCGTAGGGGAAGCGACGCAGCAAGGCGCGGCGAATGTTGTTGTAGATGACCGGGAATTGTTTTGGATTGCTGCTGATACGTTCGACCAGTGCGTTTACTGCGGTGCCGAAACGTCGTCCTAATCCGGGGGATTCGTTCTCATACCAGTCCTGCGCGTCGATCAATTCCTGCCGGGCGATCGGAGTAAAGATGACCGGGTGCACTATGGACAGCGCTGCTCCAGCTCAGCCTTCAGGGCAGCCCACGAGATGCCCTCGCGCCGGTCCTGATCGAGTGTCTCAAGGCGGCGGTCAAGCTCCACCTGCTGTGCAGCAGTTAAAGGAAGCTGTTCAGCTTCCAGGCTGTCCCAAAGCTGCGAAATCAGCGCCAGACGCTCCGGTGGAGTCAAACGTACCAGCTCGTCATGGGTGAGCCTGTCCATATTCTCAGCCTACGAAAAAAGCAGCTTCAGCTCAAGACGAATGCGAACTTCAGAACAAATAAAAACCCCGGGGAGAGCCGGGGTTTTTGTAGCGGAGAAGGCTCCGCTGAAATTAAGCCTTGACGACCTTGCCGCTCTTGATGCAACTGGTGCAGACGCGTAGCTTCTTCGCGGCAGTGCCTACCTTGGCCTTCACCGGGCGGAGATTGACGTTCCAGCGCCGCTTGCTGACATTGTGCGCGTGCGAGATGTTGTTTCCGAACTGCGGGCCTTTGCCGCAGATTTCGCAGACCTGAGCCATGACTCACTCCAAATTGCTGAACTTTTCGCGCAGACCAGAACCCGCCTCAAAACTGCATTTCGTCGCGTTGTGCGAGGAGAACGGGCAGGCGGACAGACATGTGCCGTACTGGTGCCGAATCTTAAGTCTAACCCAGAACGCAACGGTTAGCAACGTGGTCTACGACAGCAAAGACGCGGGATCGCGAAGAAAGGGATTTACGATGAGCAATCCATCCAGATCCTGGTCGGCCTGAAGATTTTCCGTCAGGAGGTATTTGCACGAAGCGCTTTTGGCTGCCGCGACGATCAGGGCATCCCAAAACGAAAGCTGGAAACGATCTTGAATTTTCCAGCCATGCTCAAGGACTCCTTCATCCATGGCTACAGGTTGCCAGGCCAGAAGATCACGTATCTCTGACCTGGCTGCCTGGCGGGCGTCCGGCCATTTTTTGCTGACCTTTACATAAAACTCCTGCAAAACCTGAAAACTGATGCGTCCCAGGCGACTCTTCCACAACGCTTCCCGCCACAAACGGGCACGCTCCTGTTTCCGGGGATCGGCTTGGTCGAGCGCATAAATAAAAACATTTGTGTCAACGAAGACTGGAGCGCTCATGCGCCTCCTCGCGCGATGCATACTGGCCGTCTGTCTTCAGGAATGGCTTTCGCGCCAGGGCGCGCCGCATGGACTTCTCGTAGGCATCCTCTTCCTGCATATGCTTTTTGAGAATTGTAGCGAGCAGGCGGGACACACTCATATCTCTTCGCGCAGCTTCGAGTCTGGCCCATCGGGCGAGATTCTCATCGAGAGTGATGGTGATATTTCTTAAGGATGCTTTCATGACACGAATTCAGTGTAACACGATATTCGTGTCATTTACTCGGCGCGCAGCATGATTACCGGATCGACGCGCAATGCCCGCAGCACAGCAGGAACGGCGGCGATGCCGAGAGTGGCAAGGATGATGAGGCACGGGAGCGCGAGGAAGGCTGCGTCGGTGGATTTGACCTGATAGAGCAGCGACTCGATGTAGCGGGTGGAACCGAGTCCAAGTACGAGGCCAGCGATGGCGCCCATAGTTACGGCAAAAGAAATGCCCGCAATGATGGGGCGGACGATGCCTCCCACCTGGGCGCCGAGCGCCATGCGGATGCCGATTTCACGCTCGCGCTGCTGCACGGAATAATTCAGCACTCCATACAGTCCTATTCCGGCAAGCAGGAGCGCGACGGCGCCGAAGAAGAAAGCCAGGGTTGCCAGAAGGCGCTCGCGGAGGGTCTGTGCCTGATTCAGCTCCTGTTGTGTCAAAACATTCGAGACGCGAAATCCGGAGTGCGCCTGCGCCACTTCCCTTCGCAGGGTGGCAGCCAGAGCCAGCGGGTTTGAGGAAGCCGTACGCACGATGAACGTCTGGCTTCCAAGGGGATCCGACTCAAACGGGACATAGACCACCGGCAAAATTGGCCCACGAATATTGTTGTAATACGCATCGCGCGCCACACCGATGACCTGCATGCGCTGGCGGCGGCCGTCGTCGGAAGCTTTTTCAAAGAACCTTCCGACTGGATGCTCATCATTCAGAAATCTTCTGGCGAAGGTTTGATTCACTATCGCGGCGTCGGGAAACTTATCTCCATTGCGAAAGTCTCTGCCTTCGAGAAGCGGGATTCGCATTGTCTCCAGCCAGCGTGGTGAAACATTGAGGAAATATGCGAGGTCTATGCTTGGCGGGCCGCCGTTGATTGAGATGGAATCGTTCCAGCCGGTGTTATTCAACAGCGCCCATCCTGCGCGGGACACGCGCTCAACGCCCGGCACCGCACGCAGATGATCGGCTACCTGTTCCCAGTACATATCGAGCTGTGGAGGCTTGCCTGTTGTGTCCAGCAGAAGAATTCTGTCGGCGGAAAATCCGGTAGGCTTGCTGGAAAGCCGCTGGAAGGTCGCGACAAACAATCCCGCAATAAACAAGACGAGAAAACAAAAGGCCACCTGCAGTGCGATCATTCCGTGCATCAGGCGCCGCCGCGAGTGCGGATCGTCGCCGCCCTTCAATACACTGACGGGCTTTACGGCGGAAGTACGCGCGGCAGGCAAGAGGCCAAAGAGCAGGACAACGCAGAGTGTAAGCGCCACGCCAAAACCGAGTACGCGCCAATCTGCAGGGAGAATGAGGCGCGCCGGGTTGTCCGGAGGATTGATCATGCTCACGACCAGAGGCGCAGACCACCATGCGAAGAGCGCGCCGCCTGCCGCAGCAAGAAAAGCCAGCAGAGCACTTTCTGCCAGAACCATCTGCACCAGACGCCATCGTCCCGCGCCGATGGAGATGCGCAGGGCCATTTCGCGCGTACGCGCAGCAGCCTGGGCGGTCATCAGATTGGCCACATTGACGCAGGCAATGAGCAGCACCATCAGCACGAGCACGGCAATGGCAGCAAGAGCGCGGCTGTATTCCTCCTGCATCCCGGATGCGCCGGTAGACGCCGGTTTTATCAGCACCTGATTTTTCAGGACATTGTGCAGCGTCTCCTCTGAGAGCCCTTTTTCGCCGCTCAGCCGGTTTTCTTCAAAGGCATGGCTTACGGCTGCCAGCTTTGCACGCAGCGGCTCAACAACGACTCCGGGCTTGACTACGGCCAGAGTGCGAATCCAAGTGCAGTCAGAACGTGTTGCGCAGCGGTGCATCGTCGTGGGGACGAAAATATCTACGACGATGCCCGGCTCTGTGCCGGTGAACTTCTTCTCGCTTACGCCGACGATTTCGTAAACGCTATCGCCAAAATGAAAGGTGCGTCCGACGACTTTGGGGTCGCGTCCGAAACGGAGGCTCCAGTAGTCATAGGAGATCACCGCGTAGGGCGCGGCTCCCGGCTTGAGATCGTCGTTCTCCGTAAACAACCTGCCTGCGGCAGGGCCAATGCCGAGCGTCGAGAACATCCACCCTGAGACATACTGCACGCGGGCCTTTTCCATCTCAGCATCGGTTTTGTAGGTCACATCGTCGTGGCTGGCATAGGAGATGGCGATCAATTCCGCTTCGCCTTTTGCCGCGGCGCGCATCAGCCTGAAGCCTGGGTATGCCCATGAGTCCCACTCACCGGGCTTGTTGTCAAAGCCCATGCCTTTTCGAGACAGAACATAGAGCTGCTCAGGATGCGCGACGGGCAAGGGCCGCAGGAGCAATGCGTCGATGAGACGAAATGCCGCGGCGCACGATCCAATTGCCAAGGCCAGGGAGAGAATGGCCGCGGCTGAAGTGACTTTGTTCCGCTTGAGCTGCCGCCATCCGAAAACAAAATCGGCGCGCAGCGAATCGAGCCATCCGATCACGCGAATGTCATGGCTTTGCTGGCGCTGCCGCACGGCCGCGCCGAGCGCCCGCCGGGCTTCTTCCGGATCGCGTCCCTGCTCGACGGCTTCGGCGATGTGCGCTTCGAGCTCTTCCTCGATTTCGCGGTTCAGGCGCTCGCCGCGAAAGACGTTCGCAATTCTCGACCAGAGAGACATGTCACACCGTCCTCAGGATGCGGTTTACTGCTGAAGTTACGGCCTGCCAGCGTGATTCCTCGGCAGACAATTGCTTTTTGCCCGCGGCGGTCAGCTCGTAAATGCGCGCGCGGCGGCCTGTATCCTTTGTGACCCATGCAGCTTTGATCCAGCCTGCTTCCTCCATCCGGTGGAGCGCGGGATAGAGTGAGCCTTCTTCGGCTCGGAGCACATCGTCAGACATTTCGGCGATGGCGGACATGATGGCATAGCCGTGCAGGCGCGGCCTGCGGGAGAGAATTTTGAGAACGAGCAGATCGAGCGAGCCTTGCAGCGAATCGGTCTTTGCCATAATTAGACATCTAAATATAGACATCTAAGTATGACTGTCAAGTTTATTTTTGCTGTCATCCTGCGAACCTCCCACCCTTTCCTCCGGAAAGGATGGGGCACCCATGTTTCCGGAGTATCCATTTCGGACGCGGTACACTGAGGGGTTCGGCCTTCGTTGAGAAGGCCGCTGAGAAAGCTATGTCTGAAGAAATTACTGTATCTGCTGCGGAAGCTCAGGTTGCAGCTCCGGTTACGACTATTGCCCTCATCGGTGAGCATGAGGGCAAGTCTGTCACGCTGAAGGGGTGGCTCTATAACCTGCGCGAGAGCGGCAAGCTGCTCTTCCCTATCTTTCGCGATGGGTCGGGGACGATTCAGGGCGTTGTGCCCAAGGCTGCGGTTGCTCCGGAAGTTTTTGAGCGAATCAAAAATCTGACACAGGAGTCGAGCGTCATTGTTACCGGGAAAGTTCGCGCGGACAAGCGCGCTCCGGGCGGCTATGAGCTCGATGTGGAGAATGTCGAAGTTCTGCAGCGCGTGCCGGAGGAGACGCCGTTTCCTATCTCGCTCAAGGAGCATGGCACGGACTTCCTAATGGAGCACCGCCATCTGTGGATCCGCACGCCGCGCCAGTCGGCGATTCTGCGCATTCGTGCGGAGATCATCAAGGCGGCGCGCGATTTTCTCGATGACAACGGCTTTGTGCTGACCGATCCGCCGATTCTGACGCCGGCGGCGTGCGAGGGCACGAGCACGCTGTTTCCTGTCGAGTATTTTGGCGATGAGGCGTACCTGACGCAGAGCGGCCAGCTCTACATTGAGAGCACGGCGCTGGCGCTGGGCAAGGTCTACAGCTTCGGGCCGACGTTTCGCGCGGAGAAGTCGAAAACGCGGCGGCACCTGACCGAGTTCTGGATGGTGGAGCCGGAATGGGCCTATGCGACGCTCGATGATTTGATGGGGCTGGCGGAGCAGTTCATCAGCTTTATTGTGGAGCGCGTGCTGACACGGCGGGCTGCTGATCTGAAAGTGCTGGGCCGCGATGTGACGAAGCTCGAGACGATCAAAGCGCCGTTTCCTCGTCTTCGCTACGACGAAGCTGTTGCGATGCTGAACGACGCGCATGCGAAGGGGCTGCTGGAACAGCCGTTTGAGTATGGCAACGATTTCGGGTCGCCGGATGAAACCTATATCTCATCGCAATTTGACCGTCCTGTGATGGTGCACCGGTATCCTGCAGCGGTGAAGGCTTTTTATATGGAGCCTGATCCGCAGGACCCGAAGTATGCGCTGTGCGTGGATGTGCTGGCGCCGGAGGGCTATGGAGAGGTGATCGGCGGCTCGCAGCGTATTGCGTCATACGAGCTGCTGAAAAAGCGCATTGAAGAGCATAATCTGCCGCTCGATGCGTTCCAGTGGTATCTCGATTTGCGGCGGTATGGTTCGGTTCCACACTCGGGTTTTGGAATGGGGATCGAGCGGGCAGTGGCGTGGATTTGCGGGCTCGAGCATGTGAGGGAGACGATTCCGTTTGCCCGGACGCTGAACCGGATCTATCCGTAATGGAACATCTCCAGGTTACCCTTCGACTTTGCTCAGGGAACCTGGGGCACCCGGCATCCAGGGTTGTGGCTGAAAGCTGCCGAGTGCTGTGGCACTCGATGCTTGTGTATGGATCCTTCCCCTTCCCCTTCACTTTGTTCAGGGTCAGGGGTCAGGATGACAGCAAACGGAACTCTTGGAAGTGTATGGCTAAGATCAGCGAAGCAGTCGCTCAGGAAAAGATGATCGTAGGACGTGGTACCGGTGCAGTTCACAGCGGAGTGCAGTCGCTTCCGCCGCGGAAGATCTGCGTGATTGGCGTTCCGCTCGATCTTGGGGCTTCGCGGCGCGGCGTGGATATGGGTCCTTCGGCGGTCCGCGTGGCGGGATTGGAAGCACGTCTCGAGGC
This sequence comes from Acidobacterium sp. FHG110202_01, assembly GCF_059115305.1. Classification (NCBI taxonomy): domain Bacteria; kingdom Pseudomonadati; phylum Acidobacteriota; class Terriglobia; order Terriglobales; family Acidobacteriaceae; genus Acidobacterium; species Acidobacterium sp. FHG110202_01. Next base: position 202,688 of record NZ_JBZYWJ010000003.1, read on the forward strand.
GCTTGGCCACAATGTTACTGATGGCGGCAATATTGGCGTGGACATTGCCGAAACAAAGCAGGCTGGCGAAGAGAATGCACGTTATCTCAAGGAAATTTCTGAGACCTGCATTCGCATGGCGGACAACGTGGTCGAGGCGCTTGAAGAAGACATGACACCAGTCATTCTTGGTGGCGATCATTCGGTGGCTGCGGGCAGCGTCTCGGGCGTGGCGGAATTTTATCGCCGCAAGAACCAGAAGATCGGACTTATCTGGATTGACGCGCACTCGGACTTGAATACTCCGGAGACTTCTCCGAGCGGCAATGTTCATGGAATGCCGCTTGCTGCGTTGCTGGGGCTTGGACCTGATTCGCTCAAGAACATCTGCGGGTTTTCACCTAAGGTACTGCCTGAGAATACAGTCCTGATCGGCGTGCGTGATATTGATGCTACCGAGAAGGAGAACATCAAGCGCTCAGGGCTCACCGAGGTCTACACGATGCGCGACATTGACGAGCGCGGCATGCGCACGGTGATGGAAGAGGCGCTGCGCGCGGCGGGACGCGGCACGGCCGGCTATCATGTGTCGCTCGATATGGACTGGGTCGATCCGGAGGATGCGCCCGGCGTTGGCACTCCGGTGCGCGGCGGTGCGACGTATCGAGAAGCGCATCTGGCGATGGAGATCATTGCTGACCATGGGCGCATGCTTAGCCTTGAAGTGGTCGAGGTGAATCCGGTGATCGACGAACATAACCGCACGGCGGATTTAGCGGTGGAGCTGATCTCTTCTGCGTTTGGGAAGAAGATTCTGTAGTTATATTGACTGGGAAACTCTATCTGGCATACTTGAGATATACGAAGGTGATTTGTGAAAAACAAGAATAGAGCCAATGGCTGGAGTTCTGAAGCTGCCGGGGACCTTATGACTGCTGCCGAACGCGAAAATGTGCACGCATTTCGCCGGGCTATTCGAGCATATACACGAAAGGCAGTGAGTTCGCAGGCCACGGCGATGCAGGCACTCATTGATGCTGGACTCTATACGGTTCACGGAAAACCCAAAAAGCAATTCCGCTAACTTTCTTGCATAAGCTCACGGCATCTTTTGTTCTGGGTTATCACGGGTGCGATCAGAAGATCGGTGAACGTCTCCTGCGGAATCAGAAATTTCTGTTCAGCCAGAACAATTATGATTGGCTAGGTTCGGGTATCTACTTCTGGGAAGCCAATCCTCTGCGTGCTCTCCAATTTGCGCAAGAGGTCTCTATTCGTGAACAAAATAAAATCAAGAGGCCGTTTGTGATTGGCGCAATTCTCGACTTAGGAAACTGCCTGGATTTGACGACGCATGCCGGCCTTGTGATGGTGAAAGAAGCATACGAATCTCTAGTGAAGGTCTACGATGCAGCAGGCGAGCCATTGCCGGTCAATTATCCTGAGCGCTTCAGGCATCCATTAGATTGTGCTGTCATTAACTATCTGCATTCCATTCGCGAAGCACAAAAGCAATCCAGGATTGATAGCGTGAAGGGACTTTTTACGGAAGGCGGATCTTTGTATCCGGGTTCAGAATTTCAACAAAAAAACCACATTCAGATCGTTGTGCGGAATCTGGATTGTATTAAGGGAGTATTCCGCGTTCCGAAAACGCATCTCGATCCCACAATCAATAATCCATCATGAGCAAACTCCGCGTAGGTGTTCTTTTTGGCGGCCGCAGCGGCGAGCATGAGGTTTCGCTGCTTTCGGCTGCTTCGGTTTTAAAAGCTATTGATCCTAAGAAATATGACGTCATTCCTATCGGCATCACGAAGGAAGGGCGATGGGTGACGGCGACGGATGCTGCGCGCCTGCTGAGCGGAGAGGCATTGTCTCCGCGACAGCTGCGGGCGGGCGATCCTGACGCGACAGCTCCGGCGGCGGTGCTGGCCAAAGGAGAAGCGGTGATTGTGCCGCCTGTGCCCTCCAAAGCAAAGACGGGGTCGCTGGTTCCTTTTGAGACTGCGGGCCATCCGGCGCACCAGGCGCTGAGTGTGGACGTAATCTTCCCTGTACTGCATGGGACGTTTGGCGAGGATGGGACGATCCAGGGATTGTTTGAGCTGGCGGGCATCGCGTATGTAGGCTCGGGCGTGCTTGGGTCGGCCACGGGCATGGACAAGGACATCATGAAGCGGCTCTTCGCCTCGGTAAAGCTGCCGATTACGAAGCATGTCACGTTTCTGCGCGGCGAGTGGGAAACGAGTCCGAGAAAAATTGCTGCCCGCGTGGAAGCGGCGCTGAAGTATCCCGTTTTTGTGAAGCCTGCGAACCTTGGCTCTTCGGTGGGCATCAGCAAGGCGCATGACCGCAAGGAGCTGGGGCCGGCGATTGAGCTGGCTGCGGGCTATGATCGCAAGATTGTGATTGAGCAGGGCGTGGGCGGCAAGCGCGGCAAGGCGCGCGAGCTTGAAGTCGCCGTGCTGGGCAATGATGACCCCAAAGCTTCGGTGGTGGGTGAGGTTGTGCCCATCAAGGAGTTCTACGACTACGAGGCCAAGTATCTGAGCGAGGGCTCGGACCTTATCATTCCGGCAAAGCTCACCAAGCAGCAGACGAAGCAGATTCAGCAGATGGCCGTGGGAGCTTTCAAGGCCTGCGACTGTTCGGGGCTGGCGCGCGTGGATTTCCTGATGGAACCGGGTAGGTCGGGGCGTGTTTATCTGAACGAGATCAATACGCTGCCCGGATTTACGGCGATCAGCATGTATCCGAAGCTGTGGGCTGCGTCAGGGGTGCCGTATACGGAGCTGATTGACCGGCTGATTAGATTGGCGCTGGAGCGGCGAGAAGAGAAGGACCGGACGCAGTATTCGCGGTGAATTGGTGCATTGCTTCCCACACTTCGCTACGCGAAGTATGGGGCACCCCTTTTCGTGCTGACCGGTGCGAAAAGCAGATCCTTTGCTTCGCTCAGGATGACAAAACTGCGGTGAAGTGAAACATACGGCGGGTTGGCGGTGTCAAAGTACAATGGTGAGGAAGTAGAGGCCTGCATTCATGACCCTTCTTGATGCGCCTGTTTACAATGCGCGGCGTGCGCGCCTGATTCGCAACTCAATCATTGCGGTTTTGATTGCGGTGGTGGTGCTTGCGATTGGAACCTGGTGGTTCTGGGACTGGCCGGAGGAGCACCGCGTCAACAACTTCTTTGCGGCGCTTGAGGGTGGAGACGTCAAGAAGGCCTATTCCATGTGGAACAACGACCCGAACTGGGAGCAGCACCCGGAGCAGTACAAGCTCTATGACTTTAACCAGTTCACCAAGGACTGGGGTCCCTCGGGCGATTACGGCGTGATCAAGAGCCACCAGATTGTGATTACCAAGACGGTTGGCAATGGCGTGGTGATGGGCGTTAATGTGAATGGCGGCCGGACACCGGTTTTTCTGCGCGTGGATCACAAGACGAAGCAAATCGGGTACTCGCCGGTTGAGCTTTATGTCGGGCCGTAGAGAAAGGACACTGCTGGCAGCATCCTGCAAACCTCCCACGTTAGCTACGCGAACGTGGGGCACCCGGATGTTCGAAGCTGCCCTGCCAGGAGTTACTGCGCCACGGCGGCGGGCAGGATGTCTTCGACGTCGACCCACTCGGTCGGGTAGTCGCCGGTGTAGCAGGCGATGCAGAAGTGGTTGCCCTCGCCGCCGTCGCAGGCCTTTTGTAACCCTTCGAGTGACAAATAAGCGAGCGAGTCGGCTTCAATGAAGCAGCGGATCTCTTCGATGGAATTGTTAGCCGCGATGAGGTCCTTTTTGCGCGGCGTGTCCACTCCGTAGAAGCAGGGCGAGATGGTGGGCGGGCAGCTGATGCGCAGATGCACTTCCTTTGCGCCGGCAGCGCGCACCATACGGACAATCTTGCGGCTGGTGGTGCCGCGGATGATGGAGTCGTCGACGAGGATGATGCGCTTGCCTTCGAGCAGATTGCGCACGGGGTTCAGCTTGAGTTTTACGCCGAAGTCGCGGACGCGCTGCTCGGGCTCGATGAAGGTGCGGCCAACGTAGTGATTGCGGATAAGTCCGAAGCGGAAAGGGATCCCGCTTTCTGCGGCGTAGCCGATGGCTGCGGTAACACCGGAATCAGGAACAGGCACGACGAGGTCGGCAGGGACGTGCGACTCGCGGGCGAGCTCGCGGCCCATCTCTTCGCGGCTCTCCTGCACCCAGCGGTTGTAGATTTTGCTGTCGGGGCGGGCGAAGTAGACGTGTTCGAAGATGCAACTCGACTGTGGAATGCCTGTTGCATACTGGACGGAGGTCACGCCGTCTTTTGTGACCATGACGAGCTCGCCCGGCTTTACGTCACGCTCGAATTTAGCGCGCAGCAGATCGAAGGCGCAGGTTTCGGAGGCGAAGACGATGGTGTCAGGGCCGTTGGGGTTCTCGATGCGGCCCATCGAAAGCGGGCGAAAGCCGCGGGGATCGCGGGCAGCGAAGATGCGATCGCGCGTCATCATGACGATGGAGAAAGCTCCATCAACCTGGCGAAGCGAGTCGGCGATGGCGTCGACAAGCGTGCCTGCTTTGGAGTGCGCGATGAGCTGGACGATGATTTCGGAGTCGCTGGTGGTCTGGAAGAAGGCTCCTTCGCGCTCGAGCTTCGCGCGCACGTTGCCGAGATTGACCAAGTTGCCGTTGTGGGCGATGGCGATGAGGCCCTTGGTGGAATCGACGCGAATGGGCTGCGCATTGAGCAGCGCGGAATCGCCGGTGGTCGAGTAGCGCGTGTGGCCGATGGCCATTTCGCCGTTGAGCTTGCCGAGGACTTCTTCGGTGAAGATGTCGGCGACTAGGCCCATGCCTTTGATGTTCGCGAGATTCGTGCCGTCGGCGGTGGCGATGCCAGCGGATTCCTGCCCGCGATGCTGGAGGGCGTAGAGAGCGAGGTAGGCTTGGCGGGCGGCGTCGGGATGTCCGTAGATGGCTACTACGCCGCATTCTTCGCGGAGTTTATCATCTGCTCTATTATCCTGCGAACCTCCCAGGTTACCCTTCGCTTTGCTCAGGGGAACCTGGGGCACCCTGGTTTGAGTAAGCACACGGGAAACTGCGGGTCGCTCCGCTCCGCTGCGCTCCGGCCGGGATGACAAATCAGAGATTTCGAGGATGCCTTCGATCAGGAGATGGCGCTGGTTCACGCAGACACCTCATCGTAGAGCCTGGCTTCGAGTGCGCCAGCCCATACATGCTGCAGTCCGGGGACGGTTTCGTCAATCACTGTTTTGCCGTTGATCTGAATGCGGAAATCATCGTCTTTTGTGGTTTCGCCGATGTTTTCGACGAGGAGCCCGGGATACTTCTTCACGATGGTCTTGATCTTATCGACCGCGGACATGTTGCAGGTCAAGATGGCCTGGGTTGCGGTTTCGCTGAACAGCGCCCATGCAGGGGGCAGGTCGGAGGTCTCTTCGAGATAGGCATTCACGCCGATATTATTTCCGAAGGCGCCTTCGGACAGGGCGACGGCGATGCCGCCATCGGATATGTCGCCTGCGGAGTGAAGCAGGCCGACATCAGCCAGCTCAGCCAGACACTTGTGCAGAGTGGCTTCGGCACTGAGGTCGAGCGCGGGCGGCGTTCCCCATATCTCGCCGAGTACGGTCTTGGCGTATTCGGATGAACCGAATTCGCGCAGGCGCTCTTCGATGGGCGGCAATTTCGCGGCTGCGAGGAGCAGAATGGCGTCGCCTTCTTTGCGGAAAGCAGAAGGCACGGTTCTGGTGACGTCTTCGAGGATGCCGACGATTCCGAGAACCGGCGTGGGGTAAATGCCTTCGCCGCGCGTTTCATTGTAGAGGGAGACGTTGCCGCCGGTGATGGGCGTGCCGAGAGCGATGCAGGCCTCGGAGATGCCATCGATGGCGGCGGAAAGCTGCGCCATGATCTCCGGCTTTTCCGGATTGCCGAAGTTGAGGCAGTTGGTGGCGGCGATGGGTGTCGCTCCGGTACAGGCTACCTTGCGCGCGGCTTCGGCTACTGCGTGCTTTGCGCCGAGTTTCGGGTTGAGATAACACCAGCGTCCGTTGCCGTCGAGGGACATGGCGAGGCCGCGCTTCGTCCCCTTGATGCGCATCACGCCGCCTTCGCCGCCCGGGCCCTGCACAGTGTTGGTCTGCACCATCGAATCGTATTGTTCGTGTACCCAGCGCTTGGAGCAGATGTTCGAAGATGCGAGCAGCTTGCGCAGGTCTTCGGTATGGTCGCGGGTCGAGACCTTGTCTTCGTAATTCAGCTTTTCTAGAGCGCTCCGTGTGGGCTCAGCCGGGACGGGCGCTTTCCATTCGCCGACGGGGCGGTGGTAGACGGGTGCATCGTCGGTAAGCGACTGGTTGGGAATGTCGGCCATGAGCTTGCCGTGATGCAGGATGCGCAGGCGCGGCTCGGGGATGACGGTGCCGACGATGACGGCGTCGAGTCCCCATTTGGTGAAGACATCAAGCACTTCCTGCTCGCGGCCCTTGTCGGCGACAAGCAGCATGCGCTCCTGCGATTCGCTGAGCATCATTTCGTAGGCGGTCATGCCGGTTTCGCGCTGCGGAATGTAGTCCAGATTCATTTCGAGACCGACACCGCCGCGCGCTCCCATCTCGCAACTGGAAGAAGTGAGGCCCGCAGCACCCATGTCCTGAATGCCGACGATGGCGCCGGTCTTCATGGCTTCGAGGCAGGCTTCAAGAAGAAGCTTTTCCATGAAGGGATCGCCGACCTGCACGTTGGGGCGCTTCTGCTCGGAACCTTCCTTGAACTCTTCGCTGGCCATGGTGGCGCCGTGGATGCCGTCGCGGCCGGTCTTGGCTCCGACGTAGATCACCGGATTGCCGACGCCGGTGGCCTTGGCGTAGAAGATTTCATCGCGGCGGACGAGGCCGAGGGCAAAGGCATTCACCAGCGGGTTGCCGGAGTAGCACTCCTCGAAGCGGGTTTCGCCGCCCAGATTGGGGACGCCGAAACAGTTTCCGTATCCGGCAATGCCGTGGACTACGCCTTCGACGATGGAGTGATTCTTATGTGCGAGCTCCTGCGATGTGTCTTTTTCTTCGGCGATGGGACCGAAACGCAGCGAGTCCATGACGGCAAAGGGGCGCGCGCCCATGGTGAAGATGTCGCGCAGGATGCCGCCGACGCCGGTGGCCGCGCCCTGAAACGGCTCGATGTAAGAGGGGTGGTTATGCGACTCGATTTTGAAGGCGCAAGCCCATCCGTCGCCTACGTCGATGATGCCGGCATTTTCGCCTGGACCCTGGACGACGCGGTCACTTTTGGTGGGCAGGCGCTTCAGGTGCACGCGCGAGGACTTGTAGGAGCAGTGCTCGCTCCACATGACGGAGTAGATGCCCAGTTCGGTGAGGCTGGGGGTGCGTCCCAGAGCAGCGACGATGCGGTCGTATTCCTCAGGGGTAATACTGTGCTGAGCCAGAAGCTCGGGGGTGATGGCTGCTGGGAGCGGTTCTGATTTCATGGCGGATACACATCTATTGTCGCATGGGACTGCGCGGATTCGATAGATGTACTGCGTGCTCCGGCGTCCTGTGAACCTCCCACGTTAGCTACGCGAACCCATTCGGCTTCGCTCAGGGCAGGCTGTGGGGCACTCAGGTTTTGTCCCGGCTTACGTCAGAGCTTTGCGGATGGCGCGAATGTGGTCCGGGGTGGTGCGGCAGCAACCGCCGATGATCTGTGCTCCAGCGGCGGGCCACTCCCGGGCTAACTGGCCGAACTCGGCGGCATCGGAGGTTCCCGTCCAGCGGCGATGTTCGGCGTCCCAGCCTTCTCCGGAGTTGGGATAGACGACGATGGGCTTGCTTGTGGACTGCTTCAGTTCGCCAATGAGCGGAGTGATGAACTTCGGAAGGGTGCAGTTGATGCCGATGGCGATGACCTGTTTTTCCTTGTCCAGGAACTCTGCGCACTGGGTGAGTTTTTCTCCGTGAGCGACGTGCTCAGCGTCCCTGCAGGTGAAGGAGATCCAGCCCTGGACCGATGGGTGCTGATGCAGAGCTTCAATGATGGCTTTGGCTTCTTCGATGGACGGGATTGTCTCGAAGGCGACGAAATCGGCCTGGGTTGTTTCGATGACTGCCAGGCGCTCGGAGTGGAAGCTGACTAGATCCGTGGAACTCAGGTCGTAGTTGCCGTGGTATTCAGCTCCGTTGTGCAGGGCTGCTCCGTAGGGGCCCAGGGAGGCTCCAATCCAGATGGGTCGGGGGGATTGGTTGTTGTATTTTTTTCGGGCGGAAAGAGCTAAGTTGATAGATTGACGGAGGGCTTCTTCTGCTTTTGTGCTCGCATTTTCGTTCTGCGAACCTCCCAGGTTAGCTTCGCGAACCTGGGGCACCCATGTTTTGGGTTCCGTGTCGGTTCCACCCACCCTGGTTTTCGTCTTCGCGTTTCCTAGTTCGGCGTAGCCTTTGGCGGAGACCTGATAGCTGGCGGTGAGGATGCAGTCAGCTCCGGCTTCGAGATAGCTGAGGTGGACGGCTTCGATGATCTCTGGGTTGTCTTCGAGCACGTGAGCGGACCAGAGTGGGCCGCTGATGTCGCATCCGCGGCGCTCGAGCTCTGACGCCAGGCCGCCGTCGAGAATGCGGATGCCGGAGATATCGAGCTGGGATGCGGGTGTCATTGTTAGAAAATCAGGGGACTACAAAATCAGGGACTGCAGATCAGGCGGCGCGGTCTCCGGCTTCGCCCAGGGTGACGCGGGCGGTCAGCTTGCGGCGTCCGCGGATGTAGGTCACGGTCACAGAGTCTCCAACCTGGTGGTGGTCCATGATGTCGGAAAGGTCTTCTTTGCTCGAGACCTGCTGACCGTCAATAGCCACGATGAGGTCGCCGCCGAGATTGATCTGTGTGTTATTGAGGTAGGCTGCCTCGTTGCCGGCGCGCAGTCCGGCGCGTTCCGCAGGGCTTCCCGGGGCAACGCGCTGTATCAGGAGGCCGTATTCGGCGGCGAGGCCTATCTGCTGGGCGAGATCCGGGCCAATCGGCAGAGTCTCAACACCAAGTACCGGGCGGCGCACGCGGCCATAGCGCTGGAAGTCGCTGAGAACGGCTTTTGCGGTATCGATGGGGATGGCAAAGCCGATGCCGGCGCTCTGTTCGACGCCTTCATTGGGATTGGTAGCGATGAGCGAGGTGATGCCGATGACCTCGCCGCGCGAGTTGAGCAACGGTCCGCCGGAGTTGCCGGGGTTGATGGCAGCATCGGTCTGGATAGCGTTCTCAATGGGGTCGCCCCCGGGCCCGCGGATGGAACGCAACGCGCTGATGATGCCTGTGGTCATGGTGCCGTTCAATCCAAAGGGATTGCCGATGGCGTAGACCTTCTGGCCGACGACAAGGTTGCGGGAGTCAGCCAGTACTGCGGGAACAAGGTTGTTGCCGCCCTTAATCTGCAGCATGGCGAGATCGTGATGCGCGTCGGTAGCGACGATGGTGGCTTTGTAGTGGTGCTTGTCATAAGTGGTGACGTCGACCTGCGTTCCGCGCTGCACGCGGGTATTTCCGTTGGCGATGACGTGAAAGTTGGTGAGAATCTGGCCTTCTGATGACAGGATGAAGCCCGAGCCCTGGCCCTGCTGGGGAACCAGTCCATAGAAGAAGTTGAACGCCTGGGAAGTGGCAGTGATGTTGACCACCGACGGCAGCACCTTCTTATAGACGCCGATGTTGTTCAGCTCTTCGGCGTCATAGGCGGGTGCGGCGTGAGCTTCGGTCAAGTGCAGCGGCGCAATGCCGGAGCGGGAAAACATCTGATCGACTGGCAGGCCGTGGTTGATGAAGTACCAGAAGCCGAAGACCAGCAAGAGCACCAGGATAATCCTGCGAAAGATCATAGTGATTCGTCCGTTTCCAGCCTGTATGCATGGATGCAGGCAAGAGCGTATTTCATAGGTTATTTCAGGACAGCCCGGGGCTAAAGCCCCTCCTGGTCTAACTGTTTCTTCACCGGCCTGAAGGCCGGTGCTTCTACCTGGCCCTGCGGTGCAGGGCTGGAAGAATTCTTACAGTGTTTCTACCTAAGCACTATGAAACATGCTTTTATCAATTTTAGCGGTTTGGGGGCTGGTGGAGTTGGGCGAGAACTTCTTCGACCTGACGTTCGGTACCGGCGAGGTCTTCGCTGTTGTCGATGATGAAATCGCTGAGCGGAATTTTTTTTTTGTCAGGGATTTGTGCTGCGAGCCGGGCGCGGGCGTCTTCTTCGATGACTTTTCGTTGATCGGGGTCTTTTGCAGCGTCAGTGCGCGCGAGGAAACGCTTGATTTTCAACTCGTCGGGAGCAGTCACGAGGATGATGCGGTCGAAGCGGTCGCGCCATCCAGGAACGCTGCCCGAGGCTCCGGCCTCAAAGATCAGGGCGGATTCGATCATGGCGATGGCGTTGGGATCGCGGGCGAAGATTTCCTCCGCCCATTTTTCCTGCGCGGCGATGACCGGCGGATGGACGATGCGGTTCAACTCGTCGAGGCGGCCCTGCCGGAAGGCGAGCTGGGCCAGCTTTTTCCGGTCGAGCGCGCCGTCGGGCTGAACGACTTCCGGGCCAAAGTGCCCGACGATCTGCCGGTAGACCTCCTCGCCAGGCTGCATGAGACGGCGGCCTACCTCATCGGCGGAGATGACATGCACGCCGCGCGCTGCGAACATCTGCGCCACGGTGGTCTTGCCGCTACCTAACCCGCCGGTGAGGCCTACGCGCAGCATTTCTAGACTGTAAGCCCACGACGCAGTTTTGCGGCACGCACGGTGTTCGCCATGAGCATGGCGATGGTGAGGGGGCCGACTCCTCCGGGGACGGGTGTGTAGGCGCCGGCGAGCTTGAAGGCTTCCGGGTGCACGTCGCCGACGATGGTCGATCCTTTGAGGAGGAATGTTTCTTCGCGCTTCTTGTTTCCGGCGAAATACTTGTCGAACTCTTCGCGCGTGGTGATGCGGTTGATGCCCACGTCGAGAATGGTCGATCCGGGCTTGACCATCTCCGGAGTGACGTAGCCGGGGCGGCCGATGGCGGCGACGAGGATGTCGGCGTTGCGGGTGAAGCCTGGGAGATCGCGCGTTTTGCTGTGGCAGATGGTGACCGTCGCGTTTTCGTGCAGGAGCAGGATGGAGATGGGCTTGCCGACAATGTCGCTGCGGCCAATGACCACAGCATTCTGGCCGGAGATGGGCAGGTCGCTGCGCTTGAGCATCTCGATCATGCCTGCGGGAGTGCAGGGGGCAAGCGCGGACTGTCCGCTTTGCAGGCGGCCTACGTTGACGGGATGGAAGCCGTCCACGTCTTTTGCTGGAGAGACGGCTTCGAGCAGCAGCTTGGCGTTTACCTGCTTCGGCAGCGGCAGCTGGATGAGGATGCCGTCGATGTCGTCGCGGGCATTGAGCTTTGCGACCAGCTCGAGCATTTCTTCGGTGGTGATGGTTTCGGGCGGAGTAATGAGGTCGGAGTAGATGCCGAGCTGCTCACTGGTGCGGACTTTGTTGCGGACGTAAATCTCAGAAGCAGGCACATGGCCTACGAGCACCGCGGCCAGTCCGGGACGAATGCCCTGAGCGGCCAGCCGCTGGACCTCGGCGGCAACTTCGGTTTTGATCTGGGAGGCAATGGCGTTTCCGTCGAGTATGCGTGGTGTCGTCATCACTGTTTCATGGTAAAGGATGCGTACACTGTTGTTATGACTGAGACGATTGTTTCTCCGGAGCTGCTGGCGATGTTTGTCTGCCCTGTGTGCCATGGCAAGCTGGCTTTGGACGGGAGCCGCCTGGGATGCGCGCAGTGTGGCCGCAAGTATCCGATTGAGGATGGGATTCCTGTCCTGCTTGCGGACCGGGCGGAGAATGCACATTGAGCCAGAAGGGCGGGCTGTCATGGGGGGCCATGCTGGCTTTGCTGCTGTTGGCACTTGCTTTGGCCTTCGGGATTGCTTTCTGGGCGCTTTATCCTTTCTTTCGACATGCGCGGTAGGTACCAAAAGCTTTTCACCACAGAGGACGCAAAGAGCACAGCGGTTTCGCAGAGGATGTTCCATGCGGCAGGCTGGTATTTTTGTAATTTTCAGGCGGGGTGCGCGGACAGTAGACTGGAGTTTTAGAAGTAAGTAACGTTTTGTTGAACCAGGCACAACTCGATGTAGCGGCACAGGCAGCGGTGCAGCGGCCCCTGTGTGTTGATCTGGATGGGACGCTGGTCAAGAGCGATACGCTGCTCGATTCATTGCTCGTGCTGGTGCGCACGCATCCGCTGAGCGTGTTCAAGACCTTTCGCTGGGTGATGGGCGGGAAGGCAGCACTCAAGGCAGAGGTCAGCTCCGTGGTTTCGCTCGATGTGGCGCATCTGCCTTATAACCGTCCGCTGCTTGAGTACCTGGAGCAGGAGCGCGGGCAGGGGCGACGGATTTTTCTGGCAACCGGCGCGGATGGGAAGCTCGCAGAGCGCATTGCCGCGCATCTGGGAATCTTTGACGGCGTGCTGGCCAGCGATGGGCGCACCAACCTTACGGGAAGCAATAAGCTGAACGGACTGGGCGCGGAGTTCGGGGAGATGGGCTTCGACTACATCGGCAATGCCCGCCCCGACCTGCCTCTGCTCGAGCATGCGGGCGAAGCGATGCTGGCCAATCCTCACGCTTCGCTCAAGGGGCTGGTCCGCGCGCGCGGCATCAAGATCAGCCGCAGCTTTGAAGACCGCATGCCGCGGATGAAGACTTTCCTGAGAGCTATCCGGCTGCACCAGTGGGCAAAAAATGTGCTGATCTTTCTGCCGGTGCTGCTGGCCCATGCTTTGCGGCTGCAGCTCATTCTGGATGCGCTGCTCGCGTTTCTCTGCTTCAGTCTTTGCGCTTCTGCCACGTACATCATCAATGACCTTCTGGATATCGAGGCTGACCGCAGGCACCCGCGAAAACGCTTCCGGCCTTTTGCTGCCGGCGATCTGCAGGCCACGACCGGAGTGGCGATCAGCCTGCTTTGCCTCGCTGCCGGTTTCGGAGGCGCGCTGTTGCTTCCCGGAGCATTTGTGGGATGGCTCGCGGCCTATCTGGTCACGACGCTGAGTTATTCGCTCGCTCTGAAACGTGTCGTCCTGCTCGATGTGATCCTGCTCTCAGGGCTCTACACGCTGCGCATACTCGCGGGCGGCTCGGCTACGGATACGGGCATCTCGACCTGGCTCGCAGCCTTCTCAGTGTTTTTCTTCTTCAGCCTGGCCATGGTGAAGCGCTTCAGCGAGCTGCAGAACCTGCGCGAGCGCGGGCTTGCTCCGTCCAATGGGCGCGGCTACCTCGTGGCCGATATCGAACAGCTGCGCAGCTTCGGCACGGCCAGCGCGTATGCGGCGGTGGTTGTGTTTGCGCTCTACATCAGCGGAAGCAATATCCAGGAGCTCTATGCCCACCCGGTGAGGATGTGGCTGATTGTTCCGTTGATGCTGCTATGGGTAAGCCGTGTCTGGCTGCTGGCCTCACGCGGCGAGATGAATGAAGATCCGGTGATCTTTGCTGTGACCGACAGAATGAGCCTGCTGATGGGGCTGGGCGTGGTCATCGTTGCTGTTCTCGCCGCGATCCAGTAGGGACTGGCCGTCCAGGCAATGCATCCGCTCTTCGCGGATGCCAAACCTCTGTCGCGCCATTACCGCGCCATCACAAGGATGATCTCCTCTCCCTGGGGAGAGGTGCTAAGTCTTTGAAAACAAGCTCCTTCTATTTTAAAGGCGACAAAGTATTGAAAACAAGATAGTTCCATGCAAAGTCCTGATTCCAGGCAATATAAAACCCGCCATGAAGGCGGGTTTCTGTTTATTTCGTTCCTACTTTCAGGATATCAGGAAAAGGGGAAATATAATGTCATTGTTCGTTTCAACGAATATCACTTGGAACCAGTAATTTACAGCAAAATGTTACTTTCGGAATGGTTGACAGGACGATATCATCCGCGTCGAGGCTGAAGCACTTTATTCACCGGGATACTGAAAAATCCATTGCAGTTCAAAAGCAATCCCTCGGCGGCTAAAGCCGCGCTGATTTAAGGCTATTTACGGCACGACTGAAGTCGTGGCCCCTTCAAAACCAGGATTTTTTCAGCACCGCTGAAAGGCCGGTGCTTCTACCCTAAAAGCGAATACACACCAAAACAAATCTGTCCCAAAACCTAATCCGCTCCCAGATGAAAAGTCACTCGGCCCAGCCGAGACCGTCGGCCATTTTGCCTGCGGTGATCAGCTTCTTGACATTCCAGTGATCCAGGTCGACGGCGGCCACCTTTCCGCTGGAGTTGCATGAGACATAGGCTACCTTGCTGCCGCGAGGGATAAGAATCTCCTGCGGTGTGCTGGGGACGTCGATGCTGCGCGCTACGGTCATATTGTTCAGATCGACTACAGCCACCTGGTTCTTCGAAGGGACGGCGACGAGAAGCCAGCGGCCATCGGGAGTGGGAGCTGTGCCGTAGCCTGTACCGGGCAGCGGGACCCATGTCTTCACTTTTTTTGTTGCTGTATCGATCACGGCGAGCTGAGGTCTGGTCTGGTCGGAGGTGAAGACCAGCTTGTCGTCATTGGAGATGGAGATGCGCTGCACCATACCGGAGACAGGGACGACGGCGAGGGTCTTGCGGCCCGTCATGTCCAGCATGGAGACTGTGCCCGGACCGACGTTTGCCGTGTAACCGAAGCGGCCATCGTGGGAGAGGACGAGCATGTGCGACTCTTCCTGTCCGGTGGGGATGGCGCCGATGATCTTGCGCGTGTGTGGATCGATGATAGTCACGGATTTGTCGAGCTCGGTGGTGACGTAGAGCACGCCGCGCGCGGGATCAAGCACGGGCTGGTGCGGGCGCACTCCATGGCCGAAGTCGATGTTGCCGATGATCTTTTTTGATGGCACGTCGATGATGAGCATCTGGTGGCCGTCGATGCCCGGCTTCCCTACTCCGGTGCTGCCGTAAATCGGCATATATGCAATTCGCCCATCGCTCGAAACGGCAATCTCGTGGCCGTGGACTCCGGGAGTGTTCTCAGCTACGGTTGCCACCTGTGTGGCCGATGCTGCGTCAACGAGGCTCAGGTTGCTGTCGCCCTGATTGACTACGAGCAGTGTTTGCGCGGCAGCGCTCACGGCAATGATTCCGCCGAGGCAGAGGCTCGTCAGCAGGCGACGAAGAGAGAAGGTCTTAGACATAGAGCCAAAGTATAGCGAACAGTGATGGGCTGCTGGTTGACAATTCCTGAGTCCGCATTTTACCGTTGGAACCGGTTTTCAATTAGCAGTTCCAAAGCACGGTAAATGTAACCGTTTCCAGATCTTTGCAAGACAAAGAAACTAAGAAAAATTTACGAGGTTGAGAGACACATGCAGGATAGGGGTTCGTCTGCAGTCCAGTGGCTGCTGTGCATTTTATTGTGTCTGGTAGCGGCCGGACACGGTTTCGGTCAGGACACAAACGCTTCGTTGACGGGCACGGTCACAGACCCGAACGGGGCTGCTGTACCTGGTGCAACGCTGACGCTCTCCAACGAGGTCACACAATTCAAGATCAACTTCACTGCCAACGATGCAGGCGAGTTCAACTTCACCAACGTTCCGCCGGGCAAGTACGACCTGTTTGCCAAGGCCAATGGTTTCCAGTCAGTCACGCAGAAAGGGATCGAGCTAGCTGCCACGCAGCAGGCGCGCGTCAACGTACAGCTCCCGATTGGAAATGTCGCGGAAAATGTGACGGTCACCGGCGAGGCTTCGCAGATCAACTATGTTGATCCGACGGTTGGCGGCGGCATCGCTCCGGAAACGCTGCAGGACTTTCCGCTGACGGTTTCCGGCGCGCCGCGCTCTTCGGTGACAGTTGCCGATATGCTGCCTGGCGTAAGCACCGGCGCAAGCGGCAACGCATACAACACGCGCATCAATGGCGGACTGGTCAGCGGCGATGAGGCGCTGGTAGACGGCGCGACCGCGATGGAAGGCTACATGAACCAGAGCGGCATGGTGAGCCTGGAGACGGACTTCGGCATGTCGCCCGACATTACCAGCGAAGTCCACGTGTTGACGGCGAATTATGATGCACAGTACGGCAATTCGACGTCCGGACAGCTGATCATTGCCACGCGCTCGGGCGGCGACCAGTTTCATGGCGCGGCATACGAGTACGCACGCAACGACGCGTTGAACGCGCGCCAATGGGGGCTTCCGCTCACTTCGCGAAAGCCGGCGGACAAGGAGAATGACTTCGGCGCGAATGTCGGCGGACCGATTCCAATCCCCGGAATGCATGGCCCTTCGTCGTTTCTGAAGGGCTACTTCTACTTCAACTGGGAAGGCTTCAAGGAAGCCGGCGGGGCCAATTCCGCCACGCTGTCCATTCCTTCGCTCGCGGCGCGCAATGGAAATTTCAGCGGAGTGGGCAGCCAGCTTTACTACCCGAATGATCCTTCCAAGTACGGCGCCGATGCGGGACAGCCCATCGCTTATGGCGGCGTCCCCAACCAGGTCAATCCGGCTTATGAGGACCCGGTTGCTGCGGCCTGGATGGCCGCACTGCCCACGCCGACCAACAGCGGAGAAATCAATAACTACTTCATCCCCAAGGCGGGCCAGGGATCGCTGACCGCGAATGAGAATGTTTACTTCGGCCGCGTTGACATGAACGTAGGCTCGAAGGACCACTTCTTCTGGACAACATGGTGGCAGCGCTCGGGAACGAACACGCAGAGCAATCTCCCGGTGGATATTTCGACAGCAAGTCCTGCGAACCCGGAGAACGCCAACATCCAGCGCCTGAACTGGGAGCATAACTTTTCCGGCAACATGACCAATCACGCAACCATCGGGTATCTCAACCGCAACGAGGCCTATTACGCGCTGAATGGTCATGCCCAGCTGCCTACAGTTCCTGGTGTTGCGAACACATCGTTCCTGCCGCAATTCTCCTTTGGCGGCGGCTACACTCAGCTCGGCAACTCGGCAGCTCCGAACCCGGGGCAAACGAAGACTACCCGCGGCACCTGGGCCTTCAACGATGTGTTTACGCGCATCATTGGATCGCACACACTGAATGCGGGCTTCGAGTGGCGCCTTGCTGGAACTTCTATTCACCTGGGCACAAACCAGGGAGGAACCTTTACCTTCAATGGGGATACAACCGGCAACCAGGGCTGTTCGGCTGCGGCTCCCTGTCCGGGAAGTGCCGCGGCCAGCTTCTATCTCGGCTCGGTATCCTCTGCCAACGTGGCCTACTACAACATCTTTGCTGAATATCCCCGGCAGGATGCATGGGCGGTTCATGTGGGCGACAGCTGGCGCATTATGCCGAAGCTCACGGTCGACTACAGCCTGCGCTGGGATTACATTCAGCCTTTCCGCGAGAAATACAACAACCTTTCGTTCTTTGACCCGAATGGCCTGAATCCCGGCGCGGTTACTGCCGGCGGGACCGAGCTGAAGGGCCGCCTTGCCTTTGCCGGCAACAAATTCGGAGACGCCAGCTATGGGGCTCCTTATCCTGAGATTCCGTTCAAGAAAGGCTTCGCGCCTCGCCTTGGCTTTGCCTACACAGTGAATGAAAAGACAGTCGTCCGCGCAGGCTACGGGATTTACTTCGGACAGGCTTTTTATCCGGGGTGGTCCGGCGGCATGAGCCAAGACGGATTCAACAAGACCGTTACCCTGAATGAGAAGTCGCTCGGCAACCTCAAAGTGCCGGCACTCTATCTGGCCAGCGGCATCAGCCCCGACCAGGTGGGGCCAACGAAAAACATCTCTTCGAGCTTCGACAACGGACAAACGCCTTCGCTCTATCGTCCGCTGGACGGCAACCGCAGGCCGTACTCCTCGCAGTGGAACCTGACCATCGAGCGCCAGCTGCCACAGAGCTTTACGGCAACGGTTTCCTATGTCGGCACACAGGGCACCCATCTGCCTTCGCAGATCAGCCCCCTCAACATACTTAACCCGAATGACAAAGCGATTACCAGCATGGGTGCAGACCTTGCGGCGAACTACGACTCGCCGGATGGTCCGGCCACTTTCGCCGCTCATGGCGTGAGCACGCCTTATGTGGGCTGGGAAACGCAGATGACAGGCTGCGCGCCAACGCTGGCGCAGGCCCTGGTGCCGTACCCGCAGTTCTGCGGCACACTGCAGGGACTGAATGAGCAGCATGCGACTTCGTCTTATCACTCGCTGCAGCTCGGGGTAAACCGGCGCGCGAAGAACGGCCTGTTTGTGCTGGGCTCGTTCACGTATTCGAAACTGATGACCAATGCCTCGTATACCACCCAGGCAAGCAGCGGCAATGGGATTGGGAACAGCGGCGACTTCTCGCCGTTCAATAACACCACGCGCGATTATGCGCTCGCGCCTGACAATGTTCCGATCACCGCTCAGATCTCCGTGGTTTACGATCTTCCGTTCGGCTACCACAAGCGTTTCCTGAACCAGGGCGGCGTGATGAATGTTTTTGTCGGCGGATGGCAGGTGGCTCCGCTCTATCACTACGAGTACGGAACGCCATTGTGGTTCAGCTCGTCTTCATGCCCGACCAGCAGCCTGGTGCCTGCATTCCGCCAATCCTGTATCCCGGGCGTTCTGCCGGGCCACAAGCCATTTCTTCACAGCCGCAACGGCTTCAACCCGAACACCAATGGACGGCTGCTCGATCCAACAGCCTTTGAAACGGACTTCTCGCAATTTGGGAATACCGGCACCGGCAGCGCTGTTTCAAACCTCTACGGTCCGGGCTATCAGGACACCGACATCGCCTTTACCAAGAACACGAGGATCACGGAGAGAGTGAACTTCAAGTTCATGGCCAACTTCTTCAACGCATTCAACAATCATTACTTTGTTTCGCAAGGCAATGGACCTTCGCTTCCCTTCGTGACCGATGTTGCCGCTTCCGGCAATTCCTTCGGCACGTGGAATGGAACGGTGAGCAATCCGCGAACGATCCAGTTCGCCGGGCGCATCGAGTTCTAGGGGGAGAAAAATATGAGCTGCTCAGCCTGTTCCGGACTGAGCAGCTTTTCTTATTGCTGTGATTCCTGCGACGCATGGTGAAGGCGCAGATATATCTGGACCTCCTGCTGCGCGAGTTCGGCCTTGCCCAGCTTGCGGTACATGCGCGCCAGCGCGAAGTGCGGCTCCGCGTAATGGGCATCGAGCTGCGCGGCCTTGCTGTATTCGCTGACTGCAGCCTGCGAGTCTCCCTTGTTGTCGAGCACATTGCCCAGCTCAAAGTGCGCCGAAGCAATTGCCGGGTCCAGCCGGATAGCGTCGCGAAGACTGGCCTCTGCTTCCGGCAGGTGTCCCAGAACCTGCAAAGCGGCGGCAAGGTTGATGTGCGGCCATGCCACGCCGGGATCGAGCGCGATCGACTTTTCAAAGTTCGCGACCGCAATCGTATTTTCGTTTCGATAGAAATAGCAGAGGCCCAGATTGTTGTAGGCCCGCGCCATGCCGGGATCCAATTGAATGGCCTTTTGAAACTCAGCGATGGCGTCTTCATAGGCATGGGCATCGTAGTCGATGCGTCCAAGCCAGTAGGGATAAAGCGCGTTGGCCGCGTCCGCTGCGGCGAGCGCCTTCAGTTCCGTTCGCGCCCAGTCGCGATGCCCCATGCGTATGTATGCCATGGCAAGCGAGAACTGCAAAGGCGCAGGCAGCGGAGCAATGCTCTCCGCTTTTTTCCACGCGACGGCGGCATGCAGATCGTCATGATTGAGGAAATAGACTCCGCCCACGAACTGCAGCAGACGGTCTTTATAGGCGGCCTCATGCGCCGCCTCGATTTCCGGCAGCAGAATGCTTTCGGCTTTTATGTAATCACGCGCATCCAGCGCCTGCTGCAATGCTGCAGCCTGGGCCGGCTGCAATCCCAGAGTGTCCACAAGCAGGGAGCCGGGCAGTGTTTGGGCGTCTCCACGACATGCGAGTGCAAGCACAAGCGCAGCGCTGGCGATCACCTTCCTGTGCCACCTCGACATAGGCCCAGTTTATTATGGCCACGAGAGATCCTTTTGCTTCGTTCCTTCTTCCAATGGTGTCTGCTGGTCTTTACGCTTGCTGGAGCAGAAGCTATGGAAGCGCAGCAGACCTCCTACCAGGCAACGATCCTCGACATTCAGCAGCAAATCGAACGCGGCGACCTGAGCGGCGTGTATGCAGCGCTCGATGCAGCGATGAAGCGTTATCCGAATGACGGTGGACTGGAAAATCTTCTTGGCGTTGTCGAGATTCAGAGCGGGCACACGGAAGCGGCAAAGCAGGCATTCGCCCATGCCGTCGCTCATAGTCCCAGGTTGATCAGCGCATATTCGAATCTCGCGCGCATCGATATGCAAACCGCAGATCACGATGCAAAAAGCGCCGATGAAGCTCTCCGGCTGTATCAGAGAGTGCTCGCACTCGATGCGGCGAATCCTGAAGCGGCTTATGGCGCAGGTACCGCGGCTATGTGGCGGCGGGAATATGCGGTCTCGCTCACGAGCCTCGGCAAGCTGAGCGCAGAAGAGCGCGCGAAGGCGCGCGTGCAGGCTGTGCTGTGCGCGGATGAACTGGGCCTCGGCCACAAGGAAGCAGCGGAAAAGGCTGCGGCGGCTATGTCTGCGAGCCCTGACCTGTCTGAAAGCGACGTGATGCTTGCCCTGCCAGCGCTGCGCGCCGCGCACCGCGCCGATCTTCTCGATACGCTCCTTTCCGCAGCGAATGAGCGCCAGCCGTTATCTGCGCCGGGCCTGCGCATGCTCGGTCTTGCCCAGGAGGCGGAAGGCAAGCAGCAGGAAGCACGGGCAACGCTGGAGCGCGCCTACGCAATGGGTCCATCAGATACATCAGCCACGGCGACGCTGGTCGACCTGGCGCGGCTTGCTCTGGCCACGAATGACAAGCAGGGCGCTCTTGGCTACCTTGCGCATGCGCGATCGCTTGCCCCGAAAGATGCGGAGCTCGCTTACGAGTATGGCTTTGTATGCCTGGAGATGAATCTGCTGCGCGAAGCGCGCCTTGCTATCGGAGAAGCCGTAAAACTCTCGCCGGACAACCCTGATTACATTCTTACGATGGGCACTGTTTCTTCGGGCGCGGATGCCTTGCCCTACCTTCGCAGGTACCATGAGCTTCGGCCCAATGATGCGGCGGGTGATCTTGCCTTCGGGATCGCATATTTTCAGAACAACGATTTTGAGAACGCGAGCACGTGGCTCACCAGGGCGACGACCGATGAGAAAACTGCGGCTTCCGCCCGTTACTATCTCGGCCGCACTCTCAACCAGCAGGGCAGATACAGCGAGGCGATTGCGCAACTGCGCCAATCAGCTGCTCTCAAGCCCAGGCAGCCCGAAGTTTCAGCTGAACTGGGTGCTGCGTATCTTTCGCTGAAGCAATATCCCGAGGCCACCGCCGAACTGCAGCGCGCTTTAGACCTTGAGCCCGATAACTATACAGCCAATTACGCTCTGGTGCGGCTCTATGCGCAGACAAACGATCCGCACCGCAGCGAACAGGCAAAGCGCTTTGCGGCTCTGCGGAATAAACAGGAGGAACAATATCACGACGCCATGCGCGTTATTGAGGCGCGTCCGCAACCTACGTCAAGTGATGCGCAGCAGTAGCGCACCGCCTTACGGTATATATGCGTTGCAGTCTAAAGGGCTGGAATATATACTTTCCGCGAAATCAAAAACAGTAAAAACATATCTCTGATTGAAAGCGATTACACAATGAATCAGGTAGTGATGAAGTCCCGCAAGGGGTTGGTCTGTACATGCGTTTCCGTCCTGTTCTTCTGCGTGCTGCTCTCAGCATGCAGGCAGCCGAGTATTGCCGGGAAGTGGGCGGCGCCGGGAAATACGCTCGACAACGGCGAGGTGCAGAAGACCATTCTCGATTTGCAGCAGAACGGCAGCGATGTGACCGGAACTTTCAAGACGCTGGGCTACTCGATGGACGTTACCGGCACAGTGAAAGGCACGCACTTCGAGCTGTTCAACAAGGAGCATCCGGAGAAGCCTTTCGCTACAGGCGATCTCGTAAATGGCGAACTCCACGGGATCCGCGGCACTCATCATCCTTTTGTCGCCAAGGCTGCGGGACCGGGAGACGATCTGCCAACCGTCGAGTATATCGAGCCGCCGGCGCTTAAACCTGTTTCTTATAACGGCCTGGCAAAAACGCCGCCGATGGGCTGGAACAGCTGGAATCTTTTTGCGAACAAGGTTGACGACCAGACTGTCCGCACGATGGCCGACGCCATGGTTTCCAGCGGCATGCGCGATGCCGGCTACATCTACATCAACATCGACGACACATGGGAAGGCGTGCGCGATGCGCAGGGAAATATCCAGTCCAATCGCAAATTTCCTGACATGAAGGCGCTCGCTGACTACGTGCATTCCAAAGGGCTGAAGCTCGGCATCTACTCGTCGCCCGGGCCGCGCACCTGCGCCAGTTATCCCGGAAGCTATGGACACGAAGATCAGGATGCGAAGACGTTCGCGGCCTGGGGCATCGATTACCTGAAGTATGACTGGTGCAGCGCCGGCGGAATCTATAAGGACGCGCAGCTGCAGCCTGTCTACCAGAAGATGGGCGCAGCACTGCAGGCAACCGGACGGCCGATCGTCTACAGCCTGTGCGAATATGGCCGCGGCCACGTGGAGAAGTGGGGACCGGATGTATCGGGGAACCTGTGGCGCACGACGGATGATATCCGCGATGAGTGGTCGAGCATGATGGGCAACATCGAAGAACAGGTGCCCACTGCTCCTTATGCCGGGCCCGGGCACTGGAACGATCCTGACATGCTCGAGATCGGCAACGGCCACATGACCGACGATGAATACCGCACGCACATGAGCCTGTGGGCGCTGACTGCCGCTCCCCTGCTTGCCGGCAACGACCTGCGCAACATGACGCCGGCGACGAAGGACATTCTGATGAACAAGGAAGTCATCGCCGTCGATCAGGACAAGTTGGGCAAGCAGGCTTCTCCGGCGAAGAACGGCGATCTTGAAACCTGGGTCAAGCCACTGGCTGACGGCAGTGTTGCGGTCGGGGTGGTCAACCTTGGCGGATCGGAAGCGAAGGCCACGATCGCAGCAACTGACCTGCAGCTGAAAGGCCCGGTGAAGAAGGCGCGCGACCTGTGGCAGCACAAGGATGTGGCGTTTACGGATGGATCGTATTCGGCACAGGTTCCTTCGCATGGGGTCCTTCTGTTGAAGGTGAGCGGCAAGTAGCTGGGAATGAAGGAGGCTGCTAAGAAAGTCCATTTGATTTAAAAAGCAATCCCTCGGCGGCTAAAGCCGCGTTGATTGAAGGCCATTTACGGCACGACTGAAGTCGTGCCCCTTCAAAACAGGGACTATTTCAACAACCTCTGAAGGGCCCCCGATCTTTGGCCTTGCATCCGGGAACTGCGGAAGGCATAGTTCCGTAATACCGGATGGAAACGGGATTGGGGGCCTATGCTGTCAGATCTGCGCGACGCACTGCGGCAACTCAGGAAGGCGCCGGGATTTGCCATCACAGCGGTAATCACACTGGCGCTGGGGATCGGCGCGACGACGGCGATCTTTACGCTTGTGCATCAGGTGATGCTGAAGTCGCTGCCGGTAGCCAAACCGGAGGAGCTGTGGCGGATTGGAGACAAGGATCGCTGCTGCAACTGGGGCGGGTATGTCCAGGGTGAGGATGGCGATTTTGCGCTGTTCTCGTGGGAAGCATACAAGAACTTCCGCGCGCATACTCCGGAGTTCGCAGAGCTGGCCGCGCTGCAGGCAGGCAATGCGCCGCTCGGCGTTCGGAGAGCGGGCTCGCAGGCGCCGGTAGATACGCGCAACGGGGAATACGTCTCCGGAAATTTCTTCAAGACAATGGGCGTGCAGCCGTGGATTGGCAGGCTGATGACCGACGCCGATGACGTGGAAGGCGCGCCCTCAGTCGCGGTGATGAGCTACCACATCTGGCAGGAGAAGTATGGCTCCGATCCCTCGGTGGCCGGCGCTACCTATCAGATCAACGGCCATCCTTTTACCGTGATCGGCGTGGCTCCGCCCGGATTCTATGGTGCGAAACTGGCCGGCGGGGGCATGCCGGATTTCTGGCTTCCGCTGACCACAGAGCCGCTGATCGATGGAGATACGGCGCGCCTCAAAAGACCGAACGGTAATTTTCTCGACCTGCTCGGAAGAGTGCGCCCAGGCGTGAATCCGAAGTCTCTTGAAGCGAAGCTCAAGGTGGAGTTCCACGACTGGCTGGCCAGCCATGTACAGGACATGGAGCCGGGCGAGAAACAGTTGTGGCAGCAGCAGACGCTTCATCTGGTTCCCGGCGGCGCAGGCGTGGCCTCGATGCGGGATGACTATCAGGATGGGCTGAAGCTGCTGCTTGTGGCCTCGGCGTGTGTGCTGCTGGTAGCCTGCGGGAATCTGGCGAACCTGATGCTGGCGCGTGGGCTGAAGGACCGGGCGCAGACTTCTGTCCGCGTGGCGCTGGGCGCTTCACGTTCGCGGCTGGTGCGCAGGGCGCTGGTGGAATGCGTGATGCTGGCGATGATTGGCGGAGCGCTGGGTGTTGCTGTGGCATATGCCGGGACGAGGCTGATTCTGTATCTGGCCTTCCAGATCGGCGGGTCGAATAACTATGTGCCCGTCAGCGCGACGCCATCGTGGCCGGTGCTGTTCTTTACGCTGGGCGTGTCTGTTCTGACAGGAATCATTTTCGGGATTGCGCCGGCGTGGGTGACGTCGCATGCCGATCCGGTGGAGGCACTGCGCGGCGCAAACCGTTCGGTGGGCGGCGGACGCTCCTGGGCGCAGAAGTCGCTGGTGATCGCACAGGCAGCCATGTCGCTGGTGCTTCTGTCAGCAGCGGCTCTGCTGGGCAAGAGCCTGCGCAATCTGGAGCATCAGAATTTCGGATTTGAGACTGAGGGCAGATATATTGCGTGGATCAATCCAATGCTGAGCAACTATAAGCCGGAGCAGATGGAGCCCATGTTCCGCGAGATTGATGATCGGCTGCGACAGATTCCCGGTGTGCGCATGACGGCTCCGGCGCTCTATGCGCCGATGACAGGCGACAGCTGGAACGATGGGATTCGCATTGAAGGCAGGCCGGAACCCGGAGCCAAGGAAGACACAAGCGCAGGCTGGGCACGGGTGATGCCGGGGTTCTTCGAAACGCTGGGCGCAAAGATGATGCTGGGCCGGTCCATTACCGAGGCAGACACAGCATCTACACGAAACATCGCGGTGATCAACGAAGCATTCGCCAAGAGGTTCTTCAAAGACCAGAACCCGATCGGGCAGCACTTCGGGCCGGACAAGATCAAGTATGCGTCGAACTTTGAAATTGTCGGAGTCGTGAAGGACATGCGGTACATGACCTACGAATACAAGAAGCCGGTCGGGCCGATGTTCTGGGTGCCTGAGGCACAGACAGTCAGCTACGACGATCAGGCCTACAAGAGCGGCGAGATCTGGTCTCACTTCCTGTACAACATCGTGATCTGGGCGCCGGGCTTCCAGCCAAATATGGAGAAGCGCGTGCGCGATGCGCTGGCCAAGGTCGATCCGAACTTTGTGATCTACGGCGTGGATCCATATGCCAAGGTGGTGAGCGCGGATTTCCAGCAGCAGAACATGATCGCTACCCTGACGACGCTGTTCGGAGTGCTGGGGCTGGTGCTGGCAGCCATCGGGCTCTATGGAGTGATGGCCTATACCGTGGAGCAGCGCACGAACGAGATTGGCGTGCGCATGGCGCTGGGCGCAGATCGCCGGGATGTAGTGAAGATGGTGCTGCGCGGCGCGTTTCTGCAGGTGGGCATCGGACTGGCACTGGGTATTCCGGCGGCGATTCTGGCCGGCAAGCTGATGAGCGATCAGCTCTTCGCGGTCAGGCCATGGGACCCGGTGATGTTGATGCTGGCTACGCTGCTGCTCGGCCTTGCGGCTTTGGTGGCGTCGCTGATTCCTGCGCAACGCGCGGCGAGCGTAGAACCGATGGTGGCTTTGCGGAATGAGTAGGACTTGAAACCCTCAGGGGCTGGGGCTTTTGCGGGTTATTGCGAGGGCTGAAGCCCTCGCCTACCTGATGACCGTAACAATGCGGGTGTTTGAACTGCAGGTCCCTCCGCTTCGCTCCCTTTGGTCGCTCCGGTCGGGATGACAATTTATAAGTGATTATGGTGGGAACTAATTTGCGCTAGCTTGCCTTTTTTGTCTTCCCTTTCGCGGCTTTCTTCGCCTGGGGCTTTGATGCCTTGTTCTTCGACATGCTCTTCTTTACGGATTCCGTGATGCGGTCGCCCAGCACGTGCAGGCGCAGGAAGTTGGTCGAGCCCGACTTTGTGCGCGTGCCTGCAACCAGTCCGAGAATATCCTGCGGACGGGCGTAGCCGCCTTCTTCCAATAATTGCTCCGCGATGTCGACCATCTGCTCGGTGGTGTGGGCCTTGGCACATTTGAGAGGATGCACTCCCCAGAGCAGGTTCATGCGGTTAATTACCGGCTCGACGCTCGAAAGAGCGTAGATGGGCGACCTGGGACGGTACTTTGAAAGCTGCCGCGCGGTCGTCCCTGTCTCGGTGAAAACGGCGACTGCAGCAATGTCCAGATCTTCGGCGGCGTGGGCCATCGATTCGCAGATGGTTTCGGCAACGGTGAGTCGCGTATGCACCGGCTGATGATTGTGCGCGGGCACGACGGGTTTCTGCCCTTCGGTTTCCATGACGATCTTGGCCATCATCTTCACCGCTTCGACCGGATACTTGCCGGCGGCGCTTTCTGCAGAAAGCATCACGGCATCGGTTCCGTCATAGATGGCGTTGGCCACGTCGCTCGCTTCGGCGCGCGTGGGGCGCGGGTTCTCGATCATCGATTCGAGCATCTGCGTTGCGGTAATGACCGGCTTGCGGTAACTGGCGGCAGTACGAATAACGTATTTCTGGATCGCCGGCACCTTCTCGGGCGGCACCTCGACGCCGAGGTCGCCGCGGGCCACCATCACGCCGTCCGATACTTCGAGGATGCTTTCAAGATTGTCGATGGCCTGCGGTTTTTCAAGCTTGGCGATGACCCATGTGTCGGCTCCAAGCGCGCTAATGCGGTACTTCACCAGGCGGACATCGTCAGCCGTGCGCACAAAGGAGACGGCAATGGCATCGACGTTGTTCTTGATGGCGAACTCAAGATCCCGCTCATCCTTTTCCGTGAGCGATGGCACGCGCACGGGAATACCCGGCAGGTTGATGCCCTTGTTTTCGCCCAGCATGCCGCCGTTGATGACTTCGCAGTCCACGTCTTCGCCCGGCACTTCCACAACGAGCAGCTCGATCAGGCCGTCGGCGAGCAGGATGCGCGCTCCGGATTCGAGATTTTCTGCAAGTGTTGGGAATGTTGTGCTGATGAGAGCGGCGGTTCCGGGAATGTCGCGAGGTGTGATGGTGAGGCGCTGGCCGGCTTTGAGTTGAACCGGGATGCGGTTCTTGAGGCGGCCTGTGCGGATTTTCGGTCCCTGCAGGTCGGCCAGGATACAGAGCGGTTTTTGCTCCTCGTGCGCGACCTTGCGCACCATCTCGATCAGCTTGAGCTTTTCCGGATGCGTGCCGTGGGAAAAGTTCAAGCGGGCCACATCGAGTCCGGCGCGAACAAGCTCGCGAAAGGTCGATTCGTGATTCGATGCGGGTCCGAGAGTTCCCACAATCTTGGCGCGGCGCACAATCGCAGGGCCGGCAGATGTTACGTTCATCCATCCCCCAAACAACGACTCAATAGATGAGTTGTGGTTATAAATTCTTTCCTATTTTAACCTGCAGATGTTAAAGGCAGTTGTCTATACGGTTTGCGCATTGCTTTGTGTCAAAGCGGTATCCGTTTCGGCAACCGGCATAGGGATGGGAAACATCTGTGCATTGAACTCTGCGCCGACGAGGATACTCATGGAAACCATGTAGAGCCACACGAGAGTAGCGACTGCGGCCGAGAGCGATCCGTAGACAACCGAGTAGTCGGCAAAGCGGGTGACATAGAGGCCATAAAGCAGCGTGGTCAGGAACCAGGTGACCGTTGCCAGCAAGGCCCCGGGCACCACGCGCCGCCAGTCCTGCATTTTTGGCGTACCGAAGTGGTAGATGATGGCGAGCACAGCAACGCTGGTGAGCATGGCGATGAACCAGCGCACCATTCTCCATAGAAAGAGCACGTAGGCGCGCAGATTGTGGTCGGCATTCTCGATCATCCAGCGCTCGATCTGATGACCGAAGACAATGAGCATCGTCGCAAAAAGCATCGGCACAAGCGTAATGGGGATCAGTCCGAAGGCAACGGCGCGCTCCCGCCAGAAGTTCCATGTACCCTCGGGCAGTTTGTAGGCTCGGCGGAAGCCTTCCATGATGGAGAGCATGAAACCTGCCGACGCAAGCACCGCCACGGCAGTTGCCGACCAGACCA
This sequence comes from Acidobacterium sp. FHG110202_01, assembly GCF_059115305.1. Classification (NCBI taxonomy): domain Bacteria; kingdom Pseudomonadati; phylum Acidobacteriota; class Terriglobia; order Terriglobales; family Acidobacteriaceae; genus Acidobacterium; species Acidobacterium sp. FHG110202_01. The sequence continues at coordinate 231,150 of NZ_JBZYWJ010000003.1, forward strand.
GGCGCACCGAGCGAGCGTGATTGATCTGGAAGTAGCTCTGCACTACATCCATCGTGTCGGGCGGAAGGATGTCATAGAACGCGGCGCGGATGTCATTGAGCGTATCGCTCTCCGGGCCGAGCGCGAGAACCGTGGTTCCGACGAGGATTGCCGGAAAGAGGCTCAGGATGGCCGAGTATGCCGCGGCCTTGGCGAGGGTGAAGGCTCCGTGGTTGAAGGCATTCCATGCCGCGCGCCGAAGATGTGTCCAGAGGGACCACAACATACGTTGTCGAGAGTAAATGAACAACACCAGTGAGGAAACAATACTTTATGACGGATCAGGAATCAGTGTGCCGAGAGCTAACTGCAAGTTTCTTTGACTTTGTCACCTGGGAATCCATTCCGTACTGACACGGTTTTACCTCTCTCCTCTTATTTTGTACGGAGATTATTTGTTTTCAATGGATTAAGCCTGCGTTTTATGGATTAGTCCCCAGTCATCATTCTGCGAACCTCCCACCCTAACTTCGTCAGGATGGGGCACCCAGGTTTTTCTCTGCGGTGTAAATATTTCTGTATCAATGGGTTAGGTGATTCCTGGGCTTGACAAAGAAAATTGCCTGAGCTACTTTGCTCTTCCCGGCGGATAGTGCTGAGCCAAGCTGCTTCAAACCGGAGTAGAATGCAGCACGGCATGCAGACGGCCGCAAATCTCCCCTTTAAGGAAGGTACCGATGGCAGGCAAGTTCGAAATCAAGCACGCGAAAGACGGTCAGTTCTATTTCCACCTGAAAGCCAGCAATGGCGAGATCATCCTGAAGAGCGAGTTGTATAAGGCCAAGGCATCGGCGGAAAACGGCATCGCGTCGGTCAAGAAGAACGCGGCGAATGACGCTCTTTATGAGAAGAAGGTCGCCCATAACGGCCAGCACATGTTCAACCTGAAGGCTGCGAACCACGAGATCATCGGTACCAGCGAGACGTACTCGAGCGAAGCAGCGCGCGATAATGGGATCGCCTCGGTGAAGACGCATGTTGTCGATGCGGCTGTTGAGGATTTGACCGTCTAGTGAACCGGGGGACTTTGCTCCCCCGGTTTCTCAATGTTTCATGAATGGGTTGTAGACTGCGGTCGACATGTCCGGGACAACCGGCAAGTTCGGGGAGCAGACAGCATCGAAGTCAGCATTCATGGCACTCTTCTGCAGTTTGGTTTCGGGTCCATCGACCTTTTTCTGACAGTAGCGCCACCCCTCGCTGGTATGACTGTAGATATAGAGGATCCTCTGTGACACAACTGTCTCAGGTTCCTTTCCCTCTTCCATGGCTTGGTTGGCAGACTGATCGGCAACAAGCGCAAATCGCCCCTTGCCATCTGTTCCGATAGTAAAAATGGCCTCGTCGAAGGTTTCAGGGTCACAGGGATCGTTCATGCGCATACAGATTTCCTTCGACGGCAAGTGCTTGGCGTGCTCGCGGGCCAGTTGTGCACGCAGAGCGTCGTCCTTGGGTGGGTAAAGCTCGGTTGTCGCGCCGGTGCGCAGATCGGCCAGTTGCAGACGTTCAGGATGAACGGGAGAGAAATGAACCATGTTCTCGGTGATAATGATTTGTCCGGGAGCGACGATCACTGGTTCGAATCCATAAAATTTTTGGCGCAGGTTGAGCGTTTGATCGAATGCCAGAAGACATTCACCTGATGGAGAAATACTGGTAGACAGAAGAATGAACTCGCCGATAAAGAAAACTTCATCCGTCGATCCTGAGCAGATATCGGTCTTGTCTAAATCCCGACGCAGGATGGTGTTGCTGGCACGGTCGTAGCTGACGAGATGCGTAGGGCCAACGAGCATGTCACCGTTACGAGACTGGTATGCCAGGAATACCGTCTGTTTTTCGCCGGCGACGAGAATCGCCACATTTTGCTGGAGTTCAGATTCCTGAAATGACGAAAGAGGGACTTTCTGGGCGAGCAGCACCTGCCTCAGCGTTTCTGCAAGAGACACGGGGGCGGCGAGCAGCGGGATGAACAGCAAAGCGACGAGACGCAGCATGTTTTTAATCGGGGGATTGGAGAAATATGCCGCAGGCGGGTCATTCAGCGCAAGAAGTTTTCGTGGCTGGTGATCAGGTTTTTGGGGGCCGCGATTCTTGCGGGTGAAAGAGGGGTCGCTTCGACTTTGTCTCCGCTCCGGCCTACGGCAGTGAGGTTTGTCTCCTTCGGCGACGGCTTATTTCGGGGACTAAAGTCCCCGGCTTCTACCTGGAGGCGCTTTGCGCCTCTTTTTTTGCCATGGTTTTTTTTGGGCTTGAGGTGGGGTTAGTTTTCAAACTACGTGCCGAGTAGCTTAAGGCTTGAATGGGTCACTCGTCTGACCTCTTTTAAGGTAAATATCAAGCAGTAATAATCTTCATTCGATCTTTTGGAGAAATCTCTTGCTTGAAATGCAACCGGACAAGCACAACCCTGCACGACGATATTGCGTTGGGATTGTGCCTCACTTTGAAGAACTTCCGTTTGTACTGGAGCCGGTTTCGGCAAATTACACCTTGTTTGTGGCGATGGATGCGACCTCCATCGATAATCAAGCCATACGAAAAAACCGCAAAATCTCTGTTGGACAGAGGGATCGCCTACTTGTGTGTATGGGGACCAGATTGCGAAAGGGTACATGACCAATTCGACCTAGAGCGTATTCCTGATGAACCAGAAGAACGGACTGTGATGACGACTTGGCATTCCAATGAACCTCTCTCAGAGGCTCTATGGTTTTTTGCGAATTGCGTAGTGCCTGACGAAGGCTTCAAGGCAGATTGCAAAGATTGGGTAGCTTTGTCCGTAATGAACGAGGCTTGGGGGAAACAAATTCGAACTGATTTAATCGAGGGACGGGTGACGGGAAAAGACAATCCTCCTCTTGAATAGTCTTTTCAATGCAAAAGCGGGCCTTGCTGCGCAAGGCAAAGAGCGCACGAATTTCATTCGTGCGGGTCCTTCGACTCCGCGTTGCTTCGCTCAGGATGACAACTCTTGAGGAAGTGCACACAGAGACAGAAAAAGAGAAATGAAAAGCCCGGCGCTAGGCCGGGCTTTTTTCTTTTGCGCCGAAGGCGCGTGTGCCTCGATGGCTAATCGCCCATGACGGGTTCTTCGGTGGGGGTGGTGGATGGTTTTGCCGGAGCGATGGAGTTCACCGAGACCAGGCCTTCGACCGGCTTTTCGCCGAGGATGTGCTGGCGGTAGAGGGCAGCCATGCGGGCGTTTTCGGCGTCCTGCTTGAGCTTGGCGTCGCGGGCGCGGATTTTTTCTTCGCGCGAGTTCTTCGCTACTCCGAGCTTGTCGAGAGTGTCGTTGGCCGCGGCGTTCACGTGCTCGTCGTTGAGGACCAGCGTATGCTGCGCGTCGGCCATACCGACTTTCTTGCCGCCGGCAAAGATTTCGTGACGGCCATGCTCGTCGTACCACTTGGTAAGCGTGGCGGTCATGTGCATCTTCTCGATGATGTTGCGCCAGCCCACGCCCGTGTTGTAGGCGCAGAAGCTGATCTCGCCTTCCTGCGTAGCGTAAGGGATGATGCACTGCTCGGTGCGGCGGAAGTCGTAATTGAAGAGATCCTGAAACCACATGCCGGCGATGAAGAGGAAGTTCCAGCGGTCGGCGCGGCGCATCTCGATGTCGGCCATGGTGCGGTCAGCCTTCACTGAGCCGTAGTTGCGCTTGGTCGAGCCGGAGAACTTGTCGAACTTCTTGAGCAGGTCGGCGATGCGCATGTGCGTCGGCGCCTTGGTAGGATCGTAGTTGCGCAGCAGCGCGAGGGTGATGCCGAGGAGCGAAAGGAACTTGCCGCGGGCGGCGTCATTGACCTTGGCCACGTCGCGGGCCAGGCGGTCAGCATTGAGGAAGGCGGTGACGGGCACGGCTTCCTTGGTTTCCTTGTCGATCATGATGGCCATGCCGATGCCGCAGTTCGGGTGGCATCCGCAGGAGATCTGTCCCCAGTCGCGCTCGGGTCCGTGGACGAGGTCGGCGAAGTCAGAGAATGTCGAGATAAAGCTGATGGGGAACCAGTCGCGGGTCGGCTCGCCGATGCCCGTCTGGCTCTTGACGTCGTGCGCCAGGTGCGAGAGGGTGTAGCGCTGGGCGGCGCGGCGCTCGTCGCTGACTTCCTCGTCGCGACCGGTGAACGAAACCGGCTGGAAGCTGAGGAAGTTGATCCTCTTGGGGTTATCGAGGGCGAACTGGATGATGTGGCCGACCTGTTCGTTATTGATGCCGTTGACGATGGTGGTGACCGGGACGATGTCGACGCCGGCCTCGTGCAGATTGTGGATGGCCTGGAGCTTTACATCAAAGAGGTTGCCGACCTTGCGGTGCGAATTGGCGGCGTTGCCGATGCCATCGAACTGGAGGTAGGCGTAGCGGAGTCCGGCTTCGGCTGCAGCCCTGCAGAGCTCCTTGGATTTTGCGAACTCGATGCCGTTGGTCGCGGCCTGGACGGATTCATATCCGACTTTGCGGGAGTAGGCAACCGCGTCGAGGAAGTAGGGCGAAAGCGTGGGCTCGCCGCCTGAGAACTGCACCGACATCTGGCGCTTCGGCTTGATGGTGATGGCGTTGTCGAGCATGGTCTTGATGTCGTCCCAGGTGAGCTCGTGGACGAAGCCAACCTGGTTGGCGTCCATGAAGCAGGGGTCGCACATCATATTGCAGCGGTTGGTCAGGTCGATAGTGAGGACCGAGCCGCGGCCATGGGTGACCGTCGAAGTGCCGTGGTTGTGGAGCTTTTCGTCATTGTGGGCGCGGATGTCGCGGCCCGGGAAGGACTCTTCGAGGTGCTTGAAGAAGGCCGGATCGATGGACATGACGTCCTCGAAGTGGCCGTGCTTGGGGCAGTCCTTGACCATGAGGATCTTGCCGTCGCGCTCGATGATCTGCGCCTTGATTTCGCCAACCTTCTCATTCAGAAGGATCTCGTGGGGCAGCTTGCCGTCGACGATCTGCTGGCGGATCTCAGGGATGCACTTGGGGCAGAGCGAGTCTGTGGTGCGAGGCCAGCCAAGGGGCGGCTTTTCCTTCTGCCAGGACTTGAGCAGAGGCTTATCTGACCATTTGGGGGTGAACGACTCGTTCGGGCTGATGCTGTTCAGCTTCTCAAAGACAGACCAGACGCCATTGGCGGCGAGGGTGACCGCGCGCTCTGCGTATTTAACGGCTTTGGACATTTTTTCCTTGTCTCCTGGGGGCTTGCCTGCCGTTTTTCTCTTCAGGCAGGAAAGCTAAGCTTAAATGCTTACCGGCCTCCGGGGGAAGTGCTGTCTCCAGAGGACTTTACCAGCGTCCAGCATAGTCATGGAGCCACAGAAGAGGAAACGACTTTAACCGAATGGGGAAAATTGGTGTTTAGACGGGGATGCGTGGGTGTGAACGGAGGACTGCGCGTCCAGCGATACGCGCACTTTGTGCGCCTTTCTTGCCTAGGCAGGTTTAACGGCTTTCCTTCCCGCTCCCGTTGGTCGCTAATGGTTCACCGTAGAAGCTCATCCCCGGCAATGCTGTTATGAGCCTGCGCTAAGACTGGACGCTGAGCAAATCCAACACTCTAGAAGGTGCGCAAAGCGCGCGTATGCCTGAGAGCCTGCCCTGAGCGCAGTCGAAGGGGCCAGTCCTAGCCGGGGGGCCAGTGCATCTGGCGGCCTCCGAGCAGGTGGACGTGGAGATGGAAGACAGTCTGGCCGCCTTCGAGTCCGGTATTGATGACGGTGCGGTAGCCTCCGGTGAGGCTGGCTTCGCGCGCGAGGCTGGCGGCGGTTTCATGGAGGCGCCCGAGGAGCAAGGTGTCGTTGGGGCTGGTTTCGGCCAGGGAGGCGATGTGCTTCTTCGGCACGATCAGGATGTGAGTGGGGGCTTTGGGGTCGATGTCGCGGAAGGCGTAGACATGGTCGTCTTCGTAGACTTTTTGGGACGGGATTGTTCCGGCGATGATTTTGCAGAAGAGGCAATCCATGCAGGACAGAATATCGTGGACTGGCCCCTTCGGCCATGCTCAGGGCAGGCTCTCAGGCGCACTAGTGGGTCTGAATTCTGTGGGCTCCCCTTTGCTACACAAAGGATGGGGCACCTGGCAGGCAGAATATCCTAGAAACTGAGTTCTTCGATTTGCTGCGACATGAAATCGCTGTAACGCACCCATTTTGGCTTGACCAGAAAATATGCAATGCCAGGCCAGCGCTCGCGTTCACGGCCATCGGGCCATGCAGCAAAATAGATGGACTTCGCGCGAGCCAGTTCCTCGCCTTCAGGTTCCTGGGCCAAGCCTTCATATTGGACTGTCGTTTCGTTTTCCCATCCAAAGACAATGGAAATACGCGGATCGCGCTTCAGGTTGGGATATTTGCGTGAGGACTTTACCGTGTCGAAGACGATTTCGAGGTCAGGAGAAACAGCGAAGCCTACCAGCGCCGATTGCGGGCTGCCATCTGGCCCAATGCTGGAAACAACAGCCAGCCTGCGTGCGTGGAGAAATGCATAGAGTTCTTTGCGGGCAATGGCGGCCATGGAAAATCCCGGTAATTTCCAAGGTATTCGATAAAATAGTAGATACCGAGTTTAATCCACATGTACGCCTCTAAGCGATCTGCTTTAAAAATCTCTGCCGTCCTGGTTGTGGTGATGTTCTCTATGGCTGTGCCCGTGCTGGCGCAGTTTTCGAGCCCGACAACGACGGTGCACAATGCCAAGGCGCTCCGTCCGCCGGCCGGGGCCAAGGTTGCGATTTATGAATTTGAAGACCTTGAGTGTCCTGATTGCGCGCGCGCCAATCCGTTGCTCAAAGAGGCCGCTGAGAAGTACCGCATTCCGTGGGTAAAGCATGATTTTCCATTGCCTCAACACACCTGGAGCTTCGATGCGGCGGTAGCGGCGCGCTGGTTCGATACGAAGTCAAAGAAGCTGGGCGATGATTTCCGCGATGAGGTCTTTGCCAACCAGGCGAGTATTACGACGCAGGACGGTCTTCGCGCTTTTGCGCAGAAGTTTGCCCAGGACCATGGGCTGGCTTTTCCGTTTGTCGTCGATCCACAGGGCAAGCTGACCGCATTGGTGAAGGCGGATTATGACCTCGGGCAGAGCATCGGCATTCAGCACACGCCGACGATCTGGATTGTGACGAATAAAACCAGCGGCACCCCGTTTGTGGAGGTACTAGATCGCACGCGTTTGTACGAACTGATTGATCAGGCAATTGCGGAGACGAAGGGACTGGCCCCTTCGACAGGCTCAGGGCAGGCTGTCCAGGCACACGCGCCTTCGGCGCATTAGCGGGTTTGAGTTTGTGGTCTCCCCACCCTATCTCCACCCCGGTCTCGCAAAAAACGCGATAGGATGGGGCACCCAGGGTTTGTGCTGATGTGGAGAAAAAGCAGGTTCTTCGCTTCGCTCAGAATGACAAACTTTTTTCATCCGCTCAGGATGACAACCTTTAGATGAATTGCGTGAAGGAGTAAGAACGTTGCCGTTATACGAATACCGCTGCAAAGTCTGCGGGCATGTGTTTGAGAAGATCAAGAGCTTCAGCGATCCGGAAGAGAAAGAATGTCCGGTTTGCAAAGGCGAAGTGGAGAGGCTGCTTTCCGCTCCGGCTGTGCAATTCAAAGGCTCGGGATGGTATGTGACTGACTATGCCAGCAAAGGTGGAAGCAAGCCCGCGGCTTCTGCTTCGAGTGACAGTAATGGAGGCAAGGCTGCAGAGAAATCCGCGGACAAGCCCGCTGCTTCATCGTCTGATAGCAAGCCTACTGGTCCGGCTAAGAGCGAGTAAAGGATTCACCGCCCTTCGGCTACCCACCCCAGCACACGAACACCGCGCGTGCCGGGGACCCCGGCTACGCTCAGGACAGGCTCCGGACGCGGAGTTTGCGCGGAGGTCCGCGGAGGTTGACTGCAGGTCCCTTCGCTTTATGCTTCACACTCCGGCCGGGATGATAATTTATCGCGCCTGATAAATCGTGTCATGCCCGGGGCTAAAGCCCCGGTGTGCGTTCCGTACTTTGTTCACCGGCCTAAAGGCCGGTGCTTCTACCTGAAAACCGCACCCACTGATTCATTCGACACCATCTAATTTGCGCCAGCGCTTAGGGCGCCTGTGTGGTGAAGGCCTCTTCGGCGTGCCGGTTTACTACGCGATAGATGGCGAACTGGCGGCTGGTTTTGCCGCGCAGCTCGAAAATCAGTTCTGCGCGGTTGTCTGCGTCCGTGTCGACGGCGTCTACCAGCCTCATACGCGGTGTAATGTCGAGCCGGTCATCGCTTGTCACCTGCTTGAAGATCACCTTGGGATTTCCGTCGAAATCGGGCTGGGCAATCAGCGTAACGTATTTGACGGTGCTGTCTGCGCCTGTCTGCTTTGCGGTGAAGACAAGTGTCGCGCTTCCGTTGTAAGAGAGCTCGTAAGCGTTGAAGGTCTCATCCTCAAGGGCAGGCAAGTTGGGTGGCGGCGCCGGGACGGTTTTTCTGCGGATGGTGGATTTTGTGCCTGATGCAGTTACAGATTTCTGAGCTGTGGCTGTTGTGCTGGATCCGCCGGCGAGGGCCTGCCTTGCCATATCTTCCATCGTAGCTTTCATTTTCGCGGCGTCTGCGGGATCGGACCAGCTGTAGACGTAGGAATGCGCCTCGCGGTCTTTCACATCGGAGACGGCTGTCATCTGATTCATGTCTTTGGGGATTCCTTCAAGCTTCGACGGCTCCACTGCTCCTTCGAGCACTTCCGGCTTGCCATAGCGCAGTTTCGGGCGATTGGGATCGGTGTCTGCCGTGGCGGTTACCGGGGCGGAGCTGTCGGTGCTCGTATTTGGCTTGTCTGTGTGCTTATGCAGCGTAGGGCGGTCGGGATCGACGCTGGGCGCGCTGCTTGTGCTTCCGGAGTTTCCGGAACTTGATCCGGAACTGTCGCCGGTATCGCGGCGATGCAGGGTTGGGCGATCGTTATCACTGCTTGTCGTCGATGAGCCACTGCCAGAGCCTGGCTGGGAATTACCTGAGCTGCTGCCGGAACCATTGCTCGATCCACTGCCTGAGTCACTCGGCGATCCGGAGTCTTTGCGATGCAGTGTGGGCCTGTCCGGGTCGGCGTTGGATGACGTGCTTTGAGTTTGAGTATTACCAGAACTGCCACCCGATCCGCTGCCGGAGCTGCTGCCGGAAGCCGAGTCCTTGCGATGCAGCGTAGGGCGGTCTGAGTCCGCATCCTTATCCTTGACCACTACGGGCGGGTACCTGGACATGGGCGGTTTTGGCTTGAGGGATACAGTCTGCAGCTTGATTGCGCCAAGACCGATCCATGAGCCTTGAAGATTTTCCGCGGTGTTGACCTGGAATGTTCCCTTGAGTGTGCCTGCCTGTTCGAGCTGGTAAACCGTTCCGGTGAGCACGGTGAGCGGCGCTGGCTGCGCCAGATAAAGACCGCCAGGCTGGTATTGCTGCCCGTCCCACACGGCGATGGGGACGATGCGTCCGGCGGCAGGTTTCGCGAGATCGCCGGTCCATTCATAAACGGCGGTAGCGCGTAGAGTGGGCGTGCTGTCGGCATCTTTGGAAATGTGGCCGACATATTGGCCATGGGCCTGTGTGCAAATGAGGACTGTGAGAAGAAGCCAAATGATTCTTGCGCGGAGTGGCAGACGAAGCAGTGACATACAATCAACTTGCTTGCAACATCTATTCTGGCAGAAGGACTGATTCATGGAAGTCAACGAGAAAGTTGCCGATTTCACGCTCCAGGACGACGAAGGAAAAACCGTTCACCTTTCAGATTACGCCGGTACGCCGCCCGAAAAACCCATCGTGTTGTTCTTTTATCCAAGGGCCGATACTCCGGGCTGCACGATTGAGGCCTGCGGCTTTCGTGACACCTTCAAGAAGCTCCAGAAGGCGGGCGCGGTGGTGGTTGGCATCTCGCGCGATACGGTGAAAGCACAGGCCAAATTCAAGGCAAAGTACGACCTTCAGTATCCGCTCCTTGCAGATGTAGACGAAAAAGTCTGCAAACAGTTTGGCGTGCTCAAGGAAAAGAACATGTACGGCAAGAAAGTGATGGGAATTGAGCGGACTACGTTTCTCATTGGACCGGATCTGACGCTTCTGAAGGTTTTTCCCAAGGTCAAGCCGGAGGGGCATGCCGAAGAGGTTCTGGAGACTTTGAAAGAGTTGAAGTAGTGATTTCCGGGTTCGTGCTTTCCCACCCTTTCGCAAAATACGCGAAGGGATGGGGCACCCGATATTTGTATCGACCGGGGCGAAAAGCAGGTCCTTCGACTGCGCGCTTCGCGCTCCGCTCAGGATGACAACTTATTTTTTGTCTCGCTCAGATTCAGAATGGCAAGTTTGTTTTTTGATGGCATTGATGGATTGCACACAGATGAAGCTTGTGCCGCGGACGTTTTATGAAGGCTCGCCCGAGGTAGTGGCGCGCGGCCTGCTCGGTAAGCTCATCGTGCGTGACTATGACGGCGAGCGGCTTGCGGGACGCATTGTGGAAACGGAGGCCTACTTCGGCCTGGAAGACCCTGCCGCACATGCGTTTGCCGGGCGCACGGCGCGCAACGCCGTGCTCTTTGGTCCGCCGGGATTTGCTTACGTCTACTTCATCTATGGGATGTACTACTGTCTGAATGTTTCCTGCGAACCGGATGGGCAAGCTGGATGCGTTCTGATCCGCGCGCTTGAACCGGTTGCGGGGCTGGCAACAATGGCGAAACTGCGCAGGCTGCCGCCTGATCCGAAACCGCGGCTGCTGACTTCGGGGCCGGGGCGGTTGTGCCAGGCGCTCGACATTACCCGTGCCGCGCATAATGGCCTCGATGTAACCAGCGCTTCTTCGTGTTTGCGCATTGAAGATGATGGTTGCACGATGGCGAAAATTGAGGTCACGGCGCGCATCGGCATCCGCCATGCGGCAGAGCGTCCGGCTCGCTATGTGATCGAAGGCAATCCATTTGTTTCGCGAAGTTTGTAACTCTTTTACAGGTTTGTCCGTATACTGTGCAGGATCAGCAGCAACTTAGATTAGATCAGTTTCGATCGGAGATCGGATGAGACGCTTTCCCCTTTTCCTGATTGCATGCGCGAGCCTTCCTCTCGCAGCCCAGATGGCTCCCCAGCAGCATCGTCCTTTGCCCAAGCCCACGAACCTGAAGGTGCTGCCCAAGGACACTTCTCCGGAAGACCTGATGAAGCTGATGCACGGCTATTCGCAGGCGCTGGGCGTCCACTGCAACTTCTGCCATGAGGTGAATGAGCAGACGCACCAGGCAAATTTTGCCGCCGACACCAAGCCGGACAAGGATATAGCGCGCACCATGATCGCGATGACGCAGGAAATCAACGCGAAATACATGTCGACGATCAAGGATCCGGATGCTACTCCGGAGATGAAGACGGTGACTTGCGGGACATGTCATCGCGGCAATTCGATGCCGGATGTGTTTAAGCCCAAGCCGGAAGAGCATGGCCCTGGCGGCGGGGCTGCTGCTCCTCCGAAACCGCAGTAGCTTGCGAGCGGTTTGCGCCTCCACACCCCACTTAATGGGGCACCTTGTGGCGGCTGCCGATGCAAAAAAGCAGGTCCTTCACTTCCTCTTAGTTTCACTCAGAGTCGGGTCAGGGTGACGGCGTTGGAGATGGCGGCATGATTGGTGGGCGGAGGTGGTTGAAAGCTGCCGGAGGCTATGGCGCTCGATGCTTGTGTATGGATCCTTCCCCTTCGTTGCACTCAGGGTCAGGATGACAGACTAGAGTCGAATCAGGGTGTTATCGATAAGCCGTGTTGTCCCGACAAATGCGGCCACAGCTACCAGCGCTCCGCTGCGAATATCCGACACATCTTCAAGCGTGTCAGGGTCGACTATGGCTATGTAGTCAATCCTGACTTTCGGTTCTTCTGCAAAGACACTGCGTGCCGCTTCGATTAGTTTCTCTGAGGTGGTCTCGCTTTTCATGGCCAGCTCTTTGACGTGATTCAGTACGCGCGAGAGCACCAGTGCCTGCCTGCGTTCTTCAGGAGATAGATAACGGTTGCGGGAGCTCATCGCGAGGCCGTCGGGCTCGCGCACGATGGGGCAGACAACAAGCTGCACGGGGCAGTTCAGATCGCGCACCATTTTGCGCAGTACGGCGACCTGGGCCGCATCCTTCTGTCCGAAGTAGGCCTTGTGCGGGGTGAGGATGTGGAAGAGCTTGCTGACCACGGTTGTTACACCGCGAAAATGTCCGGGACGCGAGGCTCCATCGAGCTGCTCGCTCGGGCCCTCGACCAGCACGAATGTGCTCGCGCCTGCGGGATACATCTGTTCCACGGTTGGCGCAAAGATCATGTGAACGCCTTCGCGTTCGAGCAGCGCTCTGTCCTGCTCAAAGGTGCGCGGATATCTGGAGAAGTCTTCGCTGGGGCCGAACTGCGTCGGGTTCACGAAGATGGAAACGGCGACGACATCGCATTCAGCCTTTGCGGCACGCACCAGCGAGAGATGGCCCTCATGCAGCGCGCCCATGGTGGGGACAAGGCCAAGCACGCGGCCCTCACCGCGTAACTGCGCACAGGCAGACTGCGTCTCCTGGATGGATTGGAAGACCAGCATGGCTATGCTTTGCGTCGCAGTGGAGACGAGGCTTCAAACGCAGACCGCATCTCTTTTGACAGATGATAGCTTTCGTTCTCGCCGGGAAAGTCGCGCTGTTCTACGTCGTGCACATAGCCTTCGATCGCAGAGCGGAAGAGGGCGGCGGCGTCTCCATACTGGCGGACGAACTTTGCGGGCTTCGAGAAGCTTAGGTTCACGAGGTCGTGAAAGACGAGGATCTGACCGTCGCAGTCAGGGCCGGCACCGATGCCGATGGTCGGGATGTTCAGCCGCTGGGTGATGAATTGCGCCACTTCGCGCGGCATGCCTTCGAGCACGATCAGGGATGCTCCGGCAGCTTCGAGAGCAAGCGCATCTTTGAGCAGCACATCGGCGGCAGCGGCGGACTTGCCCTGCACCTTGTATCCGCCCATGCGGTGCACGGATTGCGGCGTGAGGCCGAGATGGCCGAGGACGGGAATCTCCGCGTCTACGAGGCGCTCGACCAGTTCGACGCGGTTCGCTCCGCCTTCGATCTTCACGGCTTCGGCGCCTGCTTCCTTCATGAATCGCGCGGCGTTGGTTACGCCCTCTTCGACATTGATGTGATAGGAGCCATAGGGCAGGTCGGCGGCGACGATGGCATGCTTCACGGCACGACGTACGGCTCGCGTGTGATGCAGCATTTCATCGACGGTGACGGGGAGCGTGGTGTCATAGCCGAGCACGACCTGCGCCAGCGAATCGCCGACGAGAATCAGATCGACTCCGGCTTCGTCTACGAGGCGCGCGGTGGCATAGTCGTACGCGGTGAGCGCGCTGATGGGCTGGCTGTGTTGCTTCTTTTCCTGAAGTGTCTGGAAGGTAACCTTGGCGCGAGTGGCCGAGGCGTTTTGCGCGTCCGCGCTACAGAAGTTTGTTACGCTCATTGTTTGTCTCCAGTGCCGCTCCGGTGGGGATGCGGCCCGAACCCAATTTCTGACTATACGCCTTCCCAGAGGTTGCGTACAGTGACTCAAAGAGAGGCAACAGGTATTTGAAGAAAGCTGTACCTCAGGGGCTGAAAAGTTGAAAGCAATCCCTCGGCGGCTAAAGCCGCGCTGATTTACGGCCTTTAACGGCACGACTAAAGTCGTGCCCCTTCAAAACTACATTTGAACCAGCGAGTGGCTACATGCTTCTAGACAATCCCTGGCTCCATTGGTGGACGGATGCGGTGCCGCTGCTGCACCAGGCGACCTTCCCGCGTCTTCTGGTAGCGCTGGTTCTGGGGATATGCGTGGGCGCGGAGCGGCAATGGCGGCAGCGTGCCGCGGGACTGCGCACCAATACTCTCGTTTGCCTGGGAGCCGCGGCTTTTGTCGATCTTGGTCTGACGGTCGCGCCGAATACAACACAGGTGATTGCGTATGTTGTCTCGGGCGTGGGCTTTCTTGGCGCGGGCGCAATCATGAAAGACGGCGGCAGCGTTCGCGGATTGAATACCGCGGCAACACTCTGGTGCTCGGCTGCGGTGGGGGCTTGCGCGGGCGCAGGAGAATTGCTCGATGCAGTCTTCGTTGCAGCACTTTTGATCGGGGTGAATTCGGTACTGCGTCCGCTTTCGCGGTATATCGATCGGCGCTCGCTTGCTGTGCTGAACACGCATACGCTCTATCGCCTGAGAGTGATTTGCGAGACGCAACACCAGACAGACGCTGAATATCAGTTGACGCGCGCCATCGCGGAACGTTCGCTCGTGCTGCGTGAACTGCGTGCTGAAGCTGTCGAAGACACTGCGACTTCCATCGTGCAGGCAGTAATCGAGTCAAGCACGCGGGATGCTGCTGTGTTTGATGCGCTGACGGACGAACTGCGTGCTTTTCCCTGGACCGAATCCGCTGACTGGACAGAAACCGAAGCTGAAGCGGAGTAAATGGCGCAACCCGTTCAGGTCTGCTGTGCTTCCCACTTATTTAGAGGTGAATACGATGCCTGCCACCAAAAAGAAATCGAGCAGTCGCAAATATAGTCCCAGTGCCTCAAGATCTGTGGAGCGCGAGATGCACGCGATGAAGGGAGGCAAGCTGAGAAGCGGACGCAGCGGGAAGAAGGTCTCCAGCAGAAAACAGGCGATCGCGATTGGGCTTTCTGAGGCGCGAAAGTCCGGAGCGAGGGTTCCGAAGAAGAAGAGCGCTTAGATAGCTGTGGTCTCCCACCCCATGACGCGAACAACGCGCGCCATGGGGACCCCGTTTCGCAAAAAACGCGATAGGATGGGGCACCCCGGCGGGTATATTCGTGGCTGAAAACTGCCGGACACTGTGGCGTTCGATGCTCTGTATGGTTCCTTCGCTCTGCTCAGGATGACAATTCTGTTATATAGAGACGTCGCTACTCTTACGGTGTGGGCAGCTGGGATGTATCCCATCCTCCGCCGAGCGCTTTGACGAGCTGTGCGCTGGCGGCGAACTGCCGCGTGGTGATGTCGGCGCGTGTGCGCTGATTGGTAAGCAGCGCGGTCTGCGCCGTGAGCACTTCCAGGTAATCGACCAGACCCTGCTTGTAGCGCGTGGTGCTGAGATCGAGCGAACGCTGCGCGGCTGTAACTGCGGCGTCCTGGGTTACCGATTCCTGGCTGAGAATGCGCAGGGCGGCGAGGTTGTCTTCGACTTCCTGGAAGGCATTCAACACACTCTGCCGGTAGTTAGCGACAGTGACTTCATAGTTGTCACGCGCTTCTTCCGTGACGGCATGACGGCGGCCGGCATCGAAGAGCAGTTCTGTTGCCGATGCTCCGAGAGACCAGAGGGCGCTTGGTCCCTGGATCCATGTGCCGGGATTGCGGCTTTCAAAGCCGCCGCTGCCGGAGAGCGTGATGTTTGGATAGTACGCAGAGATGGCGATACCGATTTGTGCGTTAGCGGCATCGGCGCGGCGTTCAGCACCGGCAATGTCAGGGCGTCTCTCGAGAAGCTCTGACGGCAATGCCAGCGGAACCTGCGGCAGCTGCAGAGTCAACGGAGACAGGTCAACGCTGAAGGTCGAGGCGGGCTGGCCAATGAGGGTCGCAATGGCGTGCTCGAACTGCGCGCGCGCTACGCCCACGTCGATATCCTGCGCACGGGTACTCTCGAGCTGCGTCTGGGCAAGAGCCACATCGGTGTCAGTGGCGACACCGCCCTTGAAGCGAACCTGCGTAAGCTTCAGGAAGTCCTCGAAAGAAACCACGGTGTTATCGAGCAGCTGCTTCTGCGTATCAAGGCCGCGCAATTCGAAGTAGTCGAGGGCCAGCTCGGAGCGGATGCTGAGCTCGACGTTTGCGAGGTCGGCGGCACTGGCCTGCGCCGTGGCGCGCGCGGATTCAACGCTGCGACGCACCTGTCCCCAGAAGTCCGGCTCCCAGCTGGCCTGCCCGGCTATAGAGAAATCATTGTACTGATTGGCGGAGCCGGAAGTTGCGGTGGGGCGATTCTTTGACAGATGATCGCGCGAGATGGCCGGGCCGGCGCTGAGCGTGGGGTAGTAATTTGCGCGGAAGACCTGGACAGCTGCGCGCGCGGAAAAATATTGCTCCGTCGCTGCCTTGAGCGTCTGGTTCGAAACGGAGACCTTTTCTTCAAGCGCATTCAGCTGCGGATCGTTGTAAATCTCCCACCATTTGCCGCGCAGAGACTGATCGTTGGGCTGCACCTGCTTCCATCCGCCATTCGGAATACCCGGAGGCGGCGGCTGTGCTTCCTTGAACGCAGGCGGAGGCGGGGTGGCCGCATCCGGACGCTTATAGTTGGGGCCGACGGTGCACCCGGCAACGAAAGCGCAGGCAGCGGTCGCAGCGGTAATTTTTGTACGGAGAGCGGTCATCCTTTAATTACCTCTGCTTTGTTGCGCCGGCGGCTTCTGCTGGTTTGGTTGCAGCACATGCACGACCTCGCCGTCGATGATCGAATCCGGAGGGTTCTGAATCACCTGATCATCGGGCTGCAGGCCATCGGATATCTCCACTACGCGGCCGTCGTCACGGCCAATAGTGATGGGAACAAGCTTGGCCTTGCCGTCGACAACTGTGGCAATGCGCAGACCTTCCGAACGGAAGATGAGTGCGGGAACCGGGACGATCAACGAAGGCTGCGCGCTCTGTAACTTAAAGTGCACCTGCGCGTAGGCTCCGGGAACAAGCTCGCCTTTGCGGTTGTCGACATCGACTTCAACGAGCAGGGTGCGCGACGTGGGATCAATGGCTTTCGATGTGCGGACGACCTTGCCCTGGAAGGTGCGGCCAGGGTATTCAGCAAAGGTGAGATCGGCCAGCACTCCCGGGGTACAGGAGAGCGAATAAATCTGCGGCACATTCACATAAACACGCAGCACATGCTCGTCAGACAGATGAAACAGTTCTTTTGTGGCGCCGGCGTCGATGAGCTGGCCGGTATCGATGCCGCGCGCCGTCACCACGCCGTCAAAAGGCGCATACACCTTTTCGAAAGAGACCAGCTGCTCGAGCCGCTGCACGTTGGCCTGGGCTGATTTGACCTGCGTGTTCGTGGCCTGGGCCTGCGTAGTAAAGTTTTCCGTGTCCTGTTGCGAAACAGCATTCGACTTCACAAGGTCCTGATAGCGGGCCGATGTAGTCAGCGCATATTTGGCGTTGGCCTCGGCGGTCAGAAGATCAGCGCGGGCCTGGGAGAGCTGCTGGTCGACTTCCGGGCTTTCGATTTCAGCCAGAAGCTGACCTCTCTTTACGTGCGCTCCGATGTCAAAGTACCACTTCTTGAGATAGCCGTTGGTACGCGCAAAAACGGGCGAGTCGACGTAAGCAAAGATATTGCCCGGCAGTATGACTTCTTCTGACGGCTTGCCTTTCTGAGGCGCAGCCACCTCTACGTCAGGCGCGGCGAGCTGGTTGGTCTGATCCTGCAGCTGGGTGCGGGCGCGCAGCCGCGGAATGATGCCAGTCACAGCAAGGATGGCCGCCACAACAAGAACCACAATCAGGAAAGTAATCGCTGCGCCACGCGACATCGGCGACGCTTGCGGATTTTCAGGTGCATGACTCATGACGAATGTGTCTCCCCAAAGTCTGGCTGGGTGTATCTCGCGTGTTCTTTGCGCTCACGCTCACGGCGCTTCCGTTCAATCCTGCCATGCAGGACACTGAAAAAAGTCGGGACGAAGAAAAGTGTAGAGACGGTGGCCAGCAGCAATCCGCCAATCACGGCGCGGCCCAGTGGAGCATTCTGTTCGCCGCCGTCGCCCAGACCGAGCGCCATGGGCACCATGCCGATGATCATGGCCAGCGCAGTCATGATGACCGGACGGAAGCGCGTGAAGCCCGCAGCCAGCGCGGCTGCGGGAGCATCGCCGACATTTTCCTCCAGTCTTTCACGCGCAAAGCTGATGACAAGGATCGAGTTCGATGTGGCCACGCCCATGCACATGATGGCCCCGGTCAGAGCAGGAACGCTGATGCGCGTATGCGTAATGAACAGGAACCATATGATGCCGCACAAGGCAGCGGGCAGCGCAGAGATGACGATAAATGGATCCAGCCAGGACTGAAAGTTGACGACGATGAGCAGATAGACCAGCAGGATCGAGAAGACGAGCCCGAGCAACAGGCCGATGAACGAAGTCCGCATGGTCTGTATCTGGCCGCGCACGACAATCTGCGAACCGCGCGGGAGCTGACCCTTCATTTCGGCAATGATTTTGTCGATCTGCGCATTTACGCTGGCCAGGTCGCTGTTCACGACGTTGCCATAGATGTCGATGACTGGCGCAATGTTGTAGTGCGTGTCGGTACCCATCTCTGATCCGGGTGTGACGGAAGCAAGATTGCCCAGGATCTGGATGGGCTGGCCCCCCATCGGCGCATTCACAGGCACAGGCGCACTGCCTGCTCCATTACTGGCGGCGATTGAGGGAGTCGTGCTGGGCGGACCCGCTGTGAGGGGAATATTCTGCAGGTCCTGCATGCTATCCAGGTTGTATTGCGGCGACTGGACGGCGATGTTGTAACTGACGCCTGTTTTAGGGTTCAACCAGAAACTGGGCGAGGTCTGGAAGCTTCCGCTGGTAGCAACTAACAAGCTTTGCGCGACATCGTTCTGCTGCATGCCGATCTGCTGCGCCTTGGTGCGATCCACATTGATAAAGAGGCGCGGATTATCAAAAGGCTGCTGAATGCGCATGTCCGCAGCTCCGGGAACATATTTCACCCGGTTCAGCAGCTTTTCCGCGAAGGCACGATTGCCATATCTGTCCGGGCCGACAACCTGGATATCGATTGGCGCAGGCAGGCCAAAATTCAGAATCTGCGTCACCATATCGGTGGGCAGCTCATAGAAGACAACGCCAGGAAAACGGTGTCCCAGCACCCCGCGCAATCGCTGCACGTAGGCTTCGGTCGGGTGGTGGTCTTCCGCGAGAGAGACCTGGATGTCGGCATCCGCGGGGCCGATCATGCCTGAATTACTGTAGGTCAGATTGATGCCGCTATAAGGCAGACCGATGTTGTCACTGATGGAGGTGAGCTCGTTTTTCGGAATCACCTCGCGAATGGCGCCCTCAACCAGATCGCAAAGGCGCGCCGTTTCCTCAATACGCGTACCGGTATGAGCGCGCACGTGCAGCTTGAATTGTCCGGCATCCACCGAAGGGAAGAAGTCCTGGCCAAGAAACGGATAGAGGAAAATGGCCGATCCGAGACAGAAGACAAAGAAGATGGTGAGGAAGATACCCGAGTGTGCAATGCACATATGCAGCAGACCAAAGTAAGCGCCCCGCAACTTCTCGAATCCGTGCTCAAAGGCCAGCTGAAAACGCACCAGCGGATTGCGGCTATGCTGCCTGCGCTCTACTTCCTCGTCGTCATGCTCCTGCAGCAGGTACTTTGCCATGGTGGGCACCACAGTACGAGAAAGCAGGTAGGAAGCCAGCATGGCGAAGATCACGGCTTCCGCCAGCGGAACGAAGAGGAACTTCGCCACGCCGCCCAGGAAGAACATAGGCACGAAGACGATGCAGATGGAGATGGTGGCGACGAAGGCCGGAACCGCGATCTGCGCGGCACCGTCGAGGATGGCCTGCTCGATGGCCTTGCCCTGTTCGATATTGCGGTTGATGTTTTCAATTTCAACCGTGGCGTCGTCAACAAGGATGCCGACGGCCAGGGCCAGACCACCAAGCGTCATGATGTTGATGGTTTCGCCCATGGCGCTCAACACGATCAGCGAGGTGAGAATCGAAAGCGGGATCGAAACAGCGATGATCAGCGTGCTGCGCCAGCTGCCGAGAAAGACCAGGATCATGATGGCCGTCAGGCAGGCGGCGATCAGGGCTTCGCGTACTACGCCATTGATCGAGGCCCGGACAAAGATCGACTGATCGGCCAGCGGAGTGATCTTTAACACCGGCGGGAGCTGCGACTTGATAACCGGGAGTTTTGCGCGAATGCCGGAGACGATATCAAGCGTGGAAGCATCACCCGTCTTGATAACACTGAGCAATGAAGCGCGCTGGCCATCGACGCGCACGATATTCGTCTGCGGAGGAAACCCATCGCGGACGTGGGCCACATCACGGATGTAGACGACCGAGCCGTTGACCGCGCGAATGGGAAGATTGTTCAGCTCCTCGACCGCATCAGGCGCGCTGTTTGTTTCCACCTGGTATTCGAACTGCGAGATTTTGGTGGTTCCCGAGGGCGTGATCAGGTTTTGAGTTGAGACAGCGTTGGTGACGTCCGCAGGCGACAGTCCTTTTGACTGCAGGGCCTGCATGT
The DNA here is from genome assembly GCF_059115305.1 of Acidobacterium sp. FHG110202_01. Lineage (NCBI taxonomy): Bacteria > Pseudomonadati > Acidobacteriota > Terriglobia > Terriglobales > Acidobacteriaceae > Acidobacterium > Acidobacterium sp. FHG110202_01. Next base: position 251,509 of record NZ_JBZYWJ010000003.1, read on the forward strand.
TGAGGTCTACCTGCACCTGACGCTGTTTTCCTCCGTAAGGAAACGGGATACCAACGCCATTGATCGTGACCAGCTGCGTACGGATGAAGTTCGTTCCAAAATCATTCAGCTGCTGTTCCGACAGGCCTTCGCCGGAAAGACCGAGCTGAATGATGGGCACGCTGGAGGCGTTATATGCAATCACAAGGGGAGGGTTTGTGCCCGGCGGCAGCTGGCGCAGCTGCGTCTGCGCGATGGCCGCGACCTGCGCTACCGCCATGGAGATATTGACCTTGGGCTGGAAGAAAATCTTGATAATGCCAATGCCGTTGAGCGATTGCGATTCGGTGTGCTCAATGTCGTTGACAGTGGTTGTCAGCGTGCGCTCGCTTTGGAATACGATGCGCGTCCCCATCTGCTCCGGAGACAGCCCTGCAAATTGCCAGACCATGGCGACCACAGGAATGTCGATATTCGGGAAAATATCCGTAGGTGTGCTCAGGATCGAGACCGGCCCGAGAATCAGCAAAAGCAGAGCAAAAACAGCAAAGGTATAGGGCCGTCGCAGTGCGAGGCGAACAATCCACATAGCTCGTCAATCTCTCCGCGGCTCACGGCTGGCGTGACCGAAAGGTAGCCCCTCCATTTTCTCGATTTCGGCGTACATATATCGTGCGCGTTTATCGAAAAAACGTGTGACTGTTGTTCAGTAAACGTACTCCATTCCCTGCGAGAATCCCCCAGGAACACTTCTCCCTGCCGTCATCCGGCACTTTCCCAGGAGAATTGATCTTATGACTGGGCGATCAGGTCAATTGCAAGCAGTTCCATTTTACGGTAGACGGTCCTGGCGCAGAAAAAGCCGAATTTCCAAAAAAATCGAATTTACGTGTTTAACGATGCCCCATGGCCGGCATTCGATTCATAAAATTCCCTTCAAAGGTCTGACCACTCTAGAGATTCAGCTTCTTGAAGATGAAGTTCGGGATGGCGCGGATGATGAACATGATGACAGCCCAGATGGGCGGCACATAGGCAACGTCCTTGCGTTTTTCGACGGCCCTGAGAATGCCCTGGCCCACGACTGCGGGATCGGCGAAGAGCGCGCCCTGAGGGAGATGCTCCGTCATGGGAGTGGCCACGAATCCCGGCTTGATGGTGAGCACCTGGACGCCAGCGCGGTCGATGCGGTTGCGGACGCCGTCGAGAAAGATGTTCAGCGCGCCTTTTGAGGCTCCGTAGACGTAGTTGCTCTTGCGACCGCGATCGCCGGCGACGGAGGAGATGACGGCCAGTGTTCCCTGCTTGGTCGATTCGAAGTAATTCGCGAGCCAGGTGATGAGAGACACGGCGGAGAGGAAATTTGTCTGCAAGATGGCTTCCGCCACCGCGTAATAGGTCTGCGCTTTTTCCTGGTCGCCGAGGATGCCGTGCGCGATCAGCGCGAGCTCGATGGTTTCAAGCTTCTGCTTTGCCTCATCGAGCATCTGCGCGTGTGCGGCGGTATCGTCGAGGTCCATTGCGCAGGTGAATACAGCGGATGCGCCGCGCGTTTTGAGGTCGCCGGCGACAGCAGCAAGCTTTTCCCGATTGCGCGCCACCAGATAGAAACTGGCACCACGCCGGGCAAGCGGACGCAGTACACCGCCGGCAATGGCAGAAGTTGCGCCAAGCACGAGGATGCGGGATGGAAGCCGGTTCTGTGCGTCAGCCACGTCCGGTCACCCTCTGCCAGAAAGCCGAATCGAATGCAGGATCGATATAGCGCGCGAAGTGCTGCCACTGCGGATAAAACGCCTGGAACTGATCGGCAGTCATGCGCGCATCCTTAGCAGAGTACATGCGCCCGCCATACTCCTTCGTAATGCGCGCCAGGCTATCGAGCAGGTCAAAACTCACGGCGCGAACGGGGAAATCGAGCGCCAGCGTGATTCCCGGCGCGGGGAAGGACATCATTCCGGGTGATGGCACATCGCCGAAGACCTTGATGACTGCGAGAAAAGAGGCGAGGCCTGAGGCGGTGATTGCCTTGAGGATTTTTGTTATGCCCATCTGCTGATCTGCTTCCCAGGGCAACACGCACTGGAATTGCAACAGGCCGTTTTTGCCGTACATGCGGTTCCAGTGCAGAAGGCTGTCGAGCGGATAGAAGAACGGCTCGTAATCGACGAGGCCGGTCTTCTCCTTGCCGCGCTGCTTGTTGTAGTAGAGCGTGTTGAAGAGGCCGATGGAGTAGCGGTTCAGCAGGAATTCCGGAAGGTCTACCGGAAGCGACAGCTTCGGCTGCTTGCTCGGATAGAGCGGGTCTGCGTTCTGGGAATGATCGCCCTGCATGAAGATGCCGCGGGCGAAGTTTTTGCCGGTGGCGACGCAGTCGATCCAGGCGACGGTGTATTCCACATTTGCGCTGGCTTTTGAGAGAGCGACGAACTCATCGATGCCGAGGAACTTCGTTCCCTTGTACTGGATCCTGCGCGAGACAATGGGGCGCAGCTTGATTTCCGCCCAGGTGATGAGGCCTGTGAGGCCCATGCCTCCGACGGTCGCCTGAAACCAGTCGGGATTCTGCGAGGGGCTGCAGATGAAGCGCGCTCCGTCGGAACGGACAAGCTCGAACTGCAGCACGTGGTTACCGAATGTTCCGGCGACGTGATGGTTCTTGCCGTGAATGTCGTTGGCGATTGCTCCGCCAACGGTTACGTATTTCGTGCCCGGAGTGACGGACAGAAAGAAACCGCGCGGCACGGCGAAGTCGAGGATCTCGGCCAGCATCACACCTGCTTCGCAACGCAGGATTCCTGTCTGCGGATCGAAGCTCTGGAAGCGGTCCATGCCCCGCGTCTTGAGCAGCGTGCCTTCCTTAAGCAGGCAGACGTCGCCATAGCTGCGGCCCGCGCCAACGGGGAGCATTTTTCCAGCAGGAGGATGCGTGATGGGGAAATCAACCGTCCAGCTCAGGGGGACGAGGTTTGCGGGCAATTTCGGATAACGGCCCCAGGATTCGAACTGACTCTGCGAACTTCTAGCCATTCCTCTTTCATCGTAACGGAAAGATGGCCGGATGATGGTGAGTCCAGCCGCGTAAAAAGCCGGGGCTAAAGCCCCAGCTTTTTCTGCTTTTATTCACCGGCCTAAAGGCCGGTGCTTCTACCCAAGAACCACCCCATTGACTCGGCAGTTACTGCTAACCCTGTTTTTTGCTTCCAGGGATTGGTTGAACCTGGGTCATGGGCTTGACGATGTCGTCCAGCAGCGCCGGACTACCTTCGATGCGCTGGAAGGACGGATATTTTTCGCCGTCGTGATAACCGAGATCGATGTTGTAGATATAGGTGTCGGACTGGACGATCAGGTGGATAGGCTCAGAGTTGCCCTTCGCCTGCTTGATGGCGTCGCGCAGCACATCGGTCGAGAAGATGCGGCCGTTAATGGCGATGACTTTTTCGCCCGGAGCGAGCTTGGCATTATCCGCTGCCGAAGAAACGCGCACATCGGTGATGGTTCCATCGCGGCGAATGCGCAATCCGGCGGAAAACCATCCATCGTATGCTCCTGTGCGCCCGGCGATGGCACGCTCATAGATGGTTGGCGTATCGGTATAGACCAGCTTGTAGCCGCCGTGCTCAATTCCAGCAAGGTTGGCATGGGGATTGAGCGTGGTGACGCGCTCGCGCAGGAAGCCGGCCCAGTCATACGCGACGACCTGGTTGAGCGTGCTGGCAAGTTCGTCGAAGGTATAAGGAATGACCATCGGGCCTGTGTCGCCGCCTTTGCCTACGAAGAGCACCAGAAAATCATGCAGCGACTTTTTGCCGTGCGTAAGCTGGCGGATGGTCGTGTCCACATCGAGCCAGAGCAGCTCGCCTTCCTGGTAATAGTCCTGGCCTCGGCGCCAGTTTGACCATGCGGGATTGCCTCCGCGCAGGATGGATGCAGCGACGGCAGTGTCCTCTGTATTGCGCCAGGTGCGGCCGGGGCGGTTGTCAAGGTTAGCGGCGGAGTAGGCCAGCGCCTCGCGATACTGCTCGGGCGTGCGGAAGCCGGAGCGCGCGGCCAGCACATTGCCGAGATACTGAGTCATGCCCTCGTAAACCCAGAGCAACTCGCCCTTCATCGGCGTGGTGTAGTCGGGCGTGGCCAGTCCAGCAGGGCGGCGGTATTTGCCGTTCCATGAATGCGTGAACTCGTGTGGCAGCAGATCGGCTTCGAGCAGCGCGTGTTGGTCATCAGCGAAACCTTGCTCGTCGACTCCGTTATCTGAAGACTGGTGATGCTCGAGGCCTTCGCCGCCGGCGAAATCGGAGAGCGTGAGCAGGAAGTGATAGCTGTTGTAGTGGTGCGAGCTGTACATGGCGCCGGCTTCATGCACGAGATTGTTGAGCGCGGTGAGAAACTGCGGGCGCAGATCGATGTCTTCGGGCGCGTCGCCGGCCACATCGAGGAAGTGCTTCGGGGTGACGTCGGGAGCGAGCGGGATTTCCTTGAAGTATTTGCCGGTGATGACGGGCGAGTCTTCAAGCATCTCCACGCTTACAGGCGCGAAGTGCGTGGTGCTGCCTTCGGTACCTGTGGGTGTAAGCGCGGTGCCGACGCCCCAGCCGGCGGGCACGGTGATGGATGGCTGAATCTGGATATCGGCTACTGGCGTTCCTGCGGGATAGAGAAGCAGCTTCTCCCACTCGAGCATGGCCAGCTTGTCAGAGAGGCGCGCGGTGACGATGGCATCCACATGCACCTGCAGGCTGGTGACGCCGGTGGGCACGGTCACGTGAAATGTATAGAGGTCAACATCATCGCGCCGCCATGTCAGCGTCTGTCCATTGGCCTTGATGACAAGCCCGGTCAGATTATCGACAGGACCTTCGGGGCGGTGCGTGCCGGGAATCCACTTGGCGGCGGTCAGCGTGACCGGGCCAGCCTGAATGGGGATCGTGATATCGGCATGCCAGAGCTTTCGCGGAGCTTCAGAGAGATCGGCAGTAATCGCAATCGGCGCAGCAACGGCAGGGATTGCCGCCAGCAGAGATGCAGACAGCAGGAGAGCAGTAAAACATCTTTTCATAGCGTCATGATACGGGCAGAGGGCGAAAGTTATACTGGAAATATCTCAGTTTGAGACATGGATAATGTAGTGCACCTCGAACGCATTCTGGCTAAAACCCGCGAAACCGTTGCTGAACGCAAGCAGCGTGTCCCCTTTACTGAGCTTGAAAAGCGCGCGGCGGAGCATGTTCCAAGAGGCTTCGCCCGGGCTCTGAGCAGACGCGCGCAGGAGGCTCCGGCCATTATTGCCGAGTTGAAGAAAGCCTCGCCATCGAAGGGGCTTATCCGTCCGGAGTTTGACGTGCAGGCGCTGGCTGCGGAACTGGCGCAGGCTGGAGCTTCGGTGCTGTCAGTGCTTACAGATGAGCCGTTCTTCCAGGGCAGCCTTGAGAACCTTGAAATTGCTTCGGCTACGGTTACGATTCCCTGCCTGCGCAAGGACTTTATGGTGGACGAGTACCAGATTGTGGAAGCGCGCGCGCATAAGGCCGATGCGATTCTGCTGATCGTGGCTGCGCTTACGGACGCGGAGCTGCGGACATTAAATGATGCTGCGCACCGCTACGATCTCGACGTATTGTGCGAAGTGCATACGGCTGAAGAACTCCAGCGCGCGCATGATCTTGGCTGCGACGCTTATGGCGTGAACAATCGCGACCTCAAAACATTCAACGTCAGCCTGGAGACTTCGCTGGACCTGGCTGCGCAGCTGCCCTCCAGCGCTGTGCATGTTGCCGAAAGCGGCATCCACACGGCTGATGATATCCAGCGGCTGCGGGCTGCCGGATACCATGCGTTTCTTGTAGGCGAGTCACTGATGCGGCAGCCTTCGCCGGGGGCGGCGTTGACGCAGCTTCTGCAGCCTGCTGCGGCGCGAGTGTAATTCAGATGTGGATCAAAATCTGCGGGAATACGAACCTCGATGACGCGCTGCTCGCTGCTGACGCGGGAGCGGATGCGGTGGGGTTTGTGTTTGCAGAAAGCCCGCGGCGCGTGACTGTAGAACAGGTGAGCGCGATTACGCCGCATCTGCCGGAGGGGCTTGAAAAGTATGGCGTCTTTGTCGATTGGGACTTTGAACAGATTGCGCGGGTAGTGACGGAAGGCGGCCTGACCGGTGTGCAACTGCATGCGACGAATGATGCTCTGCTGCCGTCGAAGCTGCGCGAGCTCTTTGGGTCTGATCTTGGCATTCTGCGGGTCGTCCATTACACGCAGGATCTGGAGCCGCAGCTGAAGGTTCTTGAGACAGACCACAGCATCAACGGCGTGCTGGTCGATTCGCGTACAGCCGCGGCAGTTGGTGGAACGGGAGTCCGCTTCGATTGGAAGGCTGCTCGGCATGGTTTTCTTGAGGCTGCACCGCATCTGAGGCTGATTGCCGCCGGTGGGCTGAATCCGGCCAATGTTAGCGAGGCGATCCAAACGCTTGAGCCTTGGGGAGTGGATGTTTCGAGCGGCGTGGAAGCTGCTCCGGGCAGGAAAGATCATGACCGTGTACGCGCCTTCATCAGCTCGGCCAAAGCAGCTGCGGCGCAGATGATGGCGTAATCTGAAGGTGGAGGAGTCACCATGAGCACAGCAACGTATCCGGCAGAGACGAAAACCACGGGCCGCTTTGGCGCGTATGGCGGGCGCTACGTTCCTGAAACGCTGATGGCGGCGCTCGAAGAGCTGGAGCAGGCTTATGCGGAGGCGCAGGCTGATCCCGCATTTCATGCTGAGCTGGACTCGCTGCTGCGCGACTACGTGGGCCGTCCCACGCCGCTCTACTTTGCCTCGCGCCTGACGGAGCAGCTTGGCGGCGCAAAGATTTATTTCAAGCGCGAAGACCTTCTGCATACCGGCGCGCATAAGATCAACAACTGCATCGGGCAGGGCCTGCTCGCCAGGCGGATGGGCAAGAAGCGCATCATTGCCGAGACGGGCGCGGGCCAGCACGGAGTAGCGACAGCGACGGTCTGCGCGCTGTTTGGCCTTGAATGCGTCGTCTACATGGGCGAAGAGGACATGCGCCGGCAGGAGCTGAATGTCTATCGCATGCGGCTGCTGGGCGCAGAGGTGCGCGGCGTCAGCTCCGGTTCGCGCACGCTGAAAGACGCGATTAACGAGGCCATGCGCGACTGGGTCACGAATGTCCGGACCACCCACTACTTACTTGGCAGCGTGCTCGGAGCGCATCCTTATCCGATGATGGTGCGTGATTTTCATCGCGTCATCGGCAAGGAAGCGCGGCAGCAGATTCTGGAAAAAGAAGGCCGCCTGCCGAATGCAATCATCGCGTGTGTCGGCGGCGGGTCGAATGCCATCGGCGCGTTTTATGAATTTATTCCTGACAAGGAAGTCCGTCTGATCGGAGTAGAGGCAGGCGGGCGCGGGCCGGAACTCGGAGAGCACGCGGCGCGTTTCAGCGGCGGGTCGCCGGGAGTGCTGCAGGGCACCTACTCCTATGTATTGCAGGACGACGCTGGACAGATTGCGCTGACGCATTCGGTTTCCGCGGGACTCGACTATGCATCGGTCGGCCCCGAGCATGCAATGCTGCATGATTCCGGGCGCGCGGAGTATACCTCGGCTACCGATGAAGATGCGCTCAAAGCAACTGTAACTCTGGCGCGCACAGAAGGCATTCTGCCGGCGCTCGAAAGCGCGCACGCAGTTGCCGAGTGCATCAAGCTTGCGCCGACTCTCTCACGGCATGACATACTAATAGTCAACCTCTCAGGACGCGGCGATAAGGATATGGGCATCCTCGCGCGCGAACTGAAGTTGAAGGGAGCCGCGGAGTAGAGACTCGATTCATGCCGATTCGTTTCCAAAGCAAGCCCGGTCTGGTCGCTTATCTGACGGCCGGCGATCCTGATCTCGAAACTACGCGCGCGATTGCGCTGGCCGCGATTGATGCGGGCGCCGATGTGCTCGAACTGGGCGTGCCCTTCAGCGATCCTGTTGCGGATGGGCCTGTGATCCAGCGGGCCAGCGAGCGTGCTGTGCAAGGCGGAACGAAGCTTGCCGATGTGCTTGCGCTTGCCGCTGATCTGCGGCGCGAACGGCCTGAAGCCGGGCTCGTTATCTTCTCTTATTACAATCCTGTGCTGCGCTTCGGGCTGGAGCGCTTCTGTGAAACGGCGGAAAAGGCCGGCGTGGACGGTGTGCTTATCACCGACATGATTGTCGAAGAGGCGGATGCATATCTGAAGCAGCTGAGCGCGCATCATCTTGCGCCTGTTTTTCTTGCTGCTCCTACGAGTCCCGATGAGCGCCTCAAGCGCATTGCGCAGGCATCGCAGGGCTTTGTCTACGCGATTTCCCGCACCGGCATCACGGGCACGCAGAAGGCACTTACATCGGACGCGGAAGAGCTGGTGAAGCGGCTGCGCAAATTCACTGATCTGCCGGTTGCTGTCGGCTTCGGCATCTCGAATGTGGAGCATGTTGCAGCGGTCGGAGAATATGCGGATGCCGCAGTGGTAGGCAGCGCGCTGGTTGCCATCATTGAAAAGTCGACGCGCGAAGAAGCCCCCAGCTCCATCGCACGATTTATCAGGGGTCTGCGCCAACCCGTGGCGCTGGCCCAGTAATCCGCGCAAAAGTTTCCAAGGCAGCTTAACTACAGCGCAGGCGCGCAGCCGCGCGTTCTCTTACGCAGGAAGGAACTACATGGACATTGCAGACTGGCGCAAGAAGATTGATGAACTCGATCGTCAGATTGTGTCGCTCATCAGCGAGCGCGCTATGGCCGCGCAGGCCATCGGCAAGTTGAAGAAATCCACAAGCCTGCCTGTGTATGAACCGAACCGCGAGCGCGTGATCTTTGAAAATGTGCGTGCAGCCAACAAGGGCCCCCTGCCCGATAGTGAGCTGGTGCATATTTATGAGCGCATTATCGATGTGATGCGGTCGCTGCAGCAGGATGAGCTTGCCTCACAAAGGTCTGCAACAGGGGAGACAGGAAAGAAATCATGATCGTCGCCATGCAAGAGAAGGCATCCGAAGAACAGATACAAAACATAACCGAGCGGATGATCGATCTCGGCTTCAAGGTTCATCGCACCACCGGCACGGTACAAACCATTCTTGCCGGAGTAGGAACTCCGGCGGCCTTTGACGTTAAGGATTTTGAAGTGCTCGAAGGAGTTGCGGAGGCCTACCGCATCTCTTCGCCCTATAAGCTTGCTGGACGTGGCTTTCGCCCGGAAGGCACAGTGATCAAGTTCAAGAACGGGGTGACGGTCGGCAATATGGAAGCGGTGGTGATGGCCGGGCCGTGCTCGGTGGAAAGCCGCGAGCAGATTTTTGCGGCTGCCGAAAAAGTGAAAGCCGCAGGCGCAAAATTTCTGCGCGGAGGCGCCTTCAAGCCGCGCAGCTCGCCGTATTCCTTCCAGGGGCTCGGACTGGAAGGGCTGAAGCTGCTGCGCGAAGTGGGCGATGCGACCGGGTTGCTCATCATCAGCGAGGTGATGGAGATTTCGCAGATCGAGTTGATGATGCCTTACGTCGATGTCTTTCAAGTAGGCGCGCGCAACATGCAGAACTTCAACCTGCTGCGGGAGCTTGGACAGGTGCGCAAGCCGGTGCTGCTGAAGCGCGGCATTGCCGCTACCATTGAGGAGCTGCTGCTTTCGGCTGAATACATTCTGTCCGGCGGCAACTATGAAGTGATGCTGTGCGAGCGCGGCATCCGCACCTTTGAGACGTACACGCGCAATACCATGGATATTTCGGCCATTCCGGTGCTAAAGAAGCTGTCGCACCTGCCGGTGCTTGGCGATCCGTCGCATGGCGTGGGCATTCGCGACAAGGTTCCGGCAATGGCGCGAGCTGCGATTGCCGCGGGCGCGGATGGACTGCTGATCGAGGTGCATCCCAACCCGGATAAGGCTGTTTCGGATGGAGCACAGACGCTCTTTCCGGAACAGTTCGCAAAGCTGATGCAGGAGCTTCGGCTTATCGCAACCGCTGTAGGGAGAAACATCGCTTAGCCATGGCCATCGAGCGTATCGCCATTCTCGGAACGGGGCTGATTGGTAGCTCAATCGGGATGGCGCTGCGCCAGAATGGCTTTGCCGGCACGATCTTCGGCTGGGACCGCGACGTGGTCCAGGCAGCGATCGCCCTTGGGCGTGAAGCAGTCACGGTGATCGCCGATGATCCGCTGATGGCTGCTGAGCAGAGCGACGTGGTGCTGCTCAGCGGGCCGGTCTTCAGCATCCTTGAATGGCTGGAGAGGCTCGCTCCTGTTCTGCGTGCAGATCAGCTGGTCACTGATGTCGGCAGCGTGAAGGGCGTGCTCTGTGAGCACGCTTCCGGGCTCTACAATGAGCTGGACAAGCCTGGATTTTTGCCAGGGCATCCCATGGCGGGCAAAGAAGTCAGCGGAGCGGCGCATGCGGATGGGAATCTTTTTCATGGCGCAGTTTGGCTTTTTACGGAATGCATGAGCGGCTCGGGAATGTCGGTCGAGGCGCGGGCAAAAGCCGACGAATGGCGTACCTGGATACAGAGGCTCGGCAGCCGCGTGATCGATCTCGACCCGAAGCGCCATGACGAGCTGTGCGCCTGGGTGAGCCACCTTCCCCAGTTTGTTTCGACTGCGATGAGCGCGCTTCTTGAAGACAAATTTCGTGACGATGAGGAGCTGCGCGCGATCGGGGGTCGCGCTCTACGCGAAATGACGCGCCTGGGCGCAAGTCCTTATTCCATGTGGCGCGACATTGCGCACACCAATGCTGAGGCTGTTGCGGCGAGCCTTCACGCGCTTGAGCAGCGGCTCACGCATCTGCGCGAGAACCTGAAGACGCCGGAGCTGCGCGACGAATTCGATCTCGCAAATCAGTTTCGTCTTGGCGCTCCCCGCAAGTAAGATGTTGGCCATGCGCAAATATGGTCTGACCACTGCCTGTCTTTTTATTTTCCTCTCCGCCTTGATCCCGCTTCGGGCGCAACAGCCCACGACATTGCTGGTGGATGTCGATCATCGACAACAGACAAGCCTGAACGGGCCGTGGCATTCCATTGTCGATCCGTACTGGAATGGATGGGGCAGCCATCCGGACAAGCCCAATCTGAATGGATATGCGAAGAACGGGCATCCGGTTCCGGGCGGAGCTTTGCAGGAGTATGACTTTGCGAAATCGCCCACGCTTCAGGTTCCCGGCGACTGGAACTCGCAGAAACAGGACCTGTTTTTCTATGAGGGGCTGCTCTGGTACGAGAAAGATTTTGATTATCAGCCCAAGCCGCACACGCACGTCTTTCTGCACTTTGGAGCAGTGAATTACGCGGCGCACATCTTTGTGAACGGCAGCTATGTCTGCCAGCATGAAGGCGGATACACGGCCTTCGATTGTGATGTAACCAGCGTTTTAAAGCCGGGCGAGAACTTCGCTGTGGTTGCGGTAGATAACCAGCGGCAGGTGGAGCGCGTGCCCGGAATCAAGAGTGACTGGTGGAACTATGGCGGCATCACACGCGAAGTCTCGCTGGTGGAGGTGCCGGAAAGCTTCATCGATGACTACTCGCTCCAGCTGAAGCGCGGCCCCGGAGATCAGCTTGATGGCTTTGTTCACGTCGTCGGAGCAAGCGCGGGCGAGAAGGTTACGCTGCGCGTTCCCGAACTGAAGATCGAGAAGACAGCTGAGACAGATACTTCCGGCAACGCTGTTTTCTCGATTGCCGCATCCGGGCTCATGCGATGGTCACCGGAGAATCCGAAGCTCTACGGCGTGGAACTGCGTGCGGGTGCTGATGCTCTGAAGGATGAAGTCGGTTTCCGCACGATTGAGGTCCAAGGCGAAAAGATTCTGCTGAACGGCAAGCCGGTATTTCTGCGCGGCATCTGCATCCATGCGGAAGCGCCGTACCGTTCGGGGCGCGCGTGGTCGGAAGAAGATGCGCAGACGCTTCTTGGGTGGGCGCATGAGCTGCATGCAAATTTTGTGCGGCTCGCGCACTATCCGCACAGCGAGCACATGACGCGCGTGGCCGACAGACTGGGCATTATGGTGTGGTCGGAGATTCCGGTGTACTGGGGCAATGCCTGGACGAATCCGCATACGTTTGATGTGGCTTCCGGGCAGCTTCACGATATGATCCGGCGCGACAATGACAAGGCGTCGGTCATCATGTGGTCGATGTCGAATGAAACGCCGGTCAGTCCGGAGCGGACGGAATTTATCGGAAAGCTTGCCGGCCTGGCGCGCCAGCAGGATCCCACGCGCCTGATTACTTCAGCGGTCGTAATTCCTCACCATGGCAACAGCGATAAGACGGTTGTGATGGATGATCCGCTGGGGCAGTATCTCGATGTGCTGGGCTATAACGAATACTTTGGCTGGTACACCAATAAGCCGGAAGAGATTCCTGAGATCAAGTGGGAAAATCCGATGCACAAACCGCTGATCATCAGCGAATTTGGCGGAGGCGCAAAGGCCGGCCTGCATAGGGATGCGACATACAGGTTCAGCGAAGAGTATCAGGCGAATCTGTTTCAGCAGCAGTTTCAGATGTTCAAAAACATTCCCTTCCTCGCCGGCATTACGCCGTGGGTGTTGATGGACTTCCGTTCGCCTATGCGGCAGCTTCCCGGTATTCAGGACTACTACAACCGCAAGGGGCTGGTTTCCGATAAGGGAGAGAAGAAGAAGGCCTTCACTGTGCTTCAGGATTACTACGCGCAGCAGCACTGAGAAGCATTTGCTCGCTTATTTTCTGCGCTTTTTGCCGGAGGGCTTCCTGGGCTTTGCGCCGTGATGCTTTGATGACTTCTGCTTCTGTTTGCGGGATTTTGCACTCTTTCCGGGTTGCTTCCTCCGCTCCTGCGGTCCCTCGTCGAGAACTGAGAACTGCAGGCGACGCTCATTGGCATCCACGCGGTCGAGCACGACACGCAGCTTCTGGCCGAAGGTGAATTTGCGGCCCCATCGTTCTCCGATGATCTGGCGGGTGTTGTCGCGGTAGGTGTAGTAGTCACCGTCAAACTGGCCGAGGCTCTGGATGGGCACCAGTCCCTCGATGAAGAGGTTGTCGAGCTCGACGAAGAGGCCGTATTTGGTTGCGCTCAGAACCATGGCGCTGAAGTCCTCGCCAACGCGGTCCTGCATGAACTTGACCTTCTTCCACTCGACCAGTTCGCGTTCGGCGTCGGCAGCGCGGCGCTCGGTCTCGCTTGATTCCTGCGCGATGGCTGCTAGTGCGGGCTCGTCCAGACCTGAAAAACCTTCCCTCGGCGGCTGAAGCCGCGTGGATCCCGGATGACTTGCGGCACGGCTGAAGCCGTGCCCCTTCAAAGAATGTTCGACGTCACGTTTCCACGGAGGCATACTTGCGCGTTCGATCGCATGCGGCTCGCCCGCCACGAGATGACCTTCGCCGCTCACACCCTCAGACAGCAGGGCCTTCGTGATGCGGTGCACGATTAAATCCGGATAGCGCCGGATGGGCGAAGTGAAGTGCGTATAACAGGGAGCGGCCAGCGCGAAGTGGCCTTCGTTCTTTTCGCTGTAGCGCGCCTGCTTGAGCGAGCGCAGCATCAGGTAGGAGAGAATGCGCTCCTCGGGCTTGCCGGCGATCTTCGCTGTCAGCTTCTGATACATGCGCGGCGTGACGACGATGTCCTCGGGAACCTCATGTTGTCGCGGATTGCGCCCGCGTCCATGTTGTTCACGGCGCTCGGACTTCATCTGAAATTTGCGCACGGGCAGGTTGCCGACGCCGAGCGAATAGCCGAAGCTGGCGGCTGTCTCTTCAAACTCGACGACGCGACGCGGCTCGGGTTTCTCATGGATGCGGTAGATAGAGGCGACGCCCTGCTGTTCGATCCATGAAGCGACGCATTCGTTGGCGGCGAGCATGAATTCCTCGATGAGGCGATGCGCCCAGTTGCGCGCCGAACGCGAGATGCTCTTCATGGCGCCGAACTCGTCGAACTCGATGATGGGCTCGGGCAGGTCGAAATCGATGGAGCCGCGGCGCTCGCGCTTTTTGTTGAGAATCTGCGCGAGCCGGTGCATACGCTCGAATTCGGGGACCAGCTCGCGGAACTCGGAGCGCACGGTTTCATCACCTTCCAGAATCGCGTGCACCTGGGTGTAGGTCATGCGGCGCGCTGAGCGGATGACGCCTTCGGTGATCTCATAACTGAGGACGTCGCCGTAGGCGTCAATGTTCATCAGGCAGGAAAGGACGAGGCGGTCTTCATCCGGGCGCAGGCTGCAGATGTTGGTGGAAAGCTCCTGCGGAAGCATGGGAATGGCGCGGTCTGGAAAGTAAACCGAATTGCCGCGCAGGCGCGCTTCCAGATCGAGCGCGGTGGCGGGAAAAACGTATTGCGCCACGTCGGCGATGTGAACCTGGAGCTCGAATGTGCCGTCGCTGTGCTCGCGGACGAGAACGGCATCGTCGAAGTCGCGGGCTGTTTCCCCATCGATGGTGACAATGGACAGGCGGCGGAAGTCGCGGCGGGCGGCGACGGTCTCCGGATCAAGAAAGGCTACGCTGCGCGCTTCTTCGAGCACCTTGTCCGGAAAAACATGGGGAAGATGGTGCTTGCGGATGACGATTTCAACATCGACGCCGAAATCGTCTTCCGCGCCCAGCACTTCGATGACGCGGCCTCGCGCGGGACGGCCCATGGTGGGCCATTCGGTGATTTCCACATCAACGACCAGACCTTCCAGATCGTCAAAGTTATGGCGTTTTGCCTCTTCGCCGAGAACGCGGTGCGGAGTGCCGGAGGGCTTGTCTGCGGGAGGCAGTTCCTGACCGAAAGGAACCAGGATGGGCTGGGTCATGCGCTCGTCAAAGGGCATGACGGAGTGGCCCTGCGCACGGTCGTTGCGGGCGTAGTGGAAAATGCCTACCACGGTGGGGTTGCGGCGGGTAAGCACGCGCAGCACACGGCCCAGCTTGCGGCCGTCGGCGCGCGGCGACAGGAGTTCGACCAGCACCTGGTCGCCCTGCATGGCGCCGCTCAGCTCATTGGGAGGAATGAAGATATCGTCGTCGCCTGCGCGGCTGCGGTCGGTGGGGCGGACGAAGCCGTATCCGTCGCGGTGGAGATCGATGCGGCCAGCGACAAGGTTGTCGCGCTGGGCAGCCGCTTTGGGGATGCTCCAGTGGTCGCGGTCGATTTTGACCAGCGCGCCGCGCGCAGTGAGCCGCGCCAGGTGCTCGAGCAACAGGCGGCGGTCACGTCCTCCGCCGAGGCCGAGTTCACGGACGAGCTGCTTGTAGCCAGTTTTTTGACCGGGCGAGCGCTCGATGCGGTGAAGAAGTTCACGATCAGTCATACAATAGGAGAAAAGGCGCGCAATAGGAGAAAAGGCGCGGTGCGATTTCAAAATGGTTTCCTTCGGAACCATATTAGAGCGCATTGGAAAAAAGATTTCTGCGAATGGGGTGCAATTTTCGCGCAACCCTGTTTAAGATGCAGACAGCAGCGCCGATTGCGCGGATTCGGGACAGTAAAGCTCCCGAACAGGACAAGGTTCGACGTTCGATGCTTCTTGATTTCGGGACGAAATAAGCGGTCGAGGGACTCGCGCGAGATCCCGGAGCAGAAGCAAGCCAAGAGGAGAAGAAAGGAAACCCCAAGCAGATGTGGAAACCAAATCAGACCGGAAGCTCTTCGCCAACACCCAGCGAGCCAACTCGGCCGGCCGCTCCAACAACCCCAAGCTTTGACTCGAGCGCACGCAGCAGCGCGCCAGCTGCCGCCTCACAGGCAACGTCCGATCAGGCTACCATCGGCAAGAGCCTCATCATTAAGGGTGAGGTCACAGGTTCGGAATCACTCTATATCGATGGCAAAGTCGAGGGCTCGATCAACCTGCCCGGCAACCGCGTGACCATTGGCCGTAATGGACAGGTGACGGCCAACATCTCGGCCCGCGAAATCGTTGTTCTGGGCAAAGTCCGCGGCAACGTGAACGCCAGCGACCGCGTCGATATCCGCAGCGAGGGCTCGCTCTCGGGCGACGTGATAGCGCAGCGCATCTCGATTGAAGACGGCGCCTTCTTCAAGGGCGGCATCGATATCCGCAAGCCGGGTAACGAGAAGTCTGCAGATGTCAAGCCGAACTCCGGCGCAACGCAGACCGAATCAGCCAAGGCTGTGACTGTTTAAAGCCAAACCTTCATTCGCAGTGATGCCAGAAGCCCCGGAGACCTCGGGGCTTCTGTGTTTCAGAACGGCATAAATGGAAAATTTCCGGCTGAAAGTCTTCCGCGCTGTGGCAGCGCAGGCCAGCTTCCGCAAGGCCTCGGAGACGTTGCACCTCAGCCAGCCTGCGGTCAGCCAGCACATCCATGCGCTTGAAGAAGAGCTGGGAACGCGCCTCTTCGACCGGAGCGGCACGCGCATCTCGCTCACTCCTGCGGGAAAGCTGCTGCTTAAATATGCCGAGCGTTCGGCGCGCGTGCTTGAAGAAGCGAGAGTTGCGCTGGCCGGGCTCGGCAGCGAAGCAAGCGGCGCGCTGCGCCTGGGCGCTTCGACGACCGTGGCTCAGTACATTCTTCCCCGCATTCTGGGGGCTTTTCTTAAGGACAATCCCAGAGTTGCGCTTTCGGTGGTGAGCGGCAATACAGAAGAGATTGTTTCGCTGCTACTGAAAGACCAGATCATGCTGGGCATGATTGAAGGGCCGCCGCTGACCAAGGAAGTCCATACAGAGAAGTTCCTCGAAGACCGCATGGTGCTGATTGCTCCGCGCAGCCATGAATGGAGCGGGCTTGCAGGGGTTCCATTGAAATCGCTTGCTGAGGTGCCGCTGCTTTTGCGGGAGCAGGGCTCAGGCTCACGGCGTGTGGTAGAACAGGCGATTCGTAAAGCGGGTTTGCCACTGAACCGGTTACAAATTCGGATGGAGCTCGATTCGACAGAAGCGATTCTCTCGGGCGTCGAGGCCGGGCTGGGGCTCGGTTTTGTCTCGGAGTGGGCGATCGGCAAGTCTCTGCGCCTGGGTACGATTGCCACGGTGAAGATAGAGGGACTCGAGATTCGCCGCGGCCTTACGCTGATCCGAAGGCTCGGGCCCGAGCCGGAAGGTGCGGCCGCCGCGTTCCAGCGCTTTCTGAATACTCATAAGTAAAACGAATCAGGCATCACAAATCACTCTTGGACGCGCATGCCTTCCGGCTGCAAAGCTCAGAGTGTATGGCGAAGAATCTCTTTTTTGTCGCGATTATTCTGGCGGCGAGCGGGCTGCTTTCTCCTCCGCTGGCCCTGGCTTCGGGGCTGGCTTATGGAATGCTGCTGAAGCATCCTTATCATCTCGACAGCAAGAGGCTGGCGAAGTTTCTGCTGCAGGTTTCGGTGGTGTGCCTCGGATTTGGCATGGATCTGGGTGAGGTCATCAAGGTCGGCCGCTCCGGATTTCTTTATACCGCCGTTGGCATTGCGTTCGCGCTTGGGCTTGGCGCGTTGCTGGGGCATCTTCTGAGGGTTGAAAAGACGCAGTCGTTCCTTATCTCTGCGGGGACGGCGATCTGCGGCGGC
The DNA here is from genome assembly GCF_059115305.1 of Acidobacterium sp. FHG110202_01. NCBI lineage: Bacteria > Pseudomonadati > Acidobacteriota > Terriglobia > Terriglobales > Acidobacteriaceae > Acidobacterium > Acidobacterium sp. FHG110202_01. The sequence continues at coordinate 269,027 of NZ_JBZYWJ010000003.1, forward strand.
AGCGCCATTGCAGCGCTCGGCCCGGTCACCAATGCCAATGAGGAGGAGATGGCTGTCTCACTGGGCACGGTGTTTGTGCTCAATTCGGTTGCACTGTTTGTCTTCCCGGCGATCGGTACGGCGCTTCATCTTTCGCAGACGCAGTTCGGGTTGTGGTCAGCGCTGGCGATTCACGACACCAGCTCAGTTGTGGGAGCGGCGGCGAAGTATGGCGCTGCGGCACTGGCTATCGGCACGACGGTAAAGCTGGCGCGTGCTTTGTGGATTGTTCCTGTTGCGCTGGCGACAGCAGCCGTGAAGAAGAACGGAGCGCGCATCCATCTGCCCTGGTTCATTCTCTTCTTCTGCCTGGCGGCGGTGATGAACAGCTATCTGCCGCAGCTCCATATGGCCTATGCTTCCGTCTATCGATTGGGGAAGCTTGGCTTGGCGGTGACGCTGTTTCTGATCGGGAGCGGGATCAGCCGGCAGACATTCAAGGAAACGGGCGTGAGACCGATGCTGCAGGGGCTGCTGTTGTGGATTGTGGTGGCGACGCTGTCGCTGATTGCGATTGCGCGCGGCGTGATTCATTTATGATTCTGTTTAGCTTTGTGATTCCTGCTTCGATGACCCCTTAAACTTCTTCCTTCTATAGCCGATAAACACGAGGAAGCTCAAGGCCGAAGTGTAGCCGGCGGCGGGCCATCTTATGACTCAAAGTTTTCAGTCAGATCAGGCTTGTTTGCAAGCCGGCTTTGCATCCGAGCCGGCGCATTTCCGGTATGAACTGGGGGCGCGTGCTTCATCGGATGGGTTCTGGGAGTGGGACCTGCGGGCCGGGTGCGTCGATTACTCGCACCGCTGGCAGACAATTGCGGGGCTTGAGCCTGCAGACTTTTCAGGCTCTCTAGAGCACTGGCTGGGCCACGCGCATCCGGAAGACAGACCGCGGCTCGAAGCAGAGTTGAAGGCGCTGGCTGCAGGCAAAACGTGCGGCTTTCACTATGAACACCGCATCCGTCACAGCGATGGAAGCTGGCGCTGGGTGGTGGCGCGTGGCATCGCGGATCAGAAGCAGAGGCGCGTAGGAGGCTCGCTTACCGACCACACTGAGCGCCGGACCTGCGATCCCCTGACCGGATTGCCGAACCGCCTCTTCTTTCTTGACCGCCTGGAGCGGCGGCTGCGCCGGGCGCAGGACAAGAAGGAGTGGAATTTTGCCGTGATCTCGCTCAGTCTGGATCGCTACCGTTTTATTCCTGAGAGCCTGGGCTTTGCGGCTGCCGATACGCTTTTGCTTGAGATCGCACGCCGACTCACGAATGCTTTGCGCAGCGGCAATCTGAGCTGCGAGTCGCTGGTAGCGCGCACCACGGACGCAGAGTTCTCGATTCTTCTCGATGGAGTTGAGCGCAAGCTGCATGCTTTGCAGATAGCGTGCACATTCCATGATGCGCTGGCGCAGCCCTTTACTTTACGAAAGAAGGCGGTCAGCATCGATGCGCATCTCGGCGTGGCGATGGCTGGCGCCAGCTATGGCTCCGCGGAAGACCTGCTGCGCGACGCTGACCTTGCCATGTATCAAGCCAAATCCGATGGGCGCGGCAAACCGGTCTGTTTCTCCCCGAGCATGCGCGAGCGCACACTGCGCCAGATGCAGCTTGAATCAGAGCTGCGTCACGCGATTGAAGCCGGCCAGCTGGTCCTCTACTATCAGCCGGAGGTCGATCTTCAATCAGGGCGAGTCATCAGCCTGGAGGCGCTTGTCCGCTGGAACCATCCGGATCGCGGACTGATTCCGCCTTCGGAGTTTATTCCCATCGCAGAAGAGACCAGCCTGATTCTTCCCCTGGGCGACTGGGTGCTCAGGGAAGTCTGCCGCCAGATTGTTGCCTGGCGTGCGCTGAGCGCTGATGCACTCGACCTGCGCGTAAGCGTGAATCTTTCGGCGAAGCAATTTGCCCAGCCCGATCTGGTGGAGCGCGTCTCAAATGCGCTTGAAACTTCTGGAGTGGACGCGGGAAATGTGAGTCTGGAGATGACAGAGAGCAGCCTCATGGATAACTCCGACGCTGCGCTCAAAACGATGCAGCACCTGCGCCGCATGGGCGTAGGTCTGCACATGGATGATTTCGGGACCGGTTACAGCTCACTGAACCATCTGCACCGCTTCCCTTTTGACACGCTCAAGATTGACCGCTCCTTTATCCAGCGCATGACGGAGCGAAAGGAATCGCAGGAGATTGTGAGCGCGATCGTTCACCTTGCACAGTCGCTCAAGATGAATGTCGTCGCCGAGGGCATTGAGAATGCCGAGCAGCTCCAGTGGCTGCAGTCGCTAGGCTGCCACTTTGGCCAGGGCTATTACTTCGCCAAGCCCCTGCCGGCAAGCGCGGTCAGCGCTATTCTTGCGGCCCAGGTTTCAGGACAGGATCCGGTCATGCTGCGCTTTGCTTCTGCTGCGTCCCACAGCTAGGACGATGTATTGGTGAATCGAGTCCTGTTGACACTGAGAATCGCACAAGATTGTTTCCGGAAATTAAAGACAATGGAGGTGGATTGAGCATCTTAGCGATATAAATGGCCTGCACGGCAGAGTAGTTCTATATAGCATTGAGAACAGAAGATGGTGGCGCGAACTGAAAATATCTCAGCACCGGATTCTGCAACTCAATCCGGAACCGCTTTTCCCCGCACACTGATCCGGCAGCGCCTGCGAGCAGTCATTATCACAGTTTGCACCCTCCTTCTTCTGGTAATTGCGGGATTTCTCTGGAATCAATGGAACACATATTCAGATGCCAGGAAGGCTACCTCTGCGTTTGACATATTTCGCGCCACACTCATGACAATGGGAAAAGTATCGGCTGAACGCGGGCCGACCAATAGCGTGCTGGGTGAGGATCTTCCAATTCCTGAGACACAATTGGACGCGTTGCGGGCGGCGCGCAGCGCCAGCGATATTTCCATAGCAAAGTTGTCCACGCTACTCGCTACAGCTAACTGTACGGGGTGCGCTATTGGGTCAAAGGCAATAGAGCAGTTGCAAAGCGACCTGTTCGCTGCGCGTGGCTACGTCGACCAACTTGCTGGAATACCGCTCTCACAACGTACGAGGCCATCACTGGATGAGGCTGTCAACCGTATGGTCAACGTTATTCCGCAATTCACGCAGGTGATCGAAGCAAGCGAACTGGATATTGCCGGAGACGATGCGCATGCATTGAGCTTCCTCCAGATGGCGCGTTTTGCCGCTATGCTTCGCGAGTATGCGGGATTACTTGGTTCGCGCTTCACAGGAGCTCTCGTTGAGCGAAGGCCGCTAACAGAGACAGAGCAACTGAACATTGAAAATGCTCTGGGCCACGTCGATCAGTTGCGCTGGGCGATCGGATCACTTGCCGCGAACAACTCCACCCTGACAGTGGAGCCGCTTGAACGCGTGAGGGAGCAGTATTTCGAGCGGGGGCTTGACTACATTCAGTCCGTGCGCAGGTTTCAGAATGGTTCAGCGGCAGCGCTTCCCTCGACGGCACAGTTCGCAAATCAGTATGTCCCCCTGATGCATCCGATCATTGATTTCCGCGACGAGATGCTCAATCGAGCTGGCGCAGAATTACAGCGACACCTCGACAGAGTACTGACGCGGCTCATCGGAACTACGGCCATCGGCATGGTCCTCATAGGAGCGCAGTTTCTGGTTATCTGGATGTATCGCAGATATGTGATTCTGCCATTCCACGACGCGACGCGGGCGATCATTGCAATAGCAGCGGACAAGCTCCCAGCGCAGATACAATCACGAACGTATCACGGTGAAATCCAGTCGCTCTTCAATGCGGTGCAAATCCTTAAAGCACATAGCAGCCGGAGGTTGCAGCTGGAGGATGAACTGAGAGCGATGGCGGAAACCGATGCGTTAACCGGCCTGCTGAATCGACGCTCATTTGAATCCCGCGGCCGCGTACTTTGCGCGGTTTCTCCAACAGAGCACTCATCTCTTGCCCTGATTATGTTTGACATCGATCATTTCAAGCAGATCAATGACACATACGGCCATCCAACAGGAGATCTCGCACTGAAGACAATCGGAGATCTTTGCCGCAAAACATGGCGTAAAGACGATATTGTCGCCCGGATAGGCGGAGAAGAATTTGCGGTGCTTCTTGAAACACCGAATCCTGTAGACGCAATTCACACCGTGCAGCGATTTCGTGAGAATATTGCCGCGGCAAACCTGTGTTCGACACAGGGAGAATGCTTCAACTTCACTGCCAGTTTTGGTATTGCTTTCTCTACGCGCATGGAGCCGCAGGAGGTCACAACCCTTCTGGCACAAGCAGATGAACTGCTCTACAAAGCCAAAGAAGGCGGAAGGAATCGCGTCGAGGCAGATGTGACGCGATTTTCCTAAGCAGCGATATCGAAAGCACAATGCCGCCCGCGCACTTCTCACCATGATTTCCGGTTCCAGCAGACACAGCTCACCTCATTGAGATTTCATTGCTCCTTCAACCAATGCGCAAAAAAATTGTCCACCCTGTGCCATGCATCGTCCAGTACATGCTCGCGGCTGAAGTAGTGGAACTCGCCCGGATACATCATGAACGTGATGAGATCGCCTTTGCCTTTCTTGAGGGCTTCGTCTATCAACCAGACGGACTCGAGATATGGGACATTGACGTCCGCTGTTCCGTGCAGGACGAGCAATGGACGCGCGAGGCGATCGATGTGTGAGATGGGGGAGGCTTGCGCGTAGACTTGCGGGTTCTGCTCGGGAGTGCCGATGCGGCTCGCTGTCCAGTCGCCGTGATAGGGATCGCTGTAGTACATGGCGTAGTCGACGACACCTGCGACATCGACGGCAGCGCGAAAAAGAGTCGGCTGATCGGTCACAGCAATCAGGGTGAAGAAGCCGCCGTAGCTCAGGCCCCATACGCCCATGTGATCGCTGTCGACATAGGGGAGCGTCTTGAGATAGTTTGCCGCCATCCATGCGTCTTTGGCGTCGTTGCCACCTACATCCATGTACACGCCGTTGCGCCATTCCCTGCCGTAACCAATGCTGCCCCGATAGTCGGGCGCAAAGACGACGTAGCCCTGCTGCAACAAATACTGATGGAAGCTGTAGTACACGGAGTAATTTCGCTGGATGTGCCAGCCGTCATAGTTCTGATTGATGCCGTCGCCGTGAATCCAGACGATGGCCGGATGCTTCTTGGTGCGGTCCAGGTTTTTGGGAACGAAGAGCCAGCCGGGAACGGGCTTGCCGTCGGGGCCTGGATAATGCACGAACTCCGGCGCGACGAATTCAGAACGGTCTACACCGGCAGGCAACGAATCGCTCAAACGGACGGGCTGCGACCCGGGCGCGGCTGCAATGACGAAGAGGTCAGCAGGATTTTTCGTATCGGTGTGCTGGTAAACGAGACTCTTATCGTCAGGAGACCATTGCGGCTCGACGTTCGTTCCCGTTCCGGTGGTGATATAGCTGACAGTCGCGTGTGAGGCGTCGCTTCCGATGGAAGCAATGCCCAGTCGGCGATCTCCGGGATGATCAGGCTCGTTGGCGTCGAAGGCAATTTTTTTGCTGTCATGCGACCATGACGGCCGCCATGCCTCAAAATGCCCTTTGGTGATTTGAACTGCATTGCCGCCCCTCGCCGGCATCACGTAAAGGTGATCCCATCCGTCGACATCGCTCAGGAAGCAGACCCACTTGCCGTCAGGGGAGGGTTGAGGTTGCGCTTTGGCTCCCCATCCTGGGATGCTCCAGAATTTGTCTTCCTTATCACTGTGAATGGCCTGCAGGAAGCCGCTCTGCGTGTCAGCAATGTTGATGGTTCGCGTTCTGTAATCAGAGGATTCTGTTTCGAAGGTGAGATGCGTGTTGCCGATCCAGAAGACATGACCGTAGTGACCGGGAGCGCCTATAGCTGCTGGGCTTCCTCCGGTGGATGCGACAACGTAAAGCTGGCCGGGCAGCTGCTCGGTCACGCGATAGACGAGCTTTGCTCCGGAATACGCAGGGGATTCGTCATGGTGAACGATTTTGAGATCACCGACATAGGCGATCCTTGATCCGTCGAGCGACCAGCTGATACCGGAGATATGTGCCGGGCTCTCGGCGAGTTTTATCTCTGTGCCATCCGCAAGCGAGCGCACAATCAATTCGCTGCCGGCCTTGCCGGGTCTTACAAGCGCGATGCGCTGTCCGTCAGGTGAGGGAGTGATGCTGCCGCTCTGCTCAGCCGTCGATGCTGGCTGCGGGGTGCCGCCTAAGGAAGCAACCTTCCACAATTGGCCGCCGTGCGAGTAATAGATAGCCGTGCCATCGTGGCTCCAGAACACATCGTCGACCTTTCCATCAGGATAGGAAGTAAGCGCCACCGGCGCACCGTTTCCATCGGCATTAGCAAGGTAGAGATTGACGATGTCTGCGCGGTCCCACAGAAAGGCTACCTTCTTTCCATCCGGCGACCAGACAGGGTTCGTAGGAAATTTGATATCGATCAGCTGCTCGATGGTCAGAGGATGAGAGTGGCCGTCCGTCTGTGCGATTGCGCTGTTGGTTGTGGAGAATATTGCAGCCACAAATAAGGCTGCCAGCACTCTTGTTTTGTTTGGCATCTGATCCCTCTTGATGTTATTGCCTACATAGTTTGGCGGCATGCCGAATCAAACGGCACACCGCCAGATTGCCGGAGAGTTTCTTAGAACGTAAGCCGCAATGCAAAGCGTGCAATAAACGGGTTCAGCATCTGATCTGTCGGACGGAGAAAATTGGGGCCATAGGTTGATGCCTTGCCAGTCACCGTGCTCGCATCCGCGACATTGAATAGATCCACGATTGGTTCGAGCTGGAAGCGATCGGTAAGTGCTGTCGGTCGGGAGAGACGGAAGTTCAGCAGGCTGACATTGGGAAGACGCAGCGTTCCCAGCGGCTCAAGGATGACATTTACCTGTCCTTGATTGAGGGTGGTGGTGTTTCCTGAACTGTCTGTGACTTCTGAGAATACTCCCTGGGGAGGGCCGTTGTTCGGATCGAGCGGATAGCCAGTATAGAACTGGTAGTTGCCGCTGAAGGAGATGCGCCATGGCGCAACATAGGTCCAGTCCACTTTGAAGACATTGGTAGCGTCGTAATCGAGCACGCTGTCGGCGCGGTTGACGTTGTTATTCGGATTGTTGAAGTCGTCAGTGAGGCCGCGACGATAGGTGCCCTTCTTCTGCTGCAAGGTATATCCGGCCAGCAGCTGCCAGCGCTTCGACATCTGCTTGCGCGCCGTGATTTCGAGCGCATTGAAGTGATTGTTGTTGAGGTCAGAGATATTGGTAATAACATAATTTGCCTGGCCTACATCGGCGGCCGCAAGGTTATACAGGGTCAGCGGCTTGTTGGTCAGCGGATTTGTGGTTTGTACTGCTGTGTAATCGGATGTCGGCGCAGCAAGATTACGCTCGGCATACCAGTTGCGCGTTGTCCGGTAGTAGTAGTTGATGCCAAGGTTGACGCCGCCGAAAAGCTCCTGCTGATAGCCGACGTTGACTGCATCGGAGTAGGGCCGCTTTAAGCCGGAATCAACATGTGTATAGAGGCCGCCGGAACTTGCTACGAGATTCTGCGGAAGAAGCCACTCACCCTGTTGCGGGATGCCATCGCCGTTGGTATCGTTCCAGGTGTATTCCTGATAGCTCAGTCCGTTGGGATTGAGTGTCTCGGCCACTTCCGTGCCTTCGATTACGTCATATTGTCCGAACGAGGCGCGAACGACAGACTTGCCCTTGCCGGTCGGATCCCATGTGACGCCCAGGCGCGGACGAACTGTATTCCAGACAACATAATCTGCAGATTGTGGAAAGGTGCGATCAGGAAAGAGATCGGGAAATGTTGCCGCAGGGCTTGATTGTTTCGGGTTGAAGGTATTGAAGTGGGAGTAGCGCACGCCCAGATTCAGCGTCCAATGCCTTTTGAAGCTGAGGGAGTCCTGCGCATACAGCGCGCTTTCATGGTAGATGCTCTTCTGATCGAGAGGCGAGTTGTAGGCAATGATGAACGAAGGCACGCCGTTGTTATAGATGGCGTTGATTCCCTGATTGATCTGGTAGATATAACCGTTGCGGTTAGTGGAGAAATCGAAACCGAACTTGAAATTGTGCGATGCGCCCAGCCAGTGGCCCTTGTAGTAGGAAACAGCTTCAGAGAATGCCAGGCTCTGTGCGGGGTTGATGTATTCGTAGGGCGGGGCTCCGGTCTCAGTGGATAGCGTCGTGTCCTCGCGGTTGAAATCAGCGTTGGTGATGCCCGGCTGGTATCCAAGCGGGAAGATCTGATGCATATAACCGATGCGCGAGTCGAAGATGAAGTTCTTGACTATGCTCGTCCACTGGCCCTGAAGAATGTATGCAGGTTCGATCTGCCGCCACGCGGCTTCAGGATAAACAAAGGCAAAGGCTGTGTCGCGGCGGAAGAAGCGATTTTGTGCGTTGTACCACCACACAAAATTCAGCGTGTTGTTGGAGTTCAGCTTGAAATCCGAGCGCAGCAGCGTGTTGGTTTGATGATTGGGATCAGTAGCAGGGGCGCCATTCGGAGGAGTAAGAACGGAAAGAATGCTTTCCTTCACCAGGTAGTAGCGCCATGCTCCGAAGATCCACCATTTGTCGCGAATCAATGGCCCGCCTGCGTTGGCGGCAAGATCGCGGCTCATAATGATGGGTGAACCTGCGCTTACTTTTGATCCGTTGTATTCCGGCTGGTCGATGGTGGCCTGCGTGCCGGCGCTTTCATAGTAAGCGGCGGCCAGGCCATGGATCTGGTTCGTTCCCGACTTCGGCACCATATTCATATACACGCCGCCGACGGCAACTTCAGCCGGCGCGCTATCGGTGATGACTTGAAACTCCTGCAGCGCATCCTGGTCCACATAGAAGGACGTATAACCACCGGTTGAACCGGGCCAGTTCAATCGCAGACCATTGAAGCTGTAGACCTGCTCTCCGGGAATGCTGCCGTGCACTTCCATGGATGACTGCTGAAAGCTCTGGTTTCCGCCGACATCGAAATTGCTGGAGGTAACGCCGGGTACCTGAGCGACCTGAGAGAAAGTGTCGCGTCCACTGGGCACGCCTTGCAGCAGCGCATTATCAAATGTCGTGGACGTGGCATTCGCCTGTGTATCGACCACGGGAGCCGAAGCGGTGACGATGACGGCCTGCTGCTCCTGGCCGAGGACAAGCGTCGAGCTAAGCGTCGCCGTGAATCCTGAAGAGATGACGATGTTTTCCTGTACGAACTGCTGAAAGCCGGGTGCAGTGATCGTCACCTTGTAAGTTCCGGGGGCGAGCTTGTCGACGAGAAAGCCTCCGTCCTGCGAAGTTTTGGTGGAACGGCTCGTCGCAAGCTCCAATCCTGAAACATTGACATTTGCTCCTACGACGGAGGCTCCAGAGGGGTCGCTGACAGTGCCGCGAATCTGACCAGTCACAGAAACCTGTGCATGCGCTTCAAACGTCACCAAAAGGGAAAAGAGCAGAAGGAGCAACTTACGCATAGATGCCTCCATCAGGGAACGGATATTGAATCGTATTCTAAGATGTATACAATTATTAGTGCATTTATCTTGGCATGGATCATGGATTAGTCAAGAGAAATTAAAAATATTGATGGATGGCATCAACAGCTTGATGGGGCCTATTTTCCGGAGAACGCAGTGACTAAACTCGAAGCAGATATGGAGCGTCTGCATCGCGCTGCAAGTCAAGCGGCATAACCGCACCGAGGTGCCACGGGAGGTTGGGCATCGCCAGCAAAAGCAGTGATAATCTAAGGAAATACAGCTGATTAGCCATTCCTGAGGGCCTGTAGCTCAATGGTTAGAGCAGGGGACTCATAATCTGAAGATGCACCAAAGGATTGTGGTACAGTTGAGCGCAGGAACGGGACAATTCGGCAAGCGCATTCGTCGCATAAGGGCCTATAGCTCAATCGGTTAGAGCAGCGAACTCATAATTCGTTGGTTCCAGGTTCAAGTCCTGGTGGGCCCACCAAAACCTCCAAGAATCGTCCGAGGTACACTTGAGGTACAGTGCACAATTGCGGCACTCTGCCGGAGGTACGCTTGGCAACTCTCGTAAAGACTGATCTTGGCAAATGGAAAGCCGTCATCCGAAAGACTGGGTGGCCCACAGCATCGAAGACCTTTCGCACGAAACGCGACGCGGAAGACTGGGCACGTCGAACCGAAGACGATATGGTGCGCGGCGCATATATCCAGCGTGCTCCCGCAGACCGTCTTACCGTTGCAAAGGCTCTCGAACGCTATCTCGCTGAAGTGACACCGACTAAGCGGCCCAGCTCGCAGATTTCGGACCAAAACCGCTCAAAGATTTTGACCGAGCATCTGGGCAAGTATTCCCTTACAGCTTTGACACCGGAAGTCGTGGCACGTTTCCGCGACATGCGGCTTGCTGGCGAAGATCGGAAAGATGAGAAGGGCAAACCAATCCCGCGCGCAAACGATACGGTGCGGCTTGACCTGGCTCTGCTCGGACATCTGTTCACGATAGCAATCAAGGAATGGGGCATCGGCCTTCCGTCAAACCCGGTCATGAATATCCGCAGACCCGCGCCGGGGCCGGGACGCAATCGCAGGCTTTCCGCCGAAGAGGAGAAGCGTCTGCTTGCGGCAGTGGACCAGCACTCGAACCCAATGTTGCGATGGATTGTTCGGATTGCCCTCGAAACCGGGATGCGAGCGTCAGAGATCGTCACACTACGCCGAGTGCAAGTTGATTTGAAGCGGCGGATAGTCCGCTTGCTCGAAACGAAAAACACAACGCCGCGAACTGTACCTCTGAGCACAACTGCTGTTGCCTTGTTTCGAGAAGCATTGAACTATCCGGGGCGTCCCAAAGATACCGACCTGATTTTTTATGGAGAGCCTGGACGTGATGCCAAGCGCCGTCCCTACCAGTTCAATCCTGTATGGCTGAAGATCAAACATGAAGTAGGGCTGCCAGATGTGCGTTTCCACGATCTACGGCATGAAGCAGTAAGCCGCTATGTCGAAGCTGGTTTTTCCGATCAGGAAGTCTCAGCTATCAGCGGACATAAGTCGATGCAGATGCTGAAGCGCTACACACATTTGCGTGCTGAGGACCTCGTAGTGCGTATCGATGCACTCACAAAACGCCAAAAAACAGCGTCTTCTAAGTCCTCGGAGAAGCAACATGCACGGTAAGAAGAGCCTAAAAACTGCGCAGTTGATTCAGAAATATGCCCCCTGGTTTAGCTTGAGCAAGTACGAGGGAGTGAAAAATCTCGGCGCTATCGGTTGGGCCTGGCAAATAGCGGTCAGAGTCGATCTTCAGGCACTGTCCCCTGCAACTCTGCTTCGAGGGAGGATGCTTGCTGCCAGCTCACTTCAGGCCAGCTTTTATGAATTGCTCGCTTTGCTGTATGAAAAACCGCTTATAAGCGAAAAAGAAATCTCCAAAATCCTTGCGAGCAATCATCCGTTTTTGCCTGGAAGCTTTGCTGCACTTGCAAAGCTCAATCGGTACGGGCATGGCGTTCATCCTCTCACAGTGCTGGACTGCATTCGCATCGGTAGAGACTTACGAGAAGATTCACAAGAACGAATCGATGCCGCAATGGAATCGCGGAGGCAAAATCGATCAAGCATGGAACTTACTGGTGATCCTGGCTGGCACGAAAGGGAAACCGAAGAGGTACTGCATGAGCCAGTCAAACTTCATCTCACTTCGCAGCATGTGCCCAACCAAACTGTCTTTCTGACAGTAAACCTAAGCCTGCCGCCAGAGCTTCTCATTAGGCAGTTCAAAGAGGTTATTTACCAGCAACAAGAGGACTGCCTGTACAAGCCTGTCAAACCGAAACAGGATAAGAAACCCGCTCTTCTCAAATGGGAGAAATCAAAAGTCCTCCCATACATTGATCTCCTCTTCTGGAGGAGTCGTCTTGAAGATGTTTCTCTTCGGAAAAGTTTCAATGACGCGGTGATGGCACATCTGCTTGAAATGGATGATCTGGGTTTGCTACGCACGACCAAGGCTCATCGAGAGGAACTCCTGGACCCACTAGGGCCAGTCTTTGCTGGGCTCATTGAAGCCGCCATCAGTAAAATGCGTGGGCCAGTGCCTCTGACCAGGCAGAGCAGAAAAAAGCGTCACTGAAATTGCAAAAATAAAAGTTAGTTTTTGCCTCGATCACGAAAGCGCCGCGATCTACCGTAGCTCCAGATTACGCAATCTGAGCAGATGTTTACGCGTGCAAACAGCATTGCTTCGCTAAATATCTCTCCTGTACGGAGGCATTCTCGTGACTACGGAAGAAATACTCGTTCAACGTTATGGGGCAACGATGTCCTTTGGCGATCTGGCCGAGGTGCTTAAGAGCAAAAGTCCAAATGCGGTTCGTGTCCGACTGCATGGCAGGTCTGTTGCTTCTCAGAAGCTGCGGGGCATTCGTAAGCAGCATGGCCGCCGTGTTTATTTCCTCACTGTGGATGTTGCTGCGTTACTCGTCCAAGGAATTGCCGAAGACGCTCGGCGATGAAGAACCAACATATTCTCCGAGGCTCTTACGAGAGACTGCTCAGGCAGATGACCAGCCCATTGGGGACAGTAGCGGACATAGTCCCGGCCAAGGGATGATGTAATGCACAATCGACAGCTTCCTGTGCAGCTTCCAATTTGGCCGGAGAAGGTGCGTGGTGGCCCGAACCCTTTCCTCCGAAGCGCTCTCTTTGCAGGCGTTCCATCGCGGTTCCGAAAGATTCTTGAAACCCGAAAGTCTGCTGCGGATGAACCCGAAGGAGTCATGATCGCCGCTCAGCAGGGAATATCCATCTGGTACACGGGGACTCAACTCAATCAGTACGACGCCGACGTGTTCTTTGAAGTGCTCCACCGTGCTCGCCGCTCCCCACTGGGAGAAGTGGCGCGTTTCAGCGGCTGTAATTTTCTTCGATCCATCGGACGCGGGACTTCCGAGAGCGAATATCAGGACCTCGATACTGCGTTGCGCCGGTTGAAGAGAGGCTTGGTTGATGTTGAATGGGCAACTCGAAGCAAACGACTCGCCTACACTGGGAGCCTACTGGATGACTTCGAGCGCGACCTTAACACTAAGGAGTATTGCGTCTCTCTGTCTCCGAAAATCAAAACACTCTTTGAGTCGTCAAGCTTTACCCATATTGAATGGGATGAACGTCAACGGCTTTTGAGAAATCCCTTGGCCCAATGGCTTCATAGCTACTACTCCACACACGCAAAGCCATTCAGCGTAAGCATCGCCTTTCTCCAACAAATTTCCGGGCAGGAGTCAGCACGTCCGCGTGATTTTGCTCAATCCTTACGTCGCGCACTCAACTTGCTGCAAGCGGAGCTTGGATGGTTTGTGGAGTGGCTGGAAGGCAATCTGGTGAAAGTCACGCGCCCTCCTTCAAATACTCAGATTCGGCATCTCAACCGTAAAGCTGCTCGTAAACAGTCGCTCGAAATTGCTAATAGGCCACGATCTGCACCGCCAGTTCTGAGATCATCGCCAACCGCAGGTGCTTGGCCAACTCCTACCCGCACAGATCAAATGAGTGAGGAAGGCTTGGTTCCCATCCGAGAGATTCTCTCAGCGCACTTCCGTTAAGAATAGATGTTCGGGTTTCATTCGCGCCTGGCAGCGCTTGTGCTCTCTGTTTTTGCAGACGTCTCGCGCCGGAGAAGTTTTCCGCAGATTGTGGACGGTTCGGGTTTCATTCGCGTTAGATTCGGGTTCCATACGCCCCCAGTTCGGGTTCTACTCGCGGAAATTCGGGTTTCACTCGCGCGCTCATTTTCGCATCTTTCTCATTATCAATGAGTTAAACGAGAGTTCTTGCAGCCTAATCCTTTATAATCCCTATTTAATCTGTATTAAATCCCAATGAACCGACAGCTCTTGAGTCTCTCTAAACTATGAGAGCCATTGTTCCCTCATGGCTAGATCACAGGTAATGCCGAGCTTCTGTGTCACGCCTGGCGCTGCTGGAGCCAGTAGTGTCCAAGGTGCTATGAGGCAATGATGCTTCGCTGTTTACAATCAAAACGTCCATGCCCAAGCTCGATTGGTTGACTCGAAACGAAGATGAGAAGGTTGCGGCCCGTGTCCCTTACCGGCTGCTAACAGAGGTTCCTGAGCACTCTTATGGCGACTCCAGCGCCGAAAATATGCTCATCCAAGGGGACAATCTGGAGGCACTGAAGGCCCTCCTCCCGTTCTATGGTGGCCGGGTGAAGTGCATCTTCATTGACCCGCCCTACAACACGCGCAGCGCCTTTGAGCACTATGACGACAATCTGGAGCATACGCAATGGTTGGGTATGATGTACCCGCGCTTAGAACTGCTACGGGATTTCCTGGCGGAGGGCGGCAGTATCTGGGTCACGATCGATGACAATGAGGCACACTACTTGAAGGTCATCATGGATGAGATTTTTGGGAGGAATAATTTTGTAGCGAACATCGTTTGGCAGAAAAGGTATGCACCAGACGCAAGAATTGCAATCAGTGACGCACACGAACACTTGCTTTGCTATGCAAGAGAGCCGCGGTTGTTTGGTGAAAGACGAAATCTACTTTCTTTGACAGAAGCGCAAACAAAGCAGTTCAAGAACCCTGACAATGATCCACGTGGACCGTGGAAGGCCGACAATTTCACCGCTGCTGGTTTTCGCCCCAATCAGATGTATGAGATTACGCTTCCGTCGGGTCGAGTGGTAACGCCACCTGAAGGGAGGTGTTGGCGCGTCACTAAAGAAGGGTTTCTCAAATTTCAAGCTCAGGGAATGATGTACTACGGACCGAAGGGTAGTAGCTTGCCTTCTCTTAAGCGGTTTCTCTCAGAGATGGAAGGAATGGTGCCATGGACTTGGTGGGGACACACTGAGGCTGGTCATTCGCAAGAGGGCAAGAAAGAAAGTCAGATGCTCTTTGGGAGAGATGAAGCATTCTCTACACCAAAGCCGGAACGCCTAATCGCACGCGCAATTCATATTGCGACTAATGAAAACGATATCGTGCTTGACTCGTTTCTGGGCTCCGGTACAACCGCTGCTGTGGCGCACAAAATGGGTCGCCGTTACATTGGCATTGAGACGGGAGAGCACGCGAGTACCCACTGTGTCCCGCGCTTGAAGAAAGTGGTGGACGGAGAGCAGGGCGGAGTTTCTGAGGCCATAGGCTGGCAGGGCGGCGGCGGATTCCGCTTCTACAAGCTGGGCAGCCCCATCTTTGACGTAGACGGGCGGATTAACCCGGAAGTGAAATTTGCCCACCTTGCTGCGCATATCTGGTTTGCGGAGACGCGCACGCCCATTCCACACCCACGGCGGCGCTCACCTCTGCTGGGTGTGCATGAGGGTGTGGGATATTACCTGCTTTTCAACGGTATTCTTGGCGACAAGCGACCCGATGGCGGCAACGTACTTACACGCCGCGTGCTGGCAGACTTGCCCGCGCATGACGGCCCCAAAGTCATCTACGGGGAAAGCTCGCGCCTGAGCAAAGAGGTGCTGGCCCAGCTTGGCATCACCTTCAAACAAACACCCTACGACGTGAAGGCACGATAATCATGGAGCTCAAGAACTTTCAAAAAGACACTCTGACCAAGCTGAAGAAGTATTTCGAGGCGGCGCGCCTTACGAATGATCCCGCAATTGCCTTCATTCAGACGGTGCAATCTCCCGATGGCCGCTTGCCCGTGTATCGCCGGATACCAGAGCTGGAAGATGTGCCTTATGTTTGTTTGCGTGTGCCCACCGGCGGCGGCAAAACCGTCATCGGCGCGTATGCCATCCGCGTGGCCGCACAGAGCTACATAGAGAAAGACTATCCGGTGGTGTTGTGGCTGGTGCCGTCCAACTCCATCCGCACACAGACGGCGGAAGCGCTAAAGAATACCGCGCACCCATACCGCATAGCGCTAGACGAGGCCTTTGATGGCAGCGTGCGTGTCTTTGAGATTTCAGAGATTGAGAACATCCGCCCGCAGGATTTGCGGGATCGAGTATGCGTGGTGGTGGGCACCATTCAATCGCTGCGTGTGACCAGCACCGAAGGCCGGGACGTGTACGCGCACAAAGAGGCATTGGAAGACCACTTTACCAAGCTGGCCGTGAGTGCGCCAGGGCTGGAACGCATAGAGGACGGAGCAGATGCAGGCAAAGTGAAATATTCCTTTGCCAACTTGATGGCTGTGCATAGGCCGCTCATCATCATGGACGAGGCGCACAATGCTCGCACATCCTTAACTTTCGACACGCTGAAGCGGCTTTCCCCTGTTGCGATTGTGGAGCTGACGGCCACACCGGACACGAATCTGAAAACGGGCAGCAATGTGCTGCACCGTGTCTCCGCGTCTGAGCTGAAGTCCGCAGAGATGATTAAGCTGCCCGTGGTGCTGAAAGAGCACCGCGGCGATTGGCACGAGGCCGTGAGCGCCGCGTGCCTTACGCGCAACGGGCTGGCGGAGTTAGCGAAGGGCGAAACGGAGTTTGTGCGGCCCATTCTGCTGATACAGGCCGAGAACAAAGACAAAGAAGCCAACGTGGAGGCGGTGAAAAAGTACCTGCTGGAGAACGAGCACCTGAGCGTGGAGCAGATTGCCATTGCCACGGGTGACCAGCGGGAACTGGACGGCATCAACCTCTTTGATCCGAACTGCAAGATTGAAGTCATCATTACCGTGCAGGCGCTCAAAGAAGGCTGGGATTGCTCCTTCGCCTATGTATTCAGCTCCACAGCAAACATTAGCAGCAGCAAGGACGTGGAGCAGTTGCTTGGCCGTGTGCTTCGGATGCCATACGCAAAGCGGCGCAAGGTGCCGGAGCTGAATAAGGCGTATGCCCACGTTTCCAGTCCAGACTTCGGCGCGGCGGCCAAGAAGCTGGAGCAGAACATGGTGGAAATGGGCTTCGATGAGGCGGAGGCACAGCAGTACATCGAAGTGGAGCAGCCTGATTTACCGAACCTGCCGCTATTTCTTCAGAGTGAGCCGTTGCGTGTGACAGTAGCCGCGCCGGTAAATCTGGAGCCACTTTCCAAGCAGGAACGCGAATTTATCGCAGTAAAGGCGGAGTCTCCCGGCAAGATAGAGCTGGAAGTCCATCACATTACTCCGGAGATACAGAAGCAGGTATTAGAAGCCGTGCCGGAGCCGGATCGTCCCGCCGTGGAGCGCCAGATACGGGAGTATATCGCCAAGCAAGAGGCACGCCGTGCACCAGCATTGCGCGGGGAGCAATTTGTGGTGCCCCGGCTGTGCGTTTCATTCGACGGCGAACTGCTGCCATTCGACAAGAGCTTATTTCTGGATGCCGCTTCATGGAGCCTGAGCCGTTGCCCGGTGGACCTGAGCGATTTTCGGTTTAATGATAATTCGCAAACCTTTGAGTTTGATGTGTACGGCGACAAGATCCACTACACATGGAAGGGCGAGCAGCAGTTAAACCTGAATCTGACGGCGGCCAACTGGACGGAGAACGATTTAGTGCGCTGGCTGGATAGAGAGCTGCGCGACCTGTCAATACGGCAGGAAGAGAGCCTCGCGTGGCTCCGCGCTTGCGTTTCGCAGTTGGCAAGTCGTGTGGACCTGGGCCTTGCCCGATTGATAGGCGCGAAGTTTATTCTGGCACGCAAACTGGAAACCAAACGGGAAGAGTGCCGCCTTGCTGCTTACAATACGGGCTATCAGGAATTGCTCTTTGGCCCAAGCGCTGCGCCGGAGACGAGCTATGAATATGCCTTCCGGTACGATCCGAACGTCTATCCTGCACGTTGGCTGTACACGGGCACATATCGTTTTGGAAAGCACTTCTATGAATTAGTGGGAGAGCTGGAGCCGAAGGGCGAAGAATTTGATTGCGCGTTCGCGCTGGATGGGCAATCGGGTGTAAAGCATTGGGTGCGGAATCTGGCGCTTCAGCCAGAATCCTCGTTCTGGCTCCAGACCTCCACAGACCGCTTTTATCCCGATTTCGTGGCGGAGCTGCTGGATGGTCGCTTGCTGGTGGTGGAATACAAAGGCAAGGATTACGCCACAAACGACGATTCCAAGGAAAAGAAGCTACTGGGAGAAGTATGGGAGCGCAAGAGCAACGGCAAGGTGCTATTCCTGATGGCCGTCAAAAAGGATGAGCGCGGGCTGGGCGTTCACGATCAAATAAGAGCGAAAATTGAGGGTTGGTAGATTGTGGGCTGACTCAGAATTGTAGACCTCGGCCAGCTATGGCTTTCAAACGGCCTCTATAGATTGTCCTAAAACCCAGAGAGGCCGCTAACTGAAGCAATAAAGATAGTGTTGGAATAAGGCGCGAGCATCTTGGTTCCGGCTAGCAGCTTCAGTCGTCCTTGATTGGCGTCTGGTCCTGTCAATAGTTCTGCTGTTGATCGTCTTGCTGATGAAGCAGGCGCAACCCCGGAGAGGCAGCAACCCTCTCCGGGCCTAGCTTCATCGCTCTCAGTATAAACCCAGCTTGCCAAGCGGGAGTTTCCGCTTTCAACACGACCTGTGACCTATACCTACCGAGAATTTGCTTTACCCGCCACCTAAACCTACCGAAATACGCTAGAGGGGAACCAAACCCTGCCCTATCCGACGGCTATTTCGACAACAGTGGGAGGATTGGCGATACGGCGGCCAGTGTTGACGACAGCACAGTTGACTAGAAGCGTGCTTCCCCATGCCAGCTCGTGACCATGTCCGCCGTGAATGTGCCCGAAGAGATGGAGCTTTGGCTTGATGCGTAGCAGCGCGCTGGTCAGGTACTGGCAGCCATGATGCCTGCCAAGAATATCGTTCTTGTCCAAGGTTCCATAAGGTGGTCCGTGTGTGATAAGCACGTCAGTATCGCCTGGCGCCTTATCCCACACCGCGCGGGCTTTTGCACCGTTGGTTGTCGCAAAAGCCATCGTCTCCATTACGGGAGTGATAGGTGAGCCCCAAAAGCGGACGCCCTCCAGCACGACCCCGGAGTTTTCCAGATAGTGAGCGTTGGTCAAGAGCGTTCTGGCTTTCTTCGGCTCTTCTTGAAAGATCAGATCATGGTTTCCAGCAATGACAATCTTGTGGCGATGGGACAGCTCACCTAGCCAGTCGTTGAAGTCCTTCAGCATTTCCATTGATTTTTCTAACGGCTGGAAGAAGTTCGTCACGTCTCCCGCATGGATGAGTACGTCTCCCTCTGGGACTTGCACCTCACGGTGCAGACCGTGCGTGTCACTCAGGCAGACGATGCGAAGCGCCTTCGGCTTTGATTTCTTGAGACTACGTGCCATTCCCGAAATCTCTTCTCCCTATTTTGTTTCTTACTCTAAAAATGCGACATAAGTCCAACATAAGCTCACGATAAGCCTGACGTAAGCATTCATCTCGGATACGCCGAACATAAGCTCGACATAAGCTCACTGTAAGTCCCACATAAGCTCAGGCAATAAAACAGCGTAGAGAGTGCATCAAAAAAGTGCCTTAGAGGAACATAAAGAAAATGACACCATTCGAGTATTTTTTATATCTAACTACTTTTAGATACAGCACGAACTTGTCGGACAAATCTTTTGAATTTGTATGACATTTGACGCACACGATATAGTGAGCAGCACTATGAGTAAGAAATGGGGTAAAAAACCGAGAAAAGATCGAACGGGACGCCTCTCATTGCGTGTGGATGAACCCAATGCAAAACACATCGAGGTTCAGTCCAAGAATCCTCACTTTGGTAACAAGACGAACTATCTGAACTGGCTCATTGCCCAGGACCGAGCGGGCCGGGATGAGGGCTTGCGTGGCCTGGAAGAAACCCTCGTCAAGACCATCAATGCTCTCGAAAAAGAGATACGAAACATCCGGCTCAATGTCTCAACCCTGAACGCCTTTGCTCACGCTTCAATGAAGATGTACCTGGTCAATCATCCCGAAGCCCATGCAGATACAAAGCGGCTCGCGCAGGGCATTGCAAAGGCGCGTTATCAGCATTTGCTTGAGCAGGCGGCACAGGAATTGTCTTACGGAGAGGATGAAGATGCTGCCGATGATGAGGAGGAATAACAGTACCGGCACTGCATCCGGCAAAAATGCTCTTCAGCGATGAGTCAAGCTATTTTGTTTTTATAAATTTTGACCACTTAATGGAACAGGCAGAAAGCACTTCTCTTTCCCTGCAAAGAGTGATACAAGGTTCTGCATAGGGCTCCGCGATTCTTAATCGTGGATTTACCTACCGACCAATAACTCATTGAATCCGGTTTCTGCGCCGGGTCGAGCCATATACTCGCAAATCCCATAGTTGTCTTCACAGCTCTGAACAGTGCTGCATGTGCATTTGTTCGAGCAATGCGGAGTATTGGTGTCGAATGATGCAAAAGCATTCTCCACGAAACTTCTTGCTGTGAAGGCCTGCGTACATTGGTGTGCCCATGCACGCCCCATGAGCATGAAAGGAGAACAGCCGTGGAAGCAAACCGATACACCTTGCCTGGCAAGAAGTGCGTTGCATCGCTTTTGGCCATAAGCCTTGTCGCGTTGTTGGAACCTCGGCCTGCGAGAGCTGGCGGGGTCTTTCTCGGTGCGACAGAAATTACGCAGTTGTTGAACCACGCTGAACTTGTCTCGCAGTACATCCAGCAAGTGCAGCAATACGAAACGCAGCTCCAACAGTGGCAAAACGAAATCAAGCAAGCCGCGATGCTGCCGCAGCAGACCTTTAGCCAGGTCGAAGCGCAGCTCATAGGCTTGCAGTCTGTCGTACAGGGCGGAAACGCGCTCTCGTATGCAATGGCGAACATGGACTCGCAATTTACGTCCCGGTTCGCATCGTTGGGCTATCAGCCGGGCACGTCGTATGCACAACGCTACGCAACGTGGTCGAAGACCGCGATGGATACCACGCAGAAGACGCTTGACGCTGCTCACTATCAGAACCAACAGGTAGCAACGCAGGCAGCACTTCTACAGCAGCTCCAGCAGGACGCGAAATCCGCGGACGGCCAGGAGAAGGCAATCCAGACCGGCAACGAGATCGCGGCAGAGGAAGCCAATCAGCTCCTCCAACTCCGCGAGCTGATGATGGCCGACATTCAGAGCAAGGCCGCATTTCAGGCCAAGCAGATTGCAGAGGAAGACGAGCAAAAGCGCTCGGCTGGCTTCTACAACTCGGTCGATTTGTTTGATGGGCAATATGCGCGTCATCCATAGGCATTGAGTGGAGAGAGAAATGAAGAGTGTATTTATCGCGGTTATGGCAGCCTCTCTGCTGGTTGCAGTCGGATGTAAATCTGCAAGCTCGTCAAACTCGAAGATCGTTGCAGAAGTGGAAGCGGCTGGATCGGGAAGGCTGGAAGGACTTGATGAAGCGGCAATCCAAAGCTGGCTTGCGAAGCACGATGACGTGGCAGCAAAGATTGGCCCTGAATGCTCCGTCGTGATGAAAACTGCCACTGCGGATTGGGCCAATACAACAGAAGGCGCAGTGTGTACGGCTGCCGCGCGAGTTCTTTTTTATAAGTCGAAAGATTTGTTTAACGGGCAGTACGCTCAGCCCCAACCAAAACCGCAATCGACCAAGTGAGGGGAGGGCAATGATGAAGGCTTTGCTCAAGAATCATTGGCCGTTGCTTCTCGTGGTGATGGTCTTCACTGTAGCCGTATTGTCCCCTGCCTCGATCTTCGCGCAGACATCGCTTCCGTCAAGTGGGGGTGAGGCTCCCGGAGCGTTTAGCAGTGCTGGACCTTCGACCATTGCGAATACTTTTTATAACGCCACGCAAGGCTGGATCAATGGCTTGAAGGGTCCAGCGCAAGCATTGTTTTGGGGGCTTGCGGGAATCGATTTCACATGGACCTGCATCAGCCTCATCCTTCAGCACCAAGAGCTGTATCCGTGGATGGCTGGCCTGATTCGCAAGATTCTGACGATTGGTTTCTATGCCACGCTATTACAGAATGGTTCCGATTGGATCGCAGATATAGTCAACTTTTTTGTGAATCTTGGAGGAAGTGCGGGAGGCGTATCAGTAAGTTCTTTGAGCGCATCGGGAATTATGGGGGCAGGCATTCAGCTTGCCGGACACATGCTGCATTCTGCGGCCTCGGCATCTCAGACGGGTGCTGTTACGAACCCAATTTCGCTTTTGATTTCCGGCCCTTCTTCTATTGGAACAACCTTATTCCTTTTTGCCGGCGCAGTTTTGATGGTGGGAGCATACATGATAGTCGCTCTGCACTTTGTCATGTCGATGGTTGAGGCTTATGTAACCGTTGGCGCTGGCTATATTTTCCTCGGCTTTGGTGGTTCGCGCTGGACTTTGCCGTACACAGAAAAGTACCTCGGCATGGTTGTGGCAGCCGGGGTCAGAATCATGGTTCTGGAGCTGCTGATTGGCTTGGGAAGCAATCTCTACCCGCAATGGGACCAGATGGCGCAGAAAATCTCCGCAATTCCTGACCTCATGGACGGTGGTATGGTCGGCGGGCAATGGAGCGGCATCGAGCTGGAAGCAGCACTTGTTACTTCCATCGCTATTTACGGCTTGTTGTGCTGGATGATTCCACGGCTTGCCAGCAATGTCGTGCAGGGCGGACTCTCCATGTCTGGAGGAGATGTGATTGCGAGCGGGGCCGCAGTTGCGAGTACAGGCATGGCTGCCGCATCGTTTCTGTCTGGCTCTTCTCAATCATCATCAAAGGCAGTCTCGGAAGTAGCGCAGGCCGCGGCCATGAAGGGCGCGGAGATGGGCGTGCAGCTTGGCATGGCTGCGATGACGGGTGGCGCAAGCGGAGCGGTTGCGGGAGCGTCGAGTGCGGCAAGTATAGGCGGCGCATCAAATGTCGGCGGAGCTGCTGGAATGTCAGCGATAGATGGCTTTACGCCTCCGCCGCCTACAAGCGGCACACCGGATGCTCCAAGCGGAGGAAGTGGATCGGCGGGTGGCTGGAGCGATAAAACGCCTCCTCCTCCATCTTCTGTATCGGATGTAAATGATGCAGCAGGGGACAGAGGTGTGGATACCGGCGATATAGGCCCTATCGGTTCCTCAAGCGAGGTTGAAGTGGCAGCGCAAGAGGCGGAGGCCGCACAGGTAGAAGGCGAGTTTGCCGCTTCTTCGGTGACCAGCACGGATCAAAGTGTGTCAACGGTATCCGAAGTTGCCAGAGACGCAGGTGCGGAAAACGAAACGAAAGAACCTGCGCCGGTGAATCCGCAGACACCGCAGGTTCCCTCTACAGAAACTTCCATGAATCCTGCGAAGGGCCCTGAAATAAGTTCGTCGTCAGGCGGAACTGGACAAGGTTCAACCCCTCAAGCGCCGACAGGCAGGAGCGGGACAGGTGGAATCATCAATGCGCTCGAAACAGTAGTGAATGAGGGTGAGCGAGCAATCAACAAATTGCCGGACAGTGGCGGTCACGTCGGCGGCACAACGCCCAAAATGGACCACGGTGAATAGGCCAGGTAGACAGGCAAATGCGGTAGGTATAGGTGGCGGGTGCAGTAGCAAAGAAGCATTGCCCGCAGAGAGCAGGCAACGATGGAACATCAGCAGATAGTGCCGGGATTCGAGATTCCACAGCAATGCCGAGCCGCTGTGGAGCTGGAAATGCAGATGTGCGGGTTAGACGATGAGCAGCGCCAGGTCGTGATGCAAGCCGTTGACTCCTACGTTGTAGAGGCCATCGTTGCCAGCGCATCGGAGATGCTGACAACGAAGCGTGACGATGTGCGCTGGACGCTATGGGATATTGAGCATCGGGTGCTGCCCGGTGCGCCCGTGAGCGGAGAAGAGATGCTTGCGCGCGTAACGGCGGCAGCCGCAACGCGCTCGAATGTTGTTGATAGCTTCGACCGCATACGGAAAAAGCTCGGTGAGAAGCCAGCGGCAACGGCTGCGCCGGTGAAACCGGCTCCTAAACCAGTACAGACCACTGCGCCAGCTCCAAGTGCGGTCGCGCCTGCACCCGCGCAGATGTCCGTGGTACAAGCCCCGGCCCCGCAGCCTCAGATTGTGTCAGTGGCGGTTGCTGGGTGGAATCTCGTAAAGCCCACTCTGACTCTTCCGGCGCTGCTCCTGCTTTACCTGTTTGGCATCTTCATCACATTTGTCATTGTGATCTGGTTTCTGAATACATCCGGCATTGCGAACTTGATGCAGGCAAAACAGCCGGTTGGCATCTCAGTGCAGCCAGGGACAACGGAAAGAATGGTACAGAGGTAACTCCGTAATGAAGCGGGATAAAGCAGGTTCCGACGCCATCGGAAAGCGCGGCATCATGGACGAAAACTACCACCTGATTGATCCTTGCAAAACTAAACATAGGTCTATGGAGCAATAAGACGGCGTGGGTCCAGCGAGCTATTCCTACCGGATAATCCCCAATCTTTCGTTACAAATCAGAAGGAAATTGGTCAAAAAGCGACGGTGTGGATTCAGATTTTGCTTGCAATTTCGGAGGCCAGTATACGCCAATGACTACCCATGATTTGGGATGAGCTAAAACAGTGCCCACATAGAAGTGCGTATCAATCTTAGAGGCGCAAAGTTGATCCAAGAATTTTGCCCTCACTTTCGCGCACGCTTCAGTTGGTGTTGCACCGTTATCAATACACTTCCAATAAAGGGAACCAAGTTCCCAATCTTCGAGCATCATCTGGTGTCCCTTGCAGCGCATGTCCTCGCAGGAAAACTTGTACTGAAATTTGAATGGCACTTTGCGTGGAGGTTCTTTGCTTGCTTTCCTGTTTTCCCAGAGGCGTTGTTGCTGCAATGCGGCCTTAAAACCGGGCTTCCAATCTACCTCATCGGTTTTAACCACCAAATCCTGGATGTTCTTCGGTCGGAAAATGCCAAGCGAGGTTTTGTCCTGCTGTTGGCGAGCCGCAAGTTCTTCCATAGACTGTGAGGCTTTAGCGAGCGCGTATTTTGACCGTTCAGCCCAATTATTCTTCGTGTGAATCGGTTCACCTATCAGGCGAATTGTGTCGCAGTCAGGGCGATAGCTCTCTTTGCGGCTATCCCGTCCTGTGTGCTTTGTCGCAGTGACTTCCAACCACTGGTATTTCTTGTATTGCTGGTTCCACGGGAGATCGCGAAAATTAACCGGGTACAGCCTGATGAAGTCGCCGAATTCATTTACGCCGGCCGTACAGACTAACTCGTCGTACTTAGATGAGGGAATCGGATAGGTTTTTACTGTGATCAAAACCTTGAGTTGTTCGTTCATGTTTACAGGTGGACAATCTTGAGCCCCGTTTGGTCAGCAATTTTGGCTGCAAGACGACTGCGATGACAGTCCACTGCCTCCTTCTCCATGCATACAAGCACAGATGGCTTCTTTTTCATCAATTCCGAGACTGCTGTAATCTCATCGAGCTTCGCCGGTAGAGTTTTTCTTTCGTAGTAGCCGAAGAGTTTCTCAAAGTCCTTAGGTGTTTCCATACCCTTGCGCCGATCCGAAGTGATGCCCAGTTCTGGGTGATGAACATACTCAATGCCCAGTTTCATAGCGATGGACGACATTGATCCTTTTGCAAAGCCATACTTGCGTGACACTGGGTTTGACCGCACATCTATGACGCGACGAATGCCTGTCCTAAGCAGCTTTTCAAAGAAACCGTCTACTGAACGGTCTTCATAGCCCATTGTGTAGATGCCAGGAGATGCGATAGCCGTAGTGGGGACATTTTTCGGCACAATATCCTTGGCCTCACTGTTGATTGCATACCAAGGGTATCTAGCATAAACATCCTTCATGAGATCACGGGGAGCCAGCCTCCCGTACTTTGAGAATGCCACGATCATAGCGCGTTCTGTATCTGTATCGACACCAGCCGCTTCTTTCTTACCCGAAGATGTAACGGTCAGATTCTTGAATGTACCGGCAGTGGATGCTTCCACGTACTGATAAGCAATAAGCGCATCTATTTCGCGGTTTGCTGCGAATGAATATGGGCCGAATTTGTATGGCAAGAAGTCATAAAATGCTGTATCTCGGCCTAGGGAAGTCTCTTGCTTTAGCAGAAACAAGAACTTTTGAAGTTGGACAGATGACAGAGAGCCGCCAGCAGTGCCCAATAGTTTGAGAATTGTACGTTGCCTACGGAGCATGATTTCACCAAAGAATAGCAATGATGGGTTCAACTTAATATCGAATTTCAACGTGCTTGAACGCTAGGTAGACTTCTAGTCATCGTTGACGTGCGTTGGATTCCGCATAAGGGAAATCCGCATGCAGTTACCAACTTTCAGTTTACCTGATTTGATTGTCACGCAAATGGCTGGTAAATCTCATTGGATCAATCGGTTAGAGCTTCTTATACATTTGTTCGAGACAACTCAGGGGATTCTCTTTTTGATGTCAGCCTCGATAAACAATAAATACTGCTCTGCAGTTGAAACGCCTTCCTGGGCTTCTGTGTCGCTAATGATGGTCACGTCATAGAAGGCGTCATTGCGCTTGCGCCGCATCCGGTCGAACAGGATGAAGGTTGTTGCCGGGCAACTTGCTAGGTGTTGCTGTGCAAATTCAATGATTGCGATGTGGTGGCCGAGCTGCTTGCGTGGGCGCTGCCCGTGGCTGAGCATGAGCGCCAGAGAACCTTTAATCATGGCCTCGTAAGCAATCTCATAGGCAGTTTCAGCGTCAATGGCAAGGTTCTTTCGAGCGGCGGTGGTCCTCTTCTGCGCATCAGCGAAAAATTGCTTCACCTGTTTTGGATTAATGTGCTGCAGCTTCGTTTTGCTCATTCCCTATTAGCTCGATTCGTTTTCCTTCCCACACATCTGTGAGGAACGGGTCATGGGCTGCGAGTTTTCGTTTCAGCTCTTGCAGATTGAAAACCGTGTAATTCACTTCCCGATTGAGTGTTTTTTCCAGCTTTCTAACCTCGGCTGCCAGATTTTCGGGATCAGGTTGACCGACAATGAACAAGTCAATGTCGCTGGCTGCATCTGCTTCATTTTTAGCAAAAGAGCCGTACAGATGAGCCTGGTCAATTCCACGCACACGGTGCAGTGCTGACTTGAGCGTTGGTACAATCCCCACTGTTCCCTGGAGGAGAGAGAACACCGCTTTCAGATACGGGTACTGCGGGTTGATGCTGTAATATCGCTGGCGACCTTCCACTTCGGAGCGTAGAAGTCCTTCCCGTTCCAAACGCGCCAGCTCACGCGACAGATTGGTGGAATCCACGCCCAGGGCATGCGCTAACTGACGGACATACGCGCGCGCCGAACGGTTCGCGTAGAAGTATGTCAGTAGCTTGCGCCGAAGCTCAGAACGAAGAGAGAACATTGCAGTAGAATTATACTGCAAATGCAGTGATAGTTTACTGCATCTTTGAGAAAGATGCTTAGGGCCTCCCGTCACGCGCCCGAATTGCCTGAACATGCCCGTACTTGCGGACAAGAGTGTTCATGAATTCTGGATCAAACCCGGTAATATACGAGATCATTCCAGCCAACTGAACGCGATCTTTTGTGGCAAGGCTATCCAACCTATGCACCTGGGATCGAACCTTTCGTTTCAACTGCCTTCCAACATATACGTTGCCATCACTGCCGAGAACTATCCCTGTAACTCGTCTCGCACCTTTTTTTGAACTGTGCCGAGTCTTTGTTTCATTGATCCGAAGTTTGCTGGGAAGTGTCAACTTCGATACCGCTAGTTTTACCTCCTGCTCTATTTCGGTAAGTACACCTGCTTCGTTTGTCGAAAAGAAAAGGTCATCGGCATATCTTGTGTAGTTGACTCCACGTGACTGGCAAATGCCATCCAGGGTTAAGTCGAGGTTGAAGCACAGAGCGTTTGAAACCGCAGGCGATGTCGGCGCACCTATCGTCAATCGACTAAAGCGGAATACTAAGAAACAGAACCATTCAAAGTCTTGATCTGACCAGTCCTTAAACAAGTTTGGTCGCCTATCCTTATAAGCAATCATGTCGTCCACCGTTAGCGACGGGAAGAACTCTTGCATATCCATACGCAACAGAAACCGTGTTCCGGCATGAGCCTTCGCGTTGTCGAGAATCGTACGTTCTTTGCGATAAGCGGAGGCTGCATTGTGCATGGGCCAGGACACGATAACATTGGCCAGCAACCATTTTTGCAATGCCTTAAGACGTCTTGAAGGATGCATGATTGTTCGCGTTCCTCCTCCACGTTTAGCAATCTCGTATTCCTTGTACTGATATGAAGCGGTCTTTACAAGCCGAGCGATGTGGTTCGCTGGCAGCGATAGCTCCTTGGCCATTCGTTCTATAATCATCGCTTTAAATTGACCTCTCTCATCACAGAAACAGCTTCTGGGATTGACTGCAGCCCGGACAGGAATTCAGCGCGCAATTCGGCAAAACTTACCCACTTGATTCGGTGATAAGGGTGCTGAAGCGCTTCGGTATTCGCTGGAGAGAAGAATGTCACTATGCTGCCGTTGACCATAATGTCGTCCTTCCTTATAAGTCCCATTGCTTCTGCTAATCCGACGAGAAGCGTGACTTCCAACTCAGCTGTTGGTACCGTAGGCGCTACCTTCGACATGAAGAATTCGATTGCATCAATCGTGGTTGGAGCAAGTACGCCTATTAGGTCACAGATGAAGAAGAGTAGATGTTTACGGCTGCGCGCCAAATCCGATACTTTTTCAGACTTCGGTTTTGGGATCGTGGCAATTCTGCGCTCAAGCTCACCAGCGCATTCAAGTATCTGGTTATGTCGCGTCCAGACAGTAGGTCGGAAATCAGACTCCGCATCGATCCATTGGATCGGGCCAGTATTGATGAATGAGTTGGCTCCCCGGTATTGCTGATCGACAATCGGCAATAGCTTCTTTCTCAGGGCTTCGACATGCGAAAAGGCACCTAGCTCCGCAAAGGTTCCTGGACTCTCCACAATTATGATGATGAGGTCCGAGAGCGCCGCAAGGTCCGACTCCATTTTGAGAGCCCCAAGCCCAGGATTGGCAGAAATCAGCTCCCAAACCCGTTCTGCGTAGAAGATCTGAAGATCCGGCTTTTGTTGCTTGAGGTACGCACGGAGGGTATCGCGAGGAGCACTGTTCAGCCCACCGCAGATGAAGATAACAGGCGATATTCGCCTGAATCGATAGTGCTCCGGACTCAGAGAACTAATAATTCGATCGCAGGCCGAACGTAGCTTGGCCTGCTCGACCCACGATCTCATAGCTCCTACTTCGAATGGCGGCCCGGAGCGCAGCGCAGGGCCGAGAATGCGTATCAATAAATCCAGGCTGGCTATGCACCAGCCTTGAGTAATACATCTAGCTATTACTACTTGTCTGCTAGGAGCAGTTCAAAAATAAATTGCCTGCATTTGTAGGTCAAGCCTAAAACCCATCGACTTGCATTACAGCATCTATGGCAAGTCACGTACATTTGCAGGTACAGCAGAGGTACACACATCAGCTTAGACAGGCTTCGATAAATTGCGCTAAATTACGGTCACTCAATTACTTACGGCTTCGCTCGATTACGCCCGCATTTCCTGCATTATCATAGACTTACAGCATTGGGCCAAAACTCATAATCCCTTGGTTGGGGGTTCGAATCCCTCCGGGCCCACCATTGACTCCTTTTCAAAATTCTTCGAAAAGCCGTTCCATCATCTGGACTTTTACCGAAACGACTCTCCTCTTTCCTTTCCCTATCCTTAGGACGACATGGGCCTGGAGGGGGCTGTGTACCGGCAAGTGGGCG
Source organism: Acidobacterium sp. FHG110202_01 (assembly GCF_059115305.1). Classification (NCBI taxonomy): domain Bacteria; kingdom Pseudomonadati; phylum Acidobacteriota; class Terriglobia; order Terriglobales; family Acidobacteriaceae; genus Acidobacterium; species Acidobacterium sp. FHG110202_01. The sequence goes on from NZ_JBZYWJ010000003.1 coordinate 298,773, forward strand.
GTTCTGCACTGCTGCTTTTGTTACTTACGTCTGTGATCTCGCATATCGCCGGGCGAGGCACTCATGCGTCTGCCGGGAGACCTGCAAGTGAAAGCCATGCAGCTGCGAGTGCTTCCGGAAGCTCGGCGGCAGATCCTGACTGGCGAAAGTGCTATGCCTTTGAGGCTTTGCGCCAATATATGGGACTCGCTGAAGCAGAGTCGAAATCTGAAACGGCAGCATCAGGAAATTTACTCTGTACGGCTTCGAGCTTTGCCGCTGTTTTTCCATCGGGCATTCCCGAAATTGACCGTGCGGGCAGCCAGGTGCTTATCGCCACGGTGCCCGATCCGCTGGAGACATCGGAAGAGCTGCAGTTTGACCGGGACATTGCCGCGCTGCAGGAAGCAGCCTCGACTTCCGGATATGATTTCGTCCGGCTGGCTACTCCATGGCGGGCGTCTGATCTCTCCGACACGAAAGATCCGAAGGACTCTCGTGAACTGGAGCGCTACCGCGAGCATTTTGGCGATGAGCCCGGCGCTCTGCTCTTCCGCAAGCGCACGCGTGCCGAAAATGTACAGCTTGCAACACCTGACAGCCTGCTGATGATCGTTCTGGTCCCGGAATCGCCGATCTATGGACTGAATCTGGCGGCGGCCCGCGAAGGACTGAGCGCTGTCGAGACTCTGCTCGGGAAGGGTTTTCATGCAGCTTCTTCAGACACATCAGGAAAGGCGCGGATACGATGGATCGGCCCGAGCTATTCGGCTTCAGCGCCGGGTCTGCGAATGCTGGAGCGCGAAGTCGCGCCGCAAATATCTTTCAACGTATTGAGCGGCACGATCAGTACGAGTACCGCGAATGCTTTTCTTGTAGACATCGACCAGAATGCATCAAGAACAGCAGCGCCAACAGAATCTAAAGCGACGCTGAGTGAACTTGATCAGGACGCGCTCTGCTGGGTCCTGGGGCAGGAGTCCCGCATCGGAAAACGATCCTATGAGCCGGTGGTAGTGCTGCAGGAAGATGAGACTGCGTACGGCACCAGCACAGGCGATGCGGTCGGCACAAACAGTCCCTGTGGTCACCTGCGGGACATGGTGCGGCGTTTTTCATTTCCGCGCGGAGTTTCGCATGTGCGGAGCATTTTTGGAAGCACGCTGAAGAATGCAACCCCACCACAGGCACAGGATGAAAACAGCAGCGCCAACAACGGCGATCCGAGCCTCACGTTTCATGATGCCCTGGAAGATTCACTTGATGCCGCTCCGGAGTTCGCGCCGCAGTCGCCGGTGTCGAATGAGAGCGTGCTGGCGACAATCGCGACCACGATCAAGCATCTGCATGCGCGCGCTATTGTAATTCGCACGAGCGACCCGCTCGATCAGCTTTTTCTGGCGCGCTACTTCCGGCAGCAATGTCCTGACAGCAGAGTGGTGCTGTTCAATGCGGAGCGGCTGCTTACGCGGCTGCGGGGGGACTTTAATCTCGATGGCACGCTGATTGTCACACGCTTTCCGCTGTTTCAAAATTCCTATCTGCAGACGCCGTTTCGCGGTGAGTCGCGCCATTCGCTCAGCTTCACCAACAGCCGCGAGGAGGCTGTTTTTCTGGCAGCGCTGATGCAGCTCGAGGAGAAACAATTGCCTCTGCTGCAATCGCCTTTTGCGCACCAGCACTTTGCTCTTGCTCCGTGGATTGGCGTGGCGTCCGGGGGAGACTTCTGGCCGGTTGCGTACCTGGGCAAAGATCAGGTTGCACGCGATCCAGCCTCAAGAGAGAACGCCCTGCTGCTGACGGACACGCCTCCGGAACCACTGCCTGTGCTGTGGACGCTGGTGCTGCTGGCGCTGCTTCTTCTTTCGGTTGTTCACTTCCTCTTCTTCATGATTGCGGTGCCGCTGAACGCACGGCTGCGAAACAGCAAGAAGGAGTGGGTGCGGCGCATCGCTGTCCACCAGCTGCTTGCGTACTATTTATTTCCACCTTCGCCTACGTGCGATCAATCGCGCTTGTTCGCGGGACAGTGCTGGTGGCTGCTGAATGTGAGCACGGAACTCATGCTCATGGTGTCGTATCTGCTCTTTCCAGCGATTGCGTATCAGGCGAAGATACAGAACATAACGTCTGTGCCTGCCGCGATTCGCGATTTTCCCATACAGACCACGATCTTCTCCGGATTTACTCTCGTTGTGCTGCTGCTTCAGTTATGGATGGCCACCATGCTGGTGGTGCTGCTGGCAAAACAATGCGGACCGCGCGGGAAAAACTTCTTTGTCCGTTTCGAGCATTGCCTGTTGCCGATGATCTCTGCTGTCTGGCTCGTGGTTTCGCTTTCGCTCTTTACTGCGCAATTGACTGACACGCAGACCGGCTTTGCCTTTGCCTCGCGGTGCCTGCACCTTTCTTCCGGCGTCTGTCCTATCCTGCCATTGCTGCTGCTGTCTGCTGGATTCCTGATTGCAGCGGTCGTAAATCTGAATGCGCTGAGCATGGGAGTTACGCGCAATCCAGGTGTGCCTGACCTGCAGTGGTTTTATCTCGACCTGAACGCATGGCAGAAAAAGCTGAAGGGCTTTACCGAGCTCTGGTATGGACTTCCCGGAGCAGACGGAAAACTACTGGCGTCTTTTGTTGTGCTCGCCTGGTTACTGCTGCATCCGCAGAGGCTTTTCGCCACATTCGATACATCGTTCATCGGATGGCTTTACACGCTGAATTTCGTCTTTGCTATCTGGACAGTGCTGTGGCTGTGGGCCAGGTTTCTCCGCATCTGGGCGGTGCTGCGCGGCGGGCTCGACTGCCTGGAAGGCTCGCCGCTGCGATTTGCCTTTTCGCGTTTGCCGGCGATTTTTTCGATTGATCCGATATGGTCGTATTCCGGACTGCGCCGCGTGGTGGTGGTGCCGATGCGGTGGTTTGAGTATCTCAGGGTATCTCCTCCGACTTCTGAGGCAAAACAGCCCATTCTCGATGACAACCGCTGGCAGTTGGGCAAAATTCTCGATCAGATGCGGGATTCGGAATGGCTGGACAGCCTGACCTTTGCTCGGTTCAGCAATGAACAGAACGAATATGCAGCCGCGCTTTCACAGGAACCGGCGATAAAAGCGAGTTGGGAGCGCGGCGGTCCGGACTGCGGTGTGGCCACTCCGGCAAAACAGGAGGCAGGCGATAGAGACGAGCCGCCCGCTGCCACAGGACAAAAGCTGCGGCTTGATGTTCCATCACCGTGCGGCACGACCTTTGATGCCGGCAACTGTGCGGTCGAGATCGGGAATGAATATATTGCGATGCGGATTGCCGCATACATCCGCTACGTCACGCTACACATGAAAAACCTGATGACGTTCATGTCGCTTGGCTTTCTGCTCATCCTGTTAGCGGCCATCAGCTATCCATTTGATCGCCCGCAGATCATTGCATGGTCAGAAACGATTGTGCTGGCTGCTCTACTGTTCACGGTGGGAACTGTGCTGGCACAGATGGATCGCGACGCGATTCTGAGCCGCATGAGCAACACCGTTCCGGGTCATGTGCGGTACATGCCGCTACTAAAGCACATGCTGGCCGTTGGAGGTCTGCCGCTGGCCACAGTTCTGGCGACCCTGTTCCCTTCGATCAGCAGCCTGCTTTTCTCCTGGGCTGCTCCCTTGTTTGAGAGCCTGCACTGAGCGAAACGTTATGATGCTCTAGTGAGCGCATTGTTGGAGATCGATCGTCTTTCTATCGCATTCCAGGCGCATAATGCCGTCGACAATCTGACACTGAATATTGCGCCGGGCGAAGTGCTTGGCCTGGTCGGTGAATCAGGCTCGGGAAAGTCGGTGACTGCGCTTGCTATTCTGCGGCTGCTCGACGCTGCGGCGCGCGTGGAAGGCGCGATACGCTTCGATGGTCGCGACCTGCTGGCTCTCAGCGAAGAAGAAATGCGGCAACTGCGCGGGCGCGAGATTTCCATGATCTTTCAGGAGTCGATGACGGCGCTGAATCCGGTGATGCCTGTAGGCGAACAGATTGCCGAGGCGATTCGCACGCATCACCCCGAGCGCAATCGCAGACAGGTGCGCGAGGCCGTGATTGAAGCCATGCAGGCGGTTGCCCTGCCTGAGCCCGAGCGGCGACTGCGCGATTATCCACACCAGTTTTCCGGAGGACAGCGCCAGCGCATCCTCATTGCCATGGCGATTGTGAACCGTCCACGTCTGCTGATTGCCGATGAGCCTACGACGGCTCTTGATGTCACGGTGCAGGCGCAGATTCTGGAGCTGCTTGCAGATTTGCAGAAGCGCTATGGGCTTTCGATGCTCTTCATCTCGCATGATCTTGCAGTGGTTTCGCAGGTGGCCGATCGTGTTGCTGTGATGCGCCATGGCGTGCTGCTCGAAGAAGGTTCGAAGCGGGCGATATTTCAATCGCCGCAGCATGCTTACACGCGCAGCCTGCTGGGCGCGGTGCCTACCCTGCAGACAGACCTCACCAAACCGCTGGCAACGTTGTGAACTAACCCCACCTTACGGCAAATCCTGAGTTGATATAGCCATATTGATTATTGTGCAAGGTCGCCGCCCCTTGGGGTCGCGTCGACTTGAGTGCAGTGGCTTCGATGTACAGCTACTCAGGAATTGCTTTAACGCCCAAAAGCAGGGCGCGAAGATGGGGCATCCGATGTTTGGTGAAGACCAATCCTCCAGCTTGGAATTCGCATCTATTACGACTAGATTTGGAGACGGGCCTTTTCCATGCGTGCGTTGATCCTGTCCGATATTCACGCCAATCTTGAAGCGTTGGACGCGGTGCTTGCCGCTGCTCCTGCTCACGATGTGGTGTGGAACCTTGGCGACATCGTCGGCTATGGCGCGAGCCCGAACGAAGTCATCGACCGCGTGCGCGCTTTGGGCAGTGTGTTTGTGCGCGGCAACCATGACCGCGCCTGCAGCGGACTCCCCGGCATTGAAGACTTCAATCCCATTGCCAGCCGCGCCGCGCGATGGACGCAGTGCGTGCTTTCAGCCGAGCACATTGCGTGGCTGCGGCAGCTTGCCGCCGGGCCTGTGCTGCCGGATGGTCCGAACGTAGCCTGCACTCACGGCTCGCCGCTCGATGAGGATGAGTACATCCTCTCCATGCGCGATGCGTGGCAGCCGCTGGCGAAAGTGACGACGTCCGTCAATTTCTTCGGACATACGCATCTGCAGGGTGGCTTCGCGACGAATGGGGATGACTCGTTCAAGCTCGTTCCTGATTACGCCACGCATGATGAGGCGGAAGAGTATGAAATTCAGTTGCGTGAAGGCGTGCGCTATCTGCTGAATCCGGGATCCGTGGGGCAGCCGCGCGATGGCGACTGGCGTCCGGCATTTGCTATTTATGATGATGCGGCGCGAACTGTGACCTTCTACCGGGTGCCTTATGAGGTGCGAGTGGCGCAGATGCGGATTATCCGTGCTGGCTTGCCGGATCGGCTGGCTACTCGGCTGAGGGATGGGCGCTAGGTTGCTTTTCTCTTGATGAGGACTTTCACTACCCAATAAAAGACTTTCAATATCCAGTAAAGGATGGCTGCGTTCACAATTCCGCCAACAACAATGTCAATTGGAGGACTGCAGAATGGCGTTCCTCGTTTGCATAGCATCTGGCTCCAGGGAAATGTGGCGTAGAAAGCCGGGATAAAGCTGTAGCCGAATTCATCGAGATTGATCAGAGCCAACACCAGGAAACCTGTAACGATCGCCAGATAAATGACGGTTATGATTACAGGACCGCGGCTCATAGAAGTTTGGTACTACTTTATCCCGCAGGTTGTGATAGACGAAGCGAAAAGCAGGTCCTTCGTTTCACTCAGGATGACAACCTTATTATGTGGTCTTCATCACCTGGGCGGCGAAGCGTTCCATCTCTTCGAGCTGCGGGCTTGATTGCAGCAGCACCAGATCGACACCGACAGCGGCAAACTCTTCGAGGCGGGCGGAAACCTGCTCCGGCGTGCCGACGAAGCCGCTGCGCAGTCCGCGATTGGAGACGGAGTAGTCTTCGAGCGAAACCTTCTGCTCTAGCTGTGAGCCGGTGATCCACTGCTGGTAGTTGGCGTAGCCGCGCGCTGACTGCCGGACGTCGGTGATGCGGGCGACTTCCTTCTTTGCTTCCGCTTCGGAGTCGCGCACGATGGCGTATCCGGCGACGCCGAAGACCATCGGCGGCAGTCCGGCAGCTTCGCGGCGCTGACGCATGTCGGCGATCTTTTTGCCTACGATCTCCGGCGGGTCGCCGTGCATCAGGTAGGCATCGCATTTCTGCGCGATGAGGTTCTTGGCTGTCTCCGATTCGCCGCCAGCGTAGAGCGTGGGCCGCGGCTTGCGCACGGGCTTGGGCGAAAGCACGTTGTCACCGACGCGGTAATACTTGCCCTGGTAGGAGAAGCCTTGCTGGTTCCAGCAGCCGTTCACTACCTCAAGCCACTCTGAAGTGCGAGCGTAGCGGTCGTCGTGCTGATCGAAGGCGATGCCATACTTCGTAGCCTCATCGGCCCACCAACTGGAAACGACGTTGAGGGTGAGGCGGCCGTTGGCGATGTGGTCGATGTTGGCGGCCTGCTTGGCCAGAAGCGCAGGATTGTGAAACGTGGGCCGGACGGCGACCATCAGTTCCAGTTTCTTCGTTACCGCGGCAAGAGCGGCAGTAGTCGACCAGGCGTCGAGCGACGGCGCTTCGACACCCTTGATGTCGTTCAGGTTTAGCTCGGCAATCAGCGTGAGGTCGTAGCCGATCTCTTCTGCGCGGCGCGCGAGACGGCTGGCGTACTCCCAGCTGGCCTCCATCTGCTCGTCTTCTACATTGCGCAGCCATCCGCCAAAGACGGGGAGCCAGAAGCCGTAGCGCACTATTGGGCTCCTACAGTTTCTGCTTCGTTGACCTTGGCGGCTTCAGCTTCGAGCCAGTCGGCTAGCTTGACGAAGGGGTCAAAGCCGATGACACGCGGGCCGTCGGCGACGAAGTTTGAGAGCGCGTTGATGTCGTAGTAGAGGCGCCGGCCATCGCGGTTGTCGGTGATGTACTCGATGCCGCCGAGCTCGATGCCCGCTGCCTGCATGATGCGTTCAACGTCGGCAACGACTTCCTGCGGAGGCACGTAGCCTTCGACGCTGATGCCGGTCCTGGGGGCGTCGACGGGGCAGGCGGCGCGGTTGAGCTCCACTCCCCCGGTGGTGCGGCAGATGTCTGCCGGGCAGAGGTCGAAAGTCTCGCCGGTGATGTGGACCTTGATGGCATAGAGGAACTTTCCGTTGAGCACTTCGCAGCGGACGATGTGGCTGTCGCGAGCCGGAATGAATTCCTGGACGAGCGCGGTGGAGTCGAGGCCGAAGGCCAGCTCGCCGGCATCAGCGGCCTGATTCAGTGCTTCCGGAGTATCGAAACGCTTCACTCCTGCACCGGAGCCGCCGATGTTCGGCTTGACCACAATAGGCCAGCGCAGGCCGTCGGTCGCCGCGAGCGCTTGCGATGCGCGATGGATGACGCGGGCCTTGGGATAGGGGAGCCCCAGATCATCGAGGAGCGAGAGCTGGGCTGCTTTCGAGAGTTCAGTGCGGAAGGCCTTGAGACCATTGATGACGCGTACGCCGCGCCGCTCAAGGTGGTCGAGGAAACCGAGGGTGTAGAAGATGGCGTCGCTGTGGTCGCGGTTCCAGGCCGAGGGGCTCATGCGGTTGACGACGACCGACCAGCTACGCTCGGGGTGCTCCTCTATGGCCCAGGCGTGGGTGATCGCGTCCAGCTTGATGTAGTCGGTGCCGCGGCGGTCAAGCTCGGCGAAGAGCGGCTTGAACCAGTTGGGCTGCTCGTAATAGATGGCGATGGGCTTTGGCACTATGGACCCCTCCCCTCCCCCTATGTAGCGGAGGTTTTACTTGTTTTCAATGACTTACGAGGGGGTTACCCCCTGCTATCTTATTGATTCTTCAATTGCTTGTGCACTACTGCTGTGTTTTCAAATATTTAGAGGGGGGTCTTTGTCAGGCTCAGGTCTCAGGACACAGGGCTCAGAAAATCTCTCCCTTAATTTCAGGATATCAAGTCTGACGAGGAAATATGCCAAATCGCCGCAAGTTTAAGCGGTTTGTTTTGAGCGGGTTAAAGAAAAATTTCAATGAGAGGGGCTTGACATCTGAATATCTATCGCCAAGACGACTAGATTCGCCAAGACTTGAACATGATAATGTCCAGGGAGCCTTGCTGCGCAAGGCAAAAGGCGCACGAACTTTCGTTCGTGCGGGTCCTTCGACTTCGCTGCGCTTCGCTCAGGATGACAAATCTGTGGTGCATTTGAGGTTGCCGGTATCCTCTAAATCGAGGATAATATAATTCGAAATCGAGGCATGAGATGGCTGTATCTTTAGCGCTTCCGAATACAGCTCAGCTGTTTGACCGGGCCCCTGATCTGACGAGTGCGGAACAGAGGGAGAAGCTGAGTCCCAGCGCGATCAAGGCCTTTGCGAATATCGCTGACAAGTGGAAGTTGACTGAGGCGCAGGCTCGGGGGCTGCTTGGCGGCATCGCTTCCTCTACCTATCACGAGTGGAAGGCCAGGCCGAAGGGCCGGAAGCTCGACCAGGATACGCTGATGCGCATCTCGCTGGTGATCGGCATCTACAAGGCACTGCATATTTACTTCGGCCAACCATGGGCGGACCGCTGGGTGATGCTGGGAAACCGCAACTCGCTGTTTGGGGGTGCTGCACCTATCGATTACATGCTGCTTCGCGGGCAGCCGGGCATGATGCAGGTGCGCCTGATGCTCGATACGTGGCGGGGAGGCCGATGAGGCTTCCGCCCACGGTGGAGTGGGCTGCGGATGGAATGCACCGGCTGATTCCGTCGCGCTACAGCGAAAAACAGACAGTTCTGGCTGATGTTGCCGATGATGATGCAATGCTCGATGACATTACGTTGCTGGATGGAGCAACGAACGAACGCATTCAAACGGAGCAGACAGGCAAGGTCGGCATCAGCACGTATGAGCTGGTGTACGGCATTCCGAATGCGCATATTGTGAATGCGGCCTTCAGCTATGCGTCTGCCTCCGGCTCGCGGTTCAATGACGAAACACGCGGCGCATGGTATGCGGCGGATGAGCTCGATACGTCACTGGCCGAGGTGACGTATCACAAGGCGCGGCGGCTGGGCGAGATGATTGTTCCCGGGCTTCCAGGGGAGCGTCCGGACCGCGATGTTTCTACCTACGATGACTGGCTCGCGGATTTCCGCGGGCAGTTTCATGCGCTCGATCCTCCGGAGCAGTGGAGTGACTGTCTCGAAGCCGAGCCGGTGCCGGATTGCTATGCCGCGGGACAGCGGCTGGCTCAGGCTTTGCTTCACGAGGGATCGAATGGGCTGGTGTATTCCAGTGTGCGGCGCGCCGGGCATACTTGCCTGGTCTGCTTTCGGCCGGCGCTGGTGTATCGTCCACGGCGGGATGTTCGGCTGGAGATTGTTTTTGAGGCGGCTGAGGTTGGGTATGAGTGGACGAAGCGGGTGGTGGGGATTCACTGATACTGAGAGAAGATCAATGTCCAAGCCCGCAAGGGAATCCGATCAACTAAAGCCACTCTACAGACGCTGGAAAGATTTAACAGCATACATTGCAATAGGTGCTATGTATTTGAGACATGCCAAAGAAAGCGATCGAGAAGATAGGTAGTCAATGATCGTCCAGACCAGAGATTTCTAAAAAGCGGGCCTTGCTGCGCAAGGCAAAAAGCGCACGAACGTTGTTCGTGTGGGTCCTTCGACTACGCGCCTTTGGCGCTTCGCTCAGGATGACTCCAGTGGTAGAACAGGCTTTCGAGGCATGACACAAAGCATTGGGTAAGCGGTAACATTCGACAAAATGAAAAGCCCCAGTGGAAACCGGGGCTTTTCATTTGCCCCGGACGGCCAGTCCGCCGCCGGAGGCATTGCTTTTTGTTTCTAAGCTACTCAGCGGCTTCTTCGGGCTTCACCGTCACCTTGATGTGGGCGGTGACTTCTCGGTGCAGTTTCACCGGGATGAGGAACTCGCCGATGGACTTCAACGGTTCGTCGAGGCTCACCTTGCGGCGGTCGATGTTGAAGCTCTTCGCTTCGAGCGACTGCGCGATATCAGCTGAGGTGACCGAGCCGAAGAGATGGTCGTGCTCGCCTACCTTACGTTCGAAGACCAGCGCCACTTCATTGAGCTGGGCGACGAGCTGCTCGGCTTCCGCCTTTTCCTTCGCTGAGCGGCGCACGGCCGACGCCTTCATCTGCTCGATGACAACCTTGTTGGCGGCGGTCGCTTCCATGGCGAGCTTTTTGGGCAGCAGGTAGTTGCGGCCATAGCCGTCAGCGACCTTCACCACGTCGCCGCGGTGGCCCAGGTTTTGTACGTCTTCTTTCAGAATGACTTCCATTTTTGCCAATCTCCAAAATCTGTGCGGATCGAAATTGAGGACCATTCCCTCGGCGGCTAAAGCCGCTCGCTCCGCTCCAACTTATGGCACGGCTGAAGCCGTGCCCCTTCAAAGAAATCTGAATCACCGTCTACGACGGCGGACTGGTAAGGCCCACATTAGGCGCGAGGCGCCGAACATGGGGCACCCGGCTTCTACCAAAAATCCTTAATACTTCACCGCAAAGGGCAGCAGGGCAATGTTCCGCGCCTGCTTGATGGCCCGCGTGAGGCGTCGCTGATGCGTCGTGCACACGCCGGTCAGGCGGCGGGGAACGATCTTGCCGCGCTCGGCGACAAACTGCTGCAGCAGGCGCACGTCGCGGTAGGAGATCGCGTCGATCTTCTCCGTGCAGAACTTGCAGACCTTCTTGCGGCGGAAAAACTTGCGTGGTCCGCCGGCGCCGGGCGCTCCACCCGGACCACCGGAGCGGGGACCGGCAGGGCGGCCCGTACCTGTGCCTGTGCTCTCAGGGGCCTTCTGTGTTGTTGTGGTTGTTTCTTCAGCCATGTTCTTATCCTTCTTTGAAATTGCCTCTGGGGCTAAACCCCTTGAATCTTTTGGATTGATTGTGAGAGCTGAAGCCCTCACCTACCCAGTCCTTGCCTGCCTGATCGCACGCCGATGAAGCTTAGGCACTGGCCTGTGCGGCTTCCGCGGGAGCCTCTGGTGCTTCGGCGGCGACAGGGGCAGCAGGAGCCGGTGCGGTCTCCGAGCTCACCTTCTTGCGGGTGGCGCGGATGGCCTTGATCTTGTCGATGCGCTTCTGCTCTTCATCCGTGCGCACGGTGATGAACTTGATCACCTGTTCGGTAACGCGGAGGCGGCGCTCAAGCTCGGCAACCAGCACGCCGTCGGCTTCAATGGTCAGCAGAATGTAGTTGCCTTCGCTGAACTTGCGCACGAGGTAGGCGAGCTTGCGGCGGCCCAGCTTTTCCGTGGCGCGGACAGTTCCGCCGCCGTTGGTGACCGTGGTTTCAAAGCCGGCAATCAGCTTGTCCAGCTCTTCGTCCTGCACATCGGGCCGGACGATAAACATGACTTCATAAGAACGTTGCATTTGTTTCTCTCTTCTCGATTCGCAGCTGCAATTTGCAACCGTGACCGTTACGAAAAATTCCGGGGCTGAAGCCCCTTTTTATTTCTGTTCACCGGCCTAAAAGGCCGATGCTTCTACCCCTCCGCCGGGCCGTTTTGCTCGCGGCGGTTGAACTCATTCATCGCAGCCTTGATGCCCTCGGCTGCGATCATTTCTACGGCCCGGGCTGCCTTGTCGAGCACCGGGTCGATCTCAGTTAAATCTGCCTTGCGCATCGGCGTCAGCAGATAATCTTTGCCGCGGCGTCCGCTCAGCTCACCGGGTCTGGGTCCTACGCCGATCCTGATCCGCGCCCACTCTTCTGTCCTGAGAGCGCCGTTGATCGACTTAGCCCCGTTGTGTCCGCCGGAGCTTCCTCCTGTCCGCACCCTGATGGAACCCAGCGGCAGGGCCAGCTCGTCATAAATCACGGCCAGGTCACGCTCCGGATCGGCATCGAATTCCCGTACCAGCGCCTCAACTGAAATACCGCTGAGATTCATGTACGTCTCGGGCTTGGCCAGGATGACTTCGCGTCCTGCCATCCGAACCGTTGCCGTTACTGCGCGGCTGCGGCGATTGGCCACCTGCACGCCGTAGTCGTCGGCAATGCGGTCAATCGCGAGAAAGCCAGCGTTGTGCGGCGTGAACTGGTACTCGATGCCCGGATTGCCAAGACCGACGACCAGGAACACGCCGCGATTTGTTTCTCCATCCAAGCGCTTGTGAACCAGGGCTAAAGCCCTTTATATCCTTGCCCTGATTCACCGGACTAAAAGTCCGGTGCTTCTACCTCAACGGCCTGGCATTCGAAAGCTACTGCCTTCGAATGCCTGCCTCACTTATTTCTTCGCCGGAGCTGCGGCCTCGGCTTCCTGCTTGCCCTTCTTTGCCACTTCAGGCTCAGCCGGGCCAGCTGCGGCAGCGGCTGCTTCTGCTTCAGGCGTGGCTGCAGCCTCTTCCTTCACAGCAACAACGTGCGCAACGGTGTTGTTCTCGTCAGAGAGGAACTTCAGCTTCCCGCCGTGCGGCAGGTCAGAGACGCGCACCACATCGCCGAAAGCAAGATTGGTGACATCAATGTCGATGTGGCTCGGAATGTCTCCGGGCAGGCACTCGATTTCGACTTCACGCAGCACCTGGTCAAGGATGCCACCCTGCGTCTTGACGCCCACAGGCGTACCAATGAGGTGAATCGGCACTTCGACGCGAATGGGCTTGTCGAGCGCGATGCGCTTGAAGTCGATGTGAAGCAGAGAACCCTTGATCGGCTCGTACTGCCAGTCGACGATCATGGCCTTGGCCTTCTTGTCGCCGATTTCGAGATCAAAGATCGAGTTGTGGCCGGCGTCCGAGTGGAGGATGCGGAGGATCTGCTTGGGGTCGACTTCAACGGCGACCGAGGCCTCCTGCGCTCCGTAAACGACGGCAGGAATTTTGCCGGCGGCGCGAACGCGGCGGGCTGCATTCTTGTTGAACTTGCCCTCGCGGGGCGTGGCTGCTACGACTTCCTGTGTAATCATTCTGTCCTTTTCCTTCGGGCACGGAGATTAAAACAGGGACGAGGGAATTAGGGAATAGGGATTAGCCCTTATAGCCTCTACTGTTTTGCTTTACCGCTCCCTTTTCCGGAAGGGTTGATTCTTCCGGATGATTTCGCGAACCTCAGGGGCTGAAGCCCCTCTTATTCGTCGTTTGTTTTCTGCGAGGGCTAAAGCCCTCGCCTACCTGAGAACCAGGCCTATTCCCTAGTTCCCTAAAACCCTCATTCCCTGCATTCAGCTGAACAGCGTGCTGACGCTGGTTTCCATGTGGATGTTCTCAATGGCTGCACCTAGCAGGCCGGCAACTGAGAGCACCTTGATCTTCGGCAACTTCTTTGCCTCTTCGCTGAGAGGAATCGAGTCGGTGACGACGACTTCCTCCAGCCTGGAGTTCGCAATGCGCTCCACTGCCTGCCCGGAGAGCACGGCGTGCGAAGCGCCTGCGTAAACCTTTGTCGCGCCCTTTTCAAGCAGCGCGTCGACTGTCTTGACCAGCGTGCCGGCCGTGTCGATGATGTCGTCGATGATGAGGCAGGTGCGCCCGCTCACATCGCCGATCACATGCATCACTTCCGTCACGTTGATGTCCGTCCGGCGCTTGTCGACGATCGCCAGAGGGACTCCCATCTTCGTCGCAAAGTGGCGCGCGCGTTCCACGCCTCCCGCGTCGGGTGAAACCACGGTCAGGTTCGGCAGGTTCAGCTCCTTGAAGTGGCTCACCATCACCGGACTGGCGAATACGTGGTCCACCGGAATGTTAAAGAACCCCTGAATCTGCGCCGCGTGCAAATCCATAAACAATGCGCGATTGGCGCCCGCGGTGGTCAGCAGATCGGCGACCAGCTTGGACGAAATCGCAACGCGCGGGCGGTCTTTTCTGTCCTGCCGCGCATAGCCGTAGTACGGAACGACGGTGGTAATTCTTCCGGCCGATGCGCGCTTGAGCGCGTCCACCATGATCAGCAGCTCCACCAGGTGCTGATCGACCGGATTGCATGTCGGCTGGACAACAAAAACGTCCACGCCGCGTACGTTCTCGAGAAGCTGGAAGTACACCTCTCCATCGGAGAAGCGCTGCATCTTGGTTTCACCCAGCGTCACGCCGATGTGCCTGCAGATATCGTGGGCCAGCTGCTGATTGGCGGTTCCGGAAAAAATCTTGAACCGCCTGTCTTCGCTCAAGCCCCGTGAGCGCTTGCGTTCGGGCAGCTGCTTGCCGCGTCCGTCTGCCGGTGCTTCCGCTGTCAGTACTTCTACCGTCGCTTCGTTCTTCATAAGAAACCCCCAAGCTGGTTTGCGTTGGTTGTCACTCATGCTGGCCTGACTGCATGGCCAGCGGCTTCATTGTCCGTGGTGTCGGTTCATGAAAAGTTAGTCATGAAAACAACACCGCAAATTCTGGCTGGGCGACTAGGATTCGAACCTAGACAAAGTGCTCCAAAGGCACTTGACCTACCATTAGTCGATCGCCCAGTGTTCTAAGGGCCCGGGGCTGAAGCCCCTTGTTTTTCAGCCCATCTTTCACCGACCTAAAAGGTCGGTGCTTCTACCCTATTACTGCCCTACTATCATGGTCGCCCAGTAGGCTTCGCGCGGCAAGGTCTTTGTCCGCAGAAAAGCTGTTCCGTAGGCTGACAGCCGCTCTTCTGCCGCGGTAGCTGCTTCTTCAGTCTGGTAGAGGCCAAAAACGGCTGAACCAGAGCCGGAGAGCGCAGCGTAGACAGCTCGTTGATCCAGAATGCGCTTGATTTCGCCGAGGGAGGGATATTGACGGAAGACGACTTGTTCAAAGTCGTTGTCAATCCCGGTTCGGACAAGCGCGAGAAGCGGATCCTCGGGCTGGCCTTCTCCTTTGGAGAAGACACCGGAGACATGCGGTCCACTCAGGCAAGCTGAGAGGACACGGCTCAACTCTTTTAGTCTATCGGAGGGCTCGGCTGCGGTCAATCTTTGATCCCAGTCGCGGAAGGCCTGCGGCGTGGAGACGCCGACCGCGGGGAGTGCGATGACGCAGTGGGTTTCAGGCAGGTCGAGCATGGGATAGACTTCCTCGCCGCGCCCTAACCCGAGAACTGCTCCTCCGATCAGGAAGAGTGGCACGTCGGAGCCGACGTCGGCAGCGATGCGCAGACGCTGGGCTGCAGGAAGACGCTCGCCCAACTCGTGCTCGAGTCCAATGAGGGCAGCGACAGCATTGGCTGAGCCGGCGCCCAATCCGCCCTGGACGGGGAGCTTTTTTTCTATATGGACTTGAACCTCAACCGGAAGTTCGCCCACGGCCAGTGCCAGCGACTGAGAGAGCATCTTCCAGACGGTATTGCGTGAGTCCGTGGGGACGCGCGCGTCGTTCGTCGTCAGTACGATGCCGCCCTGTCCGCTTGAAAGTCGCTGCGCCTCGACGGTGACGACATCATGGGCGGCGAGTGTCTGGTAGAGCGTGGTCAGGGCGTGGAAGCCGTCCGGACGCGGTGGGCCGATGGCCAGGCCGAGGTTGATCTTGGAAAATGAGCGGACGCGCGTGGACATGCAGAATGGATTGTAGCTGTTTAAACGTTGAGAAAAGAAAATCTACCGTCAAGACGCTAAGGGACGCCAAGATGCGCAAAGAATTCTTCCCCCACCCTTCGACGTCGCTCAGGGCAGGCTCCGTACGCAGAGAACACAGAGGTTTCGCAGAGCCGTCTAATTTTTTCCGTCATCGGGGTAACAAGTAGAGCCATTAAGCCGCGTGCCCGAGTGGCTTGATTTTCTTCCGCGACCGCTGCGACTCCTGCCAGAGGTCGTACTGCGCCTGCATTCTTAAAAGCAGTTCAGGAGAAACGCCGAATGCCTGAGACAGACGAATTGACATATCCGCCGTAATCGCTGAGCTGCCGTTGACAATCCGGGACATAGTCGCGCGGGATACTCCGATATGTTTCGCCACAGCAGCAATGGAACGCTCTCCGAGATATTCTTTGACCAGCAAGCCGGGATGCGCCGGGTTGTGCATCTGCGAATACATAATGAAACCTCTTCAGTGATAGTCCTGGTAGTCGACCAGAATCGCGTCTGTACCTTCAAAGGCAAAAGTCAGTCTCCAATTGCCGTTTACTTTGACCGCCCAATGCCCTGCAAGATTGCCTTTGAGAGGATGCCAGTCCCAGCCGGGAACATTCATCTGTTCAGGAACAGTAGCTGAATTCAGAACTGACAGCAAAAGCTGTAATCTCTGTGCATGTTTTGGCTGAATGCCAGCCTTCGATCCCGTCTTGAAGAACTTCTCAATTCCTCGATGACGGAAGCTCCTGATCACCCCATCGAGTGTAACATGTGACGTTACGCTATGAATAAACCGGAAAACTGCACGGCATTGCCGGGAAATTCGGGTTAAACTAGCGCCTATCATGGCGCGACGTGTCATTTGTTTTTCTGCAGTTCTCTGCCTGATTTCGCTTCCTTTGTCTGGCCAGCCGGTGCAGGCTGCTCCGCATGAAACGCCTGCGCACGCGAAGCATGCCATGGTGGTCAGCATTCATCATCTGGCGACGGATGCCGGTGTTGAAGTTCTGAAGGAGGGCGGCAATGCCGTCGATGCGGCTGTAGCCACGGGATTTGCGCTGGCTGTGGTGCATCCAGCAGCGGGCAATATCGGCGGCGGCGGATTCATGCTCATCCACCTGCGGAATAAGCCGTCTACCTTTATTGACTATCGCGAGAAGGCCCCGCTGGCCGCTTCGGCCAACATGTATCTCGACAGCAAGGGCAACGTCATTCCCAATGCGAGCGTTGTGGGATACAAGGCAGTCGGCGTTCCCGGCTCGGTGGCCGGAATGGCGTATGCGGAGAAGAAATACGGCAAACTGACGCTGGCGAAGGTGATGGAGCCGGCGATCCGGCTGGCGTCGGAAGGGTTCACGCTAACAGACGAAGAAGCGCAGGAATTACATGAGTCGGGGCTGGCGCAGTTTCCTGAATCGAAGCACATCTTTCAGCGAGACGGCAACTATTACAGCGCGGGTGAGGTCTTCAAGCAGCCGGAACTTGCGGCAACGCTGCGCCGCATCGCCAAAGACCCGGATGATTTCTATCACGGCCAAATTGCAAAACAGCTTGCAGCAGATGTGCAGAAGGGCGGCGGCCTGATTACGGAGCGCGACCTTGCCTACTACGAGGTCAAGGAGCGCGAGCCGGTTACCGGCACCTATAAGGGATATACGATTGTCTCCGCGCCGCCTCCATCGTCGGGCGGGATTGTGCTGCTTGAGATCCTGAACATGCTTGAGGGCTATAATCTCGGACGCTTCGGCGACCGCACGCCAGCAGAAATGCACCTCATCACCGAAGCCTTCCGCCGCGCCTACATGGACCGTTCGGACTATCTCGGCGATCCGGATTACGTGAAGATTCCAGTCGAGCAGCTCATCGACAAGAAGTATGCAGCGGCATGGCGCTCAAGCATTCAGGAGGACCAGGAGACAGCTTCGGCCAGCCTCAGGCGTCCGGCTAATTTCCTGCCTGCTCCACCTACCATGGATGAAGTGCGGCACGAATCGATGCAGACGACGCACTACTCCGTGATGGATGCGGACGGCAACGCGGTTGCGGTCACCACCACGCTCAATAACAGCTTCGGCAGCTACGCTACGGCTGCAGGACTGGGCTTCGTGCTCAACGACGAGATGGATGACTTCGCTTCGAAGCAGGGCGTTCCGAATATGTACGGGCTGATTCAGGGGCCGGCCAATTCGATCGCACCGGGAAAGAGGCCGCTGTCGGCGATGACTCCGACGATCGTGCTCAAGGACGGAAAGGTGGCGATGGTGCTGGGCTCTCCCGGCGGAGGACGCATTATTTCTACAGTCGCCAATATTTTTCTGAGCGTCGCCGATGAAGGGCTCAACATTCAGGATGCGGTCGATGCTCCGCGCTTCCATCACCAATATCTTCCCGATGTGCTCTCGCTGGAACCTGGCTTCCCGGATGCGACTATCGATGGCCTGCGCGCTCTTGGCTACCACGTGAATGTGGCGAAGGGACACTGGAGCGATGGCGAGTGCATTATGGTCGATCCTGAAACCGGAGAGCTCGAAGGCGGGCAGGATCACCGGCATCATTATGGGAAAGCTGCGGGGTATTGAATCAGCTGGCCCGCTCGGCCTTCTTCAGAGCTTCGTGCAACAACATTTTGAGATAGGTTTGATAGCGCAGTCCTTTTCGTTCCGCCTGAGATCGCGCGAGCCTGATATCGGCTGGATCTAATCGGATAGTTGTCGTAGGAAGAGCGGCGCGCTTGACTACTGTTCCCCTTCCGACTTTGCCTTTGGCCGCCGCGCGTTCAAACTCATCTGCAATCTTGTCTTCGCGGCTTGCCCACCATCTGGCTTCTTCCGCTTCACTTGCGAAAACAGGAAGCTTTGCCTTGCTCTTCATTGACTCTCCCTTCCCGTATTGGATTTCAGACTTTTCCAATAACGTCTAAGCCGTTCTTTTGCCGGCCATGCAGTAACCACTCTGATCTTTCTCCCCGAGAAAGTAGAGATCACAATCAAGATGCGGCCCGCGTTCGTTTCACCCACTTGCATGAACCGGTCTTCGCCATCCTGGTTTTGCTCTTCGAGATCAGCCGGATTGTTGAGAATGACTTCTTCCGCTTCTTCTGGAGTGACCAGGTGTTCTGCGATATGACTGCGGTTTTGGTCATCCCATTCAAACTCGACCTGAGCCTTCACCAAATTATCGTAGCTACTTTGTAGCTACGATACAAGCACCACCGAATTTTCAGGAACTCACAGAGAACAAAACCGATTGGAGGAGATGGCCAATTCGAGTCTCGTGCGTGTGTTACTGTTTGGAAAAGAGTTCATTTTTTTGACTGCGCACTTTTTTGCAGTCTTCACAGACGCATGTCGCATCAGCCGAACCTGTTTTCGTCGAACACTCCGCACGGCTCGGCCGCTCCTCCTCCGAAATCTGCGCCGCAGACGCTTCCCACCGAACATCGCACACCCGTGTGGCTGCGCCGCGTCGATCTGTTTCTGCGTGTGGTGGTGCGGCTCTATCTCGGTCTTCTGATCGTGGCGCTGCCATGGACGCATTTCTGGAGTGAAAATCATCTCTTCGCACTAGTCCCGCAGGTTGCGGTGTTCACATCGAATGGAGCAGTGCGCGGCATCGTTTCCGGCCTGGGAATATTGAATATCTGGATCGCCATCAGCGACGCCATTCACTACCGTGAGCCCTGATCTTTATGTCTGAACAGAATCCCGACCCGCTCGCAAGCGCTCCCCTGGCGTATGAAAATCCCGGCTTTCTCAACAGCCCCGATGGGCGCATCATCCGCATCCTTTCTGAATACTCCGAGCCGCTGGCGCGCTTTCGCCATGAGCGCATTCAGGACACTGTCGTCTTCTTTGGATCGGCGCGCAATAACAAAATCGATGGAGTGACAGCGGAGGCGCATCGCGAAATGGCGCAGTACTATGAAGATGCGCGCCAGCTGGCCCGCATGCTGACGGAATGGGCCATGACGCTCAAATCGCGGCGTTACCGCTTTGTCGTCACCTCGGGCGGGGGCCCCGGCATTATGGAGGCGGCCAACCGCGGTGCCTTCGAAGCCGGCGGCAAGACGATCGGGCTCAACATCAAGCTGCCCTTTGAACAGGCTCCGAACCGCTACATCACGCCTGCGCTCAACTTCGAGTTCCACTACTTCTTCATGCGCAAGTACTGGTTTGCTTATCTGGCGAAGGCGCTGGTGGTGTTTCCCGGAGGCTTCGGCACCCTGGACGAGATGTTCGAGCTGCTGACGCTGGCGCAGACGCAGAAGCTGGCCAAGAAAATCACGGTAGTCATATATGGATCTGCGTACTGGAAGAGTGTACTGAACTTGCAGATGCTTGTGGACAAGGGCGCCATCTCACCGCATGACCTCGAGCTTTTTCAATTCGCAGACACCCCGGAAGAGGCATTCAACCTGCTGAAGGACGGCTTGACGAAGAATCATCTGGCCTTCGAAAAGCCAATCTCTGAGACCGAAGATGAGAGCGCCTTCCGTCCGGAGATTGCGAAGACCCGGGCTTAAGAAAGCTACCGCCAAGACGCAAAGAACACCAAGATGCGCCAGGCAGGACCGCAACAGAACTAACCTTCCGCAAAAATAAGGGCGCTCCGAGGAGCGCCCCTGCTTCGGTCCATGGGACCGAGCTAAAAGGTAACTTTGCCACCAATCTGGATATTGCGGTTGCCGGTGCCCTGCGAGAAAGCGCCACCAGCAGCGAGGCTGCCGCCACCGCCTCCGCTATAGAAATTGTTAAGGAAGCCTGACGGGATCAGGTTGGCATAGTCCTCGATGCTGGGATCGGGCGTTCCGTAGTAGCCACGATTAAGGATGTTGAACGAGGTCACCTGCAGCTGCATCCTGACGCGCTCGGTGAGTTGGATGTCCTTGTAGACGCTGAGGTCGAGATTGTTGAAGGTGTCGCCACGCAGGGTATTGCGTCCAACTCCGGGAAATGGGTTCCCACGAGCAAGCGCTTCATATCTGTTATTCCAGAGCCAGTGGACATCGGAGGGTGAAACAGGGTTACCGGTACGGTAATCAACGTAACCCTGAGGCCCGAGGTTAATGCCGACGGTGCCAATGGGTGCACGCGGGTTAGAAAGGATGGGGCGGCAACTGCCCTGAGCGAAGTTCTGGTCAAAAGCAAAGTCACAGAAGCTGGTGGTGGCCAGTGTATCGGTGATGCCGGAAAGAGCTTCGGATTGCACTGTTGTATTCTGGCTCACGCTGAAAGGCTGGCCGCTGTTATAGGTGTAAAGCGAGTTGAAGGAGTAACCGCCGAGCAGCCGACCCAGCAGACCTTTCTGGTTCTTGAAGAAGGGTTCGGAGTAATTCAGGCCCAGACCCACAACATGCGGATAGGAGTTGCCGCTGACTCCGCGCTCGGCCACGTTGGGATCAAGCGGGTTCTGTGCGTAAGCATTCGTATTGCCGCCTGTACCAGTGCTAAAGATTTCGCTGGTGTTATCAATGGCACGGCTGAAGGTATAGGAGATCGTGCCCGTCCAGTTGTAGAAATTTCTGGTGGTGAATGAAGTCTGCAGCGCACTGTAATTCGAAAAGGCTGTGTTTGCCGTCGTGCTCACTACGTTGTAATTGCAATCTGGTCTTCCGAGACCGGTAGCTGTCGCCGTGGTGCAGACGGAAATGCCCGCTCCATAAGCCGGGAAGTATGCCTGCACATCCGCGATGTCGGGATTGGCATTGAGCGCCTGGAACTGGCGGAAGGTGTGGTTACCTACATAACGCACTTCAGCTACGCCGCTCTTTGCGACCTGGTACTGCACGCCCAGGGTGTAGCTCTCAGCCATCGGTGTCCGGAAGTTCTTGGGAACCGTCTGGAATGGCTGCAGGCGCGGGTCCCCACCTGTGGGAATGAACTGATTGTCCGCCGCATGCACGGAGCCATAGGTAAGGCCTCCGCTGGGCAGGCAGTTGGCTGTGGCACCGTCACAGTTGAAGGATCCAGCATTCGAGACCGGTGTACCGCTGGCGATGTTGATGAAAATGTTGTCGAATGCGGGATCAACATTGATAGCGAATCCTCCGTGAACGACGAGGCCCTGGGCAAACGAAGGATTCCAGGCAAAGCCCACGCGCGGCTCGATGTTCTTGTAAAAGGAATCGATTTTGGGGAAGGTGGTGGCCGAGAGCGGCAGGCTGGTATCCCAGAAGGGGTTCGGCCCGGTCTGCTGCTGCATGCTCAGATCATGGAGCAGATTGATGCTCTGACCGAAGTACTCGTAGCGGAGACCGATGTTTGCTGTGAAGGTGGGCGTGATCTTCCAGTCGTCCTGGAAGTAAAGGGCAAAGTCAGGCTCGGTGAAATGGTCTGTCGGAGTTCCGGCGGTCAACTGGGTATGCGCCACTCCCTGCAAAAGACCGGAGATGCCATTGTTGAGCATTTTGCTCTTATCAGTGCCAGTCGCTCCCTGAGCGAAATTGAAGTTGCCCGCAGCATTGGGCAGAAAAACGTTGGGCGAGTTCTGGTAGTCGAATTCGCCGCCGAACAGAATATTGTGCTTGCCCTTGGACCAGCTGGCGTTGTCCTGGATCTGGGTAACCTTGACTACCCGGCCCTGAGGCATATTTGTCGGATAGCCATATCCTTCAAGTCCTGCGCCCAAGGCCACATTTGACGGGCACGAAGCGAAATTCGTGATGGTGCACTTGGGGTCGCCGCCTCCGTCGAATGCCAGCGTCGACTGCTGGAAGGAGTAACGGAGCTGATTCACCAAAGTCGGAGAAAAGGTATGCGTCCAGTCGGCTCCGACCGAGTGCACCGTGTCTCTGACATCCGTGAAGCCGCCGGTTACCAGGGTTCCGGAAAAAGGGCTGGTGGGATTGTCCTGGTACATATAGCGCAGGTAGAAGCGGTCATTGGGCGAGAGCTGGTAGTCAAGTCGGCCCAGGTGCTCCTGGTCGAGGCTGTAGCTGGGCAGGGTGCGCGCATACTGCGAGACTTCAATGCCGGTGGTAGTGTTCCCGTCAGTGACCGTAAGCGTCGAAGTTGGGCCGAAAGGAGCGGGGTTCCCAATAGGGAAGGCATAGGGGCCGTTGGCCACCAGAGAATCGACGCCGGGGTTGTTGGGATAGGCGGACTGAAGCTGCTTCAGGCCGTTCGGCGTGGGGAAGAGATTGCCGTTCGTCGTGCGGCGGAATCCGCCCTGATAGGTACGGCCCCAATAGGTGCTGCCGAAGAAGAAGAGCTTGTCTTTGAGGACGGGGCCACCAAGCGTGCCGCCGAAGAGGTTCTGCACGAAGCGAGGCACTGCAGGCGTCACGCAACCGGTGTCCGCGCTGACTCCCGGCGGGCAGAAACCGAATTGCGGGCCCTTTGTACCCTGCGTCAGCGAGGAGAGCCAGGAGCCGGTGTAAAACTCAAAGGCCGAGCCATGGAACTGGTTGGTGCCGCTCTTGGTCACGTAGTTGATGACCGAGCCCATATTGCGCCCGTACTGAGCGCTGAACTGGTTGCTGATGACCTGGATTTCCTGGATGGCGTCCTGGTTCGAAAAGAAAATCTGCGGCCCTGTGACCGAGTTGTCGTTGTTCGACTGGCCGTCGATTTCGGCGTTGTTGGAGCGCCCTCGTTGTCCGTTGGCCGAGAAATTGGTGCCGTTGGTGTTCGACATGTTGTCGTCATGCGTGGCTACCACGCCGGGAACAAGCAGTGCAGTGTTGTCGAAGCCGCCGCTTACCGGAAAGTTCTGGAGCTGCTTTGAGTCAAAGACAATCTCGCCCTGCGACGAAGTGGTGTTGATCAGGGCCGATGCGCCGCCTTCCACCTCGACCGTTTCCGCAGCTGTACCGGGATTGAGCGTGCGCTGACCAAGAGCAGTGGCGTTTCCAGTGACCACCAGTACATTATTGATGGTCGATTTGTTGAAGCCTTGAGCGTCGAGGGTAATGGTGTAAGTGCCGATGGGCACATTCGAAATCAGGAAGGCGCCTTCAGCGTTGGTGATTCCCGTAAGTGTCGCGCCGGTGGTGCTATTGACGGCGGTCACCGTAGCGTTCGAAATGACTGCTCCGGTCGGATCGGTGACAGAACCTGAAAGCGACCCGGTGATGATGCCCTGGCCAAATGCGAGATGTCCAAGTGCCAGAAGAGACAATACTGCAACAAAGAACCTGACTGTGCGTGCCATGATTTTCCCCTCGATGCAGATGCAAATGAAAGACAGCTGTTGTTCTGTTAATTAATTTCGGAGCCGAGAATGGCAAATGATAAGGCAATTTGCCCTCCAAAAAATGACATAACAGTTAAAATCCTGCAACGTATTAGAACGGATAAAGTTACTAATCAGTAATGATTACAGGGCCAGCATAAATTTTCTCTTAAGGTATTCAAAACATACATATTTAGGAACAGGGCATTCTATTTTCTGTATTCTTAATTCACACCTCTTATGCCTCTGCTCAACAACAGCCTTACGGCGAACCTGGAACTGCTGCACGGGAAAATCTCAGCCGCTTCAAAGCGGGCCGGACGATCGCCAAGCGAAGTGAAGCTGATGGCGGTTTCAAAGACACATCCGGCAGAGGCTATGGCGGCTGTCTATGGGGCAGGTGTGCGGCTCTTCGGCGAGAACCGGGTGCAGGAGTTCCAGAGAAAAAAAGAAGAGCTGAAAGGGCTGGGCATTTCCGTTGCCGGTTTTGGTGAAGCAGATGCTAGCGGCGCCGAAGTACATTTGATCGGGCATCTGCAGTCGAACAAGACCGGAAAGGCCGCCGAGATATTTACGGGAATTGATACGGTGGATTCACTCAAGCTGGCCGAGCGGATTGAGGACGCTGCGGCGAAGCTGGGGCGGCGTATCCCTGTCCTGCTCGAGATCAAGCTGAGCGCCGAAGAGGCGAAGACGGGTCTTGGTCCTGATTCTTCAGAACTGACGGAACTATTAGAGCGGCTGCCCGATCTTGACCATCTTCAGATGCGCGGGCTGATGACGGTCGCGCCCTTCGATGAGAATCCGGAGACGACGCGGGTGTGTTTTCGCAGGCTGCGGCAGCTGAGAGACGGGCTCGCTTCTCAGCATCCACGGCTTGATTTCGGCGAGCTCTCGATGGGCATGTCCGGCGACTTTGAGATTGCGATTGAAGAGGGCTCGACGCTCGTGCGGATCGGGACAGCGATTTTTGGAGCGCGACCGAAACCTGCATGATTCCTCTGCGAGAAAGCGCTGCCGGTGTGGGCTTCGCCGTCCGCGTGCAGCCGCGCGCGAGCCGCACCGCAATCACAGGCGTGCTGGGCGAGGGTGAAGACGCGGTGCTGAAGGTAGCGTTGGCTGCTCCGGCAATTGAAGGACGCGCGAACGAGGCATTGATCCGCTTCTTTGCCGAGCTGTTTGATGTGGCGCGTTCGTCGGTCGAGATTGTGAGCGGCGGGCTGTCACGGAACAAGGTGGTGCGGGTGAGAGGAGTAAGCGCCAGGCAGGTGGAAATCCTGCTCTCGCCTTTTATCTCCTGAGCTTCATAGAATGTGCCAGGATTGGGTTGATGAAAACTCTGCTCCGCCACTTTGATATGCGCGGCCTGCATGCAGCGCTCGATGTTGCGCGGCGTGATCGCGGTTTAAGCTGGGTCGCACTGGTGGCCGAGATCAACAAGCCTTTTGCGGGAACGACCTCGATCCCGATCAGCGTCAGTACAGTCAGAGGCATCGCGAACAAGCGGTCCGTCACCAGCGCAGTTGTATTACAGATTCTGAGGTGGATGGGCCGGACGCCGGAGAGCTTCCTATCGGGAAATGCCGCTGCTCCACAGGTGCATGAGCTGCTGACCGAACCCGGACCAGGGCGCATTCTCCGCTTCAGCACGCGCGCCATGCATGCGGAGCTCGACGCAGAGCGCATCCGGCGCGGAATGACATGGAAGCAGGTCGCCGGCGAGCTGCCGGGCTTTACCGAGAACATGCTCAGGAATCTGGCGACAGGGCCTCTGATCGGCTTTCCGCGGGTGATGATGATTCCGCAATGGCTGGGCCGTTCTGCGGCAAGTTTCGTGCGCGACCATAATCGATAGATCAGTTTCCTCTTTCGCTTCTTTCCCCGTACACTGTCGCTTACATGAACCATCTGTATGCCGCTGTCGTCGGCGCCATTATCCTCACACTGCTTATTGTCTCGCTTACCCGGCTGGGCAAGGTAAAAACCAAGGCGGATTACCTGGTTGCGGGGCGCTCTCTGCCTGCATTTGTGCTGATCTTTACGCTGCTCTCTTCGTGGATCGGCTCGGGGTCGCTGCTGGGAGGCGCGGAGAATGCCTACAAGAACGGCCTTGTGGCGTTGTGGCAGGGCGGAGGCGGATGGGCCGGGCTGCTGCTGATCTACTTTATTGCGCCGCGCGCGCGGCGGTCGCTGCAGTTCACGATTCCCGACCTGCTGGAAGCGCGCTACAACCAGCTGGCGCGCGTGCTGGGGGTGGTGGCGGTGCTGTTTGCCTATACGGGCATCACCAGCTATCAGCTGATTGGCGGCGGCGATATTCTGAGCCTGATTTTCCCCACGATGATTACGCCTGATCTCGGCAAATACATCATCGCAATTTTTGTCATCGTGTTTACGGCCATCGCCGGCATGTCGTCGGTCGCATATATGGATGTTGTCATCGGCCTGCTGGCGACGGTCACGCTGCTGGCTGCATTTCCTCTGCTGCTGCACTCGGCAGGAGGATGGAGTGGTTTTCATGCCGCGCTGCCTGCATCGCACTTCACTGCACTGGGCACAGGATCTTTCATTCAGGCGATGGAGCTGTTTCTTCCGTCGTGCCTGCTGATGCTGGGCAACCAGGCGATGTATCAGAAGTTCTTCTCAGCGAAGTCAGAGAAAGACGCCCGCACAGCCGTGGTGGGATGGATCATCGGCACGGTAATTCTTGAGACGGTCATTGTGCTGCTGGCGATGCTGGGACACGTGCTGGCGATGAAGAGCGGCGCGACGCCCTTTCCGCGAGAGATACTCGCCTTTACTGCTCTGCATAGCCTGCCGGGGCTCGCAGGCGCGTTGTTGATGGGCGCGGTTTTCGCCAAGATGATTTCGACGGCGAACAGTTTTCTCTTTTCTCCGGCAACAAATCTTGTGAACGATATTTTTGTACGCTACATTTCACCCGAGGCCTCGAACAAGCGCATCCTGATCGTCTCTCGGCTGATGGTAGTGCTGCTGGGTGCGTGGGCGCTCTACCAGGCGATGCATACCGGGTCGGTGCTTAAGAAAACACTCTATGCCTATACCGTTTATTCAGCGGCGCTGACGCCGGTGATTCTGGCGGCGTTTTATTCAAAGCGCGCCAATGCCGCCGGAGCCGTGAGCGCGATCTTTGCCGGGACCTTCATCACGGTTTTCTGGGACACCAGCTTTGTCCATCATCATCTGCCGGCAGTTCTGGCGGAACGTGATGCGATCTTTCCCGCGCTGATCGTCGCCGTGCTCTGCCTTGTCGTGGTGAGCGCGCTGACTCCGCCTCCACGCAAGGAGCAGGTGGCGATGTTCTTTCCGGATCAGACCAGTTAATTCTCTATCAGCACTTTTCTGCCTTGTCGCGCTAGGATGGACGCGTTACAAGGAGGGATCGATGTCACACGATGCCTGCTTCATGTGCGGACTTAGCCTGATCCTCATTCCAACCATTGTCTACGGAGGGCTCACGATTCTGGGCGTGGTTACCGGAGGCGCTTATGGCGTGCCGTCGCCGAAACTTTCCGCAGAGCAATCGGGACTCTATCGCGCAGGACACGCGCATGCCGGAGTGCTGACGCTGCTCGCGCTCTTTCTGCAGGTGGCTTTGGATGATGCGAGGATTCCCGGCGATTATGTCTGGCCGGTACGCATTGCAATCTTTGCTGTTCCGCTGCTTGTTTCGGGCGGATTCTTCGGGCTCGCGCATCTGCCGGTATTGCGCTGGCTTTTGTACCTGGGTGCGGTGCTTCTGGTTGGCGTTACGCTGACCGTCGGAATCGGGCTGCTGCGCGCTTAGAAAAAGGCAGGCAGCCTGCATCGTGCGAAGCCGCCTGCCGCGAAAGG
Organism: Acidobacterium sp. FHG110202_01; assembly: GCF_059115305.1. Lineage (NCBI taxonomy): Bacteria > Pseudomonadati > Acidobacteriota > Terriglobia > Terriglobales > Acidobacteriaceae > Acidobacterium > Acidobacterium sp. FHG110202_01. The sequence continues at coordinate 326,411 of NZ_JBZYWJ010000003.1, forward strand.
AGCACAGCATGGGTTGCGGTCATCCTGATTTCGCAAGGAGCGCGAGCACATCACTCCAGGCCGTGGGCCCTTCGTGCATGGCATAAACTTTTTCAACAACAAGGTGCTCGCGCGCAACGGCCTGCGACACTTCGTGCATCAGCTGCGGCTCATAGAGCGTATGATCCGGATTGATCACTAGTGTATCGCTGGCATAAAGCAGGTGTTGTTCCGGAAAATACACCATATATTGCCGCTCAGTCGCTGCTCCACGCAAAGGATAAAGCTCCATGCGATTCGGGCCGGAGCCGATTTCCACTTTGCCGGAAACAATCTTCCAAGCAGGTTTTGCAGGAGAGGATTGCAACGCATCGGGAGCCATTGTGTGCGGTGCGGTCACCATGCGATCGAGCAGAGGTTGATTCAGGTCGAGGATGTAGACGGGCACCTTCTGCGATACATCGAAACGAATGCCGCCGACGTGCGGCCATGAATCCGAAGTCGATAAGACTGCCTTGATCTTCTCGCCGGGATATTTCTTCTTTGCCTCTTCGAAAACCCCTTGTACAAAGCCCTGGGATATCGGCGATTCCAGAATGACAATGCCATCTGCCTGGTGAACGATGGTCGTGTTCCACGCTCCAGAATAAAGGTCGATGCCGGAAGCCAGCTGCGCGTGATTCCCTGCGCTGAATGGCATGTCCCATCCTTTTCCTTTGGCGCTCTTCTCGACAGCTTTTGCATCCATGACGAAGCTTTTCCCGTCGATGGGAATATTGAATTGCATGTCGAGGGCCTGCAGAGATTTCCACAGAATGCCATTGCGCTCAATGATTTCATTCGACGGATAGACAATTCCTTGCATGTAGCGCCAGTTGTCCCAGTAGATGCGCTGCCGTACATCGCCCCAGTAGTACCACCAGTCCTGGAACTGTCCCGTCATCTCAACGGCATCAGGCAGATGGTTGAAACGGTTCAGCAGCAACCGTACAGGAAACTTATTCCAGGTAAAAGCAACGACCGTGTGCGGTGTCGACCGCAGCGTCTGTGCCGGCTCATAGTGCAGGTCAGCAGCTTGAAACGCTGTAAGCAAAACGCGCGCCGGACCTAACTCAAGAACATAATGCGCGTTCTCAATGTCCTGCAGCCTGCATGGGGAGTCACCCTGCGCATTGTGATACACCCCGCCGGAAGGCGTAACGATCAGCGTGGTATCAAACTCTGCCTGATGAGGATCAGCTTCCGGCCAGACCATATGGGCTTCTCTGCGAACGCGCTGATTTGCAAGATCAATGATGGTTTTGTCGCGCTCATAAGAAGTAATGAACGGTTCCTGCCGGTAAGACTGTTCCGTGAGAGCTATATGCGAAACGACATCGAGCTGGATGCTTCGAATCGCTTCCAGTTTCTGTTTTCCGCCCATCGCATCGAGCGCAAGGGTAAGGCATTGGGCCGGCGTCAGGTTCGCGCAGCCGGGTGTTTCAACCGTGCTCGCATGAGATGTAGAAAAGGCAGAGAGTACCGCGATAACTGCCGACAGCAGACGAAAGAAAAGGCCCATTCCTCGGGGATTCTCCTATTGGTGGCCAGCGTAATGGAAGGGTTGTAAAGGGCTATCTATTTCGGGCTGCGCGGTGGAAAATCTGCGATGGGCCGTTCGCCGTGCCTGTTAACGTGATGCGTATGCCTGTTGCCGCTCTTACACTCGAAATCCGGATCGAACATGCACAGTCGCTCAAGGACAGGCGGCAGGTGGTGCGCAGCCTGAAGGAGAAGCTGCAGAATGGGTTCAACATTTCTGTCGCGGAGCTCGATGAAGCCGTGACGTGGCGATCGGCAACAATTGGAGTGGCGGCTATTTCCGGTTCACGCGATTATCTTGCCGGCCTGATGAAGCAGGTCGAGGATGCAGCCGTTCGCGTCGCCAATGACCTGGGCGCGCAGGTTGCGGATTCATGGTGGGAGTTTCTGGAAGAGTGAAAATTTTTCCCGCTAATGACCAGGGCTAAAGCCCTTGTGTTTTCGGCCCTTTATTCACCGGACTAAAGTCCGGTGCTTCTACCCTGAAAACCACACTAAAATCGCACTAAAACTACACTAAACCACGATCTATGATTCGTCTTAAGCTGCCTAAACCACGCCATGACTCGTCTCAAGCTGCCTGAAGCTGCTCCCCGGCAAGCCGCACTATCTTCTTTCAATCCTCGTATTTCCCGTTTGATCACAACTTTTTCGCATTGCGCTCACTTTTGAGTGATATGGGCCGTCAGGTCTGATATTCTCAATCGTTTAACCAAAGGAAGTTGGAAATGCCGGAGCAACGGGGCCGCAAGTATCACCAGGACCGCGTGGCGGAAACGCTGCGGGAAGAAATTGGAGCCATGATTGAGGGCGAATTATCGGATCCACGGATCAGTTTTGCTTATGTCAGCCAGGTGCTGCTGAATCCGGGCGGCAAGTCGGCGCAGATCTATGTCGCTGTCGATGGCGGCCCAAAGGAAGAAGAAGACACGCTCGCCGGGCTGATGGCGGCGCGCGGGTATATCCGGCATGAATTGCTGGAGCGGATGGGCGTGCGGCATGTGCCCGATCTGGTGTTTCACGTCGATCGCTCGGAGAAGATGAAAGCGCGGATCGAAGAGCTGCTGGGGAGAGCGAAGAAGAGAGCGAAGGCCCAGTAGTGTTGCCCTTTCGCAAGTGCGCGAAAGAGGCGACTAAAAGCAGGTCCTTCGACTTCCCCTTCCTCTTCGTTCAGGGTCCGCTCAGGATGACAAGTTAATTTTTGACATATTCAGGGTCATGGGAGAAAGGCATAACATCCAGTCAGTATTGAACGCGATTGCGCGCGGCGAGAGGTTTCTCGTCACAGCGCATGCGCGTCCGGATGGAGACGCTGTGGGGTCGATGCTCGCCTGCGCCATGATGCTCGAACAGCTGGGCAAGCAGGTTGAGATGGTTTCAATCGACCGCGTGCCGCTCATCTACCGCTCGCTGCCCTGCTCTTCGGCCATCCGGCAGGTGTCGCGCGTGGAAGGCAATTACGATGCGGTAATCCTTCTGGAGTGCGACGGCATCGAGCGCACCAGGCTGCAGGGGCTCGAAGACCGGTTCCTTATCAACATTGACCATCATGTGAGCGGCAAGTACTTCGGCAACATCAACTGGATCGACACCGAAGCCTGCGCTGTCGCCGAAATGGTCTACGATCTGGCGATGCTTTCCGGTGTCCGCGTCACTCCGGAGATGGCGTCGTGCCTTTACACCGCCGTGCTCACCGACACGGGCCAGTTCTGTTACGACGGGACCGACGCACATACGTTTGAGCTTGCGGCCGAGCTCGTCCGTCATGGCGCCCGCTCAGCCTCCATTGCCAGGGACGTGTATTTCTCGCATCCCATGTCGAAAATGCTGCTGATGGGAGCGGCGCTCTCAAACCTGCGGCGCGAGGGCCGCATTGCCTGGATGTGGGTGACCTGCGACGACATGCTGCGCACAAGCGCCGTAGAGGAAGACTGTGAAGGACTGGTGAATTACGCCATTGCCATTGCTGGGGTGGATGTCGCCATCTTTCTGCGCGAGCTGAGCAACCACCGCGTCCGGCTTTCGCTGCGCAGCAAGGGCAGCCTGGATGTGGCGCGCATCGCCGAAAGCCTGGGTGGAGGAGGCCACCAGCACGCCAGCGGATGCACGATCGACGGGCCTCTGCCCGATGCAGCGGAGATGATTCTGGCCATCGTCCGCAAGAGCCTGGGGCGGGTGGTTCATGAAGTTGCCTGATTGAATCTGATAGCCTTACTTCGGAAAGCAATTCACCCGGAACTTCCATAAAACGAACGTGGTAATCCCGAAGAGCATCAAGGCGCTGCAAGCAGCACCCTCAGACCTCCTGAACCGTTTCCCATTTCTCGGGACAACACTCGAGGCTCTGACCCTTTTTCTGTTCGCGGCCTTTTTCTTCTTTTACGGGCTGGTTCCGATCTTCGGCGGAGACGGCATCGGCCTGGTCGGCGCCGACGAGCCGCGTTATGCCCAGGTGGCGCGCGAGATGCTCGACCGCAAAGATTATGTCACGCCGATCCTTTATGGAAAGCCATGGCTGGAAAAGCCGGCGCTCTACTACTGGCGGGCGATGTTCGCCTTCCGGGAGTTCGGCATCCATGACTGGTCGGCGCGCCTGCCTTCGGCCAGCATTGCCTTCATGCTGGTCACGCTGATCTATTTGCACATGAGGCGTTTCCGGCCCGGAGGGCAGCTCGATGCCGCGCTGCTGACGGCATCCTGCGTAGGAATCCTGAGTTTTGCGCGCGGCGCATCCACGGACATGCAGCTTGCCGCGCCATTCTGTATCGGGATGCTGGGCTGGTATGCCTGGTATGAGACGGACCGCAAGTTCTGGCTCTTCGATCTCTACTTCTTCGTTGGAGCAGCGACTCTCGCCAAAGGCCCGGTAGCTCCGTTTCTTGCGATTGTGATCATTACCGCCTTTGCCGCACTTAGAAAAGAGTGGTCGATCCTGCGACGAAGCATCTGGTGGCCTGGGATTGTGCTGTACCTGGTCATGGTGCTGCCATGGTTTATTGCGGTGCAGAAGCGCAACCCGGATTTCCTGCGCGTCTTCTTTCTTCAACACAATCTGGAGCGCTTTGCCACCAACCGCTTCGAGCATGAGCAGCATTTCTGGTACTACATTCCGGTGCTTCTGCTCAGCCTGATGCCCTGGGCAATCATTGCGATTGCGGCGTTAACCAATGCCATTCAGGGTTCGATTGCAGAGTGGCGGGCGCGACGCGCGAAGTTCCACTACATGGGCCACCAGCGCGCAGGCGACGCCTTTCCTGAGTTTCTGGTGCTCTGGGCGCTGATTCCAATCGTCTTCTTCTCCTTTTCGGATTCAAAGCTGCCCGGATACATCCTTCCTTCGATTCCTCCGCTTACGATTCTGTCCGGCGATTATCTAAACCGCATGCGCGAAAGGGGCCTGAAGCCCTGGCTGCTGATTCTGCACGGGCTTGTCGCCGGATGCCTGACGATGCTGGTGCTGCTGATTCCGCGGCTGTTGCAGCACTTTGAGATGCCGCCGGCCAATGCGATGTTCGCAGCGGGGACGACAGGGCTTGCAGCAACGTTGTTCATTCTTGTCACCACGGCGCGCTTTGGATTGAAGCGCCTGCGCATCGCCACCATGGTTCCCCTGGTGATCCTGCTGGTGTTCCTGTACGGGATCGGCCCGTTTTTCGGCTTTGCTCAGGTCAAATCGAGCAAAGGCAATATCCAGCTGATCGATCTGACGTACTCGGCACGGCAACTGACAAAGATGCTGGGCCAGCTCGTGCCTCCGGACGGCACCGTGGCCGTATATAAAGTCAGGCGTGATGTGGAATATGGAATTTCTTTCTACCGGAACAAAAAAACTGTGAACTACGAGCAGGATGGCGTTCCGCCGGAACAACATATTCTGGTAGTTCGTGCGTCCTATATCGACGACGAATTGCGTCAAAAGCTTGCCGGCAGGAGATACGAGCCACTCTTCGTGTATCCTGCTCAGAACCTGGTCATCTATGCTGTAACTGCGCAGCAGTAAGCATGTTCAGGGCAGTCAATCTGATTTTTCGTTGCTTCTCCTTCTGCTGTGACCACAAAAAGTGCATACAGGATGGGTAGTCAGCTAACTATGCCGATAGGGCAGGCGGGAAAGGTGAAAGTGAGTTCCGCGTTGCAGCTTGAAATTCTCGATCTGCGGCATTTCTCCGCCAGCAGCCTGCGGCCAGTGCTTGAAGCGGAAAGCCGCGTCTGGAGCGAGCGCCTGCGCTGGGACTACCGCTCGTCGGCTGACCTTCTGCTGCAATACCTCGACTCGCGCGTGCTGCCGGGCTTTGTCGCAATCGAAAACGGACGCATCACCGGATATGCCTTTTGCGTTTACGAAGAACACAAGGCCATCATTGGCGACGTCTTCTCACTCCCCAGCACTTCTCCGGGCGTAGAGGCGGAGTTGCTACGGCACCTGGTGGAGCTGCTGCAGCACTCACCCGGCATCGATCGCATCGAGTGCCAGCTGCTGCTGCATCCTCATGGTCAGCACGCGGACATTTTCGCCCAGGCGGGCTTCCGGACATTCCGCCGGCTGTTTATGGAGCTTGACCTGACGGACTTCAAGCCCTCATCGCAACGCCCGCTGCCCGACGGACTGTCGATACACCCATGGCGGGAAATTGATTACCATCCCTCCGGATACCTGATCGCTGACGCCTACGAGAACCATCTGGACAGCTACATCAATGACCAGTATCGCTCGGTCAGCGGCTCGCTGCGCTTCCTGCACAACATCATCCGCTTCCCTGGCTGCGGATTGTTCGATCCTCTCTCGTCGCGCTCCATCACCCGCGCGCAGGACGGCACGCTGGCTGGAGTGCTTTTATGCTCGCGCGTTTGTGAAGATGTGGGGCATATCACGCAGGTCTGCGTGTCGAAAAACCTGCGAGGGCAGGGTCTTGGGATACAGCTGATCGAAGCCTGCGCCGAAAGCCTGCGCGAGCGGAAGTTCACCGGCCTGACGCTGACCGTCACCGAAGAGAACACAAATGCTGTAGAGCTCTACCGCCGCATTGGTTTCGTGGAAAAGCATGCCTTCGACGCCATGGTCTGGGACCGCAGCTGGAAATAGGCAGCGCTTGATGAATCCACTCGAGGATGCTGAAAAAGTCATAGTTTTGAAAGGGCACGGCTTCAGCCGTGCCGTAAGTGGCCGGAATTCAGCGCGGCTTTAGCCGCTGAGGGACTGTCTTTCGGATGAACACAATTTTTTCAACAACCCCACTCGTATGCTAACTAAGCTGCAAAAAAAACTGCCCTGCCATCATGGAGAAAAGCAGATCCTTCGCTATGCTCAGGATGACAACCGCAGGACATGTGTTTGCAGCTATCAATCCCTAATGCGAATCAGAGATACTCGCGTTCCCGGCGGCGCAGCTCCTTATAGCGGGTAAATGCCTGGCGGTCATCTTCCCATCCGAACATCGCGCGCCACTTGCTGCCGCGGTAGGTATGCTTCATCATCTTCCGCGCGTTCGTCACGACAAACCATGGATCGTGCAGAAACACAGGCAGGATGTGGCGGGTCTTGATGCCGCGCTCCGCCTTCCAGCGCAGATACTCCACCTCGTCGGATGAGAGATGCTTGGTGCGCACTACGGCGGTGGTGCCGTCGTATTCCTCAAGGTGGTCGTTGGTAATGAGGTTCTGCTCGCGGAACTCGCGCGTCATGGGCGTGCGCGGATAGGGCGTGGGGTGCTGGATATAGGGCCAGTCGACGTACTTACGGGCGAAGGCGAGATTGGCTTCGATCGATTCCACTGTGTCATCGGGATTGCCGACGATCAGTCCGCCGACGACGAACATCTGATTGCGGTGCAGGTAGTCGATGGCCTTGAGCGTGGCATTGCCGGTCTTTTTGCCCTGTTCGCGCGCTGTGTTCTTTGAGGATGCGTTGAGAAAGGTGAGATCGCTTTCGAGAATGTTTTCGATGCCGAGGAAGACATAGCGGAATCCAGCCTTGCGCATGAGCGGCGCAAGCGTCTCGCCGTGGTTGGCGATGGCCGAGGTCATGCCCTGGATGAAGTAGTCGAGCTTGTTCAGGCCTGCATCGATGATGGCGTTGCAGAGCGCCTCAAAGCGGCGCACGTCGAGGGTGATGTTGTCGTCAACGAGGAAGATGGTTTCTGCGCCGTGGTCGCGGGCGTCGCGGATATCGGCCAGCACGCGGTCAAAGGAATAAGTGTGGAAGTTCCGCCCGCGCATCTCGATGATGGAACAGAAGCTGCAATCGAAGGTGCACCCGCGCGAGGTTTCGATCACGTCCACCTTGCGGCCCATCAGAGTATAGCCATTGAGAACGCGGGCATCGCGCTTCGGCATGCGGATTTCGTTGTCCTCAAGACGATGCACAGCACGATTGGGGTTGTGCACCCAGCGGCCGTTTTCCCGATGCGAAAGGCCGGCAATGAAATGCAGCGCCGCCTTCTTTTCAAGAGCCCGGAGCAGCTCGCGGAAAGTGACTTCGCCTTCGCCGCGCACAATGAAGTCGAAGGCCAGGGTCGCGTAATCCTCGAAGGCGAGGCTGGGGTCGTAACCGCCGGCAACGATCTTCGCGTCCGGCTTGAGCCTGCGGACCAGGTCGGCAATGCGCCCGGCGGTGCGGCGCTGGAAGGTCATGATCGACATGCCGACCACATCCGGCTGGTGCTCGTGGATAAGCTGCGTCACGGTTTCGCGCACCTTGTCCTGGCAGAGGATCAGGTCAGCGATAGCGACCTTGTGATGCGTGTCTACATTGCCGGCGAGCGAGGTGAGCGCGCCGTTGGGCATGCGGATGGCTACCGTCGGCATATGCTCGAAGGAGTCCGGCATGGAAAGGAGAAGAATGTTCATATTTCCTCTGTTCCGAGGACAGACAGATGCGTCCCATCTTATTGGATTCAGAAGAAAATGCAATCACTCCATACGCAGCAGCTCCATTGGCTCGACGGACGCCGCCCGGCGCGCCGGCAGGTAGCACGCGAGCAATGCCGCTATCAGAAGCACCAGACCTACGGCCCCGAAGGCGGAGAAATCCATTGCGCTGACTCCATAGAGGGTGGAGCGCATAGCCCGGCCAACGAAGTACGCGCCGACGAGTCCCAGCCCCAGGCCGGCAAAGGCAAGAATGATTCCTTCTTTCAGGATCAGGACCACGACTCCATTGCGCGTCGAGCCCAGCGCCATGCGCAGCGCAATCTCATGCGAACGCTGCGCGACAGAGAAGGCCATGACTCCATAAATGCCCAGCGCGGCGAGCAGCAGCGCGACGACGGCAAAACAGGCAAAGAGGATCAGCGTAAAGCGGTCATTGGCCATCAGCAGGCCGCGGATGTCGTCCATTGTGCGCGGCTCGGCCAGAGCGACCTGCGAGTCGACAGAATGAATGGCAGCGGCAATGCTGTGGGTCATGGCTGCAGGGTCGCCGGCGGTGCGAACGCCGATGCTCGCGCTTGGCCAGGGAATCTGCCAGAAGGGTATCTCCATCTCCGGGTAATCCTGACGGAAGTCGCCGTTGCGTACGTTGTGATAGACGCCGACAATCTGCCACGCGATGGGCGGACCAAGCTTGGTCACGCCGGGAATGATCTGCTCGACCAGAGCGCGCTTCCGGAGCGGATCGGCTCCATTGAGATATTTACGGACGAACTCCTCGTTGACGACGGCGACTTTCACGCTGTTGGCCGTGTCCTGCTCATTAAGCATGCGCCCCTTCACCAGGCGGATGCCGTAAGTCTTCAGGTAATCCGGCGTGACCATGCCGAAGCCGGTGTTCGGGCGCTTTGATGGATCGTCGTAATTCTGCTTGTCTTCCATCACGAAGGGCATTCCGAAGCCTGAGCCAAAGAGCGGTGTTCCGGTTCCAACCGTTGCAGAGGTCACTCCGGGAACGGCCTGAATCTTGGCCAGAATCTGGCGGTAATAGGCAACGATGAGCGCGGGGTCTTTCGATCGCGAGTCAGGCACATTAAGTGAAAAGTTGAGGACGTGATCGGTCTGCACTCCCAGATCGACGCGCTGCAGATTCATGAAGCTGTGAATCGCGAGGCCAGCGCCGGCAAGAAGGGCCAGCGCCAGCGTGAATTCGCCGATAACCAGGATCCTGCGCAGGCGGTGGCGGCCCATGCTTGTGCCTGTGCGGCCGCCTTCCTTGAGCGTCTCCGCGGGATCGACACGCGAGGCAAACCAGGCGGGGATGCATCCGAAGAGGACTCCGGCAATGGTCGTGGCCGCGAGGGTAAAGAGCAGAATGGGAAAATTCAGATGCAGGTTCACTTCATTGGGCAGCGTACCCTCGGGCATCACGGCAACCAGGCCGCGCAGCATGGCATAACCCACGCCGATTCCAAGAGCGCCGCCGGCCAGAGCCAGCAGCAGGCTCTCGGTCAAAAGCTGCGTGAAGATCACGCGCGGCGTTGCTCCGAGCGAGCTGCGCACGGCCATCTCCTTCTGGCGGGTCATGCTCTTGGCCAGCAGCAGGTTCGCCACATTCACGCAGGCGATGAGCAGGATAAACGCGACCGCCCCGAGCAGCAGCCACAGCGTCTGGATGCGCTCCTTGGGCATGAAGTCGTTCTTGAGGGGATCGACATACGAGCCCCATCCTTTGTTGCTCTTCGGATAGGCAGCGGCGATGTGCGTCGTGACGTTATTCATGTCCGCCTGCGCCTGCTTGATGGTCACGCCGGGCTTCAAACGGCCCATCACCAGCAGCCAGTGGAAATCGTGATTCAACTGCTCGGGCTTGAAGACCAGCGGCGTTGCCAGCTGCCAGTTGAAACGGTCATACAATCCCGGCGCGAGCACGCCCACGACGGTATAAGGCGCGCCGTCGAGCTGAATGCTCGTCCCGATGATCTTTGGATTGGCCCCGAGCTTTTCCCACCTGCGGTGGGTAAGGACGACGACGTGATCTTTGCCTTCCTGCCCTTCCTCGGGGAGAAAATCGCGGCCAAGAAAAAAGGGCATTCCCTGCATGTGGAACATGCCGGTGGTGGTCTTCACGCCATTGATGTATTCCGGCTGGTCTTTTGCGGCAACGTTGAACGAGCCGCCGGTCCATGCGACCAGCTCCTGAAACGAAGTGCTCTGCTGCTTCCAGTCGGTGTAATCGCCCGCAGAGACACTGTTGTGAAAGTCCTGAATCTTCGACCAGACCATCACCAACTGGTCAGGATCCTTGTAGGGCAAGGGCGCGAGCAGCGTCGCATAGTCCACCGTGAAGATGGCCGTGTTGGCGCCGATGCCGAGGGCGAGCGTCAGCAGAACAGTGAGGGTCAGGCCAGGGCTTTTGAACAGCATGCGCAGGCTGAAGCGGAGATTCTGAAGCAGGTTCTGCATAACGCTCCTTGACTGCAACTACGACTGCTGGGGCAGGGGGTTCCGGTGACTTAGACTTGCAGTCTCTTTAAAAGCATCTACGAATGTATTCGTAAGCAATTGGCAGACCATTTTTCCTAATTGCCAAGTACTGCTGAATCAATACTGTGTGGATCCAGGACCGAGCTGGAGGTGTCCGCAACCGGACGAAGTTGTGCGTTCATGGACAACAACACTTCAGGGGGATTTGGTATGGATGTGAAATTGTATACAATTGCCTCACCCATCGGAGCTCATTAGATGACCACTCGCCGCGCCTTTCTCTTTTGCAGTGTGCCTTCAGCCGCTGCCTTGAGCCTTGCCGCTCCCAGACTTGCCTTCGCCTTGCCTGACGGGAAAACTCCGCCTGCTTCGAATACAGAGATCGATACCTCGACCAGCGAGCTGCGGCCCTACATCGAGCGCTTTTCCGCCGATCAGCAATTGCTGCGCCGTTACTACAGCATCCCCTTTGCATCACAGACGCGCGACCGCATGCGAAAGCTCTACAGCGAATGGCAGGCACGGCTTGCAGGAATGGATTTCGACCGGCTCGGCGAGGACGCGCACGTGGACTATGTTCTCTTTCGCAACTACCTTGAACGGCAGTTGAGCCATCTTGACGAGGACGCGCAATTCCAGAGCGAAGCTGCGCCCTATACGCCGTTCGCGGACACGATCATTACGCTGTTTTTTGCCATGCGAGACCTGGAGCCGATAGACGGCAAGCAGTCCGCAGCAACCCTGGAGCAGATCGAGCAGGCTTGTGCCAGCACGCAGAAAGACCTCGAAGCAAAACTCAGCGCAAGTAAAGACGAGCCCAAAAGCATCGCCTCACAGCGCCGCCGCGAAGCGGCGAATCGCGCCGTGCAGAACCTGCAGGCCCTGCGGCAAACGCTGCACAGCTGGTTCGAGTTCTACGACGGTTACGATCCGATGTTTACCTGGTGGGCTGAGCAGCCATACAAGACCACCGATGCCGCGCTCGATTCCTACGGCAAATTTCTGGCGGAAAAAGTTGTCGGCCTGCATCCGGCTACAGATGGGAAAAAGCTGCCGCCCAGCGGCGAAGCCGACGACGGAGCGTACCAGCAATCGATGGCTTCCGCGCATCCCGGCGACAGCAGCGACATCATCGGACACGCCATCGGCCGCGATGCCCTGATCCGCGAACTCGGTTTCTCCATGATCCCCTACACTCCGGAAGAGCTCATAACCATCGCCGAAAAGGAATTCGCGTGGAACGACAGGGAGATGATCCGCGCCTCACGTGAAATGGGCTTTGGCGATGACTGGAAGAAGGCGCTCGACAAAGTGAAAAACACTTATGTCGAGCCGGGAAAGCAGACCGAGCTCGCGCACAAATACGTCCAGCAGGCGCTCGAATTTATCGCGCAGCATGACCTGGTCACAGTTCCCGAGCTCGCGCGCGAGACATGGCGCATGCGCATGATTCCTCCGCAGCAGCAGCTGGTTTCGCCATTCTTTCTCGGAGGCGAGGTCCTGCAGGTCTCCTACCCGACCAACACCATGTCGTACGAACAGCGCATCACCACATTCCGCGCCAACAACATGGCCATGTCGCATGCAACCGTCTTCCACGAAATGCTGCCCGGGCATGAGCTGCAGGGCTTTATTGAGGCGCGCTACCGCGCCTACCGGCAAGCCTTTAGAGGAACGCCGTTCCTGATCGAGGGCTGGGCGCTCTATTGGGAGATGCTCTTCTGGGACATGGACTTCAATCGCACCCCTGAAGAGCGGGTCGGCGCGCTGGCGTGGCGCCGTCACCGCTGCGGGCGCATCATCTTCTCGCTCAGCTTCCATCTGGGCAAGTGGACGCCGCAGCAATGCATCGACTTCCTTGTGGACCGCGTGGGCTTCGAGCGCCAGGCTGCGACGGGAGAAGTGCGCCGCTCCTTTGGAGGGGCGTATGAACCGCTGTACCAGGCAGCCTACCTGTTGGGCGGCATGCAGATTTACGCGCTCCATCGCGAGCTGGTCGGCGGTGGCAAGATGACGAACCGCCAGTTCCACGATGCCGTGCTCAGGGAAAACAACATTCCCATTGAATTGATTCGCGCCAGCCTCACCCATCAGAAGCTGGCACGGGATTTCCATACGCAATGGAAGTTTTATGGCGATGTGACGGCGAGCGCGGGCTAGAACATCAAGCTATCCAGCCCACCAGGTGTTTCTTCCGAGAAGAGCGTTTCTTGGTAGTAATCACTGCTGGGGAGAATTCTTGCGATCCCCGGTCTCAGAATCGAGACCGGGGGCACCCGGCCACATGTAAGATTCTGGTTAGATTACGGTCCCAGAGGAATAACATAATGGCGGTCACGACGGTAACAATCAGGCAATTGCTTCAACGGATTGCCGATGGAGAGATTCGCATCCCAGCTTTTCAACGAGAATTTGTCTGGGAGCCGGATCGCGTTCAGTTCCTCATGGATAGCATTTTTAAAGGCTATCCAATTGGGACCGTCCTTTTCTGGAGGACGAAGGAGAAACTCTCTTATGACCGTGACCTTGGTCCATTCACCTTACCTGACCCCAAAAAAGAATATCCGATTGATTATGTACTAGACGGACAGCAGCGTCTAACATCGATCTTCTCTACGTTTCAAACCGATCTGAAGCAGAATCCAAACACAAAAGTTAGCTGGACTGACATCTATTTTGATCTTGAAGCATCCCCCAACGCTCAAGACTCCCAGTTTGTCGCTCTCGAATCTACCGAGGTAAGGAAGCAACACGTTCCTTTGCGCGTGCTTTTCGATGTTGCAGAATTCGGAAAACTTATGAGGACCATTACCGATGAAGCGCAATTGAAACGAGTGGATCAATTGCAGGCTTTGTTCAAAGAGGCTTTGATTCCTGTCGAGACAGTCGAAACGGAAGAACACTCCAAGATCGCAATCATTTTTGAGCGGATCAATCGTGGTGGTGTTCCACTGGATACGTATCAACTCCTCTCGGCTTGGACATGGAGCGGGGATTTTGATCTAAGAACCAAGTTTGACGAACTGTCAATCGAACTCGACGAAGTCGGCTACAACGACCTTCGGGAAGATCCTGATTTGTTACTGAAGTGTTGTGCAGCAGTCGTGCGGAATGATGCTTCTGCACACGCAATTATTGACCTTAAGGGGTCCGAGGTCCGTGATTCCTTCACCGTTCTTCGAACTGGTGTCCTCGGCGCAATTGATTTTCTGCGTCGAGATTGCGGCGTTGCCTCCCTCAAAGTGTTGCCCTATAAGTCGATGATCATACCGCTTGCAAGATGTTTCGCAACAGATAAAGAGGCAGGTTTTCATCCTGACGCTAACCAAAGGCGAGCTCTTCGACATTGGTTTTGGCATAGTTGCTTCTCGCGGCGATATTCGAACAGCGTGGATACTGCGCTATCGCAAGATATCGCGGCGGTTCAGCAATTACTCGCAGGCAATACCGCTGATTTCGACAAGCGCAGCTTTAAAGTTGAACCCAACTACTTTACTGACAATACATTTCTGCTTACATCCGTAAACACTAAGGTGTTCGTGCTTTTGTTGGCGCAAGCAAAACCGAAATCTTTTATTTCATCTGCCGATGTCGACCTAGAAAATGTTCTCATCACGTGCAACAGAACTGAATTCCATCATATCTTCCCTAAAAACTTTCTACTAATGAAAGAAAATATTACCGATAGATCTCAGCAATTTGTGCTGGCAAACTTCGCCTTCTTGTCTCAGACTGACAATCGCAGCATTCAAGACAAAGCTCCGGCTGAATATCTAAAAATGATTCCCCCTGCTAGCAAAGATTCCATCCTGGACTCCGCGCTGATTCCGAAAAATGGACTTGAGATGACGTACAAAGATTTCATTACTGCACGCTCGCAGCTTCTTGCGTCGAAGGCAAACGAACTGCTTGTGGGCTAGCGGCGTGGGTTGGAATCAGGGCGTGAGAGGCGAACCACCCACGTGCGAAGCAGTGCTGTGGAGCTTCTCGCTACCAATTCATTTCGATTCTCAATTGGCGCTAACCCACTCACGGGGCCGGATTACTACCCGCAAGTCGGCTTCTCCCAGTCAAATTCTTCGCTGTCCCCGGGAGAGTCCTGTTGAGTACTGCTTCGATGCGGGAAAAGAGAAATACCCCTCCAGACACCCTAAAGAGAGGGGCTTGATCCTTTCGAGAGAATTCTTGCTTGGTCTGTCATCCTGAGCGGAGCATAGTCGGCCAGCTCCGGTCAGAATGACAGCCGGTAAAAGGTTACGACACGCAGCTCATTTCATGCGCCTTGATAGCGGCATGAATGAACTGACCTGCGGCCTCGCTGACCGGGCGCTTGAAGGATTGCGGCCAGTTCGTCTTGTCGGCGTAGAGGCAGTTCAGGCTCTCCTGCACGCCGGGGTCGCCTCCGGTAAAGAGCGCGATCAACTCATTCCAGCGCTGGGCAAGTTTGCCGGCTTCGTCGCTTGCCGGGTTGACACCCTTTGCCGCGGCCTCTTCCACCTCCGGAATCAGCTTTGCCCAGCCTTGCTTCCCTTGCTGGATAAGCTCCGGAGTCTTGCGCGACTCGATCACGGCCAGTTGCTCGGGCGTGAAGTACTGCTTCATCCATTGCTTGTTCTGTTCCATTTGGGTCACCTCGATGATGGTCTGCAAGGCCTCCCAGTCAGCCTTTCCCGACTGAGTGAAGAGCTTCTGCGCGCGATCGACTGCCTTGAGAGCGCGGTCGATGACCTTCCGCTTTCTCTCAAGCGCCTCCCGCTGCAGCGAAAGAATCGCGCCCAGCTCGGACGTTGAACTGCTGAGAATGGCCTTGATTTCTTTCAGAGAACAGCCAATGAACTTGAGCATTGTGATCTGCTGCAGACGCACCAGCTCGCGCTCGCCGTACATGCGATAGCCGGATTGCGTGCGCCCAGCAGGCCGCAGCAACCCCAGGCGGTCATAGTGATGGAGCGTGCGCACCGTGACATGGGTGCGGCGCGCAAACTCCTGAATCCGCATTGGAGCGATGCCTTCGCTCATCTGCTGCCTCCGGAAACGATGGTCGAGGATGACGTTACGTCAGGGTCAAGGACATAATTTACGCCAATTACAATTTCTTCTACGTGACTTCGGAAAGAAAGAACCCATTCACCGCCCCCTGGACCATCTTCTGGGTGGCGCTCGCTGTAAGGCTGGCCTATGTCCTGGTGGCCCGCACCTGGCACATGCGTCCCTATGATGACCACTTCAGCTTCGGGTGGGAGATGGGCCGCATTGCCCGCGCCCTTGTGACCGGATACGGCTATGCCGATCCCTTTCGCGGTCATTCCGGGCCAACTGCCTGGGTCACGCCCGCGTATCCCCTGATGATTGCGGGGGCGTTCAAGCTCTTCGGCGTCTATGCTCCGTTCGCGGCCTGGGTATTGATCGCGATCAACTGTGTCTTCAACGCTCTCGTCGTGCGCACCACATGGGAGATCGCCGCACGCTGCTTCAATGCGAACGTCGCAAAGTGGTCGGCATGGATCTGGGCGCTCTATCCGGCGGCCATGCAGTATGCCGTCAAGTGGATTTGGGAGATGTCGCTGACCACTTTCCTATTTTCCTGGGTGCTGGTCATGGCGCTCAGGATGCGGGACATCGGCGGCGCGCCTGAAGATGCGGCGCAGGCTGCGAATCCAAGCCGCTGGGCTCTCTTTGGGCTGCTCTGGGGGCTGATTGCTCTCAGCAATCCATCACTGCTGGTGTTTCTACCCTTATGTGGGCTCTGGATATTGTGGGGGGCGCTCTCTAAATCTTTCACCACCCTTCGGCTGCGCTCAGGGCTGGCTCTGAGCACAGAGAACACGGAGAAAAGCCGCACAGTATCTTGGCAGTTTTATGGTGTGCTGCTCTCTGCCATTGTCTTCCTCGCATGCATCATGCCGTGGGCGTATAGAAACTGGCGTGCCTTTCATCACTTCGTGCCCATGCGCACGAATTTCGGCGCGGAGCTCTATCTCGGCAACGGCCCGGGAGCGATTGGACTGCTGATGGAATATGACCATCCCGCGCAGGATCCGGTGCAGCTTCGCCTCTATACGCAGATGGGCGAGTTTGCCTACGCAAAGATGCGCGGCGATCTGGCGAAGGCCGTCATCCGCAAAAACCCGAAGCATTTTCTCGCGCTGTGCCTGAAGCGCGTCTATTATTTCTGGTTCAGTGTGCCGCATGGCGCAGATGAAAGCTTTATCAACGAATACGGCCGCATGCTCAACTTCCAGTTCACGAGCATCGTCGGCCTGCTGGGTTTGGCACTGGCCCTGAAGCGGCGTGTCCCTGGCGCGGTTCTTTTTGCCTGGGTGTTTCTGCTGCTGCCGCTGGTCTATTACTTGGTGACGGTGCATGCGCGCTTCCGCCATCCGCTTGAGCCACTGGTCGCTATTCTTGGCGTGTATCTCTTCCAGTCGGCGGAAAGGAGCTGGCGCGTGCGCTGGTTCGCTCAGGCGTGAAAGCGCTCCGGAAACCGTTCCGCGGAGCGGGCCTTTGCTTTGGCGGCTTCTTCTTCGCGGCTCTTTGGCGGCGCGGTCGTTTCGAGCGAGTGGAGAAGCCTGGCGGCAGCGGCGGCTACCTCATCGATCGCCAGCAGAAAGGCCGGTTCGTTCGCCTTCGAGGGCTTGTTGAAGCCGCTGATCTTTCTCACGAACTGAAGTGAGGCGGCACGAATCTCCTCGTCGGTCACCGGCGGGTCGAAGTTGAAGAGGGTTTTGATGTTCCGGCACATGGTCTGATCGCCTGCCTCCATTATGCCCCTATACCCTTCTCAGAATTGACCTGAACGCCAATTCCCAGTACACTAGTCTAGGTTGGCGATCCTGCCCGTTGCCGTTTGAGCGCGCTCTGCTCACCGCAACCGCCCCCAGGCAAGCATGTATCTGCCCAGTTTTGAATAAGTTTGCGCGCCCGCGACTGGGCGCTGGAGGAATTATGTACGCGGTCATCCGCACTGGTGGAAAGCAGTATCGTGTCGCTCCGGGCGACGTGGTGAAGATTGAGAAGGTTGCCGCAGACGAGAACGGCGCGGTTGAGTTCAGCGATGTTCTGGCCGTCTCCGGCGACAATGGCTCGGTAGCCAGGCCCGCGTCAGCCAAGGTGCTGGGGACCGTGCTTGGCGAGGGCCGCGGCGACAAGATCCTGGTCTTCCACTACAAGCGGAAGAAGCAGTACAAGAAGCTGCAGGGACACCGTCAGGCCTTCACCCAGGTGAAAATCAACGAAATCCAGGTGGAAGACTAGCCGTCCAGGCGGGCGCGCTTCGCGTCTTATAGCCTGAGCGAGATTTGAGGAGCACGGCTTTTAGCCGTGCAATAGAACAGATGGAATGCCGGAAAGATCCGGCGCGAGGATTAGGAAATGGCACATAAAAAAGGCGGTGGAAGCTCTAATAACGGTCGCGACTCTAATGCGCAGCGGCTTGGCGTAAAGGCCTTCGGTGGCCAGTTTGTGACCGGCGGATCGATCATCGTGCGCCAGCGCGGCACGCGCCTGAAGCCGGGCCGCAACGTTGGCCGCGGCAGCGATGACACGCTCTTTGCCAAGATCGACGGCACCGTGAAGTTCGTCGACCGCGGCAACATGGGCCGCTTTGTAGTAGTGGAAGCAGCGGCTGAGTAAGCGAAAAAATTCAAGGCAACAATAAAGCCCTCGCATTGCGAGGGCTTTTGTTATTTGTACCGGATTGGTTTAGAGCGACAGCGATTTCAGATACTCACGGAACTGCGGTCCGAGGTCTTCGCGCTTGAGTGCGAAATCCACGGTCGCCTTGAGCATGCCGAATTTGTCACCGGCATCGTGACGAATTCCTTCGAAGGTATAGCCGTAGACTTTTTCCGTCTCCAGCAGCGCCTTGATGCCATCGGTGAGCTGCAGCTCGCCGCCGGCCCCGAGAGGAGTTTTTTCGAGCAGCTCAAAAATCTTTGGCGTGAGAATATAACGGCCGATGATCGCGTTCTTCGAGGGAGCCTCGGCAGGCTTGGGCTTTTCCACCATGCCCTTCACATCCATCACGCGCGGATTGCCCGAGACGGCCTTTCCGTCGAGCACGCCATAGGCTGAGATCGCCGGCCCTTCAACAATCTGCGTCGCCAGCACTGAGCCCTGCAGCTGGTCATATACATCGCTCATCTGCTTCAGGCACGGCGTGGATGCGTCGATGACATCGTCTGGAAGGATGACGGCGAACGGCTCATCGCCCACCAGATCGCGCGCCATCAGCACAGCATGGCCGAGACCGCGCGCTTCCTTCTGGCGAACGTAGGAGAGCTCAACCATATTCGAGACATTGCGCGTAAGAGCCAGGAGCTCTTTCTTGCCCCGGCGTTCGAGTGTCGCTTCGAGCTCGAAGCTCACGTCGAAGTGGTCTTCAATCGAGCCCTTGCCGCGGCCTGTGACGATGATGATCTGCTCAATGCCGGAGGCGAGCGCTTCTTCCACTCCATACTGGATGATGGGCTTGTCGATCAGCGCCAGCATCTCTTTAGGAACGGATTTTGTCGCTGGCAAAAAACGAGTGCCTAGCCCCGCGGCGGGGAAGACTGCTTTACGCACTTTCTTGCTCATTTGATGTCCTTCAACTGAAGAATGATTGCGAATCCAGGGAACAAAGGATTGTACCGCAGGAGAAACTCAGGAGACGACTCGCGTCTCTTTTGTGTATAGGATGCAATTCCACTTCAGAGTGTTGGTGAGTTATCTCCCAACAAAACCTGTCTGACAATCTTAATGGGCGCTCCTCCCTGACGCATGAAGTCATCATGAAATCTCTCGAGTGAGAAGCTCGTTCCTTCCTTCTTTTGAAGATCGGCGCGCAGCTTCATGATTTCGAGCTTGCCGAGCGTGTAATAAAGATATGTCGGATCGGATGTGCCGCGCTTGGTCTCTACTGTTCCGACAGAATGCGACTGGTAGCCTTCTTTCACAAAAAAATCGACAGCCTGATCGAAAGTCATTTCGCCGGTGTGCATCTTGATGCCGACAATAAAGCGAGCATCGCGCAGAAGCGCGTCCTGCAGCTGGCCCAGGCGAATCAGCCTGGCCTCGCGCGCGTCTTTTGCTCCGGTTCCCGGCTGGCCGTAGCCTTCATCGAGCATCATCTGCTCGCAGTAATGCGCCCAGCCTTCAATATTGGTGTTGGCTCCGATCAGCTTGCGCACCTTGCTGAGCGGTGTGTGATTCGTCCATAGAAACTGCACGTAGTGTCCGGGATAGGCCTCATGCACCGACGTGCTGATGACTGTGCCATCGTTGAATGCAGCCATGTGCTCGGCGATATGCTCCGGCGTCCAGCCCTTCTCCGGCAGAGTGACGTTGAAATACGCCGTAGTGGAGTGCATCTCAAACGGCCCCGGCGGATCCATCGATGCCTGCGTGGTCGCGCGCATGAAGGGCGGCGTCTCTTCGAGCGTTGGCCGCACATCCGAAGGAATCGTGATGATGTGCTTCGTATTGATGAACGAGATCAGGCTGTCGAAAGTGTTGCGGAAGGATTGCAGTAGCTGGTCAGGAGCTGGATGAACCGTTGCCAGCTCCGCCAGAATCTCCTGCGGAGTTTTCGACGCATCGACTTCCTTCGCTACACGCGCAAACTCAGCCTGGTTCCTGTGCATGTCTGCATACGCAATCTCAAGCAACTTGGGGAGCGACGTGTCGACCATCTCATCGTATTCGAGTTTCTTTGAGAAGGTTTCTGCGCCGAGGCGGAAGTCGCCGTTCGAGCGCGGCAGAACATCCTGCTTCAACCAGGATTCATAGCTGCGAAGCTCGGCAATGACCTGCGCATTAGTCTTCTTGAATTCGGCGATTGTTTTGGCGTCAGTCGCATCCTTGAAAGCGGACGGCACATCGGTTTCAAAAAAGCTGATGAGCCCCGGAAGCTGTTCAAGAGCGATCTCGGTATAGATGTGCGGAGGATTCTTGAGATTTTCGCGCGCTGCCTTGAAGACAGCAGGCATCTGTTTCTCGCGTTCCACAAGCGAGCGCAGCCGTTCATTCGCAGGAGCAAATTTACGCTCCATTAGAACAAAGGCGCTGCCTGTGATACCGCTTGAGTAGATATCAGGGTTCTTTTCCCATGGCTTGATGACCTGCAGTGTCAACAGGCTGCTGCGGATGTTGTTCAGCACCATCTCGCGGTCGGCCTGCGTGGACTGGTCCAGCTGAAATGCAGGAAGCTCCTCAAACTTTTTCTCGAAATCATGCAGCGCAATGATCTCCGCATCGACAGCTGCGCGACTGTAATCGTCGAGTTTCGCATCATACTGGTGGAGTCCGACCGCAGTGCCAAAGGTTGGACCGTAGGCGAAGGTCACCTGGTCGAAATACTGATCGGCAAGCTTACGGAAGTTATCATTTGCATCCAGCGCGTGTGCTTCCGTCATCATGCCTCCAAAAACAAGAGCAAGCAGAATCAATCTGGCTTTCAAGAAAGGCCTCTTTCTGTTCTATTTCGCAGCCGCAGACTCCAGCATCAGCTCATCCAGCAGCAGTCGGATCTCCATCAAGACCTCGTCCGGCTTTGTCTGAGTAAGCGGATAACGAAGAATGCCCTGTGGCGTGAATTGTGCGCCGCGCTTCGCGTTTTTCGCAACCAGTTTCATCAGGCGCCCCGGATCGACACCGGCATGCTCAGAGAAGCGGATATGCAGCTGGTCGCGCTTTCTGTCTATCTGCGCGATGCCGATGCGTTCGCTCTCGGCGCGCAGCAGTGCAGCTTCCAGCAGCAGCTTCACACCCTCAGGCAGCGGGCCGTAGCGGTCTTCGAGCTCTGACTGCACATCGGCCACCGCGCCTTCAGTCTGCGCGCCGGCGATGCGCTTATAAATGCGCAGGCGCTGGTTTTCTTCCGTGATGTAGCTCTCGTCAATGCGCAGGCTGATGCCGAGGTTGAGCTGCGTGACTGGAACCTCGACGCGCTCCTCGCCCTTGAGCTTTGCTACCGCCTCTTCGAGCATGCTGGTATACAGCTCAAAGCCGACGGCTTCGATGTGCCCGCTCTGTTCACCACCCAGCATATTGCCGGCGCCGCGCAGTTCAAGGTCGAGCGCTGCGATCTTGAATCCGGCTCCAAGGTCGGAAAATTCCTTCAATGCCGCAAGGCGACGGCGCGCAACATCGCTCAGCTCCTGCTCCGGCGGGATCAGCAGATACGAATACGCTCGCCGGTTTGAGCGGCCCACGCGCCCGCGCAGCTGATACAGCTCCGATAATCCATGCCGGTCGGCGCGGTTGATGATGATAGTGTTCGCGAGCGGGATGTCGAGACCGTTTTCAATGATCGTCGTCGCCACCAGAACATCGTGCTCATGGTGCATGAACGAAAGCATCACTTTTTCGAGTTCGCCTTCGCTCATCTGCCCGTGTCCGACGGTGATGCGCGCCGTAGGCGCGAGCTCCTGAATCTTGGCGGCAATTTCGTAGATCGTCTCGACGCGATTGTGGACGAAATAAATCTGCCCGCCGCGCTCGAGCTCCACCTCGATCGCTGAGCGAATGAGCTTCTCATCGAATTTTGCAACGACCGTCTGAATTGCCATACGGTCTTTGGGCGGTGTTTCAATCACGCTCATATCACGTAGGCCGACAAGCGACATATGCAGCGTGCGCGGAATCGGCGTGGCCGACATGGCCAGCACATCGATCGACTGCCGCATCTGCTTCAGACGCTCTTTGTGCCGCACGCCGAAGCGCTGCTCTTCATCAACGATGAGCAGTCCAAGCTCGTGGAACTTGAGGTCTTTGGAAAGCAGGCGATGCGTGCCAATCAAAATATCGACCCGCCCCAGTTCCACCTGCTCGATGATCTGCTTCTGCTCCTTCGGCGTGCGGAAGCGCGAAATCATCTCAACGGTGATGGGGAACTGCTTGAAGCGCTTCTTGAATGTCTCGAAGTGCTGGAAGCTCAGGACCGTCGTAGGCGTAAGCACCGCGACCTGCTTGCCATCCTGCACCGCCTTGAAAGCCGCGCGCATGGCCACTTCCGTCTTGCCGTAACCGACATCGCCGCAGAGCAGGCGGTCCATCGGCATGGTCGATTCCATGTCGCTCTTGATGTCGGCGATGGCAGACAGTTGATCGTCAGTCTCGTTGTAGTCGAAGGCGTCTTCAAACTCGCGCTGGAATTCATTGTCCGGCGTGAATGCGTGGCCCTGTGCCGCCTTGCGCTGCGCGTAAAGCTTCAGCAGATCGTCGGCCATGTCCTGCATGGCCTTCTTCACGCGCGCCTTGGTCTTGGCCCACTGCTGCGAGCCGAGCCGGTTAAGCACTGGAGCAGTGCCTGCTTCACTTGAGCGGTATTTCTGGATGAGATCGAGCCGCGTCAGCGGAACATACAGCCGCGCCTGCTCAGCAAATTCCAGAATCATGAACTCAATGTTGACGCCGTCCTGAGCAATCTCCTTGAGGCCCATGTACTGCGCAATGCCGTGTTCCACGTGGACAACATAATCGCCGACGGCGAGGTCGCGGAAGTCAGAGACGAAGGCAGCGGTCTTCGATTTCTTGGGAGCGGGCCGCGCTGCAATATCAGCCTCGTCAGAAAAATCATTCGCACCGAAGACGACGAGATTCGCTGAGGGAAGGCTTACGCCGTTTGCGATCTGAGTGCGCACCAGAATCGGCGTGCGCAGGTCACCGGCAAGATAGCTCGACTCGTCATAGACTGTCTCACTGCCCGCATGATGAAGCCGGCTGCCGAGCCGGTAAGGAATTTCGTATTCGCGCAGCAGATTTGCGAGCCGCTCCACTTCGCCCTGGTTGGGAGCTGCCAGCAGCATGCGCGTCTCCTGCTCCATGAGCGTGCGCACCTGCTCAATGAATGCAGGAATCGAGCCGTGAAAGCGCAAAGTGGGACGCGATGAGAACTCGATCTCGCCCAGCGTCTCATCGTCTTCGAGCACATCCACTGCGCCCAGCTGATCAATGTCAAGCCCCTGGTGTGAAGCCAGCGTCGCCTGCAATATCTCAGGCCGCATGTAGATATCGTGGGGCTGAATAAGCGAGCCGATGCCGGAGCGCTCATGCCGCTGCTCGACCTTGTTCCACCAGCGGTCAATCTGGTTGCGGATCATCGCCGGCTCTTCCACAAAGAGCGCGCATCGGGAAAACAGATCGAGCAGCGTCTTGTCCGCTCCGGCAACGGTTGAGAAAAATTCCCAGCCGGGAAAGATGCTCACGCCGCCGGCAGCTACGGCCTCTGCTACAAGCTCCGGATCATCCGCGGCTTCCACACGCGCGCCGCTCAGGCGAGCATGAACCGCGGCCAGCAGGCGCTCGGTGATGGGCGTCTCGGTGAGGGGCAGCAGCACTGCCTCATCGAGCGGAGTCGACGAGCGCTGCGACTCGGGATCGAACTTGCGGATCGAATCAATCTCATCGCCAAAAAATTCGACGCGCACCGGTCGATCAGCTTCCGGCGAATACACGTCGAGGATGCCGCCTCGCCGCGAGAACTGGCCCGGCATCTCGACAATATCCGCCGTGCTATAGCCCACGCTTGAAAGGTGCGCGATCAGCGTATCGAGATCGATCTCTTCGCCGCGCCGAAGCGTCTGCGCCAGGCCGGAATAATAGTCAGCAGGGAAAAACTTCATCGCCGCGGCTTCGACCGGAACAATCACGATCGATGCCGCTCCGGTGGCTATCTTCCATAGTGTTGCCGCTCGCTGCTCCTGAATCTCAGGATGCGGCGAAAGATTTTCAAAGGGCAGCACATCGTGCGCGGGTAGTTTCAGAATGCGTTCGGGGGCAATGACGCCAGTCAGTTCGCCTCCGGCGCGCAGGGCGATCTGCAAAGAATCAGCGCCCTTGTTGTCCGCAACTACGATGACAACCGGAACATTTGCCGCACGCGCAAAGAGCGGCAGGTAAAGAGCGCGGGCGGTTGCGGTCAGCCCAGAAACACGACGGCGCCCACGGGCGAGGGCGAGATGCCTTCGTGCCTGTTCAAAAGATGAGGAATGCTCCAGATCCGCCAACAGTTCGCGGACAAACGGGAGGATCATGCAATATTCAGTTTAGCAGCGGGTTCGTAACAGTGCTTTTGCGCAGTTTTGTTAACATGGCGGCGCTATGCTACGCCGCTTTTCTGCCTGTTTCGCCCTCATTGTGTGCTGCAGCCTGTGCTTTGCCCGGGCCAGCATTTTGCTGTCGAATGCTCGCAGGATCTACATCGAGAAGATGCCGGACAATCTCGATCAGTATCTGGCTTCAGCCATCTCGAAGAAGTTCCGCGGCAATGTCACCGTGGTCCTGAATCGCAGCGAAGCCGATGCCATCATGAAGGGCATCAACATCGGCGCGCAGACCACTACCCAGGCCACAGTCCAGTTAGTCGATCCTGGCGAGCGGCAAGTGCTCTGGTCCGGAACTTCAGGTGACCGCAGCTGGAGCACCCTTGAACTAAAGCACGGCGGACAGCAGAAAGTTGCCGACCACTTGATCGACAACCTGAAAAAATCTATGCAGCGATAAACCCTCGCATGCGGTTACCGTACAGCTCACGAAGCACTGAATCCGTCTATGATGGCAGGTACAGCAGTGGAGAGGAGCTCGTGTGCGCTTCTATGGCTGGCTGTCTGTTCTTATCTGTCCCACGTTGCTATTCGCGCAGACTCACTCCTGCCAGGACAACAAGGCCGGAGCATCCACGTATTCCCTTCTGCAGACTGATCTGCTCTGCCCCATATTAAGCCCGGTGGATGCGGCCAACCTGCGGCTGAAGAATGCCACGAATCTTGCGCTCACAGCTTCCTACACTTTTCTGGGCCAGTATGCGGTGGTCACGCCGGACACGCGCCACAGCCAGTTCAGCACGCGCCTCGACTTCCAGGGCACGTGGACTTTTCATACGAATGACAAGGACTCGAGCTCCATCACCATGCTCCTGCGCTCGGGCACGAACATCGGCCAGAGCCAGCAGTGGAACCTGAGCGACAGCCTCGGATCGATCCTCGGACTGAATTCGCTGCAGGGCGGCGGCGCGCAGCGTCCTGTCACCATCAACCTGCTTTATTTCAAGCAGACCTGGGATGACCAGAAAGTCGCGCTCTATATCGGCAAGCTGCACCCCAACCAGCACATCGGACTGAGCCCGGTGAATAACGATGAGTCGTCGCAGTTTCTCGGCGGTCCTTTCGACGGCAATCCATCTGAACCGCGTCTCGGCAGCTATGCGCCCGGCGCCGCGATTGAGATTGGCCCGCCGAACGGCTTTTACACGCACGCGCTGATTGTGGATGCGGAAGCCAAGCCATGGACAGGCACGCAGACGCTCCTCGACGGCCACTACTACGAATCGTGGGAAGTGGGCTGGAAGTCGCACCTGCAGACGGAGCAGGGGCGTGACATCCGCGCCGCCGTCTGGCACAACGATACGAAAGAGCTGGGCCGCGGCACCGGCGTCGGGATCGGCGCCGACTGGGAATTCGGCGACGGCTGGCTGCCCTTCGGCCGCTGGGGCATCAATGCCGCGTCGGGGTCGACGACCAAGCAGGTAGAAACAATCGGCGTCGCCAACGTCGCTCCCTTTGGCCGCGTAAAAGCTGACATGTTCGGCGCCGCCACCACCTGGACACGCCCCAGCCGTCCCGGCCAGCGCCTTGAAGAGCTGACGGAATTCTTCTACAGGCTGAAGCTGAGTAACAGCATCGAGCTCTCACCCGACGTGCAGTGGCTGCGCCATCCTTCCATTCGAAACAAGATTGAAGAGACGGCGGCGCTCAACCTGCGGCTGAAGGTGATCTTCTGATGGGGATGTACCAGGCTCATCGTCAATGGTAGAATTTCAATGTGCCTTACGTTCGTGATGGACGGCCAACAAAAAGCTCTTCTGACAGAGGTACGAAACCAACGCCTCCCGCCAAGGTGCCGCTTCCGCCTCCAGTAAGAATTCCGCCTCCACCGAAAACGGCAAGTAAATAAGACCCCTTTTCAGGCCAAGCGAATGCCCACGACGCTTGTAGCTCTTCAAATTTTTCTAATTCTTCTGCCAGGATTCTCAGCCGCTTATATTGTGCAACTGCTGGCTTTGCGAGCAGCCCAGACAGACTTGGATAAAATCACAGAAGCTTTACTCTTTAGCTTCCTCATTTATTCAGCATATCTCTTCTGTAACCACGGATCTCTTCCATTCACGCTCTCCCCGGCAGTCAAAGGAGCTGACACTCCGACAATTGTGTGGCAGACCTCCAGACTTGCATGGCTCGTAGGAATAACTTTTGCATTTGCGCTATCGATTGCTGCCTATATCAATCTGGATGGTGTACGTGTTTTCCGGCTGCTGAAGTTGACGGAACGCACATCTCGTCGATCCATCTGGAATGACATTTTTCAGGACGAAGCCAAGAACCCGCAGATTCTGCAAGTAGAGTTGGATGATGGAAGAAGTGTATTGGGTATTCTCAGCTACTATTCTGATTCAGCCGAGGACTGCTCTGTCTATCTGACACAAGCAGAGTGGGTTGGCGAGAACGGTGTAACCGTTCCTATCAAGGGTCCGGGTATCTTGCTGACAAAAAATTCGGGAATCAGGTCAATTTCCTTTCTGGACCCACCCAGTTAGTGCCAGTCACTCGGCTGCTAAAATCAAGCTATCTATGGCTACTACTGCGAGCGTGTCGCCGGATGTCCTGGCGAAGTACGAACCGGTCATCGGACTTGAAGTCCACGTCCAGTTGCTGACGGCAACCAAGGCCTTCTGCAGCTGCTCGAACAAGTTCGGCGCGCCTCCCAATACCAACGTCTGCCCTGTGTGTCTCGGGCTGCCCGGAGCGCTGCCGGTCCTGAATGAGAAGGCCGTGGAATTTGCTGCGCTGGCCGCGCTGGCGCTCAACTGCCAGGTGCGCGACCGCTCCATCTTTGCGCGCAAGAACTACTTCTATCCTGACCTGCCCAAGGGATATCAGATCTCGCAGTTCGACAAGCCGCTCGCCGAGCATGGATGGATCGACGTGCCTACGCCGCAGGGAACGAAGCGCATCGGCATCACGCGCCTGCACATGGAAGAGGACGCGGGCAAAAGCCTGCACGACGGCTTCCCCGATTCGGCCACGCGCACCTACGTCGATTTGAACCGCTGCGGCACTCCGCTGGTTGAGATCGTCAGCGAGCCCGACATCCGTACACCGGACGAAGCCTATGAGTACCTCACGCGCCTCAAGGAAATTCTGCTCTTCACCGGCGTGAGCGATTGCAACATGGAAGAAGGCTCTCTGCGCTGCGATGCCAATGTGAGCGTGCGCCCGCGCGGGCAGGAAAAATTCGGCACCAAGGCAGAAGTGAAGAACGTCAACAGCTTTCGCTTTATCCGAGCTGCGCTTGAATACGAGATCGAGCGCCAGGTGGAAGTGATCGAAAGCGGCGGCCGCGTGGTACAGGAAACACGCCTGTGGAACGCGAACGAAGGCCGCACCTACTCCATGCGCTCGAAGGAGCAGGCGCACGACTACCGTTATTTTCCCGAGCCGGACCTTCCGCCGCTCGTGCTCACCGCGCACCTCAAGGAAGAAGTCGCAAAGCTGATGCCGGAGCTGCCGGAAGCGCGCCGCAAGCGCATGATCGCCGAATACGAAATCAGCGAGCAGGACGCGCAAACGCTGACCGCAACGCGCGAGTTTGCTGACCAGTTCGAAGCCGCGGCAAAAGCCGCGAAAAGCCCGAAGCGCGTCGCTAACCTCGTGCAGAGCGAGCTGACCAGCCGCCTCAAAGCCAAGGGCCTCGAGCTTGAGCAATCGCCGATCACGATGAAGGGCATCGCTCTTGCTGCCGATCTTGCCGAAGATGGCAAGCTCTCAAGCAAGCAGCTTAAGCAGCTCTTCGACACGGCCTTCGAAACTGGCGAAGATTTCCCCGCAGTCTACGAACGCGAGAAGCCGCAGCAGATCACCGATCCGGGAGCGATTGAAAAGCTGATCGATGAAGTGATCGCCGCTAATCCAAAGCAGGTAGAGCAGTACCGCGGCGGCAAGAAGACGGTCGCGGCTTTCTTTGTCGGCCAAGTGATGAAGCTATCAAAGGGCCAGGCGAACCCGGCACTCTTGAATGAGCTGGTGACGAAGAAGCTGGACAGTTAAGCCCACAGATTCAGCGGCTCGCCTGTCTCGATCATCGACTTCAGGCGCGAGAGCAGCTTCCATGTTCCATCGACTGTGTGCTGCCGTGTCGGGTCGTCATCGTGCAGCCCGATATGCTTGACCGTCAGTTTTGTGCAGGAAGCAATCGGTTCCAGCTCATAAACCAGCTCTGATACAAAGCCCTCACCGCCCGTGCTATAAGTTGTGCGCAGAATCCGCGGTGGATCGCATTCCAGGATTGTGCCTGCCAGGTACACGGTCTCGCCGCCTTTGCCGTCATCCCCGACATAGCGGTAGCTGCTGCCGGGCTCGAAACTCGTTTCCAGACGCGCGCCGAAAAACATCT
Organism: Acidobacterium sp. FHG110202_01; assembly: GCF_059115305.1. Classification (NCBI taxonomy): domain Bacteria; kingdom Pseudomonadati; phylum Acidobacteriota; class Terriglobia; order Terriglobales; family Acidobacteriaceae; genus Acidobacterium; species Acidobacterium sp. FHG110202_01. The sequence continues at coordinate 355,754 of NZ_JBZYWJ010000003.1, forward strand.
TGCGCACACCTTCGGCTCCGGTGATCGCTTCCCAGACGCGTTCCGGTTTTGCACCGATGTAGAAGATGTAGACAGGATCAGCCTGCATGATGTTCTCCCTGCGCGTAAAAAATGAACCGCTTACTTACCGGATTACTGCGCTGCCTAGAATATCGTGCACCCAATCTGGACGGAAGCCATTTACCCGTAGAACCGGAACGATCTGCGCCCAGTGTCTGGTCGCATGCACCCACACGTGCAGGAAGAGCTTCCGCTTTGTCCCGGAGATTCCGGGCCTCTGTTCGCCCGGCCGCTGAATCTGGAACTTGTCTTCGAGTGTGGTTTCCGTAGCCGTATCCAGAAATTGCCTCAGCTTCTTCGTTCCTTCGGCGTAAATTACAAAGCCCGTAGAAATACCGTGCTCCGGAAAAAGCGATGCAAGATTACTCAGCTCTTCGCCAAGCAGGCGCTGTGCTGTTCGGAACGAGGCCGCATAGATATGCCGCACGAGTTCGCCGACATTCTGCGCCCCAGCAATGTCTGTCGGGATGAGCGCGGCTTCGGGATTTGCATCGAAGAAATTTTTCCAGCGGGCAGCCGTGGCCTCGTAGTCTGCCAACAGGTCTTCAAGTGTGACAGCCATGTGACTCATACTGTAGCCAGCCTCCGGTGCAGCAGTGACAGCACCAGTCCCTTGCATTGATATTCGAGCTCCGGATCGTACCGATAGCCCTCATCGCGCATAAAGGCGTGCGCTCCGTTCACTTCCACCCATTGGTAATTTGCGCCCACTTCATCGAGGCGCGCCTTGATCTTGATGCGGCCTTCGAGCGGAACATGCGGGTCCTGACGGCCCCAGATGTGCAGCAGCTCGCCTTTTATTTCGCCAGCGCGCGCCAGCGAATTGTCGCTCTTGCCCTTGCCCAGCGATCCCGAATGGATGTCCGTCGCATAGAAGCAGGCAGCGGCGCAAATCTCAGGATTCATCGCCGCGCGGAAGGCAAGGTGCCCGCCAAGGCAGATGCCGATAACGCCCAGCCGTCCGTTGCACTGCGGCAGTGTCGGCAGGTAGCCGATCAGCGCGCGCGCATCGCCGTCGTAGGAAGACAACTCCTTCGCGTACTTGTCGACATTGCCTTTGTCAGAGCCTGCCTGGTCATAGGCGAGCACTGTGCCTGCCTCTTCCAGTTCGTGATAGACCTCAGGCACTGCGACCACATATCCATGACCGGCGATGAAAGACGCGAAGCGGCGGATCGGCCCGGTCAGCTGAAAAATCTCCGAGTAAAGAATCACGCCCGGATAGCGTCCCTCAGCCGCGGGGTGGAAGAAGTACGTGCGCATCGGGCCGGTGCCCGTGGCAATGTCGTGAACCAGATCGTCTTTGATGATCATTGGATTTATGCCTTTGGGTTGAGCGCGCGGTGGCCAATGTCGCGACGGTAGTACATGCCGTCGAAGTGAATTTTGCCGATGCCCTCATAGGCGAGACCGAGAGCATCTTCGAGCGTATCAGCAGCAGCGGTCACTGCCAGCACACGGCCGCCATTTGTCAGATATGTGCCGTCGAGCAGCGACGTTCCTGCATGAAATACCTCAACGCCGGGAATCGTTGCTGCTTCATCGAGGCCGGTGATTTTCTGGCCAGTCGTATAGCTGCCGGGGTACCCATTCGAAGCGGCTACCACGCAAGCTGAAGCGCCGGAACGCCAGCGCAACGCAGTCTCGCTTAAAAGGCCTTTCGCACTGGCTTCGAGAGCATCCACCAGATCGCTTTCGAGGCGCACCAGAATTGCCTGCGTCTCCGGATCGCCGAAGCGCGCGTTGTATTCCAGCACCATGGGGCCGCGCGCGGTCATCATCAGCCCGCAGTAAAGCACCCCGGCAAAGGGTGTGTCCTCTTCAGCCATGCCGTCGATGGTCGGCTGCACAATGTGGTGCAGAATCCAGTCGCGCATCTGCTGGTCGAGCATGGTGTCCGTCGAATAAACGCCCATGCCGCCGGTATTCGGGCCGGTGTCGCCTTCTCCGATGCGCTTGTGGTCCTGCGCAGGAAGCAGTGGAGTGACATGTTTGCCGTCGCTCAGCACAAGAAGCGATATCTCTTCGCCCTGAAGGAATTCTTCGATCACAATGCTGGTTTCGACCGAACCGAGAAGCTTCCCGCTGAAGAGCCCGGCAATCGCATCCTGCGCTTCTTTCTCTGTCTGGCAGATGAGCACACCTTTGCCGGCAGCCAGGCCATCGGCCTTGATGACGACCGGCAGATGAAAAAGGCCTAGCGCGCCCAGAGCTTCTTCCTGCGTGGCGCATACGGCGTAATTTGCCGTGGGAATCTTATAGCGCTGCATGAAGCGCTTGGCGAAGGACTTGCTCGTTTCAAGCATGGCCGCGGCCCGCGTCGGCCCGAACACAGGCAGGCTCCGGCGCTGCAGCTCGTCCACCAGTCCGAGCGCCAGTGGGGCCTCGGGGCCAACCACTGTCAAATCAGGATCTTCTGCCGCAACGACGCGCAGCAGGTCATTGATATCTTTCTGATTTGCCTGGACGAGCCGCGCCACCTGCGCGATGCCGCCATTGCCCGGCGCACACACCACTTCACTCACGCGGGGCGATTTGCGAATGGACCACGCAAGAGCGTGCTCCCGGCCTCCCGAACCGATAACGAGGACTTTCATGCCTGCCTGATGGTCTCCTGTTTTCTTTTCAAAGGCTACAGCACCGCCGGAGAGCCGCCAAGTCTGGACCGTTGGATCAATAATTGTTAATAAAATTAAGTTAACTATGGTTTACTTAAAGACGGAATCACCCTATACTCAGACGAAAGTAAACGATGGCCTTTTTTTCAACCCAATCCACGGCAGGAACAGTCCGGCAGAAGCTGCCGCGGATGCGCACATCGGAGCTGTGGTACTACTTCGGACCCGCCTTCGTCGCCAGCATCGCCTACATTGACCCCGGCAACTTTGCGACCAACTTCGATGGAGGAGCGCGCTTCGGCTATCGCCTGCTCTGGGTGCTGCTGTGGTCCAATGCCATGGCGATTCTCATTCAATACCTCGCCGCCAAGCTCGGCATTGCCACAGGAAGAACGCTGCCCCAGAACTGCCGCGATCATTTCTCTCGCCCGACGACCATCGGTCTTTGGATTGCCGCCGAGATATCCGCCCTCGCCACCGACATGGCAGAATTCCTGGGCGCAGCCCTTGGCTTCTATCTGCTGTTCGGCCCGTGGCTCACCGGTTTCGGCTGGAGCAAGACAGAAATCCTGCTTGGCGCTGCGATTCTCTCAGCCATCTGCGTCTTCGCCATTCTTGCGCTTGAACTGTGGGGCTTCCGCCGGCTGGAGCTCGCCATTATGGGCTTCGTCTGCATCATTGGACTCTGCTATGCCGTCGAGATGTTCTTCATTCATCCCGACTGGAAGGCCATCGCAATCCATACGCTTGTCCCTACCATCGACAGCAGGAGCATCTACATCGCTGTCGGCATGCTGGGCGCGACCGTGATGCCGCACGTGGTATACCTGCATTCCGCGCTGGTGCAACCGCGCGTGCAGAGTGAAACGGCGGACACGCCTCGCCGCCGTTATCTTTCGCGCCTGCGGCATCTGCGCTTCGAGACCATCGATGTCTTTGCCGCAATGAACGCTGCGTGGCTGGTCAATTCCGCAATGATCGTCGTATCGGCAGCGGCCTTTGCCGGGCGTCAGTGGCAGAACGGCATGTCGATTGAAGAGGCGCATCGCACGCTGGGACCGCTGCTCGGCCCGACGTCGGCTGTGGTCTTTGCCATTGCGCTGTTATGCTCAGGGCTTTCTTCGTCCACGGTAGGAACCATGGCGGGGCAGGTCATCATCGAAGGCTTTCTCGAAGTGAAGTTCAGCATCTTTCTGCGGCGGCTGCTGACGCTCATTCCCGCAATCATTGTCATTGCCACAGGGCTTGATCCGCTGAAGATTCTCATCCTCTCGCAGGTGGCATTAAGCTTCACGCTGCCGTTCGCGCTGGTGCCGCTGCTGCTGCTCACCAGCAACAGCAATGTGATGGGAGAATTCGTAAACCGCCCGCCGATCCGATTATTGGGCTGGCTCACGATAAGCATTATTCTTGCGTTGAATGGCTTTCTTATTTGGCAGGCGATCTTCGGTCAGGGCGCTTAATCGCAGCTGATTACTGCCTTCCAGAATTATTGCCCGCCGACGGAACTCCGGCCACCTGCTGCTCGACAGGCTCACGCAGCCCTTTGTTCACTGCCTTCAGCAGTTGCGCATCGCTCGCATCCTCGCCGAGCTCCCACACCATCACGCCGCCAAGCTGGTGCTTCCCTGCATAGGAGCCCTTGAAGCGCGCCGAAACGGGGTCTTCATAAGTCCAGAAGGTATTGCCGTCATAGAGCCACGGCGCCTGTGCTGCGGGGTCGCGATACACGGTTGACGCGCTGACAATCGTCTGGATATAGCTGTAGGGCCAGTCCTCATGCACGGACTCACCCGGCTGGTAAAGCCCATGATTCTCCGCACTCACTGATTTCCATGAATAGCCATAGAAGGGCACGCCCAGCAAAAGTTTGCCCGCAGGCACGCCCGCTTCTTCATAAGCGCGAATGGTGCCATCGGCGCTACCGCCGTGGTCGCTGTAGAGCGGCGCGTGGAAGCCGGTTTCCTTGTGCCACGGTCCGATGTAGTCGTAGTTCATCAGGCCGACCAGGTCAACTATCTTCGCGACTGCCCCAAAGTCCACGCCGTGGTACATGCGCGGATGCGGCCCTGCCGCCACTGTCAGCCTCAACCCTGGCTGCGCGGCCTCGAGCTGCTTGCGGAACTCCTGCAGCAATGCGGTGTAATTCTCCGCGTCGTCATCAGACGGATACTCCCAGTCAATATCAAAGCCCGCAAAGACTCCCGGAGCGTGAATGCCGGGCGCAAAGTTTCCGTATACGAACATGTCAATGCACGATGCGACGAATGCAGCGCGGTTTTCCGGCTTTGCGGCTTCAGCAAAAGCAGAGGCCTTGCCTTCGAGCGAAATCAGAATCTTCATCTGCGGATAGAGCTTTTTGAGTTCCTGCAGCTGATGGAAGCTGCCGCGCAGAGGCGATGCCGGGTCATCCACTGAGCCATCGACACTGTTCGCAGCGGTGTAGGTCAGGTTCAGGTCTGCATTAGGGTCGGCGACGGCGCATCGCGCATTACTGATGTGGCCCTGCGCGTAATTCAGCTGATCGAGCAGTGGCGCAGATCCGCTGGTGATGAGATTTTTTACGAAATACTGCGGCTGGTTATAAATGCCCCACTGGGGAAAATAGCCGATCAGCAATGGCTTTGTTTCAGCGGCGCGGGCCACCAGAGACAACACGAGAAAGGTATACAGAGATAAGCGGCGCCACATGGTCGCGTATGAATCCTTTGAAAAAATACGTGCTCACTGGAATTTCTTCTCGGCGATACATAGCCGCGAGATAGGCTTGCTAAGGTGATCTATAGGAAAGACGCACCCGCGCGCACGGTGGTTGCAGGAGATTCGAAAGGGCCGCGTTAAAATATTGTCAGGATCATGAATTATCCCGCCCCGCCCCGCCTGAAGCGTTTTCGTCGCGGCCGCCCGGACCGTGGACGAAAGACCATCGCCTGATTAATCTTTGAGTGTAGAAATTTCGCGTGGAATTGAGCGCGCCGCAATCGGTGTCCCCGGAATGCGCGGTTTCGCGTTCTGGGGTGATCATGCGTGTGCAGCATCCGCGCGACTGAAGATTTGCGTCCCACCATAAAAAGGAAGGAACCAATGAGCCAGTCTGGAAATAGCTTTGGCAGCCGGTCTGAGTTGCAAACCGGCAATCGTACCTATGAAGTTTTCCGCCTCGATGCACTCGAAAAAAAAGGCGTGAATCTATCGCGCCTGCCCTACAGCCTGCGCATTCTGCTTGAAAACCTGCTGCGGCAGGAGGACGGCAAGAGTGTCACCGCCGACGATATCGAATTCCTCGCCAAATGGGACCCGGAGGCCGAGCCTTCGCGCGAAATTGCCTACATGCCTGCGCGCGTTCTCATGCAGGACTTCACCGGCGTCCCGGCCATCGTCGATCTCGCGGCGATGCGCGACGCCATGAAGCAGCTGGGCGGCGATCCGCAAAAGATCAATCCGCTGCAGCCAGCGGAGCTGGTCATCGACCACTCCGTGCAGGTCGATGAGTTCGGCACGAAGAATTCCTACTCGCTGAATGCGATGCTCGAGTTCCAGCGCAACCGAGAGCGCTATGCCTTCCTCAAGTGGGGACAGTCGGCCTTTCATAACTTCTCCGCTGTGCCTCCGGGGATGGGCATCTGCCATCAGGTGAATCTCGAATACCTCGCCCGCGTCGTCTTCACTACAGAAGGCGACAAGCCGCGCGCTTATCCTGACACGCTGGTCGGCACCGATTCGCACACCACGATGATCAACGGCCTCGGCGTTCTTGGATGGGGCGTCGGCGGCATCGAAGCTGAAGCCGCGATGCTGGGCCAGCCGGTTTCGATGCTGGTGCCGCAGGTTGTCGGCTTCAAGCTCACCGGCAAGCTGCGCGAAGGCGCAACCGCAACTGATCTCGTGCTGACCGTGACCGAGATGCTGCGCAAGCTCGGTGTCGTAGGCAAGTTTGTCGAGTTCTACGGATCGGGCATCGGTGAATTGCCCCTCGCCGATCGCGCCACCATCGGCAACATGGCGCCCGAATACGGCGCAACCTGCGGCATCTTTCCTGTCGATGCGGAGACGCTGCGCTACCTCAAGCTCACGGGCCGCAGCGATGAGCAGATCAAGCTGGTCGAGACCTATTACAAAGAGCAGGGACTCTTCCATAGCGCCGACTCGCCGGAAGCTGAATATTCGCAGACCATCTCGCTCGATCTCGCAACCGTTGAGCCAAGCGTTGCCGGTCCCAAGCGACCGCAGGACCGCGTGCGCCTGAGCGAAACCGGTGCTGGTTTCAAGAAGCAACTGCCGAATCTGCTCGGACCGAATGCCGACAAGAATGGCGTGCGCCAGGTCGTCCGCTGGGAGGGTGAAGGCGGCCATCCTGCTGAGACTGCGGATGCAGCACAGGGCGTACATGAGTCCGGCCCTGTATCGACGGTGAAGGAACGCTTTGGCGTGGACGTGGACAAGTATCTCGACCACGGCTCCATCGTCATCGCTGCGATCACCAGCTGCACGAACACGTCGAATCCCTCGGTCATGGTTGCTGCCGGAATCCTGGCGAAGAAGGCGGTCGAAAAGGGACTCGCTGTTCCGCCGTGGGTCAAGACCTCGCTTGCTCCCGGCTCGCGCGTTGTGACCGATTACTACGAGAAGTCCGGCCTGCTGCCGTATCTTGAAAAGCTGCGCTTCAACGTTGTCGGATACGGCTGCACTACATGTATTGGAAATTCCGGCCCGCTGCCGACTGATATCTCGAAATCGATTGAAGACCACGGCCTGGTTGCGGTCTCGGTGCTGAGCGGCAATCGCAACTTTGAGGGTCGCATCAACTCCGACGTGCGCGCGAACTATCTCATGTCGCCGCCGCTGGTTGTGGCGTATGCTCTTGCGGGACGCATCGATCTTGATCTTGAGAAAGAAGCGCTGGGCAAGGGCAAGGATGGCCAGCCAGTGTATCTCAAGGAAATCTGGCCGACGCAGAAGGAAGTCTCCGACATTGTTGCCTCATCCATCGACTCCGACATCTTCCGCAAGGAGTATGCAACGGTGGCCGATGGCGACAGCAACTGGCAGGGATTGAAATTCCCGAGCGGCGACGTCTACCAGTGGGAGGCGGACTCGACCTACATCCGCAAAGCTCCATACTTTGATGGAATGCCGGCTAAGCCTGCGGCGGTCGAAGACATCAAGGGTGCGCGCGTGCTCGCTGTTCTGGGCGACAGCGTGACTACTGACCACATCTCGCCCGCCGGATCGATCAAGCTAAACGGTCCTGCAGGCAAGTACCTCACCGAGCACGGCGTAAAACCAGCAGACTTCAATTCCTATGGCTCGCGCCGCGGCAACCATGAAGTCATGGTGCGCGGAACCTTTGCCAATGTGCGTCTGCGCAACAAGCTCGCTCCGGGAACCGAAGGGGGCGTTACGCGCCTGCTGCCGGAAGGCGAACAAATGAGCATCTTCGACGCGAGCGTGAAGTACGCCGAGCGCAAGACCCCGCTCGTTATTCTCGCCGGAAAGGAATACGGCTCAGGCTCATCGCGCGACTGGGCAGCCAAAGGTCCGCGCCTGCTCGGCGTGCGTGCTGTGATTGCGGAAAGCTACGAGCGCATTCACCGCTCGAACCTGGTCGGCATGGGCATTCTGCCGCTGCAATTTGCGGACGGACAGAATGTGGAGAGCCTCGGACTGACGGGCGAGGAAGTTTTCGATTTCCCGGGACTGAAGGCTCTGCTCGACGCAAAGTTTGCCAACGGACGTACGTTGAAGGTAAAGGCAACCTCGCCGGATGGCAAGGTCAAGGAATTCGAGACCAAAGTCCGCATCGACACGCCACAGGAAATTCTTTACTACGAGAATGGCGGTATCCTGCAGTACGTCCTGCGCCAGCTCGCTGGCAAGTAACTATATTTGGGTGCCCCACGTTCGCGTTAGCTAACGTGGGAGGTTCGCAGGGTATTCCAATTATCGCTTTTGGAAAGAACTGGATGAACAACCCCAGGTTAGCTTTCGCGAACCTGGGGCACCAAATATGGCTTTATTTTCTGCGGCTCACTCCAGTCACCTGATAATGCCGCATCTCGGCGATCTCTTTCACAAAACTCCCAATCACAGCAAAGAACGGCGGAAAGTTCGGGCCTTTACGAAAGCCCTGCATATGTGCCTCGCCTGATGTCCATTCAATGCGCAATGTGTACGCCGTAGAATCCTCCTCACACACTGACAGTTCGTAAGCAAGACATTCCGGCGCAGCATCCAGGCTTGCGCTCGCTTTTTTGTATGCCTCGACCAGCTCCGCGCCGCGCGCAGCATCTTTTACCGTATAGCGAATGTATTCAATAATCATGCCGTTTTAGCTATATCACTCATAGATACGGCAAACAATTACGCACAAATTTGTGCCTGCCGGAGCGTAAGGATGGAGCGGTACACTCGTAGCCATGCAACTGGATGAATGCACTGTGAAAACGACGATCGACGTCATTGGAGGCAAGTGGAAGCCGCTGATTCTCCGTGAACTGAAAGATGGACCGCGGCGCTTCGGAGAGCTGCGAAGAGCAGTGCCCGGAGTCCGCCACAAAGTACTCACTGAGCAGCTCAGACAGCTCGAAGCAGAGGGGATTCTTTTCAGGACCGTGCAGGCAGAGGCATCTGTTGTTTACACGGAGTACAAGCTCAGTGAATATGGCGAGACCTTGAAGCCGATTCTGCAGCAGATGGCAGACTGGGGACTGCATCACCGCGAGAGGCGGGAGGCGCTGGTCTAAACGCCAACTCCGTAATCAGCCGATGGAATCTGGTCGCCCGCATGCGAGTAGAAATCGTAAGGCGTGCGGCGATTGAATTTATAGCGCAGGCGCAGCTCGCGGCCCACATAGAGACCCAGCGCAACGACTCCTACTGCAACCGAAGTCCAGCCAATCGTCTTCAGGGCAATTGCGGACTCATCTTTTTTTCTCAGACTTGGCAACACGATCACTTTTGCCTTCTTTCCCGATCGAAAAAGCCTTTCTTTCCGCAACGCCCTCATGCCGTCATCATAGCGCACTTTGCGGACGCTTTGCCTGTATGGTGCGCATCGGCAACGTGCCGTATCTCTTTAGACATACTCTTCTATTTGATGTAACCATCGCACTTTTTGTTCCGGCGGAAGGAAGCTCGCTTCGATGGCATTCGCCGCCAGCTCGCGCAAATGCTCCTGGGTAAAGCCGAATTCTTCATGCGCCAGCAGGAACTCGCCTTCGAGATCGCTGCCAAACATCGTCGGATCGTCTGAGTTGAGCGTCACCATCAGGCCGGAATCGAAGTACTGCCGAACGGGATGGGCTTCGAGATTCGCAAGGCAGCCGGTTTTGACATTGGATGTCATGCAGATTTCGAGCGGTACCTGGCGTTCTGCCAGCAGGTGCATCAGCTCGGGGTCATGGATTGCAGTCAGCGCATGCCCCAACCGTTCCGCGCCGATGTTCAGCGCGCCCCAGATGCTCTCCGGGCCCACGGATTCGCCGGCGTGAACCGTCAATCGCAGGCCGGCATCGCGCGCTTCGCTGTAGAGCTCGCGGAACATCTCGGCTGGCCCCTTGCGCTCATCGCCGCCAATGCCGATGCCCACAATGCTCGGGTATTCACGTTTCATCTCGGCGGCTTTCTGGAAGACGCGCGCCGCGGGTTCCAAACCAAACTGCCGCACAGCATCGAATATCCAGTACAGGGTGATGCCGAAGTCCTGCTCGGCTTTTATGCGTGCCCGTTCCATCGCGGCAAAGATCGGCTCAAACTCGGAACGCCCCCAGAAGTAAACGACGCCTACGGCGACATACGCCTCAGCATGGACTACTCCCTGCCCCGCAAGCTGCTGCAACATTTTGTAAGTAATCAGCTCATAGTCTTCCGGAGTGCGCAGCCGCTCGGTGACTGCCTTGAACGCCATGAGGAATCCGGTGAAGTCTGTGTATTGATAGAGGGCCTGCGCTTGCTCCAGCGTCAGCGGCTCAGCATCATGCCGACGGCTCAACTCGACCAGCGTCTCCGGAGTGATCGTGCCTTCGAGATGCAGATGCAGTTCTGCTTTGGGGAGCCGGCGGAGGAATGCCTGAAGCTGATCCGGCATAGCTATTTCACTTCCTCAGGATGTATTGGCTTGATTTCCTGGTACCTGCTGAAATCCTTAATATTAAAGGTAAGAATATGGTCAATTCCATGCACACGCATGGATGCAACAAGCCTTGCATCGTGCACTTGCACGCCGGAAACTTTGTATTTCACAAGCAATTCGCGCCAGATATCGTGGATCAGCGGCGTGTCCGGCAAAAGCCGCAGTTTTCCTTCGAATGATCGGGCGCGCAAGTCCGCTTCGTGGGGACTAAGCCCGAATCCATTTCGTTCCATCGGGCGTGTGCACGCATTCCAGAACTCTCCCAGGTTTTGCGAAGTGTAAAAAAGGTCGCAGCCCTGACCTGCAAGCAGAGAAAGCGCTATCTCTACAATCGGGAAATCCTTGTTATGAGGCTGTACCCAGCGGAGCAGAATATTACTGTCGATAAGAAAGGGCTGGGCTGGCATTACTCCCGGCCTTCGTAGAAGCTCTCTCGCGAAAATGCGCTTGTCGGAAGATTGGGTAAGTTTTCAGAGCCTTCTCCCATAGCCCGCAGCATCTCGCGCACATCATCCGGCGTCAGTTTTTTGACAGGCTTCGGATGTAATTCCAGAGCTTCCATTACAAGCTCCCGCGTGTACTGCTCAACCGCAATCCCGCGGGCAGCCGCTTCTGCCACGATTCGAGCTTCTATCTCTGGATTGAGTTCTAACTGAACAGTCATGATTTACCCCCCACTTAAAGGGTATCGCAGGCCAGTCAGAAACTTCCAGAGCGCTTCTTATCGCATCTTCTGCGCGGGGCAGAACTCGCTCCGCTTGCGGCTGTAGAAGAAATAAATCAGCAGTCCGATCCCCAGCCAGACAAAAAAGCGCAGCCAGGTCATGATCGGCAGTCCGGCCATCAGCAGCACGCAGAAGATAATGCTCAGAACCGGCAGCACAGGGCCGCCGGGACATCGGAAACTGCGGTGACGCTGCGGATCCTTATAGCGCAGAATCAACACGCCCGCCGATACCAGCACAAACGCAAACAGCGTCCCGATATTCGACAAGTCAGAGAACGTCCCGATATCGAGCAGTCCCGCCGGCAGCCCGACCACAAATCCAGCCACCCAGGTCGAAACCGCGGGCGTCCGGTAGCGCGGATGCACCTTTGAAAAGACCGAAGGAAGCAGGCGGTCGCGCGACATGGCAAACCACACCCGCGCCTGCCCGATCTGGAAGACCAGGATCGACGAAATCATGCCCAGCAGCGCGCCGATAAGAATCGCCAGCCGCACCCAGTGCAGCGATGCGCTCCCTGTTGCCACCGACAGCTTGCGCAGCGTATTGACCACTGGCGCCGCGTCGCCGACAAGCTGGTCCCACTTGATCAGTCCCGTCAGCACCACCGCCACGCCAATGTAGAGCACGGTGCAGATCAACAGCGTCGCCAGAATGCCGATCGGCACATCACGCTGCGGATTCTTGCATTCCTCCGCCGCGGTCGAAACCGAATCAAACCCGATGTAGGTGAAGAAAATGATCGAGCCGCCCGTCAGCAGTCCCGACCATCCGTTGGGATAAAACGGATGCCAGTTCGAAGGATGAATGAAGTGCGCGCCAAAGGCAATGAAGACGAGGATGGCCGCAATCTTCAGCAGCACCATGACGTTGTTGGTCTCTGCCGACTCGCGGATGCCGCGCACCAGTACGACCGTCAGAATCATGACGATCAGGAATGCAGGCCAGTTAAAGCCGAAGTGCCATCCCGGCGCGTACAGCACATTGCCGTGAAAGTCCTGCAAGCCACTGGGCAGATAGGCAGGCGAAATCCATTGCGGCGCCGGATGAATGCCCAGCCAGTCCAGCAGATCGACCACATGCGCGGCAAAGCCGACCGAAACCGCCATGTTTGAAAAGGCATATTCCAGAATCAGGTCCCAGCCGATGATCCACGCAATCAGCTCACCCAGCGTCGCGTAGGTATAGGTATAGGCCGAGCCTGCAATCGGAATCATCGATGCGAGCTCCGCATAACAGAGACCGGTGAAGGCGCAGACAATCGCAACCAGTACGAGCGACAATGCCAGCGCCGGTCCTGCTCCCGGACGCCCGATGAGCGCCGTATGATGCACCAGGTAATCCAGTACAGGCGTATTCAGAATCGACGAGGTGTCGAACTGCTCGCCCGCAATCGCCGTGCCGATGACAGTGAAAATCCCCGAGCCAATGACCGCGCCAACGCCCAGCGCGGTAAGCGACCACGGCCCGAGCGTCTTCTTAAGGCTGTGCTCCGGCGATTCCGAGTCGCTGATCAGTTTGTCGATCGATTTTCTGGCGAAGACCTGTGTCGGCAGAACCCTGACTCCTGCAGTTCTAATGAGGGGAGTGTAGCCGCTCGGGGCCTGTCCCGCGAAGCAAAATCGGCAGGACAGGCCTCATTTCAGCGAGCGCTAGCGCTTGCTCTGTCCGCGTACCAGTTTCCTGACCTTCTTCTTGTTCGAGCCGCGCGGAGTGGTCCGCTTGGCCTTGGGAGCAGCCTTTTTGCGCGCTGCGCGCTTCACTTTCTTGCGTTCTTCTGTGCTTTCAATCTTCTTGGTATTTGCCATTCTCTATGAATCTCTCTGAAAATTTTTCGGATCGTGAACAGCCGTCACAGCCGTTCCAGCTGGGCAAACTTCTCCACCAGCTTTTTCACACCGAACCTTGTAAATTGTACCGTGATCTTCGCGTCTTCACCGTCTCCTTCGCGCCGGAAGACCACGCCTTCGCCGTATTTCGGGTGCCGGACGCGCTGTCCGCTCTTGAATCCTGTTTTGCCTTTCGGCTCGGAAACCTCGACCTTAGGCCGCGTCGAATTCGCGCCATGAGCGCCGCCCCTGGACCCAAAGAACTGCGCGATGTTATCCAGCGATTCGCCTTCACGCCCGGAAACTGAAGTACGTGATGATGTAGATGTAGAGCGGTTGCGCTGCGCTATAGGCCGCTGATCTTCATCCTCGTAGTTGTAATGACGGCTGCCTTCAAAGTCATCGTCATACGAAGACCTCCGGCGCATCCAAGACGGCTGCTCCGTGTAGGAAGCGGCATATCCGCCCCAGCCCGAAGAGCGCTGCTGCCCGCCGCTGAGGTCTTCGAGCAGCTGTGGCGGCACTTCTTCGAGAAACCGCGACGGCATCGAGGCTTCCGGCATGTCATTGCCATAGCGCCGGCGGTAGCGCGCCCGCGTCAGCACAAGAACATCCATCGCCCGCGTCATGCCGACGTAGGCAAGCCGGCGCTCTTCTTCCATCTGCTCCGGATCATTCAATGTCCGCGAGTGCGGAAACAGACCTTCTTCCATTCCCGCAAGCAGCACCAGCGGGAACTCGAGCCCCTTGGCCGAATGCAGCGTCATCAGCGTAACGTGCGCGTTGGCGTCATACTTGTCGGTATCGCTCACCAGCGCCGCATGGTCCAGAAATTCATCCAGAGTTTCGCCTCGCTCCTGCGCATCCTGCGCCGCGTTCGCCAGTTCCTTCAGGTTCTCAATCCGCGAAAAGGCTTCCGGCGTGCCCTCTTCCTCAAGCGCGCGAATATATCCGCTGCGGTCGATGACGAAGCGGATCAGCTCAGGCAGTGTCGCCGCAGCGCCTGGTTTGCGAAAACCCGGAACAGCTTCCGGAACTGCCTTTTCCTGGGTGCCTGATGCTGGTTCTTCGTCCGCATCCTCTGCAAACGGATTGAACTCCGAGGCATCGAAAGCCACATCATTGTCTGAGAACGCAAACCCATGCTGCTCGGCATCGCCGAATTCAAAGCTCGTATCTTCATCTGAAGCTGGCGCAGCTTCATCCACAGCAACATCAGCAGTCAGCTTCTCTGCGAGCTCCGCTGAGAGCATTGCCCGCGCATCCTCAATCAGCTTGCGAAATGCATCGAGCGAAATGCAGGCTCTCGTTGGGACGAGCCGCTCCGCCAATGCCCGTTCGATCGCATTCCATGTGCTCGTGCCGGTTTCAAGCGCAATCCGCTCCAGCGTTTCGAGCGTCGCTTTTCCGATCCCGCGCGCCGGCGTATTGATCACCCGCTGCAGCGCAATCGAGTCATGCGGATTCTGCACCAGCTTCAGATAACTCAGCAGGTCTTTGATCTCCGACCGCTCATAGAATGAGAAGCCGCCCACCATCGTGTAGCTGATACCGTACCGCCGCAGCGCCTCTTCAACCAGGCGCGACTGCGAATTCGTCCGGTAGAGCACGGCCACGCGCACATCTTCGTGTTCCTGCCCAGCCTTGCGCAGATACTTCTGGATGTAGTCGGCAATAAACAGCGCTTCATTCTCGCCATCCGGAGCTTCGTAGTAGCCGATCTTCGCTCCGCCCTCGCGCGCCGTCCACAGATGCTTGCCCTTGCGCTGCGAGTTGCGCGCCACCACCGCGCCCGCCGCTTCCAGAATGATCTGCGTTGAGCGATAGTTCTGCTCGAGACGAATCACCTTCGCGTCGGGAAAGTCCTTCTCAAACTCCAGAATGTTGCGGATGTCCGCGCCGCGCCATGAGTAGATGCTCTGGTCTTCATCGCCCACCACACAGACATTCTTCGTCTCCCCGGCGAGCAGCTTCATCAGCTCATACTGCGGACGGTTCGTGTCCTGATATTCATCAATCAGCAGGTAGCGATAGCGGCGGTTGTATTTCTCGCGCACATCGGCAGAAGACTTGAGCAACCGCACCGCTTCGAGCAATAGATCGTCGAAATCAAGTGCGTTGTTCTTGCGCAGCTCTTTCCTGTAAGCCTCAAAGATGTGGGCGATTTTCTCGCTGAGGGGATCGGCGGATTGCAGGTAGTACTCCTGCGGATCGATCATGTGGTTCTTCGCCCAGGAAATCTTCGACAGCACGACGCGCGGCGTCAGCTGCTTGTCATCGAGACCCATGCGCCGCATGATCTGCTTCACCAGGTTCTGCTGATCACTCTCGTCATAGATGGCGAAGGTCTTTGTCAGGCCTTCATTGCCGATGCGCAGCGCTTCGATGTCCCGACGCAGCATCCGCACGCAGAGGGAGTGGAAGGTCGCAATCAGCGGCTTGGCCAGCGTCGAATGCCCGATCAGCTTGTCGACGCGCTCGCCCATCTCGGCTGCGGCCTTGTTGGTAAAGGTCACCGCGAGAATGGCATCGGGAGCAACGCCGCGCTCCTGGATCAGGTACGCAATGCGATGCGTAATGACGCGCGTCTTGCCTGACCCCGCGCCGGCAAGGATCAGAACCGGGCCGTCCACGGCCTCTACCCCAGCCCGTTGCTGGGGATTCAACTTGTCGAGTAACTGCTGCAAAATGGGTTCCCGGAATGTTGTTTCGGTAGGCTCTTCTTTTAGTGTATCGCGCTTCACCCTGCGCGCATCTGCGATTTTCATTACTAAAAAGTAAGGAATCAGACTATGATTAAGGAAGGAGTAGGGCATATGGCAGCATCCACCATTACCTCTAAAGGACAGATCACAATTCCTATTGAAGTACGTATCGAACTTGGCGTGAGCACGGGTGACCGCATTGAATTTGTCCGCAATCAGGAAACAGGCCATTATGAAGTAATCCCTGCTACTGTTTCCATACAATCGCTTAAAGGCATTCTCCCAAAACGGAAGAAGCCAGTCAGCATCCATGAAATGAATGAGGCTATTGCCGAGGGAGGAGCCTCTGCGCGGTGATAGGCCTCGATACGAATGTGCTAGTGCGATATTTTGCCCGGGATGATCCAGCCCAGTTCTCGAAGGCATCAGCGCTGATCGGATCTCTCACAGCAGAGAACCCAGGCTATATCACGATCGCTTCGGTAGTGGAATTGGTGTGGGTCCTGACTCGGGCCTATCAGGCTGACCGTGGCACTGTCATTCATATCCTTGAGGAACTGTTGAGAGCGAAAGAAATTATTGTTGAGCAATCGCCTCTCGTGTGGCAGGCACTGCACTTGTATAAAGTTTCAAAGGCAGATTTTGGCGATTGTCTTATCGAACGGTCCTGCCATGCCGCAGGTTGTCACTACACAGTAACTTTCGACAGCGCGGCGGCCAAGACAGCAGGAATGCGTCTGATTAAGTAAACTTCCCTGTGATGCCACAACCGAACAAACTCCGCATCTGCGTCTTCTGCGGATCAGCTGACGGCGCTGATCCTGTTTACGTCCATGCCGCAAAAGAATTAGGCCGCCGCATTGCCACAGCCGGAATGAGCCTGGTCTATGGCGGGACATCCGTCGGGCTGATGGGATACCTCGCCGATGGAGCGCTTGCTTTCGGAAGTGAAGTCGTCGGTGTGCTTCCCGAAGTCCTCACCGACCGCGAGATCGCTCACAAGGGCCTGACCGAGCTTCACTTCGTCAAGACCATGCACGAGCGCAAGGCGCTCATGTACGATCACTCCGACGCCTTCATCGCGCTCCCCGGAGGCTACGGCACGCTCGACGAATTCATCGAAATCGTTACCTGGGCACAGCTCAAAATCCATCAGAAGCCGTGCATTCTGCTCAACACGAACGGCTACTATGACGGCTTCCTGATGTTCCTTGATCACGCTGTATCGCAGGGCTTCATCAAGCCGGAAAACCGCACGCTGATTCAGGTGGCAGACAGCGCGGAATCGGCTCTCGAAATCGCACGAACGCAGCCGGCAGCGCCGTCGCACGATACCAAGCTGGATGAATTGATTGGAAGATAGCTAGTACTGCCGCAAGCCGCGAATCTGCCGCCGCAGCAGGGCGATTTCCCGGCGCGTACTGCGAAAGACGGGCACAATGTAGGCGCGGGACATGCGTGGCAACGCATGAAACATAGAAATCAGCATGTTGAGCTGGTCTTTCTTCGTCGCCAGATCTCGTTCCAGGGCCGCGAGCAATTGGTTTCGCTCGGGGGTCTGAGCGTTAAGCATTATCCAATGGTAACCATAGTAGAGGCGCATTGTCATCCAACAGCCGGCTGTTTGTGCTCCGGCAGGTTACAAATTGGAACCAGAGAAAATACCTTCCGGACCAGAAAACCTTCAGCAGATCAAACTAAAAAAACCGTTGACATACAGCCTAAGCCGAAATCATCGCAACCGCAACTAGAGCGAGCGCCATGCCTGTCGTCTGGCTCCGCGTAGCCCGCTCTTTCAGCAGCCAGATGGCCAGCAGAATCGTCCCCGCAGGATAAAGCGAGGACAGAACCGCTGCCACATCGAGCCGGCCCACCAGGGATGAAAATGTATAGAGCAGGTTGCCGAATGTATCGAGCAGACCGGCAATCCCGGCCAGTGGTACAAAGGCTATCCAGTTGGCCCCAGGCTGCCTCATCGGCTGGGCGCCGCGCAGCGCGACCATTCCCGCCGAAGCTAAAGCACAGGTTACAGACCCAACGCGCGAGAAAGCCAGCGCCCAGAGAACGCTGCCTTTCCCGCCAATATGAAGAAAGACCAGCAGGAACCCAAAGCCCAGCCCCGCGCCGACAGCGAGGCCCAGGCCGTGAGCCTTCCCCGATCCCGGCGTGTAGGCGATCAGCCAGATAGCGGCTGTGGCCAGAGCAAAGCCGGCGATCTGCAGGCCCGTGGGCCGTCCATCGCTGAAAAAGGAGACCACTACCGGCACCACCGCCGTTACAACTCCGGAGAGCGCGGCGACGAGGCCCATGGAACCAAGTGAAAGTCCTTTGTAGAGCAGAAGCAGTCCTATGCCGCCTGTAAATCCGGCCAGCAATCCGAATACGACCGTGTGCTCTGAAGGCATTCCCGGCCGGACCACAGCCAGCACCAGAAGCAATGCAGCCAGGCCCAGGCCATGGGCAATTGCCACAATCAGGGCAGAAGAGGCCTTGCGCGCCGCCAGACCGCCGCAGAAGTCAGACGCTCCCCACACGAGGGCTGCAACTAAAGCCATCGCAGGCCCGTTGACGGGCGCGCTCATTGCCGCATGGAGGCAGACGGGTAGTAGCCGTCCTTCGACGTCACATCCAGATTGGGCACTTCGACCACCACTGTGATCTTGTGGAACTTGTCGCTCATGATGCCTGAGTGCGTGTAATAGCCCAGCGTGTACTGCGCGCGCACTGACGCCGTAATCTTGGCAAAGCTCTCCTGGATACCATTTTCCGAGTACTGCGACTCAAGACTGCCGCCCGTTGCCAGCGAGTACTTCGGCAGAATGTTGTCGCGCATAGTCGGCAGCAGCGGAATATGCCATTTGTCGAGATAGCCAACGCCCCACATCGCCGAATCGCCCACCAGGGTGCCATAAATAGAAATGTTGTTGGTCAGCAGGTAGCGCACGACCTCTTTGTACGAGGCCTTGCTGCCCGATTCCTTGCCGTCGCTGATGACGTAGAGAATACGGCGGCGCTCCTTGGGCTGTTGCGCCAGTGCTTTTGCCGCTTCCAGAATCGCGTCGTTCAGTGGATGGACTTCCTTCGGAATAGTGATAAAGCCCGCGTTGCCGCGCTGCGGAGCCAGATTCGGGTCAACCCCCTTGCCGTTGATCGTCGGGCCGTTATCGAGCGGGCCGCCCGGGGAGATAACACCCATGTCCCGTCCTGAGGACTTGGCGCTCTGCAGAACCGCGGGCAGACGCGCACCCTGCGCTCCGGTGAAGTCGGTATACATCCGTGTGCTGCTGTTGTAGCCAAAAACCGCCACCGAATCATACGGAGCAAATGCACCAGTCACCGCAGACAGGCTCTGGTTCACCTTGTTCATCACGTCTGAGGGCAGGCTCTGGTCGATAACAAACGCTACCGAGAGCGGAAGCGGGTCCACCGAAAATGTGGCAATGTTCTGCCGGAGTCCGTCTTCAAAGATCTTGAATTGCCGCCATTGGAGACCCGCTACGAGAGTATGGCTCTTTTTCTCGCGCACAGTGACTGGAACCTGAATGTAGGTGACTGGCACGCGGATCAGGAAGCTTTGCTGCTGCTGGCCATTCATGATTTCCGGAGCCTGCTGTTGCTGCGGGGCATTATCCGGTGGCGGCGGCGCTTGCGTATCCGACGAGGATGGTTGCCCTGCGGGCGCGGGCTGCTGCCCCTCAGGTGTGCTCTGCGCCGGCGCTGTCTGGACTGCTGCTCCTCGTCCCGGAGTGACTCCGCTCTTCAGGTTGGGAAGATCACCAGCGTTGGCGGGCTGGGGCGCAGGCGCGTCCGGAATACTCTGCTGTTGTTGCTGCTGAGGCACACCCAGCATGAGAAAAGCCAGCAATACTGCTACGGCACCTTGCATTGTTGCGAAAGACCCCCGCCATACTTGTACAACAGCCTGCCGCCAAAGCAGTACGGCAGCTTGATTGCACTACTCTTAGATGCTCCGGGCCAGCATTCGTTAGTGAAGGGAAGGATGACCCGATTCTTTTAGACTACCAAAATAGCCGTCCTCCCGCCTGATCCGTTTCCGTTTGACCTTTCCCCTTCATTGCTCGTCAAATAGACGTGTCGATGCGCGGGCGTAAATCCATTCTTTTTCTCTTTGCGGCCATGCTGGCGGTGGCGGGCCGTTCCGCCATGGTGTATGCGCAGGAAGCCCCGTCTGCCGATGCTCCCCCGGTGAGCAACGCGCCTGACACTACCAAAGACATCGCGGCTACTCCCACCTTCCGCGCCAACGTCAACCTTGTCAGCCTTTATTTCACGGTCCGCAACAAGCAGGGCGGCCTCATTTCCACCCTGACCAAAAACGACTGCAATATCCTTGAAGACAAGCAGCAGCAGACGGTCAAGAACTTCTCCGCCGAAGCCGATCTCCCTCTTACGCTGGGTATCCTGCTTGACACCAGCGGCAGCCAGCAGAATGTTCTCCCCATGGAGCAGCAGACCGGCAGCGCTTTCGTCAAGCGCATCCTCCGTTCGAAGGATCAGGCGTTTCTCGTCTCCTTTGATGTTCAGGTGAGCCTGATGCAGGATTTCACCAGCAATCCGCGCGCCATCGAAAAAGCCATGAGTGAAGCCGAGATTAACACCGGGGGCGGGGGCGGCGGTGTTCCCGGAATCGGCCAGGGCCCGGTGCCGGTGCACGGCACTCCCAAGGGCACACTGCTCTATGACGCGGTCTATCAGGTAGCAACTGAAAAGCTGCACTCCGAGACTGGCCGCAAAGCCATCATCCTGCTCACCGACGGCGAAGACCAGGGCAGCACGCACAAAATCGCCGACGCCATCGAGGCCGCGCAGAAATCCAATCTCATCATTTATGCCCTGCTGATCGCCGACCGCGGCTTCTACTTCGGCTACAACATGGGCTATTCCGGCGCATCCGAGCTGAAGAAGATGGCCGACGAAACCGGCGGCCGCATGATCGACGTAGGCAACAACGGCAAGAAGATGGAAGCCGCCTTCCAGCAGATTGAAGATGAGCTGCGCACCCAGTATCTGGCCAGCTACACGCCCGCTAACAAAAAACTCGACGGCGGCTACCGCAAGCTCGACATCTCCTGCAAGGGCGATGGCTTCAAAGTGCAGGCACGCAAGGGCTACTATGCCCTGCCGCCCGACGATCAGGGCCAGTAGCGCACAATCACTCACAAAATCTATTTCAGTGATGCCTCTGTCGCAATTTCATAGCGGTTGCGGCCATTTCGCTTCGCGACATAAAGCGCCTTGTCCGCTACATCGACAAAGCGGCTGCAGTTCACTCCCTCGCTGCATTCGTAGGCGGCGATTCCCACGCTGATCGTCACGAAATCCCCGATCTCCGTTTCGTTGGGGATCAGCAGCTCAGCGACAGCGCTGCGAAGTTTTTCCGCGACGCTGACTGCGCCTTCTATATCCGTCTTCGGCAGAATCACGGCGAACTCCTCACCGCCGTAACGCGCCACTGTGTCACTGGAGCGGTTCAGGTTCCTTTCCAGCTCCGTGGCAATGCGCACCAGGCAATCGTCGCCATGCAGATGCCCGTAGGTGTCGTTGAGGGTCTTGAAGAGGTCGACGTCGATCATGAGCAGCGCAAGAGGGTCGCCTGTGCGCTGCGCCCGTTCACATTCGAGCCGCAGCGCACGCTCAAAACCACCCCGGTTCGCGACACCAGTCAGTGAATCGCGCAGGGAAAGCGCATGCAGCTTGTTGTTAGCCTCATAGAGCGCCATCTGCGTGCTGAAATACCAGGCCTGCAGCATGGTGGCGCGCAGGCAGTAAATCACCAGCGCGACGCAGGTCACCGCAATCCCCAGATAGAGATTCTGCGTCGTCATATACGCGCCCAGTCCAAGCACTGCGAGCGTGAACAGAATGGGGCTTGCGTTGTTTACGAAGAGCGCAACCGGATTCGCCCCGGCCGCAACTGAAAGTTCCTCCTGCCCGACTGCCAGCCCGAATGCGGGCACAATCAGGAACAGCCACGGAACGTCGATCAGAAGATCGATCAAGGTTCCCGTCCGCAGATTCCAATAGGTCAGGCCGTGGTTGTAGAGCGCGATCGCCATCGCGTACGAGATCGTATAGGCGCTCAGGATGCGATAGAAATTCTTCTCCTCTGCCCGCTGCCTGGCCAGAAGGGGAAAAACGGAAGCCACGGCCAGCACGATATTTTCCACGTCATACACGCGTACCAGAACCGGCAGAGTAATGGGCCGCACGCCGCCTTTCGCGAAGGGAAAAGCATTGAACAGCACAAAATACGCCAGCGCCACAGCCAGCAGGGCCTGCAGGATGTCGAGCAGCAGGATAGGGCGGAAGTTCTGGTCGGATCCGGTGACGGAAAGCGCTACCAGAACCGGCACTCCATAGATGAAGAAGAGAAAATCCTCCAGCAGGGCAGTATTTTGCTGCGCATGCAGAAAGACATCATCCCGCACATAAAGCGCCATGCCCATAGACCAGAACAGCATGCCGGCTCCCACCAGCGTCCATTTCGCACGGATGATTCCTCTGCACCCGGCCGCGCGCCACAGGCAGGCCAGCGACGACATCAAGGGCAACGCGAACAGAATCACGTAAGAGATAGCGATGGACCGCCTGCCGCCTGCCAGGACGATCAGCACGTGAAGTGCGAGGCATGCTCCCGCCACAAGCAGCAGTACTGCCACACGCGGGAAACGTTCCCGCGCTCTTCCTGTCACTGCACCCTGATAAATCTCAGCAGGCATTCTTGCTTTCACCCGGCAGATTTGCTCCAGCATTGTAACTCAGGTTTGTTTGCGCTTTTGAGCAAGCGACTTAAGTAAAAGATCCTTTCCTTTGTGTGTCTTGGCGCGGCAGCTCTCGTGCGCCACGAAAATTCCGGCGTCTGCGATGAAACAGAACCCGCAGCCTCTGCACCATTCCAGCAGTCGCGGTTCCCTCCCCTCTACGCCAACCCGCGAGAGACAAGGAGAATCACATGGGAAATCTCGATCAGCACAGACAGGTTGTCAAGCAGTTGCTTGACACCAAAGCCGTCGACTTTGCCGCCATCGGCAAGGCCGTCGCCGAACTCGGCCCCTCACTTTCGCTTGCCGAAGATCCGGGAGACTTCTTCTGCGGGACCAATCGCATTTTCATTCACCTTTACCGTGTCTTCAATCCCGGCGGAGCGGTAGAAGAACTGGAAAAGCTCGCCGCCAACGCTGGCGAACTTGCCCGGTAGACATCGAGCCATGGCAGACAGGAGAAAACCAGCCCTGCGGCGGCACTGCGAACACGATCTCATCCGCCGCCTCTGCCATGCGCTCGATATTGCCCGGTTCACCGTCGAACATCTGGCAGCCGGCGGATACACCGACGCCCGCGATTCCGCGAAGAACGTCCGCGCCGAGAAGATCATCGCCGAAACCGCAGTTCTGCTTCTCGCTGCGTCTGAAATTTCTCATCGGGAAGTCGAGGAGCGCGTCAAAATCATCGCTCAGCATCTTGCGCCACATGCGCGCAGCGAACGCGCCATGCTGGGCATGTGCCTTGAACCCTGCGCGGCATGGGAATACGCCATGGGGCACCTCTGCCTCAATCGTCTCGGATTTCCAGACTCTGCCTTCGACGAACTGCTCCACCGCGCTCTTAAATCCCAGGCCAGTGCCGGACGAGAGCGTGTCCCCCATCGTATGCTCGAAAAAGAGTGGGCTGCTCTGGGACTGCCGCAACATGAGTCCGACCATCGCTACCGCAATCTCATCCGCCTCTCGGTTCTCAATCATCCGCTTGACGTGCTCGCCTGCTCGCGCGATGACCTCTACGCCTTCACCCACGCGCTGATGTACACAACCGATTTCGGTAGAAATCCCCGTGCTCTCCCGCGTCCGCGGGATATCATCCTTGCCGAAGCTGAAGCAGCGCTGGCCCACTGCCTGGACGAGCAGGACTACGATCTTGCCGGCGAAATCTTGTTGAGCTGGCCGCTTACCGGAAAGACCTGGAGCAGTGTTGCAGCCTTTGCCTTCCGCGTGCTCACGCGCGTCGAAGACAAGGCCGGCTTTCTGCCGACTCCCGCCACGCGCATCTCCGAGATTGAAGCACGCACCGGCCTCGAGCGCACGCATTACCGGCTCGCAACTGCGTATCACACGGCCTATGTCATGGGACTGCTCTGCGCAGCATCATTAAGGTCCGACCACGCACCGCCAATCGAGATTCGAGCAGGTGGCGTAAAACGCAGAAAAGCAAAGCATCTGCTGCGCCTGCTCGACTTCGATGGAAAATACGCGCACTGGCGCGATGAATTCGGCGGGCTGGCAGATAGGGAAGTCCATGCACTCGCCGGATTCCTGCTCCACATCGCCTTTCGCAGAAGAATGTCGGAGCGCGACTACACCGGTATGCTCGAAGTTCTTCGTTTTGCCCGTGATCTGAAGATGACAGCAATACCGTCAGCTACCCAGGCCGCAGAACTGCTCGAGCGCCTTGCCGCCTATTCGGAAGCGGCAAAGCGTCAGCAGTCAAAAACAATCTCAGTTAAGAGAGATGAGTATAAGGATGCTCCCGCAGGCGTTCCGGAAGCGGCAGAGGTTCCAGGCCCGCAGTCGATGAGCTCATCACTTCCTTGAAAGCAACACGGAACTTTTCCATCTCAGGCTTAGTGCCGACCGTGATGCGGACATAGTTCGGCCATACAGGCCACACCCGGCCCACATAAACTTTCTTCGCCGCAAGAGCTGCCAGCACTTCTTTGCCTGGGCGCCCGGTATCGAGCATGAAGCAATTGCTCTGCGAAGGCGTGAACTTGTAGTTGTTCGCCGCCAGCCACTCCATGGTCTCCTGGCGGATGTCTGCATTGATCTTCTTCCGCTGTGGGACCAGTTCTTTTTCCTGCAGGCTGGCCGTGGCCGCGGCAACCGCCATGATCGGCATCGAGTTCATGCCGTAATAATTCATCTTCGCCAACAGGTCCGGACGACCCACTGCAAATCCGCAGCGCACGCCCGCCATGCCATAAATCTTCGAGAAGGTGCGCAGTACAATCACATCCTTGTCGGCCTTCACCAGGTCCAGATTCGGGGTCGCGTCAGAGAAATGGATGTAGGCCTCGTCAATCAGCAGAATCGAACCCTTGGGCTTGTTGGCCAGCAGATATTCAATATCTTCGCGGCTGGTTACAGTGCCTGTCGGGTTATTGGGATTGCAGATGTAAATGACCCCGGCATTCGGATCGGCCGCAGCCATTGCCTTCACATCGTGCGCATAGCTCGCCGTGAGCGGAACCTTGATGACCTTCGCGCCATTCAAATCGGCGGCGCGCATGCCCGCTTCGTAGCCCGGATCAGCCGTGACATACGGCTTGTCTTTCGAGGTATAGGCGAGCACCGAGTAATGCAGAGGCTCGCTCGACCCCGCATACGGCATCACATAATCCATCTTGAGCCCTTCGATCTCCGCGAAGGTCTTCACCAGTTTGATTGTCAGGTTGAAGTCGTAGCGTCCACCCTCGGGAATCAGGCTCGAAATCGACGCGCAGGCGCCGGAGCACGGCCCCAGCGGATTCTCATTTGCGTCGATACGAACAGCGTCAGGCGGAATGTCCCTCGCCACCATGCGCCGCTGCGCATATGCCAGGTGAGATTCAGTCAGGATGGGTACGGAAGCAACTACGGATGCGGCAGCAGAATAGCGAAGGAAAGAACGGCGGGAGAAGTGTGAGAGTCCGACAGGACACATAAAGTCCTCCTCAGGATGGAATACCTCAATGTATTCCCGTCCCTACAGGCGAAACAAGCTCCTGCTGAGCCGTTTCCTACAGTATTCACACACTTTTTCCGGAAAATAAGAATGACTTATACAGCAGGTGAGAACTCCAGCAGCTCGCGGTTCATCCGCATCAGCCGGTTCACTACCCGGTAGCGGTCGCCACGATATACCGACCGCACATACTCCACCGGGCGCCCGCTCTGCATATAGGAGATGCGCGTAAACAGAAACGCCGGGCTGCTTTTGGCCGTCTTGAGCAGCTGCGCTTCTTCTTTATTAGCAAAACCGACTTCCACCACCTCATCGGCAACCGAGATATGCACGCCATAGCTTCGCGCAAGAGCATCGTAGAGCGAAGTGCGCGGGTCGAAACGCTCCAGAAGGTCAGGGCACATGCGCTCAGGAAGCGAGCAATACTCGATCCCCATGGGCTGCGTGTTCGCCAGCCGCAAGCGGCTCAGATGGAAGACCTTTTCCATAGGCCGGATCTGCAGCGCCTCAGCCACTTCCGGATCGGGAACGCGAACCTCAAAGGCCAGCACCTTCGACCCCGGCGTCGAGCCGCGCGCCTTCATGTCTTCTGTAAAAGAGAGCACCTGGCGGAAATTCTTATCGATCTTGATACCGGAAATGTAGGTTCCCTTACCCTGCTCGCTATAAAGGATGCCCAGCTCGCTGAGGGACTTGATCGCCTGCCGCACCGTCATCTGGCTCACGCCTAGAGACACCGCGATCTCCTGCGAAGAGGGAAGCGGCTCGCCGAGCTTGAAGATGCCGGCCTGGATCTGGCCTAACAGGCGCTGCTGAATCTGGTGGTAAAGGGGAACGACGCTTTCACGGTCAAGTGGTGGAAGGGAGACCATTTCTTACACTCTCTTCTGGCTGAATCGACTATATACCGGCATCCGGGTTTGTTAAAGATGCTCTATCTATAGACGTATAAGAAGCGGTAGCCGCTTCCCCGGCAATCATCAATCCAGTGAAGGAACCTTTCAGAGCGGCCGCAGTGTAGCGAGATATGCCTTCACGCCCGCGCAGACAATCTGCACTCCAATACACATCAGAATGAACGACGAAAGCCGCATCACCACCATCGTCCCCGATGCCCCGAGCAGGCGTTCGGCCGCCGTAGCGTAGCGGTAACAGATATAGACAATCGCGCAGACTGCCGCGCAGCCCACCAGCGCGGCGATGAGCACACGAGGCGAAAGATATGACGAGGCTCCCAGCTCCGAAGGCAGATGCGCTCCCAGCGTGACAGCGACAGAAATCGAGCCCGGTCCGACAGTCAGCGGCAGCGTATATGGATAAAAGGCGTGCTGCAGAATCTCTTCCTGGCTGACAGAGCTCGACCGTACCCTGCTCGTTCCCTGCGCGAGCAAAGTCCATCCGGTAGCAGCTACCACCAGGCCTCCGCCGATCTGCACCGCATAGATCGAGATGCCGAAGAAGGTAAGGATCTTCCCGCCCCACAGCAGGGAACAGATCAGCAGCACGAAGCTGTAGCTCGCTATTTTTTTTGAAAGGGCAGCGTGCAGCTTCAGGTCGATCTCGCCGACCATGTTGATGAAGATCGCCGCGCTGCCCAGCGGATTGATGATTGGAAAAAGCGTGGCCACAACCAGAATGGTGGCCTCGGCCACAGCCGTAATGTTCTGCCAGATATCGATCAATGCGCCACCCGTTCAGCCGGCAACTGCAACAGCCAGTTGCTCAATCACAGCAATATTCTTGAGAAGCTCTCGCGGCAGATCATGCCGCGCTGCCAGATACGAGGGAGCATTCCAGGAAACCCACACGCTCCCCTTCGTATCCTGCCAGAAGAGCAGTTTCAGCGGCAGGTCAATAGCAATCGAAGGTGCGGCCAGCATCAGCGGAGTCCCTGCCTTAGGGCTGCCAAAGATCGCGAGCTTCGTCGGCGGCATCTCCAGGCCGGCGCTCGCGGCCTCGCCGCTGTGATCGACCAGCGCAAACAGCTTGATGCCCTTTTCTGCGAGCACCTTCTCCAACCGCTCGACCAGCTCATCGACAGAGAAATGGCTGGGAATCGTAACAATGCCGTCATCAGGGGACATGGTGCTCTGAGCCTACGCCTGTCCTGTGAATGCAGCTACCGTTTTCTCGAGACTCGCTTCATCCTCGACGTTCAGCGCCGTCTGGCTCCGGTCAATCTGGCGCATCAGCCCGCACAGCACCTTGCCCGGCCCCACTTCGACAAAATGTGTCGGCTTTTGTGCAATTAACAAACGTGTGGATTCCACCCATCGCACCGACCCCGTCACCTGCCGGATCAGCGCATCGCGCAGCTGCTCGCCATCTGTCACAAGCGCCGCATCCACATTCGTCACCACCGGCACGCTCGGAGCAGAGAAGCTCAACCGCCGCAGGTCTTCGGCAAGACGGTCCTGCGCTGGCTGCATCAGTGCACAATGGAAGGGCGCGCTCACCGGAAGCATCACCGCGCGTTTGGCGCCGGCCTCCTTCGCCAGAGCAGCGGCGCGCTCCACCGCAGCCGCAGCACCCGAAATCACCGTCTGCTCCGGCGAGTTGAGGTTCGCCGCTGAAACCACCGCGCCTGCTTCTGCCGCAGCCTTCGCGCAGACCTCAATGACCGCTTCCGAAGCAAGCCCGAGAATCGCCGCCATCGCGCCTTGTCCTGCAGGCACCGCCTCCTGCATATAGCGCCCGCGATTGCGCACAGTCTTCACTGCATCAGCAAAGGACAGCACTCCCGCCGCCACATCCGCCGAATATTCTCCCAGCGAATGCCCGGCAACAAAGCCCGGAGTAATCCCTTTCTCCGCCAGCACGCGCTGCGCGGCAATCGAAACCGTAAAGATGGCAGGCTGCGTGTACTCCGTCAGCCGCAGCTGCTCCTCGGGGCCTTCAAAGCAGAGCTTCGAAAGCGCAAACCCCAGCGCCTCATCGGCCTCTTCAAATGTCTGCTTTGCGACGGAGAACTTCTCATACAGATCGCGGCCCATACCCACAGCCTGCGAGCCCTGCCCCGGAAAAAGAAATGCCAGTTTTTTCTCACTCATGCCTTGGGTATTTCAAATGATTCACAGAATTGTCGCAAGTTTTTACCGCAGGGGACGCAAAGGTGGCGCAGAGGCTCGCGGAGGAAAAATGCCGAGTTCTAAAGCGCCTTCCTCTGCGGTTTGCTTTTTTCACTCCTAACTTTTTAGTTGACAACTCTGATCCGCAAAACTAGACTCCTAACAACTTAGGAGATGCCTCGTGGGAGAACACGAAAAAGACACCCTCACCAAGCTTGAGCTCCAGCTCATGCAGGTCATCTGGAAGCTCGGCCCCAGCACTGTAGGCGACGTGCAGACTGCACTCGAGCAGAAGCTCGCCTACACCACCGTCCAGACCATGCTCAACATCCTCGAAAAGAAGGGCAAGCTCAAGCGCAAGCTCCGCGGACGCGCCTACGTCTACAGCGCGACCGTTACGGAAGCCAAAGCCACTGGCCACGCCCTGCGCGACCTCATCGACCGCATGTTCGGCGGCTCAAGCGAAGAGCTGGTGATGAGCCTGATCAAGAGCCGCCAGATTGACGCCAAAAAAATAGCCGAACTGAGCAAGCGTCTTGATGAAGAGGAGAGCGATTCATGACCGCCGCCACCTATCTCGTGAACTCCCTCTGGCAGGTCCCGCTGGTATTTATCGCGGCATGGGCCGCAGCGCGATTGGCGCGGCAGGCCGGCCCGCGCATGGAGCATCGCGTCTGGGTCATCGCCCTGCTGCTCGAAACGGTCCTACCTTTCTGCCGCATTCGCCTCGATGACCTGAGCGCTCTATGGCAGCAGGCATACTCCATGGTCTTGTCATGGTTCGGATCCGCAACTCCAAATGGCCAAACCCGGGTCACTCTCGGCCCCGCCATCGTTCCGGCCGGACACATGCTGCGGCTGCCCTCAACCGCGCTTGAAGCCATCACAGCCGCGTATGCTTTGGGACTTCTCTACTTCGCTGCGCGCCTCCTATGGGCGCTCTGGAAAACGGAGACCATGCGCCGCCAGGCAACACACGCAACGCTGACAGATGAGATCGCGCAGAAACTCAACCGCTGCGGCAATCTCTTCCGCATCCCTGCCGGTTCCGTCGAAGTCGCCATTTCGCCCATGATCCCCGGCCCGGTCACGGTCGGCATCCGGCACAGCACGCTGCTCCTGCCGCCGAACTTTCTCCGGAACATACATGCTGGCGATCTCGACGCCGTGCTTGCGCATGAATTCGCGCACCTGCGGCGGCATGACTTCGCCAAAAATCTTCTCTACGGACTCGCCAGCCTGCCCATTGCCTGGCATCCTCTCGTCTGGCTGACGCGCTCGCGCATTGCCGAAACCCGCGAAATCGTATGCGACGCCATAGCTGCCGAGGCCGTCCAGGGCCGTGATAACTATGCCCGTTCGCTGCTGCGGCTGGCGTCAATGCTGTCGAATCGCACTCCAGCCACCACCCTTCACGCCATCGGAATCTTCGATGCCAACGTCTTTGAAAGGAGAATCATGAACCTCACCCGGAAACATTTCGAGATAAGCGGCCTCGGACGGTTGGTCATCGCCACCGCCTGCGGGGTCATCGCGCTGGCCACCTGCACCTCCGCGCTGGCCTTTCGCGTCGATGCCGGCGCACAGAGCAAGCAGCCCCAGAAGCTGCATGTAAGCGCTGATGCGATGCAGGGAAACATCCTCTATAAAGTAGCGCCCGTCTACCCTGAAGAGGCAAAGAAGCAGAAGATCGAGGGCAAGGTGGTCATTTCCTTAGACATTAACAAGGAGGGCGTGCCGGAAAATCTCCAGGTAACGGAAAGCCCCGACAACCAGCTGAGCCAGAGCGCAACCGAAGCCGTCAACCAGTGGCGCTGGAAGCCTTACCTCCTGAACGGAAACCCTGTCGAGGTCGAGACAACCGTGAACGTGATCTACTCCCTGGCAAAGTGAGGCTTAGCGAAACCTTGGCGTCCTTAGCGTCTTGGCGGTAGATTTTCCAGACAAAAGAGGGAAGGCCCCGCCCTCCTGACCGGGAGAAGCGGGGCCATCAATGCAAGCAGCCTGTAAGCCGAATTCTGTCGAGGACGGTCATTCCTCTAGGCGACGCATCGCTGCGCCGCTCAAGCGACCTACCCGGAGGTTTCCGCTCCACTTGGCAGGGCATGCCCCGCCAGTCTGGATGACCCTCGTTAGCGAACCGGGCCGGCACGCCGCGCAGGCCAAAGGGTCTCGCCCGCGCATCCCTCCCTATTTGGTCTTGCTCCGTGTGGGGTTTACCCTGCCCCCGAACGTTGCCGCCGGGGCGGTGCGCTCTTACCGCACCTTTTCACCCTTACCTTGCGCCGTTCCCGCCAGACCTCATCTCGAACGAGGCCTCGCAGGAACAGCACAGGCGGTATCTTCTCTGTGGCACTAGCCGTCTCGAGGCCTTGACGCCCCGATCCCGGACGTTATCCGGCACACTGCCCTGCGGAGTTCGGACTTTCCTCTCCCGGTCTCGCGACCGGCAGCGACCGCCCAGCTGCCCGCTTACTTCTATTCTAGCCAAATCACCACAAAAGTTGTCATCCTGAGCGGAGTGACCGCAGGGAACGCAGTCGAAGGACCTGCTTTTTTCCCGGCAGCTGCACAAAAAACGGGTGCCCCATCCTATCGCGTTCTTTGCGATAGGGTGGGAGGGCAGAATCCACACCAGCCTTGCAAATCTAGTGTTGCTCACCCCTGGGAGTGAACCACGTATTATTAGGGCTTACTGAGGACCAGATGACAGACAAGAACAACACAAAGAAACGCTGTACCTGGGCCGAAACCGATCCGTTGCTGCAGCAATATCACGACGAAGAGTGGGGAGTTCCGCAGTATGACAGCCGCGCGCTCTGGGAACTGCTGATGCTCGAAGGTTTCCAGGCCGGACTTTCCTGGCTGACCGTGCTCAGGAAACGCGAAGCCTTCCGGAAAGCCTTCAAACAATTCGATCCCGCAAAGGTGGCTCGCTTTACTGAGACAGACATTCAGAAACTGCTTCAGGATCCCGGCATCATCCGCTCGCGGGCAAAGATTGAAGCCACCATCAAGGGAGCACAGATCTTTTCAGAGATGAAGAAATCCGGCGAGGACTTCGCTCCTTTCCTCTGGAAAATAGCAGGCGGCAAACCCATCCAGACCAAAGGTCCCAGACCGGTACAGACAGACCTCGCGGTTGAGATATCAAAACAACTGAAGAAACGCGGATTCAAGTTTGTAGGACCAGTCATCGTCTACGCATTCATGCAGGCCGCAGGAATCGTGAACGACCACAGTGACGACTGCTTCCGCCGCAAAGCAGTCACGAAATTGAAAAGCAGCACACTATCTTCTGGAAAAAATCTGACATCTCTTTGAGATGTGGCTCAGACGTTATCCGACGCACAACCTTGCGGAGTTCGAACTTTCCTCTTGACCTTTAAGATCGGCAACGACGACGACCGCCTAGCTGCCTGCTTTGGTGCATGGGTACGTACTTAGCTTTCTATGCCTGCGTGTTGTTTAATTTCGGATTCTACCTCTTCAGCAAATTCTTCTGCGTCTCTCTCGCGAATGAATTCACGCTGCCCCGGCATTTTTGCCAGAATATTTTCAGCTTTATTAAAGGCTGCTTGTAGCCTCTGATCTTTAGGTTCGCCAAGAAGTAGATACAGCTTGAAAGGCTCTGTGCTATCGATGAGATTTGTTACCCGTCCAAGCCAGCGATTTGCCTTATCCAAAATTGAACCAGTGTCCAAAAGATCGAATGATACTGGTTCATAGACGTGCCAGACGCCATTCTTCCACGAACGCTCAAACTGATATTCATAATTTGGCGCAACGATTAACTTGGACTCCAGTCGATCAGTTATTTTTCTTTTTTCGAGAGGCTTTTTGAAAACTCGCCACACTTCTTCGTCGTCACGCCGGAAAGATTCGGTTGTCTGTTCGTATCGAGCAACATACCTCTGATATAGCTCTTGCAGAGTCCGCTCAGGGCTTTCAGTTAGTCCAACGCCACCCGCAGCAAACCTGACTGCACTATCATCAACCGGGAGGACCCTTGCAAGAATATTTTCAAGCTTTTCGTTGTAATCAACGAACAAAGCTCCTTTAGCCCATTCTTGACTTACAGATGAGATACTGTCCTGGATATAACGAGTCAGACTCCTAAAAGACGCTCCATCAATGCGATGAAACATTTTGGAGATTCTGCTGTAATGGCTCGTGCATATCGCCTTGAGAAAGCTAAGCTGAGGCGCATATATCACCACGCCAATGTTTACGAACTCTTGCGTTACGGGGTCGTAAACATAGCGGAGCATGTTGAAGTAATATTTCACTTTCACGCGAGTCTCCTTTGAATCTCTTCCGTGAACTCATCTGCATGCATTCTGATAAGTCGTAAGTGATTCTCTATCCTTAGAACCATATTTTCTCGCCACTCTTCAGGAATTTGATCGGAGAATGACTTCAGTAGGTCATCAGTCAATTCCAAAAGTTTATCCTTGAATGATTCTGGAACTGTTTTGCCTTTTAGCTGTCGTACAAATACGTGATTGGCAAGATATGATTGCGATCCCAACTTCCAAGGCTCGTCTGAAGGAAATATCTCCAGCAAAAATGAGAAACACAGCTCATGGTCAAAAACAACAATCCTACCGTCAACCGTTCCAAGATTTGGATTGTCGTATCGTCTGTCGGGATTCTGCAGGAGTGCGTCAAATGCAAACACCTTAATCGCTTCTTCCAGGATTCCAGCTGGCACTCCTCGGTCAACCGGCCAAGTCGATATGTTCGGCAAGAATTTGGTCCCGAAATTTAATCCTATACTCTCACGGAGGATTGCTGCACGGGTTGCATCGTTGACAGTTTCTGCGGCCAAAGTTGCAAGCTCTTCATCTATCTCAACGAGAGCTGGTTCAGGTGCTGCGAGATCAAAATGTCTCGCCAGCAATGCTGCATAAGCTTCGCATAGCAATGCAGTTCTGCCTGACACACCGCGCCTCAGCTTAACGACATATTCTTCGCTTTCTAAGTGGTCAGCAGTATTACATCGGAATAGAGCCGGGAATGTTCTTCCTGAAGTCATGAACCTGTTGAAAGTATTCACATAGACTCTATTCATCTAAGATTCTGCTTTCTCTATCATCTATGCTGAAAAATATACCGTTGATTAGGCTACCTACGGCTATATTCTTCATTCCAAAAGCCCCTGTGGCCATGACGTCGGTGCTATCCTCACCCTCATGCAGGCATTACCATCCTTCAACCTCACCGGACAGATCGCCCTGGTCACCGCATCGGCGCGCGGACTGGGCCGCGCCATCGCTCTTGCCCTTGCTGAAGCCGGTGCCGACGTGGCCATCGGGTTGCGCAACATCGAGCGCGACTCCGGCCTTGCCGGGGAGATCAAAGCGCGCGGGCGCCGCGTGCTGCCTCTCCAGATGGAGATGACCAGCCTCGCGCAAATCAGCAATGCAGTTGATGAGGTAGTAAAAACATTCGGCCGCCTCGACATTCTGGTAAACAACGCCGGAGTGGCCCCCACCAATCTTGCCGAGAACGTCACCGAAAAAGATTTCGACTACACACTGGCCGTCAACCTGAAAGGAACCTTCTTCGCCTGCCAGGCCGCGGGCCGCGTCATGATCCAGCAGAAATATGGGCGCATCATCAACATGGGTTCGCAGGCCGGCTTCGCCGCATTGCCAACCGAGTCCGTCTACTGCATGACCAAGGCAGGCATCGCGCACCTAACCAAGTGCCTCGCCGTTGAATGGGGCAAGCACAACATCAACGTCAACGCCGTCGCTCCCACATTCATCCGCACTGACGGCACAGCGCCCGTGCTCTCCGACCCGGCGTTCTACGCAGACACAGTCGAGCGCATCGCCGCGCTGCACCGCATCGGCGAACCCATTGAGGTGGCAGGCGCGGTTGTCTTTCTTGCCTCGCCCGCCGCGTCACTCATCACTGGCCACACCATCCTGATCGACGGCGGCTGGACCGCGCGCTGAAAGATAACCGCAAAGATTCCCGAGACGTTATGCTGGTTGGCATGAAGGTTGGCGTCTTTACTCCCCTGCTGTCACAGCTCCCGCTCGATCAGGTGCTGGCAAAACTGAAAACTTTCAACATCAATACCATCGAGCTGGGAACGGGCAACTATCCCGGCGACGCGCACTGCAAGCTCTCCATGCTCGACGATGCCGCGGCGCTCGCGACATTCAAGCAGACCCTGGCCGATCAAGGCGTAACCATCAGCGCGTTGAGTTGCCATGGCAACGCGCTCCATCCTGACAAAGATCAGGCGCAGAAAGCGAAAGAGGTAAGCCGCAAGACTATTCTTCTCGCCGAAAAACTGGGCGTGCCTGTCGTGGTCGATTTCTCCGGCTGCCCGGGCGACTCGCACGACGCGAAGCGGCCCAACTGGGTCACCTGTCCCTGGCCGCCTGAGTACCGCGAGCTGCTCGACTGGCAATGGAACAAAGTCGTCGCGCCTTACTGGATCGAGCACGCAAAGTTCGCCGCCGACCATGGCGTGAAGATCGCCATCGAAATGCATCCCGGTTTCGTCGTCTACAGCCCGGAGACGCTGTTCTGGCTGCGCTCCATCGCCGGCACGAATGTGGGCTGCAACTTCGACCCCAGCCATCTTTTCTGGCAGCAGATCGACCCCATCGCCGCCGTCCGCATCCTTGGCGACGCCGTCTTCCACGTCCATGCCAAGGACACGCAGCTCTACCCCGCCAACCAGCCGCGCACCGGCGTGCTCGACACCAAACCCTATACCGACGAGCGCAACCGCGGATGGATCTTCCGCACCTGCGGCTACGGGCACGGCGAATCATGGTGGCGCGAGTTCGTCTCGACGCTGCGCATGTTCGGCTATGACAACGTGCTGTCGATCGAGCACGAAGACAGCCTGCTTTCCGCCGAAGAAGGGCTGACGAAGGCCGCGAATTTTCTGCAATCGATCGTGATCCGCGAGCAGCCCGGCGCTGCGTGGTGGACGTAAACACGCTCCACGATACAATGAGCGCTGCGCCTAACAACCATGGATCTCTATCTCCACGTCAGGGTTCTGCTGAGCATGATTCTGGGCCTTGGCGTGGCCCACCTTCTGCGCGGAGTAGCGCGCATCGTCCAACACCCGAAGAAGTTCGCGCTCTACTGGGTGCACCTGGTCTGGGCGCTGTTTCTGTTTCTCTACCTCATCCACTTCTGGTGGTGGGAATTCAGCCTGCAGAAGATCACTCAGTGGACCTTTCCGCTCTACTTCTTCATCGCAATCTACGCCACGCTGCTCTACCTGCTGTGCACATTCTTCTTTCCCGATGAAATGGATGACTACGACGGATTCAAGAACTACTTCTACCGTCGCAGGCAGTGGATTTTCGCGCTGATGACCGCCCTCTTCATCGCTGACATCATAGATACCCTCATCAAAGGCAGTGAGTATCACGCAAGGCTGGGGCCGCTCTATGACGTGCGCACGGGATCATTTCTCATCTTGTGTGCGCTTGCGACGAAGATCAAAAACCAGCACTTTCACGCAGTTTTCGCCGTCTTTGCTCTCGTCTTTGAAGTGATCCTGATCTTGAAGCTGTACAGCACCGTTCACTGAGAGAGCTTATTGCGCGGCTTCCAGCCGCGCGAGGAATTCCTCAAGCTCCGCCGGCAGAGGCGCACTGAGCTCGAGCAGTTTTCCCGTCCGCGGATGCGCAAAGGCCAGCTCTGCCGCATGCAGAAAGTTCCTGTCGAGCGCGATGGACTCGGCGTCCGTGCTTGCACGCTTGTTCTTCGCTGGAACAGCAAGCCGCGCAGGCGCTCCATAAAGCGTGTCTCCAACTACAGGATGCCCGATCGACGCCATGTGCACGCGAATCTGATGCGTGCGGCCTGTCTCAATGCGCACGCGGACCAGCGCGAACGGCCCGAAGCTCGATGCAATACGGCGGATGACTTCGTAGTGCGAGATGGCAGCGCGCCCTCCAGCAGCGCGGCGCGTAGTCATGCGCGTGCGGCGCACAAGGTCGCGGCTGATAGCTGCGTTAATCGTCCCTGAGTCCTGCTTAAGATTGCCGTGCACCAGCGCAATATAGGTCTTGCGCATCTGGCGGCGCGAAAACATCTCGGCCAGCTTCAGATGCGTGGCATCATTGCGTGCTACGATAATCAGCCCGCTGGTCTGCTTGTCGAGCCGATGCACGATGCCGGGCCTCAGCTCGCCTCCGGTAGAGGAAAGCTCGCGGTAATGATGCAGCAGCGCATTCACCAGCGTGCCGCGATTGCGCTCATCTTCCGTCGCGCCCGATCCTGCGTGAACCATCATGCCCGCGGGCTTGTTCACCACGGAAAGATCATCGTCCTCATAAACAATATCGAGCGGAATCTCTTCAGCTATTGCGCGCAGCAGAGGTGGCGCCGCTTCGCCCAGCACTTCCACCGCTTCGCCGCCGCGCAGTTTGAGCGAAGGCTTTGCGGCCTTGCCGTCAACGAGCACCTTCTCTTGCTCGAGCAGCATCTGCACGCGCGAGCGGCTTACCCCTTCAAGCTGCGCCGCAAGCCATGCGTCGAGGCGCTGGCCCGCGGACTCCTGCTCAACGGTATGGACGGTGGCTTGCGGCAATGCGAAACGAAGGCCTCAGCCAGATTCTACCTTCCACTTGGTGGTTTTACCGGCTCCGGCTTTCCCGGTCCCTCCAGTCCTTCGGGCCACGATGGATACGGCGCCTCAATCGGCGGCAGCGCCGGAGCATTCTTCGGCATCCAGCCGCCGTGGATCAGCCAGCTGCGCAACAGCTGCGGCCATGTAGAAAGCTCCGGAATGTTGCCGCACAATCCGCATCCGTGGTTCGCGTAGTCATAAATATGCAGCTCCACCGGAACATGCGCACGCTCCAATGTGCGATATAGATCGAGACTATTCTCTACCGGAACCGTCCGGTCGCCCGTCGTGGCAAACAGAAACGCTGGCGGCGTGTGCGGGTCGGCCGTCAGCTGATTGGAGAACTTCCACTCCATTTCCGGATCGGGTGTTTCGCCCAGCAGATAGCGCCGCGAACCGGCATGCGTTTCCGGCAGCTCCATGCTCACGACCGGATACGACAGGATCATGAAGTTCGGCTTCGCATCCACCTGGTTTAGAGGATCATTATCCGGGGGCGGGGCGGCATCATTGCCATGAACGCCAAGCGTCGAGGCAAGATGGCCGCCCGCAGACGATCCCCATACGCCGATTCGCTTCGGATCGATGCCATACTCAGTTGCATGCGCACGCACATAACGCAAGGCGCGCATGCCGTCCTGGATTTCCGCAGGATATTTATAGGGCGCAACACGGTAATCCAGCACGAAGGCCGTAACACCCTGCGCATTCAGCCAGCGCGCATACTGGAAGCCCTCATGCCCAATGGCGTCGTGTTGATATCCGCCACCGGGAAGGATAAGAACAGCGGCAGTCGTCGATCTTAGCTGCGCCACAAAAGGATAGAGGCGTGGCTTGTCCGCCTCCTCCGTGCCCAGCGCTCCAGGCGCGCCGTTTGGCCAGAGAAAGACGGGCTTCGGCAGCTGCCGGATGATCTCTGCTGCTGACGCCGCAGGCGTTTGCCCAATCGAAACAGATACAAAGGCCCAGGAAAGGAGAACCACCAGGAAAAAATTTTTCATTCGGAAGCCAGTATATGTTGTGTATCAAGGTGGATGCCGCTTTAGCCGCAATGTAGAATGGCCTCAGCCACATGAAGACGGTAGTTACCTGCACGCTCACCGCTGCATTTTCCCTTTTCTTTGCCCATGCGCAAACCGCTGCGCCTGCTGCTTCGGCGCAACAGCAACAGCCGGCGCAGACGGCACAGCCCAGTGGCCAGCAACAGCCGCAACCAAACCAGCAGCCGGCGCAGCAGCAACCGGGCCAGCCCAATGGTCAGCAGGATCAGGAATACACCATCTCCACGTCGGCCAACGAAGTCAACCTTGTCTTCACGGTAACGGACAAGCACGGCCGCTTTATCAAGGATTTGAGACTCAATGACTTCGCCCTGCTCGATGACCAGAAGGCCCCGGCCCAGGTTTTCAGCTTCACCCAGCAGACCAACCTGCCGCTGCGCGTCGGTGTCATTGTCGACACCAGCACGTCCATCCGTCAGCGCTTCCAGTTCGAGCAGCAGTCCGCGAATGAGTTTCTGTTGCAGCTGCTGCGTCCGAAGAGCGACAAGGCCTTCGTCATGGGCTTCGACGTCACCCCCGATTACAAGCAGGACTGGACCAACAATCTCGATCTGCTGAGCACAGGAGTGAACGCGCTGCGTCCCGGCGGAGGAACTGCGCTCTTCGATGCCGTCTACAGCGCATGCCGTGACAAGATGCTCGACGCTGCGCGCGA
The DNA here is from genome assembly GCF_059115305.1 of Acidobacterium sp. FHG110202_01. Taxonomy (NCBI): domain Bacteria; kingdom Pseudomonadati; phylum Acidobacteriota; class Terriglobia; order Terriglobales; family Acidobacteriaceae; genus Acidobacterium; species Acidobacterium sp. FHG110202_01. Next base: position 394,964 of record NZ_JBZYWJ010000003.1, read on the forward strand.
GCGCGAGCCCGTGCGCCGGGCCATGGTGCTCGTCTCCGACGGCAACGACAATCAGAGCCACGCCTATCTTGATGACGCCATCAAGGCATGCCAGCGTGCGCAGACCATCGTCTACACTATCAGCACCAACACCAGCCCCAGCCGCGACCGCGGCGACGAAGTGCTCGAAAAAATTGCGCTGGCCACCGGCGGACGCGCCTTCTTCCCCAAGCGCATGGAAGACATGTACGGGAACTTCCAGGACATTGAAGACGAGCTGCGAAGCCAGTATTCGCTGGTCTACAAGCCGGCTGACTTCCAGCCAAATGGAGCCTTCCGCACCATCTACCTCTACTGCATGGACCGCAAATACACCGTCCGCGCCAGCAAGGGTTATTTCGCTACGAAGTAAGTTAACGCACCTTCTGCGCAGCTAAAAGACGGGTAGCGATAATACGGCCAGCTAAAAACACACGGCTCGCCTTCGGCGAATTGGCCTGGAATAGCTATCCGCTTTTTTTGCTGACACGCCGAAAGGCGTGCTGGCGCGCAGCGCTAACCGTTTCTTAGCTGCCTTCCAATATCTCCAGCAGCTTCGCCTCGTCAATCACTGGAACCTTCAGTTCCTGCGCTTTGTCGAGCTTCGATCCGGCTTCTTCTCCGGCGACGACGTAGCTCGTCTTTTTGCTCACCGAGCCGGAGACGCGCCCGCCTGCGGCTTCGATCTTTGCCTTCGCCTCATCGCGGGAGAGACTCGGCAGCGTCCCCGTCAGCACAAACGTCATCCCTTCGAGCTGCGATGACTTCTTCCTCTTCTCCGCCGTAAAGGTAAGCCCGGCTTCGCGCAGATGCTCGATCAGCTGGCGGTTTTTCTCTTCATCAAAGAATTCGCGGATCGCCTGCGACACCTTCGGCCCGACTTCGTTGACCCGCTCCAGCTCTTCCTGTGAAGCAGCCATCAACGCATCCATCGAGCCGAACTCTTCGGCCAGAAGCTGCGCCGTGCGCTCGCCCACAAATCGAATGCCGAGCCCGAAAAGCACACGGTTCAGCGGAGCCTTCTTTGACTGCGCAATTTCATGCAGCAGCGAACGCGCCGATTTCTCGCCAAAGCGCTCCAGCGCAAGTATCGCTTCTTCATTAAGCTTGTAAAGATCTGCAATGCTTCGCACCATTTTGCGGTCAAGCAGCTGGTTTACCACCGCTTCGCCCAGGCCTTCAATGTTCATTACGCCGCGCGCAGCATAATGCAGCAGGCTCTCGCGCAACCGCGCGGGGCAATCCACATTCACGCAGCGGTAATCGGCCTCGCCTTCAGTGCGCACAACCTCGCTGCCGCACTCCGGACAATGCGAGGGGAAATGAAACTTCCTGTGTCCGCGCGGATGCTCCTTGTCATCGACGACCTCAACGATCTTAGGAATCACATCGCCGCCGCGTTCTACCTTTACCCAGTCGCCGATCAATAAACCAAGCCGCTCGATCTCATCCGCATTGTGCAGCGTGGCGCGGCTCACCGTCGTTCCGCCAATCGAGACCGGAGTCAGCACCGCGACCGGAGTCAGCTTGCCTGTACGTCCCACCTGAACCTTGATGTCCTCTACCTGCGTGATGCCCGCGCGTGCCGTGAACTTATAAGCGACCGCCCAACGCGGAGCGCGTCCCGTATAGCCGAGCCGCGCCTGCAACTCAGTCGAGCTGACCTTGATCACCACACCGTCAATCTCATAACCAAGCGTGGCCCGGTGCTGTTCGGCGCGATTGATGAACTCCATCAGCTTGTCAAAACTGTGAATGGCTTCGCGATGCGGGTTCACGCGAAAACCCGCAGTCGTCAGTGCATCGAGCGCATCGCTCTGTTCGGTGAAGATGTTGTCGCCTGTTGGAGTCAGCGCGAAGTAAGCATAGAAATCCAGCCGCCGCTGCGCCACAATGTTCGGCTCAAGTGTGCGAATCGTGCCTGCGGCATAGTTGCGCGGGTTCGCTGCGGGAGCCAGCCCCTGCGCTTCGCGCTCTTCATTTGCCTTCTGGAATGCGGCCAGCGGCATCACCACTTCTCCACGCACCTCGAAGGTCGCGGGCAGCTTCGCCTTCTTGAGCTTCGCAGCGGAAACTGACAGCGGCACCGAGCGTATCGTGCGCACATTCGTCGTTACATCTTCTCCGATGGTCCCATTGCCGCGCGTCAGCCCCAGGGCAAGATATGCCGCGTCGCCCTTTCCCTCCTGATAGCGCAGCGCCATCGACAAACCGTCCAGTTTGTATTCGCAGACGTAGCTGATCTCCGTATTGGCTCCGGCAAGCTGACGCACGCGGCGGTCCCAGTCGCGCAGTTCCTCTTCGCTGGTCACGTTGTCGAGCGAGAGCATCGACCGCGAATGCGCAACCTTGGCAAAGCCTTCCTTCGGCTTTCCTCCCACACGCTGCGTAGGCGAATCAGGCGTGATGAGCTCAGGATGCTCCTTTTCGAGCGCCTGCAGTTCGCGCACCAGCCCGTCATATTCAGCGTCTGAAATTTCCGGCGAGTCGAGAACGTAATAAAGATGTTCGTGGTGGCGAATCTTCTCGCGCAGGGCTTCCATGCGTTCGGCTACAGTGGTCTGGGCCATGAGGAAGATTATAAGAAGCAAGCAGCCGGCACGCCTTCCGGCGTGTTAGCTAAAAAGCGGATGGCATTTTGCTGACCGGTTTTCAGCTATCCGGTTCTTAGCCGGCCACGCCAAAGGCGTGCAAACGCGAAGCGTTTACCCGCTATCATGTTGCCAGAAGCATGGACCCAGTCACACACTTCCTCACCGGCGCCGTTCTAGGACGCGCAGGCTTTAACCGCAAAGCCGCATATGCAACGCTGGCCATGACGCTTGCCGCCGAAGCGCCCGACCTCGACATATTCTGGAGATTCCGTGGGCCGGTCGCCGCCTTCGAGCATCATCGCGGCATCACGCATACATTCCTGGCGATGCCCTTCATCGCTCTGGCTGCGACTGGAGTAGCGTGGCTGATTCATCGCTTTCGAAAGAAGCGCACCCTCGCACGTCCGCGATGGGCCCTCCTGTGGTTTTTTTCCCTGATCGCAGCTCTCAGCCATCTGCTGCTCGACTTCACCAATAATTACGGCCTGCGGCCATTCTTTCCGTTCAACCCTCGCTGGTATTCCTGGGACATCGTCTACATCATCGAGCCGCTGATGCTGGCCGCATTGATCCTGGCCCTCATCATGCCGTGGCTCTTTGGCCTGGCTGACCGCGAGATCGGCGCGAAGCGCCAGAAATTTCACGGACGCGGATGGGCCATTGCCGCTCTCGTCTTCATCGCACTGCTCTACGCTGTGCGCAATGGCGAGCATGCGCACGCTCTCAACCTCGCCCGCAACTCCAGTGTTACCAGCGAACGCATCCTGAGGGTGGCCGCCCAACCGCATCCCATCAATCCCTTCCGGTGGTACGTCATCATGGAAACGCCGGACTACTACCAGACCGCATCGGTCAACACACGTTCCGACGAGGTAGACACCGACGCCGGCAAAATGATCTACAAGCCTCCAGTAAACGCCGCTGTGTCAGCTGCTGAACATTCATGGCTGGGTCGCGTCTATCTCGACTGGTCGAGCTTCCCAATCGTCGAAGATAAAGGCGCAATGCCGCTGGACGGATACAATGTCGACCCTCCCCGGAAGAACTGGCACACGATTCAATTCCGCGATCTACGCTTCGGCTATCCTGTGCTCTCGTTCAATCCGAATGACTCAGTGCTCGGCGGATGGGTCTATGTCGGCCCGCAACAGGAGATCGAAGGCATGTTCATGAGCGGCTCCGAGCAGAAGGACTAGCCGTCCAGGCAATAGCCTGTCCTGAGCGAAGCCGAAGGACGCCTTCGGCGCCCTTTTATACCCGTGGAACAGTCTTCTATGCTGCCACTTTAGGACTTAGAACGAAGTAGTTCGCAACTGCTGGAAGCAAAAGAGGCAGGTGAGGACTTCAGTCCCTGAGGTATCACTCAAGTCGACCGCACCAATTATGAAAACGCTATAGGCGCTGTCAAAGCACTCGCGCCTTCACTCCAGCCTCAACGACTTCATCGGATCGCTCATCGATGCGCGCAATGCGGGAACAACACAGGCCAGGAGGGATACAACGATAAGAAGCACACATATCCCCAACAGCATCAGCGGACTGGTGGCGGAATTCTCCACCCAGTGCGAGATCAGGTTGTGGAACACGAAGCTTAACACGAGCCCGATCACCAGCCCTGATCCCACACTGATGCTCACAGCGCCCAGAACATTTTTCAAGATGTCCCAGCGCTGCGCGCCCAGCGCAATGCGGACCCCAAACTCATTGGTGCGCTGCGCCACCGTGTAGGAAACCACGCTGTAAAGCCCGACGCTTGCCAGCATCAGCGCCAGCACAGAAAACACGGTAGAGAGCACCGCTATCAAGTGGCCTCGCGCCCACTCCGACTGGTGCTCAATGTTTTCCTGCAGTGAATCGACCGGATAGGTCACCTGCTGTCCGGGATTGACACTAGCGATCTGTTGACGCACCGCCCGTTCCAGTTCTGTAGGATCGCCATCCGCCCGGACAAAGAGATGCACCAGGCTCACCATGTAGTACGAGTAAGGAAAATAAATCTCCGGCTTGATCGGGCTGTCAAGCCCGTTGTTCCGCGCATTGCCCACCACGCCGATGACTTGCGCCCAGCTGTTGCTGTCTGCCACCGCCAGCCCGCGCGGAGGATGGTTCACCAGCCTTGGCAGCCGCACCGAATGGCCAAGCACATCTCCATTGGGAAAATATTGCTTCATGAACGCCTCGTTCACAATCGCAAGCCGTGCGCCGCGGCTTGCTTCCGCTTCATCCCATAACCGGCCCTGAAGAAGCGGAATACGCAGGCCGCGAAAGAATTGCGAGTCAACAAAATTGACATTGGCAATCTGCGCACCGAGTGCATCGCGTCCCAGTATCTCCACCGGAAGGTCCCACAAACTCATCGGTGGAATAGTCAGGGAAAGCGAAGCGGAGAGCACACCCGGCGTCTGTGCCACGCGGTCGCGCAATTGCCGGAAATAATTCGCCCGCTCTTCCCACGTTGTATAGCTGCCGGGATGTATCGGAATCGTGAAAGCCGCGACATGGTTAGGGTCATAGCCCAGCTGCGTGCGTTCGAGCACGCGAAAGCCCTGGATGGCTGTAGCCGCAGCAGAAAGCAGAACCATTGCCAGAGCAATCTGTCCCGCAATCAGAAAAACGTGCACTCTGTGTCCGGAGACGCTGCCTGTTGCCTTGCGCGAATTGGCCTGCATCAGCTCGCGGATTTCCGGCTTGGCAAACTGCAGCGCAGGAAACAGCCCAAAGAGCAGGCTGGTGAAAATTGCTACCACGATGCTGAAAGTCAGTACTGGCACATGGACCGGAATCTGCAGCCCGCGCGGAAACAGCTGCCATGGCAACATGGAAACTACATAAGGTGTCGTGCGGTAGGTAATCACAACACCAAGCACGCCTCCTGCGACGCCAAGAATCAGCGACTCAGTCAGCAACTGCCGGATGATGCGCCGGCCGCTCGCTCCCACCGCGGCCCGCACTGCAAACTCGTGCTGCCTTGCAGAGCCGCGCGCCAGCAGCAGAATCGACACATTGACGCAGCCGATAACCAGCAACAGCAGCACTCCTGCAAAGAGGACATACAGCATCCTGCCCAGTGACCGCTCAAAGCGCTCATTGATGCCGATAACCTCGACATTCACTCCCTTCAGTATCGAGTTCGGATGCTCGCGCATCATCTGCTGAAAGATGGGCTGGATTCCTTCTGTTGCCTGCTGCGGGGTGATCCCCTGCTTCAGGCTCATGACTGTCATAAAGGTATCGACAGCGGCATCGGAGGTATCAATCGGTACGTAGACATCGGCATCCCACCAGGTAAAGCTGCGCGGCATCACGCCCAGGACCGTGTAGCTGCGGTCGTCAATCTGCATCGTTTGGCCGACAACCGCCGGGTTCCCGTTAAAACGCCGCTGCCAGTACTGGTAGGTCAGCACAACCACCGGCTGCGGAGATTGGCCGGCAGGCGCATCCGAAGCCAGAAACGTCCGCCCCAGCATCGCCGGAACACCGAAGAAGGAAAATGCATTGCCAGAAAGAAAAACAGCATCGATGTCCTGCGGAACATCAGTTGTGGTCTCCGCCAGATACTTCTCATCCATCATCACGACATCGTCAATAAATGGGGCTTCGCGCAGCTGGCGAATCTGAGCGCGATAAATATAAGGCGTAAATTCGACCTCAGACTTGCCGCGAATATAAAACTGCACAATGCGATCGCCATGTGGATATGGCGTCGGATGCAACAGCACGCTGTACATCACGCTGAACACTGCGACCGTGGCCGCGATTCCAAGAGCGAGGGAAAAAATGGCGGTAAGTGCAAATCCGGGATGCTTCCACAATTGCCGGAAAGCAAAGCGGATGTCTTGAAGCAGGATCGACACGGTGTCTCAGATAAGGAGTAAATTGGACCGCGACTGAATCTCCAAGTGTAAATGAATGCCGCCTGCCCTGGCATCGTTCGACAGCAACTTTTACTTACCTGCTCCCCGCCACAATCTCATAAATGAAAAACCCGAGCACAGAAAGAACTAGAAAGGTAAAAGCCAGCAGTGACCCGCCAATTACTACATTCGCAAGGCGTTGCTGTTCCGGCCTTGGACGAGTAATACCAAAAGTAGAAATAAACATCTCTGTTAGATACTCAAGTAACTTCATGTCCTGAATCCGGTCATCCTCGGCTGAAAAATTCTAGACGTCACTCTGTCCAGATACAGCATACGCCGCACACCATCATAGACTGCGCCCCGCGGCAGCTCCCGAAGCCCAGGCCCACTGAAAATTGAATCCGCCCAGATGCCCGGTCACATCCACCACCTCGCCGATGAAGTAAAGGCCCGGAACCTGCCTGCACTCCATCGTCTTCGCTGAAAGCTCGTCTGTATCCACTCCGCCTGCTGTAACTTCAGCTTTGTCGTAGCCTTCTGTTCCGCTGGGAACAATCGCCCAATGATGCAGTCTGCGTTCCAGTTCCTCGATCGCATGGTTCGTCCATGACTTCGCACCAAAAAGCAGCAACATGCGATCGGCCAGCCGCTGCGGAAGAGCTTCACGCAGCACAGCAGCGGCTCTGGTCGCATCGCGTCCGGAACTGTTCTGCAACAACTGCGAGAAAACCTGCTTCTCTGGAGCAAGATCCATCGCAACCGCTTCCCCATCCGACCAGTACGACGAGATTTGCAGAATTGCCGGCCCGCTCAGCCCGCGATGCGTCACCAGCATCTTCTCGCGGAAGCGCCGTCGCCCAATCGACGTCACCACTTCAGCCGAGACTCCGGTCAAATCGCACAGCGTCGCGCAGTCTTTCTCCGAAAGTATCAAAGGTACAAGAGCAGGCCGAGTCGGAACCATCCTGATTCCGAATTGGCGCGCTATCTCATATCCAAAACCTGTTGCTCCCATCTTTGGAATCGATAACCCTCCGGTCGCAACCACCAGCGACGGCGCACGAAAAACGCCCTTGCTCGTGTGAACCGTAAACTCATCGCCGCGTTCAATGCGCTCCGCGCGTGTGCTGAGAAAAATCGCCACGCCCGCATCACCGCATTCGGCGAGCAGCATATCGAGTATCTGCCGCGACGACTGATCGCAGAAGAGCTGGCCCAGCGTCTTCTCGTGATACGCAATGCCGTGCTTGTTCACCAGCGCGAGAAAATCCTGCGGCGTGTAGCGCGCCAGCGCCGACTTGGCAAAATGCGGGTTCGCCGAAAGAAAATTCTCCGCGCGGCAGTGGATGTTGGTGAAGTTGCACCGCCCTCCACCGGAGATGAGGATCTTCTTCCCTGGCCGGTCAGCCAGCTCAAGTATGGCAACGCGCCGGCCGCGTCTGCCCGCTTTCATGGCGCACATAAGCCCCGCTGCGCCTGCTCCGAGAATGATGGCGTCGAAATTCTGCATGACAACTGTCACATCGCTTTGCTGACAAACCATACTGCTGTCTTTCGCCAGACGATGAGACTCTCAGATTATCGAAGGAGGCGTTATGAACAACATCCCGTCACAACCAGGACCCCAGGCAGCGCGGGCATGCAGCGACCCCACCACACGCGCACTTTACGGAGTGGGCATGGCCCTCTTCATGTTCGGAATTTTTGTCCCGGGCGCGCACGCCCTCATGATGGTCGGACTCGCGTTCCTTGCGATCTTCTGGGCCGTATAAGCATTCACGTGACTGTGCTACACTCCGCTCTGGATTCTTCCATCCGGATGGAAATATGTCGATTGCCGATATTGCGAATGATCTGGTCGCTCTGTGCCGCGAGGATAAAAACCTGGAAGCCGTCGACAAGTATTATTCAAACGACATCGTAAGCGTTGAGTCTGCCAGCAGTCCCGGTATGCCGGCCGAGATGAAGGGAATAGAAGCCATTCGGGGCAAGAACAAGTGGTGGCTCGACAACCACACCATCCATAGTCAGGAAGTGAATGGTCCTTATATTGGCAAAGATCAGTTTGCTGCCGAATTCAAAATCGACTTCACCAACAAGCCATCCGGCAAGCGGATACAGCTAAGCGAGATGGCGCTGTACACAGTGAAGGACGGAAAGATCGTCCACGAGCACTTTTATTACAACCCCGGCGCCTGACTCGCAGATATAGTTCACCGGTCTAGTTCGCTAAAATCCCGAGCTTCTTCGCCACGCTCTCCAGCGTCTCGAGCGCCTGGTCAAGCTGCTCGCGCGTGTGCTCGCTGGTCATGATGGTGCGGATACGCGCCTTGCCTTCGGGCACCGTGGGGAAGGCGATGCCCGTGGCCATCACACCGGCATCAAACAGCGCCTTCGAAAACTCCATCGTCTTCCTACCGTCGCCGACAAGGATCGGAGTAATCGGCGTCTCGCTCGCCGGAGTTGTCACGCCCCCAATATCGAAGCCAATCCTGCCCAGCTCGCCCTTGAAGTAGCGCGTGTTCTCCCACAGCCGCTCGATGCGTTCCGGTTCGCTCTCCAGCAGATCGAAGGCGGCAATGCACGTCGCCGTCACCGATGGCGGATGCGAAGTCGAAAACAGAAAGGGCCGCGCGCGGTGGTAGAGATAATCAATCAGGTCGCGGCTGCCGCACACATATCCGCCCAGCGCGCCGATGGCCTTCGACAGCGTGCCCACCTGCACATCCACGCGCCCATGGCACCCGAAGTGATCGACCGACCCGCGCCCGTTACGCCCCAGCACACCCGAGGCATGCGCGTCGTCAACCATCATGATCGCGCCATACTTCTCCGCCAGGTCGCACAGCTTGTCCACAGGACCAATGTCCCCATCCATCGAAAAGACGCCGTCCGTGATGATGAGCTTGTGCCCGGGCTCATTCGCAACTTCCTTCAGCAGCTCTTCGGCATGGGCCACGTCCTTGTGGCGGAAGACCTTGATCTTCGCCCGCGAGAGCCGCGCACCGTCAATAATGCTCGCGTGGTTCAGCTCATCGGAGATGATGAAGTCTTCCTTGCCCAGGATCGACGAAACCGTGCCCGCATTCGCCGTAAATCCACTCTGGAAGACTACGCAGGCCTCGACATTCTTGAAGCGGGCAATTTTTTCCTCCAGCTCCATGTGGATCTTCATCGTGCCCGCAATCGTGCGCACCGCGCCCGAGCCTACGCCGTAATCCTTGATGGCCTGGACCGCCGCCTCGCGCAGCTTCGGGTGGTCGCACAGGCCGAGATAGTTGTTCGAAGCAAGGTTGATGACTTTTTTCCCGTCATAGATGCACACCGGTGCCTGCGCATCGTCCAGCACGCGCAGCTTGAAGTAGGTGCCCTTCTGCTTCAGCTCATTCAACTGGCTGGTTAAATGCTTCAATTGCGGACGCTCCGAGAGCACTGCGGACATAAAAAGTTGCCTCACTTTACAAAAAAGATGCGCTTATTAAGCATCCTACCCTGTAGGGGTGTGGAGGGTGCAAGCCACCCGAATCAGGGCGAACCAAGGAGAAAGAAAATGACACGCATCAAGCAGCTTCCGTATGCAGCACTACTACTGGCCATTGCTCTCACAGCAGGCTGCAACAAAAGCAAACAGAATGCGGAAAACCCGCCAGCGGGTACTCCGGCAGCGTCACAACCATCCGGCGACCAGTCGGCGCAGCCTCCGGCGCAAAGTTCAGCCCCGGCAGCGTCGGGTCAACCGTCGGCTCAGGGATCATCAGCGGCCCCGCCTCCACCGCCCGCGGCATCCCAAGGGTCAGCAGCGGCCCCAGCGCAAAGCGCATCAGCAGCTCCCCCGCCACCGTCCGCAGCGGGTCAGGAAGCCCCGGCTCCCGCACCGCTTCCCGTTGTCCCCGCCGGAACCACACTCAGCGTGCGCATGAGCCAGACTATTGACGTAAAACATGCCCAGTCCGGGCAGCCCTTCTCCGGCACGGTCGTCAACCCTGTAGTGGTTGACAGCAACACCGTCGTCCCCTCCGGATCAACGGCGGAAGGCGTCGTCGTGCGCGCGCACAAGCGCGGCCACTTCAAGGGATCATCGATACTGCAGCTCACATTGACCGGCCTGAATATCAACGGACAGCACTACCGCATTGAGAGCAGCAGCATCACCCGCACCAAGAAGGGCAAGGGCAAGCGGTCGCTGGGCTTCATCGGCGGCGGCACCGGCCTCGGCATGCTCATCGGTGGAGTCGCCACCGGCGGTGTTGGCCTCCTCGTCGGCGGCCTCGCTGGAGCAGGCGCCGGTACCGGCGTCGCAGGCCTCACCGGCAACAAGGACATCACCATCCCCGCCGAATCGGTCGTAACCTTCCGGCTGGCAGACTCCATTCACCTCCGATAAAAATGGGTGCCCCAGGTTCCCCTGAGCAACGTCGAAGGGTAACCTGGGGTTGTTCCCCCCACGAGCTGCGGCGCTGGGTGCCCATCCTATCGCGTCCTTTGCGATAGAACGGGAGACCTCAGCCCTCTCCCAGCCTTGTCATCCCGACCGGAGCCGTAGGCGTAGCGAAGTGACCTGCAGTTTTAATCTCAACAATCAACCCCTCCTCTTGCATTCCCATAGGAACCGTGCCATGATTCCTATGGGAATGCAAGAGGAGCAGCAATGGGCGACAAAAAAGATGTCTGGCAGGGCACGCTGGCCCTGATGATCCTGAAAACGCTCGAATCCATGGGCCCGCAGCACGGATACGGCATCGCGCGCCGCATCGAGCAGACCAGCGGAGACATGCTCTCGTTGAACTATGGAACCCTCTATCCCGCGCTGCTGAAGCTCGAGCAGGAGGGTGCAATCACTTCCGAGTGGGGCCTTTCCGACAACAATCGCAAGGCCAAGTTCTACCGCCTGACCAGCGCCGGAAGAAAGCAGCTCAAACGCGAAACCCGCGACTGGAAAGCGACGACAGCGATCCTCGCCCGCTTCCTCTCTCCTGCTGAGGAGGCCTGATGAGCAAACTCCGAGCACTCGGGCTGCGCCTGCAGGGACTCGTCAACAAGAGCAAAGCCGACGAAGAATTCTCAGTCGAACTCGAAAGCCACCTCCAGCTGCACATCGAAGACAACCTGCGCAGGGGCATGTCTACAGAAGAAGCCCGTCGCCAAGCCCTCATCAAACTCGGCGGCCTGGAACAAACAAAACAGTCCTATCGCGAGCGCAGCACGCTTCCTTCCCTTGAAAATTTTCTACAAGATGTGCGTTATGGGTTGCGTCAGTTGCGCAAGAATCCAGGCTTTGCCTGCACCTCAATTCTGGTTCTTGCCTTGGGCATCGGAGCGAGTGTGGCCATGTTCGCTTTTGTGGACGCAGCCCTGATCAAGCCACTTCCTTACGTAAACCCCACCCGCCTGATGGCACTCTTTGAGAGCAGAGTAGAATCACAGCTCTGGCCGCTCTCGTATCCGGATTTTGTCGACTGGCAACAACGAAACAAATCTTTAAGCTCGCTTGCTATCTATACCGGACGTGGTTTTCTATTTCACAGTTCGTCAGGAGTAGAGCCGGTCCCGGGTGAGCGTGTGAGTGGCAGCTTTTTTCAGACTCTGGGTGTGCAGCCCATGCTCGGGCGCGACTTCCGTCCGGGCGAGAATCGATTAGGTGGACCAGATGTTGTGATCCTCAGTTACAGGACCTGGCTGCATCGCTTCGGTGCGCGAAAAAACGTGATCGGTCAGACCGTGGATCTGGACAACACAGCCTACACTGTCATCGGAGTGTTGCCTCGCTCGTTTTCCTTTGCGCCCGGAGGTAACGCGGAGTTCTGGGTCCCTGTCAATACACTCAGCACTCACGAAAATACGCGGCGCTTTTATGCCTTTACCGGGCTCGGAAGACTGTGCGACGGTGTCACAGCACAGACAGCACAAGCAGAACTGACGGGCATTGCGCGGCAATTGCAGCGGCAATATGGCATACCCGGCCCCGATGTGAACGCCAGCGTCACGCCGCTCTCTGAAATCTTCATCGGAAATGTGCGGCCTATCCTGCTGACACTGCTCGGCGGAGCAGGGCTGCTGTTGTTGATCGCCTGTATCAATGTTGCCAGCCTCGTTCTGGCGCGCTCGGAGAGCCGCAGGCGCGAAATTGCTCTGCGAGGAACCTTGGGCGCGACTCCAACACATTTAGTGCGCCAGTTCTTGATCGAGGGACTTGTTCTAGCCATATTTGGCGGCATTGCAAGCATAGCTGTTGCTGCCGGGCTCATGCAGCTTCTCACTCGCCTGGTTCCCAAAGACATGGCATCGAAGATGCCGTTTCTCGAGGGCGTTGATTTAAACGCGCACACTTCCGTGTTCGCTCTTGTAATCATCCTCCTGGCCGCATTGCTGTCCGCGGCCACACCGATTGTGCGTCTTTCATTTCAAAAGATCCGCGATGGATTGGCTGAAGGCGATCGCGGCGCAGCCGGCAGGCTTTGGCAGAGACTGGGAGCAAATCTTGTAGTCATGGAACTCGCAGTCGCTGTCGTGCTGCTTGCCGGAGCAGGATTGCTCGGGCAAAGCCTCTATCGCCTGTTGCATGTTCCTTTAGGCTTTGATTCAAACCATCTGGCGACTGTGAGCGTCATGGCTCCCGGCACGATTTATAAGAGTGACGAACAGATAGCGGAGCTTCACCGGGAGATTGTGCGCCGTGTTGCAAACCTTCCCGGCGTTGAGTCAGCGGGACTCACCAGCATGCTCCCTGTGTGTTGCAACGGCCCGACTGACCGGATTGATTTCCCGGGAAGGCCGCACAGCGGGGAAGAGAATTACGTAGTCGAGCGCCACATCGGTCCTGACTATCTGCCTGCGCTGAAAATCAGGCTTCTGCGTGGCCGCCTCTTTACTGATTCCGATGACGCCTCGAGGCCTGGAGTAGCTGTCATCAACGAGACATTGGCGCGGAAGTATTTTTCAGGGCAGGATCCGATAGGCCAAAGGATAGCCAATGACGAAGGTGGACGGCCCTCTGAATGGGAAATTGTCGGCATAGTCAATGACGTTCATGAAGGTGCGCTGGATGCCGACCTTTGGCCGGCAGAATACTTCCCCATCAGTCAGACGCACGACCACGATTTCAACCTCGCAGTGCACACCGGGCAGGATCCCGGCGCGCTATTGCCAACGCTGGTAAGCACACTCCATCAGGTTAACTCGAACCTCGGCGTATCCGACGAAGCAACCATGAGTGACAGGGTCGGCAGTACGCAGGCAGCACTGCTGCACCGTTTTTCCGCATGGCTCGTGGGCGGCTTTGCAGCCATGGCTCTGATATTGGGTGCAGTAGGACTGTATGGCGTAGTTGCTTATTCCGTAAGCCAGCGTACGCGAGAGATCGGCGTACGCATGGCTCTTGGAGCGCAACGCAGTTCTGTCTACAGTCTCATCCTGCGACAGGCAGGCTGGTTGACCATATTGGGCCTGGCAATCGGACTGGTCTCTTCGATCGGCTGCTCCATCCTAATCCAGAAGCTGCTCTTTGGCGTTCATGCCTGAGATGCGATCACTCTGACCAGCGTAGCTGCGCTGCTCGGCCTGGCGTCCTTGGTGGCAAGCTTCCTGCCCGCCCGCCGAGCCGCCTCCATCGACCCCATGCAGGCACTGCGCAGCGAATAGGAGAAATCATGCGAAAGCTCAGAGCATTATGGATCCGGCTGCGCGGACTCTCCAGCAGGAACAAAGCCGACGAAGAATTCAATGCCGAGCTCGAAAGCCATCTCCAGCTGCACATAGAAGACAACCTGCGCAAAGGCATGCCCCCAGAAGAAGCCCGCCGCAGTGCCCTCATCAAACTCGGCGGCATAACCCAGACACAGCAATCCTACCGCGAGCGCAGCACCCTGCCTTCGCTCGAAACCATCTGGCAGGACATCCGCTTCGGAGTGCGCCAGCTTTTCAAGAGCCCCGGATTCACGACCATTGCCATTCTGACGCTGACACTCGGCATCGGCGCAAACACAGCGCTGTTCTCCGTCGTGAATGGCGTGCTGCTGAACCCGCTGCCCTATCCGCATCCTGAAGAGCTCGTGACCGTGCATGCCAGCAAACCCAACTTCAGCGAGGGATCGATCTCCTATCCCAATTTTCGCGACTGGCAGCGAGACAACAAAACGCTGGCAGCCCTTGCCGTGGCGCGCGGAACCGGCTTCAGCATGACAGGCCTGGGCGAATCTGAAGAAGTGCGCGCCGAACTCGTTTCGTCAGATTTCTTTTCGCTTCTGGGCCTGAAGCCCGTGATCGGACGACTCTTTGCTCCGCATGAAGACGAAATCGGTCGCGCGTCGCTGGTCATCATCAGCGAAGGTCTCTGGGAGCGTAAGTTTGGCTCGCGCCCCGATGTTCTCGGCAAGGTGCTCACGCTCGACGGGCGCAATTACACCATCATCGGCGTGCTGCCAGCCACTTTTAATCTCACAATCAATAACTTCCGCGCGGCTGACATTTACGTGCCCATTGGCCAGTTCCTCAACTCCGCTCTGAATGAGCGCGCCGCCGGACTCGGCATTCACGGCATCGCGCGCCTCAAGCCAGGAATAACGCTCGCGATGGCGCAGGATGACATGCTGCGCGTTTCCAGACAGCTCGAAAAGGAATACCCGGAAACAGACAAGGATATTCGCGCGAAGCTTGTTCCTTTCCAGCTCGCGATGGTGCGCGACGTGAAGCCGCTGCTCCTGGTCCTGATGGGCGCCGTGGGTTTCGTTCTGTTGATTGCCTGCATAAACATCGCCAACCTGCTCCTCGTCCGCGCCAACACGCGTGCGCAGGAGTTCGCCGTGCGTTCCGCGCTCGGAGCAGGACGCACTCGCCTGCTCCGCCAGCTGCTTACAGAAAGCCTGCTGCTCTCACTCGCCGGTGGAGCGTTGGGCCTCGCTCTGGCCGCATGGGGAACGCAATTGCTGCTGCACCTGCTTCCACAGCAACTGCCCCGCGCAGCAGAGATTCACTTGAGCGCGCCGGTGCTCGCCTTCACGCTTCTGATTTCTCTCGCCGCCGGAATGCTCTTCGGCCTGATGCCCGCAATGAAAGTCTTCCGCCAGAATCTGCAGGACACGCTGAAAGAAGGCAGCCGCACAGCGAGCGGCACTCATCACGGTGTGCAGAGCTGGCTGGTAGTCTTTCAGATGGCGACAACGCTGGTGTTGCTCGCCGGGGCTGGCCTGATGATTCGCAGCCTCGAAAAGCTCTCCGAGGTGAAGCCAGGATTTGAGCCGCACGGCGTGCTTACTTTCGGCCTCGAAGGGCCGCCTTCCACGATCGGCTCCACTCCTGAGACAGTGCGCGCCTGGCTGCGCGAAGCCAATGCGCGCATCACCGCCGTGCCGGGCGTCGAAGCCGCATCATTCACCTGGGCCGCTTTGCCCATGGGGGCCGACGACGAACAGCTTTTCTGGCTCGACGGCGAGCCGAAGCCGCAGAATCAGAACGCCATGCACTGGTCGATTCGCTACATCGTCGAGCCAGGATATCTGAAGGCGATGAGCATTCCGCTGCTCAAAGGCCGTTTCTTCGCGCCCGGCGATGATGAGCACGCGCCGCGTGTCGTGGTCATCGACGACGTGTTCGCGAAAAAGTTCTTCGGCAACGACGATCCGCTGGGCAAGCGCATCTTTCTCGAGCAATTCGATCAGCCCGCCACCATCATCGGCGTCGTGGGCCACGTCAACCAGTGGGGACTCGACAACGATGCCGTCTCGCCACTGCGCGCTGAAACCTATCAGGCGATAACACAGATGCCCGAAGAACAGCATCAACTTGTGCCCTTAGGAACGAGTGTCGTCGTCCGCTCACACTACAGTGCCGACGCGGCATTTCAGGACATCCGCCGTGCGCTTCTCAATATGAACCGCGAGCAGGTGGTCTATAACCCTGCCTCGATGGAGTCGATCATCGCCGACACGCTCGCCGGCCGGCGTTTCTCTATGATCCTGCTCTCAGCCTTTGCCTGGACGGCCCTGCTGCTGGCCAGCATCGGCATCTACGGCGTCATCTCGTATCTGGTGGATCAGCGCGCAAAAGAAATCGGCATACGCATGGCCCTCGGCGCTGGCCGCCGCGAAGTCTTCCGCTGGATCATCGCGCGCAGCGGACGTCTCGCACTCCTCGGTGTTGTCATCGGCATTCCTGCCGCGCTGCTGCTAACCCGCTACGTGCTTCCGTCTTACATGGTTTACGGAATCCCCACTTATGATCCGTTGACGCTGCTGTTCGTAACCGCACTACTGATCACAGTAGCGCTCGTTGCCTGCTGTCTCCCTGCACGCCGCGCCACACGCATCGACCCTATGCAGGCGCTGCGCACTGAATAAGGTGCTTTTATCTTTTCGCGAGGATGAGAGTTTCGCAGGCAGCGCTTCGCCATCCATCCTGCGAGCGACTGTTTGACTCTGCGGCTTCCGATTACTTCACAGAATACGCAAATAAGATGATGAATCTTCCTTAAGGGAAGCCTGGTGCAGGCTGGATAAATTGCGCAATAAATCAACGCAACTCTAATCGCATTCTTACGTTCCTACGTAGGCGGAAGTAGTGAATCGATGCGCCGTTGAAGATACGTCATCAGCATCAGGTTCAAGGCTATTCATTTCATTTTTTATGGACAGGAGGTAAATCATGACTTCGAAAACAATATTCGTTGTAGACGACGAAGCTGTGATTGCTGATACGCTCGCTGTCATTCTCCGCCAGTCAGGGTTCGTTGCCAAATCATTTCATCGCCCTGATGAAGTTCTTAGCGCTGCGGAGTTGATCGTTCCCGATTTAATCATCAGCGATGTAGTCATGCCCGGCATGACCGGGATCGAACTGGCAAAGCGTATACGGTCGCAATACCCGGAATGTAAGGTTCTTCTATTTTCCGGGCAGGCGAACACCAAGAATTTGCTGAGGAGCGCACATGATGACTTTAACTTTGAGATCTTGCCGAAACCAATCCACCCTGCCGAACTTCTAGCGCTCATCGAAGAAACCCTGTGATGCATCGGGAACTCCTGAATAGTCCTGCATATCTGTAGCGCGCGGCGAGGCATATAGACAGTCAAACTTGCAAGTTAAACTTCTAATGTGCTAGCCTCTCATTTGCGATGAAGAAGGATATCGATGCGGAAATCAACGATCTGATTTACGCCGTGAGCCTCGTCGTGCGTCGCATTCGCGCGGAAGCTGGATCGCAGAAGCTCTCCTTGAGCGAAGCCGCCGTCCTCAAGCGTCTCGACGAGGATGGCACAGTGACCACGGCGGATTTGGCCCGGGCCGAGAACATGAAGCCTCAGTCCATGGGTGCGATCGTAGCTGCGCTTGAAGAAGACGGTTTCGTGGAGCGGCAGCCCCATCCGACTGACGGGCGCCAGATGCTCCTTAAGCTGACCATGAAAGGCGCGGCATTGCGCAAAAGCAGGAGCGCTGCGAAACGAGGCTGGCTGGCGCAGGCAATCGCCCATCTCGACAAGGACGAACAGGCTGCCCTGTTCCATGCCGCTCAGCTTCTCAAGCGTCTGGCTGAGCCATGAGCAAGATGCCCAAAATGAGCGCACTGGCGTCATCGCAGCAAAACCAGCAACAAACTGAATGCAGGCAGAAAAGGAAGACACTCAATGATTTGGTACGAATATGTGGCGAGCTTCTTCGCAGGCGCTTTTCTTGCGAATGTGGTACCTCACTTCGTCCACGGCATCTCCGGGGACCGCTTCCCAACACCTTTCGCCAACCCGCCAGGTAAGGGACTGTCCTCGGCAACTGTAAATGTGCTCTGGTCTCTGGCGAATCTGGTTGTCGGCTATCTCCTGTTTCGTCTTGGCAGGGTCTCAGACGGTGGTTCGGTAATCCTGGTTATTTTCCTCGCTGGAATAGCAGTGATCAGCCTGTTCTCGAGTGTGCATTTCACAAACAAAGAGCCGCAGTGAACTTGCGGAAAAGGAATCATTCGTCAAGTCACCCGAAAGTAACAAATTCCCCGGCAACTAACAGAAAATACGCAATAGCAGAATCACTAACTTAGCAGGGGATAATCCCCGCCGTAAGTTATTGAAAACAAAACCAACTGCTACATAGGGGGTGGGGTTAGGAAGCCTGCCCCACAGTAGCTCCGCAGCGGCTGCAGAACTTCACCCCGGTCACCAGCGGAGCCCCGCAGGAAGAGCAGGTGGCCGCAACAATCGTGCTCCCGGTCACTGGAGTCCCGGGTACCGCATACTGCAGGTTCGCCGCCAGAATCGCTGCCTGCTCGGCGTTGTATTGCCGCACGCGCCCGGGCATGAAGAAGCACTCGACAACGCCCATAATCGCCGTGATCCCTGTCCAGAAGAAGAGCAGGTAGAGGATCCCCAGCCCGTTGCGGCGGAGATAAAAATGGTGCGCCCCGAACGCGCCCAGGAACAATGCCAGCAGAACACCCACAACCTCATCCTTCTGCACCGCAGGATACTGCGCATTAAAAATAGCGCGCTGCTGGTCATTCAGGCTGCCCGCGATGAAAGGTGTTGTCCCCATGGCCTTGACTCCGTTTTTTCTTACGAATCGCTCTTCTTACGAAATCTATACGTTTATAGATACGTTTCTTTCGCCGGGGTTGTTCCCGCTCACCATCTTCCCTGTGATGCATCTGAAAGAGAAAGCTGCAGAAAGACCTTATCCTATTCAGAAGCATGAACGGACAGAATCTTCACCGGCATAAGCGCGGATGGCTCGCCAATGAGCCCCTCCTGATGCTGGGCCTCGTCCTGCTTACGCTTTACTTCGCCCGCGACCTGCTCATTCCGTTCGCCATGGCGCTGACCTTCAACTTCCTGCTCGCGCCCGCGGTCATACAGTTGGAAAAGCTCCGCATCCGCCGCATCCCCGCAGTCATCCTCGTGGTCATTACCGCCTCGGCACTGATCGGCGGCTGCGGATTGGTGGTAGCCCGACAACTGCTCAGTGTTGCCAGCGATCTGCCCAACTACCGCACCAACATCAGCGACAAGCTGGCGCAGGTTCACGCTCCGACAAAAGGCCCGCTCGGCGATGCTATCAAGGGGGTCCAGTCCTTCAGCCAGCAGGTATCCGGTACCCCGACTCCCCAGCCCCTGCCTTCAGTAGCCGAACAGGAAAAATCCCGCCGCCGGCGCGGACACGAGCCGCAACCACCCCCAGCCCCGGTCGCTCCCGCCCCGCAGCCCACCAGTGACTGGGCCTACGCGCAACAGCTTCTCAAACCTGTCATCAAGCCGCTCGGCATGCTGGGCATGGTTGTGATCTTCGCCATCTATATGCTGCTCAAGCGGGAAGACCTTCGCAACCGCGTGCTGTTGCTCGCCGGAATGGGGCGGATGAACGTGATGACGCAGGCGCTCAACGACGCCGCAGGCCGCATCAGCAGCTACCTGCTGATGAATGTCCTGGTGAACGCCAGCTATGGCCTCATCTTCGGTATCGGGCTGTTTCTGCTCCACGTGCCCAATGCCACACTGTGGGGCGTGCTGCTCGCCATCCTGCGCATGGTGCCCTATGCCGGCATGATTCTTGCCGGCGGGCTGCCGATCTGCTTCGCCTTCGCCGTCTTTCCCGGCTGGTGGACGCCGCTTTTCGTCCTGCTGTTCTTTATCGTCCTCGAAGTCACGGTCAGCAACTTCATCGAGCCCTGGCTCTACGGCAGTCATACCGGAATATCGCCGCTCGCGCTGGTGACGACAGCCATGGTCTGGACGTTGCTCTGGGGCCTGCCGGGACTCATCCTCTCAACGCCGCTCACGGTCTGCCTCATCGTGATGGGCCGCTATGTTCCGCAGATGTCTTTCCTGCACATCCTTCTCGGCGACGAGGCGCAGCTCGCGCCCGAGGCCCATTTCTATGAGCGCCTGCTGGCAATGGACCAGACCGAAGCGCACCACATTGCCGATAAGTTTCTCGAAGGGCACACGCTTGTCGACCTCTACGACGAGGTCATTCTGCCCGCGCTGAGCCTCGCCGAGCAGGACCGCCACAAAGGCTTTCTCGACGAGACGCGCAGCGCATTCCTTTTCCAGAGCGCTACCGAGCTTATCGCCGAGCTGACCGACTATCACTCGCCTCTGCTTGGCGGAGAAAGCGAAGCCGCTACAGCGCGCCCCTGCCCGGTCGTCTGCATTCCGGCAAACGATCAGGCCGACGAGATCGCCGCCGTCATGCTCGCGCAGCTGCTCGAACGGCGTGGACACAAGACCATCCTGTTGCACACCGAGGCGCTGACCTCGGAGATTCTTACGCGGCTGGGCGAAGAGACCAGCACCACCGTCTGCATCTCCGCTCTGCCGCCCTTTGCCTTTGTGCATGCCCGCAGTCTCTGCCAGCGCATCCGCCACTATCTGCCGGAGAACCGAGTCCTGATCGGCCTCTGGGGATCCATCGGCAACAGTGACTCGCTGCGTGAACGCTTCGGCGCTGTGTGTCCCGATGCCGTGGCCACGACACTCGCTCACGCCATGCATCTCACACGCTATTGCGAAGGCTCGCCGGCTGCTGCCTCATACGAACAGGCAGTACAGCGAACATAATCATGCCCCAAATTCCAACTTAGAGAAAGATAGCGCCATGAGCATCAGTGAAGATCTGCAAGCAATCGCAGCACAGGAAAAGGAATTGCAATTCCAGCAATTCGATGCCACCGTGGCATGGCGCATCGGAACGCGCCTTCATGAACTCGCGACCGGGCGCAACCTTGCCGTGGTGATTGACGTGCGACGCTTTGGGCAACCACTTTTTTATGCGGCACTCGCCGGCACATCACCCGACAATGCGGAGTGGGCAAGGCGAAAGGCAAACACTGTCGCCCGATTCCATCGCAGTTCCTATGCAATTGGCCTCGAGCTGCAGCTGAAAAAGAGCACGCTTACCGAAAGATATGGCCTTCCAGCCGCAGATTACGCCGCCCATGGCGGTTCTTTTCCTATTTCCGTCGTGAATGCGGGCATCATTGGCAGCATTACTGTTTCCGGCCTTCCGCAGCGCCAGGACCACGAGTTTGTGGTGGAAGCTCTATGTAGTCTGACCGGACACGACTATGCTCGCCTGGCGCTTCCTCCTATTTCTCCACCGACTTCGTGACCCACGCCCACCGTTTAGGATGAAAGCATCACCATGAAGCCAACGCGTCCTGTCTGGGCAGAGATTTCCCGCTCGCAGCTCCTCGCTAACTGGAAGGTATTAAAAGAAGCAGCGCCGCCTGATGCCGAAGTCCTCGCCGTGGTGAAGGCCAATGCTTACGGCCACGGCGCGCTCACGTGCGGAGAGATTCTCTCGAAAGCCGGAGCAAAGTGGTTCGGTGTTACCTGCGTGGAAGAAGGAGCAGCGCTGCGCAATGTCTGCGCAGGTGCCCGCATCCTCGTCATGTCAGGGCTGTGGAATGGCGAAGCCGATACAGCCATCGAACACCGCCTCGCGCCGCAGGTGTGGGAGCCGTTTCACTTCGAGCTTCTCGAGACAGCAGCCCGACAGCGCGGTCTCGCGCCGCAATCCGTTCCAGTCCATCTTGAAATCGACACCGGCATGTCGCGCCAGGGTGTCCGCTCGCTCGATACGCTGAAGACCTTGCTCTTGCAGCGGCCAACAGGTTCAACCATACAGATCGAAGGCGTGATGACCCACTTCAGCGCGCCTGAAGTTCTCGATCCGGATGCAACGAAAGAGCAGATCGCACGATTCGCCGCTGCGCTCGAAGTCATTCACGCACACGGCATCAAGCCCACATATATCCACGCAGGAAACTCGGCCACGCTGTTTGTTCCGCAGCATCTTCAGGCACTCAGCGAGCTCGCAAAGAAATACAGCGCGCAACTGATGCTCCGCCCCGGGCTCGCACTCTATGGATATTCGCCGCGATTCACGCCGCAATTCCCGGGCGCTCCAGTCAGTCCGGTGCTTGCATGGAAGACACGCGTCGTTTCTCTGAGAGACATCGAAGAAGGCGAAGCCGCCGGATACAACATGACCTTCCGCGCCACACACCCAACCCGGCTCGCGCTTATCCCGGTAGGCTACGCCGATGGCCTCAACCGCCTGCTCTCCAATCGCGGACACGCGCTCGTACGCGGGAAGAAGGTACCCATCGCCGGACGCGTATCTATGGACCAGACCATCCTCGATGTCACCGGCGTTCCCGGCATCGCCATTGGCGATGAAGTCGTGCTCATCGGCCAGCAGGGAAACGAGCACATCACGGCATACGATCTCGCCGACCTGACAGGAACCATTCCCTACGAAGTCACCTGCGCGATCAGTTCGCGTGTGCGGCGCGTTCTGATTGATTAAACTGGAAGTATGCTTGGCAAGTGGTATGCGCGCTGGATGTATGCCTGGGAGACTGCGCTCACAACGCGCGATGAAAACCGTGTCGTTCGGCCCGTAGAGTGGGGATTTGAATGGCTCGATGACGTGCTGCGCGCCGAAGGCCTGGATGGCGCAGCACAGATGTCGCTCGACCCCTCAAGAGCCGAAGAGAGCATGACCGCACTGAACGAATTCATTATTCGTGACAGTGACAGTTTCTTTTCTTACGAGCCTCCTGACGACTATCGCATCGAGTCGCGCTACCCCGAGTTGTTTCCTACCAACGTACGCCCGGAAACTCTGGCGCACGATGCAAAGGTCAAAGCCATGACCGCCGAGGGCAAGATGAAGCCTGCCGAGTTTCTGCGCTTCACCTCACCTGTGCGCTCGCCCTATCCGGAAAATGATCTGGTCAACGCACGCTGGTATCCGGCGCCGGAAGAAAAGCAGGCCGGTAAGCCAAAGCAGGCCATGATCGTCATGCCGCAGTGGAACGCCGATGCCTTCAGCCATAACGCGCTCTGCTCGCTCTTCAACCGCTTCGGCGTCTCCGCGCTGCGGTTGAGCAAGCCTTACCACGATATCCGCCGCCCCGCGGAACTCGCGCGCTCCGACTATGCCGTCAGCTCAAACATCGGCCGTACCATCGCCGCCTGCCGCCAGGCCGTAGTCGATATCCGCTGCTGCATCGACTGGCTGGAAGCACAGGGCTACGAGCAGTTTGGCATTCTGGGAACAAGCCTTGGCTCCTGCTATGCCTTCATCGCCAGCGCACACGACGCCCGCCTGCGCGTCAACGCCTTCAACCACGCCTCCACTTCCTTCGGCGATGTGGTCTGGACCGGCCAGAGCACGCGGCACATCCGCAAGGCATTTGAAGACGCAGGCATGTCACAGTTACGGTTACAAAATCTGTGGGCTTCCGTCAGCCCTGTTTTCTACATGGAGCGATTCGCTGCTCTGCCCAAAAAAGTACTGGTCGTCCACGCAACCTACGACCTGACTTTCCTGCGCGAGTACTCGCTCAAGGTGCTGCGCCGCTTTTCCGAGCTGGGCGTCGACTTCGTCTCGAAGGTTCTGCCCTGCGGGCACTACACCACCGGCGAAACCCCATACAAATTTATCGACGGCTGGTATCTGGGCTCATTCGTCTATACTGCCTTCAAGCAGCTGGCCGAAGAGCCAGTATCATCGGAGCATCCACAAGGAATCTCGCCCAAAGAGGAGTTGGTTTCCCGCTAACCTCTCCCCACTTGTCATCCTGAGCGCAGCGAAGGACCTGCTTTTCGCCTCAATAGCTGCGATTGTGTGCGAAACAACCGCTATCTCACCTCCGCGAGCCTCAACCTGAACAGAATCGCCGGATCAAGATACGCACCCTCCCAGCGCACCGCGAAATGCAGGTGCGGCCCGGTGGCGCGCCCGGTGGCTCCGCTCAACCCAAGCAGCTGATGCATCTCGACCCTGTCGCCCTCCTTCACGGCAATCTTTGACAGATGCATATAAATGGTCATGAACTGCTGCCCATGATCGATCACCACGCAATTCCCCTCATAAAAAAGGCTGCGTGCCAGAATCACCCTTCCGGCATTCGCCGCATGGACCGGAGTTCCGGATGCCGCACGGAAATCCATCCCACGATGTACACTGGCCAGCTTGCCGTTAAAGACGCGCCGCGTGCCAAAGGAATCGGTTGCCGGCGAATTTACCGGGAGAGCGAAGTCCCCGCGCCACAGCGGCAGCACAGCGCTCTGCGAAAAGGTCTCGTCCTTGATCGCCTTGTCCTCAGCGATTCTCTTGAGCGTGGCTGCGTCAGGCGAAACGAAGTTTTCCGGGACATGCAGTTCCACCTGACGATAGTGCGCAGGTTCGACGCTGATCTCACGCGTGGCTTCTGCCTTCCGGCCATCGGCAAAGGTTGCGTGCAGCGTGAGCGTATAGGCACCGGGAGCGGTCTCCACATCCGCGCCCGCCAGCGCATGCCATACGGTTTTGTTGTTTGCAGGAAAGAACTCAACCTTATGGCCAAACCATTCGCCTTCCAAAGTCGCCGGGGCACTCTCGAACTCAACGGTAAACAAACATGGTGAGCCGCTGGCAAGCGATGCCGGTGTCCAACTGATGCGCTGGAAGACAGAATCCCCCTGCGCCAGCCCAAAAACAGGCAGCCAGAACACGGCAATCCAAAGTAAGGCGCGACTAAGACAAATCAACATGCCTCCACAATACCCTGCTTATACAGCTGTTTTCTGGCGACAACAGACCATGGGGTAATTGCTAAGCATCTTCAGCAAGAAAGAGCAGGAGGGTTTTACTCCTGCTCTTTCTTGCTGGTACGCCCGTCCGGCAAGGACCGCTGTCCGCGCAGGACCCGCCGGAGGCATGAGTAATGGTTAGAATGGATGCATGTCCGACCGCATGTCTTTGCCGCTTTCGCAGGCCGATCCCGAAATCGCCGCCGCCGTTGAGCATGAGCTTCGCCGCCAGCACGAGGGGCTTGAGATGATCGCCTCAGAAAACTTCGTGAGCGAAGCCGTTCTCGAGGCCGCAGGCACCATCTTCACCAACAAGTATGCGGAGGGCTATCCGGGCCGCCGCTACTATGGCGGATGCGAGTTCACCGACATCGTCGAGAACCTGGCACGCGAGCGCGTGAAGCAGCTCTTCGGCGCGGAGCATGCAAATGTGCAGCCGCACTCGGGCTCTCAGGCCAATGCTGCGGCCTATATGTCGGTGCTCAACCCGGGCGATACGATTCTCGGCCTCGATCTCGCGCACGGCGGACACCTTACCCACGGCCACAAGCTAAATTTCTCCGGCAAGCTCTATAAGGTCGTCTCCTATGGAGTACGTAACGATACCGAAGTCATCGACTACGACGAGCTTGAAGAAATTGCCGAGCGCGAGAAACCCAAGGTCATCATTGGCGGAGGCAGTGCCTACCCGCGCATCTTCGATTTCGCGCGCATGCGCCAGATCGCGGATAAAGCCGGTGCGCTGCTCATTGTCGACATGGCGCATTTCGCCGGCCTCGTTGCCGGAGGAGCGCATCCTTCACCTGTCCCTCACGCGCACATCGTCACCAGCACCACGCATAAGACGCTGCGCGGACCGCGTTCAGGCCTGATCCTGTCGCAGCAGCAGTTTGCCGCAGCCATCGACAAGTCCGTCTTCCCCGGCCAGCAGGGAGGGCCGCTGGTTCACGTCATTGCAGCCAAGGCTGTCGCCTTCAATGAAGCACTGCAGCCTGAATTCAAGCAGTACGCCAAACAGATCGTCGCCAATGCCCGCGTTCTGGCAGAAGCGCTGCAGGCAGAAGGCTTCCGCATCATCTCCGGTGGAACAGACACGCACCTCATGCTGGTCGATGTCTTCGCCAAAGGCATGCTGGGCAGCGAAGCAGAAACTGCTCTGGGCGAAGCCGGCATCACTGTCAACAAAAACGCGATTCCCTACGACACCAACCCGCCGCTCAAGCCGTCAGGCATCCGCATCGGAACGCCGGCCCTCACCACGCGCGGCATGAAGGAATCCGAAATGCGCACCATCGCCAGGTGGATTACGGAAGCGCTCAACGAACGCAACAATCCCCAGGCACTCAAACGCATTCGCGAACAAGTGCTGGAGCTCGCCGAGCAATTCCCGCTCTACAGCTGGCTGCGTCAGCCTGCGGTCGCCGCGTAAGAGCCTGCGAAATATGCCTCCGGCGGCCGCTACGCGCGGAGCGGTCCTTGCCGGACGGGCGTACCAGGAAAAAGGGCGGGAGATTTTCTCCCGCCCTTTTTCCTGAATGCTCTCGGTTATCACCCATCTCGCTGTCATCCTGAGCGCAGCGAAGGATCTGCTTTTCGTAGGTCGCCGCACAAAAAGTGTAAGAAAAGCATGATCTCTTCCGAACCAAATAAGCAAGCGACTAACGGGAGCGGGGGAAATCCGAGACACATTCATCCGGGCAAGAATGGCGCGCAAAAGCGCGCATCCGCCTGGACGGCCAGTCCTTACGCAGTTACCAGCGACGGCGCTGGTACAACAACCTTCTTTACTTTCACCTTCTCCGGAACAACCGTTACCAGCTTCCACGCCGAGCGGTCTTTGAGCAGCCTGGCTACAAGCGCAGTGTGCATGGCATGTCCGGCGCGCTCAGCAACTACGCGGCCCAGAATCTGCCGACCAGCCAGCGCAAGATCGCCAATCAGGTCGAGCACCTTGTGCCGCACAAATTCATCATCGAAGCGTAGCGGCCCATTCACCACGCCGCGCCGGGTAAGAATGATCGCGCTTGATTCAGATACTCCGCGAATCAGCCCCATGTTGCGCAGCGTCTGCTCGTCTTCCTTGAAACCAAATGTACGTGCCGGAGCAATCTCGCGCCCATAGCCGCCCGAAGCCAGATCGACAATGTATGCCTGTTTGCCGATAGGAGAGGGGAAATCGATGTGGTAGGAAACGCTGTATCCTTCGCCCGGATATACGCCGATAAACTTGTCGCCGTCGCGGACCTCGACATTCTTTAGAATCCGCATATACTCGCGCTTTCGCCGCTGCATTTTCACGCCCACCTGCTCAAAGGCTTCGACATAGGGCAGCGCGCTGCCATCGAGAATCGGCAGCTCCAGGTTATCGAGCTCGACGATGACGTTATCGATGCCCCTGCCGATAAGCGCCGACAGCAGGTGTTCCGTCGTAGAGATGAGAACGCTCTGCCGCATCAGGCTGGTGGCATAGCTTACCTTTGCCACGTTGCGGCTGGTCGCGGAAATCTCAAAATTATCGAGATCAGTCCGTCGAAAAACGATGCCGGAACCGGCAGGCGCAGGCAGCAAACGCATCTGGACAGGCGCACCGCTGTGCAGGCCAATACCAGAAAACTCAATCGGCGATGCAATCGTCTGTTCCAAGTGCAACAATGGATCGGGCAAAAAAATTACTCCACTTCTTAGCATTTTCTTTGGCTAACGACATAGACTACAGCTCCGGAATTAAGTTTCACTGTTGTATATTTGCCACACCGTAGTGGCAGAATCGCATCGGATACAAAAAGGTACATGGTCAGTAAATGATTGAACAGAAAAGTAGTTACCAGGCGGATACCTTCCTGGACTCCGCCCTGCACCATCAACATGGCACTCTCGATTTGCTCCGCTCCATGGTCGAAATCGAGTCCCCCAGCGATAACAAAGCTGCGGTCGATCAGTGTGTTTCTTTTGTGGCCGAACATGCCAGATCGCTCGGCGGTCGCATTCGCATGTACCGGCAGAAGGAATTTGGCGATCTGCTCGAGGTCCGCTTCGGCCCCATGAAGAGCACAAAAAAACCTGCCCTTCTGCTCGGTCACCTTGATACGGTCTGGTCTCTCGGAACACTACAGAGTATGCCCTTCCGCGTTACTAAAGGACGCGTTTGGGGTCCGGGCGTTCTGGACATGAAGGCAGGAGTGGCCATGGCATTAACAGCCATCGCCATTCTGAAAGAGCAAGGCAGATTAAAGCGCCCGGTTGTGATGCTGCTCAACAGCGATGAAGAGGTTGGCAGCATCGCATCGCGTCCGGTGACAGAGAAGCTAGCCCGTCAATGCGAGGCAGTGTACGTTCTCGAACCGGCGCAGGGTTTGGAAGGCGCGTACAAGACCGCGCGCAAGGGAATCGGCAACTACCTGGTTCGCGTGAAAGGAATCGCGGCGCATAGCGGCGTCGATTTCGAGCGCGGACACAGCGCCATCGCCGAACTTGCACGGCAGGTCGAACGCATCACAGGTTTCACCGAATTAGACCGTGGAATCACCGTGAATGTTGGAACCATTCATGGTGGAACTCGATCTAACGTGATAGCAGCCGAGGCCCAGGCGGAGGTTGACGTTCGCATTGCAAGGGCCAAAGATGAGGCGCGCATCGAGAAACGTTTTCGTTCGCTGCGCGTCTTTGATAACAAATGCAGTCTGCACGTTGATGGCGGACTGAATCGTCCTCCCATGGAGCGCACTCGCGGCACAGTCGCGCTCTATAAGCGGGCAGCAGCCCACGCTCGCGCGCTCGGGTTCGAGCTCGCAGAAGCAGCCACCGGAGGCGGATCAGACGGCAACTTCACCTCCGCTCTAGGCGTGCCTACGTTGGACGGAATGGGAGCAGTGGGAGAAGGCGCTCATGCAGCGCACGAATCTCTGTTGCTCGAACACCTGGCGCCGCGTATCGCTCTGCTGGCGGCCATGCTGGAATGAGGTCCCATGTTGAAGTTCATCGAATTCGGATTGCTGGCTGTATCGCTGCTCATCATCTTTGGGCTGGTCTCCACATCTCCGCGCAGCCAGCAACCCATCCCTGCCGAAATCGCAGAGGGGACTGAGACGGAAGTCTCTCCCTTGCCCAAGCTTTAATTCTTCAGGTTGTCATCCTGACCCTGAACGGAGTGAAGGGGAAGGATCCATACATAGCATCGAGCGTCACGGCATCCGGCAGCTTTCAGCCACATCCACGGGTGCCTCAGAGCCTGCCCTGAGCGGAGCCGAAGGGGTCGCGAATCGGGGTCCCAACACGCGCGATTTTCGCGTGCTGGGGTGAGAAGCTAACCTGGGTCCCCATTGCGCGCAGTTCGTGCAATGGGGCGGGAAGAAAGGAATGGGAAAACCACAAACTCAACCACCAACCTCACACCCTTTCGCGCGATCCAGCAGCAGCTTACGTTCACGCTCATTTCGAGTCATCTCGGCGGCGCGTTCAAATTCCCGCTGTGCTTCAGAAAAACGCCCCAGCTTAAACAGCAGATCGCCGCGCACACTCGGCAGCAGATGATAGTTTTTGAGTGACGGTTCCGAAGTAAGCCCATCAACGATAGCGAGACCATCCGCCGGCCCCGAGTCCATCGCAACAGCAACTGCGCGGTTCAGCTCCACCACCGGCGAAGGCATTACTCGTGCAAGTTCTGCATAAAGAGCCGCGATCTGCGCCCAGTCCGTGTCTTCCGCGCGACGCGCGCGCGCATGGCAGGCAGCAATCTCAGCCTGCAGGACGTAAGGTCCGCGCGCCCCGCCCAAAGCCTCGGCTCGTGCGAGCGCAGCCAGGCCCCGATGGATGAGCAGCTGGTCCCAGCGCGAGCGGTCCTGATCCAGCAGAAGAATGGGCTCACCTCCCGGGTCGATGCGCGCAGCCGAGCGCGATGCCTGGATCTCCATCAGCGCCACCAGCCCATGCGCCTCCGGTTCCCTGGGCATCAGCTCGGCGACGATGCGTCCCAGCCGCAGCGCCTCTTCGCACAGAGAAGGACGCATCCAGTCATCTCCTGCTGTCGCTGTGTAGCCTTCATTAAAGATGAGGTAGATGACACCCAGCACCGACGAGACACGCGAAGCCAGCTCTGCTCCCCGCGGCACTTCAAACGGAACACGCGCATCTGCCAGCGTCTTTTTGGCGCGCACAATGCGCTGCGCCAGCGTAGCTTCAGGAATGAGAAACGAACGCGCAATCTCAGGAGTGGTCAACCCGCCAAGCATGCGCAGCGTGAGCGCGACACGCGCCTCAGTCGTAAGCACCGGATGGCATGCGGTAAAGATGAGCCGCAGCAGATCATCGCCGATCTCGTCATCCATCGCATCGAAATCGGGCATGGCGCTCATCTGTTTTATCTCGAGTTCGCGTCCCAGCTCTTCATGCTTGCGCTCACGCAGCTGGTGGCTGCGGAAGTAATCGATAGCGCGGCGTTTGGCCGTGGTCATGAGCCACGCGCCCGGCTTGTCCGGAATACCAGCCTCCGGCCATTGCTCGAGCGCGGCAACCAGCGCCTCCTGCGCCAGGTCTTCAGCAAGACCCACATCGCGCGTAATGCGCGCCAGCCCGCCGATAAGTTTCGCCGACTCCATTCGCCAGACAGCTTCAATGGCGCGGTGTGTATCGGTAGCCATCACAGCTACCGATCACATCATGTTTTCAAGACTGAGTTCAAGCTGAAGCGGAACTGCCCTCTCGAAGTTCGGGCGGAAAGTCCGTCGGTTCAAAAACCTGGCGGAGTTCAAGCACTCCGCCTTCAGGCAGAGGACAGCGGCCGGCCCAGTCCAGCGCCTCCTCTTTCGACTTCACCTGAATAATCCAGAAGCCCGCGATGACTTCCTTGGCCTCGCTGAAAGGGCCGTCCGTCACAATGCGCTTGCCGCCGGAGACGCGGATACGCGTTCCTTTAGAAGTCGGATGAAGCCCTTCTTCGGAAAGCAGAATACCCGCCTTCCTCATTTCCGCGTCGTATTTCCGCATAGGTTCAACGAATTCCTTCTTCGGCGGAAAGGCCTTCTCCAGGCCCTCAGGCGGAGCTGGCAATAACATCATGAACCGCACCACGAATCTCCTTTCCGAATCTTGCTCTGCGAAACCTCTGTGTACTCCGTGTTCTCTGTGGTGAGAACTTTCTTCACGTATCGGGCTCTTAGCGTATTGGCGGTAAATTTTAGCCCTGCAGAACCTCGCGAATCTCGTACTCCGCCTCCACATCGCCGCGCAGAGTGGGGCAACGCTTGATCCAGGCAATCGCTTCTTCCCTGGAGCTGACCTCGATCATGGTGACTCCGGCGATCAGCTCCTTGGCTTCGGAAAACGGTCCATCGGTGACTGTGAATTTGCCTTCGGAAAGATTCACACGCGTGCCTTTCGCACTCGGCTTCAGGCGCTCCACTGCCACCAGAACGCCCGCCTTCCTCATCTCTTCGTCATACTGTCTCATAGCTTCGAAGAGCTCCGGGCTGGCCGGCGTATCCGATTCCATCGTCGCGTCCGACTTCCGCAGAATCACGAACCGCATTGTGCAACCTCCATTGCTAACGTCGCAATGGAATGATTGCACACAACCGCTCTAGCTGACCGTATTCGTATTCACCATCCAGGAAATGCCGAACCGGTCCGTGAGCATTCCAAAAGCCGGCGACCAGAAGGTTTTCTGCAGCGGCATGGACACAGTTCCTTTTTCTGACAATGCCTTGAATACGCGCTCCGCTTCCGCCGCGTCCTTTACCGAGACGGAAACAGAAAACCCCTGCGGCGTCTTGTAATATTGCGGCGGCGCATCGGAGCCCAGCAGACGCCTGTCTCCAACCTGCAATGAGATGTGCATGACCTTGTCGCGCCATTCCGGCCCTACCTGATCCGCCATGGGCGACTCGCCATGTGTCATTTTGAATTCAATCTTGCCGCTGAAACACTGCTCATAAAGCTTGAATGCTTCTTCACAATTTCCGCTGAAATTCAAATATGGATCTATCTGCATGGTCCTCTCCTTGACCTGAATTCTTGCCATTGGGTTAGTTTTTGAAGGGGCGCGGCTTCAGCCGTGCCGTAAAGCCAACCATGAAAAGGGCTTTAGCCCCTGAGGGGAAGCTCTCTCAAACCCGACCTGCCAAATTTTCTACTGTTCCACCTGTTATTTAGCTGCCGTTGTTTCTTTTGGAATGTCAACGCAAGTCTCAAATGCGTCCGGATCATACAGCTGGCGAATCTCCGTTTCGCCATCGCCGGCAATGCTGAGAAATGTCTTTGTCCGCTCGATGATTTCCGCCTTGGAGCTCGCTTGAATGATCGCGAATCCTCCAATCAGCTCTTTGGCTTCGCTAAACGGGCCGTCTGTCACAGTCACATTGCCATTCGACTGCCGGACCCGCGCGCCCTTCTCGCTTGGCATGCAGCCTTCGGTAGCCAGCAGCCAGCCTGATTGAAACCCATCTTCAATCAGCTTGCCCATTCGGTTCATTTCTTCCTGAGCAGGAGGAGCGCCCTCCTGCTTCGCCGGCTTATAGATACATAGAAATCTCATGGTTCATCTCCATCTGTGTAATGAGGAATTTATGTTTCAGGCCTCTCCGTGCTGCCCGATCTGCGCTTTCATCTCAGAAAATCCTTGCGCCGCCTTTTTTACCTCTTCAGGAAAATCCGCCATCTCCTGCACCTGGCGAATCTCAATGACTTCGTTATCCGATCCGGGGCAGCGCTTTGCCCACTCAATTGCCTCTTCTCTGGACTTGGCCTGAATCATCCAGTAGCCGCCAAGCACTTCTTTGGCTTCAGGAAAAGGCCCGTCCGTGACCGCAGGCTTTCCTCCGGCAAATGAAACGCGCGCGCCCATCGACGGCGGATGCAGCCCATCGAGCGCCAGCAGCACTCCCGCCTTTTGCAGGGATTCGTTGTACTTCATCATCGCCTCCACCGCCTTTGGATCAGGCAGCGTACCCGGTGTGGCGCTTTCATATCCTTTCGGAATCATCAGCATCATGAATCGCATTGCGAATCTCTCCTTCTATCAACGCGTCGAACGGCTCGGACTGAAATCGACAGTCGCCAATTTATTTTTTTGCTGTCAGCTGTTCACGTAGACGCTCTTCCTGTTCTTTGAGCTCAGGCGTCAACGCATCGCCCAAGTCTTCCATCTCATAGATCGGACGTATTTCAACGTCGGACGCTTCGTCTGTAGACGGGCAGGGGCACCGCTTCAGCCACTCGACCGCCTCATCCATTGACTTCACGCGCCATATCCAATAGCCGGCAATCAGTTCCTTCGTTTCCGCAAAAGGCCCATCGATGACCGTACGTTCCGCACCGGAAAACCGGATGCGTTTGCCCTTTGAGCTGGGCTGCAAGCCCTCGGCCGCAAGCATTATTCCGGCCTGCACGAGCTCCTCGTTAAATTTGCCCATTTCCTCAAACAGCTTGCTGTCAGGCAGCACGCCCGTCTCTGATTTCTTGTTCGCTTTCACGATGACCATGACTCGCATTTCAGATCTCTCCTTTTCGCGGACATTCCCTTGTATCCCACGCTCTGTCTGTACGTCGAACGCCACAGGGCAGAATCGACACGCTCTACATCTTTTTTCGAAGGGTTTTTATCGAGCACTGCCGCCAGCGCACTCAGAAACGGTCCGCTGCTCTCAGATGGCAGCTTCGCGTCAGTGCGAAACACCACCAGGCAGATTCCCGCAAACACTATGGCAATGATCTCCAGCATTCCCAAACCCCCTCTCTATTCACACGTCGAAGGAGACCCGGCCAGATCGACAAAGCCCACTAAAATTTCTGCGCTAAGCACGGAAAACAAAAGGCGCCCCAAAAGGCGCCTTTTGTGTCCTTGCTTTTCATGATCTACCAGAGGAAAGGAAACCAGTGCGGCTGCGGGACATATACAGAACCACTCAGATCTGCATCGGTAAAACCAAAGACGAAGAACTCATTTGGATTCGTATTCGGTCCGCTGTAATCCTGCAGGAAGTCATTATCATTGGCAACCCAGACCGTATGAACCTTGCGGCCTTTGTAGACCACGTCCGGCCCGAAGCTGACACCCTCAATTTTTGCTGGAATCTGATCAGCCGTGATGCCGTTTGCCGTCAGGCTCTGCACGATGTCGAGAAAGAGCGTCTTGTCCACAGCATGAGACGCCGCCTGCGTGCCATTCATGCCGCTGACATCGACGGCATTCTTCAGGTCAATTTTGAAAAGCTGCTTCACCTTGGCCTTGCTGCCGTCGCCCAGTCCCTTGCCATCGCGCTCATCGACGATGAATTCATGATTATTGAGCGCCGTAATCTCGCTCACGCCTGAGCCGGTGGTCAACAGATAGGCATACTGGTGCGTTGTTTTGCCGGAGAAAATATCGATAGTCACAATGCGCAGCATGTTGGCCGCTGCTCCGCCTTCGGACGCATCCTGGATCAGCGAATTTTGCATGATACCCACCAGCGTCCGCCCGTCAGGAGTGATAGCCAGTCCCTCCATGCCTTTATTGGGTACTCTTCCCGAGGTGTTGGCGGCAGTTTCGCCATCGCCGGTCGGTTTTGGATTGGCGACAAAAAATTCATTCGGCAGCCGGAAGGTGCGGATGCGCTCGCCGTTAAAGCTGAGGAACTGGTATACGTAAGGGCCGTATTCATCCGAGATGAAGACCGACAACCCATCGCTCGATACGCGGATGCTCTCCGGGTCGAGCCGCGAGTCGAAAGCATCTCCCGAGTTGTGGTCCGGATCGAAGCCGTCCGAGCGTCCCGAAAAATAGTGCTTGAATGGCGTATTCACCGGCGGTTTGCCCGAACCGATATTCAGTCCCTCGCCAGTGCCATAGACCAGTGGTTGTCCTGAATAAAGCAAGGTCGTCTCACGCAGCTCAGGCGTAAGTGTGAACGGCAGGCTGGAGCCCTTGCTGGGTGTCAGCTTCATCGTGACGGTATGAAACCTGGGAATATAGGTCACCGTATCGTCCACCAGCGAGTTGAAGCTGACAGCGTTCGGCCCGCGATCCGGAAGCGCAAGAAACGTGTCGCCGCCCGTATAGGTGATGCTCGACCCCAGGCCTCCGAGCAGGTTGGCGGCAACTCCATTCTCAAGCGTGTTGTTCAATCCGGACAGGTCCTTGTACTGGCCGGCTTTCGAACCAGTCAAAGTGCCTTTGGCCAGCAAAGTCACCTGGGCATGCAGTGCAGTGCATGCCATCGCAAGCAACGCAATAGATAGTGTTTTTTTCACGGAATTCTCCTGAATAGACATTGCAAAAACCAGGAGAAATTCTATGCAGACTTAACGGCTGAAACGTAAATGTTCGGTCAATTTCCACGGAAGGTACAAACGGTTTTTACCGGATCACCTGCAACGCAGACCGGAACAGTTCATCGAAGCTCTCACCAGCAGCCTTGTCCTTAGCGACCGCCGTCTCAATCGCCTTCTGCGCTGCGGGCCTCTGATAGCCCAGGTTCACGAGTGCTGACAACACATCGTCAGCCGCAGGGGCCGACGTCGTCACCACCGGAGCAGCTGCCATATCTTCGAGCTTGTCTTTCAGCTCGACTACCAGCCGTTCGGCCAGCTTCTTTCCAACACCAGGAATCCGCGTCAGCGAAGCATGGTCCTGCCCGCGAATCGCAGTCACCGTCCGCTCCGGGCTCAGCCCGCTCAGAATCGTCACTGCCAGCTTCGGCCCAACTCCGGAGACAGTGATCAGCCGCTCAAACAGCCTCTTCTCATTGAGATCAAGAAAACCAAAGAGCGCCAGGATGTCTTCACGCACCTGCGTATGGATGTGCAGCGAAACTTCAGTTCCTTCCGCAGGCAGCGCCGTAAAGGTAGGAATGCTGATGGTGACCTCGTAGCCCACACCTCCGGCATCGACAATCGCCCGCCCCGGCGTTTTCAGAAAAAGACGTCCCCGCAAATGCGCAATCATGCCGCGATTGTAAATAGTACAGCGGGCAGTTGCTCTGCGTACTCTGTGCTCTCTGTGGTGAAAATCCTCTGCGGGCCTCAGCGCAAACTCAGCGTCCTCTGCGGTTCAGCTTTGAGAAGCTAAGAACGCCGCCGATACCTGATTTCAAAATCATACCCAGAATTCGGAGGAAACAGCTCCGCAACATGCCGCAGCCGCTCCGCTAGCGCCGGAGCAGCGAGCAGCGGATACTCGCGCTCGCGCAGATCCCCGTAGTCAAAATCAATCGTCAGCGAAAGCAGATAAATGGCAATCGCATCTGAGAAGGCTGCATCGAAAAAATTGTTTTTCGCCTTCTCATCAATCAGTCCACGCTCCGTAGCGTGGCGGCGGTTCTCGAAGGCATCCTGGCTGGTTTCGCCGCGCGCATCCGCCTGCGCCTGCGACCAGGCAAGCTTCGAGAAACTCTCAGGAACGCCAGCCGCTTCCACAAAGTGGTGGCCTGCGTTGATAAAAAACTCAAAGGCCAGCGCGAAGCGGTCCTGCATAAGCCGCGTGGAGATGAAGATGCACTCCGAATTGCCGAAGCGAACATTGCGATGACAGATGGCTCGGTCACTGAAGTCGATCGTGTATCCGGGAGCGACCAGCGTCTCCTCATTTTCACTGATGGTAAGCGGGACGAAATAGTATGCGCGACGGCGCAGCGCAGTTGCGATGCTCGCCGGCACCGCCTGCACCACGCGCTCCAGGTCCTGCGGAGTCAGGTGCGTATCGCCGAACTGCGCATAACAGATGCCATTCTGCGCCTGCAGCACCTGCGCTTCCTGCGCTACTTTCTGAGCAGGCAACAACTCTATCTGGGCGGCTTCAGCCATAAACTTGTATTCTAGCCTGTTATGGTTGCCTCTTCGAACCAGGGCAGGATCTTCGGCATTCCCTTAGGTGATTTCGGCCTCTTTGCCAGCCTGCTCATGTCCTTTTCTCTGGGGTTTGCCGCCTTTTTCGCCACCAGCTTCCTCGCGATCGTGGGAATCCTCATCTACAACACCGCCGGCCATCAGGTGAATTATGCTGACAGCTACCGCTACATCGCGCTGCCCGTCGGACTCATCGTGCTGGCTGTCAGTCTCATCACCTTCATCGGCCTGTGGCTGCGACGCAGATTGAGCGGAAACTGAATTATGGCTGTCATTTCTATTTCGCATGAAGCTCTTGCATCGAGCTCCCCCAAGCAGACGCATCAATGGTGCGCGCAGCTGGAAGCAGGAGATATCCTCTACTTCCCGCACACGCCCATTGACATCCCCCAAAATGACATCGAGTTTCTGCTCGGGCAGCAGCAAACCGACAGCTCTCTGCACAAAAACATCGCCTACAAACCGAACATCGACAAGCTGAGCGGCGTTGATACAAAAACCGCAGATGCTCATGCCGTCGCACGTCTGCAGAACACCATGCGCCAATATTCAAAGAGCGTGACGGAATTCCTCACCGGATTCCTCGCGCCCTACAAAGCCAACTGGCAGCTTGACTACGCCAGCTTCCGCCCGCAGGAAGAAGAGGGCCGCGACCTGCCGCTGCGCCGCCGCAATGATCTTCTGCACACTGACGCCTTTCCTACGCGCCCTACCTATGGCGCGCGCATTCTGCGCTTCTTCAACAATATTCATCCCACGAGAACGCGCGATTGGGTGGTCAGCGATCCTTTTGCCAAGGTCGTGAAGCAGTTTGTTCCTGCCGAGATTGCTCCGCAGGTAGATAACACCTTCAGCCGTGCAGCGAAATCCGTGGGCCGTGGCATTGGATTAGCCGCAGCCATCCCGTCCATTAAGCGCTCGCCCTATGACGACTTCATGATGCGCTTCCACAATTTTCTAAAGGAAAATCCGCGCTTCCAGTCCGGCTGCCCGAAGTACAACTTTGAATTCCCGCCAGGCTCAAGCTGGATGGTCTATACCGACACCGTCCCGCACGCCGTCCTCGCCGGCCAATACGCACTAGAGCAGACCTTCCTCGTCCGCCCTGACGCGCTGGTCACACCGGAAACCTCTCCACTCAAAGTGCTGGAATCGATTGCCGGCGCTTCACTGGTGTAAACACATTTATCGATTGCGCCAATAGTTCGGACGCCGTTTTGCGTGGGCAACGGCGATCACCTGAATGCAATCAGGCGCAATCCTGAAGACGGCAAAATACGGGAAGTGCCTAAGGATTGCTTTCCGGGTGCCCTTGTGAAAAACAGGAAATAGCTGAGGGTTGCGAACAATCAAATCGAACGTATGAGATAACTCATCAAGAAAGCGTTCCGCAATCCGTTCGCTTCGAAGCGCATACCACTGAACAGCCGCATCAACCTCTTCAACTGCTTCCAAGTAAAAACGAATTTGGTAATTCAATGCTTCAGCCGTTTGCGCAAACGGGCTTCAGCCTCTGTCCACGAAATAAGTTCGCCTTCACCGCGATCGATGCTGTCAAGCCTGCGCTCAATCTCTTCCTGCCATGCCTGTTCGGCGTGCTCGTCCACAGAAGCATCCAGGCTATTCAACAATGAATCCGCGATGGATGCGCGTGCTTCAGCAGGCAATTCCAAAGCTTCATGCAGTAGCTGGGCAGGGTCGCGAGCCATATTGATTCTTAGGATAGCAGCTAGTGCCCACCACCGCCTCCGCCACCAGGCTTAAAGCCTCGCGTAAAGAACGCGATGGGAATCCCAAGCAGCGCAATCCATCCGAGCAGATAAAAGCAGTCCCGAAACCCAAGCAGGCTTGCCTGCTGCATCAGCAGGTTGTACATGCGCCCGCTCGCATGTTGTGTCGCATCTGCCTGTGAAAATCCAAGTCCCTGAAATGTCTTGCTCAAAGTATCGCGCGTTGAATCAAACAGTGGAACAGCATGCGCCAGCGTATCCGCCAGCCGCGATTGATGCAGATCCGTTCGCCGCTCATGAAATGTAGTGACAAAGGCAACGCCGAAACTGCCGCCCCAGTTGCGCGCAAGATTGGTGAGGCTCGAAGCCTTGTTGTTCTTCTCCGGAGGCAGATACGAATATGCCATCACGCTGACAGGCACAAAGAGAAACGCATAGCCAAATCCCTGAATCGCGCGCGCAAACGCATAGTGAAAGTAATCTGTCTGCGGAGTGAAGCTGCCGTAGTACCACATGGAACACGCAACCACCGCATAGCTGAAGACGATCAGCCCTTTCGGGCTCACCTTGCCCGACTGCACTACACGCGCCACCACTGGAGCAAGAAATGTAATCACCAGAGCGCCCGGTCCCAGCACCAGTCCGGCATCCGTCGCCGTGTAGCCATAAAGCTCTTGCAGAATCTCCGGAATCATCGTCGTGCTGCCAAATAGCACAAAGCCAAAGAGAAAATAGAAGATCGTGGAGGAAGCAAAATTTCGCTCTCTTAGCAGAGTTAGCTCCACTACAGGATCGGTATGCGTCCACTCCCAATAGACCGCAAACGCCAGCGTAAACACGGCAACCAGCGTTAATGCAAGGATCGTCCTGCTGCCGAACCAGTCGTCAATCTGCCCGCGGTCGAGTACGACTTCGAGGCATCCAAAACCGACCGCAATCAGCAAAATGCCCAGCGTGTCGATGCGCAGCTTGCCGCTGGCGCGCAACTTCGCAATCTCCTCCTTGAAATGCGGCGGATCATGCACCAGCCTGCTGCTCAGAATCAGTGAAACAGCACCAATCGGCACGTTGATGAAGAAGACCCAGCGCCACGAGAAACTATCAGTAATCCATCCGCCCAGCGGAGGCCCGATCGCAGGCGCAGTAACAATCGCCATGCTGTAAAGCGCAAACGCAGCAGCGCGTTTTGCCGGAGGAAATGTATCCACCAGAATCGCCTGTTCCACCGGAGCAAGGCCGCCACCGCCAATCCCCTGCATCACGCGAAAGAGCAGCAGCAACCCCAGCGTCGGTGCAATACCGCAAAGGAATGATGTCACCGTAAACAGCGCCACGCACATCATGTAGTAGCGCTTCCTCCCGAAAACGCGGCTCAGCCACGCACTCAGCGGCAACACCACCGCATTCGCAACCAGATATGAGGTAAGCACCCAGGTCGCTTCATCGAAGCTTGAACCAAGCCCGCCGGCAATATGCGGCAACGACACATTGGCGATCGAAGTATCGAGAAGCTCCATAAACGTCGCCAGCGTGACTGTAATAGCCACAGCCCACGGATTCACAGCGGGCTTTGCAGAAACTGGCGGATGTTCGAGTGTCGCTGTGCTCATCAGGAATAAACCGGTATGTACAGCACAGATTCAAAATGAGACTGATCGGTCGCAAAAATTCTGTTATGATCGTTCCTGTGAAATCGCCGCTCAGCAAGGGTGAGCAGACACGGCAGAAGATCATTCGGAAAGCCGCACCCATCTTCAACCGCCATGGGTACGTCGGCGCCAGCCTGTCCGAATTGATGAAGGAGACCGGCCTCGAAAAAGGCGGCATCTATCGCCATTTCGAGAACAAGGAAGAATTGGCAGTCGAAGCATTCGATTACTCCTGGTCAGAAATCAAGCGCATCCGCCTCGAACAGCTCAACAACGCTCCAACACCGCTGGGCAAGCTGCGAGCGATGGTCAATCACTTCGCTACCAGGCCCTCGCCCGTACCCGGCGGATGCGCACTTTTGAACACTGCGATCGATACAGATGACGGCAATCCAGTGCTGCGTGAGCACGCCCGCAATGCTCTCCATGAATGGCTGGATTATCTTGAGATGCTCGTGCGCCAGGGAATTAAAGAAGGCGAGATTCGCCCGAAGACATCACCACGCAGTGTGGCCTCCATCATCATTGCCACACTCGAAGGCAGCCTGATGATGGATCGTCTGACGGACAGTCGCGACGCACTCAAGCTCGCTCGCAAACATCTCCATACCTTCCTCGACAGCATCGCAAACAAGCCGAAATAATTT
The DNA here is from genome assembly GCF_059115305.1 of Acidobacterium sp. FHG110202_01. NCBI lineage: Bacteria > Pseudomonadati > Acidobacteriota > Terriglobia > Terriglobales > Acidobacteriaceae > Acidobacterium > Acidobacterium sp. FHG110202_01. The sequence goes on from NZ_JBZYWJ010000003.1 coordinate 435,833, forward strand.
CCTGCGGCTTTCGCGAAAGGCCATTCATCTATTCCACATCACAAGACATGAGCGGGCAGATCGAAGTCCTCGACAATCCAATCTGGCATGCGCTCTCGACAGAGCACACTCAGTTTGCTGAAGGCAATAGCCTCGCAAAGCGCTACCACACTGACATTGGTCCGCTGGCTGGCGTGCGCGAGCAAAGCCCCGAAGCATACAAATCGCTCGGCGATTTGCTCGGTCCCGACGATTTTGCCGTGCTTTTTCTCGATAAGCCGCCGCAACTGCCCGAAGGCTGGCGCTTTCTCATGAACACGTTTATGGAGCAGATGGTCTGCGTCACTCCACCGCCCGCCTCAGAATGCTCACACCTTATCGAAGACCTGTACACAAGCAACGTGCCGGAGATGATCGCCCTCGCGGAGCTGACCGAGCCAGGCCCGTTCCGTCAGCGCACCATCGAATTCGGCGGCTTTCGCGGCATCCGCGACGCTGGCCGTCTCGCCGCCATGACCGGCCAGCGTACGCACCCTCCAGGGTTCGTCGAAGTCAGCGCCGTCTGTACTCATCCCGACTATAGAAAGCGCGGCTATGCCAACGCGCTTGTCTCCGATGTCTCGCACCGGATTCTTGCGCGCAACGAAACTCCCTTCCTCGGAGTTCTGCAAAGCAATGTGAATGCCATCCGCGTATATGAAAAGCAGGGCTTTAAAATCCGCCGGACCTTGTACCTTGCCGTTGTAAAAAGACCGCTATAAGCACGCTGCAATTTGTCATCCTGAGCGGAGCGACCGGCAGGGAGCGCAGTCGAAGGACCTGCAGTTTCTGAACCGGTAGCCACGGCGCTCCGGACTTCCTGAGACTAAATCGCCGCATCAGCCGTCATCCTTCTCAACATACCCCTGTGGAGAGTCTGATATTCTTCCACTTCCCTTGATTCATTCCTGAGGAGGACCACAAACGCATGTTTGACTGCTGCCGCAGGCCAGTCGCAGCTCTGCTGCTGGCTGTTGCGATTCCGGCTTTTGCCGCCGACAAATCCAAACCCAAGACCGACGACGCAACCCCTTCCTACGATGCGCCACAACCCGCGACGGAAAACCTCGACCTCACCATGTATCAGCGCATTCGCGAAGAAGGCCTGATGCACTCGCACATCATGGAGTACGCTTCCGCGCTGACCGACGACATCGGCCCGCGGCTCACCGGCTCACCCAACATGGCCAAGGCCAATGCCTGGACGCGCGACCAGCTCACCGCCATGGGCTGCGTTAACGCGCATCTTGAGGACTGGGGAGAATTCGGAATGGGCTGGCAGCAGCTCAACACCTGGGTGCGCATGACCTCGCCCGACACCGCGGTCTTCATCGCGCAGGCCACGCCCTGGTCGCCATCGACCAACGGCCCCGTGAGCGGCGAAGCAGTCTACGTCAATATTCAGGAAGAAGGCGACTTCGATAAATACAAGGGCAAGCTTGCCGGCAAGATTGCCCTGCTTGGTGAAATGCGCGAAGTGCCTCCCGTCGATAAGGGCCTCTTCGATCGCTACTCCGACAAAGAGCTCGAAGAGCTCGCTCAGTATCCCGTAAGCGACCGCGAAGGCCGCGAGATGCAGGCGCGCATGCGCACCTACATGCAGCGCTATCGCCTGGTTGACCGCATCGCGCAGTTCTTGGCTGACGAAAAAGTTGCGGCCATCATCCGTCCCAGCCGCGATGCCAGAAACGGCGGCGGTTCCGGCGGTACCATCTTCGACGACAACGGCGCCGCGCTCGGCCGCCAGCCCTATGTTGTCGACCACAAGGTAAAAGTGCCTGTTATCGTCATGGCCATCGAGAGCTACGGCCGTGTCTATCGCCTGCTCCAGGCGCACGTCCCCGTCACTCTGGAGACAGACGTGGAAACCAAATTTACCGGCGACCACGAGCACGGCTTTGACACTGTTGCCGAAATCCCCGGTTCCGATCCGAAGCTGAAGGATGAAGTCGTCATGGTCGGCGGCCATCTCGACAGCTGGATCGCGGGCACCGGCGCGACCGACAATGGCGCCGGCTCCATCGTTGCCATGGAAGTCATGCGTATCCTGAAAGCCCTTGACGTCCATCCGCGCCGCACCGTCCGCATCGCTTTGTGGAGCGGTGAGGAAGAAGGCCTCTTCGGTTCCCGCGGATATGTGAAGCAGCACTTCGGCTTCGCCGCCCCGCTCACAACGCCCGACCAGCAGGCGCTGCCCGAATTTATGCGCAAGTCCGGCCCGCTCGAATTGAAGCCCGAGCAGAAGCTTGTCTCCGGTTACTTCAACGTTGATAACGGTTCCGGTAAGATTCGCGGCGTCTATCTGCAGGAGAACGCGGCCGTCGGCCCCATCTTCGAGCAATGGATTGCTCCGCTCAAAGACCTCGGCGTCACCACCATCTCCATGCGCAATACCGGCGGCACCGACCACCTTTCGTTCGACGCAGTCGGCATCCCGGGCTTCCAGTTCATCCAGGATGAACTCGACTACGAGACTCGCACCCATCACTCCAACCAGGACGTCTACGAACGCCTGCAGCCGGCAGACCTGAAGCAGGTCGCAACGGTCGAGGCCATCTTCGTCTACAACACAGCCATGCGCGACCAGATGCTGCCGCGCAAACCTCTGCCGCATCCTGAACTGCGCGACAGGCAGAATGCGCCTATTCCCAACCTCTTCCCGGGAGCAGCTCCCTCAGAAGAGAAGAAGTAACTGTAAAAAACGCGGAGGCTTTGGATAGCCTCCGCGTTTCTTTTGGAACCCGTCAAGAAATACAAGCTTCCATATATATCAATCAGCTAGTACCTGGCTGGTTATCGGCAAAATAAATAGAAATAATTGAAAATATATTTTTCTTGACGAACACTTTCCCTCCAAATAAATTCACCCCTAACAATCGCGGATAAATTTATGCCTTCGGGCAATAAATCCACGACACAACCGGTTTGCATGCAAACCGGTATTTCGCCCTGATGTGGGCATTTTTTCCCTGGAGGGTCAGTACCATTGCGAAGTCACCGCTTCGCAGCCGACGCATTGGTGTGTCCGCTGCTGCTTCTGTTCGCCTTAATTCTCCTGCCTGTCACAGCATTCAGCCAGGAAACTACCGCCGGTCTTGAAGGAACCGTAAAAGATACCGCCGGCGCCGCCATTCCCCACGCCAGCGTAGAACTCACCGGCAACAAGCTCATCGGCAGCAAAGTTCTTGAAACCGATGGCGCCGGATACTATCACTTCTTTAACCTGCCACCCGGCACTTATACAGTCACAGTTACTGCCAGCGGATTTTCGAAGATCATCCGCGAAGGTGTCGTCCTTGAGACCGGCCACTTGCCGGCCGTCAACGTGGCTATGGAAGTAGGCGCAACCGCGACTACCATCCAGGTCAACGCTTCAGAAACTGCTATCGATCCAACGCAGTCGCTCTCACAGACCAACGTCACCAGCGAGATGATCGAGAACCTGCCGCGTGGAACCAACTTCCAGTCGGCCCTGGCCTTCACCCCAGGCGCGCGCAATGAGCCGCTGCAGGGCGGTTATGCCATCAACGGCGCTGCTACTTCCGAGAACAGCTATCTCGTCGAAGGCATGGACATCTCCAGCATCAGCAATGGCCTGAACAGCACCAACGCCTGGACCGGCAGCGGCCTCAGCGGCAAGAGTATTCCCTTTGAATTCCTGGAAGAAGTCCCCATCAAAACCTCAGGCATTTCAGCAGAAGACGGCGGCGCCCTTGGCGGCGTAGTCAATGCTGTGCAGAGGCGCGGCGGCAACCAGTGGCATGGACAGGTATTGACGTTCTTTGAAGCCGCTCCATTCGATGCCAGAGGAGCGGGCGGCGTTGGCGCGACCAGCGCCAGTGTCAGCGGAAACAGCCTCCGCTTCAATCCTCAGATTGCTACACCTGCAACCAGGCAGGATGTGCCATACCAGTTCTACACTCCAACGAGGGACAACTACCACATCGTTCAGCCCGGATTCAACATCGGAGGGCCGCTCTGGAACAACAAACTGTGGGCCTTCGTCGCCACAGAGCCTTTCTTCCAGCGGTTCAGCCGCACCGTAAACATGACTGGGTACGGGCCGCTGACGTTCAGCCGCAACACGGAGCTCTATTACAGCCTCGCCCGCGTGGACGCAGCCATTACCAACCGCGTCCGCGTCTATGGAGCCTGGTATTACAACTACCTGCGCGTTGCCGGCAGCAGCCTTCCGAACGCTGACGACGTGTATGGCCTGTACAACACTACATCTGCCAACTCGCCGGCGCAGTACCTGCACAGCATCGGATACACCACTCCCGGCGTGCTGATTACCGCAGGCGCAGACGTCACCCTGACGCCAAGCCTCATCCTGACCTCCAAGTATGGCTACAACTACGCCAACTATCAGGATCGCGGCCTTCCCACGGGCACACGCTACACCTGGAACAATTCGGCGCAAGGCGTCGTCGGCCTCGATGGAACACCGATCGATCCTTCCAGCCCCGCGTACTTCGCAAACGGCCACAGCAACATCAGCTCGAACTCGCAGTATCTCGCCAACCAGATGGCGCGCCACCAGCTCAATGAAGACATTGCATGGTTCAAGAGCGGCTGGTTCGGCACGCACAACTTCAAAGCTGGATATCAGTTCAACCACCTCTACAACAACATCGCCAACACCTACAACACCGGCCTGGTGGAATTGCACTGGGGCATCCCGTATGCGCCGCTTGCAACCAACCTGCCTCGCTGCGACGCCATTAACCAGACCAACATTCAGCGTTATGGGAAGTCTGGATCAACAGGCCCGAACTGCATGGGCGATTTCGGATACGCCGACCTGCGGGAATATGGAACCATCGGCGCAGCGTCCAGCAATAACCATGGCTTCTATGTCCAGGACAGCTGGCAGGTGGCCAAAGGCATCACCGCAAACCTCGGCGTGCGAGTCGAGAAGGAATCTCTCCCGGCTTACAACCAATACCCCTCCGGCATCGACTTCAGCTGGGGCGACAAAGTCAGTCCGCGTCTCGGCATTGCATGGGACATGCTGCAGAACGGCAAGCTCAAGGCATTCGGCAGCTATGGCGTCTTCTATGACGTAATGAAGACCAATCTGGCCATCGACTCCTTCGGCGGCGCTTACTGGCACAACTGCTTCTACGCGCTCGACAGCCCCGATTACTCGCAGATCGTGCCTCAGCGCGCATCCAATGGCCACTACTGCTCCGGAACAGGCGAAGCCAACTTTGCTGGCGGAAGCACACCGTCCATCCTCCGCTTTATTGAAAACCAGGACTACCGCATCCCCGCGAACGATCCTTCACAGGGTGCTGCAGTGGATCCAAACCTAAAACCCTATCGCCAGCACCAGGTCACGGCAGGAATGGAATTTCAGGCCGCGCCCGAGTGGACGCTGGCTGCCACTTTTGTCCGCAACCGCGTCGACAACGTGATTGAAGACGCGGGCACCATCACCCCTGCCGGCGAAACCTTCCTCATCATCAATCCGGGACAGGGCATCGACAAACAACCCGTTGCCGATTGTGGCGGATGCAAAGAGCAACCAAAAGCAGCCCGCGCCTACAACGGCCTCGAGATAGCTGCTACCAAACTCACCTCGCATCACTGGTACGCTCACCTTACCTATACCTACAGCCGCCTCACCGGCAACTACTCCGGACTCACCGGCAGCGACGTGGCCGACGGCGGCCTGAATGCACCTCGCAACTCCCCGAATGACAGCCGCGCCTTTGACGAGCCGTTCTTCCAGTTCGACTCTCATGGACGCGTCTTCAACGGCCTGCTCGCCACCGACCGGCCGCACTCCTTCAACGGCACCGGCTACTATGTGCTGCCTCGCATTCCGGGGCTCTCGCGCAACTCCATCAGCATTGGCGGCCAGCAGTACTGGTACAGCGGAACGCCGCTCAGCTCCTACATGAACGTAGGCTCCGGCGGCGGCTACCCCGTGTACGTGGAAGGCCGCGGCAAGTGGGTTGACGCCACTGCTGACAGCAATGGCAACATCACCTTCGGCAACCCCTACGTGCGCCGCACTCCGTGGTTTGTGCAGACAGACGCCAGCTTTAAGGATGAGTTCAAAGTGAGCAACGTCCATGAAGGCTGGAAGCTTTCCTTCGAAGCCAACGTCACCAACCTGTTCAACCGCAAGGCAGCAACGGAATACTCGTCAAACATCGACACCGGAAACAAGAGCGGATACATTGCTCCTCCGGGATCCACCGATGCTGACGGCAACCTGAACTACGCCGTGCTCGAAAGCGGCTATGACTACAAGACCCTCGCCAATACCGATGGCATCACGCTGAACGGCGAGTACGGCCAGCCAGGCTCATGGCAGGCAGGACGCAGCATCCGTCTGCTGGCCCGCTTCACCTTCTGACAAACAATTGCAGTTTCATCTCAAGCGCGGAGGTCAAAACCTCCGCGCTTTTTCTTTGGTCAGAGAAACGTAGGTGCCCCATCCTGACGGAACCGGGTCCGCGGAATGCGCGGTGTCCGCGTTCTGGGATTGGAGAGTCAGGGTGCGAGGTTCGCAGGACTTTCTCGAGTTGTACTGCACAGGCGCCCCGGAGGTGCTGAAAAGTCACAGTTTTGAAGAGACACGACTTCAGTCGTGCCGTAAGTTGCCTTAAATCATCGCGGCTTTAGCCGCCGAGGGATTTGCTTTTCAACTCATGTGGACTCTTTCAGCACTCTACAGCCCGCTGAATTAAGACCTGGCGCAAGCGTCGCATCTCACTACCGTAGGCTATCCGAGGCCCCCTGCTATGCAGTCTTTGCGGTGTCGGGTGATGCGGCGAAACTCTCGATGTCAAAGTATTTCCAAAGTAATATTCTGCCGTAAGCTACAGATTCAAAAATGTAATCGTCGCAACAAGCAATGACAGGATATTTTCCTCCCTTCCTGATATCCTGAAGATAAGGACGGAATAGACAGAAGGCCCGCCTGCATCCAGCGGGTTTTTATCGCCTGGAATCAGTACTTTACATGAAACCTGCCTGTTTTCAATACTTTGCCATATTGAAAACAGAAGCCATGAATTTTCAAAGACTTAACACCTCCCCCGGGAAGGGGGAGGGGGGGCACTCGGTGGAAAGTTCGGAGGATTTCCGGGGCAGGAAGCGGAAAAGGAACAATCAGCGGTGAGCCACTACATCCTGCAGCTTCTCTTTCAGAACATCAAGGAACGCAAGCATCCCCGGCGAAAGCCACTTGTCCTTATGCCACACGATATGAGTCGCGATATTCAGATCGGGCCCGGCCCAATCCAGGTCCTTGATCTGTTTCCTCGCTAATTCAGCCGCAACAACAATCTCCGGTAGCAGACCGATCCCCATGCCGGCCGTCGCGCACTGTTTCACCGCCTCCACGCTTGAGAATTCAGTGACGCCGCCCGGACGCACCTTGTGCGCCGCCAACAGTTTGTCGAGCTTCTTGCGGTATGCGCACCCGGCTTCGGTCAACAGCAGTTGCTCTCCATCAAGATCAGCTGGTTTTACTGCTGCCTTGCCCACCAGCGGATGCTCCGGATGCGTAATCAGAAAGATCCTCTCCATCTGCAGGCGCTCAGAGGCGATTTGAGTGTTTGCAATTTCATCAGCCATGCTGATGATCATGTCCAGCTTGCCGCTTTCCAGCGTACTCACCATCCCGTCGTCCCACTGCGGTCGGAAGATCAATTCCACCTCCGGATAGCGCCTGCGGAACTCCCGCAAAACACCGGGCAGCCGATAGGCCAGCACGCTTTCCGGCGCACCGATGCGCAAAGTCCCCGCCGGTTCCGAGCCGCTGCGAACGGCAAATTGTCCTTCGGTCATGGCCGCCAGCGCCTTTTCTGCAAAGGGAAGGAAACGCCGTCCGGCCTCGGTCAGGACCACGCGTTTGGCCAAACGGTCAAAGAGCGGTGTGCCCAGTTCCTCCTCAAGGGTCTTGATTTGCGTCGTGACATTCGACTGCACCGTATGAACGCGCTCTGCTGTGCGCGTAAAGTTCAGCTCTTCGGCCAGGATGCAGAAGATCTGGAGCTGCCGGACTTCCATTGGTTCTCCTCCCGCCTATCTTTGATGAAGATCAGGATAATCCAGGCAATCTATTTGACAGATTTTATAGCTTGCATCAAATATTTTTATAGGAGATGCAAGTGCGTTTTTGTCGCCCAACCCGTCTCGCTTCTTCCCTGGCCATTCTTATCGCCTTTCTTCTGCCATGGACCTCCAGGGCACAAAATTCCGGAAATACTCTGATCTTTTATGCGGATAAGCAGGTAAACGATGGCGTATGGAATCCGCTGTTCGATGCCATCCGCGAAGACCTCGCAGACAGAGACTACGGCCTCGACCGCCATCCGCGCCTTCTGCGGGGGACACAAATCCTGCCCGGTAATGAGTTCTCCGGCGTCATCGAGGTCCGGCTGCTCGGGCGCTGCGATGTAGTGCAGCAGGCCTGGCGCCCGCTCCCGCCCGGCCCCCTCGGATGGGTGCTGCGCGTGCATGGAGAAATCCAGCCCTTCATCTACATCGACTGCACCCGCATGGCGCAGGTGCTGAACCCGTCGACATTAGGGCTTTCGCGCGAAGACCGCACACGCGCCATGTCGCAGGCCATCGCACATGTCCTCGTGCACGAGTGGGTCCACATCGCCACACAAAACGCGAACCATACCGATCGCGGGATCACCCAGGCCCAGCTCACCAACCGCCAGCTGACCACCGAACCAAGCCAACCTCAAGTATTCATCGAATCGGACAACGCCGGCCCAGCCGAGAACTAAAACATGGGTGCCCCATCCTTTCGCGCTTTTTGCGAAAGGGTGGGAGCTTCGCAGGATTTCCATTTGAGCACTCGTCCAGAGGAAACTTCCCACCTGCTAGCATGGAAAGAAAGAAAACTTCAGCGTATGAATTCACCCGCAAGCTCCATCCGCGTTCAACTGCCCGACGGTTCCACCAGAGAGCTCCCTTCAGGATCGACACCACTCGACGTGGCTAACAGCATCTCAAAGCGTCTGGCTGCGTCAGCCGTAGTCGCGCGCATCAAGCCGCTCAACTCTGAAGCGGCAACCGCGACTGCCCAGCAGACACAAGGCGAAGCCGCCATGTATGGCACAGAGAACACGCAGGACGAGCGCCTGGTAGATCTGAACGCTCCGCTCACGGAAGATGTCGCGCTCAAACTGCTCACAGAAAAAGACGCTGACGCGCTCAAAGTCCTGCGCCACTCCGCCGCGCACGTTCTCGCGACTGCAGTGCTTGAGGTCTTCCCGGAAACAAAACTCGGCCACGGTCCGCCGACAGATTCGGGATTCTTCTATGACTTCTACCGCCCCACACCGTTCACGCCCGAAGACCTGAAGCTCATCGAGTCGAAAATGTCCGAAGTGGTCGCGCGTGATGAGAAGTTCATCCGCGAATGGGAGCCGCGCGAGCAGGGTCTCGCCCGCTTCAAGGCCGACAACGACTTCATGAAGATCCACTTCATCGAGCGTTTCACAAAACCTGGTGAAGAGATTTCTCTCTACCGTAACGGCGCATTCGTCGATTTCTGCCGCGGCCCGCATGTACCTTCAACCGGACGTGTCAAGGCATTCAAGGTGACGAACCTTGCCGGAGCCTACTGGCTCGGCGATGAGAAGAACCCGCAGCTCCAGCGCATCTATGGCACCGCCTTCTTTTCGAAGAAAGAACTGGACGAACACTTCGAACGCCTCGAAGAGGCCGCTCGCCGTGACCATCGCGTGCTGGGCAAGCAGCTCGATCTTTTCTCCATTCAGGAAGTCGCCGGCTCAGGCCTGATCTTCTGGCATCCCAAGGGCGCCATGATTCGCAAGATCATGGAAGACTGGATGCGCGAAGAATGTATCCGTCGCGGTTACGATTTGGTCTACACGCCGCACGTCATGCGCACCGATCTCTGGAAGATCAGCGGCCACGAAGGCTTCTACGCGCAGAATATGTTCACGCCCATGGAGCTCGACGATGCGGACTACCGCATGAAGCCGATGAATTGTCCGGGGCACATCCTCATCTATAGAAATTCACCCAAAAGTTACCGGGACCTGCCTGTGCGCCTTGCCGAACTCGGCAATGTATATCGCTATGAACGCTCCGGCACCATGCATGGCCTTCTGCGCGTGCGCGGCTTTACGCAGGACGATGCTCACATCTTCTGCACGCCCGAACAGATTGAAGATGAAGTGGTAGCCTGCATCGATTTTGCGCAAATCGTGCTGAAGACATTCGGTTTCACCGATTTCCAGGTCGAGCTTTCCACATGGGACCCCAAAGACCGCCAGAGCTACGCCGGTTCGGACGATAAGTGGGATCTCGCTATTTCCTCGCTCGAAAATGCCTTGAAGCGGAGAGATATTCCCTATAAGACAATCTCCGGCGAAGCCGCATTCTATGGGCCCAAGATCGATATAAAACTCGTCGATGTGCTCGGACGTCTGTGGCAGCTCTCGACCGTGCAGTTTGATTTCAATCTGCCCGCGCGCTTCGAGCTTGAATACGTCGGCGAAGACGGCGAGCGCCATCAGCCCCTCATGGTGCACCGCGCGCTCTTCGGATCGGTGGAGAGATTCTTCGGCGTGCTCATCGAACACTATGCCGGAGCCTTCCCGCTCTGGCTCGCTCCCGTGCAGATCGGCCTGGTGCCTATCAGCGAACGCCATCTGTCTTACGCAGAAAAAGTACAGCGGCAGTTACAAAATGCCGGGCTGCGTGTAGAACTCGACGGCCGCAATGAAAAAATGAATGCCAAGATACGCGACTTCACTCTACAGAAGACTCCTTATGTATTAGTGATGGGCGACAAGGAAGCCGAAGCTAACGCAGTCAGTGTGCGTACGCGTGGCAAAGGCGACCAGGGATCGGTTCCACTCGACGACTTCCTGGCAAAGGCTAGCAAGCTGATCGAAGAGAAATTAACGGAGTTATAACCACCATGTTGGTCCTTCCGGGTTGTCATCCTGAGCGCAGCGAAGGACCTGCTTTTTGCTTCGATAACCACAACAAGGGGTGCCCCATCCTTTCGCGCTTTTTGCGAAAGGATGGGAGACCACAACTCTCAGCCGAGGAGGTAGCACTCCCATGCACTACTCCCACATCGCAATCCCCGAATCCGCCATTCCCAAAGCGGCAAATCCGCTCTTCCAGCATCTGCTCGACACCTATGTAAGCGAATCAAACAAGGTCATATCAACATGGCGCATCTTCTCTGACGCCGACCTCGACTACAAACCACATCCACGCTCCACCAGCGTGCGCACCATCCTCAAACACCAGCTGCTTTCCGAGCGTCGCTTCTTCGGTGAATTCCTGCACACACCAGAGCCGGCGCCGGAACAGGTATTGCCCACGACTCTGACCGTCGAAACCGCCTGCACACGCTTCATCGAACTCGTCATGCCGCGTCTCAACTTTTTCGCGAAGCAGGAAACCGCATGGTGGATGGAAGTCGTACCCTTCTTCGACGTCAACCGACAGCGCATCTGGATCTTCTGGCGGCGAGTCCTGCATACTTCGCACCACCGGACGCAGCTCACCGTCTATCTCCGGCTACTGGATAAAGAAGTTCCGTCAACATACGGCCCAACCGCCGACGTCACATGGAAAGGCGCCGACCCGACAACTTCCGTAGAAGCCGCAGGCCGGCGCTAAGAAACGTACAGGATGGGCTCCCGCCCTCTTCCATACTTCCTTATTTCGAGCCCATCAATGATGCTCCTGCGGCCTTCCTTCCGGACGCTGCTCAGGCTTGTGCTGCTGAGGTGCGGGTCGGGCCTCGCGCTGTGGCTGCGGGCGCTGCGCCTGCTGCTGGGGCCGGGCCTGCTGGCGTGGTGCTGCCTGAGCAGGGCGGCTTACCTGCTGCGGACGCTGCTGCTGAGGTGCAGGCCGGGCCTCTGGCCGCTGTTGCGGAGCTGCTGCAGGACGCTGCTGTTGCGGTTGCGGGCGCTGCGTCTGCTGCTGTGGTCTTGCTTCCGGATGCTGTGCCGGCGCCGCCGGTCGATTTTCCTGCTGCGGACGCTGTACCTGAGCCGGGCGATTTTCCTGGGCTGGATGCTGCTGCTGCTGTGCCGGTGCCGGCCTTGTCTCAGGCCGTTGCTGTGCCGGAGCAGCAGGACGTTGCTCTCCTGGAACAGGACGGTTTTGCTGTTGCGCCGGCGTCGGATGTGCGCCTTGCTGTGGCGCACCAGGATGATTCGCCGGCTGTGCCCCGGGCCGAATCAAGTTTGCACCCTGCTGCGGAGTCGGCCGCGCTTGATTTAACGGCGCCGCTCCTGGCCGTGCCTGATTCTGTGGTGCAACGCCTGGCCGCTGCGGCGCGCTTTGTCCGGGACGCAGTGCCTGCGGGCGATTCGCCAGCTGCTGTTGCCGTGCAGCTAATCCAGGATTGGCAACATTTCTTGCGGGAGGCTGAGCTGCCGGCGCGCGATAAGGCGTTGCCAACGGACGCGTCATAGCTGCGACCTGCGGTCGCCCCTGGTTAACGGCGTAGTGCAGATCGCGGTTCTGGCTCGCTTCGCGCACGTGCTGAGCCTGCGCATTCAGCGGAGGCAGGTGTGGATCTCGCGCCGCCATCACTTCCGCCTGGCTGGGACGCGCACGTAACCCTCCGGGTCCGCCGTTATAGCTTACGCGGCTTGTGTTGTAGTTGTTGATCGTGACGTTGTTGATGGTTACGTTGTGAACATACACATTCCGCACCACAGTCGTGTTCACATTCGTAATCGAGCGGTTATAGAAGAAGTTGCTGTTGCTCCAGTAGCCACCGTAATAACCGCTGCCCACGTATCCGTGCCCATAGTTGATGCCGCCATAGTAGCCAATGTGCGGGCCCCAGTATCCGTGATGCCATAAGAACCGCCCGGTGACGAAACCCCAGAAGCCAGGTGTCCAAAGCGCGCCAGTATAAGGTGCGACGACCCACACACCAGGAACCCAGTAGTATCCCGTCGACTGGTAATTCCAGTAACCCGGTGTCCACATATAGTTCGGCCCCGGGCACGGAGGCTGCTCATACACTGGAATCGGCGGAGGAGCTTGCGGAGCATACACAGGTGCCGCGCCGGCGGAATAATCGTAATACTCGCTCTGATCTGAGCTGACATCTGCTGCCGGAACTTCGCTTGGCTCTGTGTACGTCGGCGCGCTCTCATCCGGTGCCGGAGGAACAGCCTCGCCGCTCGATACCGGCTGCGAAGGCTGCACTGTACTTGGTGCAGCTGCTGTCGACGGTGCGGTCGCTGGCGCGGTTGATGGTGCAGCGCCTGGTGCTGCTGTACTCTCAGCGGGAGCCGGTGGAACAGATGTATCACCCGGCGCCATATTGGCTGCTGCGGGATCAGTAGACTGGTCTGGCATCTGTTGGTTCTGTGCTGTCTGGTCAGCTTGCTTATTGCATCCAGTGGCGCCGCCAATCAGCATCATGGCAACGGTGGCCGCTGCCCCATACTTCTGAAAAGAGTGCATATCTCTTGCTCCGAATGGCTTAGATGCACTTTCAGTTAGAAAGTCGTGCAGATACAGCTTTTTCGACAAACTTTATTGCCGTACAGCACCCTCAGCGAGCGAAACCTTAACTCTAGCTGAATGCTTAAACTTGCCGCACCGAAACACATGGGGCAGTAAAGAGCGCATGCAATTATTTTCCGATACAGAAAGTAGAAAAAATCAGGTTCAAAATATCATCGGATGTTGTTTCACCAGTAAGCGAATCCAGCTGGCGCAGTGCTGCATAAAGATCAAGCAGCAGCATCTCGTGTGGAATTTTTTCCTTCACAGCTTTCTTTGCCGCAGTCAGTGCACCGAGCGCCGCTGTCACCGCCTGGTGATGACGCACGCTGGTCAGCATGCCATCTTCGTTGCCCGAACCCGATCCATGTAAAAGGTTCAAAATCGCAGCGCGCAGTTCCTCCAGCCCTTCGCCCGTAACAGCAGAAGTGTGGATGGCGCTGAATCCGTCAGATGTTTGCGTTTGCTCTAAATTAAGATCGCTTTTGTTTGCAACAACCAGCGCTCTTCTATCTGTCAATGACTGAATCAGCGCAGCCTCATCGTCACGCAAGGGAACCGATGCGTCCAGCACCACCAGAACCAGATCAGCGTCCGCCAATGCCTCGCGCGATTTCTGTATCCCGATTGATTCCGCTTCGTCCGAAGCCTCTCGCAAACCTGCGGTATCAATTAATTCAATCGGAATGCCTCCGATCGACACGCGCTCCGTCACCAAGTCGCGTGTTGTTCCAGGAATGGCCGTTACAATGGCACGCTCACGTTCTACAAGACGGTTAAAGAGCGAAGACTTGCCGACGTTCGGACGCCCGACAATCGCCAGTGCCAGCCCGGAATGCACAATGCGTCCCTGCTCGAAAGAGCGCACTAATTCTGCAATCGGTACAGTTACAGATTCAATACGGCTCGTGATTTCGGAGTCCGGCGCAACATCCACATCATCTTCAGCAAAATCAATGCCAGCTTCCAGGACAGCAATCAACTCGACCAGCTTCTGCTTGATCGGCTTGACGCGCCGTGATAGTGCTCCATCGAGCTGCTGTGCAGCAATGCGTGCCTGATAAAGCGTCTGCGATTCGATCAGGTCACGCACCGCCTCGGCCTGCGTCAGATCCATACGTCCGGAAAGAAACGCGCGCTCGGTAAACTCTCCTGGGTTCGCCAGCCGTGCCCCACCCCTGAGCGCCTGCCTCACCAGCAGATCAAGAATTACAGGCGATCCATGCGCCGCAATCTCAACTATGTCTTCCCCTGTATAGGAATTGGGTCGGGCGAAATAAGTAACAACGGCCTCATCTAACTTCGTCTGCGTCTCCGGATCGGCAATCTCAGCAAAACGCGCGCGCGCATGCTCCAGTCCGCTACGCATCTTCAGCAGTGGCCCTGCGATCTCAACTGCGCGCGGGCCTGAAAGGCGCACTATCCCGATGCCACCGCGTCCCGGCGGGGTCGAAACAGCAACAATGGTCTCATTCGCAGAAAGAGCTTGTTCTGCTGCGGATTGTGGATTGGGTTGCACAGCTATCAGCGCGGGCGTGCTTTTGCCTGGTCATATCCCTTGGGATAGGCAACAACAAACCGCCGCAAACCTTCGCCGCTCGACGCAGTCTCTACATCTTCGTATCCGCGGAAAGCAAGATGCAGCATGCGTCGCTCGCGCGAGCTCATGGGAGCAAAGCTGTATGGCTGCCCAGTACGGCGAACCTTGTCTGCTGCAGTCTCCGCAGCCAGTTTCAGTTCACGCGCGCGCATGGCTTTGAAGTTGTTCGCGTCGAAAGAAACCTTGTCGTGCTCTTCTGTTTCCAGGCGGATAATCTTTGCTGCTACATGTTCAAGCGAGCGCAGCAACTCTCCGCCACGTTGCGTCAGCAGAAATGCATCCGGCCCGGCAAGCTCCACATATATCTCGCGCGCTTCCAGGCCTTCAGGATCCGCAGCACCTTCGCCCGCAGTAATCCTGTACTTCAGCCGAAGACCGCCAAGCGTTGTCAGGTTTTTGAGGAATGCGGCAATTTTCTGAGCTGCTGCAGAATAGTCGTCAATTGGCATCGACTTAGTATCTCATTGCAGTTGGTTAGGACGCTAACCAGGGTCTTTATGTTTTCATTATTGCTCTGGTTCTCAGTCTGCCCTCAGCGAAGCCGAAGGCTCCAGTCCTAACTACGCCACCGGAGCGTGGTCAGCCCAGACATCGGATGCTTCATCGGCTGTCCTGTCGCCGCGGATTCCAGCCGTGCCTGCTTCAATGCAAAATACCACTTCGCCGGGCGGTCTGCATCATCAATCAGCATCAGTGTTGGATCATATTTCAGCCCTTCGGCCTGCTGGATCATCGTTACCTGGTCCTGCTCCACGAAACGCCTGCCGAAGAACATCGCAATCGAAGTCACAAATGGAATGTGATAGAAAACATTCCACGCCCCATAGACATCGATGCGGCATGCATTTGCAACTGTGGGAGTTACAGTTGTGATGCTGGCAAACCACTTGTCGCCCGCGCGGATCGTCTCATAGCGCCGGTTGGGCAGCACAAAATCAATGGTCGTCGTAATCGCCTCGCCATATACGCCCAGCAGCTTGTAAGGCGCGCTGTTTGCTGAAGGCGCATGCGACGACATGCGAAAACCCTGCTCGATCGGCTCGAAATGCTTTTCCTTCTCGTGAATGCTCGCCTGTTTGCGCCACCACCACGACTGATGCACGAACGGCCCGTGCGCCGGATCCATCAATCCAATAATGCCGTGGTCCACATTGCAGGGCAGATCAGCCGTCAAATGTGCTGAGCGAAATTTCGTGCTGAACTTCGGCACCTCCGGAACGGGCGGCAGCGCCGCATTATCCGTACGCACCCGCCCTGAACCCGGCTCCGGCACATATACCCACACATATCCATCGCGCTCCTCGCAGGGAAAAGCCGTTCCATAAATACGCGTCGGATCGAGCGTGTCGTGACTGGTCAACGATGGAATTTCTACACACTGACCACCGCACGGCTCAAAAGACCATCCGTGATATTTGCATGTGAGTTTCTGACCATCGAACCACCCATAGGAAAGAGGAATGCCGCGATGAGGACAGCTGTCACGCATCGCAAAGATGCGGCCATCCGAGCGCCTGCCCACCACCATGGGAATACCCATGAGCATCGTAGTCACAAGCTTCTTGCCCAGCAGCAGCTCGCTGCGCATCGCTGGATACCAGTCGTTATAGATAAGCGTTGTGACCGGCCCCTGCGGCGCGGCAATCGGAGTAGCTTTCGTCACCATCGTTTTAACTATATCTCGCGAATGTTGTAATTTATAGATTACAATCGACTGGTGATCGAAATCCGACGGTACCTTACTCGTACAGGCAAGGATGTTATCGGTGATTGGTTATCCGAACTAAAAGATCTAAGGGCACGTGCAAAAATCTCAATCCGAATTGACCAATTGGCAGCTGGAAATTTCGGTGACTGCAAATCGTTGCGTGATGGGCTTTACGAATTCCGGATTGATTGGGGCCCCGGTTATCGTTTGTATCACGCAATGATTGGCCGGACATGTGTGCTGCTATTGTGCCGGTGGAGATAAGAGGAAACAATCAGCAGACATCACTAGAGCTTTGGAATATCTCACGGACTACAGGAAAAGGACGGTCCAGTAATGAAGCGCAAAACAAGCATCTCTCACGATGCAGCAATAATTGAAGAACTTAAGAAAGACCCCGCATTTGCCGCCGAATATCTTCGCGCCGCATTGGAAGAAACAGATGAGCCGCAGGTGTTGCTGACTGCCCTGCGTCGCGTAGCCGAGTCCAAAGGCGGGATTGCCAAAGTAGCAAAAAGCGCCGGCATAGAACGGGAAAGTCTCTACCGCGCTTTGTCTTCCAAAGGCAATCCAAGACTTTCTACACTGGTCGCGGTCATGCGCGCTGTTGGATTAAAGCTCAGCGTCGAAGCCGCATAAACTAAAGACAAGAGGAGATATTCAGCAGATAGCCATCCTCTTCACTCAGCTGTTTCACGGCTGATCACAAAGCCATCACCAGCAACTTGCGCTCCGTCATCTCTTCCACCGCATAACGAACTCCCTCGCGCCCGAACCCTGAATCCTTCACACCGCCATAAGGCATAGGATCCAGCCGCCACGTAGGCGTATCGCCGACAATTAATCCACCCACATCGAGCGATTCATAAGCGCGAAAGATTCGCCCCGCATCGCGCGTAAACAGACCAGCCTGCAATCCATATCGCGAGCGATTCACTTCATCGAGCACCGCATCGAAATCATCGTAAGGCTCAATCGCTAGCACCGGTGCGAAGACCTCTTCATCGAGCACCTTCATCCCATTGCGTGTCCCGGTAAGCAGCGTCGGCTCCACCATTGAGCCTTCACGCGAGCCGCCCGCAAGCACTGTAGCGCCGGACCTGCGTGCCTCATCAATACAGCTCTCGATGCGCTCCGCATCCGACAGGCGAATCACCGGGCCAACATCCGTAGCCTCATGCACCGGATCGCCCATTACCAGCGTTCCAGCATAATGAACCGCGCGGTCGACAAACGTATCGAAGACAGCCCGCTCCACATAAACACGCTGCACTGAGATACAGCTCTGCCCCGCATAACTCGTCCCCGCAGTCACTGCCTTCTTCGCAACCGCATCGATATCCGGCCAGTCGCCGTGAACGATCATTGCCGCATTCCCGCCCAGCTCCAGCACCACGCGCTTCTTCGCCGCTTTCTGTTTCAGCGCCCACCCCACCTTCGCACTCCCCGTAAAACTCAGCAGCTTCAACCGGTCTTCGTGCTCGAGCAGAAACTCCGCATCATCGTTGCTGAGCGGCAGCACCGCCAGAGCATCCGCCGGCCATCCCGCCTCCACCAGAAAATCCCCCAGCTTCAGCGAGCAGAACGGAGTCTGCGGCGCAGGCTTCAACAGCAGCGGACAACCCGCCGCAACCGCGGGCGCAAGCTTGTGCGCCACCAGGTTCAGCGGAAAATTAAAAGGAGTAATCGCAAACACCGGCCCAACAGGGAAGCGCCGCACCATCCCCCATCGGCCTTCATTGCCGGCAAGCAGGTCGAGCGACAACACCTCGCCGTCCTGCCGCACTGCCTCTTCTGCCGCAGTCGTAAACGTAAAAGCAGCGCGCTCCACCTCAACCCGCGCCGCCTTCAATGGCTTGCCCGCCTCGGCAACAATCAGCCGCGCCAGCTCATCTTTCTGCGCCGAAATCTTCTCCGCCACATCCAGCAGAATGCGCTTGCGCTCATAGCTCGCTATCTTGCGCATCACAGCAAACGATCGCTCCAGCAATCGCGCAGCTTCTACTGCATCCTTCCGCGAAGCCTGCCGGACTGTTCCCACCAGGCTCTGTTCCCAGGGAGAGCGAATCGCAACCGCCTCGCCGTCAAAATGCTCTTTCCCGCCAAGCAGAAAGCCACGATTCATCGAAGAAGACTTCGCCATTTCTTCCCTTTTCAAGTACACTCTCCTTGCATGACTGACGGACGCCGCCCTGTACGATACGATGCCGCTCTCGCCTGCCGCGAGCTGGCCGCCGCCGACCCCAAACTTGGCCTGCTGATCGAGCGCGCCGGCCCCTACACCCTCCGGCTCAAGAGCCAGCACTCGCCTTTTGAGACGCTGCTCGAATCCATCATCTACCAGCAGCTCCACGGCAAGGCCGCCGCCGCGATTCTAAAACGTCTGCTCACCTTGTTTGGAGAAATCCATCCCAGCCCCGAGCACCTGCTCGGCGCCAGCGACGACATGCTGCGCTCCGTAGGATTGTCAGCCGGCAAATCAAAGGCTCTGCGCGACCTCGCTGCCAAAACCATCGACGGAACCGTCCCCACGCTCGCTGCCATCCGCCGCATGTCCGACTCCGAGATCGTCGACCGTCTCACGCAGGTCCGCGGCATCGGCCCATGGACAGTAGAAATGCTCTTGATCTTCCGCCTCGGCCGCCCCGATATTTTTCCAGTAACTGACTACGGCGTGCGCAAAGGCTTCTCGCTGACTTTCAAGAAGCTGCCGAAGAACAAACCCTTCGACGCAAAGATGCTCGCCACTCCCGCTGAAATGCTGCGCCGCGGAGAAAAGTGGAAACCCTGGCGCTCCGTAGCCAGCTGGTATTTGTGGAGAGCCTGCGACCTGAACGGAAAACCATCCCCACCCCCCGAATAGAAGCAGCCTTGTAACTCAGGAAGAACCAGGGTGCCCCACGTTCGCGAAGCTAACGTGGGAGGTTCGCAGGATGACACTACAGGCTCAAAGATTTAGTTGCGTGTTGAAAAACAATCTACTGGATTGCCTCTGTGTTCTCTGCGTCCTCTGTGGTAAAGTTTTTGCGGTTTGCTTCTCCCGCAGATGCGATCAGTCCGCCGACTCCGCCGCCGGCAACGCAGCAGCAGAAACCATCACCCGCGAAGCGCCAACCACCATCATCCCCAGCACCCAGAAAACAATCGTGAATCCGGCAGCATTCATCAGCACCCGCGCATACCCAAGCGTGGTCACATCCACAAATGGATAAGGATAGTAGCCAACGATCGAGCCGCGCAGCAGCGTGTATCCGAGATAACCCAGCGGATAAAGCAGCCATTGGCCCGCAGCCTTGATGCGCAGGCCCGATTTATCCGCGAACACCACCCAATAAATCACGTAGAAGACCGGTGCAGCATCATGCACCAGCGCATCGGCAACCTTCGCCCATCCGACCGGATGATACAACTGCCGCAGCAGCAGGTTATACACCGCTCCCACCACCACGATGTAGACCAGCGTGCCGCCGCGCATCGAAGCACTTGCAAACCACCTGCCCGCAGCCGATCCGGAAGCAAGCAGCGGCAGCGCATACCCAGACACCACCAGCAGATTCGTAAGGATGGTGAAGAAGCTGAAGAAGCGCACCACCGCCTCCGCAGTCGAAAGCCCCGGAATCTGCATCATGGAATAAAACTGCAGCCCGACGCCCGCGATTCCGATCAGCGCGCCCGCAGCCATCATCGATTTCTCATGGAGAGACGTGGTCTGCATAGCCCAGAACACCTCTACTCCAGAATCATATCGAGTGCGGTGAATTTTCAATCCACTAAATAAATGCTGTCATTCTGCCCCTGACTCTGAGTGAGTCAAAGGGCAACGGGTAGTGTCTCAGTTTGATAAGCGGACCTCTGGTTATTGGTCACACCGCCAATGCGACGCGTAGATTGTTTCCAATCTCACTCCCGTGCAACGTCGACGTAAGCTATTCTTCTGATGAACCTGAGGCGGAGGCTTTGTAGCATGGCAAAGCTCGTGTATGCATTGAACCAGTCTCTGGACGGCTACGTCGATCACATGAAAATGGGGCCACCCGATCCTGTGCTCTTTCGTCACTTCATCGAGATGACACGCGGTCTGACGGGCACGGTATACGGTCGACGCATGTACGAGATCATGCGTTATTGGGACGATGACCTTCCGGATTGGGACACGGAGGAACGCGACTTCGCGGCGGTGTGGCGGAGCCAGCGGAAGTGGGTCGTGTCGCGCTCGTTGAAGTCGGTCGGCCCCAACGCCACCCTCATCGAGGGTGACTTCGAGGCGATGATCCGCGGGCTGAAGGCTCAGTTGGATGGGGAGATTGACGTAGCCGGACCAAATCTGGCAGGGAGCCTGACCAACCTTGGTCTCATTGATGAGTATCGAGTCTACCTCCATCCCATCGTGCTTGGGTCTGGCCAGCCGTTCTTCGCCGGCCCCCGGCCGCGGCTCCGCCTGGTGGCCAGCGATCGAATTGGCGAGGACGTGATTCGGTTGACGTACGTTCCTGCTTGATCGCGCGCCTCGCCCGAAGACGCACCTACTTCAGCCGGTACACGCGCACATAATCAAAATCCATCTTGAACCCGGCCGTATTCTCCGCCGAGATCCCGATCTGTGCCCCCGCACCAAGCTGATGCTGCCATGTGCCGCCTTTCACCCAGTGTTCGCCGTCATTCGAGCTGTACGCCGTATACAGCTCGCCCGCGCTGCCATTGCTGTGCCGCACAACCCGCAGCCACGTCGTCTCTCCCGGAGGACCGCCCACCTGGTGATCGTATGTCGGATAATTCGCCGGCACCGGCCCCACCTGCTTGCCGAACTCCACCTGCCGCGTATCGAAGATCGGCACCACATCCAGCTTGATGCTGTTCTGGTCATCCAGATAAATAAACAGTGCGCCCTGCGCGTAGTTGTAGCAGCATGAGTTGTCGAACGGAACGCTCGTCGTCACCTTTGTCTCGACCATCCAGTCGCCGCTCGAAGGCACAGGCTCGGCCAGAATCGAGACATGCGCAGGATCAGGAGTCTCATCCGGCCCCTGCGTCACGACCTCATATGCGCCGCCCGTCAGCATATACGCATTGTTCGCGTTGGGATGAACAAAATGCCACTGCGAAGAAAGCGTCGAGCCGTTGAACTCATCCGAGAGATTCGTGATCTCCGCGCCCGGCTGGTCTGCCGTATTGATCTTCGTGACGTAGGCATTCGTCTGCCCAGACTGCGCTGCCGGAGCAGGCTGCGCCGTCATCGAAGCACCATAGCCGCCGCGCACCACCGGCCAGCCATTCACCCAGTCAATTGGATCGATCAGCGCAGGCCGCCGCGTCGCTCCCGGAAATCCACTGAAATAAGGCCCATTCAGATCCACCGAGTGGTACAGCATGTAATCCTGCCCCGCGTCATCGGTAAAGACCACATTGCCGCCCGGCCCCGCCCAGCGATTGCCGTTCGCCGCAATCGCAAACCCTCCGCCCGCCGCAAATGTTGTCAGCGAGACTCCGTTCTGATCCAGGAACGGCCCCAGCGGTGACTTCGCACACCCCACCCGCACGCTGTATCCCGTTAACGGACCATCGCAGCAGTTTGAAGTCGAAACCATCAGATAGTAGTAGGCGCCATGCTTCCAGAAGTTCGCACCCTCGGCGTAATTGTCAATCGCAATCTGCGTCTCCGAGCTTGCGTCTGAAGTCAGTCCATCCGCCGACAGCTTGCGGATACTCACGCCGCCATTGAACGTGCCATACGAGATGTAGCGCTGCCCCGAACTGTCCTGAATCTCATCCGGATCGATCACCACCCGCTGAATCGAGCTGTTATAAGGATTCTGCTCCGGAGCCACCACCGGCGCGCCGCTATCCACCCACGGCCCCGCCGGACTCGCGCTCGTCGCCACGCCAATCGCGCTGCCGCCCAGGTCCGAGTTCGGAGCTGCATAGTAGAGGTAATACTTCCCGTTGAAATACTTCACCGCCGGAGCCCAGAACTGCCCCGTCGCCGTGCCCACCCACGCCGGAGTCTGCGTAAACGCATCCCCGACGTATGTCCAGTGAATAAGATCTGTAGATTTGAACTGGAGAATCAGGTGCGTCTTCAGGTTCCCATTCGCATCCACATCGCTCGAGTTGAGCGCATCACCCGTGCAGTACAAATACCAGGTGTCCACCTTTTTGACGGTCTGCTTGATGATCGCCGGATCAGGGCAGCTCACCGCCGCACCCTGATTCGTAGTGTTCAATATGAGTGGATTGGTATAAGTCGCAGGTCTTGATGAATTAGATGGACTGGATGATTCCGTCTGTCCAAAACAAAAACCTGAGAAAACAAAGAGAACAACCGCAATCCTTTTGCACCAGAGCATGGGGGAGGGCTCCTTCGAACGAGGAAGTACACGACGGCGAGCAGTGTAAGCGCTTCCATAAATCTTGGGCAACCACTTTCCACAAAAAGAACATGAAAATTTTCTGAGAGATTGACTCGTACGAGATCAGCCACCGGCATACGCCTAAGCAAAAGAGATTTTAGATGACCTGTTTCTAGCGGCGTAATCGTTAAGGCAGGGGAGCGCCAGGCAAGGATTTCCTGTCTTGCAATATCCAGGGTCGTAAAAAATATGTTCCGTCCGCTTTCTCCCCGACAGACACACCATAGGATTTGAATGTGTTGATGAATAATCCCCAGGTGCTGGTATTTTCCTTTTCTCCACTGGTGTCGGCATCCAGTGCTCCCAAAACTACTACGCCATTGTGATGGATTGGTGATCCCCAGTTGTCGAATTGAAGCTTCCCCACTCCATAAGGATTCAATTGCATGGAGACGGCGTAATTACCATTCTCGTCTTTTAAATCCAACATTGGTTCTTCTGTCTTGATCGCAGGATAGCGCGGAGGATTTATTTTGAATTCTCCTCGAACTCGGCCTTGATTGTCGATAAGTTCAAGCTTATGCGTACGAATCGTGTCCATCACATCATTGCTGGCTGAACTACGCGATCCCGAGGCTTCTCGGCGCCGATCCAGCGCGTGCGTGATCAGCACCGAGAGAATGACAGAAATAACGACTGTAATCGAATGCCTAATCCACATAGAAGTCTGTTACGTCTTTCTTAGGGGTATTGATCTTCCGATTTAGGTGTCCATGGATTGGGACAATTATCGTATATCCACTTGGTGAAATCATCGCTGTTGTTTACTTCAATCAAACCGTAACTAGCGAAATGGCTGAAAATATCATTGTCAGTCCATCCAGTAAATCGATGCACTTGTTCATGTATGACTGTAAACTCCCTCCGTCTGTTACTGGTGTGCTGTGCAGCCGTTCCATAAAAATTCGGGAACAGGTTTATAGGCCTACCAGGAGCCGTTGAATCGGTGTCAGCCGACCAGTTCGGATCATGTGCTGGCGTATTCGGTGCTCCTGCGGGGTATTGATTAATTGTTGCAGTCAAGAGGTCTGCAAAGAACTGAGATTTTGTATAGCTGCCGCCAATTGCAGCCGCGAAGTCAGCATCGCATGTAGCAGGAAAATCCCCCTGTGCATAAGAGATCAAAAGATTTGTATCGATTGGATAAACTTTGGTTTCTGCAGTATTACCTATGTGGATATTCGAAGTCTTCATCTGTTGTTCTGGACCTGGTCCTATCCACACATATGTCAGGGGATGTATTGACTCATCTGATGAGTAAAACTCAAAATTATATGGGTCCAAGTAGAAATACTGAATAGGTTTCCCCGGAGGGGGTTCCGCATAATCACGAACACTTGCGACTCCCAAGTGAGTAGAAGTCACCGTGTATGTGGTACCGGGTGTTCCGGCGAAAGTCAAGATGACTTGAGCTTCGTTGCCGCCGGTTTCGTGAAGTTGCCCAGACGCAACAAGATTGCCCTCTCCATCGTTAACTTTGCAGGCGGTGAAGGCTGATAGTAACTCTCTGCAAGACCGTCGAGTAAAGTGTCACAAACTGCAGTAACTATTCCGGTTGTCTGGTCTATATCGATGTTGGCGCTGCCTGTGATTTCCTGACCATGTACCTGTATCACACTTGCAACTAAAATTGCAGCAAGAGGTAAATATCGCAAGATGCGTCTAGTCCTCATCCTATTGATCTCCCTTGCTTGTTCCATGATCGGTGGAATGCACAAACTGGCTGGAAGTAATATTTGTCTGCCGAATGTGTTTGTCAGCTCGCTCGAAATCTTCCTGTTTTAACTCACTTCGAAATCGATCACGATATCGAAGAACCAACACATCCTCTGATTCTTGCAATGAGACTAATTCAGGGGGAGGTGTAATATCTGTGCTCGGCTTAGCAATGCCATTGGGGAACCGTGCATGAAATGTAGAGAGTGCGTGCTGTTTTTGCTCGTCTATCGTTGACAGCTCAATCTTGAAATCGGCGGCGATTCTTTCGAGCTTCGATGCGTCCTCATCACTAAGTTCTAAGCGATTACTGATGAGTCTCCTGTAGTAGGCCTTATCTTCAGATGTAGCCTCACTCCTGTTGGTGATTTCATTAAATGCACAGACCTTTCGAAATAGCATCTGATACGCATTGATGATCGTCTTATCTGGCATCTGCTGAGCAGATAAAGTATGTATGTTGATTGACGCGAGTAGCGGTAGTGCGATGAATATCCGCAGGATGGCTTGTTTAACTGCTAGATAGTGGGTCATCGTGCCCAGGAGACTAGCATGTATAACTAGTGTAGTGAAGCGGGTACGTCACCGATTTGAAGACAGTAGGAGTACCTTGGTAATCTTAATTTTTTATAGGAAGAATTCCTCATCTACGAAACCATAATGAAAGAACAGGATTTGCTTTTTCTCCTTTGCACGGACAACCTGCTTCGTAGTTGAATACGAAATCTAACCCAGCATCTCCAGCAAAGTATCAAAATCCTCCAGCCGCGAATACTCAATAATCACGCGCCCGCGCCCATGCTTGTCCTCAATCCTGACCTTCAGCCCCAGCGACCGCTGCAGCCGGTCCTGCGCCTCGCGCACATTCGGATCGACAGGCTGCTCTTTCGTCTTATCTTCGCCATTCTGTTTCTTCTCTGGATTTAGCAGCCCCTGCACGTAGCTCTCCGTCTGCCGCACCGACATCGAGAGCGCCGACACCTTCTGCGCCGCCTTCAAAATGCTTTCCGGATCTTCCAGCGGCAGCAGCGCCCGCGCATGGCCGAAGCTCAGCTCGCCGCCTTCGACCTTCCCCTGCACTTCGACCGGAAGTCTGAGCAGCCTCAGAAAATTCGCCACCGACGCGCGGTTCTTGCCTGTGCGCTGCGCCATCTGTTCCTGCGTCAGTTTGAACTCACGACCCAGCCGCTCATACGCGCGCGCCTGCTCCATCGGGTTCAGGTCCGTGCGCTGCAGGTTTTCGACGATGGTCATCTCCATCGCCTGTTCGTCTGACACCTGACGGATAATCGCCGGCACCGTCTCTTTGCCCGCCTTCTGTGAAGCCAGCCAGCGACGCTCGCCGGCAATCAGCTGGAAGCGCCCATCTGCCACCGGCCGCACCAGAATCGGCTGCACCACTCCTGTCACCGCAATCGAGGCCGCCAGTTCCGCCAGCTGCTGCTCGTCAAAGCGGCTGCGTGTCTGGTAAGGATTGCGGTCAATCATGCTCGCCGGAATCTCGCGCGGCTTGCCCGCTTCCGATTCGTTAGGTAGCGCGTCTTCCCGCGGAGGCGGCGGAGGTGTAATGGCCGCATGCACCCGCGGCAGCAATGATTCCAGCCCCTTACCCAGGGCCCGCCGTTTCGGAGTCTCAGTAGCTGTGCTCATAATCCTTCCAGTCTTTGCATCAAGTTCTTAGCACTCTGTGATACCTCTGTGCTCTCTGTGTCCTCTGTGGTAAAGAGTTTTTCACGCATAAGGCCAGAACCGAACTTCCGGCTTCCCTCGCTTAGCCGCAACTGTCTTCCGCTCCTTGGCCTTGGGACTCTCGATCTTGTTCCGCGCCAGAATCTCATCGCCCAGGTCGCGGTAGCTCTCCGCCCCGCGCGACTTCGGGTCATACAGCATCACCGGCTTGCCATAGCTCGGAGCCTCCGCCAGCCGCACATTTCTCGGAATCACCGTCTTCAGCAGCTTGTCTTTGAAGAACTCACGCAGGTTTTCCGTCACCTGCTGCGCCAGGTTCGTGCGGTCGTCATACATGGTCAGCAGCACGCCCTCAATCTCTAATTTAGGATTGAAGCTCTCTTTTACCCGCTCCATCGTCTGCATCAGCTCACTGATACCTTCCAGAGCAAAGTACTCCGCCTGCATGGGAACCAGCAGCGTGTCCGATGCGACCAGCGCGTTCAGCGTCAGCAGGTCGAGTGCCGGGGGGCAATCTAGAATCACAAAGTCATACTCACCGCGTACCGGCCCCAGCGCCTCCTTGAGACGGTCCGAGCGGTTGTCCTGCTGGATCAGCTCCACATTCGCCCCGATCAGGTTCTTGCTCGAAGGAATCAGCTTGAGCGTCTCAATCTCGGTCGGAAGAACAGCCTCAGCGATAGTTGCCTCGCCTACCAGAATGTCGTACGTGGTCTTCCGCTCCTCGTCGCGCGCCAGACCATACCCTCCCGTGGAGTTGGCCTGGGGATCGCAATCGATAAGCAGGCATTTCAGCCCTTCCAGCGCTAGGGCGGCAGCCAGATTGATCGCGGTCGTGGTCTTTCCCACCCCGCCTTTCTGGTTCACAACAGCAAGAACTTTACTCATAAACAATAGGAAAAAGACTAAAGTTTAGGGGCGAGGAATTCAATCGTCACAGGCTGTGAACAACGCGTCCCAAATTGTGGAAGACTTTCCGCATCCTCCCGGCTACCGCCAGTAACTCACTGTTTCAGATAGAGATAGCAGCCGTCATGGCAAGATAGGTTCGTCCATCGAGATTTTGCGCAAAGTGGAAATCTTCCTTGACGAATGAGCTGTAGGCTTCGTGTTCCACGTGGAACACATACCGGAAATCGACAGCTTGTCATTGGGCGAAGCGGAGGAACCCGTAGTTTTCTCCCTGCATTCAAAACAACAGTGAAAGAGACTTCCTCTGTGAAGCCTCTGTGTTCTCTGCGTACTCTGTGGTAAAAAAAGGGACTCGTGTTCCACGTGGAACATTGGCCTTGGCGAAACCTTGGCGCCCTTAGCGGTAGATTTTCCGGAAACAGGGCGTGTTCCACGTGGAACAAAACTAAGATTTCCGCCCGATCAGAAGCACCCGCTGCTCCGACCCGGGCAACAGAAACCGCGACTCCCACGCAATCCCCTCGAAAGCCTCCTCGGCATTCCCGGTAAGAAAAGGCACAAAATACCCGCCCGGCTTAACCTTCTCGAGAGCCACCCGGCAGGCTTCCTCCATCCGATCCACCGCCCGCAAGGTCACCGCATCGAACTGCCGGTCCAGCTTCTCCACCCGCCCGTCAAAGATTTCGGCATTCCCAAGCCCCAGCGTCCGCACTGCCTCCCGCAGAAAAGCCGCCTTCTTCGCCTGCGATTCCCCCAGCGTCACCCGGATCTCCGGACAGCAGATCGCAATCGGAATCCCGGGAAACCCGCCCCCTGATCCGAAATCCAGCAGCGTCCCGATCCCGGAAGGCCCCGTTACGGAAGGAAGGTTCTGCGCCGCAAAGATGCTCTCGACAAAATGCCGCTCGACAATCTCTTCCGGCTCCCGGATGGCCGTAAGGTTCAGCCGCGCATTCCACTTCAGCAGAAGCTCAAGGTAGGACCGGAATTGCCGCTCCATCTCCGGGGCCAGCGGCTTCAGGCCGGCCTTCTCGAGCGCTTCGTTCATTGTGCAATCGATTCCCGAATCTCGCGCGGCTTCCACGCCCGCGCCGCCTCGACAAACTCGGAGAAAATCTCCTGCGATTCCGCCTTCTGCTCAAACGTCCGCTCCGGATGCCACTGCAATCCCAGGACAAAATGCTCGCCCCGCTGCTCGACCGCCTCAATCGTCCCGTCCGGAGCCGTAGCCACCACGTGCAGTCCATCTCCCGGGTTTTCAATCGCCTGGTGATGGCTGCTGTTCACAGTACTCATCGCCGGAACACGCTCGGCATCGGGAGCTACCGTCACTGCATGTGCGTCGACCACCTCGCGTCCCGCCTTATGGTTCACCTGCGTCGCCAAATGTTGAATAAGAGTTCCGCCCTTCCACACATTCAGTGACTGCGCCCCATAGCAGATGCACAGCAGCGGCTTATGCAGATTAAAGGCGTCCTGCAGGAGCAGCTCGTCCACGGCTTCCCGTTTTGCATCAGGCTCCGCGCTCTCCGGTGCCGCCTCTTGCCCGTATTTCTGTGGATTCACGTCCGCCGGACTGCCTGGCAGCAGCACTCCCGAGCACGAAGCTACCAGGCTCGCCACCGCTGCCGGCAACTCCGAAAGCGGCACCCGTACCGGAACGCCGCCCACAGCCTCTACCGCGCGGGCATACTGCGGCCAGCTGCGCTCGTTGTAATCCGGCTTCATCGAATTCGGCTCAGGGATAGCAATACGTGGGGCTTCCTGGCTCATACCGTACCCTCCGGAATCTCGGTAATCTCCTCAAGCTGAGGTCGCGCCGGAGCCTCCAGATAAGAATGCGCATAGAACAACCGGCATATCTCATCGCTCAGCCGTTGCGTCAGCTGGTCTATCTGCCGTATTGAATATTCCGAAGTATCAATCGGCTCGCCAACCGCCAGCGTGATCGGCACCGGATAAAACTGCGATGTATGAATCGGCAAAAGCTCATGCGTGCCAACCAGCGCCATGGGTACGATCGGGACCTGCGCCCGGATCGCCATAAACGCCGGCCCATTCAGAAACGAAGCAATATGCCCGCTCTCGCTGCGCCCACCCTCAGGAAAGATAAACAGCGGCATCCCCGACTTGAGCGTCTTGACCGCGCTGCCCAGGCTCGAAATCGAAGCCCGCGGATTTTCGACGTTGACCGAAACCTGCCCTGACCGCCGCAAGTGCCAGCCGATAAAAGGCATCTTCCAGAGATCATGCCGCGCCACAATCCTGAACTGAAACGGCAGCGAGCTGAAGATTACCGGCGTATCCATATAAGAGAGATGATTGCAGGCGTACACCGCGACCTTGCGCTTCTTGAGGTTCTCTGAGCTAACCACTCTGACCGGACTCCTGCTGATGGCAACCGAAACCCGTGCCCATGTCTGGGCAATACGGTGCTGCCACTTGCCGTCCGTCTCAAACAGCGAAGCCGCTAGCGACAGGCTCCCAAAGAAAGCTGTCGACGCAAAAAAGAGAGGCGCCTGCAGGCAATTTGAGACAATGCGGTTCACCAGCGGCAGAGGCTTCGGCCTCGGCTCCAGCGGATGCCGGATCACGAAGCCAGCTCCGCGCGCAGACTTCCTATCAGGTACACCGAGCCCGTCCCCACAATCAGCCCCTCTGGTGGAGTCAGCTCCAGCCCGACAGCAAGCGCCGTCTTCGCATCGGCCAGCGTTTCGAATGACGCGCCGGTGGCCTCTGCCGCAGCAGCCAGTTCCTCCAGACTCGCCGACCGCGGCGAGTCAACTGGCGTCAGCAGCACGCGATCAAAGAGCGGAAAGAGTATCTGGGCCATCTCGGCAATCGCCTTGTCGCGAAGGCAGCCGAAGATAAGAGTTCGTGGCTGGCGGTCTTCCATTCCCGCAAGCACCGAGCGCAGGGCCCACGCGCCCGCAGGATTATGGCCAACATCCAATAAAATGGTTACTCCATTTTTGGAGATACATTGCTCCATGCGTCCAGGCCAGCGCGTAGCTCGAATTCCTGCCTTGATCTGAGCAGGCATAATTTTGTAACAGTGTTTGTTACTTAATTCGACTGCTGCTGCGATGGCCAGTGCAATGTTCCTCTGCTGGTGCTGCCCCATAAGCGGCGAATCCACTTCCACCGGCTGTCCCAGCACCTGAACCGAGTAGCGGGATTCCGTCGTGCGCGACGGAATATATTCCGCGGCATTCACGCCGCGCACACCCAGCGCCGTCGCTGCCTCGCCCAATGCCTGGTTGGCTTCCGGATGCTGCGGCAGCGTCACCATCACGCCGCCTTCGCGCAGAATGCCTGCCTTCTCCCGCGTAATGTCGGTAATTGTAGACCCAAGCCATTCCGTGTGATCGAGTGAAATGTCAGTAATGACAGAAATGAGCGGCTCGATAATGTTCGTCGCATCCAGCCGGCCGCCCATGCCCACTTCGAGCACCGCAATGTCGACCTTCTCATCGGCGAAAGCAGTAAATGCAAGCGCCGTCATCATCTCAAAAAAACTCGGAGGAGCCGGCAGCTTTCCTTCATCCACTAATCTTCGCGCGGTGTCATCCACCTGAAAATAGAGCTGCGCAAACCCATCGTCAGAAATGTCCTCACCCGCAATCCGGATGCGTTCATTCACGCGCACCAGATGCGGCGAAGTATAAAGCCCAACGCGATAACCCGACGCTTCAAGAATCGCCGCCAGCGTCGCCGACGTCGATCCCTTGCCGTTGGTGCCGGCAATCAAAACGGAAGGAAATTTTTTCTGCGGGTCGCCCAGCGCCGCAGCCAGCACCCGCGTCTGTTCAAGATCAAACTTGCGCCGCGGCTGCCCGGGAGCAGTATGCAGCTCCCCGGCAAGCGCAAACAAACTATCAATCGCTGCAGCGTAGGACATGAACAAATTTTAGTTGAATCAGCGGACCTCAGCGTAAATCAAGCGGGCGTCAAAACTGGCATAAAAGTCCTGGCGAATAAAAACACGAACATCAATTCTCATCGCCGTCCGCATCACCATCTTCCACCAGCACCGCCGACAATCCCACCAGATCGTAGCTGACCTGCGTTCCGCCCGTCGGCACGAAAGTGATGCGCAGCGGATCGCGCTGCCATGTCGAAGGCGCGCATGCCGGCGTAGGATGATCCCCCACATCCCAGGCCCCAAGTTTTTTCGCAAGCACCGGCTTGCGCGCAGCCACCTGCGCCACCACCGCATACAGCTGCTTGCCGCTCGCCGTCAGTCCGCAATACGCAGCATAGTCGCGAAACCACACCACCCGCGAAACCGCAGGATCATAATCAGGCAGCTTCGGCGCCGTCACGTGGCCGGACACGCGATCAATCAACAGCCACGGCCCGCGCTGCCACACCCAATGCTCCACCTTGTCCGTAGGCAGAGCGTCATTCAACCGGATCGCGCGCCGCACGGCAAAGGTGCGGTCGGTCACATCATGCGCTTCGCCCGTCGTCCACTCCTTCACCTTGCCGTCAACAATCAGCGGACGCACACGCAGCTCCTTCTCTTCCTCCGCCGCACCCGCTGGATCGCCCGTAGTCGAATACGGCACCTTCTTCACCGCTCCCAGCCCAACCACATGAGGCTTGGGAACAGCAAAAGCAATGCCCGGCAGGACCAAAGCCACGGCCAGAACAAGAAAGACAGATTGCAGGCGGTTCATGCAGTCAGCCTAGGAGGCGAGAAGCCGCAATACAAGCCCCATGCACCATTACGAAGGTGACTTGACCAGAATCAAAGTCACCAACCGCCAACAATGCCTCCGGCGGGTCCTGCGCGGACGGCGGGACTGACCGTCCAAGTATACCAGCAGGTATACCAGTAAGAAGAGTGGGAGGTTTTTCTCCCACTCTTCTTACTGCTAAGGCCCGTCTGGCAAAGACCGCGCCGCGCGTAGCGGCCGCCGGAGGCATAAAATCGGAAGTTGCCTATGCCGCATACACCCATTCTGCTGGTTCACGGAGGCGCCTGGGCCATCCCGGACGACATGGTCGAAGCGCACGAGCGCGGCGTACGCCATGCGCTCGATGCCGGATACGCGCTGCTCGCAAAAGGCTCGTCTGCCGTCGATGCAGTTGAGGCTGCGGTGGCTGTACTTGAAGACGACGACACCTTCGACGCTGGACGCGGCAGCTTTCTCACCCGCGATGGCCGCGTGCAGCTCGACGCGCTGCTCATGGATGGCAGAACGATGCGCGCCGGAGGCGTGGCCTGCGTCGAGCGTCTGCGCAATCCCATTCGCGCCGCGCGCCTGGTGCTCGATAAAAGCCCGCATGTGTATTTCGTCGGCCAGGGCGCAGAGGAGTTCGCCCGCACACACGGCATGGAGCTGATCGACAACTCCGAGCTGGTGCTCGACCGCGAAAAGCAGCGCCTCGAAGACGCACAGGCAAAGGAACGCGCAGGCCTGCCCGACCTGACATTCGCCGGAGACGACAAATCTCCTGAGACCGCGGCTGAACTCACCTCGCACGACACTGTAGGCGCAGTCGCTCTCGACTCCAAGGGCGGAATCGCCGCCGCAACCTCCACCGGAGGCACGCTGAACAAGGCTCCCGGACGCGTTGGCGACTCCTCGCTCATCGGCTGCGGCTGTTATGCCGACAACACCAGCGCCGCCGTCTCCCTCACCGGATGGGGCGAGCCCATCATGAAGCTGGTCTTGGGCAAGTGGGCCGTCGACCGCGTGCAGCAGGGCCGCTCCCCCGAGCAGGTCGCCCCCGACGCCATCGCCTACCTATATAAAAGACTCAGTGGACACGGCGGCATCATCCTTCTCGCCCCCGATGGCCGCTACGGCCTGGCGCACAACACTCCGCGCATGGCCTGGGGTATCTGCAACGCCCAGGGCCCACGCACCGGCATCGCCATCGAATAGATACATCCAGATCGAGGCCAAAAATCAGTCGTAAGCATGGGTGCCCCACGTTCGCGGAGCTAACGTGGGAGGTTCGCAGGATGCATCGTTCGCAGAAATTCAGCAACGGATTTGTTCATTCCGAGCGTGGCCGAAAGGCTTGATTTAAGATTTGTCATCCTGAGCGAAGTCGAAAGACCCGCGCCCTAAGGACGCGCTTTGTGCCTTGCGCAGCAAGGCCCGGGAAGTGTCTCTGCCCAAAAACCATGTCAAGTCTCCAAAGTAACCCCCATCCGCACAACCCCAACAATCCAAAGCAGATAAACCAGAATCCAAACCGCAGGCAATTTCCCCCTAATTTGCTATCCTGAAAGTAGAAAGAAAATGAACAAAAGGCATGGCCCAAAGCCATGCCTTTTTTGTTTCTCTGTGTACTCCGTGCTCTCTGTGGTAAATGCTTTCTCTGCGAACCTCAGCGGAACTCTGCGTCTTCTGCGGTAAAGCTTTTACAACTCTAACCCACTGAAAACAAACAATCCCCGTACAAAACACGGGGGAGGGGGGTTCCATGTTCAGTTATTGCCGTCACATCCGTCCCAGCGGTGGCCGCTGCCGCACCCGCGCCATCGAAGGACACGACTTCTGCTACTACCACCAATCCCAGCGCAAGCCGTTCCCGAGTCTGGAGCTCCCGCCCATCGAAGACCGCTTCGCCGTCCAGATCGCCGTCTCCCGCGTGCTCAATGCCCTCGTCTCCGGAGCCATCGATAAGCGCATCGCCGGACTATGCCTCTATGGCATCCAGATCGACGCCTCCAACCCCCCCAAAGACATCGCCATCCTCGACCCTGAGCGCGCAGAGTCTGAAATCGTCCAGGGCGTAGTTCTCACTCAACAGCAACAAGAGGTCGCCTTCGCCGAGAACATCCTTCCAGCCGGACCTCAGACGCATTGAAGGCTACGAGCTGGCCGTCCAGAAGCTCATGAAAGAAATCGCCGAATCCGACAGCCCCTTGGCCGCGGAAGCCGCCTTCTCCCTCCACCTGAACACCAACAAAAAGCCACAAACTCCAGACGATGTCATCCTGACTCTGAACGAAGTGAAGGAGAAGGACCTGCTTTTCGCATCGGCAGCCGCCACAGGGGGTGCCCCAGGTTCGCGCAGCTAACCTGGGGGTTTTACAGGATGACAAGCCAACTTATTGAAAACAAACATTTCCCGCATAAGCCTTCACCGTAAGTGCTTGAAAATAAACCATCCCCGTACAAAAACAGGGGGAGGGGGGTAAGATCGATCCCGGCCCTCATGCACGTATCATGAAGATAAGTTGAAAGACACGAGGCCCTTATGCTCGGATGACCCATTCCTGTCTTAATCTAAGAAAATCATGCTGGTACTTGCTTCCGCATCGCCGCGCCGCAAAGAGCTTCTCACTCAGGCAGGATTCGCCTTCCGCGTCCATCCCTCATCGGTTCCGGAAGAGATCAAGCCGGGAGAAGATCCGTATGCCTTAGCCGCACGTCTGGCGCGCGAAAAGGCCGAGGCCGTCTTCGCGGAACAGGCATCGCTCGACATGCCCGACGATCCGCTATTGGTGCTGGGTGCCGATACCATCGTCATCTCGCCGGCAAAAGAGATCCTCGGCAAACCCAAAGATGCGAACGACGCAGCCCGCATGCTGCGGGCACTCTCCGGCTGCACGCACTCAGTGGTAACAGGCGTCGCGCTGGTCTCGCGCCTGGGAGTCGAAGTCGCGTCCGAGCTGACGTACGTGACCATGCGCACCATTTCTGAAAATGAGATCGATGCCTACATCCAGACCGGCGAGCCCATGGACAAGGCCGGAGCCTATGGCATTCAGGGCCGCGCCAGCGTATGGATTCCCCGCATTCATGGATGCTATTTCAATGTTGTCGGCCTGCCTGTAGCTCTTGTTACCAGCATGACGGAAGGCGCCGAAAAACATCTGCGCAGTGAAGTGGCAGCCGCCGTGCGATAAACGCTTACCGCAGATTTTTATTAAAGAAATCGAGCGTGCGCTGCCACGCCAGCTTCGCCGCTGCCTCGTCGTAACGGGGAGTCGTGTCGTTATGGAAGCCGTGGTTTGCGCCCTCATAGAAATACACCTGGTAACTGACGTGGTTTGCCTTGAGAGCTTCTTCATAGGCCGGCCATCCGGCGTCGATGCGGGTATCGAGCGAAGCATAGTGAATCAGCAGTGGCGCTTTGATCTTCGCCACATCTGCTGCCGGCGGCTGCGCACCATAGAACGGAACCGAAGCTGCAAGATCAGGCAGCCGCACTGCCAGCTTGTTCGCCACGCCGCCGCCAAAGCAGAAGCCGACAACGCCAATCTTGCCCGTGCACTCAGGTCTCGCCTTCAGCCACTCCGCCGAAGCGACGAAGTCCTCAAACATCTTGTCCGGATCGACCTTGCGGAAGGCCTCGCCGCCCTTCTCATCATCGCCCGGATAGCCGCCGACAGAAGTAAGGCCATCTGGAGCAAAGGCCAGGAAGTTGGCCACGCCTAGGCGGCGCGCTACGTCTTCGATATAAGGATTCAGCCCGCGGTTCTCGTGGATGACCAGCACGCCCGGCAGCTTTCCGCCCGGGTTCGCAGGTCGAACGAAGTACCCTTTGATGCTCCCATTGCCCTTCGGCGAAGGCACGGTCGCATACTCGGCATGCAGACGCTTGTCATCCTTCGGCACCTGCTGGGCATAAGCATAGTTGGCCTTCAGGCTTTCCCATAGGCCAACAGCGGTAAGGCCACCGATGGCGAACTTTCCCGCGCCGTCGAGAAACTGGCGGCGGTTCATGTCCCCATGAACATACAGATCGAACAGGTTCAGCAGTTCCTGCGGATAGTCGGACGCCTTCTTTCGTTCCATCGAGTTGCTCCTTTGTCCTGATGACGAACGAGCTTAAGCTGCAGACGCCTTCTTAGGCAACATGGCACGAATGATAAGCGACGCTCCAAAACAGATGATGAGACATTTCGTTAAAAGATACGCATTGTAACGCCATGCAAAAATCGCGAAGCACACCGTCATGCTGACGTTGTAACTCTCAGCCAGAATGCTTATAAGCCACTGCGGCCTGGCAGCCGATGCAGGAACACGCGCACGCAGGCTGCGCCAGAAGCGCGGCACAAGTCGCTTATAGGCAAGATAGGCTTCGCCTTGCTGCGACGTAAGGTAAGCCTCTTCTCTCAGAATGAGCCGGTAATAAAAGACAGCCTGCGCTGCAAGGAAGAAGATCGCGCCTGTCGGAGGCATGAGAATCGAAACAGCAATCGAGAAGATAAAACTGCCAAGATACAGCGGATTGCGCGTATATCGGTAAGGCCCTGAAGCGACAACCTCCGATCCGTGCAGTGCGCTGTCGTGAACGACGCTTGCTCCCAGGTACGCCGTGCCCCAGACGCGGAAGACCGTGCCTTTAACCGCACACAGAAGTGCAATCACCGTAACGAGAATCGTCGCGTCATTCAAAGACAGCCAATGCGCGCTGGCTAGCGCGCCGCACAGCTCAAGCCATGCAGTCGAGACGGAGGAAGAACCGCGCAGATACCGCTCCCACGGCGCTGTGAAACCAAGAAGGTAGAACAGGAAAATGATGACGACACGAAAACGGAATTCGAACTCGGTGGCCTTCATTCCGCCGCTGCTCCGGACGTCAGAGCAACGCCCAATCTCCCCTTCGCAGCCTTCAATCTCGTTTCGGCTTCCTCGCGGGTCACGCCAAGCTTCTGCATCACTGCTGCAGCTTTGACCGAGCCCGCTTTCGTCAGCAGCGCAGCGGCATCTTCATAAGAAACGCCTGTCAGCGCAATGATGATTCGTGTAGCACGGTTGGTGAGCTTCACATTCGTAGGCTGCACGTTCACCATCAGGTTGCCGTAAACATAGCCAAGGCGCACCATCGCTCCCGTCGAGAGCATGTTGAGAACGAGCTTCGTCGCCGTGCCCGCTTTCATCCGCGTCGACCCAGTCACCACTTCCGGCCCGACCGCCGGAGTGATGGAAATCTCCGCTTGCTTCGCCAGCTGTGATCCAGGCGCGCAGCTCAGCCCGATTGTCGCCGCTCCCAGCTTGCGCGCGTATTCGATTCCGCCAAGAACGTATGGCGTGCGCCCGCTGGCGGCAATGCCCACCAGAACATCCTTTGCCGTAAAACCGTGCGCTGCAAGGTCCTTCTCACCCTGAGTCGCATCATCCTCAGCGCGCTCGACAGAGCGGCGCAGCGCCACATCGCCTCCGGCAATCAACCCCTGCACCAGTTCCGGTGGAGTGTTGTAAGTCGGCGGGCACTCCGATGCATCGAGCACTCCAAGACGGCCCGATGTGCCGGCTCCGAGATAAAACAGTCGTCCGCCGTCATCGATCCGCGCCACAATGACATCGACTGCCTTCGCAACACTCGCAAGCTCACGCTCAACCGCATCGAGTACCTCCCGATCGGCAGCATGCATCGTCCGGATCAGGTCAATGGTCGAGAGCTGATCGAGGTTGGCAGTCTTCGGATTGCGCGCCTCGGTAAGAAGCTGGTCGAGTTGCAATTCTGTTTCAGACATTTATGGAAATCATAGCGAATCGCTTATTGCTTCACCGGACCATCCAGCACCGGCTTATTCAACCCCTGCAGGCTGCGGCCCGATGCTCCGTCAAGATCAAAGACAACCACTTCATTCTCGCCGGCCTTCAACCACGGCCCGGGAACGTAAAGCGTCTTCTGTGGCCCAATGTTCCAGACTCGCCCAAGCGCATGGCCATTCAGCCAGACTTCTCCCTTGGTGAAGGCGCTGGTGTCGAGAAAGGTGTCCGCTGGCCTGTCCACTTTGAACGTCGCCCGATAGAAGCATGCTCCGGTGCACTCAGCATTGGAGTAATGCAGTGTTTGCGGTGTAAGCATCGGCAGCGGATAAACGTCCCATCCAGTAACCGGCTTGCCCGCCAGCGTGACCTGCTTCGTGATTCCCTTGCGTTCGCCGCGCAAGACCTTGGTGAAATTCACGCGGCCGGTATTCTCAACCAGAATGTCGAGACGCGCATTGGTGGAAGCAACGTTTAAAGGCAGCTTGCTCTGATTCAGCCGCCGGTCGAGCGTGCCCACAAGCTTTCCATCCACATAGATCTGCGCATAGTCATGGAGCTCATCAAGAAGAAGATCACCGCTCACAGGACCATGCAGCGTTGTGCGGTAGAGAATGTAGCCGTAGGCTTGGTCGAGGTCTTCCATCGTAAGCGGCTGCTCGCTGTGCACTGGCTTTGGCAGATTCTTCCAGAGCGATGCTGTCTGCGTGAGAGTAAAGGCCGGCACTGTGATTGCCGGCGCAACCGGTGGCACTGGCGGAGGAGTCACTCCCGTCGCCTTGGCAATCGTATCGCGGAATAGAAAGTACTTCGGCGTAGGGCGCCCGCTCTCATCGAGCGGCGAGTCGTAATCATAGCTGGTTACATCCGGCTCATAGTTCTTGCCGTTGGAGTTCGCGCCGTTCATCCATCCGAAGCTCGTGCCGCCATGAAACATATACAGACTGATGGAGTATCCCTGACGCAGCGTCCAATCTAAATCTGAGGTCTGTTGCTGCGCATCGGTCTTCGCATGTTTCGATCCCCAGTGATCAAACCAACCGTCCCAGTATTCGCTATTCATGAATGGGCCATCGGGACGCAGCGTCTTGAACTTCGCAAAACCTTTCTGCGATTCGCCCGGGCCAAAGTTGATAGCGGCAGGAAGCTCCGGCAATGAGCCATCAGGCACCTGCTCGGGACCATCCGCAGTGTAGAGTTGCGCTTTCGTAAATCCGGCATCGACCAGCATGTGATGGATCTGCTCCATATATGCATGGTCCTTATCGAAGGAGCCGTATTCGTTTTCTACCTGCACCAGAATGATCGGTCCGCCATTGCCGACCTGCAGCGGAGCAAGTTCCTGTCCTAGCCGCGTAATCCAGCGCTGTGCAGCAGAGATAAATTTTGGATCGCTCGATCGCACAACAATATCGTGGTCTTTCAAAAGCCATGCCGGATATCCGCCAAATTCCCACTCTGCGCAGGCATAAGGGCCGGGACGCAGGATGACATAAAGACCTTCCTGTTGGGCTTCGCGGATGAATTCTGCTGCATCGTTATTGCCGGAAAAGTCGTACACGCCTGGGCTGGTCTCGTGCACGTTCCAGAAAACATAGGTCGTGATGGTGTTCAGGCCCATCGCCTTCGCCATTCTGAGACGGTCGCGCCAATAGGCGCGCGGAATGCGCGGATAGTGCATCTCACCAGAGATGACCTGAAATGGTTTGCCATCAAGGGTAAAATGACCGTTCTCTGCTTTGAATGTATGCGGTTCCGCAGCAAAAGATTTTTGACTGACGAAACTGAACAGCAAAAGCAACAGTGCGATAACGTTCCGACTCATGAATTTTCGTTTTTTCTCCGGATTGTCTCGAAGAAGTAGTTTACAGGCAGAAGAAAAATT
Organism: Acidobacterium sp. FHG110202_01; assembly: GCF_059115305.1. NCBI lineage: Bacteria > Pseudomonadati > Acidobacteriota > Terriglobia > Terriglobales > Acidobacteriaceae > Acidobacterium > Acidobacterium sp. FHG110202_01. The sequence continues at coordinate 475,743 of NZ_JBZYWJ010000003.1, forward strand.
CTGAATTTCGTGCATCCTGCATACTGCCTACAATGAACTAAGTTAAAAATGAATGGGGTATTTCCATGTCAACTGCGACGCGCTACATCTGCATTCATGGCCACTTTTATCAACCTCCGCGCGAAAACCCCTGGCTCGAGCAGGTAGAGACGCAGGACACCGCTGCACCATATCATGACTGGAATGACCGCATTACTGCCGAGTGCTACGCTCCGAATGGCGCTTCGCGCATCGTGAACACAGACAATGAGATTATTCGCATTCTAAATAACTATGCACACATCAGCTTCAACTTCGGCCCCACTCTGCTCTCATGGCTTGAGACAAACGCGCACCGCACCCATAACATGATTCTTGAGGCCGACCGCATCAGTCAGAAGAGATTTTCCGGTCACGGCTCGGCCATGGCGCAGGTCTACAATCACATCATCATGCCGCTGGCTAACCGGCGCGATAAAATCACGCAGATTCGCTGGGGCATCGCTGATTTTGAGTACCGCTTCAAACGTAGACCGGAAGGCATGTGGCTGGCCGAGACAGCAGTCGACTCAGAAACATTAGAGCTTCTGGCTGACCACGGCATTCTCTTTACTGTGCTTGCACCGCACCAGTGTGCACGTATCCGTCCGCTCGACAAAAAAGGCGACGGCCAGTGGACTGAAACGCAGGCCGACACAGTCGATACACGCCATCCTTATCTCATCAAGTTAAAGACTGGAAAAACAATTACAGTCTTTTTCTACGACGGACCGCGTTCCCGCGCAATTGCGTTTGAAGGGCTTCTGAATAGCGGCGATACCTTCGCTGCGCGCCTGATGGGCGGCTTCTCAGAAGGAGGAGCGACTCAGCTGGTGCATGTAGCAACCGATGGCGAAAGTTATGGGCACCACCATAAGCACGGCGAAATGGCGCTCTCCTATGCATTGAAGCTGATCGAACAAAATCCAGATGTGTGCCTTACAAACTATGGCGCATTTCTCGAGAAGTTCCCACCAGCATGGGAGGCGCAGATCGTCGAAAACACATCCTGGAGCTGTGCGCACGGCATTGAGCGCTGGCGTTCGAACTGCGGCTGCAATACTGGAGCACATCCGGGCTGGAACCAGGAATGGCGCCGTCCTCTGCGCGAAGCGCTCGATCAGCTGCGCGATGCATTAATTCCTCTTACCGAGAAGACAGCTAAACCACTTCTTACGGATATATGGGCCTCTCGCGATACGTACATTGATGTCGTGCTCGATCGAAACAGCACCACTATAGGTGAATTTCTTGCAAAGCAAGCAACTCATGAGTTGAACGCGGAAGAGCGCATCCTTGCGCTCAAGCTGATGGAACTGCAGCGCCACACATTACTGATGTATACAAGCTGCGGTTGGTTCTTTAATGACATTTCAGGCCTCGAAACTGTGCAGATCATCGCCTATGCGGGCCGCGTGTTGCAGCTCGCGGCAGACATCTTCGGCAAAGATGGCGCAGTTCTCGAAGAACAATTCGTTGAGATACTGCGCAACGCTAAGAGCAATGCTCCGCAAAAAGAAGATGGTGCAGCGATCTATCTAAGCCGGATCAAGAAAATGCAGGTTGGACTGGAGCAAGTCGTGGCACACTATGCCATCAGCTCTGTCTTCACCAGCTACGCTGATGAAACTGAGCTGTTCTGCTATTCGATTCGCAGGCAGTCGTATGAAGTGGCGACTTCAGGACGGTCCAGGTCGTTGTTTGGCCAGGCACGCATCGCATCACAGATCACGCAGGAGCCGGAAACTGCGGTATTCGCTGTCGTCCACTTTGGTGATCAAAACATTACTGCCGTAGTGAAACGCTATGATGAAACACGGATCGAACAATATACAAAATTTATAGAAGACGCGCGTGCAGCTGTTGTTGGCGCGGATATTCCCGAGCTCATTCGTCTGTTTGATCGCATCTTCGACGGAACTACTTACTCCATTAAGTCACTGTTCAAAGACGAGCAGCGGCGGATTCTGAATCTCATCCTGCAAACCCCTGTCTCTGAAGTGGAATCGAGTCTGATCACTATCTATGAAGATCATGCGTCCCTGCTGCGTTTTCTAAGCCAAAATGGATTGCCGAAGCCCCCAGCGCTTGAGCTGGCAGCCGGCTTTGCTGTCAATGCAGGCTTGCGTCGGGCGATAGAAAGTGATCCAATCGATGCCTTGCAAGTACGCGCTTATCGAGGCCTGTCTTCAACTGACCAGATCGATTTGGATACAAGTCTGCTGCGCTATGTCGCCGACCAGAAAATGAAGCGCGTCATGGTGAAGTTCGTAGCAGCTCCGGAAAAGATCGATCTGCTTGATGATGCTCTTCTGACAGCACGCACGCTGATCGAGTTGCCTTTCGACTTGAATCTTTGGCAGGCACAAAACATCTGGTATGACCTGCTTAAGCTGTCGACGCGGCAAAAGATGCCTGATGAGTGGACGGAGAAGTTCCACGAACTAGGCTACCAAATGAAGATTCGCGTGGATGAGCTGGTGGTCGAAGAAGCAGCGAATGGAGATGGTGGCCACGCAGTATCAGGCGTGGCTCAGCGACCATAGAAAAAACGTGCATCAACATCACCTTGCGTCTTCAGCTTGCAATCTGCGCTGCTACCCGCTAGCATCCATCTAGAAACCGGCCTGCAAAGCAGGTGGTTGTGATAATTGCCGGTTGAACCTACATTCATTGAACAGGGAGCCCGACTCGAATAATCGGTTCGGTGCGCAGTGTCCGCCAGTCCGGAATGCCTAAAGAACCGCGGAGGGTTCCCACCGTCTTAGGACGGGTTCACCGGCACATCGCTCCACGGCCCCGCGGGTCGGTTTTTGCTTTTGCTTGCATCCGCGCCTCTTCCAGTTCGGACACGTTGCCATTCCAACCTACGGCGTATTTGCGGCGCTGGCGCTCATCAGTGCGCTCGGGTTTGCAACACGGACGGCGCGACGCCTCGACCTTGATCCGAACAAAATCTGGAACCTCGGCCTCATCGGCATCTTCTCTGTTCTGCTCGGTTCACGCTTGCTTCTGATCCTTTTTCATCCATCTGATTTTCTTGCTCATCCTTTCTGGATGCTGGGCCTGATCACGATCCGCAGCAATGTTGCTTTTTATGGAAGCCTGCTGATCGCAATTTGTGCCTGTATCGGTTACATATTTGTCCATCGTCTGCCGATGCGGCTTACGCTGGACTGCCTGGCCCCTGCGGCGGCACTGGGATTGGGCATTCGCAGCCTAGGCACATTTTTTGGAGGCTCGGATTACGGCTCTCCGACCACCGCTCCGTGGGGCGTGGTTTACATGCACAGGCTTGCAAGCCTGTGGTCTGGCACTCCGCTGGGAATTCGACTGCATCCCGTTCAGCTTTATGAGGCCGCAATCTTCTTCGCGCTCTTTGTCATGCTTGCGTTTCTATTGTCGCGTGAGAAACCGGAGGGTTCGTTGGCTGGAATTTTCCTCTTCGTTTACGGTGCGACTCTTTTCTTTCTAGATTTCTATCGCGGAGATCGCAGCTTTGTTTTGAGGGATGCTCTTTCCATAGAGCAGATACTTGGCATCGCTCTGGTGCTCGCCGGATCTCCCCTCCTGGTAAAAACTTCTGTCAAGCAACAGCCGGTTAGCGAATAACCATCCCTTTAACATGATTCGCAAACTGAAATCCGGAGAATACCGCCTTTACTCGCGCAAGCGAGACGCATCAACGGGCAAGCGTCGTAACCTCGGCACATTTCCAACGCTGGAAAAAGCCAAGCAGCACGAGCGCGAAGTGCAGTATTTCAAGAAAGATTGATCCAGGGAGTGCACTGATCTCCTGAGTGGCAGCGAAGAGGTTCCTGAGAAACCTGTAAACTCTTCGCAGAACTGCATGGCGCACATCAACAGCTTTGTCCGCATTCCACTGCTGGCGATTCGTCAGCGCATTCGTCCACTTCGGCGTATTGGTTTGCTTGATGAAGACTGCATCCGGATGCGGGTGTGGCCCAATGACATTGACTTCAACTTCCATCTGAATAACTCGCGCTACCTGAGCTGCATGGACTATGGACGCATCCACATGATGGCGGCCAATGGCATTCTGGACCATGCTCTGCGGGAGAAGTGGGTTCCACTGGTAGGCTCAGTCGATGTGACCTATCGGCGGTCGCTCGACCTGTTTGCGCGCTTTGAACTGCGCTCGCGCACACTCGGCTGGGACGAGAAATGGTTCTACATGGAGCAGAGCTTCCACGGAGAGGCCGGGCTGGCGGCAGTGGCCTGGGTCAAGGGCCTCTTTCGTAACAAGGACGGAAACATTCCGCCGCAGCAGTGTGTTGATCTGGTAGCGCCTCGGTCGAGTTCGCCGCCGCTGTTGGAATCATTGCGCGAATGGAATGAAATCACGAAGAAAAGGCTGGAGGGGCAGTACTCCGCCGAGGCGCTGGCACTTAAGAAATAGCTCGATGCGGAGCACTGCTCCTTTCATTCATCAAATTGTTCCACCGCCGTCTCCGTCTTCATCGGCTGAGCCTTCCTGATCTGTGTCTGTTGGCGCGCCTTCTTTTGGCGGAGGTCCGGCAGTGATGAGCGATATACCGGCCTTCTGCAAAGTTGCGTTATATGCGGGCACTGCGCTTGTATCGATCTCATGCACTGCTGACTGGACGGAGTGGAGCTGGCCATCGAGAAGCGTAAAGACCTGCTGCTCCGGCTCAGTGGGAGCATAGTCAGAGTTGCCTGCCACATCGCCTCCGCCGGTGCCTGCTTCTGCTCCGAGCCAGACGAATTTGAGGTAGAGGCCAAGCGGGCCGCGGAAGGATTTTTCATCGCCCTCAGCAATCGTGGGATGAAGAAGCTGGTCTTCCTGCGCCAGATATTTTTTGTTCAGCTCGTCGGTTGCATCGAGCAGTGACTTCGACGCGCTGCGCTCGGCAAGAAGAGCGCGTGTGTCTTCGAGCTGTTTGCGGCTCCACTCGATCTGGTTGATGAGTTGCGCGGAGAGATTTGTGTCCTGGTAGATGCTGTAGGAAAGCTTCGATGAAGCGATAGCGTCATCGACCGAGGCCGGCGTTCGCGGGTCCTTCTTCACGACGACAGGCTGACTTTGCGTCTGGCCTGCGGCGGCGAGCTTCACAGTGTAGGTTCCAGGCGGCACGAGCGGGCCGTCAGTCGATTCGCCGCCTACGCCGTAATAGAAGACCGGGCGCGTCTTTTTGCCGGCGAAGCGCTTCTCGCTCCAGATGTGAGGATTGCCGGGCGGTGTGGTGCGCAAAGCAACGGCGAGGGTAGGCTCGTAGCGGAGGTTCCACCAGACACGGTTGATGCCCGCATGTGGAGTGATGCGGAGCTGCTGCACACGTTTGCCTGCGCTATCGAAAACTTCAAGGGTGACCTTCGTCTTTTCCGACTTGAGGAAGAAGTTCACCGGGACGCCATCAGGTGGGTTCTGCCCGACCGATGCTCCGGCAGGCGCCATGTCGCGCTTGAATCCGGCACGGAGCCGGTATGCATGGCGCATGGGGTAGAGGCTCGCATCGCCTTCTTCAGCTTCAGACTTGTAGTGCTGCAGCGGCGTGACGTCGTCGAGGATCCAGAAGCCGCGGCCGTAGGTGCCTACAACGAGGTCGTTGAACTCAGGCTGAACTGTAAGCCAGTAGACAGGAGTATGCGGCAGGTTAAGCTGGAATGATTTCCAGTGCGCTCCATCATCGAAGGAGATGTAGAGGCCGTTCTCGGTTCCAGCATAGAGCAGGCCCTTGCGCACGGGATCTTCGCGGACGACGTGAGTATAGCTCAGCTGCGATGCGGGGATGCCGTCAGTGATCTTCGTCCAGGTCTTGCCGTAGTCGGTTGTCTTATATAGATAAGGATCGCGGATATCGACCTGGTGGCCGTCGAAAGCCACATAGCAGGTCCCAGCTGCGTACTTCGAGGGCTCGATGCTGTCGACGGTCATCTTGGGTGGAAGTCCAGCGATATTCGCTGTGAGGTTTGTCCAGTGCGCGCCACCGTCGCGGGTCATCTGCAACTGGCCATCGTTGGTGCCGGCCCATATCTGGCCCTTTTCTACGAGAGACTCGGCAATGGCGTAGACCACACCAGCATATTCGACACTCAGATTGTCGACGGTAAGGCCGCCAGAGTCGCCGTGCATCGCGGGATCATTCAGCGTGAGGTCAGGGCTGATCTGCGTCCAGTGCGCGCCGCCATCAGTGGTGCGGTGAACGTACTGGCTGCCTACATAAACAGTGTTGTGATCGTGTGGCGATATGGCGAGAGGATAGGTCCAGTTCATCCGAACCTTGACCTCGCCTGCGTTCGCGCCCATGGTGCGGTCGGGCCACACGCTCACAGAGCGCGAGAAGCCTGACTTGGCATCGAAGCGCTCGGTCACGCCTGCGTAGCAGCCTCCCCAGACGATGTCGTTATCGACCGGGTCGGGCATGTTCCATCCCGTCTCGCATCCGGCAGTGGTTGTCCACTCACTGGCGCTGATACGGCCTTCACCGGGCGCATTGCTGGGGCCATGAAGGGGCGAGCCGTCCTGCATCTGGCCGTAGACCATATAGGGAATACGGTTATCTGTCGCGACGTGATACATCTGTGCGATGGGCAAGCGGATCATGTTCCAGGAGCGGCCGCGCTCGGTGCTGATGAGGACTCCGCCATCGGAGCCGATCATCATGCGGCTGGGGTTGGTGGGATCAGCCCACATATCGTGGTTGTCGCCGCCGCAGCCACCGCCTCCTCGGCGTCCGGCGCCGCCTTCCATGGCGGGATTGTCACCGGGGCAGTGCATGTGATCGGCAGTGTCGCCACCATCGAAGGTCACACTGATGCCGTTCGACGGGAAGTACACTTCGTTTTCATTGTCGGGCATGACCAGCATGCGGGTGTAGTAGTGCGGACGCTCATTCAGCAAGCGGCTGTAGTTGACGACCGTCCAATCGGAGCCCCCGTCGTCGGAGCGCCAGAGAGTTCCGCCCTGTCCGGTTTCAATCAGCGCATAAACGCGGCGCTGATCGCTGGGCGCGAAGCTGACTGCGATTTTGCCGAGCGGGGACGGCGGAAGACCATGGCCACTGATTTTCTTCCAGGTATCGCCGCCGTCAGTGGTCATGAAGAGGCCGCTGCCGGGACCGCCGCTCTGCCGTCCCCAGGTCTTGATGTCGATCTGCCAGGAGGCAGCGATCAGCTTGCCCGGGTTCGCCGGATCCATGGTGATGTCATAGACGCCGGTGTTCTGATCGACGAAGAGGACCTGCTTCCACGTCTTGCCTCCGTCAGTGGTGCGGTAGACGCCGCGCTCTTGCTGCGGGCCGTAGCATGTGCCGAGCGCTGCCGCGTAAACAATGTCAGGATTCTGGGGATCGATGATGACGCGGCCGATGCGGCCCGTTTTTTCGAGCCCCATGTGCTGCCAGGTCTTGCCGCCATCGGTTGATTTATAGATGCCATCGCCCAGCGAGACATTGCTGCGAATGAAGGGCTCGCCGGTGCCGACCCAGAGGATGCTGTGATTCGAAGGAGCAATGGCGATGGAGCCGATGGACTGCGCGCTCTCCCGGTCAAATATTGGGTACCAATGCTGGCCTGCGTCGAAGGACTTCCATACGCCACCTGAAGCCGCGCCCGCGTAGTACACGTTCATGTCGCCGGGAACACCGACGACTGAAGTGACACGATTGCCCGGAGGCCCGATGAATCGATAACGCAGAGCGCCGAAGGGATTGCCAGAAGCGGGTGATTGCGCGCGTGCGAGGCTGGGAAGCAGCAAAGAAAGAGACGCAACAGTGGCGACACAAAGGGAGCGGAGACTTCTCGAGGTCAACACGTCCTCCTGAGTTCTTGCAGTCGGCCGAAGGGCTTTAGCAACTCCGGCGTCATAGAGATGAAAAAGAATGTGAGCAGAAGTGTAGCAGCAGATATGCAATTCACAAGCGCGAAATGGGCGTTCATTCCTGCTGTCAACTCTCCAGGCTTGTAGTCGTAACCGCCGGGGAAGCAACTTTACGGTTGGCGAGCGGCCTCAGTCCCTTGCCCCGCAGGCGAATGCGCAGCGCAATCGCAAGGAAACAGACCACAGTTGATATCTCGACAAAGACCTTGCCTCCATCGAGCAGATCGGGATGGCCATCCTTGAGCGCGGGATCGGTCAGAATACTGTGCAGGAACAGCAGCACGGCGGCAGGAAAGACCAGGTAATGCGTCTTCCGCCAGAGGGGCCGTCCGATACGCGCCCGCAGAAGCGAAGTGATGAAGACCAAAAGCAGCAGATACATGGCGACCGCGCCGGCAAGATTGAGCTTCGGCTGCAACGGAGACTGAATAGGCAGCAGGATATCGAAGACGCGGAAATGCGGCTTGTCGATGAACAGCAGCACCACCGGATGGCTGAGCATCAGCAGGACCGTGCCATAGGCTGTCCACTGATGCAGAGCAAAGATGTTTACATGTCGATGCGGCCAATAACGCACCGGGCTGTAACGCAGAGAGATGAGCAATCCAAGAAGAAGATTGATCGCAGCCCCGCCGGCGGCGCCTAGACCAAGATATGCGCAAAGATCCAGTAAGGTTATGCCCATCAAGCGGTACAGCTTCTCCTCTTCATCTTCAGCCCAGGTGCAGAATGGTTTCGGCGGCCTCGTGCAGCCACGGAGCGATATGCGTCAGAAATAAGATGGCCGTTACAAGGGTCGCTCCCCCACATGAGAGCAGCATAGGTAATGTCAGGCCATCCCCGATACGCGGACTCTCAAAACCAAGAAGCCGGTCGATGCGCGCGCTCAGCTCATCTTCGTGCGCGGCGAATCCTGTGAAGAGGAAACCTTGCCCGGCTGCGGGAATGGACTTCGCACAGGCTATAAGGCTTTCAGCCAGCATCAGGGCGCGGGGCTGGCTGCCATTGACTGCCTCATCGTCCGCAGCCCAGTCATTGTAGCGCTGCCACAGGCGCATCGATGTTGGCCGCTTCCTTGTATGCAGGCCGAGATGCGGAAGACAGGTGAGGGTAAAGAGCTTCCAGTTGTCGCGATGCCGAACGTGTGCGCGCTCGTGGTCGAGTGCAATGGTAAGAGCCTCGGCGCTCAGCTTTTCCTGGTCAAGCATAGTTTTTGCAATGAAGATGCGAGGACGCAGAAGGCCGACGAGCGCGAGCGGAGGACACGGTCCGGGAAGACTCATCAACCCTGGCTCTGAGATCGATACGCTCTCTGCTCTGCGCTCAAGCTGCACCGCTCGCCACCACATCCTGAGTCCATGCACCAGAGAGCGCACGTAGCGGGCGAGCATCAAGGCCGCGGCGGTGATGCTGAGATAACCAACCCGCTCAGCAAAGAGATTCGTTTCGGCAGCGACATACCGCGGGACGAAGAAGACGAGTGTAAGCAGAAGTGCGAGCACCTGGGTCATGACCTGCCCCCAGAAGAGGAGCTGCTCCTGCCGGCGCGCCCCGCTGCGGTCGAGCATCCGGGCCAGACGGGGAGAGGCTAGCCAGAAAGCGAGCTCAGCAAAGGCCTGCGCAGCGCCGATGCCGAGCAGAGCGAGGCACAAGAGCCGGAATGAATACGAGAGAAGCATCAGCGATTCTTCTCCTTCTTTGCCAACCGGATCTTTTCTTCGAGGTCGGAGAGAAGCTTTTTATCGTAATGCTGTACAGCATCGACAAAGCAGGAGAGCAGAACGTCATGGCTTGTGACGGAACCGGAGAAGAACTGCCGCACCATGTTCGTGGTTCGATCCTGCTCCAGTGTGCATGCGGTGACTGCGGCGGAATAAACGAAGGCGCGGTCCTGCTTCTCGCGCATGACCAGGCCCTTCTTGAAGAGGCGGTCGAGGATGGTCATGACCGTGGTGTAAGCAAGCGGCGCGCTAAGGCGGTCTGCGACCTGCTGCACAGTCGCGCTGCTGCAACCCCACAGCACCTCCAGGACTTCGCGTTCGCGCTCTCCCAGTCGGCTGGCCGTGGGGCCGCCGGCGAGATAGTCTCTTCCGCGCAAGTGCTCCTCCTCTTTAAATTGGGGGTCACGACCAGAGACGGCGGGGGAAGACTCATAGTTTCGCCCAGTAAAGGGTAAAGCAGGATAAATTCGCCGCACCAGAAATTCCTGTGCTGGTCAGTATAAATATTCCCTATACTGTTCTGACCTCTGGAGTTCACCCTGAAATGATTTATGCCGCATGGATGAACGAGGAATGTATCTTGTCCGTAAGAATCACATTTAACTGATTTCTGCTTCGCGGCGCTCAGAAGCGAAGCTTCATTTTGATTGAGGCAGAGAAATTCCATGAAGAATCGTTATGCTTTGTTCCTGGCTCTGGTAGCGGGCATGGTTGCACCCGCCGTTGTTAAAGCACAGTCCGGCCCGGTAGATCCCAGCCTGTTCTCTGATATGCGATGGCGAGAGATCGGACCAATGCGCGCAGGGCGCACGCGGGCACTCGCCGGAGTGACGAGCGAGCCCGCTACTTTTTACTTCGGCGCGGTCGATGGCGGCGTATGGAAGACGACCGACGCCGGAGCCACCTGGCACAGCGTGTGGGACAAGGAACCGACAGGCTCCATCGGCTCGATTGCGGTTGCCGAGAGCGATCCCAACACTGTCTATGTGGCCAGCGGTGAAGGGCTGGCGCGGCCTGACCTCTCGGTAGGAGATGGCGTGTACAAATCAACGGATGACGGAAAGACATGGGAGCATTTGGGCCTGCGCGACGGCCAGCAGATTGGGCAAATCTCGGTCGATCCGACCGATGCCAACCGCGTCTTTGTTGCGGTCACCGGTCATCCGTATGGTCCGAACGAAGAGCGCGGCCTGTATCGCTCGACCGACGGCGGCAAAAGCTTCAAGAGAGTGCTTTTCGTCAACCAGGAAACAGGCGCTTCTGATGTTCAGATCGATCCGCAGCACCCGAACATTGTCTTCGCTGGCATGTGGCAGCGGCGCGAAGGACCATGGGAGAACGGCGCATGGTCGGGCCCGGACGGAGGGTTTTTCCGCTCCGATAACGGCGGCGACACCTGGACAAAGATCGCTGGCCACGGCTTGCCGGACAACATCGTGCAGGTAAATGTAACCATCTCGCCTGCTGACTCGCGCCGTATCTATGCCGCAGTGGCGTCACTCGACGGCAAGGTCGGCATTTATCGCTCGGATGATGGCGGTGCGAACTGGGTGCATGCTTCGGTGAATGATGAGCGTCCCGAGGCGCGCATCGGCGGCGGCGATCTTCCCGTGCCGCGCGTCGATCCGAAAGACCCGGATACGCTCTATGTGGCTACGACCGTCACCTGGAAATCGACGGACAAGGGCGTGACCTGGACCGGCTTTCGCGGATCGCCAGGCGGCGACGACTACCAGAATGCCTATATCAATCCGAAAAACCCGAAGATCATTGCGCTGGCGAGCGACCAGGGCGTGTTGGTATCACAGAACGGCGGAGAAAGCTGGACGCAGTGGTACAACCAGGCCACGGCGCAGATCTATCACGTAACCGCCGACAACGCATTTCCCTATCGTGTCTGCGGAGGACAGCAGGATAGCGGTAGCGCGTGTGTTTCTAGCCGCAGCAACGACGGACGCATCACCTTTAACGACTGGCATCCGGTAGGCATTGAAGAATATGGCTATGCGGCTCCCGATCCTCTGGACCCGGACATTGTTTATGGCGGGAAGGTGACGCGATACGATCGCCGAACGGGCCAAATCCAGAACATAGAGCCGAAGCCATTGCGTAGCTATCGCGTACTGCGCACGGAGCCGCTGATGTTTTCACCGGTCGATCCGCACCGGCTGTACTTTGCTGCCAACACGCTCTGGCTCACGACGGACTACGGCAAGAACTGGAAAGAAATCAGTCCTGACCTGAGCCGCGAAACGTATGACCTGCCGCCGACATTGGCTGCCTATAAGGATTCGCCGACCGCCAAACCAATCCGCCGTGGAGTGATTTATTCGCTGGCGCTGTCGCCGCTTGACGTGAACCGGCTGTGGGCGGGTACCGATGACGGGCTCATCTGGACGACGACGGATGCCGGAGCAAACTGGCAGAACGTGACTCCACCAGAGCTCAAGCCCTTCTGGAAGGTCTTCAACATGGACCCCGGGCACTTCGATACGCAGACTGCCTATGCCGCTGTCAACACGATGCGACTCGACGACATGCGTCCACACCTTTTCCGCACGCATGACGGCGGCAAAACATGGAAAGAAATCAACAACGGCATTCCTGACGGCGCGGCGACCAGCGCCATCCGTGAAGACCCTAAACGCAAAGGGCTGCTCTATGCAGGAACCGAGACACAGGTCTATGTCTCCTTCGATGACGGAGACCACTGGCAGTCGCTGCGGCTGAATATGCCGGCCAGCTCGGTGCGCGATCTTGAGATCAAGGATGATGACCTCATCGCAGGCACACACGGACGCGGATTCCTGATTCTCGACAACGTGACGCCGCTGCGGCAGATTGCGGCATCGAGAGTTCGGGGAAATGCGCATCTTTATGAACCGCAAACAGCGCTGCGCATCCGTGGCGATATGAATCCGCCAACGCCATGGCCCCCGGAGATGGCGACGGGCGAGAACCCACCGAATGGCGCGATGATCGATTACTACATAAGGCCGAAGTTTTCGGGTGAGGTGACGCTGGAGATCCTGGACAGCAAAGGCGGACTGGTCAGCCGATTCAAGAGTACCGACCCAGTGCCTCCACTCGATCCGCGTTATCCTGACCCGACACTCTGGGCCCGTGCGCCGCGCGTGCTGTCGGCTGCGCCGGGCCATCACCGCTTCCTGTGGGACATGCAGTATCCGCAGGTGCCGGGCATGTCGACCGGACCCGACGCAGAGCAGGCAGTTCCGCATGATACGCCGTCCGTCTCGACTGCGCCGTGGGTAATGCCGGGGATGTATACGGTGCGGCTGATTGCAGGCGGCGAAACGCTGACAGCTCCGTTGAAGATCGTCATGGATCCACGCGTGAAAACATCGGAGGCCGATCTTGCTGAGCAATTCAAGGTGTCGAAATCGATCTACGACGACATGCTGAAGGCGACTGAGGCCCTTCATCAGATCACCGTATTGCGCGATCAGTTGAAGGCGCGCTCATCGCAGCCTGCGATTGCTGATGCATCGGATTCACTTGAATCGAAGCTGAACAAGATTGCAGGCTCCGAGCGTGGAGAGCGTGGTGGACCGCCTCGCGGAGGCTCGGCACGACCAGCAACATTGGGTTCGGTGCGCATGCAACTGGCGCGTCTTGAGCACTCCATTCAGAATGCAGATGTTGCTCCGACGACTGCGCAGGTCGAGGCCTGCCAGATCGCGGGCAAACCGCTGACGGACCTGTTAGATCAATGGGAGCAGCTCAAGAAGACCGATCTCAAGGCTCTGAATGCGACATTGCAACAGGAGCATCTGGCAGTTCTTCGTCTGAATACGGACAAGATCAACCACGACGTCGAAGACCAGGTCGAGATGGGAGACGAACAGTAGCGGAGAAGCTGAAGCTGCAACGGCAGCTCTGCAGAAAGCCCACTACTACCGCTGGTAGTAGTGGGCTTTCTGTTTTAGGTATGGAACAAAAGAATTTTCATTCTTCTTTCATCATTTCCACCCCAGATTCTTCTTGGAGGCGCATATTGCGTCGTTTTTCTTTCTTTCTCGTTCTGGTCTTTTCGCTCGTTGCTGCCGCACAAACTACGGACACCGCCATTCTGCAGGGCACAGTTACCGACCAGACGAACACGGCTGTGGCACAGGCTGAGATCACAGTACAGAATGCTCTTACCGGCCTGCGCCGCACTACGACAACAGACGTGGCTGGCGCTTTTCTCCTGGCCGGGCTGCCCATCGCCGGTGAATACCAGGTCACGGTCGAGCGCCAGGGTTTTGCTCCAGCACACGTCGATCACGTCACACTCGCCGCGGGCAGTGCTGCACGCATCTCGGTGGCGCTGAATGTTGCTGCGGAGAACACGGAAATCCGCGTGGTTGGCTCAGCCAGCGATGTAAGAATCGACCAGCCGCAGCTTGGAGTCCGCCTGGGCTCGCAGCAGATTGAAGAGACTCCGCTTCTCGGGCGGCGCATCACGTATCTTCCGCTGCTCAACGCAGCCAATCGCCCGGCAATCAACCAGGGCGACGTCTTCATGAATGAGAACCTCTTCACCACAAACGGAGCGGGGCGCAGACAGACCTGGTTTGAGCTGGACGGCAGCAACGGCAATGACAGCTGGGGACGTCAGACGATCTTTACCAACATGCCGCAGATGGCCGTCGATGAGATGACGGTGCTCACCAATGGATTTTCTGTGCAGTATGGCGCGGGCACAGGAAGTGTCGTCAATATCGTTACGCGCAGCGGCGGCGATGCGCTGCATGGTCAGCTGCTGGAGCTGTGGAGACCAGCAGGGCCCGAGGCTTCGCTCTCTGGATTCACTCCGGGGAATGCGGGCAGCGGCAACGATCTCACCAGCGATACGCTCGGCCAGACAGCGGCAGCACTCGGCGGCAAGATTGGCAGAGATGGAAAAACGCACTTCTTTCTCGCAGGGGAATTCAATCGCCAGAACCGCGAATCTCCGATCATTTCACCCCTCGCTCCCGGAAACTATGACGGACATTACCGAGGCTGGCTTGGCTTTCTTCGTCTCGACCGCCAGCTCAATGAGCGCAACAATGTCTTCCTGCGCCTGAATATGGATCACTTTTACGACACGAACCCCAACGGAATTGTCGGCGGCAATTCACTGCCGAGCGTCGCGCGCATCTTCCGGCGTTACACCTATTCCGGGGAACTGGGCGAGACGGCGGTCCTCAGTCCGGGCATATTGAACAACGTGCGTCTGCAATTTCAGCTCGCATCGCCTATCACGGAATTTGATCCGGTTGTCTTCGGCACGCAGTATGTTGTGCCTATTACCAGCTCATGCGGCTCGACCGCCTGTGGCACTTTCACCTCGGGCACGTCGCAGTCAGCGTTGCTGATGAACCGGCAATACAACGTAAACGAAATTCTGGCCATCGCGCATGGACATCATCAATTCAATCTCGGCGGCAGTCTGGTCTATGCGCATACAGGCGGCAACAGCAAGGAGTTTGGCGGGCCGATCTTCCTCGGCTCGTTCACCTACAAGCCCTGCTCACTCTCTGTAGCAGACTGCGAGAGCTCGACATACCTGAATAACATCGCGAATGTGCAGAACTACCAGCAGAGTTATGGCACTGCCGACTACACAGTCGATGATCAGCTCTGGTCGCTCTTTGCGCAGGATGACTACCGCGTTTCGCGGCACCTCACTCTCAACCTGGGCCTGCGCTATGAACGCCAAACCTTCACAGATGCCAAGCTGAACTTCGCGCCGCGTGTTGGTTTTGTCTATGACACCACAGGAAAAGGAACGATCATCGTGCGCGGCGGCTTCGGCATCTATCACTCGCAGATCGTCGATAATTCCGAGGCGAACTATGTACTGGGCAGCCCTGAGGGCGTCTTCAATTACACGGCCACTCCAGGGCAGGTAGGCTTCCCTGCAAGCGTTGCGGATGCCCCGCGGCCATCGCTGCCCCCTGGCGCTCAGGTGCCGGTGCGCAGCCTTTATGTGCGGCCCGGCGACAGTGCATATCTCGATCAGTTCTTTCCTACATCGGTGCTGCAAGGCTATCCCGACAAACTTCTGAATCCCTACTCAGAGCAGTGGACGCTGAGCCTCGAGCACCAACTCACGGCGCAATGGGTTATGAGCATTGATTACGTCGGCACGCACACGCTGCGCATCGGCCGGCCTCTCGATGTGGACGCCCCATCTTATTTCCCGCGCACCGCCCCAGGACAGGTGCGCTCAGCACAGGCGGCGAACTGTACGCGTCCATACTGGATTTACTGGTACAACCAGAACGACATGACCTGCGATCCGGCAAAGGCCACGAATCCGCAGCCCGCGTACAACACCATCCAGACCGATGTGAACGACGGCTATCTGCACTACAACGCACTCGATGTGAACCTTACGCACAACTTCAGTCATGGATTCTCCATTCTGGCAAGCTACACATGGTCGCATACGCTCGATAACGTCGACCCTGACACGACCAGTCAAAATCCGAATGATGCGAACTTCACTGGACATGAAGAGTACGGCAACGCGATTTACGACCAGCGGCATCGCTTTGTGCTGAGCGGCTTCTACATGGCGCCGCTCAATATTCGCATCGGCGGAGTAACAACGCTGGCGAGCGGGCTGCCCTACAACCTGACGACCGGCGTCGTGAACAATGGCGATACGGGTGGAACTACTGCGCGTCCCGTAATCAATGGAGTAGTAGTTGGCAGAAACACAGGACGCGGCAACGCGATCTATTCGGTCGATCCTTATGTTGCGCGTGCTTTTCCAATTTACAAGGAGCGCGTTCAGCTTGACCTGCGCGCCGAGGCTTTCAATGCGCTCAACCATGCGAATTTTGTGGGATACAACGGAACATGGGGCAATGGCGCCACGCCGGGAACAGGCTTCGGACAGCCTCTGGCTGGCATCACCAATCAGTTGCCTGCGCGCATGATGCAGTTCTCAGCCAGGGTGTCGTTCTGATGCTGCAGTTGTCATCTTTCTTGAAGTGGCTTTCTCTGGCAGCTTTGGTTTGTCTTGTGGTTGTGAATGCTGGAGCGCAGTCGAATACCGGCTCAATCTCGGGGACAGTGGTCGATCCGCATGGGAAGAATGTCGCGGATGCTGAGGTCACGATTCGCAGCACTGATCTCGCGGCGAAGCGATCTGTGCGGACGGACAGCAACGGCGCATTTCGCGTCTCCGGTCTCGTTCCCGGCGCGTATGAGGTTCAGGTCAAGGCAGAAAGCCTGGTCCTGAGGCCACCGGTTCGCCTGACGATCAGTCTGGGCAGCAGCACACAGCTATCGATTCGCCTCAAGGTGGCGGCAGTGAGGCAGAGCGCCACCGTTCGCGCACAGGGAGAGACATCAGAAGGCAACACCCTTCCTCCCGCGATCAATAAGAGCGAGCCCTCGGTGAATAACTTCTTCGCCGGCATGACCGTGACTTATCTGCCGAACCGCGACCGTGACTTCACGCAGTTTGGTCAGCTCGGGGCGGGCTCGCATGAGGATGAGTCTGGAACAGGAGTGATCGTCTCCGGCCAGCGCGCATCGGCTGTGATTACTGAGGTCGACGGCACTAATTTCAACAGCCCGCTGCTGGGTGGACGGCGCGGGTCGGAGGATGGCGTGTTCTTTCTTCCGCAGACAGTGGTCCGCGAGTTCCAGATTGTACGCTCCGGCGTAACAGCAGACACGGGCGGCACCAATGCCGGGCTGATCAATGTGGTCACCAAGGAAGGCTCGAACAAATATCACGGCGAGGCCTTCTATACTGGCCGACCTACACCCTTCACCTCAGCGGATGCCTTCGGGCACTCACTCGACAGTCTGCAGAACACCTTCGGCGGATCGTTTGGCGGGCCTATTATTCGCAACCGCAGCTTCTTCTATGCAGGGGTAGAGCAGGATTTTCTTCATGCGCCTTACTTCGCGCAATTCGAGCCGCAGGCCGGCGATGTTGTGATTCCTTCGGCGATTGCGACGCAGCAGGGACAGATCACTGAAAGGAACTCGCCGACAGCCGGATTTGTGAGGCTTGATTTCCTGCTGAATGCGGCGAACACGCTGAACCTGCAGCTCAGCGCAAACCGTGTTCGCGCCTCGAACGTCGGCGATGGCCTCACACGCAGCATCGGAACAGAGGATTATGCCTCATCGCTGAGCGGCCAGAGCTTCTGGAGCCGCGCCGGCCTCACCACAGTCGTCAACAGCCGCAGCGTCAACCAGCTTCTTGTTGCCTGGTCGCCCGATCATCGCAACCTCTCACCAAATTCGACGACGCCTGAGTCCTTCATCAACGGCTTCGGCATTCTTGGCGGCAACAGCCTGGGACAACATCTCTACAGCTCGCGCCAGCTGCAGCTTGCCAATACTCTTTCAGTCGAGCACGGCGCGTCCTCCTATGACATCGGGAGCAGTTTCGCTTACGACCCGATGTATGAACAGCGCGAAGCGAATCTGGGTGGCCGCTATGACTACAACTCACTCGCCGATTACCTGGCGAATGCGCCACGCCGCTTCCAGCAGACTTTCGTTACAGGCGACACACACTTCTCCGGATCGATTCGCGAGCTGAGTCTCTTCGCCAATGCGAAACGCGAGCTGCATAGAGGACTAACGCTAACGGCCGGAATCCGCTGGACCGGGCAGTGGAATCCGCAGCCGGGCCATCCCAATCCTGCGATTCCTCAGACACAGAAGATCCCGAGCGATCTTGCGCAGTGGCAGCCGCGCGCCGGTCTCGCATGGAATCCGGTAAGCAAGACAGTCTTCCGCCTTTCTGCGGGACTCTACAATGCGCCAACTCCGGGAACCATCTTCCATCGCGTCTTTGCCGACAACGGCATGGAGACCGTCGTCGCCGACAGTTATTTCGATCCTGAAATCACGCAGCCGCTGTCTTCTCCGCCGCCTGGATTGACGCAGCCGCAGGCGCTTGTTGTCGGCATGGATCGCGGCTTTCGCAATCCGGCTTCTGCACAAACTGCATTCAGCATCGACCAGCAGGTCGTGCCTAAACTTGAGCTCAATGCCGGCTACCTGCATAGCTCGACGTGGCATGTGCAGCGGCGTCTCGATGAAAATCTCAGCCCTCCGACGATCAATGCGCAGGGTGTTCCGGTCTTTCCTGCGACGCGCCCGGACGCTGCCATAGGCCGCCTGCTAATCAATCAATCTTCCGCGCATTCTTCGTATAACGCCTTTGTGCTTACCGCGACTTCGCAGATTTCGCGCCGCTCGCAGCTGGTGGCGAACTACACTTTGTCGCACACGAGAGACGACGACTCCAACATTGGACCGTACAGCATGGATGCTGCGGTTGATCCATATGATCTGCGCGAGGAGCGCGCATTTTCATCACTCGATCAACGTCACGTCCTCAGCCTGAGCGCTATCTTCAATCTGCCTGTCGGGTTCAAGCTCAACCCACTGTTGGTAGCGCATTCCGGCCAGCCGTACACGCCGATCATCGGCTTCGACACACAGGGCGACGCCAATGACTGGAATGACCGCGCGATCCTCAACGGCAGAATGGCTGGACGCAACAGCCTGCGGCAGCCTGCGTTTTCGGATTTCGATCTACGGATTGTCAAAGACTTCACGCTGAAAGGTGAAGGGCACCACCTTGACCTCTTCATGGATATCTTCAATCTCGCGAACGCGGGCAACCGCAACTTTGGCCCGGAAGGGGTGAGTTTTTACGGGCTTCCCGAAGCGCCTGTTTTCAGCGCAGGTCAGCCGCTCTTCGCTCCGGGAGCAACGCGGATTGGAGGCCCAAGAGCGATCCAGTTCACGGCACGATTGGTCGCATTTTAATCCCGCGCGCTGACTTTCCATCCTGTGTAACCGGGAGGCTTTGTATTTGCGCCTCCCCGATTCTGTTGTATTCTTCCCTTTTCAATTCAAATTCATTGTTTGCAGGAGCGGCATCGTGCTACGTCTGCCTCGTTGTCTCGTATTGCTTGCGTTTCTTTCTCTCACAGGCGTCGCAGCGATTGCACAGCAGTATCCTGCGAATTTCTTCTCCGGTCTTGAGTGGCGCGATGTAGGACCGATGCGCGGAGGCCGTACTTACGCGGTCGCCGGACATGCAAGTCAGCCCGACACTTTTTATTTCGGCTCCGTGGGTGGCGGCGTTTGGAAGACGGAAAACAGCGGACACACCTGGTTTCCGATCAGCGATGAAGGGATTCCCATCGGCTCGATTGGCGCAATTGCGGTAGCGCCGTCCGATCCCAATATTATTTACGTGGGCACAGGCGAGCCGGATATCCGCAGCCAGCACTCCTACGGCATTGGCATGTTCAAGTCAACGGATGCGGGCAAGACGTGGACGCACATCGGCCTTGAAGAGACGCGCCAGATTGGCCGCATCGTTGTCGATCCTTCCGATCCGAACCTTGTCTATGTTGCGGCGCTCGGTCATGTTTATGACTCCAATTCAGATCGCGGCGTCTTTCGTTCAACCGACGGCGGCGCGCACTGGAAGAAGATCCTCGCAAGCGCCAAGTATCCCAACGATGTGGGCGCGGTGGAGCTGGCGCTCGATCCCAACAATCCGCACGTGCTTTATGCATCGCTCTGGGCCACGCGCCGACCGCCTTGGTCCGTGTATGCGCCTTCGTATATGCCGGGCAGCGGGCTCTATAAGTCCACCGATGGCGGCGATACCTGGAAGCAGCTGGCCGGCGGTCTGCCGACGGATGACTTTGTAGGCAAGATCGGAATCGCGGTCGCTCCGAGTAACTCCAATCGACTGTGGGCCGTCGTGGACGATGTCGGAAGCCCTGTTGCCGCGCCGCTCATGATGGGTCCGCAGGCTGAGAAGAAAGGGCCGCCGCCTCCCGGAGGCGTGTATGTCTCCGATGATGCAGGAGCAACATGGAGGCTGGTGAACCGCGAGACGCGCCTGTGGGGACGCGGCTGGTACTTCGAATCAGTCTCTGTCGATCCGAAAGACCCTGACCGCGCTTACGTTATCAACACTGCAACCTATATGACCACTGATGGGGGCAAAACATTCGTCCCCATCAAAGGTGCACCCGGCGGAGACGATTACCACCAGATGTGGGTCAATCCGAAAGACGGCAACCGCATGGTGCTCAGCAGTGACCAGGGGACGGTCGTGAGCGTGGACGGCGGACGCACCTGGAGCACCTGGTATAACCAGCCCACGGCGCAGATCTATCACATCGCCGCCGACAATCGCTTTCCCTACTGGCTCTATGGAGCGCAGCAGGACTCGGGCGGCGTAGGCGTCAGCACATGGTCGCGCCAGGGCGTTCTCTCGTTCCGCAACTGGGAGCCGACTTGTCTCGCCGGCGAAAGCAATACGGTCGTGCCTGACCCGAAGGATGGAAACTTCCTTTACGGAGGAGGCGCGGCGCGCTGCGACCAGGCGTTGAACCTTTCCGCATCGCTCGGAGGCGAGCTGCCGCCGCCCGATCCGAATGACCCGAATCGCAAGACGTGGACGCTGCCGACAGTTTTCTCGCCGGCAGATGAGGCCCTGTACTTCTCCAACCAGTTCGTGATGCGCACACGCGACCGCGGACACAAATGGGAGAAAATCAGTCCTGATCTCGCGCGCGTCAATCCGGAAGTGCCGAAGACACTCGATCCTGTCACAGCCAAAGATATCGACCAGCCGATGAAAGACCGCTTCGGCGTTGTCTACACGATCAGCCCCTCTTCACTCGATGCAAAGACTATCTGGGTGGGGACGGATGATGGCCTCATCCACGTGACACGCGATGACGGCAAGACGTGGCAGAACACGACGCCGCGCGAATTGACTGCGTGGAGCAAGGTATCTCAGATTGAAGCCGGGCACTTCGACATCGGCACCGCTTATGCATCAGTCGATCGTCATCGCCTTGCGGACAACAAGCCCTACATCTATCGCACTCACGATGGCGGCAAGACATGGCAGAGCATCGTCACCGGCATTCCTGACGGCGCTTTCGTCAATTCGGTGAAAGAAGACATCAAGGTCAAAGGCCTGCTCTTCGCTGCCACTGAGCTTCGCGTCTATGTCTCCTTCAATGACGGAGATCAGTGGTATCCGCTCGAGAACAACATGCCCGTCACCTCGGTGCGCGACATTGTTGTGCATGGAGAGGACCTCGCAGTTGCAACCTTTGGCCGGGGCTTCTGGGTAATGGACCAGATCGCTGCGCTGCGGCAGATCGCGCAGAAGGGACGCGATATTGCCTCGTCAAGCGCCTATCTTTTCGAGCCCGGTGAGACGCTCGCCATCCACAACGGAAGCATGAACGGCACGCCGCTGCCGCATGAAGAGCCTCAGGAGCAGAATCCTCCCTACGGCGTTGTTGCCTACTACTGGCTCGCGAACACTGCCTCGCAGCCTCTGAAAATCGAGCTGGTAGACAGCAAGGGCAAGGTGCATGCCTGCCTGGCCAGCGATACTCCCGTGCATCCTGTCGATACCGAAGCCATCAATGTGCAGGCTGTGTGGATGCAGCCGCCACAGCCGCCTTCTGCCGCCGCTGGAATGCACCGCGTAGCGCTCGGTCCTGACCAGCGTAGAGGGTTCGGCTTTGGGCGGGGCGCGAATGTAACGCCGCCACAGGATGCCTGTCATCCTGCCGGCTCGCAACCCGCGGCGCCTGCTGAAACTCCAGTGCGCGGACGGCGCGGGCCTGAATTTCTTGAGCCCGGCAACTACACCGTGAAGCTGACCGTGGACGGAAAGACTTACACGCAGCCAGCCGTTGTGAAGGCCGATCCGCGCGGCATGTTGCAAGGCGCCGCTCCCGGAGATAACGACGACGATGATCAATAAGAGACCAGGGCTGGCGGAGCGCCTGATTGAAAGATATGGCCAGGCGCTCCACCATCTTTGCCTTGTCTCTTTCGTGGTCCTCTCTGTTCTGCCGCTCAGTGCGCGCGTCACGCATGTTGAGATTGCTTCGCGCAGCGATGTGCTGAATGGAAAGCCCTTCGGCGATGCAGGAAGTTATGAACGCATCACCGGCCGCGTTTACTTTTCGCTTCCCGTGGTAAACCCGCACAACCAGAATATTGTTGATCTCCATAACGCAGTGAACCTGAAAAATGGCGAAGTCGAGTTCTCTTCCGACTTCATCGCTGTCCGCCCCAAGGACACTGCAAAGGGCAATGGCTCCATGCTTCTCGAAGTTCCCAACCGAGGCCGCGGGCGCATCATTTCTCTGGTCGATGGCGGCGACTGGGACCTGGCCAACACTGCAGGAGATGCCTGGCTCCTGCGCCAGGGGTACACCGTCGTAAGCCTCGGCTGGCAATGGGATGCGGCCGGTGCGGATGCATTGAAGTTCTTTGCTCCCATAGCAAAGGAGAACGGAAAGACGATCACCGGATTACTGCGCGGCGACCTGATGCCTTCAAAGATAATGCCCGAGATCCCGCTCGGCCACCTGATTCTCGGCAACATCGGAGGCATTGAGTATCCGGTCTCCGATCCTGACGATTCTCGCAATGTGCTTACCGTCCGCGACTCGCGCGATGGACAACGCACGGTGATTCCACGCTCAGACTGGCAATTCGCGCACACAGCCGACGGCAAACTTGTTCCAAGCAACAGGCACATCCACCTGAACGGTGGTTTCCAGCCCGGCAAAATTTATGAATACGTCTATGTTGTCGCAGATCCTGTTGTGGCCGGAGGAGGCTTCGCCGCCATACGCGACTTCGCTTCCTACGCCAAGCATGCGCCTGATGCAATCGCTCCTGCTGTGCGTGTCTATGGCCAAGGCATTTCGCAGAATGGCCGCTTTCTGCGCGACTTTCTCTACGAGGGATTCAACGCTGATGAAGAGGGCAGGATCGCGCTCGACGGCGTTCTCGCTCACGTTGCCGGAGCTGGCCGCGGCAGTTTCAACTACCGCTTCGCGCAACCATCGCGCGACGCACAGCCCACCTCTTCAGTTTTCTTCCCGACAGACATCTTTCCCTTCACCGATCAACCGGAACAGGATCCCGTTACAGGAGAATCCGGCGGATTGCTCGACCGCGCGGTTGCAGACAATGTCGTACCCCGCATCTTTTTCTCCAACACATCGTTTGAATACTGGGGACGCGCGGCAGCGTTGATTCATATCAGCGCCGACGGCAAACACGACGCAGTAATCTCGGACCATGTCCGCATCTATCACTTCACCGGCCTGCAGCACTTCTCAGGTCCATTTCCCCCGGAAAAAGGCAAGGGCGATCTGTTGGGACAGGAGCCGCAATCGCCGCTGCCGATTAAATATTTCTGGCGCGCGATGATCGCGAACATGGATGCATGGGTACGCAACAACATGCCTCCGCCGGCAAGCAGTTACCCCAGGATTGCTGATGGAACTCTCGTACCCTTGCGCGAATATGCGCTGCCTGCCATACCCGGCGTGCATCGCCCGCATGAAGCAAGCGAGGCATGGCGCGTCGACTTCGGCCCGAACTGGCGCAACGGCATCCTGAGCATTCAGCCGCCGAAAGTTGGCCAGCCGTTCCCGGTCATGGTGCCACAGGTCGATGCAGATGGAAATGAGCGGGACGGCATCCGCCTGCCTGAGATTACGGTTCCACTTGCAACCTACACCGCATGGAACCTGCGCGACCCTTCGATCGGCGCGCCTGACCAGCGCGTTGCCTTCGAGGCATCGTACATTCCTTTCCCCCGGAATGTCGAAGAGCGCAGAAAGACAGGCGATCCACGCAAGTCGATAGCAGAACGCTACTCAGGCCAGGATGACTACATGAGGCGTTATACAAATGCCGTAGACGATCTGGTAAAGCAGCGCTGGATTCTTCCGGAAGATCGCGCTGCCCTTCTGCTTCGTGGCGAACAGGAATGGGCTGGCGCCACGACGATGACGAAATAGCTGCCGATCCTCAGATGCGCATAGGCATAATGATGTAGCGGTACTTGTAGTCTTCAGAGCCGTCTTCGGGGCGCATCTGGCCGGCGGATTGCGCGTCTTTGAACTCCAGGCGCACTTCACCCGAGTTGCCGGTAGCCTTCAGGAAGTCCAGCATATAGGCGGAATTGAAGCCGACGACCAGCGGATCGAAGCTATAAGGCGTTTCTATGACGTCTTCGGATTCGCCCGAGTCCGTGGATGAAGAAGAAATCTTCAGTTCGTTCTGCTCCACGCGAATCTTGATGGCGCCCGAGCGTTCATCGGCAAACTGCGCGACGCGCTGAATGGAGCTGGTAAGGTCCTCGTTACGCACCACGACAAACTTGTTATTGTCGCGCGGCATCACGGCTTCAAAGTTCGGGAACTGGCCCGTCAGCTTGCGACTGGTGAGGGTACGGTGGCCGATGCGAAAGAACAGCGTCTGCTCGTCGTCGGCAAACTCCAGGTACTCGTCCTCGCTCGCTGCCAGCAGGGACTGCAGTTCAGCCAGAGCCTTGCGCGGAATGAGAGTCCGCTTCTCTCCGCTTATGCCGGACAGGCTCTCGCCTGATTTCTCGATGTGTGCAAGTCGGTGGCCGTCGGTGGCTACCATCGTGAGGCTTTCCGCTTTCAGGACCAGCAACGCGCCGTTCAGCGTGTAGCGTGATTCTTCATTGGAGATGGCAAAGATGGTCTTCGCTATCAGGTTCCTGAGAGACGCGCTGGGGATCTTCGTAATGCTGGCTTCCGGAAACTCCGGAACCTGCGGGAAGTTCGCGCGCGCCATGCCCACCATCTTGGTATTGGAGCGGCCGGCGCGAATCTGCACCCAGTGGTTTTCCAGCAGCTTGATGGAGATATCGCCATCGCCCAGCAGCTTGATGTAGTCATAGAGCTTCCGAGCCGGAATCGTGCAGGCTCCTGGCTTTTTCACCTTGGCAGGGCAGGAGGTCTTCATACTCTGGTCAAGGTCTGTTCCAGTGATGGTGAGCTTGTCATCAGTCGCTTCGAGCAAAAAGTTCGAGAGGATGGGGATCGTGGTTTTGCGCTCGACTACGCTTTGCGTTGCTGTCAACTCACGCAGCAGCTCCTGCCGGCTGATGCTGATTTCCATAGCTCCCTGTGCCGTCTGTTTCTCCTGCTCTACGCCCACGCCAGGCATACCTTCCCCCCCTTTAGGGATTTGCCACACTTTACACCACAATGCGCTGAAGAAAAAGCGCACAAACCCTTGGCATTCATTCTAGAGACAAATTACGAAATTGTACCTGCGGAAATCGTGCCGGGACACAGGAAAACCGGAATGACAGTATCCGGTAGTGGCAGCACGACTACCATTTTTATTAGAGAAGTTAATCTTTCTATCCAGCCGTAGCAGTAGATGGATTCGGAAAAGTGGAAAGATTGCCCGAAACCATGCAGGAGCGTGTTTTTGGCTGGTACATGTTTTAGAAAAGCGGTCTTCCGTAAAACGAAAAAACAGGAATACCGGATGAAAGCATCAAAAACCGTACCCTGTCCTCCGCAGCTCTCACAGCTGGCTGCAAAAGGGTGTGTGGAAACTGCAGCCTCGGCGTGGAAAGCATGTTCCTGTGCAGTGAATACGCGCGTTCCACGATAGGGAGAAATCCACCGGGTGCGGCTTATCCGCAGAATCCACAGAGCTGGTTCTAGTGAGGAGCAGGCGGAGTGCGCAGCTGTGTCACCCGGGCCCAGAATTCTTCATGGCGATCATCGCGGAAGAGGATGCCGCGGATTTGTCCGGCTGCGTCTTTCTGGAAAATGAGCCGTGTCGGGCTGCCGGATGCGTAAAAGAAAGTCGTAGTACTCTCCGGCAGGAGCTCATTGCTTTGGCCTACGCGGCTCCTGGCATAGAGAGAGTCGCCCTGGCGATAGATCGTAGCCTGGATGACGCCCTGGTCTTCGTAAACCCCGGCGTAGGCGTCGTAGATCGCAGGGTTGATCTTTGCTGGAACCGGATGCACAGGCACCAGCACCTGCTCGGCGACAGGCTGAAGCTGAGCAATCTGATTGAGATTATGCGCGAGCAGCCAGCGCGGCAGATCGGGTTCGGCATAGGCCTTATCCCAGGCATTATGTCGAACGGTGGCATACTCCCAGAACCTGACATTGCCGCCGTTCGCCTTCAATGCTCCGTAGAGAACCTCGGCCTGTTTAGGCAAAACCACTGGATCGGCGGCGCCGTGGAAAATCCAGACCGGAGTCCGCCCCACCGCGCGCGCGTATTCACCGGGAAGGCTGGTATCTTCCCACCGCTTGGGAGCGTAGGACCAGAAAATGCCTCCACAGACGGGAACGATGGCAGCAAAAGTGTGCGGCCATTTGCGCGCGATCTCCCATACCCCGTAGCCGCCCATGGAGAGCCCGGTAAGGTAAAGACGGTCGCGGTCGCCATGGAACTCCTTTACTGAAGCCTCGAGGGCGTCCATAGCCATCTGCATCATGTCCGGGTCGGTCCAGTGGTGATGAAGGAAGGGCACCTGCGGCATCACCACAACGAACGGCCATCGCTCAGGATGCGACCGTATGGAGGCCGGCAGGCCGATCTGTGTCTGGTCCATTCCGTCGGACCCGCGCTCGCCAGTACCGTGCAGAAAGAGAATGACAGGCCAGCGTTCGTGTGAATTCCAGCCCTCAGGAACGTAGACCTGGTATTTGTGAGCCACCCCATCCACCAGGATGGTACGGTTCAGAAAACCGGTATCCTGGGGGCGCGCAAACGCCGGCAGCGCAAGAAGCAGGGAACATCCAAGAATGAAAACATGGCGCAAACCCATTACCGGAGAGGATAGCAAAGATGCGCCCTGACTAAGTTTCCTGCCAAGGGGGAACTCGGCGGTGAACCGGGTTATAAACGTGCGGTCTCCTTGACAATACGCCTCGAAACAGCAGACGATGAACGCCCGTAGAAACAAATATGAACAAGTGCGTGTTTCTACAGGGCGGCTTGTTACTATCACCCATGCAGCAGCAGACAGCAAAAGGAGGCTGAATGAAACTGCATATCAGGCATCGTATCTCATCCATCGTTCTGGCAGCGCTGTTTTTCGGAATGGTCGCGCCGTTCACCCTGCATGCGCAGAGCACACAGGACCAGAGCACCGCCTCAACCCCAACCACTACCAAGTCGAAAAAGAAAAAGAAGAGCACAACGGACGCTGCCGCAAGTACTGCCAGTACAGCTGCAGGAACCTCCGCCGCGAACACTACAGCGTCCACTCAGGCGGCAAGCGCTTCCACTGCAGCGCAAACCAGCGCTCCTGCGAGCGCCGCCACTGCTGCTTCCACGACAGCAAAGGCGAAAACCAAGTCCGCTGCCAGCTCTGTACAGGCCCAGACTCCGCCTTCGCCGGGCATGGTATGGGTGAACACGGACTCAGGTGTGTATCACAAGTCCGGGTCCCGCTGGTACGGGAAGACCAAGCAGGGTAAATGGATGACAGAGGGAGACGCCCAGAAGGCTGGATACAAGTCCGCCTCAAACTAGTAGTTTGATCCAATTCCTACAGCAAGGAGACAAGCAGGAATGAAACGGAAACTATCGTGGTTTATGGCAGGGGTTCTCGTCCTGGCACTGATGCTCGGCGTCAGCGTCGCGAAATCAGCTGCGCAGGCAGCGTCTTCCGGGGCCTCATCGTCAGCCAAACCGACGACGGCGCAGGCGTCGAATCTGCTCGACCTGAATACAGCCAGCCTGGATCAGTTAAAGGCATTACCGGGAATTGGCGATACCTACGCGCAGAAGATCGTCGACGGACGTCCCTATGCGAAGAAAACCGACCTGGTGCAGAAGAAAATCATTCCGGCGGCAACTTATAAGAAGATTGCCAGCCAGGTGATTGCAAAACAGACGAAGTAGCTAAGCCAGGAAAATCTGGAGTAAATCGAGGACTGAGCTCTAAGCTCAGTCCTCGATTTGTTTCCGTCGGATCACGCCTTTTTGCCGGTGATCAATCGAATCAGGAAAGTTAGAATCACAGCGCCGAGGACAGCGACGATGATCGTATAAATCATTCCACCCTGTCCGGAAAAGCCCAGAGCCCGCATGATAAAGCCGCCGATAATAGCTCCGGCAATACCGACAATGATGTCCATGAGCGCGCCATAGCCGCCGCCTTTCATTAGCTTGCCGGTGATCCACCCTGCAATCAGACCAACGATGATCCACCAGATGATTGTGAACATGCACTTCTCCCTTCGCTGAGTTTCGCAGGCATCATGTAGATGAGGCTGTTCCTGCGCTTTTGTGAAGCGCAGGAACGTTACCTCAAAAGGGATAGTGTTTTCAAGCGGGAAATGGACAGCGATCCCACCCACAGTGTCGCCAAGCAAGCGACCAACGGGAGCGAAAGGAAGTCAATCCACCAAGCACCAGCAAAGAATGGCGCCGAAAGGCGCGTATCGCTGGACGCGCAGTCCTCAGTTGTTGAGGGTTTCTTGAAGCTTGTTGATCATCCGGTTCAGGTCCTTGTCGGCGCGGCGCTGCTCATCGATTTTCGCGATGGAGTGCATCACCGTCGTGTGGTGCTTGCCTCCAAACTGGCGTCCGATTTCGGGCAGCGAAGCCTCCGTCATGCTCTTGGCCAGAAACATTGCAATCTGGCGTGGTACGACTACTGAGCGGGAGTTGTTTTTCTGCTTCAGCTCGGCGACACGCATGCCGAACTGTTCGGCAACAGCGCGCTGGATGGCTTCAATGGTGATCTTGCGCACCTGTGTATCGATGAACTGCTTCAGGCACTGCTGCGCGGCGGGAAGCGTGATCTCGACGCCGCTCATGCTGCACCACGCGAACAGTCGCGTCAGCGCGCCTTCGAGCTCGCGGACGTTGGTGCGCACATTCGATGCGATGAAGAGGGCCACATCGACAGGTAAAGTTACATGATCGTTCTCCGCCTTCTTTTGCAGAATGGCGACTTTGGTTTCAAGATCGGGCGGCTGAATGTCCGCGATCAATCCCCATTCGAAGCGCGAGCGCAGACGGTCTTCGATCTCAGCCAGCTCCTTGGGAGGACGGTCCGAAGCAATGACAATCTGCTTCATGTTTTCATGCAGCGCATTGAAGGTGTGGAAGAACTCCTCCTGCGTGCGCTCTTTCTGCGCGAGGAACTGGATGTCGTCAATCAGCAACAGGTCAACGGAGCGGAACCGGTCGCGGAAGGTCGTCATCTTGTCGTAGCGCAGCGAGTTGATCATGTCGTTGGTGAACTTCTCGCTCGACACGTAGCAGATGGAGCATTGCGGATCGCGGCGCTTCACCTCATGACCGATGGCATGCATCAGATGGGTCTTGCCCATACCCACGCCGCCGTAGAGAAAGAGCGGATTATAGGCCTTCGATGGCTTCTCAGCGACTGCCTCGGCAGCAGCGCGCGCAAACTGGTTGCCTGCGCCGACGACAAAAGCGTCGAAAGTATAGCGCGGATTCAGCTGTGCTGCTGAAGACCAGTCGAAGCGGCTTTGCTGAGGGGCGCCGGCGCGCTGAGCCGGACGTGACACACCATCGCGCACGCTGTTCGGCGGAGCGGCAGGCGAATGTGTGGGCACAGGGGCGAAGCCGCCGTCCTCGCGGACACGAACCAGAGTTGGATCTTCTTCGGGCGTAACGAAGACCACTTCGTCGAATTCCATCTGCAGGTTGTCGATGGCTTCCTGGATCAGATCGCCGTAGGTGTCGCCAATGTGCTGGAACTCAGGCGTGGGAATACGCACGAAGAGTTTCTTGCCGTTGATGTGGCTGAACCGTGTCGGCTTCAGCCATTTCTCAAAAGACTGCCGGTTGATCTTTTTTTCAAGCGCACCGAGAATCCGCACCCAGGGATTGAGTGTGGTTGGGGCTGTAGCTACAAAAGACATCGCGTTTCCTTAACGCAACGTCTGCCACCTGATTTCGATCAGAAGCGCCGCCCAGGGTCTCTAGCGAAAAACAAAGTCCCGACCCGGGTATACAAACCCAGGGCAGCGTTTCGCTCTGGTATGCCAGGAGCTAAGAGTGAGGGTGGTGCTGCGACCTCACGGCGCGATCTGTAGAAAGTAGCAAGACGTGCAGAAAAATCTCTAGTGAACGCTGCCGATAGTAGCACAATTCCACAGCGTCCGAACGCTACTTTCGATGCAAAATTTGTGACCGAGGTTTGGTTGCACCAAACGTTGTGAAAAAAGAGGTCGAGTTATGTATCAGCCAGTCGCAGCCTCATGTTTTTTGCAGTTATCGCCGTATTCGGATATACTTAGGAATTGCTGCATAGAGTGATTTCCTGCTCTGTAGACGGCGCCCATTTTCAGTGAAGATTTTTTTGAGGAGCGCACTTCCATGCCGAAGCGCACATTTCAACCCAATCGCCGCCGCCGCTCGAAGACCCACGGCTTCCGCACCCGCATGAAGACCAAGAGCGGAGCTGCTGTGCTGTCGCGCCGCCGCGCCAAGGGCCGCAAGCGCGTTGCTGTCAGCGCGAGCTATCGCGACTAGTCTCTGTTTCTTGCCTTTAAGAGTTCCGGTTTCCGGAAACCAGACAAAAGCCATGCTGGAAAAAGCTTCTGAACGGATGCCGCGCACGATGCGCGGCGCACGCCTCAGCAGGCATTCTGATTACCAGCGCGTTTATCAGCAGAGCCGGAAACATTTCTCCGCATCGATGACCTACTTTTTCTGCGCGCGCCCTGATGCACTTGGCCCACGCATTGGTCTCACTGCCGGCCGCGTGCTCGGCAAGGCGGTGGAACGCAACCGCATCAAGCGCCGCATGCGCGAAGCTGTGAGATTGAATCTCGATCGGCTGCGCGCCAATGTCGACCTTGTGCTGCATCCGCGAAAGAGCGTGCTCGAGATGGATTTTTCCCGCCTCAAGGGTGAGGTAGCAACAATCTTCGCCAGGGTGGAAGACGCCGCGCAAAAACAAGCGGAGCGCCAGGCATGAACCAGAGCCGCAGTTCGTACGTATTTCCCTTAGCGGCTATGCACGCCTTCTACAAGTTCGTGCTTTCGCCTGTGCTGCACGCTGGCGCCGGAATGACCGGCGGAGCTTGCCGCTTCCAGCCCACATGCTCGGAATACACAAACATTGCCATCCACGAACACGGGCTGCTGCGCGGCGGCTGGATGGCTTTGAAGCGCATTCTTCGCTGCCATCCCGGCTGCGCGGGAGGCTTTGATCCTGTTCCTTCAAAGCGCGGATTCATGCAGACTTATTCCTCGCCAGTTACCATAAAAAAAGGCGCAATCTCTCACGATTCAAGATCATAGGAAGCACCACTTGGCAGAAATACGAAATCCGAACCAGCAAGGCGGCGGGCAGGACTCAAAGACGATGCTCGCATTCACCGCGGTCTTTCTCGTCATCTTCCTTGGCCTGCAGTTTTTTCTAAAGCCTAAGAAGCCTGCGGCGGCCGCGCCGAATCAGCAGCAACAGACCGCAAGCACAAATGCACCAGCGCAGCCCGCCGCTCCTGCGGCAACAGCTAATGCGGCCGCAGCGCCGGGCACCCAGGCTGCAACGGAATCTATCACCGTGGTGGAGAACGAGCTGTACCGCATCACCTTCTCCAACCGCGGAGCCCAGGTCACATCGTGGATCCTGAAGAAGTACAAGGACGATGACGGCAAGCCGTTTGATCTGATAAATCGTGAATCCGCTGCGAAGTTTGGTTATCCGCTCTCGCTTTACACCTATGACGCAGGACTGCGCAGCCAGCTGCAGCAGGCGATGTTCGTACCCTCGGCAACAGGCAGCATTACGGCGCCCGGAACGCTGAGCTTCGAATATTCCGCCGGCGGCCTCGTTGTCCACAAGACATTCAAGTTCGATTCAAGCTACGTGATTCACGGAGAGGTTTCTGTCACGCAGAATGGCGCGCCCGTCGCCGCATTGCTCTCATGGCCCTCTGGATTCGGCGATCAAGACACGCTACCGCACTACGCCACCGGAGCGGGCATCGACACAGCCCGCGATGGCAAGGCGGATCAGACAGATGTGAAGAAGGTGATCGGCGGGGATACTCTCCGTGGACCCTTCGACTGGGCCGGTGTCAGCGACTTGTACTTTGCGGCAATCTTTCTTCCGGAAAACCCGAAAGATGCCGACGTCGTAACCCTGCACAACACAATTCCCATTCCGCAGAACCGGAAGAATCCCGATCCCGCCCACACAGAACAGGCCCCGGTGCTTGGCGCTGCAATGGGCACAGCACAGCCTTACAGCGTGCGCCTTTTTGCAGGTCCCAAATCAATTGACGTGCTGGCCTCTGTCCCGACCGGCGGCGTGAGCCTTGAGAAAGCAGTCCATTTCGGGCTGTGGGGCATCATCTCGAAGCCGCTCTTCCTCATCCTGCGTTTCCTCCATGAGCACGTCGTCCCCAACTGGGGATGGGCAATCCTTATCCTGACGCTCGTGCTCAACCTGGCGATGCTGCCGACGCGCTTCCAGATGATGAGGTCGTCGCTCAAGATGCAGCGCATTCAGCCGCAGATGGAGGCGATCAAGGCCAAGTACGCGAAGTACAAGACCACCGATCCGCGCCGGCAGGAAATGAACAAGGAAATCTTCGACCTGCAGAAACGCGAAGGCGTGAACATGTTCGGCGGCTGTATTCCAATGCTGATCCAGTGGCCGCTGCTCTTTGCCTTCTACCGCATGCTCTCGAATGTCATCGAATTGCGGCAGGCGCACTGGCTCTGGCTGCCGGACCTTTCCTCTCCAGATCCACTGCACATTCTTCCCATCTTCTTTATCGTTTCGATGTTCCTGGTACAGTGGCTTACGCCTTCGCCGGGTGTCGATCCAGCGCAGCAGCGCATGATGGCTTTTACCATGCCGGCGGTCTTCGGCTTCATGACGTGGAACATCGGCTCCGGCCTCGCGCTTTACTGGGCAGGCAGCAACATTCTGGGCATTGTGCAGCAGATGGTGATGAACCGCACCACCCTGGGCAAGGAGATGCGCGCTCTGGCTGCCAAACGTGCCGCAAAGAAAGCTGGAACGGGAAAACCTGCAGTGGCCCGAAGATGAGCCGCAGATTATTAGGCCAGACAAAAAGGCATCCAGTTTTCCGGATGCCTTTTTGTTGATACCAGTCAGAGCTGCTGATTCAGCTGATTTTGCGTTCCTCACCCAAAACAGCATCGAGCAACCCAGTAAGTTTCGTGGCGCGGCTGCGCAGATTTTCTTTTGAAGTGCCGGTGAGCTGGCTCAGCCGCTCTTCCAGTGCAGAAAGTTCATCGGCGATGTTCAGAGCTGCCAGAACGGCCACGCGCAATGAATCGACTGTCTTGCCCTGCGCGGCCACTGAGCGCATCTTGGTGTCGACAATTTCTGCAAGCTTCTGAATATAGACCGGATCCTGTCCGCGCAGGCGGTAGGTCTGGTCATAGATGTCTACTGTGACAAACTGCAACGGGTCATTCGTTTCTTGCTGAGAATCGGCCATTCGCCCAACTGCTCCTGTTCGATTTTTTCTCAGGCAGAAAGTTCATCCAGCTGCTTCAACATTCGTTCGACACGCTGGCGCGCTGTTTCGCGCTCCTGCTCGAGCGCCTTGACCCGTTCCTGCGTTTTGTTCAGTTCCGCTGACTGCTCGTCAAGAAGCTGCTGCAGTGTCGCTGCATTCTGCTCGGCAGTCGCGCGGGCGTCGCGCTCTTTCTTGAGCAGCTCCACAGTGCGCAGAACGCGCTGTTCGAGCGCATTGAAATCATCGGCAGCCATGGGGAGTTCAGCTTCATTCAGTGCAACGGTGGACATCGGATACCTCAACAAAAGTGTTCTTCGCGCAGTATAGCCGTTTTTCCCCGGAGGAAATTCACAGAATGCAGAGAATCCAGGGAAATGGCACTGGTTTGATACGGAAAGTCAGACAGCTTTCGTTCCATGCAACCGAATTAATGAAAAATGCTTCAGCCTCGAAGCTTCCCGCCCAGACCTTCCATCGCTGCAACCACATGCTGCGAAAATTTCTGTAACTCCTCTTCCTGCAGCGTGCGGTCCTGCGCCTGAAAGACCGTGCCGAGCAGCAGCGAAAAATGGCCTTGAGGAATGCGCTTGCCTTCCTTGTCGCGCAGGATCTCCTTCGGTTCAAAGCGTTGCAGCTCGCCGATATTCAGAGCCGACAGCGCATCTGCGATTTGCCCATAGGAAATCGTGTCCGCAAAGATGAAAGAGAAGTCGCGGCGAACGGCCTGGAAACGCGACAGCTCGCGCACCGCAGGCTGGCACAGGTTTTGCTTATAAAGACGGTCAAGATAAAA
The DNA here is from genome assembly GCF_059115305.1 of Acidobacterium sp. FHG110202_01. NCBI lineage: Bacteria > Pseudomonadati > Acidobacteriota > Terriglobia > Terriglobales > Acidobacteriaceae > Acidobacterium > Acidobacterium sp. FHG110202_01. Next base: position 510,474 of record NZ_JBZYWJ010000003.1, read on the forward strand.
CTCGCCGACAAAGACCGGTTGCTTCAGTTTGCGCTGTTGTGCTTCCGCTGGATGCAGCTCGCCAAAATAACCAACCGTGGCCCCGTCGATAACCGCGCGAGCCGAGCGTCCTGGGTGCAGCCATGACGGCATCAACCCTGAGTCCGATGGAAAGCGGTCGAAGTAGAGCGATCTGGCCCCAAATTTTCCCAGCAGCTGTTCCACGCTGCCCTTCATGTCATAAAAATCGAGCTCGCGAGCCGGCTGCAGCGGCCCGGCAAACGGAAGCCTGCCCACGGCGCCAATGGCTAGCGCTGGCTTCTCTTCGACCCTGTCCGTAGAACCGGAAAAGACCGTGCCCATCTCGAAGAGCATTGCGTCCTCAACGTCGCGGTTCAGGTTCAGTGCCAGCATCGCCAGCATTCCCGAGGCGAGCGACGGCCGCAGCATGCCTGCTTCTTCGCTCAGCGGATTGCCCATCGGCACGGCAGAGTTGGGCTCCGGCGCAAATGTAGCCGCGTCCGCTGCGGAACAGAAGGTGCTCGATACAGCCTCGGTCCATCCCAACCCGAGCAATGTGCTGCGAACAGTGGATTCTTTCTCTGCCCAGGTCAGTTCGATAACAGCGCCTTCAAAACTCGGCAGCGTGTTCTGGAAGCGGTTGTAGCCGTAAACGCGGGCAATCTCTTCAATCAGGTCAATCTCGCGCTCAAGATCAAGCCGCCAGCTCGGCAGCGTCACCTGGTATGCTTCTCCAGTCTCTTTCTTGAGTGTGCAGCCGAGTCCGCTGAGAATTTTCTCCGAGTCAGCCGCCGTAATACCGGCCTGGTCTTCGGTATTTCCAAGAATCCTGCGCGCCTCGCCGACGGCAAAGTTGATGCTCGCGCGTCTGGCAGTGCGCTGTTCTGCTTCAGGAATCACAGCGTCAACGAACTCGCCTTCGATCTCGCCTCCCGCCTCAAGAATGATGCTGCTCACCAGCGCCGAAGCAACGGGCGGAGCGTTGAAGTCTGCTCTGCGTTCGAAACGGTGCGATGCATCCGTATGCAGCAGGTGGCGCTTCGAGCTGCGGCGCACCGTGCCCGGGTCAAACCATGCTGCCTCAACAAGAATGTTCTTCGTCTCCGGAGTAATCATCGTGTCCCAGCCGCCCATCACTCCGGCGATGGCGAGCGCTTTCTTCTCATCGGCTACGACCAGATCATCCGGGTCGAGTGTCCGCTCGATTCCATCCAGCGTGCGCAGTTTTTCGCCTTTGCGCGCGCGGCGCAGGATGATCCCACCCTCAACCTTATCGAGATCAAATGCGTGTGTCGGCTGACCGATTGCCAGCGTGACATAATTCGTCGCGTCCACGGCATTCAAAATGAGCTTCTGCTCCAGCAGACGAAAGCGCTCAGCCACAATGCCGCTCGATTGCGTGATCTTGATGTTGCGCAGCACCCGCGCCGTAAAGCGCCCGCAGAGCGAGGGCTCTTCAATACTTACCGGAAACGGCTTGGCGGCAGGCTTCGCCTTAGGAAGCGCCGTATCCAGTTCTTTGAGCGCGAGCCCATAAATAGTCGCAGCCTCGCGCGCGATGCCATAGTGATTCATCGCATCGACGCGGTTGGTCGTAATGTCCATCTCAAAGAGAGAGCCATTCTCCCCCAGATCAAATACTCCCTCAACGGCAATACCACGCAGCGTAAGATCGTCAGCCAACTGCCGATCAGTTACGTCGAGTTTGGGTAGATAAGAGCGAAGCCAGCCGCTGAGTATCTTCATCCAAACTGCTCCAGGAACCGCGCGTCACCCGAGTACAGCAAACTAATGTCGCTGATGCCGTATTTCATCATTGCAATCCTGTCCACGCCCATGCCGAATGCAAATCCCGAAATCTTTTTCGGGTCATAGGTGGGTTGCTTGCCACGTACAGACTCAAAGACCGCAGGATCGACCATGCCGCAGCCAAGCAACTCAATCCATCCCGAGTGCTTGCATTTGCGGCAGCCTTTGCCTCCGCAGAAGGGGCAGCTGATCTGCACATCCGCGCTTGGCTCCGTAAACGGAAAAAACGACGGGAAGAAGCGCGTCTTCACGCTCGAGCCAAAGAACTCCTTCATCGCATGATCGAGCGTGCCCTTCAGATCAGAGAAGGTAATGTTGGTGTCCACACAGAGGCCTTCAATCTGGTGAAAGATCGGCGAGTGCGTGGCGTCAGACTCGTCATTGCGATGGACCTTGCCCGGAATCACAATCCGCACCGGAGGTGGATGCTGCTCCATCGTGCGGATCTGGACAGGCGAAGTATGGGTCCGCATCAGCAGACGGTCGCGCAGCGGCTTGCGCTCCTGGTTCGCTATGACGAGCGTATCCTGCGTATCGCGCGCCGGATGCCCCGGCGGAAAGTTTAGCGACTCAAAGTTGTAGTAATCCGTTTCCACCTCAGGCCCGACGCCGACCGAGTATCCCATGCGCTGGAAGACAGCGACCATCTCGTGCATGGTCTTGATCAGCGGGTGCTCAGCGCCAAGACTGCGCCGTGTCCCTGGAAGGGTGATGTCAATCGCTTCCGCATCAAGCGCAAACTGGCTGCTCACTCCGGAAGCGCGCTCGAGGCGCTCTTCAATCGCCGCCTTGAGCTGGTTAAAGCGCTGGCCGAGAGGCTTCTTGGCTTCTACGGGCGCAGACTTGAGCCATGCATCGCTGATTGACTTGAGCCGCCCTTGTTTGCGGCCCAACCAGTGCAGACGGAACTGCTCGACCTGCTCAGCTGAGGCAAGCCCACGCGCCGAGGTTTCGACCTCATGACCCAACGCGGCAAAGGCCTGTTCCAGTGCGGCTTCATCGTAGCCGCTTAATGGTGGAATAGCATCTTGCGACATATCTCTTCTGAGGATAAATCACAGGGGGAATAACCTTACAGAACCGACCATAGAAGGCGAATGTTTCCTGTGGGATGATTAGCTGCCCGTCGTATCAGTGGTTGCCTTCACGCTAAGATATTCCTCCCTCCAGCCTCTCGACGGCTTTCCTCTGCACCCTCACATCATCTCCAAATCCGCGCAGCCAATATATATCAGGCTCACGGCGGAACCAGGTAAGCTGGCGCTTCGCATAGTTGCGATGTCCCTGCTGTGCCTGAGCAATCGCGTCGTTCTTGCGGATCTCGCCGCGCAATAGCGCCCTTGCCTGCTTATAGCCAAGTGAATCAAACGGACGAGCCTCGCCATATCTCTCCAGCAGCATGCGCGTCTCTTCCACCAGCCCGTTCTCGAACATCGCCGCCGCCCGCCGATTGATGCGCTCGTAAAGCTGTTCGCGTTCGGGCTCAAGCCCGATACGCAGAATACGAAACCCCTGCAGCGCATCTCGGCCTTCCTTCCAGGCTTCCGACATGGGCTGCCGGGCAGAAATGCAGACTTCAAGAGCGCGAATCAGCTTTGGCAGATCATTCGCATGGATACGCGCGGCGGATTTTGGATCGAGCCTCATCAGGATTTGATAAAGCCATCCCCGGCCATGCCTCTCTGCGCTCAGCTTCAGCCGGTCCCGCAGCGACTGCGACCGCTGCGGCCCCGCGAAGAGGCCGTCAATCAATGCACGCAGATAAAGCCCGGTGCCGCCGGTAACAATCGGAAGATGCCCCCGGGCAGCGATTTCCTTCAGGGCCGCTCGAGCATCGCGGCTGTAATCGCCAGCCGTGTAATGCTTCGTAGGGGCGACAACATCGATGAGATGATGTGGAAGCCGCTCGCGATCGGCCTTGTCGGGCTTCGCTGTGCCGATCTCCATATCGCGATACACCGCGACCGAATCGCAGCTCACAATTTCGCCGTTGAATTTTTCTGCGAGATGCAGGGAGAGCGATGTCTTGCCGCTGGCTGTCGGTCCAGCTAGAACAACAAGGAGCGGGTCTACCAAACGTGCCACCATCCGCGAGGAAAAACAGTATGCGCCGGCGCGCGCAGCAGTGCAATCACAAGCACAGCTGCGGCAATCATCATCAGCCCAAGGATCTGGCGCTTCCGGTATTTGATCAAGGCATTCATTTCCAGGCTAAAGAGCGGTCCGCTAAAAAGCGGTTACGCTTCTCAGCTGACCGTATCATCGCTGACAGCTTCTTCGCTGCACCAGCCCTTATTACTCACCAGGCTTGAGGTTATAGAGGAAGTAGAAGCGCAGCTCCAGAAACGGCCCCTTGAAGTCCTTAGGCAGCGGCGGATAGGGCGAAGCTCCGGTAATGCCGCCCCATGCCGCGCGGTCAAGCGCCACGTCGCCTGATGGAAATTCAAGGATCATCTCCTTCACGCTCCCGTCAGGCAGAATCCTGAAACGAATGCCGACCTTGCCCTCCTTATTGATCGGCGGACGCGCCGACTCAGGGATAATCGGCCACCACGAGCGCTCTGTGTCATAAATAATGCGTCGCAGATATGGGCCGAAATCGACACCCATCGTGTCGCTCAGAATGTCGACTGACCCATTGATTCCCGGATGCTGCGAAGGAGCATTGGAGCCCATATCGCCGCCTCCGCCTACCTGCCCGCGCATGGCATTACGCGCCGCCTGCTGAATCGCCTGCGCAGCCGTTGTTCCGCCTGTATTAAAGTTCGGCTGGGTAGGCGCAGGCTTCGGCGCTTCAAGCTGCGATTGCTGGTTTTGCTGCAAAGGCTGCGCAGGATGCTGCTGTGGCATCGGTTGTGGCGGCGGGGGAGCAGCCTGCGCCTGTTGCTGCTGCTGTGGCGCCGGAGGCTGCGGCGTCTGCCCCATCTGCGGCGCTGGTTGCGGAGCAGGTGCTGGTGGCCCGGCGCGCTTCATCGCCTGCAACTCGCGCAGCGTCTTTCTGTCGAGCGTCGGGCTCTTCGATTGGGCAGTACGATCCTTGTCTGAAATCACATCCGAGTGTTTCGGCTTGATCTGCTTCAATGCATCCGGAGGCAGATCAAGATAGGTCATCTGCTTTTCGCGTTCCCGCAGAACGGTCGAAGGATCCACCACGCGTACCTGATGGAAGATATACCGCGGCCCATATGCGATAAACCAGAAAATAAGCAGGTGGACGATGATCGAAACCCAGAAAACTTCGCGCAGCCGCGCCCGCGAACGCTCATCCTGAAGCTCGTCCATGACCTGTAGCAGTTCATGGCGGTCAAGATTTTCGTAGCGCTGGCTTCTGCGATTCCGTGGCGGCTCGGGTGGAGCGCCAGCGGGACTGGTTGGGACTTCAGTGATGGGCATTCGGGAACGGTTTCAGGCCGCCGGCCGGTTTTTCTGTATCTTTTATTCTCTCACACGGGCAAGCGCAACAAACCCATGTAATTTGACTCATTTCTATGACAAACGGTAGTTCTTGCGCTTCATCCCGTTACAATCGGAAAAGCATGCCCACCGCAGCCGTCATCACCGTTAGCGACTCCTGTTTTGTGGGCACGCGTACCGACCTCTCGGGTCCTTCTGTAGCGGAGCTGCTTGAATCCCATGGCTTCGAGGTCACACTGAAGCTTACAGTTCCAGACGATCAGTCATCCATAGAAGACGCATTACGGAAGTATTGCGACAAGACTGCCCTCGTCGTCACCACCGGAGGCACCGGTGTCGCTCCCAGAGACGTCACCCCGGAGGCAACCCGCAACGTCTGTGACCGTATGCTCGATGGCCTTGCCGAAGTTATGCGCGCCGAAGGCCGCAAGGAAACGCCCTATGCGTCCTTAAGCCGCGCCGTTTGCGGAACGCTGGGCCAGTCGCTTATCGTGAACCTGCCGGGCAGCCCCCGGGGAGCGGCAACGTCTCTGCGCGCCGTTCTGCCTCTGCTGCCGCATGCGCTCGGCCTCCTCGCCGGAACCGAGACAGAGCACCAGCAAACAGAAACATTCTCCCAGGCAGGGAACAAGTAATCGTCTTGAAACGTTTTTCAGCCCTTTTTCTCAAATTCAGCGCATGGCTGGTTGCCGTGCTCAAGCCGCTCGGCTTCTGGGGAGCGGGGGCCATCTCCATGCTCGATTCGAGCACCATACCCGTGCCCATGGACCTCATCATCTCGGGCTACGTCTGGGCCGACCGAAAGCATTTTTATCTCTACTGCCTCATGGCCGCCATCGGCTCATCCATCGGCGGACTGCTGCCCTTTTACCTGGGCCGCGCCGGAGGTGAGCTCTTCCTCCTCAAGCGTGTGGACCGCGCCCGCTACGAGCAGCTGCGCGACCGCTTCGAGCGCCAGGAGTTCTTCGCCCTGTTCATTCCCTCGATGCTGCCCCCGCCCACTCCATGGAAGCTCTTCGTCTTCGGTGCCGGCGTCTTCGAAATGCGCGTCCGCGATTTTCTGGGAGCAGTCTTCCTCGGCCGCCTCGTCCGCTTCACTGTCGAAGGACTGCTCGTTATCCGCTACGGCCCCCAGATCGTCACCCTCATCCACGACCTGACAAAGAAGCATTCCGCCGCTTTGTTCATCGGCATCGGCGTGGTTCTCGCGTTGCTGACCCTCTTTGCCCTGCGCAAAGGCCTGGGCAAACGAAAAAACACAACGCAGGAATGATCGGGTGCCTCAGGTTCGCGTAGCTAACCTGGGTAGTTGGCTGTAAAGCGAGCTTTTGTAAGGCTAATCCGTCAGAAACAGCCTCTCCACATCCGGCCAGTCCTCCACCCGGCGAAACCCCTGTACATTCCGGTTATGCGGAGCAGAAAACAAGATTCCCTCGCCTGAAAAACGGCGGAAATTCAGAGGCTGATCATCGATCATGAAATCCGCCTTCAGAATTCCCTTGTTGCCGCAGAAGACAAAGTGCGTCGGCGGCAGGAAGGGAAAGTGCCGTCGCAGCCAGCGGAACTTCGGGCCAAACGAGTTGGGAAACTCCATCGCCGCTGTGGCGATGAAGACTTCATACCGCTGCGTCAGCGCCTTGACGACGCGCTGGCTCTCCGGCATCACTTCCAGGTTTTCGAAGAAATCCTCAGCGTGCAGGTAGCCATCGAGCCGCTCCTGACGATCAGCCGAGACAATCTCCCAGAGCCACTTGCCCTCCAGATCAGCCTTGGCAATCGATTCATCATGGTCACGGTTGTAGCGCGCGAGGTGCTCCGCGAGAGTGTCGGCCAGCACCTCATCCATATCAATGGCGATACGTTTCATGATCCGGTGCTGCCGGTCCGGTTCTTCCAGTCCGGACGATCGTCAGCATGTTGCCCAGCCGGGTCGGCCACAGACTCGTAGTAGAGCAGCCGTCCGCAGCTCTCGCAATGCACCAGCGCCCCGCTCCGCACCTGGTTCCACATTTGCGGACGAAGGGCCATCTGGCATCCAAAACAGCGCTGGTCTTTTACGCGGGCAATGGCCGTGCCACGCCCCCTCGCGATACGGTCATAGTCGGCCAGCAGGTCAGGATCAGCCTGGCTGCGGAGCTCCGTGTGCTCTTTCGTAAGCTCATCCAGAAGCGCCTGCTTGTGCCCGATCTCGACGCGCGCAGATTCTTTTTCCTGCTCTACGAATGCTGCCTGCCGCTCAAGCTCCTGCTGCGCGGCCTTGCGCGCGGCTTCCAGATGTTCTGACCGCTCCATGCTCTCAAGCTCTGTATCTTCGAGCCGGCGAATCTCTTTTTCCGCAAACGTGATTTCATGCTGGAGCGCGTGAAACTGCTCATTCGTCTTCACGCCGCTCGACTGCTCGCGAAACTTGGCGATTTTCTGCTGCTGGTCCTTGATATCGCTCTCGATGCGCCGCCGCTTCGGTTCTTCCGCCTGGATCGCCTTGCCGGCATCCTCGACAACAAGCTTCTGTGAGCGCAGTTTTTCTTCAATGGCAGCCAGATGTTGAGGCAGCGCAGCAATCGATTTCCGCAGCTGCGCAATCTCCAGGTCGATGTCCTGCAGGTGAAACAGATGTTCGAGAGAAGTGTCCATTGCTAGAATCGCAGTCTACCATTGCATGCAGTAGCCATGCCGTCGGCGCCTCGCACTTATGGATTGGGAATATTTTCCTTCTATGCTACGCTTCTCAGCAGTGACCCACTCCCATCCATCCTTCGGCTCACTCCTCTTCTGTTGTCGCTGATCCTGCGCCTCTTTTCTGTATAAATTCCGTTTCCTTCCCAATTCTCAAGGATCCAAAAATGAAAGCTTCCCGTCGTACTTTTTCCTGGTTTGTGCTTTCTCTCGTGGCGTTGGTTGCAACTGCCACGACGATTGATACTCACTGGAAGGAGGGCCTGCTGCAGTGGCGCTCCGACCGCGCCAGGCACCTCTCTGCGCCCGATGGATGGCTTACACTGGTTGGTCTGGAATGGCTGCAACCGGGTGTGAATACCTTTGGGGCTGGGACTGACAACCATATCCGCTTGAACGCGGCTGTCGATGCTCACCTGGGGGTGCTGGAGCTTAAAGGCAACGATGTGTACCTGTCGTCTCCTTCCTCGGGACTAACCGCCAATGACGCTCCAGCACGCGCGGGCAAGATTAATACGGAAGGGCCGAATCCTACTGTGTTGAAAGCAGGCACGCTTACCCTGCTGGTGATTCATCGCGGCGACCGCTATGCGCTGCGCATCAAGGACTCAGAGGCGCCGACGCGGGTTCATTTCCAGGGATTGCACTGGTATGTTCCCGACCCGCGCTACCGCATTACGGCCAAATGGATCCCGTTCACTCCGGCGCATGAGGAGTCGATTCCTACGATTATCGGGACGACTTTGAAGCTGCCAGTTCCGGGAGTGGCTGAATTTATCCTTGACGGGAAGACCATCCAGCTTGAGCCGGTCCTCGAAGAGCCTGGGGACAAGCAGCTCTTCTTCATCCTGCGCGACACTACCAGTAGAACCACGACCTACGGTGCAGCCCGCTTCCTCTACACGGATTTCCCGGACAATGGCCTCGATAAGCCGGGGCAGGTGGTCCTGGACTTCAATCGGCTGCAGAATCCTCCGTGCGCGTATACGCCCTATGCGACTTGCCCGCTTCCGCCTGAGAAGAACAGGCTGGCAGCTGCGCTGCCAGTGGGAGAGCAGCGATATTCGCATTGAGGAGTGAAAGCTCACCGTCCTTCGGCTAGGCTCAGGGCTGGCTCCAGACGCAGAGTATTTCGCTTGTTGGGAAGGCCCGTCTGGCAAACCGGGGTCCCCAACAAGTCCGGTTTTTGACTTGTTGGGGTGGAAAGACCGCCGTCCGCGCAGGACCCGCCTGAGGCATGGTTACAGGGCAGTGGTGACGGCCTTAACTTCGGTGTAGTTGTTCAACACCTCGGCGCCCATCTCGCGGCCCCAGCCGGACTGCTTGTATCCGCCGAAGGGCAGCGCGGCGTCGAAGACATTGTGGCAGTTGATCCAGACGGTGCCGGAGCGGATACGCTTCGCCATCTTGTTGGCGATGGAGATGTCGCGCGTCCATACGCTGGCGGCGAGGCCGTATTCGGTGTTGTTGGCTTCGCGCGCGATGCTGTCGAAGTCGGCGTCTGAAAAGGGTACCGCGACAACTACCGGCCCGAAGATCTCTTCGCGAACGACCTTCATCTCCGGAGTGGTGCGTGAAAGCACCGTTGGCTGGACGAAGTAGCCGCGGTCGGCAGCTTTCTTGCCGCCGGCTTCGACTTTCGCGCCATCTTTTACGCCGGAATCTATATAGCCGGTCACGCGCTGGAACTGCTCGTCGGAAACGAGCGGACCCATCTCGGTCTGCGGATCGAGACCGCTGCCGACGCGAATCTTCGCTGCTATATCGGAGACGCCTTCGACCACTTTGTCGAAGACGCTCTGATGCGCGAAGAGCCGGGAGCCGGCGCAGCAGCACTGCCCATGATTGAAGAAGATGGCCGAGGCTGTGCCTGGAATGGCGCGTTCGAGGTCGGCGTCGGGGAAGACGATGGCCGGCGACTTGCCACCGAGCTCCAGGGATACTTTTTTCAGGTTGCCAACAGCCGCCTGCACGATCAGCCTGCCGACTTCCGTCGATCCAGTGAAGGCGATTTTGTCGACCTGCGGGTGCGCGGCCAGCGGAGCGCCCGCGCCTTCACCGTATCCGGTAAGGACGTTAACTACACCCTCAGGGAATCCGGCCTCGTGAATCAGCTCGGCCAGACGCAGGCCGGAAAGCGGCGTCTGCTCGGCGAGCTTCAGGACGGTAGTGCATCCAGCAGCGAGGGCGGGGCCCAGCTTCCAGGCAGCCATCAGCAGCGGGAAGTTCCAGGGGATGATCTGACCGACAACTCCAACGGGTTCGCGCAGCGTGTAGGTCAGGTAATCGCCGGGGAAGGAAATGGGGAAGGTATGACCCATGATCTTGGTCGTCCATCCGGCCATATAGCGGAAGAGATCGACGGCCAGAGGCACGTCGGCTGCGCGCGCCACGGAAAGCGGTTTGCCATTGTCCATGGATTCGATTTCTGCAAATTCTTCAAGGTTCTCTTCGAGCAGGTCGGCGAGTTTCCAGATGAGCTTTCCCCGCGCCGACGCTGACAGCTTCGGCCACTCGCCTTCATCAAAGGCATGGCGGGCTGCAATCACGGCACGGTTTACGTCTTCTGCTTCCGCTTCCGGCACGTGCGTCATGACTTCGCCATTTGCCGGGTTGTAGACGGGAAAAGTTTTGCCGGAGGCGGCATTCACAAATTTTCCGCCAATGTACATGCGATGTTTGTGCGCGATGAAGTCGGCTGCTTTCTTGTCGAGACGAGGATCAAGAGCAATGGTTGCCATGGGAGGCTCCTTTGGCGGATGGCGTTTGTGAGGCTTAGGGAATTAATAGAAGGGCCGAATCCGCATCGCGCAACACGATACACCCACGCCCTAAGGATGGAAAAGTACAGCCTGAGAAATGAAAGATTTTAAGGCTGTCCCAGAAAATTTATTCACCGAAATGCAGCCGCAAACCGAAGCGTGCCACGCGCGGAGTACCCAGGGTGAGGATCGGCGTTCTGCCCACCTCAATCGAGCGGTCAAAAAGATTTTCCCCTAACGCAAAGAACTCCACATGACGTCCGAACTCGCGGGAAGCATACGCGTCGAAGCGGAAATACCCATGGAGCAGATACTGATTCGCGTCATCATCGAATTGCCGGCCGCTGATGCGCCCCTGCAGGCTCAGCGTGCCGATGCGTGCATCTGTAAGGCGGAGCTGCGTTGTCGCCATATTGCGCGCGACCTGAGGAATCCAGTTGCCAACCAGCTGCGGCTGCTGGTCATAACGCGTTACGGTCGCATCCGCATACTGATAGCCGCCGGTAAGTGTGGCCCAGCGGACGGGATGCGCCTCGTAATCGATGGAGAGTCCGCGGCTTTCGATCTGCCCGAGATTTTCGCGCCTCAGCAATGTTGATGTTGGCGTTGTCTGAAGCGTAAGAGCTGTGATGGGACGGTTCACCTGCGTCCAGAAGTAGCTCAGGCGCAGCATCGATTGCCATTGCGGTAGATTGGCCTGGAAGCCAGTCTCCCAGCCCGTGGCGCGCTCAGAGCGCAGGTTCGGGTTGGCTAGCGTTGTCTGCTGGCCGACCTGTCCAGTGCGATAGAGTTCGTTCTGCGTCGGCGCACGATAAGCACGAAACGCGGAGGCATGAAGGGCAAGATTAGTGGTGATGCGGCGCGAGATTCCGATGCGCGGATCAAATACGGTCTCGCTGAAGGATGGCATAGCCTGGGCAGTGCTGCCCGTCCACTGCACGGCATCAAAATTCGAGAAATGATCGACACGCGCCGATGCGCTCAGCGTCCACTTGGATGGAGTGGCCAGTGCTTCTCCATAGATACCCGTCTGGCGCTGGCGGGCTGCGGTGTTCTGGGTGCTGTGTGTCGAGAAAACAGTCTCATTATCAGCCGCGCGAACGTCATGCGTATCCGCGCCGAATAGAAAGACTGCCGCTGGCCCGGCGGGCTGGCGCCAGTGAGCCGCTGCTCCCAGCTCGCTTGCTGGATTCTCGGCGAAGCGCGTCAGCGTTTCCGATGCTCGATTGGCTCCAAGCGATGAAAATGTCTGCCGGTAGTGCTCCGTGCTTCCATAGAGGCGTACGGAAAGCTGCGACCAGTTTGTGCCTGCCGCGTAGCGCCACAGGCGCGTTGCATTTTTCTGTGCCGGAGTACCGTTATCGCGCGCCTCATTGAATCCGGTGCCGCGCAAAAAGATACGGTCATTGTTACGAATTGTGTGCTCCAGATCAACGAGACCGTTCTGCGAATGCACATTCGATGGCGTATCTACGGGCCCGCGAAGATTTGGAGCGACAAGGGTATATCCGTCTGTGCCGAGAATGCCTGCTGCGACGAGTCCTGCCCAGGGACCACGCTTGATGGAGCCGAGGAGCGCATTGTCTGTGGTGCCTTCCGAGCCGCCGCTGGTAGTGAGCGCAAATGAATCGCGTGTAGGTTGTGCGGTGAGCACATTGATGACGCCGCCTATGGCGCTCGATCCGTACAAATCGGAGGCGCCGCCGCGGACGACTTCAACAGAGCGCACGGCGAGCTCGGGCAGCTCCTCCCAGTGAATCCATCCACCATAAGGGTCATTCAAGGGCACATCATCAGAGACAACGAGCGTGCGGCTGGCAGCAGTGGATCCCAGTCCGCGCAAGGAGATGCCTTGCGATGTCGGATTTGCCACCAGAGAGCTCGAGCGCCGGAACAACTCAACGCCGGGCGTCTGGCGCAGCTTGCCGTCGAGCGCGGGTGCGGCAGCTTCACGGAGCTGCTGCTGGTCGAGCAGGCGCGTACTGGCGGGGCTATCGAGGGTATCAAGAGGCGAGCGATAGGCGCTGACCGTTACCTGTTCCATTTGCCTGGTTAGAACAATGCGTGCAGGCGCACCTGAGCGAATGGATTCAGCGGTCTCGCTGTATCCGAGGGCTTTTATATGCACATCGATGGGAGGGCGTACATCCGTGCTGAAACGGAAGCGGCCGTCTGCGTCACTTGTGGCAAGCACCCTTCCCTGTGTATCGATCAGCTCAGCGTTCGCGAGTGGAGAACCCTGCACGTCCGTAACAGTGCCGGAATATGTCTGCTCAGCCAGCTGCCCCGCCATGAAAGACGGGAAGGCGAGTAAAGACAAAATGAGTATGGACATTAGGAGATGCCCAGCGCTTTTTCTTTTCTGCATGAGAGCCTGCTGATTTTGATTTTACGGGTTGTGTACGAAACGCCGGACTCCTTCGTCCGGCAGGGACTGCAATAGCTCCCAGATGGATTTGCCGAGAAGCGGATGCTGTAAGTCAGGAGCAATCTCGGCCAGCGGCTCCAGCACGAATCGGCGCTCTGCCAGAGCGGGGTGCGGCAGCGTGAGCGCAGGCGTGTTCAGCACAAGATTATCGACCAGCAGCAAGTCAAGATCGAGAGTGCGCGGTCCTTTGGGCAGACTGTTCTTGCGGTCGCGCCCAAACTGCCGTTCGATAGCGAGGAGTTTCTCGAGCAACGCTTCTGGAGAGTATTTCGTTTGTATAGCGGCAACCGCATTCACGAAGGATGGCTGGTCGGTGTATCCCACGGGCATGGTTTCATAGAGCCATGAGCGGGCGGTCAGGTTCCCAACCTCATCCAGCGCGAGGAATGCAGCTTCGATGGTTTCGGCTGGAGTTCCTGATGCTGACGAAAGATTGGAACCAAGGCCGATATACGCAGTCATAGAGACAGATTACGATCATCTCAGGATGAAAATTGCTTTCTTTGGCGGCACTTTTGATCCGCCACACTGCGGACATCTCGCCATTGCCGAGGCCGCCGCTGACCGGTTGCATCTCGACAAAGTGCTGTTCGCTCCTGTGGGGCATCAGCCGCTTAAAAATGATTCGTCAGTCGCGAGCTTCGAGGACCGCCTGGCAATGGTGCGCCTCGCTGTTGCTTCTGATGCGCGGTTTGAAATTTCACTTGTAGACGCGCCGCGCCCTGACAATCAGCCGAATTACACGATTGACACACTGGACCGGTTGAAGAAATCACTTGCTGCGGATGACGAGCTTTTTTGCCTGATCGGAGCCGATTCGTTTCTCGGCCTGAAGCATTGGTATCGTGCGGCGGAGCTCATTTCTATCTGTGACTTTATTGTGGCCGGACGTCCAGGCTCCGGGCTTGCGGAGATGGAGCGAGCCTTGCCCGTGGGAGCAAAAATTACAAATAGTACGCAGGTTTCTGCGAGTCTGGTGCGATTTGAGGTGACGAATAAAGAAGAGCATCACTCGTCGCTCTATCTCTTGCCTGACCTCCATGAAGATATTTCCGCGACGGAGATTCGTAAATCGCTTGCCGGCGATGCTGGACTTTCCGGCGTGCTGCCGGAAGCAGTCGCAGCGTATATTCGCGAGCACAATCTTTATCGTGGATAAGGAGGGTGCTGGCGTTCGCCTCCTGCTCCACGCTACGATGGAGCGTTGCATTAAGGAGAAAGCTCTACCGAATGGCTTCGACCGAAACCCGCCAGATGGTGCTGGCCGCCGCTGCTGCCTGCGAAGACAAGAAGGCCGAAAACACGCGCATCCTCGAACTGGATCCAGCCGATTCCGGATTTACCGATTTCTTCCTTATCACCAGCGCGGCCAATGACCGCCAGGCGCAGGCCATTGGAGACGAGATCGAGCTTCGTCTGAAGCGCGAGTTTCATACCTATCCGAACTCTGTAGAGGGTCGCAAACAGGGCGAGTGGATCTTGATGGACTACGTCGATTTTGTAGCCCATATCTTTCTCGATGAAAAGCGGGCCTTTTACGATTTGGAGCGGCTGTGGAAGTCGGCGAAGGCTATCGATGTGGAAGAGCTGAAAGCGACGCTGAAGGAAAAGACTACCGCGGCACGGAAAAAATCAGCCGCGAAAAAGACTGCCGCAAAAAAGTCAGCGTCGAAGAAAGCTGTAAAGAAAGCTGCTGGGACTAAGGCTAAGCGATCTTCCAGCAAGAAGAATGAATTGAACTGAAAGCTGCAAAAGGGCCGCCCTGTTTCCTGTTTAAGGGCGGCCTTTAGCGATTAAAAACTGAGCTGTAGCCCTAGAAGATGAACTTCGCAGTCAACTGCAATGTACGGGAATTGCTGCTGAATATCTTGTCGGGTTGGTTAAAGAGTGAATTGCTCGGCAGAAGGAAATTCGACGAACTGGTATCTCCGGCTGAATCAATGGTGTTAATTTTCCCCGAAATAAACTGCGGGTGATTCAACACATTGAAGGCCTGGGCCTGGAATTCAAAGGCGTATTTCTCGGTGAAGTTGAAGCGCTTCAAGGCCGTCATATCCAGGTTGTCGATGGGACGGATCGGAAGAGTGTTGCGCGATGCCGTGGCATACGCACCTTGACCTGCCTGAATATAGTAAGCATCCGGGTTGTTTGCCAGATAAGCTACAGTGTCTCCATTACTGTTCTTGAGAGCCGTCACTCCGGAGCCGGTACCGTGGACGCCGTTTGGATTGATGATTGTACGATCTGGAGCGGAATCACCGTTCAGATTTGAGTCCGTCCCCGACTGAGCCACAACATATTCGGGAGACTGGTAGGTATAAATCGGGGCGAGTTCCCAGTTGCCGAGCGCGTTCTTCAGGAACCAGTTCCCATTCTTGAAGAATGGCAAATCGTAGATCACTTCCGCGGTAAAGCGATGGGTGTGATCCAGAGCGGAACGGCTATAGTCAGCCGCAACGTTCTGGAAATCCTGCGGCCTGCGCGGAGTAAGAACAGTGGAGAATACATCCGCTGTCGCATCATCCATTGCCTTGCTCCAGGTGTAGGAGATATTCATCTGCAGGCCATTATGGAAGGAGCGGGTGAGGTTTCCACTCAAACCGTTGTAGTTTGAGCTTGAATAGGGCTGGTAGGACGTGAGAGGACTGGTACCATTAAAACCCGCTGCATCATACGCAGGCACAAAAACTGAAGTTGAGGTGAGATCGGCCAGAGTCAAGGGCAGCGCATTCAGGTCACCCTGAGAAGGCGCTTGGAGATAGGTGGGCAGGTGAGACGTAGGAGTTACGCGGGCTCGCTTATTCAGCTGCACTTGCGTTGAAAGGTGAATGCCGCGAGTACCAAGATACCGGACTTCTGCCGTATAGGATTTGCCAAACACATGCTGGATGCCCAGCGACCAGGTTTCTGCATACGGAAGCTTCTGGTCCGGAATATATGCGGAAGTAGCGGCACGCTGGTCAGCAACTGTGGCGAAGGTGGCTAGAGAGCCATTGCCTGGTGGTAAGCCTCCTCCGGCAAGAAAGCCGGGAGTCGGACTGGATACATCCACATCGTTAGTGGACGAGAACTGCGGTGGGAACGAAAGGATGCCGAGGTTGTCGTAATAAACGTCGTACGCCATACCGAAGCCGGCGCGAATCGACGTGTTTTCGTCAGGCGCGTAGGCAAAACCGACGCGCGGCATAAAGTTGGTTTTTTGCGGCTCCGGCTTCTTGAATGTGATCAAGCCGGGTACGCTGGCCGCCGCGTTGAGTTCCTGCGTGCGCGCGCCTACCGGGACCGCCGTGAACTCGTAGCGAAGCCCATAGTTCAGGCTGAGCTTGGGCGTTACGCGCCAGGTGTCGTTTGCGAATCCGTAAAAGGCTGTCTGATCGCCGTAATAGAAGAAGTTGCCTGTCGAGCGTTCACCGAATAAGGTCGGGCTGATGTCATGAAGATAGTCATCAAGATAGAGCCATTCATAATCTCCGCGAACACGCTGCGTAAAGCTCTCCGGAGCGATGTATTTGCGTCCGTCAAAACCAAACTTGAGAGTATGGTTCCCTTTGACCCAGGTGATGTTATCGGTGAACTGATACAGGTTCTGCAGAGTAGATTGTGGCGCATTTCCATCAGGCCCGTAATTGATCAACCCTTGATCCTGGAATGTGAGGTTCGGAAAGGAATCGAGGCCCGGAAAGCTGAAATTTCCTGATGGAGTGGCATTCGAATAGCGGTTGTAACCCAGGCGGACTTCATTGGCCAGATTCGGAGTGAACGTATGGTATTCGCTGATGGCGATAAGGTGAAAACGGTCCGGGATGGTCTGAAAGAAGGCAGGTAGATAAGCGGCTGTATCTTCAAATCCAGTTGTGTTGTAGATGTACCGCAACCGCAGTGCATCGTTTGCCGAAATTGTGTAGTCGCCGCTTGTGGTCAAGGCGTCGAAGTTTGTGAAAACAGGAGCAGCAACCTGATAGTTACCGAGCGGAATGTTGGTCGGAGTCCCGGTCTGCAACGGTCCGCTGTACACCGTGAGGTATTGAGGACCACTCGATTCATTACCGCAGGCAGCGTCAGTGGATGCATCGACTTGAGCCGGCGATGCCGGAGTGTATTGGGTATACACTCCAAGATTCGTCGAACTTAACCCCGGCAGGCTTTGCAGCGTGCTAAGTCCGGCTGCCGTCGGTGTGCACAGAGCATAGGTTTCAGACTGGCCTGTTGTCTGACGCTCGTAATTCACAAAGAAAAAGAGCTTGTTCTTCAGGATCGGGCCGCCCACCTGGCCGCCATAGCGATTGAAGTCAAAGCGCGGGTTTTCCGGTTTTACCCCGGGAGCGAAAGAGCGTGCTACCGATGCATCTATCGCATTCAGATCACGATTTTGAAAGTATTCATAAACACGTCCATGAAATTTATTCGTGCCGCTGATGACGACGCTATTGAATTGTGCGCCAGCTGAATGGCCGAACTCAGGCGAGAATTGGCTGGTAATCAGCGAGAACTCGCCGACTGCATCGTTAGGGACATAGATGAGCGGGCCGGTCACCGACTTGTCGTTGTTATCGATACCTTCAATGGTGAAGTTATTCGCTCTTGGACGCTGGCCGCCTACCGAAGGTCCGGTGCCTGCGCCGATACCGCCGCTGCTCGCGACACCAGGGCTGAGAAGAGAAAGATTCAAAACTCCGAGCCCTACCGTAGCAGTAGGAAGATCTTGAATCTCTTTTTCCTGGAAATTGGTCTGCAACTGGACAGTAGTCGTATCAAGTGCAACCGCGGCCTGTGCCGATACTTCCACGGTGTTCGCCTGGGTTGCTACAGGAAGTGAGAGCTTTACGGTCGATGTATTGTTCAGCTGCAGCTGAAAGTTTTCCAGCGTGAAGTCCTTAAAGCCATTAGCACTTCCAGTGATGTTGTATTTCCCGGCAGGCAGATTGCCAATACGGAATTCGCCATTGTTATTTGTCTGCTGTGAAGTCTCAATTCCAGTCGAAATATTCAAGGCTTTCACAGTAGCGCCACTGATGGCAGCTCCACTCTGGTCTGTGACCGTACCGACTAGATCGCCACTCGTAGCCTGTGAATGGATATAACTCGGACTGACCCACAGAATGTCAGTCCCTGCAAGCAACAACGCCGTCCAAAGTGCTGCTGCACCAAAAATTCTCTTGCTCATAAACAACCACCCCTCGTACCAAACCACCATGCGACTTTCTGGCTGTTGGCTGGTAAAAACTGTCGCATGCCGTGTAGGTGGCGATTGAATAAGCAATCAAGATGCCACTTCATCAAGCAACCATCTTGCTTTACCTTCTAATAAACAAATGGGCAGGTTATATTCATGACGAATGACAAAGTGAATATCCAACCAAAGCAATAGCCATTTATTTTAATAATTACTTAACAGTTATTACTTGTCCGCTAAAAATACATGTTTTGGTAGGTCGTATGAGTAACCGTATGAATAATGAAATGCTTGGTCCACTCTCGCAGCCTGAGGATAAACTTTGAAATGTGAAGTTGTTTCTTGCCGCGATTGGTAACCATCCCGGTAGTGAGTTCGACCGACTCGCCAATCTCTACTCAGATCGAGTGAGCAGGTATCAGCCACTCGAGCTGATTGCATTCAGAAGTCAGGACAATCTCTTAAGCTGGCTTGACAAGCAGCGCTCCCGCACCATTCCATATCTTGTTCTTCTTGACACTTGTGGAAAGCAATTCGCTTCTGAACACTTTGCCGATTGGCTGGGTAAGCAGCGGGATGCGGGTCAGCAGATGATCATTTTTGCTATCGGTCCGGCAGACGGCTGGTCGGATGAGGCGCGCAGGCGGGCCGATCTGCTGCTTTCGCTGGGAACCATGACCCTTCCGCATGAATTGGCGCGCGTGGTGCTCAGCGAGCAGATCTACCGGGCATTTACAATCCTATCTGGACACCCGTACCACACAGGCCACTGAGATCCTGAGCGGAACAAAGGGGCCCCAGGGTAACAAGATTGGGAAAGGATAGGCATGTCCTGGTTTAAGCGGCAGGAAAGCAAGATTGAGAACGCGAGAGAGAAGACGGTCCGCACCGAAGGCCTCTGGATCAAGTGCGAGCAGTGCGAGCAGGTGATCTTCAAGCCCGATCTTGAAGCCAATCTGCTGGTCTGCCCCAAGTGCGGCTATCACTTCCGGATGGGCGCGCGCCCGCGCATCGAAAGCCTGCTGGAACCCGGGTACGAGACGGTCGACGGAGAGCTGAAGTCAACCGATCCGCTGCAGTTTACTGATCTTAAGTCCTACCAGTCGCGTCTCAAGAAAGCCCAGAAAGAGACAGGCCTGAATGACGCCATCATCAACGCGGTCGGTCAGCTGGGGCCCCACCAGGTGGTGCTTTCCGTGATGGAATATGCCTTTATCGGAGGCAGCATGGGGGCAGTGGTGGGCGAGACGATTGCCCGCGCGGTGGACCGCGCTTACGACTCGCAGCTTCCGTTGATTATTGTGTCCGCATCAGGCGGGGCGCGCATGATGGAAGGCATTGTGAGCCTGATGCAGCTGGCGAAGATTTCAGCCGCGCTCGCTCGCCTGGATGCAGCGAAGGTTCCCTATATTTCTCTCCTGACCGATCCGACTACCGGCGGCGTGACGGCCAGCTTTGCCATGCTCGGCGACCTGAACATCGCCGAGCCGGGAGCGCTCATCGGTTTCGCGGGCCCTCGCGTGATCGAACAGACGATCCGGCAGAAGCTGCCCGAGGGCTTCCAGCGGTCGGAATTCCTGCTGGAGCACGGCTTCCTGGATGCTGTGGTTCCGCGCAAGGAGCTTAAGCCATACCTGATCCGAGCACTGGACTTCATGAAGGACTAGCCGTCCAGGCATACGCGCCTTCGGCGCCTTTCTTGCGGATGCTTATTTTCTTCGACTCACACCCAGCTTCCGATGGTCGCTGCGCTCGTGGTGTTATACGAAGTGGCTATGCGAAATGGAAATCGATGGCTTCTCTATAATTTTTCCGCCAGTTCCTTAATCTTTACCAGAATGTGGTCATCGCCCTTGACCGTGTCTTCGTAGCGCTTCTGGCCCTGAGCCACCTTTGCGTAATCGCCCTGGATCAGTTCGAAAGTCACACCGTGGTCGCCGTTCTTCTTCACCTCGTAAACCATCGTGAGGTAGTTTTCCGGGATATCCTCGATGGCGGAGTTGTTCGGGTCGATAACGGTGTATTCAAGCCGACGCAATGGATCAATGGCAACAACACTGCCTTTCACGTATAGCTTGCCGTCAGCCGCGCCCTTCCATAAAAGCGGTGACCCGGGCTCCCAGTCGGTTTCGGCAATACAGCCGAACATGTACTGCTGGATGAACGCGTTGTCGGTCAGCACGCGCCAGAGGGCTTCCGGCGGGGCGTTCACTTCAATCGATTTGCGGATGAGTAGTTCTGCCATGGTGTTCCTCGCAGGCCAATCTAAACTGGAATCCGTGGCAGAGATTGGAAAAACGCGACAAGTAGAGCAGTCGTTCGATCCCAAGCTCGGGCCGCCGCGCGGCGTGCTGAAGCATACCCCGGCTCAGGCAGAAGCCGGCTGCTTTCGCCATGCGCGGCGCTGTGCTCATCCTCACCTTGCCCCATGGGTGGATCATTACTGGATGGTCTTCTGGGACCTGCGCGGCCTGCCGCCTTACCGGGCAGAGACACTCCCTCATCCGAATGTGCATATTGTTTTTGAACCGGGCGATTCGCGTGTTTGGGGAATCTCTACGGCCAAGTTCTCGCGGATGCTTGAAGGCAGGTCGCACGCCTTCGGCATCAAGTTCACACCCGGAGGATTTTTTCCTTTTCTGCAGAGATCCGTTTCGTCCATTGCAAACAGCTCAGTTCCCTTGCAGGAGATTTTTGGCGGCGCGGTGGACACGCTTGATTGCCTGCTCACGAATTCCGGTAATGAAGATGAGATGATGACGGCCGCCAATGCCTTCCTGCTGGAACGCCGTCCCGAACCGGATAAAAAGACTGAGCTGACGCGGGAGCTTGTAGAGCGAGTGCTGCGTGAGCGCGACATTCTTACCGTCGAAGACCTCGCAGCGCGGTCAGGCATTGCGGTGCGTTCCCTGCAGCGGATTTTCAGCCAGTATGTCGGCGTCAGCCCCAAGTGGGTGATCCGTCGCTACCGGTTGCATGAGCTGCTCGAAAGAATGCACTCGGGCGAACAGCTCGACTGGGCGCAGCTGGCGCTGGAGCTTGGATATTTTGACCAGGCGCACCTCATCAATGACTTCCGGTCGATTACCGGGTCCTCGCCTGCAGAGTATCGGCGGGAGCTTTGAAAGATTGGTCGCAAAGAACAGGCTCGCAGAGAAACCTCTTTCACTCAGCAACTTGCCAAAGTATGAGAGCATGGTTTAGAAAATCGCTTTACTGAACCATGCGCCTTTTTCATCTGATCTGGTTTTTCCTTTGCGTCCCGCTCTGCCTTGCAGAAACAGGCGAGGCGGCGTGGCTGCGCTATGCGCCCGTCCAGAATCAGCAGTATGCTTCGCTCCCGAACACCGTGGTTTCGCTAGACGGCAGCGTAACGGCAAAGAGCGCTGAGAGCGAAATGCAGCGCGGACTGCAGTCCATGCTCGGGAAGACACTGCGCGTGGAAACGCGGCTGCCAAATGAAGACGCCTTTGTTCTCGGGACAGCGACGGAAGTGCGCCGCCTGTTTCCTGAGTTGGTCACCGGACAAATTGACGGCGATGGCTTCTGGCTGAAGACAGTTCACCAGCGCGGACATACCTACACCGTGATTGCGGGCTCTGACGAGCGCGGCATGCTCTATGGCACGTTTGCATTCTTGAGCCGTGTGGCACAGCTTGAGGATGTTGCGCAGCTCGACGACCGCGAAACACCGGCGGCTCCGGTCCGCTGGACCGACGAGTGGGACAATCCGAACGGCACCATCGAGCGCGGCTACGCAGGGCGCTCCATCTTTTTTGAAAATGGACACGTCCGCGGCGATCTGACCCGCGTTTCAGAATATGCGCGGCTGCTTGCTTCCGTCGGAATCAACGGCTGCAATGTAAACAATGTGAATGCGGCTCCGGATGTGCTGAGTAGCGAGAATCTCGCGGAACTGAAGCGCATCGCCGACGCTTTCCGTCCGTGGGGCGTGCGCATGGCGCTCTCGGTCAACATCGCCAGCCCGCAGACGGTAGGCAGGCTCGATACTTTTGATCCGCTCGACCCGCGCGTTGTGGCCTGGTGGCGCAGCAAGACAGACGAGATCTATAAGCTCATTCCGGATTTTGCCGGATTCACGGTCAAGGCCGATTCCGAAGGCCAGGTGGGCCCATCGAGCTACGCGCGTACTCCGGCAGACGCAGCCAACGTGCTGGCGCGGTCGCTCAAGCCGCATGGCGGCGTGGTGCTCTACCGGACGTTTGTCTACAACCACCATCTCGACTGGCAGAACCCGAAAAACGATCGGGCGCGCGCGGCTTACGATATTTTCCATCCTCTGGACGGCAAGTTCGAAGACAATGTGGTGCTGCAGATCAAGCACGGGCCGATTGATTTCCAGACGCGCGAGCCGGTCTCTCCGCTGCTGGGAGGTCTGGAGCACACCAATGAAGCGATGGAGGTGCAGGTCACGCAGGAATATACCGGCCAGCAGCGGCATCTGTGTTTCCTGATCCCGATGTGGAAGGGCGTTTTAGATTTCGACCTCCATACACGAGGAGCAGGGACTCCTGTCAAAAGCCTGATCGCCGGTAAAACTTTCCATCGTCCGCTTGGAGGAATGGTCGGGGTCACGAATGTTGGGCTGGATCAAAACTGGCTGGGGCATCCGCTGGCGCTAGCGAACCTGTATGGATTTGCTCGCCTTGCGTGGAATGCCGACCTGAGTCCTGATCAGATTGCAGAGGAGTGGACGCGGCTGACTTTCGGCAATGATCCGGCAGTAGTCAAGACGATCACAGAAATGCAACTGGCTTCGTGGCACATTTATGAGACCTACACGGGACCGCTCGGCGCGGGCACGCTGACGGACATCCTCGGCGTGCACTACGGGCCGGGGATCGAGTCTTCTGAGCGCAATGGCTGGGGCCAGTGGCACCGCGCCGACCACGACGGCATCGGCATGGACAGGACGGTAGCCACGGGCACAGGGTACATCGGGCAATACCATCCGGAGGTGGCGGCGCTCTACGAGTCGCTGGCGAAATGTCCGGATGAGCTGCTGCTCTTCATGCACCACGTCCCCTACACGCACAAGCTGCACTCGGGACAGACGGTGATCCAGTACATCTACGACACGCACTACGCTGGTGCGGAAGCTGCCGCAAACCTTGCCCGGCAGTGGCAGACGCTCAAGGGACACGTCGATGAGGAGCGTTACAACGAGGTGCTGAAACGGCTGGAATACCAGGCAGGGCACGCCATTGTCTGGCGTGACGCGATCAGCGAGTGGTTCCTGAAGACTTCAGGCATTCCGGACGACAACGGACGCGCCGGACATCACCCCAACCGCGTCGAGGCTGAGTCGATGCAGCTCGACGGCTATGCCCCGGCAGACGTGACGCCGTGGGAAACAGCCTCCGGCGGCAAGGCCGTGACCTGCAGCCGGGCGAGCGGGTGCTCAGCTTCCTTCCGTTTTCAAGGACAGCCGGGCGAGCATGATCTGGCCACGCAATACTTCGACTTGAATTCGGGCGTGGCTCACTTCAGGCTTTATGTGAACCAGCGTCTTGCAGATTCCTGGGCCGCCGATGATACCCTGCCTTCCACGAAGATGAACGGGCACACAGCAACGCGGCATGTGACCCACCATCTGGCCCTCAAACCGGGAGATTCTGTCCGGGTTGAGGGCGTTCCGGATGGAGGAGATGCCGCCGGTTTGGATTATGTTGAGGTCATGTAATCCCGCCCTGCATGCTCCGCTCAGGATGAGAAATTGCCAAGCAGTGAGGCTCCTTCAGAGCTTCAGGGAAGGCGGCGCTTGCTGTGGATCAGCTCCGAATGAGGTGTTTGGCTTCGGCCCCAGCTCCAGCACAATATGACCACCTTCAGCAATATCCGCATGGCGGAACCAGGCCCGCTGCTGAGGTTGGCCGTTGAGTGTGAATGAATGCACATAAGCGTACGTCGGATCGCTGCGCTTGACCTCGATTTCAAGACGCCATCCTCCATGGAGTTCAAGTACCGCATGCTGCACCAGCGGTGAGCCCAGAACATAGTTGCCGCTTACAGGATCAGCCGGGTAAAAGCCCAGTGCTGAAAGGATGAACCACGCCGACATCTGGCCGACATCCTCATTTCCGGGCATGCCGTCAGGGTCGTCCTTGTACATCGTGTCCATGAGCGAGCGTACGCGCGCCTGAGTCTTCCAGGGAGCGCCCGCATACGCATAGAGATAGGCAATGTGGTGCGATGGCTCGTTGCCGTGAGCATATTGGCCAACCATGCCGGCAATATCAGGAGGCGCGTCCGCCGGCAGAGTGGAGGGAACCGTGAACAGCGCATCGAGCTTCGCCAGAAATGGTTCGCGCCCTCCGAAGAGGTCGATCAATCCCGCCGGATCATGCATGGTGCCGAAGGTTGTCTGCCAGGCATTTGATTCCGTGTAGTCGCGCCACTTCTTGCTGTGGCCCAACGCAATCGGATCAAATGGGAGCGCCCATTCGCCGTTCTCAAGTTTGGGTACCATGAACCCGTTCGTGGAGTTGAAGTAGTGCCGATAACTTGCCGAACGGCTGCGCAGCATCGCGGCATCGTCACTGTGGCCCAGCTTTTCGGCTACATGAGAGATGGCCCAGTCGTTATAGCAATATTCAAAAGTCTTGGAGACCGATTCTCCCTCGCGGTCCGCTGGAATGTAGCCGAGGCGGCGATAGTAGCCGAGCCCCTGATAGTTTTCCGCCACCGCGCGCTGCATCATCACGCGGTATGCCCTCTCGGCATCGATCCCGGGAAAGCCTTTGGCAATTGCTTCGCTGATGACGCTTGCCGAATGATAACCGGTCATCGTGCCTGTCTCAGTTCCCTGGAGAGGCCACACAGGCATGCCCGCGGGGCTTTGCTCCGCCATGCGGATCAGAGTGTTGACAAAGTCCGGCACCCGGTCACTCTGAATGAGCGTGTACGCGGGATGTGCTGCGCGGAAGGTATCCCATAGCGAGAAGGTCGTGTAGTTATGTTCATTCTGGGCCAGCTGATGAATCTGCCTGTCCATGCCGCGATAGCGGCCATCCACATCATCAAAAAGCTGCGGCCCCAGAGACATGTGATAGAAGGCGCTATAAAAGATTCGCTTCTGTTCCGGCTTGGCGAACTCTGCCTGGATGCGGGAGAGCTGTTGCCGCCAGCTGCGTTGAGCTGCTGCACGGGTCTTCTCGAAGTCCCAGTCTGGCTGCTCCGTGCGAAGGTTCCCTGCGGCGCCTTCAGCGCTCACTCCGGAGATTCCGGTGCGGACGTAAATCACTTCTCCGGCGTGCGTTTTGAAATGGAGAACAGCCTTCAGGCAATCTCCCTTGAGATTTCCTGTTGTGCTCACCGGCTTGTCATCGGAGTAGAACACGACACTGGTTGGCTGTTTTGAAACCTGCAGAGTGAAATAGCATTGGCGGCCATCTCCCCAGGTACGGGTTATATGTCCTCCGGCAAACGTATCGGGCGCAACCTGGCGCAACTCGGCCGAGTAGACGGAGGAAACGCCGTTTATGAGATAGCTGTGCGCCAGGTCGACGATGATCCATGCGTCGTCACTCTCGGGAAAGGTGTACTTGTGCAGGCCAGTGCGTTCGGTCGCCGTCAGCTCGGCACGCACCTTTGGATCTTTGAGCAGAACGGAGTAGTAGCCGGGCTCTGCATGTTCGTCATCGTGAGAAAAGCGTGAACGGTAGCCCTGTTCAGGATTGCTGCGAGGGCCGGGAACCAGCCTCACGGGGCCGGTGCCGGGCATCACGAGGAAATCGAGGAGATCTCCGCAGCCTGTCCCGCTGAGATGCGTATGGCTGAAGCCCATGATGGACGTATCGGAGATGTGGTATCCGGAGCACCAGTCCCATCCGTCGTTGAAAGTGTCCGGGCTGAGCTGGACTGCGCCGAAAGGAAGGCTTGCTCCGGGGAAACAGTGGCCGTGTCCTCCGGTGCCGATCCGCGGATCGACCCAGCGCAGAGGATCGGCGGCCTCAGGGCCGTGTGGCGCGGTGAAAGCAGGAAGTGGCAGAGCAGTGGAGACGCAAAGTGCGCTGGCAGACTGCAAAAACTGGCGGCGTGATATGGACTGCAATGATCGATGTCTCCATGTGAAAGGTGTGAAGAGAGTCCTGCGACTATCGTCTATTACGCATTCTAATCATGTGCGGGATCAACTAAAGGGACAACACGGAAAAGCGGAGAGAATTACTGCAACGTGGCGGCGCTTGGCATACCGGCTGCCGCCATTCCGAAATAAGACATGGCATCCCAAGGTTGATCAGTTGCCATGCTGGAGATCGACGAACTGGCTGGAGTCGAGAGCCGGCTGGATATGTAAGGTGAGCGTATGGTTTTGTCCGCTGACGACACTGAAGCGGCTGATCCAGCCTTTGAAGGAGAAGACAGAAAGGGCATTCTGATGCGACTCATCCTTCCAGAATTCCAGCTTGATGTCTTTAATCTTATCTCTGGTCACTTGATTCGAAAGCTGAAAGAGCTTTCGCAGGATGTCGAAGGTCAGATTGCCGTCGTCGTGCATATCGACCATCACTTCAATGCCGAAGGCCTGAGTGCCCATCTGAGGCATGCCCGTTCCATCATGCCTGGTCGTAATGTCAAAGCGGGTGCCGATGGCTCCGAATTTCTCACCGTCGATGGTGACAGAGGTGATATAGAGGCTTTTGGCAAGAGTGGCCATTCCTTCGTGCTCCTCAACAGGTGTATCTCGCGCAGTGCCCGAAGATGACTTCTATTGTTATCCAGGAAAAGGGCCCGCGATCAATATTAAAAATTAAAAACTCATCAATAATGAGAAGCTATACAGCTTGCTATAATCGGCTCTCCAATCCGGCATCAGAATGATCCGTTATGGCTGATCAATGGACTGCAAGCCCCGACAATCGAACAAACAGCGCAGGACAACCGTCTCAGCCACAAGGCTTCTGGGGAAGGTTCGAGTCCTCTTTCGTATCCGAGGTTGATTCGCTCGCAGGCAGGGCTCAGGCGGGCTTCAGCTCACTGTCGCGTGGAGTCACGGATCTCTTTCCCGCCAATGGCTTAGATCTTGTTCAGGTTTCGCAATACTTCTATGAGCGGTACGAGGTCCCCGCTCTCGAGGCTTCGTCCGCGTTTTTGCAACGGGTGGTGGAGGAAATCAAGGGCAGCACATGGGAGGGACTGAAGTCCACGGCCAACAATGTGTTTGGCAGTACCGGCTTCGAGACGGGCCTTGTATATGGCCTGGCTGAGAGCCTGGTTAAAGATGTCTGGAGCCTGCTGGGGCTGGCCGAGATGCTTTGTCTGGCCGGCTTCTATGAGCATCTGCATGCAACTTCTGTTCTGGCTGCCGGTGACCCGATAACCTGGGCGCTGGCCAAGTCCCTGGATCAGATTCCCTGGGTGCATTCAGAGATGCAGGCCTGCCACGACCGGGTGGAAGAGCTGCGCCGGGACCTGGGGGAGATAGCCAGGCATCCAGGAGAATTCTTTAAGGCTGTTGGGAGAGACCTCTCCAGGGAACTCAAAGGGGACTGGGACGCGTTCGTCTTGTATAGCGAGCGGCCGAACCTGAAGCATGGTTTTCAGGCAGGCAGAGCGGTGGGTCGGGTGCTCTACCAGGTGATCGGGCTCGTGATCCTGGTCGGGGGAGCAGTCAAGATCACGGCTTCCATTGCGGCGAAATTCCCGCAGCTGGCGCGGATTGCCTCCATTGTTCAAAAGGGCGGCAAACTGGTTGATCTGGAAGTGCCGGAGCGCATGGCCGCAGGGGGAGCCAGCACCGAACAGGAAATAGCGCAGGCGGCCAAGGTCAAGGACCCGCCAATATACAAAGGAAAGCTGCGCGGTGAGGGAGTAGAACTTAAGGGGGTCGAGACGGAGCGCATTATCTATACCAAACGCGATCCCCTGGAAACATCCGTACTTCGTAAAACATTCGACAGTAAAACTCGACCGGAGTTCTTAAAATACCTTGCAACTGATCCCGACCGCGTCGCTGAGCTCCGCAATGCAGGTTTCTCCGACAGCCAGATTCAAGCTATGGCCGACTTTGGGAAATCACCAACAGGCTGGAATGTCCATCATAAGTTACCTTTAGACGATGGGGGTACAAACGATTTTTCCAACCTGGTTCTGATTGAAAATGAACCCTATCACAAAGTTATCACCGCTGCTCAGAAATCCCTTACCGGGACGTTGGCTCCAGGAAGCAGCGCTACTATTGATTTTCCTGTTCCTCCCGGTTACGTGTATCCCCCAACTCCGCAATTAGGACAATAGCGCTATGAACGAAATTCTTATCAAGATCGAACGGCAGAAAGCGCATTTTGGCGAACATATGCAACCTGGGTGTTCCGAAGATTCACTTCAGCGCATGCTGATGAATGCCAAAAACATATTCGGTGTCACTATGCCGTCGGCTTACTTATCCTTTCTGCGCAGCACGAATGGACTGGATTGGAACGGCACCATATTTTTCGCAGCCGAACCCACTCCTTATTATGACGATGAAAATATGACCATGGAGGGCGTCATCGAAGCTAATCAAAGACTTCGCGAGATCCCTGCCAATCAGAATTTCCTCGTTTTTGGGGAGTCAGGAATGGAAATGTATGTTCTTGATCTCCAAAAAGAGGCTTACAACACCGTTGACCATATTTCTACAGACGTTTACGAGTCCTTCGATTCTTTTGAGGGCTTGCTTAATGCTGCCCTTGAGAAGCGACTGTTGCAGGGAATTTAGTCGAATTTCCAGAGGATATGGAAGACATTCTTGAAAAGATTAATCAACTAAAAGCCCGCTACGGCCGGCATATGCAGCCGGCTTGTGAAGAAAGTGTCATCTCGGAGCTTCAATTAAGTGCGAGACAGGAATTACATGTTGAACTCCCTGATGCATA
This sequence comes from Acidobacterium sp. FHG110202_01, assembly GCF_059115305.1. NCBI lineage: Bacteria > Pseudomonadati > Acidobacteriota > Terriglobia > Terriglobales > Acidobacteriaceae > Acidobacterium > Acidobacterium sp. FHG110202_01. The sequence goes on from NZ_JBZYWJ010000003.1 coordinate 539,616, forward strand.
TCTCGATTTTCTGCGCCATACCAATGGGTTGGACTGGGGCGGAGCAGTGTTCTTTGCCGGCAATAAGAGCCCTTACGTTGATAAATGGAAGTGCCGGAGCGGATGGCCGCAGAAGGAGCCAGCACCGAACAGGAAATAGCGCAGGGGACGCAGGCCGCTAAGGTTAAGGAACCGTCGAAAGGAACGCTTAGCGGAAGCCCCACAAGAAGTGCATCTGTATGGAAGCTGTCACCATTTAAGCGCGGCATGGCCATTGAAAACGACCTTGCGGCTAATGAATATAAAGACTGGTATCACGTTGGGCTGAACAAGGCGGATTTTTTCCCCTGGTTGATTTTCAAAAGGGGAATACGCTCGTTAGTTTGAAGACGGTGGACACCAATGGGTCGAGTTGGCTTGGGGATATGCAAGAACACATCGCTGATTTAGCAACTCGTGGGGCGACAGTCGCTGACCAGCCCGCCAATATGGTGTTGGATCTCAGAGTCGAGCCCGGTGGCGCGTCGTCCGCGCAAGAGTTGGTAAGCTGGGCTCAAAAGTACTACAACAAGGTCACGGTTATTGTAACGGAGTATCCTTGATGTCGATTGAAGAACTATCAATTATCAATGGCTTCGGGACGCTAGATATCGAAACTTCCCTGAGGAAATTAGAGACTGTACTACTACGCCATAATGTGCCACTTGCTGATTTCACCCTTTATGGGAAGCCAATGAACTTCACGACTGTGCTATCGCGCCTAAAGGAATCGCAACGGCGGACGTTCGATATCGCAGGGCAAGGGTTCAAATTTCATTACTCTTCGGTTTCCCGTAATGGATTCGATCATCTTACAATCACTTCCCCAGCCCCATCGACCATCTCCTGGGACGAATGGATTACAGAGTTTATCGGGAATCCACATTTCATCATGGCGTGGGTGATGGATGTGGAATATGACGGCTGGCAAAATGCTGAAGATCCTCTGATATATACGGCCGCGGGAAAGTCCTATGCCAACCTCCCAATGAAGTCGAACGGCCTACCCTACCCTGTCGAACGAATGATCATCGATACATCACGCAACATTGGAAGACGGCAATTCCGGGATGGCTATATTGAGGCGGTTGGAGCTACGATGTGGCTTAGCGAACCTTTCTGGGCTCTGACGAAAGCGACGAAAGAGGATGTTATTTCTCAGAATTGGCTGAAGCATGAGACGTTAGCAAATGGTGTATTGCGCATACAGGCTGCTGACGCCTCTTTCACTTCTGCGGCGGGCACTGATGGCGAACTGCAGGACAAGCTTCGCTCCTTGTTGTTTCCTGCTATTGTAACACTCTCATCAATAGAAAAGGGATGAAGTAATTGATTTCCTTTTCCTCCCGGTTATGTGTATTCCCCAACCACGGGAATAGTTGAGCATAATGTTAAGTCTTTTTAATCTCGAAACTGGCGATCTACAGGCGTGTGGCTCAATCAATTTGAGAAAGGGGCTGACAATCGACAATGTTGTGCAAAGTGGAGCGCGCTTTGATCGCACCTATCCTGACTCCGGAAGGGTAGGGTATTTAACGACTGCGATAATCCTTCGGCTCCTCCACTGCCATATCCGCCTGGAACCCAGTCGCCTCCCGATCCTTTGGGGCCGAATCCTCCGTCCAAGGCCATTCAATAACCTCGATTAGAATGCTGGAGGTCATCCATGGCTGATGCAGTCACATTTTGGAGCGTCCCTGAGGAGGAACCAGCTTTCATCGAGTTTCTGGAATCGACAGGACCGGTAGTGGGCGTGCCTAAAGGTAAGGTTGCCGATAAGGCACAGCTTCACGTGACTCCTCTCCGGTCGCTGCTTGCCGAAGGCACGGATTCCGTATTGGTGAGCCTGCCGGACTTTCTTGGCGAACTGCCCATACGTGCATATCCGGAGCCCGTCGGAGAATCCTGGGCGGTCCTGTTCACCGGGATTCCTGTTCTTACATACAGACGCGGCATCTGGCGCAGTCCCGAGCGACTGATGTCTTCGCATATCTCCGGAAGCTGGACCATCTTATCGAACGATCAGACAAAAGTGCTCGATCAGCCAGCCGAGTTCGTGAAGTGGGGGCGAAAGGTGCTCGCCTGGGTGCGAAAGCAGGCCCCGCAGTCACCCGAGTTTTCTGGACACCGCATCACCAGGAGGGTTTCGGAGGCCATCAAGTCCCGTGGCATCCAACTCGTGCCATGAGTTACAGCACTTTTATTCTTTGCCGCGCGGAAAAAGCGGTCAACCGTCAGAAGATCGCCGATTTTATCCGCGACGGTATGTATTTTGAGGACGAGCCGCGGTACGATCCAAGCCCGCCGGCAGACAACCTCGGCCGGCTCTCGATCCGCTTCGATCAGCGCCACGATCCGATCATCGTGGAGCGCCTCGAGAACGACGAGGCGGCTGGCGCCATTGAAGAAGCTTTGGACGCAACTGCTCGTGCGCGCCTGCCCGAGGATGAGGATCGGGGCGAGGAGATGCGGCAGTGCGTTGTCCAGGAAATTCGCCAACACATTCAGCTTACGCGCGACGTGATCCGCTTCGAGTTCGTCCGCGACGGCCTCACGGAAGATGCCTGGATGATGCTCGACTCCATCGAGAAAGAGATCATCGAGGAATGCGACGGAATCCTGTATGCGTATGAGGATGGGTTCTACGGCACGGGTTTGAAGGTTATCGCCCGCCTCAGAAAATAGCTCGATTGTCTGGGGTGAGGACATTAGTAGAAAAATCAACAGGATTGCAGAGAGTAATAGCCCTGTAAATCATTGAAAACAAAAACGAGTCCTACCTCTACATAGAGGGAAGGAGTAACCCCAATCGTAAGTCATTGAAAATACATAAAACGGAGTAGCCACCCTACTCTTCCTCCTCCTCCTGAGGCTTCTTCGCGTTGGCAATGATCTTGTCCGCTAACGCCTGAGGCACTATGTCGTAGTGATCCATCTCCATGTGGAAGCTCCCCCGCCCCTGGGTCATGGCCGTCAGGCTCTGCCCATAGGTCAGCATTTCTGCCATCGGAACCTCGGCACGGATCGCTGTAGTCACGCCCCGGGTCTCCATCCCCTGCACACGCCCCCTGCGTTGGTTTAAATCACCCATTAGCGTGCCCGCGAAGGTGTCAGGAGCTTCGACCTCCACCCGCATCACCGGCTCCAGTAAAACGGCTTTAGCCTGCTCCATGCACTTCCTGAAGGCGAGGCGCCCGGCCAGCTTGAAAGACAGCTCATTTGAGTCGACCTCGTGATAGCTCCCGTCGTAGACCGTCACCTTGAAGTCGACGACCGGATACCCGGCCAGGTACCCCCGCATCGCCGCCTCCTGGATGCCCTTCTCAACCGCCGGAACGAACTGCCGGGGGATGGCTCCTCCGAAGATGTCGTTCACAAACTCGAACCCACCGCCTCGCGCCAGTGGCTCCATCTTGATCTTGCAGTCGCCATACTGGCCGTGGCCTCCGGTCTGCTTCTTGTGGCGGCCCTGGGCGTCCGCGCGTCCACGGATTGTCTCGCGGTAGGGCACCTTCGGAGACTTGAGCGTAACCTCGGTGTGGTAGCGCTTGCGCAGCTTGGAAACGAGCGACTCGATGTGCGGCTGCCCGGCTCCGGCGATGAGGAATTCGCTGGTCAGCGGATCGCGGTAGAAGTGCACCAGCAGGTCCTCCTCCATCAGCTTGTGCATCGCCGGAGCAAGCTTGTCCTCATCCGCTCGCGTCTTCGGCTCAATGGCATAGGTCATGGCCGCTTCCGGTATCGAAACCGGCTCGAAGAATATCTCGTGGCCTTTCTCACCGAGCGTATCTCCGGTGAAGGTGTCTTTCAGCTTCGCCACTGCTCCCAGATCACCGGCATGTAGCTCGCTGACAGCGACAGCCGAGTGTCCCTGCATGATGGAGAGGTGGGAGAACTTCTCTACTCCCTTGCGGGAATAGTTGGCGATCGTGGCATCGTTTCTGACTTGTCCGGAAAAGACCTTGAAGAACGTAATGCGGCCCGCAAACGGATCGGTCATCGTCTTGTAGACGTAGAGCGCCAGCGGCTCCTCGTCGTCCACACGGCGCATCACGATCTCCGGGTTGCTCTCGCTCACGCTTCCGTTGCCATGCGCTGCCACCGCCTGCAGGACAGCGCGCGCCGCCACTGGTGTCCGCTCGACAGGCGCAGGAGCATAGACCTTGAGGAAGTCGAGCAGATGGTCGGTGCCGACGTTCGCACTGCCGCTCGAAAATAGAACTGGAAAGATGCGGTCTTCCCGGATGGCCTCATGCAGGGCTGTAATCAGATGCTGTTCTGGAATGGTGCCCTCGGCGAAGAACTCTTCCATCAGCTCGTCCTTGCCCTCGGCTACCAGCTCCACCAGCGTTTCATGGGCCGATTTGGCATCCTCGGCCATGCTGACCGGAATATCGCCGATCTTGCCGTGCCCATCGCCACTGGGGCTGTAGAAGAACGCCTCCATGGTCACCAGGTCGACGATGCCATGAAAGCCACCGGAATCCACTATGGGCAGCTGCACCGGGATCAAATGCCGGCCGTAGCGCTCGCGCATCGCCTCGAGAGCCTGCTGCCACCCAGCACGCGGATGATCCATCTGGTTGATGACTGCGACACGAGGCAGGTTGAACTCATCGGCATAGTGCCACACGCGGTCGGTCATAGCCTCAGGTCCGCAGACCGCATTGATGACCACAAGAGCAGCCTCAACGGGCAGCATTGCAGCCCGGGCCTCGTGCACAAACATGTGGAAGCCCGGCGTGTCGATGAAATTGACCTTCACGCCATTCCATTCGGCAAAGGCTACAGCGTTGAGCATCGTTGTGGCACGGGCAACCTCTTCTTCGTCATAGGCGGTTGTAGCGCTGCCATCGGCTATGTTGCCCCGGGTTAGCGTCATGTTTGCGGCATGCAGCAGAGCAGAAACGAGCGTGGTCTTTCCGCTATGCGCATGCCCCACTACAGCTACGTTGCGAATCTCACTTCCCTGATAGGTTTTCATGGTGAACTCCTAAATTAGCTAGAGAATAGGCGGCTAAGAACCTGGTGAGTGGCTAGTCGGGTGAAGCACGGGAGTGAGGTGGGCAGGGATATCGTAAAGGCGTCGCAAGAGGCGTCAATCGACCGAATCTGCCGTCCTCGTCATCCATAGGCCAGCAGGCGCTCAGAAAAACAGAGCGTCTTCAGAGATTGACGATGCTACCACAGCGATGGGTTGGCGGAGTAGTCAGCAGGGCTTAAATATGGGGAGCAGTTGGAGCCGAATGCAGTTCCGGAGACGGTTCAGTGGGCTGGCCCTTCAGGGCAATGGGGCTAGTGTCGCGTACCGGCCCCAGATTTTTGGTCATCTGGTAGGTGTAGCTAATGCGGTGGATGACCGTGATAGTGGAAAGAACAGCCAATACCCAGAGGACTGGCGCCATGGCTCCCCAGCGGTTGAAGAGCGCTCCCAGAATGATGAGGACGATGCGCTCAGGTCGCTCCATGAAGCCGACCTTACACTGACCAATCAGAGCTTCAGCACGAGCCCGTGTGTAGCTGACCATGAGCGAGGTCACCATCACGAAAGCCGCCAGCACAACGTAGAAGAAACGATTGCCACGGGCGTAAAAGACCAGCAGCCCGAAGAAAAGAACCACATCGGAATAGCGGTCAATAACGGAGTCAAAGAACGCCCCGAAAACTGTAACCTGGTCTGTCTTGCGCGCAACACGGCCGTCAACCATGTCAAAGATTCCAGCGCCGATGATGACAAGTCCGGCATAGAGAAACATGCGGACATAGTTGTGTTCATTGGCATAGCCGAAGAGAATGGCTGCGGCGGTATTGATAATCAATCCAATAAAAGTGAGGACGTTTGGAGAGATGCGGGTGAGCGCCAAGCCGTTCACAATGGCCTGCAGCAACACCCCGCATGCGCGCCCAAAGGCGCTCGTCCAGCTCTTATTGGAACCCATGACGCCTATTCCGCTTCGTCGTGGATCGTCGTAAGCTTGAGGACCTCAAGCTCGCGCTTTCCGTTCGGAGTCACAACGGTGGCTATGTCGCCCACTTGCTTACCCACCAGACCGCGTCCAATGGGTGAAGTCGTAGAGATGAGGCCCTTGCTCACGTCTGACTCCTCGCTGGTAACCAGCTTATACTCAATTTCCTCGTCTTTGGAGGGGTCGAAGACGAGAACGGTTGAGCCAAAGGCCGCGCGGTCACGGGGAATGTTGGAAAGATTCACCAGCGCGAGCTCGGCCATGCGCTTCTTGAGTTGTCCTAGGCGCGCGTTGACGAACTCCTGGCGCTGCTTGGCCATGTGGTACTCAGCGTTTTCGCTCAGGTCGCCGAGGGCTGCGGCCTTCTTGATCTCCTGCGGAAGCTCGTGGGCAAGCTCGTGCTCCAGCTGCTTGATCTCTTCGTGCAGTTTTTTCTTGATGTGTTCAGGCATGGAAAAATAATCCGTCGCGGCTCATGGGCATGAGCCGTTCCAGCAACGGCTGACCAGATAACCGCTGAAGTTTCTATTATACGGGAGGACTGCTTGTCCTGCGATTTAGCTTTCCTGGCGGGCCTTATTTTCTACGATTTGTCGCGGCGCGCATCCAGAAACTCCTGCAGAATGATGACCGCTGCAACCTGATCCACAACCTTGCGATGTTCAGTTCTCGGGCGGCCTGACTCGTAGAGGATCTGGTGTGCCTCAGCGGTGGTTAAGCGCTCATCCCGTAGATGGATTGGTAGCCTGGTTTCATCGGCGAGGAGTTGAGCGAAGACCTGCGTTTTTTCCGCCTGAGAGCTCTGTTCCCCGGAGAGATGAAGTGGGTTGCCGACGACAATTTCCTTGCAGTCATATTTACGGGCGAGCCTGGCCAGTGAGCGAAGGTCTTCCCGAGGGCTTTTCCGGATCAGTGTGAGCACAGGTTGTGCGATTAAGCCAAGCCCATCAGAAACAGCCACTCCGATGCGGCGGTTTCCTACATCTAGTCCAAGAATTCGTGCTGGCTGGCCCATGTGAGCATCTTACGCGGTCACTAATTTGGAGCGGAAAAGCAGCAAGATGACGGTGAAAAAGAGTCGCATCATACAATCAATGAAGGGAATCAATACATACTACAGGTCTGGCTGGAATTGCGACGCTTACTATTTCTTGCAGTCATTGCGGTGCTGTTGTTCACCGTTTTTTCAATTTATGTTCCTCGCGGTCCGCAGGTGGAAATATTTCTGGACATCCCTCCGCTTACCGGCTCACCCCAGATTGCTGCCCTGTTGCAGTCTCACGGGTTGATCTGGAACCGCTATGTTTTTGAAGCCATGCAATTGGCAAAAGGTGGGACGCTGAAAGCCGGCGAATACCGCTTCGATCATCCGGTTCGCATGTCTGAGGTGTATGGGCGGCTAGCAAAAGGGGATGTTTATACCATTGCACTGACGATTCCGGAGGGTGCGAATATTTTCGATGTCGCACAACGGGTGGAGAACGCAGGACTGGGAAGCAAGGACACATTCCTGAGTGCGGCGCATCAGGACGTATCACAGATTTCTGACCTGGAGCCAAACGCACAAACTGTGGAAGGATACCTGTTCCCTGACACCTATCACTTTCCGCGGCATGTTACTTGCCATCAGATGATCGCCGCAATGGTGAGACGGTTTCGGTCGGCGGCAGAGCGCATCGATTTGACTCAAAATTTTCACGCAGTCGTGACAATGGCGTCTCTGGTGGAAAGAGAAACGCCACTTGCAAGCGAGCGGCCCATGGTGGCCAGCGTTTTTGTGAATCGCTTGAACAAGGACATGCCATTGATGACAGATCCTTCGGTGATCTATGCCGATCTGCTAGAAGGTAAGTATAGGGGCACCATCTATCATTCTGATCTTGATGGCGATTCGCCTTACAACACCTATAAACATACAGGGCTGCCGCCAGGGCCTATCTGCAGTCCTGGTATTGCATCGTTGAAAGCAGCCATGAATCCGGCACAGACCCAGTTCTTGTATTTTGTCGCAGCTAGCGTGGACCCTTCAGGAAATTCCCGCTTTGCCATAACACTTGAAGAGCATCAGAAAAATGTCCAGGCATACCGTCGGGCGCAACACGCGGCGGGGCAACGCTAAATCAGCTATAGTCGCAATTTGTGGAAGAGTGAAGGCCAGATGAGAAAGTTTTGGTTCAAAGCATTCGCTGTGTGTCTGCCGGTATTGACCGGATGCTTGAGCCATACCCGCAAACTGTTGCAGCCGAAGATGCCGAGTGTTGTTCTCTCTGCGGATGCGCAACAGTTGGTAACCAATATCAATAAGCAGTATGAAGCGATCCAGACGCTCAATGCCACCGTTGAATTTCAGGCTTCAGTCGGCGGACAGAAAAAAGGCACAGTTACTGATTACACTTCGATTCGGGGATACATTCTGCTGCGCAAGCCAGAAATGTTGCGTGTGCTCGGCATGCTCCCGGTAATCAGCACACGCGCATTTGATCTTGCGAGCGATGGAGCGACATTCAAGCTTCTGATTCCGCATGAAAACAAGGCCATCACGGGGCCGAATGCCGTGACCAAGCCATCGCCTAAAGCGCTTGAGAATATGCGGCCTTATATCTTTTTTGATTCATTACTAATTCACGGCATCGGGCCTGATGAACTGCTCTCGCTCACAACCGACACGCAAACTGTTACAGACCCAAGACAGAAGCAGCTGCTTTTACAGCCCGAATACGATTTGAACGTCTTTAAAAAAAATGACGACAGTAATGTTCTCATTCCCGTCCGTATTATCCATGTAAACCGGGTGAATCTCCTGCCCAGCGGTGAGGATATTTATGACAAGGACGGCAATATCCAGACACAAGCCGTTTATGGGCCCTACCAGGACTTCGGAGGCGTTCATTTCCCCGGAAGCATTACCATCAAGCGGCCTCTTGAGGAATATCAGATTGTCATCACTTTCCAGAAAGTGGTGGTCAATCAGCCATTGAAGGACGATCAATTCCAGCTGGACGTCCCAAATGGGACTCAGATTCAGGCATTGCAGTAACTGCCAGAACTTTCTGACAGATATCTACCAGCTCGAATCCACAGACGGAATTACTGCTTGTATCGATGCAATCCGGCCTTTTGGGAATGGGCCGAAATTGCAGAGTTGATCTCTAACGCAAGTGCAAGGGCTGCTCGCCCATCTTCTCCAGATACTTCCGGGCGTTTGCGTGTGCGGACCGATTCAAGGAAGGATTCGATTTCAAGCCGCAAAGGCTCAGCCTGTTGCACAGACGGTTTCTGCAGCTTCAATGCTGATGAAATATCGGCCGAAGGTGCAGGCTCTCTGGCGGCTACGTCGATGATGAGGAGATCTTGACGTGCATAGTCGATGGACACATACTGGTGTGGCTGAAAGAAGCGCAGTTTACGTACTCGTTCCGTGCTGACACGGCTGGCAGTAAAGTTAGCGACACAACCGGACTCGAACTCAATACGAACATTGGCGATATCGACCTTAGGAGACAGGATAGGAAGTCCAACTGCGTGAATTTGGCTTACTGGTGACTTGGCGAGAGTAAGAACGATATCAAGATCATGGATCATCAGGTCCAGAACGACGTCAACATCCAGCGAGCGCGGGCTGAAAACGCTTAACCGATGGGCCTCAAAGAACATTGGACCATTCAAACGTTCTCGTACTGCGATGGCTGCAGGATTGAATCGTTCGAGATGTCCAACTTGAAGAATACGTTCATTCTTCGCTGCCATGTCGATTAGCTTATCTGCCTCATCGAGCGATGAAGCGATAGGTTTTTCTACGAGCACATCAATTCCTGATTGAAGGAACGCGGCGGCAGCCTGGAAGTGGGCGACGGTGGGAACACAAACGGAAGCTGCGTTGATCGAAAGCCTGCCGTTTAGGTGGTCTTTCAAGCAAGCTTCGATCGAACTGTACAAAGGCACGTGCCATTCTTTCGTAAGAATGGCTGCGCGGTCTTTGTCCGTTTCGATAATAGCTGCAAGCCGGATTGGGTGACCGGACTGCTCCAGATCCTGGTAAATACGCAAGTGGTTCACGCCGAAAACACCTGCTCCGCAAACCACGATGTTTTGTACTGCAGGTTCTGTCAAGACGGGTATTATCGCGCTTCTCCCTTTCCTTCCACGGCGTGCAGACAGCGAGAATAAAGCCCAAGCAACTGACTGATGTGGTCTTCTAGTTTAGGCGCGGAGGCAGCGCCAAAGCCCGTAGACGAGGTGGCAGTGCGCCCTACGCCAGTAGTCACAGCTACAAACTTGAGCAAATCGAGTGCAATATCTTCATTCCGACGTGCGCCGTTGCCCGATACCGATGGCTGGTCCATGAAACAATTCCCTCCGTCGCGATGCTAACAAAAAATTCCAGCCAGTGTGAGATGGCTTACAGGTCAGATATGCTGACGCACACGCGCCCGATGATGAAATCTGATGATGATTGCTGCTGCTTCAATTCTATAAGTTCAATTGGATGTTCTAGGATAGCTGGACGAAGGACGATTTTGTTGCCCTGAAGCGTAGAGTAGCGTATGACGGTTCTCAATCCTATCTGCAAAACATAAATGTTGGGCATAGGTGCTCGAAAGGGGGTAAGCGAGGTATAGTGACGGTCCAGTACGAGGATAGAATGAGGCTGTATAGCCGGAATCATTGCTTCAGCTTGAGCATAGCTGATACGTATGGCAAGGAATCTTTCCCAGTGGCGCCGACTTGTTGTTCTTCGCGCCTTTAAATGATCTAGATAGCCAATTGGTAACTGTATTAGTTCCGAAATGAAATCCGCGCTTATTTTGGCTTCATGGATGACAGATTGAGATACAAGGGGAACTTTGTTGGAACGGGACAACCCGAGCTTCTCTGAAAGAGGGCTCGACTTACTACCATTGGGGATTAGGTCCTCGATGTCAAGCAACTGTGCGGAGAGAACGCGGTCGATAGCAGAAATACTGAGTCGGCGTTTGCGATGAAGAAAATTCGAAATATGTGCCTGCTTGAGTCCTGTTTGCTGAGCAAGCAGCGTACCACTGAGCGCGCCGCGTTCAATGCGACGCAGCAATTCCCGGCGAAGCTGCTCATGTAGCTGCAAAACATTCATGTGGAAACTTTTCTCAGAGCTATACATCTTTAAACACGCTGTTAGCTCAAAGAAAAGTTACTCTGATGCTCCTCAGGCGATTTTGGAGGGAGTTCTAAGATCCACGGATCAATATGTAGCTGAAACATGCCACGGTTTATTGACCATGTTTCGAGGCTCAGATAGATTCGGTTCACTTCTGCCTGAAATTCTGAGATCTGAACGCCGACCCAGGGGGCAATTTTATTAATCACACCCCCGGAAAAGGGCATGGCGAGTGGATGCCGCTTTAAGCGCATGCTCTCGAAGATTCATCCCCTATGGCCGCGACATCTCCGAAAAGGCCCAAACTGGAGTTAAGAACTACGTCAACGCCAATCCCTCATGATCTGTGTCTCCACTCCCTAGTTTCCGTTGAAATTGGGAAATTCATGCAGACAACAGCAGCGGCGCCAGAACGCAGCGTTGAATGCGCCTCTTTTTTCTTGCATCTCGCATTCGATAAATGCCGGATTGCAGTTTGATGCCTTGGAGATACGTCAAGCATGTTCATGCGTGTGAATCTCAAAGTTTGTGAAGGGTGCGGAAGTCTTTGGTTCCGTGCTCAGGAGCTGAATGAAGTTTACTGCGCAACCTGCACAAAAAAACTGCGGGTCTTTCCTTCCCCACGATCCAGGCGGCTTGCTGGTCGTCCAAAGAAGCGTCCACATGGGGCTGTAAGACAAATGACACAGGGAGGAGCATAAATGAGCACAGCATTGACGCTTCCTTATATCTCCGCTATGTCTGCGGAGGAAAAAGCGACTGCCCCACATGCGTGCGGTCCAATTGATGGCATTGCGTGTTATAGAAAACAGACTGAGCTCTTGTTACGCAGATACATGCTTGTTTCCCTACAAACCGGGCGCGTTCCTTCACTGCTGGGTAACAGTGTTTTTCGTGGCAGGGCATCCAGTTACCGCATTCGTTGTTTTGAAGATGCGGTAATTTTCTTGTTTGATGTGGAGAAGTGTCTCAACAAAATCGATCCGTATAGAAGAGAGCTGATATCCCGAATTACCTTGCAAGAATACACTCAAGAAGAGACTGCCCAACTTATGGGGCAAAGCTTGCGGTCGATTATCAGAAACTATGCAGAAGCTATTGACAAACTATCTAGGATATTTCTCAATGTAGGTCTGCTCCCCATGGATCCAAAAATTCTGTCAAGAGGGCAAAAACTCTAAAATCTCGCTAACTGTCTCATAACACTATAGATAAAACTTCAAAATAGTTGGCATAGTATTTCCACCTAAAATGCTATCCTGAAATTAAGAGTAAAGAATTAATCAGGAGGCGGATTGTCCGCCTCCTTTTCTTTTGTCACCAGATAAAGTGAGGCGTATCTCAGATGGGCTCGTCACCTATCGATAATTCTTTTATGGCACAGCGGGATAAGAAAAGAATGTCCATGCAGAAAAAAAAGTTAGTTCGGAAGGTGATGAGCTTTGTCTTGTTCCTTTTATTGGCGGCCCTTCACAACTGCCTCGCCCAGATAGCGACAACTACAGTACAGGGCACAGTGTATCGTGCGGATGGCACGGCTGCATCTGGGACTCTTATCATAAGCTGGGCTGCCTTCTCAACGTCGACGAATCAAGCTGTGGCTGCAGGAAGTAAGACTATAACAATAGCGCAAGACGGCTTTGTTTCAGTAGATTTGGCTGCGAATGCGGGTGCATCTCCTGCCGGGAGCTACTATTCGGCCATTTATCACTTGAATGATGGCACTGTGAACACAGAATACTGGGTAGTTCCGGCTGCAGCCAGCGCATCAATCGTCTCTGTGCGTGCGAAATTGGTACCTGCTACAGTTGCAGTGCAGGATGCTACTAAGCAATATGTCGATGCGTCCATTGCATCGCTTAGCGGAAACTATTTGTCTCTCACAGGCGGGACCATGTCTGGACCGTTACTGCTTGCTGGGAATCCGGTTTCAAATAATCAAGCCGCTTCTAAGCAGTACGTAGATCAGGCCGTAAATACTGCAGTGCCGCTGGCTGGCGGAAATATGACCGGAACGTTGAGTGTACCAAACGGGATTGCAAAACTACCGCGGGTAGACATACGACATACAGACTTCGCCGGCGGCGCTGATCCTACCGGGACAAAAGACTCAACAGCATCTCTTCAGGCGGCAATTGCTTATGCTATTGCAAATCCACAAGGGGGTGCCAATGGCGGAGTACCGTGCGTTTACGTGCCCGCTGGATTCTATAAAGTGAGCACCACTCTGCGTATTCCTTCCAATATCTGTATTCAGGGTGATAGTAGCCAGGCCAGCGTCCTCCAGCTTACTTCCAGCTCTTCTAACCTGTTTACTGTATATCAAGGAAATTGCTTCGGAAGTGAGATCTGCAACGGTCAGATTACGGATCTACAACTGTATGGCAGCGGATACCTCAGTACCGGAACGCTGCTGGAAGTAGATGCAGCCGTTCAGTTCCATATAACAAATTTAACAATGTCAAATCACGGTGGCCGCGGTCTTCAGCTAAATGGCAATAGCGAAAGATTCCGTTCAGATAACATATCGATCTCGTATGTGCGCTGGCCAATCATTCTAAGTGGGGACATTAATGAAAGCTATTTTCTTAATACCCAGATCATCGCTCCAGGAGCAACTGCCGATCACTATGGAGAAGAGTATTACTGTTATGGAGTTAACTGTCCCAACCATTCGTACCCATATCCGAACCAGGGAGCAAGCGGCGGACCGACACCGGTAAGCCCCGATACACATGGAGCAATCACAATAGTCAAGGCTGTAGATTTCAGTTTCTATGGCGGCTCCATAAAGCCGTTGAAATATATGAGCGGTTTCAGGGCCACTGGTTATGGCTCAATCAGGCACTTCTATCTTGAGGGCTTTCCATATAATAACGAACCTAGGTTGAATGCCGGCGTATACGTAAACGGCGGCGTGATGGAAAAGACACAACTGACAGGAGAGCTAACTACCTCCGGTTTGACCGTGGGAGTTAAAGATACATCCTGGATGCCTCAATACTTCGAGAATGCCAATGATATGGGGACGGGCTCAGTCGTTAGTTATGTCATTCTACCTCAAGATTTTCTCCCGGGAAGTACGCAGCCGTCTCAATACAACTCAAGTATTCAACGAGGTCAATATGAACTTGTCTATGTACAAGGCTTTACGAGCGATGGGAATATCCATATTCTGACTCGAAACGTTTCCGGCTCAAAAATAAATGGTGACTGGCCTGTTGGGTCCATTATTGAGGAAATGCCGCCTTCTCCCCACGGAGCCCTTGTTCTGCAGGACTCGCATATTAACGCCATTCTAGGGCCAGGATCCGGATATACAGATAATTGCGATCAGACAGGTGCGCTGACCTGTGCCGAGATTGTGACAGGAGCAGTCCCCGACGGGCTCATTGTAGATCCGCCCGGGGGACCCTCGGATGCTTTTGATGGAAATGGCTCTGCGGACTTACAAATTAAGAACCTTGACATGTATTCGAGCTCTTATACGCACTCTGGAGAGATAGCGCTCCATCGTTATGCAAGATTGACTTTTGAAGGCATCGATACGATTCCAGGTCAAGCTGAAACAGCGGAGACACTTGGAACAGGATCCAAGCTTCTGCTGACAAACATTACTGGAGGTTCGTATGTTACGGTTCCCACGTATACAAATGGGAGAACTGCACAACCAACCGTTACAGTCCCGGGAATGGGCATACTTTGGTCTCCATCAAATGGTTTGTTTACGAGATATGAGCAGCAACTCGGCCAAAACGGCGGCTACAACCAGTGGATGGTCGGGACAAAATTCGCCAACAGTTACTGTTGGTTTGACACGCCTGCTGTTGGAAATACGCAGTCACTAAATAGAATCTGCTTCAAAGGTTCGCCGGGCAACGCGAGTCGGGCTGGATACGAATATGACGTCTGGAATGGCTCACAATGGAAGAATGCCTTCAGCGTGAGTGGACAAAGCAATTCCACAGCAAGTGTGTCTATCTCCGGCGCCACGATGATTGGCGGTGCCTTATCCGCTGCGTCTGTGAATGGAGAGATTACTGTGGATGGCATCACGTACCAGACGTTGAATGCGGCTTGGACCGCAGCTCTAAACATGGCAACATCTACGGGACACAATCAGACAGTACGGCTTGGTCCCGGTACATTTGCTGTTACTGCGACTCTTACAGAGCCTGGTAACGGTGCCTGTGTGAATCTTGTGGGGTCAAGCGGGATAAGCACAGCTGCAGACAGCACGGTTAGCGCAACTACGCTGAATGTGACCTCTAACGTGAACGGCGATGTGATTTATCTGAATAATACTGCCCAGGCGCAGGGGTGCGTTTTCAAAGACTTCACGATTCTGGCAAATACCAAAGCAACACATGGTCTTGAATTACAGTGGTTCCGTGGATTGCTTATAGATAATGTAACTGTCAATGACACTACATCTGAAGGAATCCTTCTGGGAGAAGAATCCACAACGAATGGACATCAGGCCGGTTTTCTGCTGAGAAACACGACGGTCAGCTATAACGCATCTGTCTTTACTCCCGCGAGCCGTCCTGCGTACGGAATTCACTTACAGCAGACCGCGATCGACAGTCATCTAGACATGGTCATAGTGAGGAATGCTCAGATCGCAGGCGTGTACAACGAGGGCACGGGCAATACTGGATATTTGATTCATGGATTCGGATATCCATATACCTGCTCGACTGCTCCTTGCAGTAATACTGCAACAAGCTCTTCAGCGACGAACGCGTCTTACGCTACGAACTATGTGATTTATGACACCGGTGGGGCGGGCAGTGTTTGGACTGATACATATGCTGACAGTCCGGCTGTGGCAGCCTTCTATTTAGGGACGAATGGGATCAGTATCCATGGAGGGCATGTCCAGTGGCCCGAGCTGGCAAGCTTTCCTTCAGCAAATCTGGCATATGTATCATCATCAGTTACAAACGGCATGGAGATAGCAGATATTGGCTGCCTGGGAATGTCGCCATCCGTGAACTGGATTACCTATGCCTCGTCCTCCGGAGTGCCGCCAACATTTGCCAGTGTTCATCATCTGACCGGCTGCGGAAACTATGCGCAAGCATTGGAGCCGGAGACAACAACAGGATTCACCGCGGGTGGTGCATCGAACAATGCGCCTGGAAATAATGCTGTAGCCACTGTCTGGGCTGCACCGAAGGCAGGGACTTCAAACTATGAAGCTTATTCGGCGCAATTGTATAGCGGTTATCAAACAGACCTGTTTGAAGGGCATGTGGCTGGCCAGAATCCATTTTTTAATGTCACATACCAGGGGACGATTCGCTCCCAGGGCGGAATTGCTCTATCGACGGTCATGAACACAGCATCCACGCTCGCGTTGACAGCTGCTAACAAGACTGTGATCGCGAATGCAGCAAGTGGCGCACAAACGATCACCCTTCCAAGTTGCTATACGCCGTGGCCAGACAAGATGCAGCCTACGGGCGAGGAATTCACGATCGTTAAATCAGATACGAGTTCTAATACGGTCACTCTGACAACCACCAGCTCAGAAGCAATCAACTACCTTGGCACAACTGCATCTTCACTTGTAATTTCATCGCCGGGAAAACGATCGCTCGTATGCGGATCTGACTACACCTGGTATGCGTACTAGCTTCGTCCTAGTGGCATTTCTGAGGTATTGACTTTTTCTAACATTAAGCCAGGAGTATGCAGGTTCGATTCGAAGGTGTGAAGTGCGTAGGTGACGATAAGGAATTAACTCTGTTAGGCAGGATGCTGGATAAAACTTTGCCTAAACCACGGGAAGTAGCTACAGGAATTTTTCTAACAGAACAATTATTACGGATTCGCAACCGCCTAGGCCATACAGTGCCTCTTCGTCCCAATAGGGCGCAAAGAGAGTTTGAAGAGAGACGTAAATGGGGCAACATTGTTTTGAAATCGCGGCAAATGGGGATCAGTACCTGGGTAGCGGGGAGATTTTTCTTAAAGACCATTACCCGTCCCGGGACCTTGACGTTGCAGGTGGCTCATACCCAGGAAGCGGCGGAAGGAATCTTCCGGATGGTGCACCGGTTTCTGGAAAATTTGCCGCAATGGTTGCAGGATGGGGCTTTGTGTACGTCAAGAGATAACGTCCGGCAAATAGTGTTTCCTTCTTTGGACAGTGAGTACCGTGTGGAGAGCGCTGGCGATGTGAATGCCGGAAGAGGACTAACAGTTCATAATCTGCACTGCTCGGAAGTGGCGCGTTGGCCAGGTAATGCTGCAGAAACGCTTCAAGGGTTGCGAGCAGCTTTGCCTCCGCAAGGCGAGATTGTGTTGGAGTCGACTCCAAATGGAGCAGAAGGGTGCTTCTGGGAAGAGTGGAATCGGGCTGAGGAGTCGGGATTGGTTCAGCACTTCTTTCCGTGGTGGTGGGAGGATGCTTACCGAATGCTGGCCGTAGAGGAAGATTCGCTGACGAATGAAGAACAGGAATTGGTCCAAAAACACAGGCTCGATCTTGAACAGATCGGCTTCCGGCGAAAGACAATGGCGAGCTTTCGCGGGTTGGCAAGGCAGGAATACCCGGAAGATGCAATGGAGTGCTTTCTAAGCAGCGGAGATTGCTATTTTGATATTCGGGCTGTGGATACGCGAGCGAAAGAGGTGCCTGAGCCAATTGCGACGCGATTCGGTGAACAGCTTCAGATCTGGTTTCCTCCCGTACGCGAACGGCGATATCTTGTGGCCGTAGATACGGCCGGCGGCGGTAGTGAGGGTGACTACTCAGTTGCGCAGGTAATTGAGATAAACACAGGACTCCAATGCGCGGAATTGCAGGCGAAACTTACCCCACTTGAGCTGGCGGAACACGCAGCGAAATTAGCCCGGGAGTATAACAACGGGTTAGTGGTGATTGAACGAAATAATCATGGAGCGGGAGTGCTGGCATATCTCCATAGCGTGAGCAAATATGAGCGTATTTACCAGCATGATGGACAGGATGGATGGCTGACTTCCTCGGTTGAGCGCCCATATATGCTGGGCTTGTTGGCCGCAGTTCTGGTAGAAACTCCTGGGATAATTTCAAGCAGAAGATTATTGCAGGAGTGCCGGAGCTTTGTGCGGCACCGCAATGGCAAGATGGGAGCAAGCGCCGGTGCGCATGATGACTGCGTGATGGCCATGGCGGTTGGACTTGCTGCACGGGCCGAGATCAAACCGTAAGCAAGGCTTCCATTTTGCCTCTGGCTCTTGTTGAGCAGCATGACAAATTGTGAGGTGAAGTAAAATCCGATGAAACGGAGGCTATTTGGCAGTCCTTGCAATCCAGGCGATTCGGCGAATGAGAGGTGGAGCGCAAGGCCACCTCATGCTGATGTCTGACGGGCAACCATATGTTGTGAAGTTTCAGAACAACCCTCAACATGTGCGTGTTCTCGCGAATGAGTTGCTCGCCACGAAACTGGCGGAGATGATTGGGTTGAGTGTTCCACAATGTGATGTTGTGGAAGTGACAGACTGGATTATTGAGCATTCGAAGGAACTCGATATTGACCTCGGGCAATATCGCGAACCATGCCGTGCAGGCCTGCAGTTTGGGTCAAAGCTTGTAGGTGGGTTGATGCCTGGACAGGTGGTAGATTATTTGCCCGAGGAGCGTTTGAGTGAAGTTAGAAATCTGCATGAATTTGCCGGGATGTTGGTGATCGATAAATGGACCTGCAATTCGAATGGCAGGCAGGCAGTGTTTTACAAGCGTCCGCGCGAGAAGAAGTATGCCGCCGTATTTATTGATCAGGGATATTGCTTCAATGCCGGTGAGTGGAAATTTGTGGATGCTCCACTGCGCGGCGTATATGCGCGGAACCTCGTCTATCGAAGTGTCACAAACTGGGACAGTTTTGAACCCTGGTTGAGCAGAGTGGAAGAGCTGGACCCACAGAAAGTGTGGTCATTGGCCGAGGTGGTGCCACCGGAGTGGTATGGCGGCGATGTGGCGGAAATCGAGATGTTGATAGAGCGGCTGCTGGAACGAAGGAACCAGGTTCGCAACCTGATTACGCAATTTCGGGAATCATCAAGGGAGCCGTTTCCAAATTGGATGAAAGAGAGAACAGTTGCAATGCAAAAGCAATTCCCGGAACCTTCGTGGGCCGATGATATCCGTGGGCGAATAGTGTAAGCCCTTCAGAGGTATATAGGTTGAGTGAAAGAATGCGGTGCGATTTCTTGCTGGTCCGATATATTCCGGATCCAGTAAGGAATGAATTCGTGAATATCGGCGTTCTGCTGCGAGAAGCAGGACGTCCTGATCATGCATTGCTGCGTTTTACCAAAGACTGGGCTCGTGTTCGCTGTGTTGATCCAGATGCCGATGTTGGGATGCTGGAAAGTTTAGAAAGCGAACTGCGGGGAAACTTTACGGAAGATGTTATTCCGGGCAGACCACTGATTGCGCTGCTTGAAGATTCGCTGTCGAATGCAATCCAGATTACTGAACCAACAGCATATCTCGCAGAGTCTATGATCTCTGGCCTGGAAGAACTGATGCGAATCTATGTTGATCCGCGCAGACGGCAGATGTCAGCTCGCCGCATCGGAAGGCAGGCGATTCATACAAGGATGCGTGCCCAGTTTGAGCGTGCGGGGGTATGGGACTTAATGCGCAAGCGGATTGCCGTCTCTGCATATACCAGGGCTGGCGATCCCTTGCGGATTGATTGCGGGTATAGGCCGAACGGACTTATTCGCATGTTCCATGCAGTTTCGTTGGATGGGGATACAGAATGGCCGAAGGTGTTGGCTTTTTCAGTGCCGGCAATTCGTGAGGGCATAGCGCAGATCGAAAATACAGAGCTGGAGCTTACAGCTATCGTGGAACCTATCACGGAAGTGACTGCGGATCGAGAAGACTTGGACCGGGTAGAGCAGTACAGGTTTTCGATAGAGACGATGGAAATGCAACAGATTCGTGTACTGACTACAAATGATCTTCCTCGCATCGCGGAGACTGCCCAGCGGGAATTACGTGTATGACATCCAGTAACCGCAGTATGTTTTGAATATTGTCCCTCGAATGAGAGCAAACTAAACGGACCATTGGAATAAGAGTGAAGTTATAACTACTCCCCATGGTACCTAAGTGGCCCCGGGAGGGACATCGATCTATTGCTAGTTAGCAACAAAGGGCATGGCCTCGAGCCGTGCCTTTTCTTTTTGCAATCAGAATTGGAGCAAGGACGTTGAAGATTACTGATTCGATTCAGAAATTATGGCGGCGAAAGGATGAAGACATCGCCGTAGAAGCAGCAGCGACGACTGCCAAACGCAAAACAATGGCATTGCCATCGATCCTTACACCATATCGAGCGCCGCTGAATTCCTTGCCGAAGCCGACGCCGGTAAATCTAAGACGTTTTGCAGAGACTCCATTGGTGCGTCGAGCCATCAACATCCTGAAGGACCGTATCGCGAGTCTCGATTGGCAGGTGCGGCTGAAACGAGGATTTCTTGTTGAAGATGTGGCTGACGCCAATAAGCGCATGCTCATTTTGCGGAGATCACTGGAGGAGCCGAATACAAGTGATTCATTCCGAACACTGATCGAACAGGCGCTTGAAGATGCGCTTGTAGGTGGCTTCGGCGCGATTGAGATGGAACTTACTGACAATCCGGAGAAGCCATTCGATCTATGGGTAGTAGATGGGGCAACGATCCAGATTGATCCGAAGTGGGACGGGAAGCCGGAATCAATCCGCTACGCACAGATAGCGGGTTTGCCGGGCAATGGCAAACCAATCTCGCTTCGCGATGACCAGTTGATCTATCTACGTCTGAATCCGCGCTCACATACTCCGTTTGGGCTGGGTCCACTTGAGGTTGCCTTCGAAACAGTGAATACATTCCTGGCGGCGCATCGCTTTGCCGGGAATCTTGCGAGCAATTCTGTGGTGCAGTATGCGCTGTGGCTGAATGAAACTACACCTGCAGAGCACGAGCGGCTCATTCGCTGGTGGCAGGACGAGATTGAAGGAACGGGCCGCGTACCGCTGCTCAGCACAGAACAAAAACCAGAAGTCTTGCGATTTGCGAGTGGCACCGACGCAGACCTGCGCCTGAATTGGCAGGAGTTCCTGATTCGAATGGTTGCCAATGCGTTTTCGTTACCTCCGATGTTGCTTGGATTGGAGCGCGAAGTGAACCGAAACACAGCGTCAGAACAGGCAGACGAGGCATTCCGTACGGCAGTTGTTCCATTGGCCAAACTCGTTGCTGAGCATCTGACCCGTGATCTGTTTGCGAAAAAGCTGGGCTGGCGGGAGTTCGAATTTGTCTTCAATGAACTCGATGCTCCGGATGAAGTTGCTGAGATGCAAATCCAGACGCAGCTTCTTGCCGCAGGTGTCCTGACAGTGAATGAAGTGCGGGCTATGCGCGGGTTGACGCCGCTTCCTGTTCCCGAAGAGATGAAAAAAGAATCTCAGGATTCGCATAGCGATTAACTACAACGCGAGGATGTACGGCGAAGAAGGAGGTGCGGCGAAACGCCTTCAGGCCAATACATAAATGTGCAAACAAGAGCGATGGAGAGGAAATGAAACTGGAAGCCATGGCAATTGCCATACCGGAAGTAGCCGACCATCCGAATCGGATTCTGTTTGAAGGCGTGCTGACGGTTGTGGACGAAGTGAGCACGCGCCCTCCCTCAGGGGCACGGGGGCATAGAGTGATGCTCACACGAGAGGCAGCAGAAGCAGCTCTGCCTTCGCTGTTGGGAATGGCGGTAGATTTCGCGCCCAAATGGGATGGACATGACGCACGGATGAAATGCGGAATTATCACCGAGGCCAAGGTGATTGGCAAGCAACTGCATGTCCGCGGTTATCTGTTTGGTCGTGATTTTTCAGATGTTGTACAGCAGATTGCAAGCAGAGACGCAGCTGCTATGGGAATGTCCTACGAGCTAGCTGATGCGCATGTGGCAGACATGCGCGCGGAAGTATGGATTCTGACCCGGGCCACATTTACCGGTGCCGCGATTCTGCTGAGAGAAAAAGCGGCCTATCCGAATACATCATTCCGCTTGCTGGAGAAGCATCGGGCAAACAGTCGACTGGTACGTCACGCAGCTCCGGCAAGAATGGCGGCTGCAACAGTACCGCGCTTTGAAAAGCGGCACAACGTGCACACACAAACAAGAAAGGGAGCGTAATGGAAACAGAAAGCATTGTTACTTCATTGGGGGAAAGCATCGAGCGTCTCAATATGGCGGCTAGTCTGCTTGAGCGAACGATGACCTGGCTTGAGCAGCGCGAAGCAGCTTCATCCGGAGCAGTGGAAAAGATGACAGCTGCGGTGGAAGGTCATGCTGAAGTAGTGCAGAGTGAGCGTGAGCTCCTGCAGAAGCTGGAAGCAGCCGAACAGCAAATTGCTGAATTGCGGGCGCAGAGCAGCCGTGCTGCTTCTGTGCGGCAGACACTTCCTGCGTCAACGACACAGCTGTTAGCAAAACAGGGAATCTCAACGGTGGATTCCATTCAGGCGGAAACGTTGGATGCAGCTCTCACAGGGCTGAGCTTAGAGCAACGGATTGCCGTGAAAGCACAGTTGCTGCGCGCGGGGATGCTGACCCGATAGCACCGGCGCTTGATTCCAGCAAAGTGGATCAACCAGAAAGAAATCTTTCTCTCTTAGCTGATTTACTAAATCACCTCTAACAGCCTGTTGAGCAGGCGGAAAGAAACGAATGAACGCTAATTTTTATGACATTCATGCGGCTGCGGATTACATCGGGCCTGGCGCAGTTGAAGTTCCGTTTTATCAGACAGAAATCACAGATATCGTCCGGCGTCGCGGCATCTTCGGGCAGCGTATCAAGCAGGTACCTGCGACTGGCCACCCTTCGCGCTTCTTTGAGGAGACTGCAATTCCTAATCCTGGGACGGCTGGCTTTGTCGATCCACGCAATATTGTGGCCCCTGTTGTGAGCCCAACGCGCGTGGAACGCAGCGTTCCGCTCAAAGCGATTGTTGCGCAGCTAAATTACAACCTGTTCGATATCGAGCTTGGCACACAGCAGAAACAGTTTGCATATCTGCAGGCCAAGGATCTGGTCGACACGGTCGAGGGTGTGCTCCATACGCACGACGTCGCTCTGTGGAACGGCAACGACACATCGCTAAGCACTCCAACAACAGCGCAATACTATGGTGCGACTTCACAGATTGTCGCTGGTGGAAACACTGTGACAATTGGCGCCACAGCAAGCATTGTGGATGGCCTCAAATCGACTGTCGCGCAGATGGTAGCTAACAGCAACTTCGCAGTACGCCCGACAGCCATCTACGCGAATCCGGTGCTTCTTGATCTCATCGATCGCGAAATGAAGACCGAGTTCAACGTCGTGCTGAATACTCGTGAAGTAGGCGCTGGATTTACGGTAAAGACGCTCTCCACTCAGGCTGGTGACTTGCCGCTGATTCCCGAATGGGCGTTAAGCTATACGGGAACTCCTGGCTCTGGATCGGCCGTGCTTCCGGCGTACATCGTGACGGAGGACATGATCGAGTACCACTGGCTGAGCGATCCAACTCCGCGCATTTTCCAACTTGGTGTGCCCGGTTCTCTCGCTTCGCAATATGTTGCTGTCAAATTCGGCGGCGTTGTTGTGAAGGGCGCGAGCTATGCGCACTATCAGGTGCTGGTAGACCGCTAGGCTGCGGCTGTACTTTGAAGCTGGCCTCGAAACTGGGGCCAGCTCTTCTTTTTGGGATGCCAGCAATCCGAAGGAAAGCGAGAAAACAAATGGGGTATTTGCTACCGACAGATTATGTAAATTTCGGGCTTGCGCCGGATACGACAGATGATTGGATTACAGTCGCATCTGCGTTGATTGACAGCCATTGCCGAAGGATCAGCCTGAATCCTGCGCAATACACAGAAAGGTTGAGACTGACTGCAGGAGCACAGACGGTGAGGCTGACATACCTTCCGCTGATTCCGATTGCGCCTGCCACCTCTCCCTTTGTCAGCATTCAGGCACGCTACGCACGTCCTCGGCGTGGACAGATGATTTACCCAGTGCAGGAGGAAATTGCATGGGCCTTCGCATTGCCTGGTGCTTGGACACAGATCGATCCGCCTACGGTTGACTTTGTTCCTGACACGGGCGAGTTGATCTTTCCGATGAACGTATTCGGGCTTCCGTTCAATGAGGTTCAGGTTGTATATACGGCTGGGTTGACCACGATTCCAGATGCAGTGAAGGCAGCTTGCGCACTCACTGTGAAGAATGCGCAGGCAACTCCTGGATTGAACGTGAAATACAGCAGAATCGACACGATGCAGATGGAGTATTTTTCCAACTCCTTGATTGACAGCAGCGTGCAGAGCTTGTTGAAACCCTGGGTCGCCAACCGTCTTGGATGAGATATGAGCGCCGATCTTAGCGTAAGAAATCCTAATCAGAACCCTCTGCTGCTGGCAGATGCTCTATTGCGGTCTGCTGGAGGAGCGATTGTGTCGATCTTTGTTCCGCCTGCAACAGGAGACACCAGTGATGCCGGTCAGGTGGGAGTAAATGCACCCAACTTTCAGCAGTTGCCCTTGTCCCCTGCAGTTTTCAGAAAAGTGCAGGTGTCCATGCAGGAGGGTCAACTCCCGCAGTACGAATTGTTGATCTCTGCTTCCGCCGTCCAGCAACAAGTGAGTGCGCTTCAGCTTACATCAGCCGATGCTTTGTTTGATAGCGCAGCGGGAGTCGAAGTAAACGGCGCACAGTTTGTGATTGAATCGCGATCGGTCTCAGAAGCACTCGGCAAGGTGTATTTGTACCGGCTCCTGTTGCGTGAGTCGCATGCCCTTCAACAGTCAGTTTAGAAAATTTCGCAGGCGAATATGGAAAACGCGAAAGATACCTTTTACATCACTCTGCGCAACAGGCTAGCTGTTTTGAATCCGAAACGGATAATGATGCTGCGCGGAATACAGAGACCCGGAATTCTGGTAGAAGATGCTGAGGCTGTTGTTGCGCAGATGCCGCCCGACGCTTTTGTTCTGCGATGGACCGCGCTTGCGACAGATATTCAGCTACCCAGCACGCTCGCTCAAATGACTTGCGAGGTTCACTATACAACAGGCGGCACTCAGACAAATGCCGGCCTCGACCGCGGCCGCGCGATGGCAGAGATGGATGCTGAGTTGCTGAGCATCCTTCGACCATCTTCTGCGAAGAAGATGAACTATGCACAGAGCCCGGTTACAGCAATGCAAACGATAGTGTTCTGGTCTGCGCCAGAATTCACTCCGCTAACGGTATCGCGCGAGAGATTGCTACGTACCGCGAGAATGACAGTGTACGCATTCGAGGAGCAGGGCGAACTATGAGTACTGCGTCAGCTGCGAATTTTGCGACTCTTCCAACGATAACCAGGCGGGTGCGAGCCTACTTTGCGCCAGTAAACCGGGCAAGCCAGACGCCCTCGATCTTTGATCCTGCGCAGAATGCTCAATTCCCGCTCGACACACCGCCCTTTCCCTGGATCGACCTTGGATGGATTGAGAGCTTTGTCCGTAAGTCATCGAGCACCGTTGGGACGCTGAATAGTGGAGTACCCGCAGTTGCGCAATATCAAGTACGAGAAGCAATTGGGGCGACAGTCTCATTTCGATTCAAGACCTGGAGCAAGCTTACGATGGCCCTTGCTTCCGGATCGCAACACATGAATCTGCTGCAGCCTGCGAGTGGAAGTGCGGCCAACGGATCGGGATCAAAAGGCATTCCCGCCGTGAGCGTGCAACCAGGATCTACAGCGACATTGGTGGCGCTTAGCGCGAGTGACATAACCGGATTCAGCGCAGGCTCGATGATTGCAGTAGACACCGATTACTCCGGCCAGACTGGATTTGTAGGAAGCGGCGTATCGGCCGCTTATGTCCGCAATGCAACTACGGTAAACAATGACCCGGATTATATCCGGCGTGTCACGTTCAATGTCGCGCGCGTCGCACAGGTGACCTCCAATGGTCTCCAGCTTGCTCAGCCCCTGCTTGCCGGTGCTCCAACAACGGGCATGAAAGTCCAACCCCTCCTCGGGTTTGTTGACCGGGAGGGGGGAAGCTTCTTTCAGGAATGGTCTGCTCTATTTGTGATGCCTGGCGAGCAGGGTGAGCGGATCGTTTTCCACTATCCGCGATTGCAAGCCATGCAGGGATCGCAGGAAAGCTCGGATGGCCTAGTTGCCCCGCTTGAGCGAATCGTATTGAATGCGGCTTTCCGCGCTCTGCCCGTAACGGACGCGAATGACGGCGAGCAGGTCGTCTGCTTCCGGAACTTCATTCCGGCAGCAATGACGCTGGTGTAAGCGCAGAGGAGATCAAGTGAAACTGACGATTGACAACCTCGATGGATCGGGGCCGCTCGACTATACAAATGCTCTGGCGCCGAAACCGGCCCTGCGCATCCAGCGCGAATTGAATCAACCAAGCATCTGTACGTTCACGCTTATACTGGCCGCTACCAGCCTCGAAACACCCCTTCGTTTCGGACGCGTCACTCTCGCCGATGACGATGCGAACGTGCTCTTCACCGGATATGTTGCAACCGAGCCGGCATTGGAACTGGCTGGAGAGGGTCTTACCGGGCTCGTCTATCAGGCACTGATTTCAGCCGTGAGCGATGATGTGCTGATGGATATGCAGGGCGTGTCGCAGATGACAGCAAGTTTTGGCGAACAGGCCTGGCAGACAGTAGAAGCGCTATCGAGCACTGTAGATTCAACGTATCTTTCCTTCAATACAGCAGCAGCTACAGGTGTTGTTGGGAGGTTCGTAGCTGAACCATCCGAAACCTGGTCGAAGAACATTGGCCTTCTCGCATCGCATTCGCGCAATGCATATCGTATTGTCTCCGGTACAGTGTCCCTCGCTCCTATAGGCAATGTGACTCATGTATTGAATGAAGCGGATGGAACGCTGCAAGTTGGTCACCTGCAAGCATCGATGGTCAAGGCGCTGGCCAACGATGTCACAGTCTGCGGAGAAGAAGAGCCGAGTGCATATGTAACGGAAGTGTTTCAAGGAGATGGTGTCACGACTCTTTTTGATTTGACGGAAGATCCTTTTTTCCCGCCGTCTTCAAAGACACATCCTCTCGTGGATCTTTTTCAGGAGCCATCAGTCAATCCCCAGATGTGGGACGTGCTCAATCTCGGAGGGCGTATTTCCCTCACGGCCAACGGGCTTACGTGTACGGGCGGTAACGGACTGGACGGGCAGACAACGATGCAGGCGGTCACCAGCATCGAGCTCGGCGGCTCACTGGTCATCGAAGCGACAGGCACGTTGATCAATGCTAGTAGCACCGGTGTTCTTAGCGGGCTGTATTCGGGAGACATCAAGATCTCCAACTGCATTGCAGGGTTTCAAGTAACGCAGCAGAATGGCAACACCATCATTGCGCCCCTCATCACAGGAGTTGCCTCGGGCACTACCTTTTCGCCGGTTTCAGGCCATGTCTACACGCTGAGGACGCGGATCTACGCAAAAGAGATGCAGCGGGTTCTGCAGTCGTATTATTCGGTAGACAACAGCGGCCCAAAGATCTGGGGCGGAACAGGGATTCCCTGTGACGTAAATTGTGTTCTGGAAGTGCAGGACACGACGAATGGCGTAAGCCAGCCCCCCGTAGTTCTATATGACGGCACAATACCATCGGCGCCAGCCATCTGCACATTTGGTTTGATCAACAGTGCAAACCTTAACTGCAGCATCCGCAGCATAAATGTGACGCAGGAAGGACCGGAGTGGGTTACCAGCATTCCGCCAGGCGGAAACATGATGACGCGCCGCATTGGTACCACGGCGCAGGGTGCTGATTGCAAGATCGAACGCACTGGCAAGCTAAGCTTCTATACAACAAGCGTGCCGCAATCAGGCGAACTGATTTTTGTCTCCTACCGTACACAGCGGCGTGCGGTGGCGCGTCTGGCAAATAACGTGAGCTCATCTATTCAGGGATCAGCGCAGATCCCATCCACGTCAAGGTGGTTGGGTACAGTCACCAGTCCGAAAGGCATGAGCTCGATTGATTGCGAAAATGCTGCTACGGCAATCCTGGACTTGGCCTCAAGCCGCGCGGCGGCATGGAAAGGAACTTATACAGGTTGGAATTTTGAGACTCAAGGCGATATCTGGCCGGGCGACCTGCTGATAGTCACCTCTACGACAGCAGGAGTCAACGCGAACCTGGTCGTTCGCAGTGTACAGATTGACGTGACACCCTCATCTCCCCAGCTGAATAAGTACACCATCCACTTTGCGAACGACTGGGCCGATGCCCTGGCGATCAAGACCTCTTCAACAGTTCCTGCTGATACTTGGCTGCCGCAACAACCGCAGACCGTCGAGCCATTAGGCAATCTGCTGAGCCTGAGCGCGTCTGTAAGCACGAGTGCGATTCAGGTAAATGCGGGCACCACACCACCTTCAGGCGGCGGATTTGAAGTCCGGCGTCGAGATTGGTCTTTCGGACCCGGTACGGATTCTGATCTTGTCCTGCGCAGCCCCGTGAGCAACTTCACTATTCCGCGCGAAGCTGTAATCGAACAGTACTACGTGAGGATGTACGATGCCTCAACGCCGCCAAATTATTCGCGTTTCTCGAGCGCCATCTTTGTGAATGTGCCCTTGTAACACTGAGCAATTCGCACATCCCCGACAAAGCTTTTTCACCACTCAGCGCAGAGAGCACAAGGCTCGCTGCGTATCTGTGTTTCTGATTTTTTTAGCACTGAAAGAGAACTCATTCATGGACTTATTTCATGCCGGTTTCTGGGAAACCGGAAGCGCACATTTTTGGATTGGAGCAGGCGCGCTCTGGCTCTTCTCTGCAGCCGTAAGCGCGATGGACGCTCCACATACAAATGACAGCCGCTTTTATGGCTGGCTCTATCGTTTCACCCACCTTCTGGCGGCAAATCTGGACAGGGTCATTGGAAACGCAGCTTCCCGCTCAGCGGCGCCTGATATCACGCCAGAACAACAGAATACTGAAACCCAAAACAAGGAGAGCAATTAGTGGCAAACATACTTCTCAGTATTGAGCACGGAATCGAAGTTGCAGCAGAAGATGTCCTGAAATTTATCAGCGGAGCGCAGGCTGTGATTAGCAAACTGGATCCCGATGTGATCGCCGGGCTGGGTGTACTCCTCGGAACAGTCGCAAAGGCCATTGGCGATGTCGAAGGAGTCGTCAGCAACCCGTTGAATTTCTCTCTGGACGCTGTGACTGTCCAGGATCTGAAAGCAGTCTGGCCTGCAGTTGTGAAGTTTGCTGCTTCCATCGGCATCAAGCTTTAAGCCCAGGACCGACAAAGGGCGTGCGCACACTATAATCACACTATGGAGCACGCCCCGCTTGTCGGCGTGGTCATGGGCAGCAAGAGCGACTATGAAGTCTTGAAAGCTGCCGTCGACCTGCTGAAAGAATTCTCAATTCCCTATGAAGTGCGAATCGTTTCCGCCCATCGCACTCCTGATTGGCTCTTCAAGTATGCCGCAGAGGCGGAATCACGTGGCCTTCGCATGATCATTGCCGGTGCAGGAGGCGCAGCGCACCTGCCCGGGATGCTTGCCGCAAAGACGCTCGTTCCTGTGCTGGGCGTACCAGTGCCTGCGACGATGCTGAACGGCATCGATTCCCTTCTTTCCATTGTGCAGATGCCGAAAGGCATTCCTGTCGGTACGCTGGCCATTGGCAAACCCGGAGCTGCTAACGCCGCTCTGTTTGCAGCTCAGATTCTCGCAATCAACGACCCTGTTCTGCGCCAACGCCTGAGTGTATGGCGTGAATCGCGCAAGGAAGAGGTGCTGGCTGAGGAGCTGCCTCAGTGAGCGTGATTCTTCCTGGCGCGACCATTGGCATTCTTGGTGGTGGACAGCTCGGTCGTATGACCGCAATGGCTGCGCGCTCGCTCGGCTATCGCGTTCAGGTCATGGACCCTGATCCCTCATGCCCGGCGCGTTTCGTTGTAGATGCCTGCTTTGAAGGTTCGTGGAACGACGCGCGCGCTGCAGCCGATCTCGCGCGTGGCTGCGATGTAGTCACGCTTGAAATAGAGCAGGTATCGATCGCAAGCCTTGAAGCCGCTCAGAAATACGCGCCAGTGCGTCCTGGTATTGCCATGATGCACATTATCCAGGACCGCATTCTGCAAAAGAACTGGCTGGTTGAGCACGGTTTTCCCGTAGGCGAATTCCGCGCAATCCAGACCGAAGCCGATTTGCAGAACGCAGTGCCTGTGTTAGGCGGACGCTGTTTTCTCAAGAGCGCGCGCGGCGGATACGACGGCCGCAGCCAGGTAAAGATCGGCTTTGGTGAGACGTCTGTATCTGCCGAAGCAGAGATTCATAATGCATGGCAACTGCTGGGAGGACTGCCGTCTGTTGCGGAAAAGGCACTGGACCTTGAGAAAGAAATTTCGGTAATGGTCGCGCGCACTCCCAGTGGAGAGATCAGAAGCTTCCCTGCTGCGACCAATCATCATGAGCATCAGATTCTCGTCTGGAGCGTCATCCCGTCATCCATCCCGCCTGCTCTCGAAGATGGTGCGCAGGAAATTGCGCGGCGCATCGCAAAAGAAATGCAGCTTGAGGGCATTCTTGCAGTCGAGTTGTTTGTGACGCGGAATGGCCAACTGCTGGTGAACGAATTGGCGCCCCGCCCGCACAATAGCTATCACGCCAGCGAACGCGCCTGCGTAACCAGCCAGTTTGAGCAGATCGTCCGTGCGGTCTGCAACCTGCCTCTCGGAGATGTTTCGGTGATTACGCCGGCAGCCATCGCCAATCTGCTGGGCGACCTGTGGCTCGACCGCGAGCCTCGATTTGACCGCGCTCTGGCCGTGCCGGGTGTCCGGCTTCATCTATATGAGAAGCACTTGCCCCGCGCCGGTCGCAAAATGGGGCACCTTTCGGCGATTGGCACAACTCCGGATGAGGCTGTATCGCGTGTGATCGAAGCAAAGAAGTTGCTTTGAACGCAGAAAAGAATGGCCATTTCTTTTCTGTAACTGATTGAAAAAGAACGATCCCCGTATAAGACAAGTTTCTTAATTCATTGAAAACAAAGGATCTCCGTACGGGTCATAAATCATAAGTAGCTGAAAACAAACAATCTCCGTACAAAATACCAGGGGAGGGGGCTGGCAGCCCTGAACGGTCTCATAAGAGGGAGGGCTTCAGGGCCCTCCTAGCCGATATCCTCGCTCCAGTTTTCCAGGTACTTCTTCACCTCTGCCATGAATTTGCCGGCGTCGGCGCCATCAATGATGCGATGGTCAAAGCCAAGCGTCAGGTGAATCATGTGGCGGATGGCAATCGAGTCAGTTCCTGAATCATCGGTAATCACCGCTGGCTCCTTGAAGAGTCCACCTACTCCAAGGATCGCGCTTTCCGGCTGGTTGATGATCGGGGTGCCGAACTGCTCACCAAAAATGCCGGGATTGGTAATTGTGAATGTGCCCGAACCGACTTCATCTGGCTTCAGCTTCTTGTTGCGCGCCCGGTCTGCCAGGTCTGCGATGGCACGCGCAACGCCCACAAAGCTGCGCTCCTCCGCCTGCTTGATGACGGGAACAATCAGACCCCAGTCCAGCGCAACCGCGATTCCGAGGTTGATGTTCTGGTGGTAGCGGATGGCGTCGCCTTCCATCGAAGCATTGACGATAGGCATCTTGCGCAGCGTAGCGATCACGGCACGCGAAATAAATGGCATGTAAGTGAGCTTCACGCCGTTGCGCTGCTCGTATTTCGACTTCTCCTTCTCGCGGATCTTCACGATGCGTGTGAAGTCGATCTTGAAGATCGTATGTACATGCGCGTTGGTATGTTTCGAGTCGACCATGCGCTGCGCAATGATCGAGCGCATGCGGCTCAACGGAACCAGCTCGCCCGGAAGCGCAGGAGTTGTGGGAGCTGCCGACGCAGCGGGTTTTGCTGCAGCAGGCGCAGGAATTGTAGCGGCAGGAGCTGAAACTGGTGCAGCTGCTCCGTGTTTCTCGATGAAGCCAAGAACATCGGTCTTTGTAATGCGTCCGCCCGCGCCGCTACCCGATACCTGGCTCAAGTCGAGGTCGTTGTCCTTTGCAATCTTGCGGACCAGTGGCGAAGAGCGCGGCGTTTCCTTCAAACCGGCAGCTTCCTGGGGCGCTACCGGAGCTGGTGCCGGCGCAGGGGCTTCGGTTTTTGCTGGCGCAGCAGGTGCTGCGCCAGCCGGAGCAGCTCCTGCTGCGCCGCCAATCACACCGACGACTGTGTTGATCTGCACCGTTGTGCCTGCGGGAACTTTGATCTCGCTCAGCACGCCCGCGGCTGGTGACGGGATCTCAGCGTCCACTTTGTCAGTAGAAATTTCGAAAAGAGGTTCGTCGCGCTGAACAGTATCACCAACCTGCTTAAGCCACTTGGTAATAGTTCCTTCGAAGATCGATTCGCCCATCTGCGGCATCACGATATCTGTCTTTTGCCCGTTGGCAGATGGAGCAGGCGCAGCGGCAGGTGCTGCCGGTTTGGCTTCAGCTGCTGGACTTGATGCTGCAGGCGCAGGGGCAGGAGCAGATGCGGTGGCTGATCCAGATTCATTGATCACGCCGACCACGGTGTTGATCTGGACAGTTGCGCCTTCAGCTACTTTGATCTCAGAGAGCACACCGGCGGCTGGCGACGGAATTTCGGCGTCCACTTTGTCAGTAGAAATTTCAAAGAGAGGTTCGTCACGCTGAACGGAGTCCCCCGGCTTCTTCAGCCATTTTGTGATGGTTCCTTCAAAAATCGACTCGCCCATCTGGGGCATGATGACATCAGTCGGCATGGATTCCCTTTCCGCTATGCTCGAAAAATCTCTGTTAGAGACAAAGTTGGATTATAAATCCGGGTACTGGCCGCAAATCCGTACAGGCCAAACGTTTTAGTTTACGCGAAATGCGCTTCCTTCTCACCTCGCAGCTGTTTCAGTTCCGTAGGAACAGCCAGAGGCACGTCCTGAGCAGGGCTTGCAGCAGGCGAGGGCAGCAGGTCTTCAAGAGACTCAAGCCAGAGTACCTGCTGATCAAAAACCTGCCCAAAATACCGCGCGACTGTATACATCACAGATTCCATCGATGGCGGTGTCTCAGTCTCCTGTTCCAGGTTGGTAACGTCGCGGTCAGTAATGCCGCAGGGAACGATCAAGTTGAAATCGCGCAGGTCGGTCGTCACATTCAGAGCGAATCCATGCGAAGTGATGCCTCGCGAGATATGCACGCCAATGGCGGCGATCTTCTTTTCTGGAATGGAGCCGCCAGCCATTGTCCACACGCCGGTGCGTCCGGCAACGCGCTGCGTCCGGATTCCGTAGTCGCCGCAGGCGCGGATCAGCACTTCTTCCAGTTTGCGGACATACTCGACCGCGCCTAAACGCGGCGCAAAGCTGCGCAGGTCGAAGATGGGATAGCCAACCAGTTGTCCCGGACCATGATAGGTCACGTCGCCGCCACGGTTGATCTCGTGCAGCTCGACACCGCGCCTGGCCAGAAGTTCGTCGCTGGCAAGCACGTTGCTGCGACTGGAATTCCGGCCCAGGGTAAGAACTGGAGGATGCTCAAGCAGGAGCAGCACATTGCCGATGCGCTGCTGGTGGCGCAGTTCCACAAGTGTTTTTTGCAGGGCAAGGCCTGTCGCGTAATCGAGACGGCCGAGATTGAGGATGGAGAGAATCATCTGCTGCCGAAAATTGAAAGGCCCGGTTTAGGCCGGGCCTTTGTGATCCTGTTAAACGTTGATGGCGAGCCCTTCAACGCTGCCAAATCCATCGAGCATGGCCTCGGCCAGAGTTGGATGAGCATGGATCGTGTACAACATGTCATCGACGGTAGCTTCAAGTTCAATGGCTGTGACCGCTTCGGCGATCAATTCAGTAGCCTGCGGGCCGATGATGTGCACACCAAGGATCTCCTCATACTTCGCTTCGCTCACAACCTTGATGAAACCTTCATGCGAGTTTACGATCGATGCTTTGGAGTTAGCCGAGAATGGGAACTTGCCAACCTTTACGGTGTAGCCCTTTTCCTTGGCCTGGGCTTCGGTAAGACCAACGCTGCCGATCTGCGGTTCTGTATAGGTGCAGGCGGGAATCCGCTGACGAATAATAGGCCGTGCATATTTGCCTGCAACTTTAGCCGCCACGACCATTCCGGCCATTGCGCCAACGTGCGCCAGTTGCGGCAGGCCGGCTACGATGTCGCCAATTGCGTAGATGCCCGGCTCGTCAGTCTGCATCCACTCATTGGTTTTGATAAAGCCCTTCTCAGGCTTGATCTTGGTTTTCTCAATGCCGATGCCTTCGGTACGCGGAGCGCGGCCCACAGCCACCAGTACTTTCTCGGCTTCTTTTACAACCTGCTTGCCATCGGAAGTAGTGAACGTGACTTTCACCCCGGTCTTGGTCTTCTCAACCTTCTCGACCTTGGCGCCGGTATGTGTGTCGATGCCGCGTTTGCGGAAAGTGCGCGCCAGTTCCTTGCTGATGTCTTCATCCTCGGCAGGGACAAGACGGGGCAGGTATTCCACCAGCGTAATCTCAGATCCAAAGCTGCGGAAGATAGAGGCAAACTCAACGCCGACTGCGCCTGCTCCGATCACGACGAGAGATTTCGGGATCTGCGGAATCGAGAGGATCTCGATATTGGTCAGAATCTTGTCGTCGGGTGTGAGTCCCGGCAACATGCGGGCATCGGAGCCTGTGGCCAGCACGACATTCTTTGCTTTGAGCGGGGTGTTCTTGCCCGCAGCGTCCTTCACCTCGACAGTGTGGATGCCATCCTTGGCTGAACCGGTTACATTGCCAAAACCCGGGATGACTGTGACCTTATTCTTCCGCATCAGGAAGTCGAGGCCCTTGGTGTGCTTGGTGATGATCTGGTTCTTACGGTCCAGAATCGCCTTCCAGTTCAGCTTGGCTTCTCCGGAAACCTCGATGCCGTAGTCCTTGGCGTGCTGCAGGTGGTCATAGACTTCTGCATTGAAGAGCAGAGCCTTGGTCGGGATGCAGCCCACATGCAGACAGGTGCCGCCAAGCTTGTCTGCTTTTTCGATCAGGGCGACCTTCAATCCGAACTGGCCTGCACGGATGGCACAGGTGTATCCAGCCGGTCCGCCACCGATAATTGCAATGTCATAAATGGTTTCTGCCAAGGGATGCTCCGTTCAAAAGGTTAGCTTGCGCATGGGCCTGAAGCGAAATCCCGCCTGAACCCAAACATTTCATTGTACGCGGAGTGAGAGATGTTCCAGCTGGCCGATTCGATGCAAAGCAGGTCTAAGCGAGCACACGCGCTGCATCCTTCGCAAAGTATGTCACGATGAACCCGGCTCCGGCCCTGCGAATCGAGATCAGCGACTCCATCATGGTCCGTTGCGGTTCGAGCCAGCCTTTGGCAAAAGCCGCATGCAGCATGGAGTACTCTCCCGACACCTGATAGGCGCCCATCGGCACATCGAAGCGCTCCCGAGCCGCGCGAATGACATCCAGATAAGGCATTGCAGGTTTCATCAGCAGCATGTCCGCACCTTCGGCCAGGTCGAGTTCAATCTCTCGCATGGCCTCACGCAGGTTTGAGCCATCCATTTGATAGCTGCGACGATCGCCGAACTGCGGAGCGGAGTCAGCCGCTTCCCGGAATGGTCCGTAGAACGCAGAGGCAGATTTCGATGCATAAGAAAGGATAGGAGTGTTTTCAAGACCGGCTTCGTCCAATTCGTCGCGAATTGCAGCCACTCGGCCATCCATCATGTCGCTGGGAGCGACGATGTCGGCTCCTGCCTTTGCCAGAGAGGCCGCAGTGCGTGCGATGATCTGCACGCTGGAGTCATTTTCAATTTCGTAGGAATCGCCGTGCTTCTTCACTATGCCGCAGTGGCCGTGTGATGTGTACTCGCAGAGGCAGACATCGGCGATCAACAGCAGGTTCTTGAGCGCAGAGCTTTTCTTGAATTCGCGCAGAGCCTGTTGCACGATTCCATCGTCGTGCCATGCGCCGGAGCCTTCTTCATCCTTGCTTTCGGGCAGTCCGAAGAGCAGCAGTCCCCCGATCCCGAGCGATGCAGCCGCTTCGGCTTCCTTCAGGGCTTCATCGACGGAAAGGTTGAACACTCCAGGCATCGAGCTGATTTCATTGCGCACGCCTTCGCCGGGGCAGATAAATAATGGACAGATCAACGCGCCTGGCTCCAGATGAGTTTCGCGAACAAGCGAGCGCATTGCTTCGCTGGTGCGCAGGCGGCGCAGGCGGGTTATGGGGTATTCCATATTTTTATTCTAAGGGCTGTTCATCTGCCCACATTGCATGGTTCCTCATGCGACGTCACCTCCCCCTCCCCCCGGGGGGGAGGTGTTAAGTCTTTGAAAACACACAGCCTCTGTTTTAAATTCTGCAAAGTATTGAAAACAGGATGGTTTCAGGTAAAGTCATGATTCCGGGCAATAAAATACCCGCCAGATCAGGCGGGCTTTTCTATCTATATCGCTCTTTTTTCAGGATACCAGAAATAGAGGAAATCTCATGTCATTGCCAGTTGCAACAAATATCATTTGAGATGAACAATTTACCGCAAAATGTTACTTTCGGGATCGTTGACAAGGCATATCTGTGTGGCAGAGAAACCCGCTCCCCTTAAACACATCCATCTCTTCCGGCACACTGTGGGGCTATGCCGGATTAGAAATTAGTGTGGCCGGAAGAAAACTGCAGGTCCCTCCGCTCCACCACCCCAGCCTGCGAAAACCGCGCAGTCTGGGGACCCCGGTTCCGGTCGGGATGACAATTCGTTTAGCACTACGCTAAGTGCTTACTCTAGGGTATTGCGATTTGCTCATATTCCTGTCCGGAGGGAGCAGGAAGAAGCACCCAGAGCGTGTAGATGGAAAGCACAGTTCCGGTGAACGGCTTGATCAGAGTGAGAAACGAGGTGATCAGAGCCAGAGTCCGTCCCCAGGCAGCGCGGCGCAGGAGGCCGAATCCGGTGATGATGGCCAGCAACGAACGCCCAAAAACCAGCACGGTAATGAATCCGGGGAGCCACATTGTGTGCGGGAATGGGAAGCCTGGTCCAAAAGCATAAAACCTGTGTCCGCCTGGTCCCCAAGCACCCCATCCGCCAAAGACTCCAGCGACAAAAGGAAGTGCAAAGAGCCATCCGGCCATGTTCAGTGCGGCCCATGCGATCCAGAGAATCCCTAATGTCTGAATGTGCCTCTGCACGCGCGAATAATAGGGCGGACGCGCTGCCGGCATGGGAGGCACTGGCCGTCCGCATTTCGGGCAAACCTGTTCGAAGGCCTGCATCGCTTGCCCACATCCTGAGCAGAACATCGTTCCATCCTCCTGAATCCTGCTACGCAGGGAGCGGCCAGCCGGTTCCTCAAAATCGCAATTACCATAGGGTTATGCCGCTGGTTAAGGCAATTCCATCTCCGGTTGAGGATTGCAGCCGCTCTGTTATCGAGTGGGACAGATTCCTCGAGCTTCTGGCTGGTTATGCGGTTTCTTCGATTGGAAGAATGTGGATTCTCGCATTGAACCCATCGACGGATCGGGAGTGGATCGAGCGTCAGCACTCCCTTGTGACGGAGATGCGACTGCTGTTCGAAGAGGGCGTGCAGCCGGGGTTGGGAGCGCTCTTCGATCCGACCAACCTGCTCAACAAAGCACGCATTGAAGGAGCCGCTCTCGAAGCCGAGGAGATTCGCGACGTACTGAACCTTGCCGGAGACATCTCGGCCTGGACCGGGCTGCTGCGCGTACCTCCGGAACGTGTTCAAGAGCAAATTCCTGAGCTGAAGGCTCTTTCGGCGCAGCTGCTTTCCAGCGATCTGCGTCCTCTGGTGGAATCGCTGCGCGCCAAGATGCAGCCCGACGGCACTCTGGCTGACGACGCATCGCCGGAGCTGCGACGCATCCGGCGCGAAATGGAGCGCCAGCAGCGCTCTATCGAAGACAGCCTGCGATCGGCATTGCGACGGCTTTCCGGTGAGGGCAGCACGCAGGACGATCTCATTACCATTCGCGGCGAGCGCTTTGTCATTCCCGTGAAGAGTGAACTAAAGCGGCGAGTCAACGGCGTGATTCATGGTGCCAGCTCCAGCGGCCAGACGGTCTATCTCGAACCGCTCGAAACCATCGAGCTGAACAACGAGCTGGTGCGCCTTTTTGATGAGGAGCAGGCGGAGATTCATCGTATCTTCCTTGAAATGACGCGGCAGATCGCCGTCTACGCCGTAATCATCAATCAAGGAGCAGCTGTGCTGGCTGAGGTAGAGACATTGCTGGTCAGGGCGCGCTTTGCGAAGGACTTCGAGTGCGTACGGCCGCGGCTGGCAGCCGAATTCGAACTGAAAAAGGCGCGGCATCCTCTGCTGGAAAAGCGCCTGCGAGAAACATCCCCACCCTACCGCGCAAAAGAGGCGCGGCAGGATGGGGCACCCGATATTTTCCAGATTGTTCCGATTAGTCTTGGCCTCTCCAGCGAAGAACGGCAGTTGATCATCAGCGGCCCGAATACAGGCGGAAAAACAGTTTCGCTTAAAACTGCAGGCTTGCTTGCGATCATGGCGCAGGCCGGGATTCCTGTTCCTGCTGAAGAAGCGGTCTTTCCGCTTCTTGATGGAATTCTTGCTGATATCGGCGATTCGCAGTCGATTGAACAGAATCTTTCCACCTTTTCAGCGCACATTGTCCATCTCAATCGCATTGCACAGCTTGCCGGACCTAATTCATTGGTGCTGCTGGATGAGCTGGGTTCAGCGACTGATCCTGAAGAGGGCTCTGCGCTTGCGGTTGCTATTTCCGAGCACTTTCTCCGTTCCGGAGCGTGGTCGATCATTTCTACACATCTCACCTCGCTCAAGGTCTACGCTGCCAACCATGCCGGCGTACGAAACGCTGCGGTTGGTTTTAATGAGAAGACGCTTGCTCCTACCTATGAACTGCGCCTCGGCGTTCCCGGAGCGTCGGCGGGCATCAACATTGCGCAGCGACTTGGTCTGCAGCCTGAGATCGTGGCTGCTGCACGTTCTCAACTGAACACACAGACGCAGGACATCGCCAGCTTTCTCGACCGTCTCCATGACCAGCTGGAGCAGCTGGAGACGGAGCGCAGACGCGTGCAGCAGCTCGAGCAGGAACTGGCACGCGAGCGCAACCGGCTTGCCTCCGAAGGCATGAAAGAGTGGCGGGCCAAGGTCCGCGATCTCGAACAGAAGCTCCAGTCGCTGCTCAAAGACTTCGAGTTCCGGGCGCGCGAGACGGTGCGAGCCATCGATGACCGTGCGGCACAGCAGAAGCTCTCGAAACAGGCCGAGCAGCGCATCGCCAGGCTGCGGCGGGAGTTCCAGGAAAGCTTCAACTCCGCTGTGGTCGCCGATAAGACTGGAGCGGACAAAAACGACCGCAATGCGCAGCCCCATGTGGTGCGGCATGTGGCAGCTGGTGACACAGTCAAGCTGCGCACTCTGGGCCGCACCGGTGTTGTGCAGCGCGAGATCGATGGCAACACCTACGAAGTTGCTGTTGGTCCAATGAAAATGCGCATCACCCGAGACGAGATTGCGGAAGTCATTCCGGTGCGTCAAAGTCCTGTCGAAGCGGCACGACGCCGCGGTGTTTCGGTTTCCGTTGCAGACCCTGATCCAGAGCTGCGGCCCGAGATCAACCTGATCGGCAGAACTGTGGACGAGGCGACAGCAGAGGTTGAGAAATTTCTCGACAAAGCCTATCTTGCCGGACTGCCACGCATCCGTATTGTTCATGGCACCGGCATGGGTATTTTGCGGCGGGCGCTTCGCTCCATGCTTGAGAGCCATCCGCATGTGGCGTCTATCAGCGAGCCGAGCCAGGCGGAAGGCGGCGCGGGCGCGACTGTTGTCGAGTTGCGCGACTAGAGTCCTTGAGTCTGGACGGCGCAACGGACCGATGCTAGGATACGACTCGCAACGCGGAGTGAAGCCATGATCCGTGTCATCACTATCGAGCGCGAGTATGGCAGCCAGGGCGCTGAGTTCGCTCATCACCTGGCGCGTCATCTGGACTGGAAATTCATCGATCAGTGCCTGATCGATGAAATCGCGGCCAAGGCCGGTATCACCAAGAAGCTTGCCGAGAGCTGCGATGAGCGGCTCGATCCGTGGTACTACCGTTTCGGCAAGGCTTTCTGGCATGGATCGATCGAGCGGCTACCTGCAACAGCTGACAACGACGTCTTCGATGCTGAGCGCATGGTGCAATTCGTACGGAACTATTTCCAGGAGCAGGTAAAGACCGGCAACTGCGTCATCGTCGGGCGCGGAGCGACCAGTGCCTTGCTCACCACGCCGGGAGTCTTTCACATCTTTGTCCATGCATCGATGAAGCGCAAGATTGCGTGGTTCCAGCAGAACTTTCCTGAACATGCGGACGAGGCTGAACAGGAGATTCTCGCCACAGACAAGCGCCGCGCGGCCTATGTGCGCCGCTTCTACGGACGCGACTGGACTGATTACCGCCTCTATCACCTGATGCTGAATTCCTGCATGGGATTCGATGCGATGGTAAAGGCCGCAATCGAAGCCGCAGGATTATCGACGAGCGTTTCCCAGCCTGGAAAGGTTGCCTTCGTCCAGGAATAATTTCTCTTCAAAAAGTTCTTCTTCATAACGTGCGACTTATGGTTTGTGTGCGATTCCAGCACTGGATAAGCAACCGAAGAGGACGCAACATCCTCCGACAATCAGGGTCACAGCAATACGTGGGAGAGGGGCCCACGAAATGAAAGAAAGCCAATCACTTCTCGAAACCTGGGACATTATTCAGGCCAACGAAGGAGAGATGGCAAGGGATCGCTATGAAAGTAAAACGTCTTCTTCAAATTCTTATCGCAGCTCTGGCGTTGAGCCTCTCCGCGCCATTGTTTGCACAAGTGAGCATCGGCATCGCCGTTAATATTGCACCCCCAGTCCTGCCCGTTTATGACCAGCCTATTTGCCCCGGCCCAAATTACATCTGGACACCTGGCTACTGGGCGTGGGACGGCTATGACTATTACTGGGTTCCTGGAACGTGGGTTCTTGCTCCTACTCCAGGCCTGCTATGGACGCCGGGCTACTGGGGCTGGGGAACCGGCGGCTATTTCTGGCATGCAGGCTACTGGGGTCCGCACATCGGCTTCTATGGCGGCGTGAACTACGGTTTCGGATATTACGGCAACGGATATGAAGGCGGCTACTGGCGCGGAAACAACTTCTTCTACAACACGGCCATCTCCCGCGTGAACACGACCGTGATCCGGAACGTTTATGTGAACAGGACTGTCATCAACAATGTGAACGTCAACCGTGTCAGCTATAACGGCGGACAGGGCGGCGTCCAGATGAGGCCTTCTGGCCGTGAGCAGACTGCTTTCAATGAGCGCCGCATGGGACCGATCGCGGCTCAGGAGTCGCATGCCCAGTTTGCAAGGCAGGACCGCGGCAACTTTTTCAAGGCAAACAACGGTGCGCCTGCAGCTGCAGCCATGGCGCGTCCGGCGACTTCGGTGAATGATTTCCGCGGGTCCAATAATGTCATGGCAGCGCGACCCGCTGGCGGTGCGGCAAACAACGGCCATCTGTTGAACCGTCCGGGAAACACTGCTATGCAGCCTGGCAATCGTCCAGGGCAGCCGCAAGCTGGGAATGCTGCACGTCCAGGCAACGGCGCTTCTTTGAACCGTCCTGGGAATACTGTGGTACAGCCAGGTAATCGGCCGGGACAGTCACAACCGGGGAATGTAGCGCGACCGGAGAACAGGCCTGCAGCTCCTGTCCAGCAGCAGAGGCCTGGAGTGACAACCCGTCCAACGCCTGGAGTGGAGAATCGGCCTCAGAATAATGTGGCCCGTCCTCAGCCAGGAGCTGTAGCGAGACCGCAACAGCCGCAGCAACAGGTTCGTCCTCAGACCCAACCGGCTACCCGTCCGCAGGCCCAGCAAGCGCGTCCTCAGCAGCAAGTACAGCGCCCACAGGCGCAGCCCCGTCCACAGGCGCAACGTCCGCAGGCTCAGTCTGCTCCACGCCCACAAGCGGCAGCTCCCCATCCGCAGGCGCAGCGTCCGCAACCGATGGTACGCCAGGCTCAACCAGCCCACTCTCAGCCGCAGGCTCGTCCTTCCCCGGCGCGTCCGGCTGAACCGCACGGTGGTGGCGGCCATGGTGGACATCGCTAACCTCTATAGGGGTCCTTTCTGGGACCCCTCCCCTCGTTTTGTACGGAG
Organism: Acidobacterium sp. FHG110202_01; assembly: GCF_059115305.1. Taxonomy (NCBI): domain Bacteria; kingdom Pseudomonadati; phylum Acidobacteriota; class Terriglobia; order Terriglobales; family Acidobacteriaceae; genus Acidobacterium; species Acidobacterium sp. FHG110202_01. The sequence continues at coordinate 582,030 of NZ_JBZYWJ010000003.1, forward strand.
ATCGTTTATTTTCAGTAGGTTACAGGTAAATCTCCGTACGGAGATAGTTTGTTTTCAATAGGTTAGAAGGAGAATCCACTACCAGGGCGCGCAAAGGCCGCGCCAGAATTGCTCTCTATTCTTATTTTAACGGATTGGAGGGGTGGGATATGCCAAGTATCTGGGAGGCTATTCATTTTGGAATGAGACGTTTAGAAACAAAATTCCGGCGCAGGGGCTTGACAGGCTAACCGGCTGCTTTCCAGGTGAGTTCAACGTCGCCGGGAGAAGTAGCGGGTGGGTTCGGCAAGGCGGATGGCTTCTGCATCTCGAAAGGCAGAAAGATACTGATGACAGTCCCGTGCCGTTCGGCGCTGGAGACTGATCTGATCTGCAGCTCGCTTCCGTAGCGGGCAAGGATCGATGTGGTTACCCACAGACCCAAGCCTGTGCCGTGCTGGCCTTTGGTGGTGACAAAAGGCATTCCAAGGGTTTTTTGCAGAGCCGGATCGATGCCGCTGCCGTTATCGGCAACGATAATGCGCACTCCTTTGCGGCCGGCGGGCTGAACGCGCAGCCAGAGTGATCCGCCTACCGGGCAGGCCTCAATAGCATTGGCGATGAGGTTGGAGAAGACCTGGCGCATTTCACCCGGAAATGCAGTAACGGACTCCACCGCATGATATCTGCGGAATAAATGAATTTCCTTTTCCTGCAGCCGGCGTTGATAAAGAACCAGCACCTCTTCGAGCAGGTCCTGCATCTGCACGGGGACAGGCCTCGATGTCTCGCGGGAAAAATTCAGGGTCTGCCTGCTGATCTCAAAGACGCGCCCAAGTTCCTGCTGTGCCAGTTTCAGGAGAGAGAGCATCTTTGGAGAAAGATCCGGCTCCCGCTCCATGAGGTAGAGCAGGTTCACGACAGCTTCGAGCGGATTGTTGATTTCGTGGACGATGGATGCTGTGAGACGACCGATGGAGCTGAGTTTCTGATCCTGGCGGAGAAGCTCAGCGACAGAATTCAGTTCCGGGGAAACCTGGCCTGGTTCCGGGGTAGAAGCCTGCTTGTTGCTCTCCTGTTTGCCTGAGCCGTGTGAATGATTCAACTTCAAAATCCGCATACCCGCCTTTCCCCTGTTATTTCGATGCAGGGGAAAGGCGGCTGTTGCTTTATCGCCACACAGTACGATGAAAGCGTATCTGGTGAAGATACAACGGGAGTTAAGATATTTTGGCAACCTCGGTGGCTGCGGGTAATCTAAAGAATCGAGCCAAAAGATTGAATTCAAGGGATTTTTATATCTGAAATGAGCAAGAGAGCATGGGCTGCTGTGGCCTTTCTCGGTTTTTTCGGGACGGCTGGCGCCGGAGCACAGAGCAACCCGTACAATTCGGCTTCGAATTCCTACTATGGGAGTGTCCAGGCGGTTCCCTACACGCCGGATGTGAAGCAGCTTGCGCTGGATGAAGCGATCCAGCTTGGGATTGAGAACAACCTCGCTTTGACTCTGGCTCGTGAAAACCAGAAGACGGCTGAGGCGCAAGCTTCGCAGACACTCAATGTTCTGCTGCCAAATCTTGATGTGAGCGGCGGCACTGGGGTTCATGAGTTCAATCTGCAGGCGCAGGGCTTCCGTCCCGGGCTGTTGTCTTCCTTCGCGGCGCTTATTCCTCCATCGGAGGCGGCGAGCTTTCCCTTCATTGTGAAAGTAGATGTTACGCAAGGGCAGGCAAACTTATCGCAGACACTTTTTAACTGGGCCGGCTGGGACCTGTACCGGGCAATGAAGGCGGGCGCGAAATCCGCATATTACAACGCGCAGTCTTCGCGCGGGCTGGTGGTCCTGAATGTAGGAACGGCATATCTGCAGGCGCTGGCGGACCGGTCGCAGCTGGATTATGCGAATGCCCTGCTGAAGACCGATGAGACTCTTCTCTACCAGGCGGTGGAGCAGCATAAGGCAGGGACGGCAGCGAATCTCGATGAGCTGCGGGCGCGCGTTCAGTACCAGACGCAGCAGCAAGCGGTGATCAATGCGGAGAATACGCTCGAAAAGGATGAGATTGCGCTCAAGCGGCAGATCGGCGTGGTCCCGCAGCAGAAAATTCAGCTGACGGAAGCTGCGCCTTTCTCAGAACTGGCAGAAATAAATATTGAAGAGGCCAAACGGGAGGCCTATGCGAGCCGCCAGGATTATCAATCACTGCTGCAACAGCTGCGCTTTGCCGAGCTGGAGCGCAAGGCGGCAACGCATGAGCGTATTCCGACGCTGAAATTCAGCGGCAATTATGGAGTGACCGGAATCTCTGGAGGTCCCTACCATGGCACGTTTGCTGCTATGGGCACACTGGACATTCCTATCTTTCAGGAAGCGAAGTTCAGAGGCGACCGCGATGTGACTGAAGCGCAATTGGGTAATGTGCGCTCCCAGATTGCTGACCTGAAAAACAGGATTGACCAGCAGCTGCGGGACAGTATGCTTGACCTGCAGTCGACGGCAGAGCTGGTGCGCGTGGCCGGGAGCAATGTCGATCTTTCGACAACTGCTTTGCAGCAGACGACGGACCGCTTTCAAGCGGGAGTCGATGATAATCTGCCGGTGGTTCAGGCGCAGTCGACGCTGGCCCAGGCGCAGGCGCAGTATGTGGACAGCGTGCGGCAGTTCAACCTGGCAAAGCTGGGACTGGCGCGGAACCTTGGGATTGTCGATACGCAGTACAAGACTTATCTTCAGGGCGGGAAGCCTTCCCAGATCCAGACGAAGCAGGCGGATCAGCCTCAGGGCGGAAAGTAAGGGCTTTCTTCCGGCATCCGTGGTTTTCACGGGATTTTTGGTGAAAATCTACCGCCAAGACGCTAAGGCCGCCAAGTTTTCGCGAAGAAAAATCTTTCACCACCCTTCGGCTCCGCTCTGGGCAGGCTCCGGTCACAGAGGACACAGAGGTTTCACAAAGTCTTTGCACCTGAAACTATTCCCAGCCAAAATAAATGTCCTGTAGTCAGGAGAGAAAAGCAGATCCTTCGCTACGCTCAGGATGACAGCAATTGACATTCTGCGTTGAGTTGGATGTGATGCAGATAATGAAATCCATCCTCCTTTCTTTTCTTTTTTTTCTGTCTCTCGATTTTGTTTCCGCACAAGGCACGCAGGGTACGATCCCTACATTTACTCAAGTTGTAGGGCAGAGTTCGTATACGCTGGCAGGGAATTCCCCGAGCGAGGGACGCACGACTACGATTCCTACCGTGCTTGTGCCGATTGCGCTCTCCTTTGAATCGAAGACCGTTGCCGGCAAGCCTTTTGTGATGGATGCGGCCGGGGATGTTTCGAATGTTGTGCGCTCGCCGATCTTCTCGAAGTTTGTTTTTCCCACCGGCGGCACGACGCAGTTTGCCGATGCGATGCTGCGGACTACCTTTCCGAAGGCCGAAGGATGGCATACTCTGCTGGGCAAGCCGGAGGTGAAGCCGGTCAGGATTACTGTGCCCGCGGGTTATGGGTATGTTCTTACCTCGAAGAAGAGCGGCTCTGCCCTGGCTGTCGTGGATGTCGAGTTTGTACAGCGCGAGCTTTTCAAGCAGCTTCCGAAACAGGAGGGGAAGCTGGTTGTGGCCGTAACCCGCAATACGACCTATTACGCTTACGGCGACGCTACGATCTGCTGCTCGTGGGGCACGCATGGAGTGGACACGGCTACGGGGAATTCGTTTGTGCTGGGGTCGTATCTGCACGCTGCTCCAGCCATGGTGGAAGACAGCGATGTGCAGCCGCTCACTCAGCAACTTGCTGAATTTGTGAACAATCCTTTGCATGATCCGCTGTTTCATATCCAGCATGGTCAAACAGCGCCGGGGAATGCTTTTCCCGCGTGGATGCGACCGGGAAACAAGGGCTGCGGCGGGACTGGGGCCGGGACGACGTACTTTCTTCTGGCGCCTACAAATACGAACACGAGGAACGATGTTCCGGTATCGAAGGCTTTTGTCGCTCGTGAGTATCATCTGCAGAACGCGGCGCTGCTGCCCTGGTATGCCGGAGCCGCTGAAGGTCTTGGCAGCCAGTACAGCTTTCCGGATGCGCAGGCGCTGACCTCGGCGGCGGAGCCATGTCCGGCGCGAGGGATGTCTTCTGCTGCGAATGCTGCTCCTTCAGGGCCGACGGTGGCGGCTGTTCCAGCGAGCGGGAAGCCTAACGGGCACTGGCTGATCGGGTACTGGACCGGGCATGGGCTCCCGCTACATGAAGTGTCGCAGCAGTGGGATGTGATTATTGTGGCGTTTGCCACTCCAGACAAGGACACTGAGGGCACGCTGCACTTTAACGTGCCTGCGGGGCTTGATCCTGCGGAGTTCAAGGCCGATGTTGCTGCGCTGAAGAAGCAGGGCAAAAAGGTGATGATCTCGCTGGGAGGCGGCGGGGAGTATTTCAAGCTCGATGACCCGGCTCGTGTTAAGAATTTTGTTTCTTCGGTCAGCGATATTGTTTCTGAATATGGTTTCGATGGCGTGGATATCGACTTCGAGACGCCGTCACTGGTGCTGAATCCGGGAGATACGGACTTCAAGCGTCCGACGACGCCATCGATTGTGAATCTGACTGCAGGCCTGCGGCAGCTGCATGACCATTTCGGCGCGAACTTTATGATCAGCCTGGTGCCTGAGGGGCCGCAGGTTCCGGCGGGATTTCCGGGCTATGGGGGTCAGTTCGGGTCGTATCTGCCGATTGCGTATGGGCTGAGGGACATTCTTTCGTTTATCGATATACAGGACTACAACACGCCGCCGCTGCAGGGGTTGGATGGAGAGATGTATCAAGCGGGCGGGGTGGACTATCATGCGGCGATGACGGAGCTGCTGTTGCATGGTTTTCATGCCGGCGGGGATGAGAAGCAGTTTTTTCCGCCGGTGCCGCCTAATAAGGTTGCGGTGGGCTTTCTTACGGGCGAGACCAGTCCTGAGATAGTCAGCAAGGCGATGGATTACATCATTACCGGGAAGGCTCCCGCGGGGGCTAACTACAAGCTGCGGAAGGTGGAAGGTTATCCGGAGATGATTGGGGCCATGTTCTGGACGATTGATGCGGACAGAAGGGAGAATTACAGGTTTTCGAATGTGGTGGGGCCTCAGCTGCATGGGTATGGGGGCTCCCGTTAAATCCAGTCCGCTAACCTGATGCTAAGGACTTTCCACCACAGAGGACACGGAGAGCGCAGAGTTTTCACAGAGGATGCCAGAGAACTTCGGGATTGGCTCTTTTGGCGAATCTGATAGACTGTAAAGGCGTTAGAACGGAACCGGGCAAGAGCAGTACCTCGCCCAGCCGCAAGATTCTGCCGAAGTTGGCTCCGATTCGCTCCAGCGCAATTCAAAACAGGAAACAGCATCAAATGGAACAAGGCACCGTAAAGTGGTTTAACGACGCGAAAGGGTTCGGCTTCATCTCGCGGCAGAACGGCGAGGATGTATTCGTGCATTACTCGGCTATCGTCTCGAATGGTTTCAAGAGCCTGCAAGAAGGCCAGGCCGTCCAGTTCAACGTCGTTAAGGGACCCAAGGGCTGGCAGGCCGCGGACGTTCAGCCGCTCTAAGACGCAAACAGGGACGCAACCGAAAACAAGTTCAAACCAGATTCATCTTTGTGGAGGCGGGCTGAGGTCCGCCTTTGGTTTTTGACGGTTTGTTTTGGGGATAGTTAGCGTGGCGTCGCGGGTTCTCTTAATTGGAAGGAAAATCTATCGCCAAGACGGTGCCGGAAAGACTCCTCACCACAGAGGACGCAGAGAACACAGAGGTTTCATAGGGCAGTTTTAGCTACGGGATAGTGCTTCGAGGGCATCGCATGCTGTCTTCAGGCCGTTTTCCTTTTCCATTTTGCGACGGATGGCTGTGGCGTTTTCGCTATAGCTGGGATTCTCGAGAAGAATGCGGATAGCGCGGGCTGCGCGCTCTGCGGTGTAGTTCTTGCGCTGGATGATTTTTGCTACACCCAGGCGGCGGACCCTTCGCGCATTGTCCGGCTGGTCGTGGCTATAGGGCATGACGACCATTGGCCTGCCGGCGCGCAGGGCCTGGGCCGTTGTGCCGACTCCGCCCTGATGAATGAGGGCCGAGGCTTTAGGAAAGAGCTTTGAGTAAGGCGCGTAGGCGGCGACACAGATGTTTTTTGGAAGATGTCTTTTGGGCACGTTGACGGGATCATTGCCTACGAGCAGCACGGCGCGCATGCCAAGAATCTCAGCTGCACGGGCGCTCTGTTCGTAGAAGTCGCCGGCGTCGAGGACGGCCGCCGATCCTAGCGTGAAAACAAGGGGTGGAGGGCCGGCTTTGAGGAATTTCGCGAGCTCGGGGGGTAGATTTGTTTTTCCAGCATCACCATCGTAGAAGGCGAAGCCGGTGATCTTTGTGTTCTCAGGCCAGTCGGGCTGCGGTTCTCCGAGTACGCGCGAGAACAGCGCCAGAACCAGGTGTTCGGAGTGCTTGGCGTCGAAGATCGGATTTCTTCCGCGATCGAGGCCGAGCTCATGCCGCAGCTCATAGACCGGCTGGGGCCATTTACGCGTAACGCGCCGGGCAAACCGTTTGGTTACATGACCGAGTTTAGGAACAGCAAGCTGTGCTTTTGCGAGCGTCGGATAAGGCGGCAGAACCGGCGGATCGTAAGCGGAGAAGAACGAGAATGGCGCGAGCACATAGGATGCCCACGGTATGCCGGTTTTTTCTGCGACGATGGGCCCGGCGTATGCCAGCTCTCCTGTGATGAGCAGGTCTGCGCCGCCGTCAGCTTCCACCGCGGCGAGTAAATCTTCATAACTGTGACGGATCACAGGAAAAAGAAATTCGCGCAGTCCATATTCGGTGCCTTTTTTCTTATCGTAGATTTTTGCAACGAGTTCCTTGTCGGTCTGGTCCTGGTCGGGACGGACGGGGAAGAATTCGATGCCGAGCGGCTCGATCTTTGGACGAAACATGGCCGGCACCGCCAGCACGGGCTGGTGGCCCCGCCGCTTGAGCTCAAGAGCCAGCGCGATGAGCGGGTTCACATCGCCAAATGTGCCAAAGGTAGAAAAGACGATTCTCACGGTTTTCTAATAGCTTGCCTCAAACAGATGAAAGCGATGTTCAAGCTCCCACTCCTGCTGCGCTTTTTCACTGGAGCGGATGAATGCTGCGCATGCTCCAGTGGGAGCGTCGTGACCTAACTGGCTGCGGCATTGCGTGACGGACTGTCCTGGATTTTGCCAGAGATCCGCTCCGGGGAGAAAGCTGTGCTCGACGCCGGTGCGAACCATCTGCTTGAAGTCGCGGTAGGTGAGGGGATATGTAATTGCAGCGCGCATATATTCATGGGTCAGGTCGATGCGCGAAACGCCTTCGTCATCGGTTGAAAGCGCTACAGGCACGCCGTATTTGCGATAAAGCATGAATGGATGATCATCGCCCTTGATGTTCAGGATGACATCGTTGCTGGTGAAGTTGATCTCGACCATCACGTGCTTAGCCGCCATCTCTTTCAGCAATTCATAGGGATTTGTCTCATACATTACATCTACGCCATGACCGATGCGCTCGGCGTGTCCCTGCTCGACTGCGGAGCGGATGTGGAAGGTGAGGCCATCGGGAGGAACCATATCCGGCCCGAGCTCGCCGGCGTGGAGCGAGATGTGCACTTTGGGATAAAGCGTATGCAGGGCGTCGATCATCTGCATGTGCAGGCGGTAATCCCGCATGCAGACGTAACAGTCTTCCGGCTGAACCAGGTTGATGCCGAGGATGCGCGAATCTACTGATGCGAGCTCGAAGCCGAGGAGGATCTGTGCAAAGACTGCTTCCTTTGGAAGTCCGCGCAGCACCTGATAGATGTAGCGCACTTCAACATTGCAGGCAGGCTGCGCGTCGGACTGTCCGCAGTGCTCGCGCTGGCGGCGTACTGTTTCGGCCTCGTCGAAATGCGCGCGCACTTCAGGCAGGAGATTGCGGAAGCCCTGCGCCAGCAGCTGATCGCGATATTGCGCGAAGTTCGGATTAAAGCCGACTTTTGCGGCCAGAGCAGCGGCGGGCCTGAAGTCGGGTGTTTCCATTAATTCCAGATACTGCTCGTTCTGCGCAGCGGCGCGCGCGGCTACCTCGTCGACCCACTCAGCAACGTGGCGCCTGTCTGTGCCGCCGAACTTTTCAAATGTATTGAAGAAGTGATCGTGGCCTGATTCTCCAGTAACAGGCACAAAGGTGCGCATGGAAAAAGCGTCGATCAGCGCGTCGTAGAGTTTCTGGTTCTGCGGAACATTTGCTGCTGGAACCTGTCCACTGCCGCAGGCTGCGCCATGCTCAGGATGCGTGAACGCCAGCTTTGTTGTGTCCACGCAGAGGCCATCTTCGCCGGCAGCGCGTATCCACGACTCCGCATAGACGGCACCTCCGAGATGCACATGCAGATCGGCGCCCTTGGGCATCTTATAAAGAAAAGCACGCAGCGCGAGCGGGCCCTGCTTGCGTGCATCGTCAAAGGCACGGGCAGTCCGGGACTCTGCATCCAGTTGGCGCACAGAAGGGGCTGCCTGTGCTACCAAGGACAGATGGGCGATCAAGAGAAGCAGACAAAATATCAACGACTGGCGGCGGCTGGCCCAAGACATTACGATGATCCTTTTACGGCATTTCCAAAGAAACTGTGTTCTTGAGGCCCTGTGCCAGGTTGCCGCTCCCTGATGGTCGCGTCAACTTGAGTGTTGTGGTTTCGAGATACACCATCTTTGGAAATGCTATAGGTGTATTGCATGACAAGTGTATGGTATCGGTTTGCGCTGGCAGCGATCTTTTTCATGACACGGGGATTAGCCGGGCAGCAGCTTCAATCTGTAGCTCAGTTTCCGCTGGCAGCGAGTGATTTGACGATTCGGCAACATGCCGAGCCTCAGAAGCCTTTTACTGTTGCCGCCGAATGCGGCACGCTGGTCGGTCAACAGGATGGCAGTTTTGAGTCGTGGGTCTTTCCTGTCAAGCTGCTCAGCCATTTCCATATTGAGGCTGAAGTGCAGGACTACTCGGTGCCGATCGATGTGAATGAACAGGCCGCGGAAATTGAAGTTGCTCCTGAGCGCACTACGATCACTTATTCACATGCCGCTTTTACGGTTCGCGAAATTCTCTTTGCTACGCACTGCGAATCCAACGGAACGGGTGTGATGGCGATCTTTCAGGTTGATTCTGCGCGGCCGGTGAAGCTGACGTTCTCTTTCATTCCGGAAGTGAAGCGCATGTGGCCTGCGCCAAACTATAACGCGCCGTCTCCGGAGTGGGTGAAGCGGGGTGATGGTGGTTACTACATCCTGCACACGGATTCGGATGATCTGGCTGGAGCGATTGGAATGCCCGGGACGCAGCCTGGAATTCTTGCACCATATCAGGAACGTCCGAAGTTCTGGCCGCTGCAGCTGATTCTGCAGTTTGATCCGAAGCATGATGCGGGTAAATACTTTCCGCTGCTGATGGCTGTAGGCAATGATGCTGCGTCTGCCAAGCCTGAGGCGCTAGGTGCGCAGTTAGAGCGATTGAATCAGCAAACGCAGCAACTCTATGCGCAGACTGCGGACTATTACGCGCACTTCTTCGATAAGCGCGTAATTGCTGAGACTCCAGACAAGCAACTGAATGAAGCGCTGCGCTGGGCGGAAATTTCGATCGATCAACTGCGTGTGCGCCATGGCAATGAAGTTGGTCTGGTTGCGGGTTTCTATTCTTCGGGAGATTCCAACCGCCCGGGTTTTGGCTGGTTCTTTGGCCGTGACACGCTTTACACACTTTATGCAGTGAACAGCTACGGAGATTTTTCGCTTACGCGCGAGGCTCTTGAGTTTCTTATCAAGCGCCAGCGCGATGATGGCAAAATCATGCACGAGTATTCGCAGACGGCGGAGATGGTCGACTGGCAGAAATTTCCTTATGAATATGCGGCAGCGGACTCAACGCCGCTATTTCTTATGGCAATGGAGGACTATGCCAATGCGAGCGGTGACGTAGCATTTCTGGAGCGGCACTGGGATACGGTTGCGAAGGCGTGGCAGTTCGAACGCTCTCATGACACCGATGGCGACGGCATCTATGACAACTCTCAGGGCACGGGATGGGTTGAAAGCTGGCCTCCGGGAATGCCGCACCAGGAGATTTATCTGGCGGCGCTCGATCAGCAGGCAAGCGGAGCATTTTCTCGTCTTGCAGCGATGATGCATAAGAGCGATGAGGCGAAGGAGGCGGAGTCCCGCGCACAGAAGATTGCCAGCACCATCGAACAGGAATATGCAGGGTCGATGTATGCTTTCAGCCGCGGCGCTGACGGCGCGCTTGATAAGACGGCCACGATTTATCCATCGGTCGCATGGTGGGACGGGCACTATGCGCTTAAGCAGCCCGATGCGATGTTCAAGCGCTGGGCTTCGAGCGAATTTTCTACTGACTGGGGATTGCGCGATCTGGGCGAGCACGAGGCTTTTTACGATCCGATCAGTTATCACCAGGGCTCGGTGTGGCCGCTGTTTACCGGATGGGCCTCGCTTGCTGAGTACCGCGCGGGGCGCACGCTCTCCGGTTATGCGCACCTGATGCAGAACGCTGATCTTACCTGGGCGCAGGACCTGGGCTCGGTGACGGAGCTGCTTTCCGGGGCATATTTTCAGCCTTTGGGACGCAGCACGACGCATCAACTGTGGTCATCGGCTATGGTGCTTACGCCATCGATACGAGGGCTTTTCGGGGTCACTGTAGACGCTGGCCGCAACAGCATCATTGTCGATCCACACCTGCCGGCTGATTGGGACCATGCTGCTTTGCGGCATATTCCCGTAGGCGCGAATGTTGTTGACCTGGAGTTTCTTCGCCAGGGGAATTCGATGGTTGTCCGTGCCAGCAACAACAGCGTAAAGCTGGCTTCTGCGCAAGGAGTTGCGGCGAAGAGCGGTGAGTTGCGAATCGCTCTTCCGGCTGTAGAAGTAAGTATTCCCCATAGCCTGCCTCTTCCCGGGGCAAGAACGGAACAGCTCAAGGTGCTGAGTCAAAGAGAGGATGCGCATGCATTGGTGCTGGAATTTGAGGCTCAAGGTGGCAGCGAGTATGAACTTCCTCTGCGTGCGAATGGATTACGCAATGCAGTGCATACGGAAGGTGCGACGATCATGCCGCGCGAAGGCGATTCCGGCCTCGGCAAGCTGCATGTTGCGTTTCCCCAGGGAGCCGGGTATCAGAGGCAGACGGTGCGGCTTAGCTGGTGAGTCTTTGCTATACTAAATGAGGTTGTTTGGCACCAGGTTGCTCTCTTGAAGCCGTCCGGCTTTAGCAGCCCCCTTCGCAGACATCCTCCGCGCGGCAGCATGGCTGAGGCGCACCTTGGATTCCCAAGGCCAGGTAGCTCAGTGGTAGAGCGCGGCCCTGAAAAGGCCGGCGTCGGCGGTTCGATCCCGTCCCTGGCCACCACATTCTAAAGGGCTTACGGGATTTAGCTCCAAAAACGCGACCCACACTTGACCCACATTCAGTTCACAGATGCAGTTTCTGCATCAGGTTGTCCTTGTCCGTACTGTGTAGCGAGAAGCTGGGTGACAATTCTTTCATGTGCCTGCCGCTTAGACGGTGTAACCGCCTTTGCATACAGATCCAGAGTCGTGCGACTGTTGGCGTGGCGCATGATTTCCTGTGTTACTTTCACATTCTCATCGTTCTCGATCAACCAAGTTGAGATCGAGCGACGGAACGTGTGCCAACCAACCGAGCCACTGATTCCTGCCTTTGCAGCAGCAGCCTTCATGTGCCGGCGGAGAAGCGAGTTTGCACGGAACGGTTTCTTTCCGCGCTTCCTTGGGCTTGCAAAGACCCAATCCGTTAGTTTGGCGTAAGAGGTTTCCCGACGCCAAGTCTGCAGAGAATTGGAGCAGGAAGTGGGCAAGGGCAACTGGCCTCTGGATGCATCGGTCTTTGTTTCGCCAACAACTGAGTAGACCACTCCCCGTCGTACATGCAAAACACCGGCATTAAAGTCGATGTCTTCCCAACGGAGTCCAGTCAGTTCGCTGGCGCGAAGCCCGGTACTCGCATCAAGCAATGCCATAGTTCTCACCGGTTCCGGTAGATATCCAATAAGAGCCATGGCTTGATTCGGAGTCAACACGGTGTGCTCTTTGGTAGAACGACCGCTCTGCCTCACATATTTCATCGGATTCGCTTCTGCATCTCTGGGTAGAAATCCATAGCGCATCCCGTGGCGAAATACAGCACTCATGATGTTCCGGATCTTCAGCCGTGTCCCGTTTGCCAGCTTCTGCTCTCCCCGACCCAAGTCGAACAACTATTCTTCGATGACAACGGGCTCCATCTCCTGAGATAACGCTGATTAGCTTCGATGGTGGAGTAGGCTTTCGGTTTCCGAGCTTCCTCCTGGTTGATTTCAAGCTCCTTCGCCGCATAGTGATCGGCCAGCTCTGCAAATGTCATGCCGAAAACAGACGGACGAGGGTTTGCACTGTTGATGTTGATCCGAAGCGCCTCGGCAGCTTTAACGGCAGCAGCTTTGGTGCGATATTCGAGAACCGTTCCGATCACGCGGGTGGTTTCCTTTCTCGAACCATTTGTGTGGACATTCCGCCACCGGAAAACCCACACATCCGGACCTTTCTTCCGCTTCAGACGGCGAATGCTTCCTGCTCCAGGACGGATCAGACGTTTGTCAGAAGCTACCCAGCTTTTTAAAAAAGGGAATCGAATTCTTCTAGGGCCGCTACAGTTGTCGTTCTTCGATGTGGATCTGTTTGAGGAAGAAGGAAGCCTCTCTGAGAAGAGGCGCACGCGTAAAAGGACTCGTCGTCAATCCTGAAGATCAGAACCCTCAAAGAGCCTTTTGAAACACTTTAAGCCCCTCTCCGTCGCGTTGTTCTCTTCCTCATTGCGGATTTGCGGGACAAAGATCTGGGGAGATTCTCGGCCATGGCCAGAGCGGCAGCTGATTCTCCTTGCAAAGTTGCTTTAGCAGCGGCAGATCGCAATCTGCCGTACCAGCAAGCAAGAGGGGCAGACTCGTCGGGTAAGCGGTCCTTAGCGGTCAATTCAATAGACGCGGATATTTTGTCAGCGGATTGGCGGAGGAAATCCTTAGCCAGACGATACTCTTCTCCTGCCCACATTGTTAGCAGTGCAACACGAAGGTCGGCGTCCAGGTCGCCACTGGGGCCGTCATCGAGAAGAATACGCCAGCCGCTCTTCAGCAACTTCTTACCGGCGGGAGTAGTTCTGTGATCTGTGCGGCCCCGTGGACCTGGTTTTCCCTCGCGCACAAGGCTAGCCTCCTTGAGTCTCTGAAGTGCGGGAATCGTTGCCCCTGGGGAAAGGCCGGCCAGTTTCTGTAGCTCGTAGGGAGTTGAGATTCCGCTGTCGATCAACGCCAGCACAAACAGATCGAGGTCAGTCCGGCGGCGCTTGTCACGGGTCTCAGACATGTGACATCAGTATACGAACAGGAGCCTATCGAGATCGAGCCCATAGAGATGCCTCTCGCAATATCCTTTCCTGGAGCTGCTCCTGCCGTGGCAGGCAAAGAGCCAGCCAACGGGCAAGCCACGTGGCCCAGTAATCAGGATTGGGGATGAAGTCGCCCCAAGCGGACTTGTCCGGGCAGGCGACAAGAATCAACTCGGCAGGGCTCTTTGTGGGTACAGAGAATTGCTGAGTAAACTTCTCACTCTGATATAGGAGCCTGCCAGCTTCGTGCAGGACATGCTCGACTTCTGTGAGCACCATATGCTCGTCTGCGATCCAAACCTTCAGTGCTTTTAATATGCGTCGCATATGGGGTTCGAGAGTTGCAGCATCATCAGGAGAGTATGCTGGCTTGATTTTCCTGGGTTTCTTTGAGCGCTCCTTCTTAACAGGCCGCTCTTCAGTGGGAGTGTCCAGGAACTTGCGATCCCGGCGGACTGTGCCTTCGTTAACCCCAAGCTCTTTGGCTATAGTGCGATTTGATTTCCCTGCCCGAATACCCAACACCACGAAGTCGCGGCGTTGGGTTGGAGAGAGCTTGCAGATCAGAGCCTCTTCCGGATTCATCGCATCCTCCTGCAAGTGGCGCGGTGCGAGGAGATATGGCAGGTGCAGTTGTCTGTGAGTGAAGCGAAGTACTCTTTCAGGAGAACAGTCAAACGATTAGGGTCGGAAAGGTGCTCACACCGAAGTTTGTGCAGATTCCAGAATACTTCGACATACGGTGCTAATTCCTTGAACGTTGGCAGGTGAGTGCCATAACGCACCACGGCAGCCTGGGCATAAAGGAAGAGCAGGAAGCGCGCCTCAGCCGGCAGTTCTGTGAAAGGGATATGTGCTTGAGATGAATAATTCATGCCTTAATCCTGACATGCAAGGTTTTTCTGCCAAAGGCTCTCTTCATGAAGAAAGATCAACTGCTGGATCATGAAACGCGCATTTTGCGCCTCGCCGAGGTGCTTCAATGAGGCCTCGGTGAATTCACCGAGGAAAGTGGAAAGGCAGTTCGGAGGCGAGTCTGTAGAGGTAGTGCTTCAATGAGGCCTCGGTGAATTCACCGAGGAAAGCTGAAAGAACTCGACAAGTTGCGGCAGAAACCTGTTGAGACCTATCCCGGAGAAAAAACACCGTATGTTTTACGGGCGCGTCGTAGCCAGTCTAAGCAAACGAATAAAGAGCAGGTACTGCTGGAAACGCACCTTGAACATGTTAAAAATTGGGCCACGATCATGGCTTCCGATCTTCCAGACGACTTCCAGAAGGCCCTTGCTGCCGCAGCAGAGCTTCATGACTACGGGAAGGTAGACGTACGCTACCAGGCATGGCTGCGTGGCGGAGACCACATGGCCGCGCGCTATGCGTTCAAACCCATCGCAAAAAGCGGAAGAGATGTCCTGTTGAAGCAGCAATTAGCTGGCTTGCCAGAAGGTTTTCGCCATGAACTACTATCGTTGATATTCGCAGAAAAATCTCCGAAAGCGGATGGCCCGATGCGGGATCTGACTCTCCATCTGGTTGCGGCGCACCACGGACGATGCCGGCCATTTGCCCCGGTCATTCTGGATGACATCGCTGAGCGTGTCTCTTACAACCAGATCTCAATTTGTAAGCAAGAGCGCATTGAGAATGCACCACATCGCTTGGATAGGGGTGTCTCCGACCGATTCTGGCGGCTGACAACAAAGTACGGCTGGTGGGGACTGGCTTATTTGGAAGCGTTGCTTCGCCTTGCAGATTGGCAGGCTAGCAGAGAAGAAGCCGCGGAGGTATCAAATGACTAATGGGGTTGTATTACGCGCGCTCGATGGATCGAATCCGCTGGCATTTCTGGCCGCGTTAGGTGTTTTCAGATTGCTTGCCCTTGAAACTCAACAAGCAGTCGAAATGATGTGGGAACGAAAGGATGGATTCTGGCGTCCGAAGTTACACGGGATTGATGGGAACGAAGAAGCGTTATGTGAAATGCTGTATCGGGCTAGCCATTGGGCACCAGCGAAAACATTTATAGAGGCTCTCAAATACTTTGACAAGGACAAAGACAAGGTTGGGAATATTAATGTTCCTGGAAAGACATTCAAAAAACTAGTTCGTGAGAGCTGTATATCTGCAAGACCCAATAACCGGGTAGATGCTGATTTTGTAGCAGCCTTCGGCTGCGAGGTATGCGAACAGAGGGATAAAGACAGGATCGAGTACACCAAACTGTGTTTTATTACAGGTTCGGGTAAACAGTTTTTTCTCCTCGCCATGGACAAGCTGGAAAAGAAGGTGACTTTCGATCATCTCTATCAGGCACTTTTCGATGGGTGGAGACAGGAGAAGGCAGAGGGGATGTCGATGCGCTGGGATCCCTCTGATGCCGTCGAATACGCTCTACAGTGGGACGATCCAGAGCCAATAGGCGCACGTGCGGTACTAGGAGCTAACCGATTAGCAATTGAGGCACTCCCACTCTTTCCAACTGCACCTGTAGCAGATGAGTTACAGACTACGGGCTTTAAATATAGAAACCGCGAGGACGAGTTTACCTGGCCAATTTGGGAACATTACATAGGTTTACCTTCAGTCCGTTCGCTCATGTCTCTCGAGATGCTACAGGAGGACAATGTCGATCGAAAAGCATTGCATGCAATGGGCATCAGAGATGTCTATCGTGCCCAGCGTGTACGCATCGGGCAGGGAGCGAATTTTAAGGTCAACTTCCGCCCTGCACGCACTATCTGAGAGGCAATGAGGTGCGGAAAGTGGTCAGGAAGGCCCAGTCAAAAGGAGGGAAGGGGTGATTTCCGGGGTGCGGAGAGCAAAATCCGTGCCAGAACTTTGCTGGCGGAAACCACCTATTTTCATCCTGTATGAGAGCGGTGCAGCAAGGCCAGAACAGCCTGGGTTCCCGCGCGCGCGGGAGTTTTCTATGCACGCAGCGGGGAGGGACG
>NZ_JBZYWJ010000004.1:0-601299 GCF_059115305.1 Acidobacterium sp. FHG110202_01
TGTTCTGCGCGATCTGCATGGCAATCTGGTCTTCCGCGACGTCGGGACGGTTTTTTTCGGCCTCGGCAATAAGCTGATCGATTTGCTCTGTTGCCTTGGGATCCGGTGTTCCCATGAGATCAAGCGGTATTACAGGCATATCAGCCAGCGTGGGATCATCGACGGTTTTGGTGAGTGCGTCCTTGATGAGAAGCTCGTTCAGCCTGAGCGTCGCCCTGGAAACGGTAAGATCGCCTTCGGCAGTAGCCACCGCGGCCTGGTCTTTCATCACCTGCATCGCAGGGATGTTCTGCAATTCCAGCTGTTTCTGATCGGCGGACAGCGTCTCGTTGGCATAGGTAAGCGAACGTTCCTTGATCTGGGCATCCTGATATGCGCTGACCAGGTCCCAGTAGATGTTTTCGACCTGGGAAATGGTGGCAATTACCTGTGCTCTGAAAGCCAGGTCTGTGAGCTGGAGATTCTGTTTGGCAATATGGATATAACGCTGGTTTGTAGCAAACCCAAAACCTCGTAGCAGCGGTTGGTTGATCGTCACATTAAAATTCGTGGTGAGCTGAGGACTGAGGACGTTGTAGATGCTGTTCGTGGTCTGGCGAAGGCCATAGTCGGTAACCGTGAAATTTGTGCCGAGTGAAAAAGCCTGCGAATAGCTAGACAGTATCTCGATTGTGTTCTGCTTCAGAATCGGCACTCCGGACTGAATTGGGTTGATCTGGATGGCTGATGTGTGGTCGACGAGGCCCTGCACGGTAACCTGCGGATCGAAAGAGCTGACGGCAGCGCCGCCCCCCAGGGTAGATGTAACGAGCCCTCCGGCGCCGGCCGCTGTAACTCCGCTGCTTGCTCCTCCCCCACCGCCTACACCGGATGAGCTGAAGCCGCCCTGCGTTCCCTGCGCGATGCTGGTGTTCACACCGTTCACTTGACCTCCAGCCTTAGTGCGCTGCAAGTCAGCCTGAGCTGTTGGGAAGTTGTAGCGGAAGTAGGCAAGATCAAGGTTGTTCTCAAGTGCCAGCTCGATGGCGTCGCGCAGCGAGAGATAGAGCTTGCCGTCACGCTGCAGGTTCTGCAGGCGCGGTGAATTGGTGAGATTGACTGGCGGCACATCGCTGGGCATGTATGGTGACAATGGGTTGCGCGAACGCGGCATCTCCACATGAAATGGCTGTTGCTGCGAAGTCACCGCCTGCCTCGCCTGTTGGTCCTGCTGAGCGATACTCACCGGCGCTGGTTGCTGCTGAGGTGTGCTGGGAGCATCTGGTGTCGCCGGCGCACTTTGCTGCGCTGGCTCCGATGTTGGTTGTTGCTGCTGCGGAGCCGTCTGCGCCATGCTGCTCAAAGAAACGAGGCAGCACATTGCAACCGCTGCCAACTGTTGCTGAAACCCGGGGCCTGCTCTCACGATGCGCTCACCTCCGCGCCTAGTTGCGGATTCGCCGTGTCCTTCACCATCCATCCATCGCGCACTTCAATCACGCGGTCGCCATAAGATGCGTTTACTTCCGAGTGCGTCACCTGAACGATCGTTGTCCCTTCCTGGTTCAGCTTCTTGAACAGCTCCATGATCTCCTTCGCCTGCGTGGAATGCAGATTTCCCGTCGGCTCATCGGCCAGCAGCAGCGCCGGTTTATGAATCACCGCGCGCGCAATGCCCACCAGCTGCTGCTGTCCACCGGAAAGCTGCGACGGATACAGGTCCTTCTTGCCCACAATCTGGAAGTGGTCCAGCGTATCGGCCACCAGCCCTTGCCGCTCAGCTTTCGGAATGTCTTTATAGGAAAGCGGCAGGTCGATATTCTCCTGCACCGTCAGATCGTCAAGCAGGTGATAACTCTGAAAGACCATGCCGATGTTCCGCTTCGCCAGCTCCGCGCGCTGCTTGCGGTTCATCTTATGGACAGGCTCATTCTTGAACCAGTACTCTCCCTGCCACTGGTCATCGAGCAGCGCCAGCACATTCAGCAGCGACGACTTGCCCGCCCCCGAAGGCCCCATAATGGTCAAAAATTCGCCCTCGCGGATCGTAAGGTTGATGCGGCGCAGCACCCAGGTCTGCCCTGCCCCCGTTTTGTAACTGCGCTCAACGTTTTTCAGTTCAATCATGATGAATTGTCATCCTGTTCCACGCTTTAGGCGCAAGACCGAGGGTGCCCCAGGTTCGCGAAACTAGCCTGGGGATTTTATTGCGACGAATAATATTCGCCACTCGAGTTTTTGCGAAGTAGAACTACCGCGCTTCCATCACCTGCTCGAGCGCATCTCCCTCAGCCACCACCTTGCCGTCGAAGAGATGTACATTGCGCTCCGCATGGCGCGCAAAGCGAGGATCGTGCGTCACCATCACGATGGTCGCGCCGTCCTTATGCAGGTTCGCCAGCAGTTCCATCACCGCTTCGCCGTTGCGTGAGTCCAGGTTTCCGGTCGGCTCGTCCGCCAGCAGAATCGACGGCGAACCAGCCAGAGCACGCGCCACAGCCACACGCTGCTGCTGACCGCCTGAGAGCTGCGAAGGATAGTGCTTCATGCGGTGCGCCATGCTCACGCGTTCCAGTGACTCCTGTACGCGCCGCTTGCGCTCCGCAGCCGACATGCCTGTGCGATAAGTCAGGGGCAGCTCGACATTCTCATACACCGTAAGATCGCCGATCAGGTTGAAGCTCTGGAAGATGAAGCCGATCTCCTGGTTGCGGATGCGCGAGCGCTGCGCGAAGTTCAGGTTCTCGACCGCATGCCCGTTCAGCAGGTATTTGCCTGCAGAAGGCGTATCGAGCAGCCCGACAATCGAAAGCAGCGTCGACTTGCCGCATCCTGAAGGTCCCTGCATTGCCACATACTCGCCCTTGTTGACGGTGAGATGAATCCCCGAGAGCGCATGCGTCTCGATCTCATCGGTATAGAAGACCTTCGTCAGACCTTCAATATTGATCAACGGCTGTCCATTGTCCATGTCTGTTCTGCTCCTCGCTGTTGCCCGCGCTGAATTGGTTATTACTCCAAACGAACCTTGTCGGTAGCGTCATACCGCGACATATCCGACAGAATCACCCGGTCGCCTTCCTTCAGGCCTTCCAGCACCTGAATTTGCGTGACCGAAGCCTTGCCCACCTTCACCTGCACCCGCGCTGCTGTCTTGCCGTCCGGCTCCATCTTGAACAGGCTGATCGTGCTGTTCGGGTTTCCGAAAGCAGGGCGCCCCACATACACCACGTCCGTCAGGCGTTCCTGGTCAATCGTTCCGTCCACACTCAGCGAAGGAACAGCGCCTGGTGGCAGCTGCCCATCCAGT
Source organism: Acidobacterium sp. FHG110202_01 (assembly GCF_059115305.1). NCBI lineage: Bacteria > Pseudomonadati > Acidobacteriota > Terriglobia > Terriglobales > Acidobacteriaceae > Acidobacterium > Acidobacterium sp. FHG110202_01. Next base: position 3,290 of record NZ_JBZYWJ010000004.1, read on the forward strand.
GATACGTCAACCGTGCGCGTTCCGTTCACGACTGAGGGATCAATTCTTATCACATGCCCCTGAACAATGCCGTTGTGGGTGTCAACCTCGGCTGGTTGCCCCAGCTGGATGTCGTGCGCCTGGGTTTCCGCGATCTGGAGAGCAGCCTTCAGCTTGTCGAGCTGGATAACCTCGGCCACCGATGTTCCCGCCGTCACGTGCTGGCCTACCTGCACCGGAGTAGCCAGCGGAGCAAGCACTCCGCTAATCCCGGCACGAACCTGCAGCGCACTCTCCTGTTTCTGATACAGGGCAAGCAGCGCTTTGGCCTGGTCGATCTTGGTTTGCGCTGAAGCGAGCTGGACCTCGATCGCCTTCTGGTTTACATCCAGCTGCTCCTGGCTGAGCTGATGCTGGACCGTCAGCTGGTCGGCTGTATTTTTTGATTTGTTGTACGCCAAGCCTGAAATCACTCCCAGGTTATAGAGCTGCTTGTCGGTTTCGGCCTGCAGTTTGTCCTGGCTGTAGTCGGCATTCGTCTGGGCAGCGGTAGTCTTCTTATCCATTAGAGTGCTCTGGAGCGTGCCCTGAAGGCTCTTGTAATCAGCCTCTGCACCCTTAAGCGCCAACTGAGCATTTAACAGCTGCTGCTGCAGCTGAGGATCAGTCAGGTCCATCAGAATGGTGTCCGGAGTGACCTTGGTGCCGGGCAGAACACGGATACGGACCACTGTCGCATCCGTCAGTGCCGGAATCAGCTCGATACTGTCCTCACGAGGAACCAGCGTTCCCAGCCCATGCACCTGCACCACCAGCGGGCCGCGCTTGACTGTGTCCGGCCAGATCGTACTGGCGTCTACAGTAGGAGCAGCAGGCTTCAGCCGCATGACAGCCGCCGCGGCAGCAGCAACAACAACCAACGCAATCGCGCCAATCACAACCTGGCGGCGAATCTTCTTCTTCTTAATATCGGGCCGTGCGATATCCATCAGTTACATCACCTGCAACTCGCGCGCCATTCGCTGCAAGCTTGTAACTTATTTTTATTCAAATACATAAATGGGTCGAGAAAACCGCAGATTCTCTTTTAACTGGCCATTTCCGGAATAAGGTGTCCACTTCCGGACACTCTTAAAATGGAGAGCAATTGAATCGAAAAGCCTGTCTTGGATTGCTGAAAGAACTGCCTGAACAAGACAGCTGAATATTTCTCTGGCCAGGACCAAGTTTGAGGAAAAAGCTTACCTCCGGTACTCCAAAACATACTCCGGAACATCAATTCCTTCCGCAAGCCGTGGATCCTCTACTGGCTTCTGTGGTTCCAGCTTCAAAGGCAGCACTCCAGCCCAGACCGGCAGCGCATAATCCTCTTCCTCATCCACCGGAGGCCCGGTCCGCACCTTTGCCGAAGCCTCTTCGATCGAAAACTCCAGCACCGAGGTAGCTTTCAGCTCTTTCTCATAAGGCCCGCGCACTTCCTCCCAGCGCCCGGCAATCAGATGATCCGAGATTACCCGCAACGCTTCCGTCTTCTGCTCCGAGCCGTCGATCTTCCGCGCCGTCCCGAACGCCACCACCGACCGGTAATTCATCGAGTGGTGAAATGCCGACCGCGCCAGCACCAGGCCATCCACAATCGTGACCGTCACGCACGCAGGCACGCCTGTTTCGAGTTCACGCATCATCCGGCTGGCAGCTGAGCCATGCAGATAAAGCTTGTCCCCGCTCCGCCCATAGAGCGTAGGAATGACAAAAGGCTGTCCAGCCATGCTGAACCCCACGTGCGCCAGAAATCCCGCATCAAGAATTGCGTAAATCGTCTCGGAATCGTAGGCCCCTCGCTTGGGAGCCCTCCTTACCTGAGCCCTCTCTGTCACATTCATGGTTTCACCCTTGTCTGATCAGTGATCCAGTTTACTTCCCACGTCTTGCCCCCATCCTCAGAGAACGCCTGTTCAAAGTGCGCGGAGCTGGGAGTGATATCCGACCAGACATAGCGCACGAAGATCATTCTGCCGTGCCATTCTTCCTGATCGTAGAATTCGCCCCGGCCATTCTTGAACTCTCCAACCGTAGGCGGCAGGCCAAGAGAGCCACTCTTGCTGTTGGCCCAGTATTCGCTCCACTGGTGAGATTGCGGATTGTAGATGCGTAGAGTCAGGCCCTGGACACGGCCCGACGGTCCGTCAGTATCGAACTCTTCAAGGCTGGCACTGCCATCCCAGATCTTCCGCGTGACAGAAGTCCCGTCAAACTCCACCCAGTCATGAGATCCCGACAACGGGTGCATCAGGCGCTTCAGGTGAATCTTCCAGCTGCCTATCTCGAAATCGAAATCATGGCTCCCGTCCCTCTGGGAATCCGCCTCTGTAGAGTTGTCTTTTGCCGCGCTTGAATTTTGCTGTGCATGAGTCAGAAATGCCGGCGCCATGGCGATTACCGCTATAAGAGCCGCTGCTCCAAGTCGATCTTTCACCTTCTCCTCCTGCAATCCAATAACTTTCAATGCTTATCCTGAAGGAAAATCTGGTAGTTTTGTATGACCACTTTTTATGGATTTGGTAATACCACTTTCTAAAGAAGGCGAACCGCTCTTCCGCCAGATTTATCTCGCCCTCCGCAAGGCCGTTCTCTCCGGGACACTCCACCCGGGTGAACGCCTTCCGTCCACGCGCGAATTTGCCCATCAGCTCCAGGTCTCGCGCACAGTCGTCCTTCTTGCGTATGACCAGCTTCTAGCCGAAGGTTTCATCACCGGACGCCACGGCTCCGGGACTTACGTGTCTTCAGGATTGAACCTCAACCGCCGCAGGGAGAAAGAGTTCTCGGCAAAATTACGGCTGTCGAGCTTTGGCCGCTTTGCAAGTGAGATCACTATTCCAAAGCGCCGCTCTCCGCCGCTTCGATACGACTTCGCTTACGGAAGAAGCGACATACAGACCTTCCCTTTCGAAGCATGGCGGCGCATTCTGCTGCGGAACTCGCGCAATGCGGCCCTCCGTGACCTTGATTACGGCTCAGCTGCCGGCAGCCTGCCTCTGCAGGAAGCCATCGCGGCGCACGTCCGGCGGTCGCGCGCCGTCGTCTGCGATCCCTCACAGGTCCTGATCGTCAACGGCTCGCAACAGGCGCTTGATCTCGTTGTGCGCGTGTTGCTCGAACGCGGCCAGCTCGCCGCTATTGAAAACCCGCACTATCAGGGAGCAAGACAAATCCTCCGCACTGCCGGCATCCGTCTTCACCCTGTACCCGTCGACCGTGATGGCCTCATCACAGCGAAGCTTCCCGGCGACGCACGCGCCGCGTTCGTCACTCCATCGCATCAGTTCCCTACAGGAGTCGTCCTCACCCTGCCCCGTCGCCTTGAGTTGCTTGCCTGGGCCAAGCGCAACAATGCCATCATCGTTGAAGACGATTACGACGGTGAGTTCCGCTACGACGGTCAGCCGCTGGAGTCTCTGCAGGGACTCGACCCCGAAGGCCGCGTCATTTACATCGGGACCTTCTCCCGCACTATCTTCCCGTCGCTTCGCATCGGATATCTGATTGCGCCCAAACCACTCGTGCCCACCTTCACTGCAGCCAAGTGGCTCTGTGATCGCCATACAGCAACACTCGAGCAGCGCACACTGGCTGAATTCATCATCAGCGGCATGTACGAGCGCGCACTCCATCGCGTTCGCCGCAGCAACGCCCAGCGCCGGGAAGCGCTCCTCGACGCTATTCACAAGCACATCGGCGACAAGGCAGAAGTTACCGGAGACGCCGCAGGAGTTCATCTCGTCCTGTGGCCGAACCATCGCGTCTCAGAAGAAACATTGGTTCAGCGAGCAGCCGCATGCGGAGTCGGCATCTACGGCATCGCTCCTTATTTTTTGAAAAAGCCCATGCGCACAGGATTCATCATTGGCTACGCGCGCCTGAAGCAGGTAGAAATCCGCGAAGGCATCCGACGCCTGAGTGAGATTTTGTAAAAACCTTCTGTGTCTGGAGCCTGTCCTGAGCGCAGCCGAAGGGTGTCCTCTGTGGTAGAAGGTGTTCTCTGCTGTAATAGCAGCTCTGCATTTCTTCGCGAAACCTTGGCGTCCTTAGCGTCTTTGCGGTTGCTTCTAATAAATCAGCTTCAACGAAAATTGAATCTGCCGTGAAGTCCCGGCCGTCTTGCTGATCTCCCCAAACCCCGTACCTTTAAGCGTATTCGCGGGCAACCCCATATTCACAATGTTGAATAGGTTGAAGAACTCCGCGCGGAACTGCAGGTCCATCAGTTCACTACCGCTGGCGCGCGTGCCAAACGGAGTATCCTTGATCACCGCAAAGTCATAGTTGTAGTAAGCTGGCCCGCGAAAAGTGTTGCGTCCGAGCGCGCCAAAGTATCCGCTGTTCGGTCCCGTTCCCCCAGGCAGGTTCACCGGAATCGAGAAAAACGAAGCATTGTCCGCTCCCAGCCCAAAATAATCTTCGCGGACTTTGCGCGCCGTCGACAGATTCGGCTTTGCAATCTGATCCGGACGGTCCGCGCCGTTCGAGCCCGCTCCCGTCTGCTGTATACCGGAATACACAGTAAATGGTGAGCCGCTCGTAATGCTCGATATGCTGAGGATTTCCCATCCGCCTGTCGCTTTCTTGCTGACCGGGGCAAGAAATTCAACAGAATCCAGATGCAGATCCTGGGCCACACTCAGGCTGAACGAGCGTGCTACATCGAATGCTGAAGGCCCTTTTTCCGCATGAGTATCAAACGGATTCTGCGGCGAGCCCTGCACCGTCGCGCCCGTCGATCCGGTTCCTCCGCCGACCACCGTACTCGTATCATCCAGCGACTTTGCCCATGTAAAGCTTGCCTGTATGCCCGGCCCACCATGCTGCACCGTACCCTGCAGTGAAGTCTGCAGCGCGTGATAGGTTGAGTGCGCCGTGTCGTCAATAATCGACTCCGGACCAAAGCCGCCGATCACATTGCCTTCGCTGTCAAATTCCGTGTGAGGCGCAAACTCCGGGCCTGCTCCCGCATACGCATTCGGATAAATTCCACGCGGCAGCCTCACCCCCATGGTTCCAACGTAACCAGCGGTAGCTGTAAGATTTCCAAACTGCCGCTCCAGTCCTAGCGTCCACGTCCCCATATAGCCATTGCCGAACGAGCGATCAATACCGCTGAGGCTCAGCGCCGTGATCTGATGCCCCGGCGTGAGTGTCGCCATATCATGCTCATAGCGGTCTACATCGAAAACTGTATTCGCCGGAACTTTCTTCGTGTTATCGCTCGCGAAAATGTCCTGCCCCTCAGGCGTATACGCGCGCGGCAGTACATCCGGAGTGATCTGGAAACCATAGTGAATCTGCGCGCCGCGCGTAGCGCTTACATGCGGATACACCACGAACGGCGTCGACCCGGTCAGGAAATTATCCTGCCAGATGTTCGGCGGAATCGTCGTTATTCCGCCGCCCGCGCGCAGATGCAGCTTCTCCGCCACGCGCCAGTCAAGCTGTGCTCGCGGTCCCCAGCCGTTATAGTTCGTCTGGTATCCAGGCTGCGGATTCACGACAAACTTCTGCACACCTCCTACATCCAGAAAGCCTGAGGTCCGCTTCGCCCGCTCCGTAATCGGCGAATACACTTCGTAGCGCACCCCATAATCCAGCACAAAACGGTCGGATATCTTCCACGTGTCCTGCACGTAGAAAGAAAAGTTATTGCGATTGATCGCCGCAGGGCCAATATGATCGCCGCCTGAAAAATAAGGCGGCGCAACGGCAACATTATAGGCAAAAGGACTCCCCGTCAGCAGCGCAGAAAGCGTATCCGGCAGTGGATCGCCGACATGAACATCATGCGTACCGCTCTGTGACCGAATCTCCACTGGTGAATACGCCGTGCCTCCACCAAAGTCATACTCTCCATTCACGCTGGTTCCGTAATATGTCGTATCGCGATTCAGGCGAATCTCGCCGCCAAACTTCCAGGCATGCTTCCCTGCGATGTAAGAAAAATTCTGTCGCGCCTGAAAGAGATTGCCAAACGAAGTCATCACCGAACCAGCCGCTGAATTGAAGGCCTCAAACAATCCATCATTGAACTTGATCCCCGGGTCCGTGTGATTCGGAGTAGGAAACGACGGCGTAGTGCGCGTAAAGCTGATAGACGACTCAAACGAATAGCGCGGCGAAACTGTACGTGAGTAAGTCAGCACCCCATTCCGCTGGCGGTCAATGTATTCAATGCCAAAACTGGGATCTACTGCCGTCTGATCCGGATTGGTCGTCGGCCCGTTCAGATTGTCGTAAGTAAATCTGCCGAAGAGTTGCGATTTGTCATCGATCTTCTGGTCAATGCGTATCGAGAACTGGTCCGCATCCGTATTCACCTTCGAAGACGTCGCATAGGTGTGCGCTCCAAACGATCCGTGAGGATAATTCGGCAACGGATAGCGTGCCAGCACGCGGGCAATCTGCGCATCCACCGGAACAAAGAGCGTATCACCCGCATACGCAGTGGTATTCAGGCCCGCGCGTTCATCAGCAGTAGGAACAGCCAGCACCTGTGTCGTGCCCAGCACTTGCCGGAAACCCTGGTACTCGCCAAAGTAGAATGTCTTCCCTCGCCCATCATAGATATGCGGCAGCACAACCGGTCCGCCATTCGTGAATCCAAATTCATTACGCCGGAATGGCGGAATTCTCCCCACCGGCGGATGATCAAAATAATTCCGCGCATCGAGCGCCGAATTCCGCAGGAACTCAAAAACCGATCCGTGAAAGCCGCTCTTGCCCGAGCGAGTAATGATGTTCGTAAATCCTGCCGCGCCCCGTCCAATCTCCGCCGGCATCCAACCCGAGCTGGATTGAATCTCCTCAACCGCATCTACATTGAAGTTCGTAAACGTGCCGCCGCCCATCTCCGGATCGCTCGTATCGGCTCCATCCATCGCGAATGTAGCCTCTACACCGCGCTGACCATTGATCGCAAACTGCTGTGTGAAATTGGTGGCGCCATTGGCATCGGTCATCGTCCCCGCAGCCAGCAGCAATAATTGACTGAAGTCGCGCTTGTTCAGCGGAAGCTCGCTCACCGAGCGACTCGACAGCTGCTCGCCTCCCGTCGATGCCGACTGCGAGCCTTGCTCCACTACAGACAATTTGCCCTCGCCAGCCAGAGTAATCGCAACTGCAGGCGAGTCTCCCCTCAGCATCACCGGACTCGACGCATCAAATGTTTTCGAATCCACCTCAACCGAAAGCGCATACTCCCCTGCTTGCGGATTCCTGATAGCAAAACTTCCGTCGGAAGCAGTCACAGCTGCGTGCTTATGGCCCTGTCCCACCAGCCGCACTGTGGCCTTGCTCACCGGCTTGCCATTGGAGCTGCGCACCACGCCACGCCATGAAGAAAGCGAACTGCCCTCCTGCGGCCAACACAAATCCAAAAAAAGAAAAGACTGCGCAATGCATAGCGCAGCCAGCAGTTTGATTATCCAGAATCTTTCAAAGTAAACCCGGCCTGATCTCATCACCGGCCATTATAGGGATACTTCTTCAAACTCGACCCGAATAGGGGTGAACATAATTCTTCGGGTGGTATACCGTTCAAAGATCACGCCGAAATTCAATTCGAGTGCAATGGAAATTGGATCTCCAATGTCGATCCGAGATAGATTTCTCGCTTGGCCCCGCCTAAGCGGTAACCGCGAACCCGCATCCATCTGCGAATCGCATCATAAGCGCTCTCTGCAGAACTATCGTCGAGTCCGGAATAAGCGCATGCAGCGGTAACCGCCGGCAACTCTCGCACCTCATAGAATCTCCGCCGCGGTACATCGCATTTCAATTCCACAAACGGCTCGCCCTCCAGAACACCGCAGTCCGCACACTTGTGCCAAAGCACGCCACGTATACCGCCCGTCCATGCTTCCGGCAGAGCACGAAGTAGTTCCGCTTCCAGCGGCATAATATCGTCATATTGTTTTACTCGTGCGCGGACAGAAGCAACGCGTAGCGCTGGACGCCTCTTCACCACCACAGCATTCACAAGGTTAGACTGACTCGATTCAGCAAGAGCCGCATCGATCCATCGCAGCGTTTGCGCCGCTTCCCGCATCGACTGCTCAATCGTCATCCTGAGCTTTTCCAGAATTTTCCGGCGATCCTGCTGTGCTCCCGCCTTCCCGATAGCCGAATGAATATCAGCCAGCGGAACGCCCAGTTCCTTGAGAGCAAGAATCGCAGTCAGGTCTTTCAACTGCTGCGGCAGGTAGTGGCGATAACGAGTCCGCGGGTCAGTTCCCGCAGGACGCAATAATCCGATCTCGTCATAAAAGCGCAGAGTCTTCGTCGTGACTCCGCCCAGTTCTGCGAATTCACCGATGCGATACATAGCTGGTAAACACGATACCTCAATCTCTGCAGAAACTCCTTGCACCTTCCCCTGCACTGGAATGTTGCACTCAAAGAAGAGGAGAGATATGAAGCTCTTGCAAACCCTTAGACTCTTCGGATCGTTGTTCGTGATATCGGCGGCTGCATCTCATGCACAGGACAGGAATGTAGCCCGCATCGTAGTCTGGCAGCCTAAGCCTGGAATGACCCGCGACATGGAAGAAGGCTACAAACGTCATCTCGAATGGCATCGCAGCAACGCCGACACATGGACATGGTACGGCTGGAACATCATCTCCGGCGATCATGATGGATACTTCACAGACGGTACGTTCTTCCATGCATGGTCAGATTTTGACCACCCCGTCTCACCCGCAGCCGACGTCGCGAATAACGAAATCAACGTCGCCCCGTTTGCAGACATTCGCTCTATTTCCGCCTATGAAGCTGTTCCCGCTCTAACCAATCTCGCTGCGACGCAACTAAGCTCAACGCTTCTTACATTCATGTATTTCCAGATCGAATCGGGACGAGGCAGAGAATTTGAATCTCTCGTATCCGATGCGTTGCGGCAATTACCTCAATCTCAGGTGAAGTACGCCCTGCTCCGCCCAGCGAATGGAACCGTGGAATATCTTCTTCTGCTGCCGGCCGACAAACAGTCTGACCTGGGTGAGCAGGCAGGCTTCACAGGAAGCCTCATGCAATTCGTCGCTCAACACGCAAAGGAAAAATCAGGAGAAAGCCTTCCGCTGATTCAGAGTTACCGAACAGAAACAGCGCGTTTCCGCCAGGATATGAGTTACATTCCGGAGACCAAAGTTCATTAATCGACGGCAGGACCTTCAACAACACCCGGAGCTCTACCGCTCGATCCACTCCCGCAAAGCAGCAACCGCTCCGGGCACCCTTGAAAGCACAAGCGCACTTCCCTCAGATTTGTTTTCCTGGAGAAAGAGCCGCGCATCTCCTAGCCAGAGATGCAACAGATTTTCAGGATTATCTGCACCGAACTTATCCACCGCCTTGAGCGACCGCGTATCGAGCAGCGGAATGTAGAACGAATATCCGCGCAATGCCTCTTCGCGAATTGTAGGCAGAAACAAGTCCGTCATCTTCTCATGAAATGCCTGCGAACCTGTCTCAAGCAGCGCATACACCAGCGTCCCCGATCCAGCCAAAATTCCAAGAGCATCTTCCGTCGCGGCCTCTCCGCCGGACACATGAAACACCGTGTTCATCAGCGGAGGCGGCTTCTGGCCTGGCTCCAGTTCATTGAAGTCGTCGTCTGTCCAAAGCCTGGGAGGCTCGCGATCCGGCCACACACCCAGTCCAACATCTGGAAGCCACTTTGCGCCATGCCGGCGCACAAGATCGGCCGTATCTCCTTCATGCAGGCTCGTTCCTTGTATCCATGCCGCAGGATGCAGGTTGTGCTGGCTCACCAGTGCACGCGTCCACGGCACAAGAAAGCTGCGCCACAACTCACGAATTTCCCGCGCTGCCGGAAATTCCTTCAACTCAATGCTTGCCGCTTCAAACGGCTCAGGAACAACAGGAAAGGAAATGTTCAGTGCCTCTCGGATCACAGGGGATACTCCATTCCCTCTGCGCGCATCTCGTCGAGCAGGCCGGCTAATTTCGGATCAAAATCAGGCGTCTTTAACGCCAGCAGAACACCCTTGTCATCCTTGCTTTCGATAAGGTACCCATCAAAAACCTGAAACCATTCCTCGCGCGTTTCCGCTCCAGCTCTGAAAAAGTGCTCGCTTGAAAGCAGCGGCAGCACAAACGGAACACTTTTGAATAGCGGATCCTCTGCAATGCCCTGCCCAAAGACCTTCTTACTCTCTTTCAGGAAAGCGTCCTGCAACGAATAGGTCGCGCGCAACTGGCTGTCAATGTCTCTCCCGTGGTCTTCTATGATTTTGCGCGCCGCGCGCGGCAATCTCAGATCGGGCGGCCGCGTCGCCGGATCCTCTTTCAGCCAGATAAAGCTCATTCCTCCAGCACCGAAAAAATGCGTGCGCTGTTCTTCGTCCTGTTTGTTCACAAACCAGTAGGTGTAGTCAGCAATGTACTTATTCATGTCGAAGTCTTCGCGCATGGCATCTTTCTTTGCTTGTTCGATATCCGGTATGTCTGGCAGGCTGCCACCCGGCCTCAGGCTGATCCCTGGAAGCGGAAAGAAATCCATGGCTTTAGATGTAAACTGGCGCGAAAGATTCGGCGTAATCGTTTTGAATTGCAGAAAATTTTCCTGCCGCAGCGATTGCTTCGCCATCAATTCCTTGAAGCGTGTCAGGAACGACATCCACCATGTACGCACACGAAAACTCATGGGAAAAACATCGACCGGCGCCCAGTAAAGCGAAACGTCCTCCAATTCTCTGGCACGAAGGAAAGGCTTCAGCAGGGCATCCTGCTCGACAGGTTCCAGACGACGGCGGCGAAGATCTGTTTGTACAGCTTCAGTTCCACTCATATGTAAAGTCTTTTTAGGATTTGATTGCCTTGAAATAAGGCTGTTTTTCTCTGCGAAAACCTTGGTACTCCGTGATCTTCTGTGACGAAAGTAAACCTATGGCGTACTTAGCGTCTTGGCGGTAGATTTCTGTCCTTATCTTTGCTCATCTAAGCAGCCACGATCATTTCTCCATTCAGAAATCGCTATGGCTGCTGAGTATCGTCCGCGCCTAGAAATTCATTCACTGCATGCGCCGCCTCCGGTTGCCCGCCCTGGTCCGAATACGACCCCAGGCCTACCCGGTGCCCATCGTCCAGCACAAATACCAGCCGGTATGCTGCCGTAGACGTTTCCACCGTGGCATACTTCACCTGCTCCAGTGGATAGGTCGACGTAGAATGCGCCCACCCGATATGAACCGTCATCATTCCGGCATCCTTATCGAGCACAGCCGTTGAAGGAACTGCCGTGGTCCAACCAATGAAGGCGCAAACGACCAGCATGAAGGCTCCGATGAACCCCGTCGAACGGCTGCGCGAGCTCAATCCACCAAGCAGCATCAACAGGCCAATCGCCGCAACCATGTAACACGTAATGGATACCCACATCACCGGCGGGTTCACCACCATGATGCGTGCTCTGCCGAGATGTTCTACGTTGAATCCTGAAGCTAAAAGGGCCACCATCCGTGCTCCCATGCAGACAAAATCAAAGCCCTGGCGGTATGACAAAGAAGTTGATGTCCCCTCCGGCTTGTACATCAATCGGAACCCCGTGCGCACGGGCCATGGCTACTCCTACCTCAGTCCAGTCTATCCTGCCTAAAAGGCCCTTCATTCTGGCGGACAACGGCGCAGCTTGTGTTTCGATCGCCGCCGTATTCTTGTTGCGAAAGATCGAATCCTGCAGATAAATAGAAGCCCATTGGAGCTTAATAAGAGCGGTAATATCAATGTTTATGCCGGTAACGCCGACCTTGAACCATGAGTGGTCAAAGTGTTCCTGGAAATACTCCAGCACGCTGTTCTCATGCCGCTGATATTTCGTTGGCTGCTGCACATGGCTCGGTTGCGCATGTGTCACCGTAAGCGTGTGCACATAGTGATAGTTTGCAGGCGCAACATTCGTCTCGTTAAACACGCCCACATATGTCTGGTTAGTCTTGCCGATAATCGTTGACTTATGGTCGGACTTGACCAGCTCCACGCGCTTGCCCTTGATCGTCAGGTCATAATTCGCGTCAATAAATTCCGTGTAGTTACCCGTAAAATGCTGCCACTCGTTGCCCTTCACCAGGGCAGTATCCACACCATTCGTGCCGGATAATGCTGTCTGCGAAGTAATGCCCCCGTAGCTGAGGGAACCCGCGGGAGGAAGTTTCTGGTCTGTTCCCGGATTTGCTACAGCAAGGGGAGTCTTGACTGATCCATCAAATGCGCTCATGACCTCTCAACCTCGGACGAAAATCAAGTTACTGTATGCGTTACCGAAGATATATAGATAGCATTAACATCTGGTTAAGTAAATTTTTTTTGTAGATAACTCTCATGACAAAAAACGCGCCTTCTCAGGCGCGTTTTTCCTTGCAGAATCAGCTGCAAATCTCAACTGAACGGAAGCGCTGCAGCAGGCTTCTTGGCATTCAGCTTTTCTTTGCAGATGTGCTCTGCTTCCAGCTTTTGCCGGTCAGCAGGGGTCTGTGTGCTTCCGAGAACCTGAAAGCAGTGATGACAGATAGCTACGCGTGCATGGGTATGAATGCGCGCAGGCAGCAGCTTTTGCGGAATGGCGTGCGTGGTGGTAACAGCGGGAATCATAGCTCACTCCAACGTTAAGGGGGTTAATCTAACGGGGAGCACTTCCCTTACGGGACTTGCAAGCCGATTGAAGTAAATTAAGTTATGTCGTACGAAAAGGCGAATGACCGCGAATCCCGGGATACGCTCTCTGCAGATTACCAATGCTATATAGATGGCGTTAAAAACTACCCGGTTGGTCCAATATTGAAATTCTTACTCAATTTTCGCCAGAGTCAATAAAATTTTTTCATTATTTTGACTTTTCTTAAGAAATTTTGGATAGATTAGGAGCTTTACCCAACAATAAGACCAATAGAATCAGAGAAAATCTTCGCTCCTGAATCAGTTATCCAGCTTCACCGGTCATGCCTTGCTTTCAGACAGCCCCTTACGAAAATCTACAAGAGTCCCGATAGACCTTGGTGTGAGACTAGTCCGCCATGCCCATCAGCTCTGAAAAAACCTCATCTATCCTCCTCGCCGACGAATCAGCCGCTTCCATGCATGCACTCTTGGAATCCTGGAAGTATCGGGTCGAGATCTCCAGCGATGGCACGGAAGCCTTCAAGCGGCTGCTCGCCCCCGACGCTCCGTCCATCGCCATTCTGGACAATAACTTGCCGCACATGAGCGGAGTTGAGATCATCGCCGAAATCAAGCGGCGCACCCGCCAGCACTCGACCTGGCTGATGCTGCTGAGCGGCTCCCCTGACGCTGAAATCATCAACGCCGCTACTGTTGCCGGAGTGGACGATTTCCTCCTAAAGCCTGTGAATGACATCGATCTTCTCGTCCGCCTCAGAACCGCAGAACGGGTACAGCAGCTTTACCACGAGATGCGCGAGCAGATGAACGCCCTGCACTTCCACGCGTCCCATGACACGCTCACCGGTCTCTTGAACCGGGAAACCGTCATGCGCAATCTCTTCCAGGAGACCGACCGCGTACAGCGCATGCGCACCCCTCTGTGCATGCTGCTGCTCGACCTCGACCGCTTCTCGCTTGTGAATCATCAGTATGGGTACCCCGTAGGAGACTCGGTCCTGAAAGAGCTGGCCCAGCGCCTGAAGCGCTATCTGCGCAGCTATGACGTCCTCGGCCGATGCGGGGGAGATGATTTTCTCATCGGGTTGCCTGGCTGCCTCGCCGAACACGCCCTCGCCATGGCGGAGCGCCTGAAGGACTCCATCCTGGCAAGGCCCTATCATATTCATCGCGATGTCATTCCCGTCACGGCAAGCATTGGCATTGCCACCAGCCGCGGACGAGCCCCGCTCATCGTTCTTCGCGAAGCCGAGCGCGCCTTAGCCGACGCAAAACTGGCCGGAGGAAACTGCATCCGCTTCTACGGCCAGCAGGGAGAACAATCCCCTTCGCTCGCGGACAACACTATCGAACAGCGTGTCTTCCGCTAGAGCTAACCTGGGATAAATATGAGTGCGCCCATCCTGATAGAAGTCAGGGTGGGAGGTTTGCAGCTCCCAGCGCTCCCCTCGACGAAGCCGGGGCTTATTCCCCTATTCCCTACTCCCTATTTCCCTGAAACTCAATTTCCATCGTCATCATCCTTGTGCGCAGCATGAGGATGCAGAATCATCCACGGAACCGGCTTGTTCCCCATTGCATCCCGCCAGAGAATCACATTCAGTTTGCGCGCATCGGCCCGGTCCTCATGGGTAAAGTCCATCTTGCTCGACTCCTTTGCCCCAGGAGACTTGGGAGTGTTCGCGGTATAAATCAGCCCATTGTCACGATTGGAATAATCGGCCTCATAAGCAGGCTGGTCGCCCGCTCCGTTGAACAGCGGAGCGATCAGCGGTGCAAGCGCATCGTTGTTGTTCATCGGAGGAATACCCAACAAGTCCTCCATGGTGCGCAAAAAGCTCACTGTTGTATAGAACGTTGAGTCAACCGTAGGCTGCGCTGCGCGCGGTGAATACTTGCTCACTACCAGCGCAATGCTGCGATGCGCATCCACATGGTCGGCTCCATCCTGCGCATCATCTTCCAGGATGAAAAACGCCGTGTCGTCCCAGTAAGGGCTATGCGAGACAGCCTCCACAGCGCGTCCTACGGCAAGATCATTGTCCGCAACCGATGCCTGCGGCGTTGGCTTGCCCGGCGAAGTTCCCGCAGTGTGGTCATTGCCCATGCGCAGCATCACAAAGTTCGGCATCGTATCTTTGCCCTGCTGGCGGTCAGCGACCCATTTGCGGAGATTCGTCTGAAACTCCTCAAAGCGAAGCTGATCTGGAAAAGTTAGCTCAAAGTCCGGATACAAAGGATCGAAGTGCCCTTCCAGCTCAGGCTTGGTCGCAATGCTCTTCGCGATAAACGGGATTGCCCAGGGATAGGGACTCACGCCTCCGCCATAATTCGCTGGAATTGGTTCACCCTTATGAATAGCCGCAACCTTGCATTGCTCCGGCGCAGGCTCAGGAGTTCCGGCCAGCGGCGATTTCTGGCCTGGCGCTTCCTTCGATTCCGTGCAGAACGTGGTCGAAATAAATTCGCCGAAATGGTAGAGGGTCTTCCCATGCTTGGCTAAGTCAGTCCAGATATAGCTGCTCGCCGGCTCGTTGATGTCCGGAATACCTTCCTTGAGCGGGTAGCCCTTCTCGACCTGGCCCTCAAAGTCATAAACGCGGCCACTGCCGCGATATCCCTGCTGCCAGGTCTTCTCGGTGTAGTCGCTGCTGATGGCAGCGTTCGACCAGACATGGCCATCGCCCGAAACCTCGCCGGAATCATAGAAGTTATCGAGCACCCCAAACTGCAGAGCGAGTTTGTGCAGGTTGGGTGTAATGCTTTTGTCGTACATTGTGAGCGAGGCATCGTCGTTGCCCGCCCCCAGGTCGCCGAAGATCTGGTCGTAGGTGCGGTTTTCCTTAATGATGTAAATCACATGATGGATCGGATTCGTCCCGCTCTGGAACTTCAGGTGCTGCTCAGCAGCCTGCATCATGTTGCTTGCGACCACTTCCTTGGTTAACTGCGGCAGATCACGCATCGCTGCATCCATATCCACCGTTGCCAGCGAGCCATAGAGCAGCGTTCCAATATAGGTATGAGGCCGCTGCATCCGGCGCGTCAGCGTTGGCGGCGGATTCGCCGGCTGGGGCTGCGGCGCTCCGTTCGGGCCAGTTCCCTTGCCCTTTCCGGTTGCGATATAGAGATGGTTTCCCTTGACTGCAAGCCCTGTCGGATACCACTCCGTTGGAATAAAGCCCTGCGCCTCTGATCCCGACTTGATCCTGCGCGTAGAAAAAACAGCAACCGCGTTCGATCCGGTATTGGCGGCATAGAGCGTCGCGCCATCATCAGAAAGTGCCAGCGCATCGGGCATCGCGCCGAAGTAATGCTGTCCGGGCAGCTGTGTATTGAGCGTTCCCGCCAGTTTCATCTGGCCTTTGTCAATGCGCACCGCGGCAACAGCATCGCGATTCGCCAGCGCCACGTACAGCATCTTCTCGTCACGGCTCAAAGCAAATGCTGCCGGATGCGAGCTGGGAGCAGTCGCAACATCCGGAGGCATCAAAGGCAGCTGCTGCACCACCTTGCCCGCTGCAAGATCCAGTTCGGCAATTGCCGAGCCATTCCACAAGGCAACGAAGGCGCGATGGTTGTCTTTCGTGGCGATTACCGCAATCGGATAGGAAGAAGGAATCGTCGGATGGGCAGCCAGATCGAACCGCGTAACGATGTTCCCGGACGCAGCATCCACCAGCAGCACGTCATCAGAGAACTCATCCGCCACCAGAATCTGCTCTGCCCCGGCGCTGCTCTTCACCACCGCCAACCCTGTCGGCGCAGGCACCGCCATGCCCGCTGGAACATTCTTGCCAATAGCGTTCTGGACATGGCCGTCAGCAAGCTTCTGCAACGGAATCGTAATCGTCCGCTCCGGCTTGAGGGCGGTTCCGGTGAAGCTGTAAACCGCAATCACATTTCCCGTATCCGGCTGCGCCAGTGAGTCGATGCTCGCGTAGACGTGCGACCCGTCCGCGCTGAAGACAAGCCCGTTATAAAACGTCTGACCCGAGCTGACGCCTGTGCGTTCATCGGGAAAATCAGCCAGCTTTCCCGTCTCGGTATCGAGCACAGCAATCGACTGCTCATAGTTCGACTCAACCGTGCTGAACCCGGCATTCACCAGCGCCAGGTAGCGATGGTCAGGCGACCAGGCCGTCATCATCGGCAGGCTGTTCAGCTTCTGTGGATTTCCCGGAACAGGCTCAATCAATTGCTTACTCGTAGGCAGAGGAATGGTTTGCGAAATTAAACCTGCAGGAAAGCACAAAGCCATCAGCAATGGGAGCGATAAGAAATTCGGTTTCATAGGGGTTGAAGGCAGCAAGGTACCACACCAACATTACAAAAGTCTTACAAGACTCGTCCCATCACGCTGATACGGTCTATCTAGGAAGAAACTTTTTCCCGAGGATGCAGTATTCCAATGTCAACAGAATTGCTGGAAGAACCGCTGGTAGCTGAAACCGAAACCCCGCTCAAAGGTTATGCCGCAAAGCCCGAGATACCCACGCTGGGCCGTGCTGCACAGGGCGGCAAACCGAACTGGCTTACGACCTCCTTTATGGTCGCGTTCCACCTGTTGGCGTTGTCTGCGCTGTTCTTCTTTTCGTGGAGCGCCGTCATCGTTGCCGCCGTACTCTATGTCTTCGCTGTCAATGTCGGCATCGGCATGTGCTACCACCGCCTGCTGACGCATCGCGGCTACAAGACACCGAAATGGGTTGAGTATTTCCTGGCAGTATGTGGCACACTCGCTCTCGAAGGCGGACCCATCTTCTGGGTAGCGACGCATCGCGTCCATCATCAACTCTCCGATCACACCGGCGACCCGCACACCCCTACCGAAGGTGGCTGGTGGGCACACGTCGGCTGGATCCTGAGCGGTGAAACCATGCACTCGCAAACCGCCATTCACGCGCGCTACGCCCCCGACCTCACCAAGGACCGCTTTCACGTCCTGCTCAGCGAATACCACTGGGTGCCGCTCACAGTTCTCGGATTCATCCTGCTCGCCATCGGTGGCTGGAGCTGGGTGCTCTGGGGCATCTTCTTGCGGGTAGTTGTTGGCCTGCATGCAACCTGGCTCGTCAACTCAGCTACCCACATGTGGGGATCGCGCCGCTTCGAGACTCGCGATGATTCGCGCAATAGCTGGTGGGTTGCTCTTCTCACCGGAGGCGAAGGCTGGCACAACAATCACCATGCTCATCCTGTGTCTGCCCGCCACGGCCTGAAGTGGTATGAGTTCGATCCGAACTACTATGGCATCTGGCTGCTCAAGGCCATCGGCCTCGCAAAGGACGTCAAGATCGCGCAGTACGATCCCCAAAATCCCAAACCTGCCGGAGTGGCATAACGGGCAGCGTTAAAATAAATATGACATCCTGATTCACGCCCGCTCGCAAGCAAAGCGGGCGTTTCCATTTGTTATGCGCATTACACGACGACGTCCCGCCATGATCTTCTTCATCACCCTTGGCGTGTGCCTGGTAGGCGTGGCCGTCGCTCTGAATGTCGGCTGGATCATCCTGAACTGGCGCCGCGATTGGCCCATGCTGGTCGGCATCCCCTTCTTCCTGCTTCTGATCGCCGGCGTCGTCTTGAACACCATCTTTCTCGTGCGCGAAGTGCGGCGCAACGAGCGCCACGACAGCTTTCTGAATGCCGTCACCCATGAGCTGAAAACACCCATCACCTCCATCCGCCTGTATCTTGAAACCCTGCAGCGGCGCGCGCTTACAGAAGAACAGAGGCAGGACTTCTACACCATCATGCTCGCCGACAGTGAACGCCTTCTGGCCACTGTGGAACAGGTGCTGAAGGCCGGTGAAGTAGGTCAGCGTGCACGCAATCAGGTTAGGACCGAAATCGACATGGCCGCTCTGGTTCGCAAATGCATTGAGACAACTGCGTTGCAGCATCACCTGGCGCCCGACTCGATCACCTTTTCCGAGAACAATACGCCCATGCTCGTCCGCGGCAATCCGGATGAGCTGCAGACCGCGGTGATGAATATCCTCGGCAATGCTGTGAAGTATTCTCCCAACGGCCTGCACGCCCGTGTTCAGCTTACTGCTGAAGGCGATGCATGGATGGTGTTGAGCATTTCGGATAACGGCATCGGCATTGCCCCTATGCACCTGAAGCGTATTTTCAAGCGCTTCTATCGCGTTCCTGTACGCAACGTTCTCCGCACCAAAGGCACAGGTCTGGGATTGTTCCTTGTCCGCACCATTGCCCGCCAGCATGGCGGAGACGCAAGCGCGCAAAGCGCCGGAGAAGGCCACGGCACAACCATCCGCCTGCAGTTGCCCCGCTTGCTTGCACCCGCTGCTCATGCTCAGATGGACTAGAGCCCTATGGCACAAGCTCAAGCCCGCATCCTCGTAGTAGAAGACGAAACGCATCTTGCGCAGGGACTCTTTTTCAACCTCCAGGCCGAGGGCTATGAAGTCGAGCTTGCCGCCGACGGAGAAGCTGCACTGGCAGTTCTCAATAATGGCTCAAAATTTGACGCCATCGTCCTCGACATCATGCTGCCCGGCAAAGACGGTTTCGCCGTCGCACGCGAGCTCCGCGGGCAGCAGAACTATGTCCCCATCCTGATGCTGACTGCGCGTGGCCGCCCGGAAGACGTTCTGCTGGGCTTCGCCGCCGGCGCCGATGACTACCTGCCAAAACCCTTCGACCTCTCCATCCTGCTTGTACGGCTCAGCGGGCTTCTGCGTCGTGTGGCATGGCACACTCCGGCATCGGCAGAGGAACAGCAGCTAGTTGAGGAGCCTTCAAGATATGAATTCGCCGAACGCTGCATCGATTTCGAAGCGCTGGAGCTCACGATGCCGGACAAGCGCGTCCATCTGACTCTGATGGAAGCCGACTTCCTGCGCTATCTCGTGCAGAACCCCGGCCGCATCATCTCCCGCAAGGAGCTGCTCGAACAGGTATGGCGCGTGCGCGAAGACACAGATACGCGCGCCATCGACAACTTCGTCGTCCGCCTCCGCCGGTATATCGAAGACGAGCCCGCCAATCCCGTGTATCTCAAAACCGTGCGCGGCGTGGGTTACCGATTTTCCCCTCAGGGAGAATAAGAATCTTTTTCATACCTCCAGGCATATAATAGGGGTAGGGGGTATATCCATGAAGGAAGTTACACTGCGGATCGACGGCATGCATTGCGGAGCATGTATCCGCCGCGTCACGCAGGCGTTGCAGAAGGTAGCAGACTCAGAAGTAAAGGAAGTGCGCGTCGGCGCTGCCCGCGTTGCAGTCCCCGAAGCCACCCCTGAATCATCCCTTCTGGACGCGCTCACCAGATCAGGTTATTCCGCGCATCTGGAGCAGTAAATCATGGCTGGCCATTCAAAAACCGTAATCATGCCGGTAACAGGCATGAGCTGCGCCGCATGCCAGGTTCATATAGAAAAAGCACTGCGCGAAACACCCGGTGTCAGCGAAGCTCAGGTAAATCTGATGAATCATCGTGCGCGAGTCACCTTTGATCCATCCGTCGCGCAACCTGAGCAGTTGATCGGAGCTATACGCGAAGCAGGCTACGACGCCGCCATGCCGGAAGAACATCACGGCGACCATATGCACAACCACGGTCATGACGACGCCGGAGATGAGAGCACCCTCAAGCTGCGTGCCTTCGCCACCATCATCGGCGGCGCGCTTTCCATGCTCCTCTCCATGCCGCTGATGCACGCACATGGCAATATCTTCGACCGGATACTGATGACTGCCCTGCCCTGGCTCTACCGCATTCCGCATCTCGCGCTTGAATACACGCTGCTCGGAATGACGCTCATCGGCATGTTCTGGGCAGGACTTCCCATCTACCGCGGAGCCTGGAAAGCAGCGCTCCACCGCACCAGCAACATGAACACGCTGGTCTCAATTGGTACCATCGCAGCATTTCTCTATTCCGTAGCTGCAACGCTCGTTCCGCAGTTCTTCCTGAAGCATGGAATGCAGCCCGATGTGTACTACGAATCCGTGCTCCTGATCCTCGGATTCCTTCTTCTCGGCAAGTGGCTCGAAGCACGCGCCCGGCATCGCACGCTTGATGCGTTGGAGGCCTTCGCAAAAATGCAGCCTGCAACCGCGCATGTCTTGCGCGGCAATGACGAAGTCGAAGTGCCGCTGTCCTCCGTGCAATCCGGCGACCTGCTTGTGGTCCGTCCTGGAGAACGCATCCCTGTCGACGGCATCATCACCGTCGGAACCAGCAGCGTTGATGAGTCGCTGATTACGGGCGAATCGACTCCGGTGGTTCGCAGCAAAGGCGATCACCTCATCGGTGGCTCGGTAAACTTCGACGGAGCTCTCACCTATCGCGCAACATCAGTCGGCGCAGGCAGCGTGCTCGGGCAAATGCTCCGGCTTATGGAACAGGCGCAGTCTTCCAAAGCCCCTATGCAGCAGTTGGCAGACCGCGTGAGCGCCATCTTCGTACCCGTGGTGCTCGCCATCACTGCAATTACCTTCATCGCCTGGGCCGTGCTCGACCACACAGGAGGCTTCAGCCGCGCCTTCGCTGTCGCAGTTGCCGTGCTCGTCATCGCCTGCCCCTGCGCCATGGGGCTCGCCGTGCCCGCCGCCCTCACAGTCGCCATCGGACGAGGCGCGCAGCTTGGCATTCTCTTCAAAGGAGGCGAAAGCGTCGAACGCCTCGCTAATGTGGACACCGTGGTGCTCGACAAGACCGGGACCCTTACCATCGGCAAACCGGAGATTACAGCAGTCCATCCCACTAACGGATGGGATGAGAAAAAACTCCTCGCCATCACTGCATCTCTGGAACAGCAGTCCGAACATCCCCTCGCCCATGCCGTCACTGCGCGAGCAAAATCGGAAGGCATTGAGATATCACCTGTAACAGACCTACGCGTAATCCCGGGAAAAGGCGTCATCGGACTCGTCAATGGATCGTCAGTATCCGCAGGTAATGCCGCCATGATGAGCGAAGCAGGCGTAGCCATCGAAGCCTCCGCAAACAAGAATTCAGACGGCACTCTCCTTCACATAGCCGTAGACAAGACCTACCGCGGATATCTGGAAGCACACGACACTCTGCGCCCCGGAGCCAAAGATGCCATCGCAGCTTTGCATGCATTCAAGCTGAAAACCGTCATGCTCACCGGCGACAATCAGCAATCCGCTGACAAAATCGCAGCCGAAGCCGGAATCGATGAAGTAAAAGCCGAGCTCCTCCCCGAAGACAAGCTCGCCGCGATCCGCGCACTGCAGGAAGCAGGCCACAAAGTAGCCATGGTCGGCGACGGCATCAACGACGCTGCATCGCTCGCGCAAGCCGACGCGGGACTCGCCATCGGTACAGGTACCGATCTCGCGCGCGAAGCCGGAGACGCAATCCTCCTGCATGGCGATCCCAAACAGATCGTTGAAGCCATTCAACTCGCGCGCCAGACACAGCGCGTCATGCGCCAGAACTTGGGATGGGCACTCAGCTACAACGTTCTCGGAATCCCCATCGCCGCCGGAGTTCTCTACCCGGCAATCGGAATTTTGCTGAGCCCCGTCATTGCCAGCGCCGCCATGGCCCTGAGCTCAGTCAGCGTATTAAGCAACAGCCTCCGCCTGAAAGGCTTCAAAGCATGACCAGAAAACCCACTTCCGCGAACAAATTAAGCGACGCCCATTGCGCCTGTGGAGATGAGCGCAAGGCAGTAAAAGTCGACCCCGAAATTAAAGCAGCCACCCTGCGTCGTCTCGCGCGCATTGCCGGCCAGATTCGCGGCATCGAAAAAATGGTCGCAGAGGAACGCTACTGCGCCGACATCCTTGTGCAGATTTCCTCCGTGCAGGAAGCCTTGCGCGGAGCCAGCCGCCACCTGATGCACAACCATCTGATGCATTGCGCTACCGACGCCATCAAAAAAGGCCCGGACAGCGCCAAAGCCACATACGACGAGCTGCTCGACCTCGTCTACCGGCATTCGCGCTGACCGCGCTGTAAACTGGTAGCGGACATACGTTGTGCGTATCCTGACCCGCTACATTCTGAGAGAAGTGCTCTCGCACGCATTGATCGGCGGCGTGCTCTTCACCTTCGTCCTCTTCATGAAAGAGCTCGGCCCTCTGCTTGAGGTCGCGGTGCGCAACAGCACTTCCATGGGCACCGTCTTTGAAATCTTCTTCCTCATGATGCCCAACATGTTCACCGTCACCATTCCCATGTCGGTGCTCGTAGGTGTCCTCCTGGGCCTCAGCCGCCTCGCTGCCGACAGCGAGATCACTGCCATGCGCGCCTCCGGCGTCGGAGTCTGGCGCTTCGTCGGCATTGTCGGCGTCGTAGCCATCTGCGCGTGGAGCGTAGGAATGGCGAACAGCCTCTACATTGCTCCCGCGGCTTCAGCAAAGCTGCTGCAGCTCGAAGACGACCTGAAGAACACGCAGGTGGCTTACGCAGTACAGCCCCGCGTCTTTTACGAAGATCTGAAAAATGCTGTCCTTTACGTAGAAAACGTGCGCGCAGGGACAGGCGCGGCAAACTGGCGCCAGGTCTTTCTCGCGGATCTCAGCGATCCCGTCTCTCCCAAAATCACATCCGCGGAAGAAGCTACGGTAGCCAGCAGCGACAACGACACGCTCATCATGCGCCTGCGCAACGGCGCACAGCATGAGCTCTCTCCCGACAAGCCGGACGCATACAACGTCTCGACCTTCCAGCAGACTGACATGCCGCTTGAGGTAGCCGCAGCAACTGATCCACATTTAGGACACAACGATGCTCCCGTTCTAGCCATGTCGAATCGCGAGCTTCTCAATCGCACGCAGCAGCGTGGCGGCAAATGGTATCAAATTGAGTTACAGAAGCGCTTCGCCTATCCCGCGGCATGCCTGGTACTGATGCTGGTAGGAGTGCCGCTCGGCATATCATCCAAGCGCGGCGGCAAGAGCGCCGGCTTCGTGCTCACCATTCTGCTCGTATTTGTCTACTACATCCTGTCCTATACAGGAGTGGCATTGGCGCGCCAGAATAAGCTGCCTGTGATCCCCGGCGTCTGGCTGGCCAACCTGGTGTTTGGAATGAGTGGCATCTTCTTCCTGCGGCAAATGTCGACCGGAGGAGCGACCATCACCGCCATCGCCTCGGTCGGCTCATGGTTCAAGCTGAAAAAAGCTTCCGCCGCGCAGGAACTTCCTGTTCCTGAAGAACAGAAAGCTTCACGACGGCATGTCCGCGGACGCTTCCCGCTCATCCTCGACGAATACATCCTGCGCCAGTTTCTCAGTACCTTCCTCATGGTGCTGGTTGCGTTCGTCATGCTCATGCTCGTCTTCACCTTCTTCGAGCTGCTCGGCGACATCATCCGCAATCAGACCCCACTCGTCATCGTCGGCGAATATCTTGCCAACCTCACGCCGAACATGATCTACATCCTCACGCCGTTAAGCGTGCTGATCGCCGTGCTCGTCGTCTTCGGCCTGCTCAATCGCAACAGCGAGCTCACCGCCATGAAGGCTTCCGGCATAAGCCTGTATCGACTCGTCGTGCCGGTGCTGACTATTGCATCGGTCCTCGCAATTTCGCTCTTTGTTTTTGACGAAGTATATCTCCCCTCCGCAAACCGCAGGCAGGAAGAGCTCCGCAACATCATTAAGGGCAAGCCAGCACAAACCTACCAGCAGCTGAACCGCAAATGGATGTTTGGCCTGCAACAGCCCGGCAAACCCGGACGCATCTTCTACTATGAGTTCTTCGACTCGGACAATGACCGATTCGCCAACATCACGGTCTTTGAATTCGACCCCGCGACCTTCTCGCTCTCGCGGCGCATCTTTGCCACAGGAGCTCACTGGGATCCCCAGCTAAACCGCTGGATTTTTGAGCATGGCTGGGAGCGCAGCTTCAGCGGCGAGGAAATTACCAGCTATCGCACATTCGAAGTCAATACGTTCCCCGAGATCGCTGAAGCACCGCAATACTTCAAAAAGGAAACGCACCTTTCTCAGGAGATGAGCTTCAACGAACTGCAGCGCTACATCAGCGATCTCCGCCAGAGCGGATTCGACACCATGCGTCTGCGCGTGCAGTTAAACCGCAAAATCGCCTATCCGCTCATCACCCTGGTCATGGCCATTCTTGCCATTCCCTTCGCCCTGTCGATGGGCCGCCGTGGATCGCTGACCGGCATTGCCGTCGCCATTGGAGTAGCTATCGCCTACCTCTTCGTCGATGGGACTTTCGAAGCCATGGGAAATGTAAATCTGCTACCGGCCTTTCTCGCAGCCTGGTCGCCTGATATCCTCTTCGGCCTTGCCGGCAGCTATCTGCTGCTCCGTGCACATACTTGATGCGACTTTTCGCCCGGCGCAGGAATCTACAATAGGTCCATGTTTAAAAATCTTCAGCCCCTGTTTCCCTACATGCGCCGCTACCGGCGCAGCTTCTTCTGGGGCGGAGTAGCAGTCGTCCTCAGCAACCTCATCTGGATATTCTTCCCGCAGGTCATCCGCATCGCCATCGACGACTTGAACCAGGGAGTAACCGAAAAAAAAATCTGGTTTTACGCCGCGCTCCTCGTGGCTGTCTCCCTGGCCAAGGGCGTCTTCCTCTTTCTCACCCGCTGGATCATCATCGGCATCTCACGCGAAATAGAATTTGACCTGCGCAACGATCTTTTCCTCCAGCTCGAAAAGCAATCCGCTTCCTACTATCAGCAGCACCGCACCGGCGACATCATGGCACGCATGACCAACGACCTCAACGCCGTGCGCATGCTCCTCGGCCCCGCCATTATGTACAGTGCGAATACCGTGCTGTTCTCCATCGGCGCCCTGTTTTTCCTGCTCAAGATCAGCCCGTTTCTCACTCTGGTCGCTCTTGTGCCATTGCCCCTGGCCAGCATTCTCGTGCAAGCCATGGGACGCAAGATTCATGAACGCTTCGAGCGCATCCAGGCCATGTATTCCGACATCTCCGCCCAGGCGCAGGAAAACTTCTCCGGAGCGCGCCTGGTCCGCGCCTTCGCGCAGGAAGAAGCGCAGATCGAGGCATTCGAAAAATCAAACCAGGAATACATTCGCCGCGGACTTCGCCTGGTGCAGCTCATGGGCATGCTATGGCCTACGCTTGAGTTCATTCTCGGACTCGCTCTCGCCATCTCGCTCCTTGTTGGCGGGCACGAAGTCCTCTCGCATCGCATCACTGTCGGCGATTTTGTGGCCTTTAATACCTACATGCTGATGCTTACCTGGCCGATCATTGCATTGGGGTGGGTCGTCAATCTCTTCCAGCGCGGCACAGCATCCGTAGGCCGTATCGATGAGCTTCTAAAGGCAAAGCCCACCATCGACGACCGCGACGCCAACACTGCGATTCCCGATGACTGGACATTGCGCGGAGAAATCGAGTTCCGCAATCTGAATTTCTCTTATGCAAGTGATAACAGCCATGCGGAAATTCTGCACAACATTTCCCTCAAGGTCCCAGCAGGAAGCAGCCTCGCTTTAGTCGGTCCAACCGGCGCAGGCAAGTCCACACTCGTGAATCTCATTGCCCGTGTCTACGACGCCATTCCCGGAAGCATTCTCATAGACGGCCGCCCCGTGCGCGAGTACCCGCTCGATGTGCTCCGCGCCAACATAGGCTTCGTCCCGCAGGAAACCTTCCTCTTCAGCGAAACCATCCGCGAAAACATTGCCTTTGGCGTGCCTTACGCGACTGAGGATGAAGTTCTGCGCGCAGCCGAAGCCGCCCACATTCGCAAAGAGTTCGAAGAGTTCCCTCGCGGATTCGAAACTATGGTAGGCGAACGCGGCGTCACTCTTTCCGGTGGACAGAAGCAGCGTTCTACACTCGCTCGTGCCATCCTCCGCAATCCGCGCATCCTGATCCTCGATGATTCGCTCGCCAGCGTGGACACCTACACCGAAGAGCAGATTCTCGAAGAACTGCGCCGCATCATGAAGGGCCGCACAACAATCCTCATCTCCCACCGCATCTCCACCGTGAGGCATGCCGATCAGATCGCAGTGCTGTCAGGAGGTCGCATCGTAGAACTAGGCACACACGAAGAGCTGTTGGCCCGCAACGGACACTACGCCAATCTCTTCCAGAAACAGCTGCTCGAAGAAGAACTCGCCATAACTCACTAGAACTTCTGGAAGAAACGCAACTCTCAATTCTGTCATCCTTCGCAAAGCGAAGAACCTGCTTCTTTTTCGACGAGGAATGACATCATTCTCATCAATATCCTTCAACGGAATTCAAGCCGTCCATCCGGAAGCTTGAACCGAATCCCCGCTAATGTTCCGCATCGGACCCTGCGGAGCATACATCCTGCGAACATCCGGATCCTGCGCCACCTGCTGCCAAGCCTCGCGCACATTCAGAACACATTTCACAGCCTCACGAAAACGATCCGCAGAAGCCAGCCTCGAGCCCTCCAGACACAGCGCGAAAACCGCAGCATAAAATTCCGAGAGTGATTTCGCCGGCCCACCCACATCCATGCGCAGCTGCGATTGCAAATGCATCAGAATATCGAGCACCCGCTTCACCGCAATGCGCCGCTCATGCACATTTCCTGATTCCGTAGCCGTAATGGCCTGATTCAGGAACCGCACCATGCCGTCGTATAAGGCGACAATCAATTCCACACCATTCATTCCGGCAACTGATTGTTGCTGATAGTTCCGGTTCTGCATCTGCTATCCGTTCTGATTCTGGTTATAGCCCGTGATGGCGCTGTATATTTCGTTAATTTGCTGCAGTTGCTGCGGAATGGAAGTCAAAATGTAATTCGCCTCATTTAACTCTGTAGTCAGCTGTGTCTTCTGTTCGCTGATGGTTGCCTCTTCATTGCTGATGTTCGTGTTCAGCTGCGATTCGACAGCAGAGTTCTGCTGCAAGGCCAGCGTAATCACTCCATTTGAAGAGTCGCTGCCAAGGTTGTCCACAACCGTCGAGAAATTCCCGCCAAACGAAGTGAACGAGCCGCTGGGCTGGAAAAAATTCACCACATCCTGATAATTGCTGTTCAGGACGCTGTCCAGCGTATCCGCATCCAGGGAAAGCGTACCATCGGTGTTTGTCGTAATGCCGAGTTGCGTAATGGAAGTAATCGCGCCGGAGCCCTGCACGAACACCAGTGCCGACTGCAGCGCCTGCTGAATGCTTGCCAGCGTGGGACTGCCGAACAGCGGTTCCGGATTGCCGCTCGAATCATTACCTTCCTGCGTGTTAACGTCCTGCATCACCTTGTTGTAGTCCGTCACAAAGGTATTGATCGCCGATTCGACATCTGAATTATTGTTTGTAATTTCTACCTGAACACTTTCAGCCTGGCCATTCACAGCAGGAGAGGCGCTTAATAACTGGAACGTAACTCCCTGAATGGCATTGGTAACCGTGTTGGAAGCGCTTGTAATAGAAACCCCATCCACCGTAAGCTGCGCATCAGCACCCGGCTGCGTCTGGCTGAAGCTCACTGCCGGAGAACCGGATGTGCTCGTGTCCGTAAGAGTGTTGCCTGTGATGTTGATGCTGCCGCCCGAGCCGCTCGTTTTGCTCACGAGAGAGAGCTGTGCGCCGGAAGCCCCGTTAATGACATTCGCAATCACGCCATAGTTGCCGGAATTGATGGCGCTCGCCAGTGAAGTCAGCGTGTTATTCGAAGAGTCAATCGTAATCTCAGTTCCATTGATAGTAATGCTGCCGCTCAATGCATCGCTGGCGCTGGAGATCGCACTGCTCACATAAGCCGAAGTGCTCGCCAAATTCTGAACCGTAATCGTATGGCTCCCGGCAATAGCGGCAGTAGAAGCCGAGGTCAGCTGCAGGACACTCGTATCAGAACTGGAACCCTGCTTATCAGCAAGCACGCCCTGAAAATCAGTAAGCGACTGTAACGCCGTCGCCAGCGAGCTCAAATCAGTCCCGATACTGCTCAACACCGTATCCTGCGACTGCAGCGCAGAAAGCTGGTTCTTCCACGGCGTCTCAATAGCCTGCATGTTTGTCACGATCTGATTGACCGTGGAGGTCACATCAAACCCCTGCCCGCTCGTTGGCGACCCAAATGAAAGCCCTACCGTTCCCATGCTTCTGTTATCGGTTACTTTCTGCGTGGACTTGAGACGCGAACACGTCTTCTCTTGCCAATGCCACCCTGAACGAAGCGCAGCGCAGTGAAGAATCTGCTTTTTGCTTCGATAGCCGCATCAACGGGTGCCCCATGTTCGCGAAGCTAACGTGGGAGGTTTCGCAGGATGTTCGGCTGCCCCATGCTTTCCGAAAGTATAAAAACTTGTCATCCCGACCGAAGGGAGGGACCTGCAGTTTTGCATCGGTAGCCACATCACCCTAACGACTCCTAGAAACAGAAAAAACAGAGGGCCACAAAAGCCCTCTGCCTGGTTGAAGTGGATTGATGGTTACTGAAGCAGCTTGGTGACCAGCTGTTCCGTGCTGTTGGCCTGCGCCAGAGCGCTGATGCCCGTCTGGCTCAGGATCTCGAACTTCGAAAGGTTCGAGGTCGCTGAAGCATAGTCTGTGGCCATCACGTCGTTCTCTGCCGAGGTCGTGTTGGTGGACTGGGTCGTCTGCACGTTCTCAACCGCGGTAAGCGTGTTGATCTCTGCGCCTTCCGTGCCACGGGCAGAAGCAACCTGTGAGATTGCCGCTGTAATCGCATTAAGAGCGCTCTCGGCCTGCGATGTGCTGTTAAGAGCGGTGCCCGCATACGCGGCATTAGTGGCCGTTCCTGGGTCTGCAGCACCAAGATCAACCTTCGTGCCGGAAGCGGTAGGCGTGAATACATAGTCATTTACAGCAATGGTTGCGCCATAGTCGTCCGTCCCTATTGCGGTTGCCTTCGCCACAGCTCCTGAATAAGCTTTTCCATTGGTGATTTCAATCGCTGTGGTGTCCGAGAGGGTGGTTCCGGTCGCCGTGGCGTTGCCCATGGCGGTCAGATCGATAGTAACGCTTTTTCCATTGGAGTCGGTTGCCGACAGGATGACGTCCGTGCTCTTCATGGTGTTGCCATAACTGTCGTTCTTGCCCACCTGGGCTGTGGTTGCTGTCAACGTGCTTCCCGCGGTGTATACCTCCGACCCCAGGCCCAAAGAGTTTGAATTCGTGCTGCCCAAAGCAGATGTGGCATACGACTGGCTTACTGTACCGTCCGAGGTGTAGATGTTTGCACCCTGGCTGAAGACATTGATGCCGTTGTATTCCGTGTTTGAGTTGATGGTAGAAATTTCCGTCATGATGCTGGAATACTCAGCCTGCGTTGCCGCTTGCTGTGTAGAGTTCAGCGTGCCGTTAGAAGCCTCCGTTGCCAGCGTGACCGCACGGTTCAAAAGGTTGGTCACCTGCGAAAGAGCGCCGTCGGCGACCTGCAGAAAATCCACGCCTTCAGAAGCGTTCTTCGCGGACTGCGAAAGCGCAGTCGAAGACGCCGTCAGACCGTTTGCCAGCGAAAGCCCGGCAGCATCATCCGCGCCGGAATTAATGCGCGAGCCAGACGAAAGCTGAGTCAGCGTATTCTGCAGGCTCGACTGCGTCTGGTTCAGGTTATTTTCCGCATACAGCGCGGAAATATTGTTCAGGACACCCAGTGACATATAAGTAGTGCTCCTCTTCTGCGTTGAAGGTTGAATTCGGTTGCCAGCTTCGGGTGCCTGGCAGCCATGTTACCCACTGCCTTCATCGGCGCAGGAGTAAGGCACTTTATGAACCGACCTGAGTTTGGCATCCGGCGTGCGTATCACTCCGGACAGACGGCCGGATCAGCTCGAAAAGATCAATCTTTTCCCCATCCTGCCGATAAGTTCCTTGCCAAGGCAGGAGGGCCTCATCCACTCATGATTGAACTTACCCGGCTCAACGGGAACCTCATGGTCGTCAACAGCGATCTCATCAAGTACGTCGAGTCGTCGCCGGACACCATGCTCACACTCATTAACGGCGAAAAGATTGTCGTCTCTGAGCTCTGCCAGGAAGTCGTCGAGCGCATCACCGCCTACCGCGCGCGGCTTCTCAAAGATGTGCTGATGCCGGCCTCTGCCGATGGGCTGAACGCTCTCGCAGCCGCGGCAAAAGCATCGGGCCTGCGCGTCATCGCGGCCAAAAACAGTGAAGTGCCAGAGACCGATGAGGCAGCGCAGCAGCGCCGCCGTCGCCGGGATCCGATCCTAAGCTAACTCCTGGAAAAAACATCATGGATAAAAGCAGCTTTAGTGGAGTCATACTCGCGCTGGCCGGAATCCTCGCCGGCCTGCTGATTGAAGGCGGACACATCGGCCAGATCCTGCAGCCGACTGCCGCCATGATCGTTCTCGGCGGAACGCTCGGCGCGGTCATGCTGCAGTTCCCGCTGGTAACCATAGGAAAGTCTTTCAAGCGGCTGGCTCGTGTCTTCTTCGTCAAGAAAACCAATACCGACGCCACAGTAAAGCTGCTGCTGGGCTTTGCCAACAAAGCGCGGCGCAGCGGCATCGTCTCCCTCGATCAGGATTTGCCGACCATCACCGATCCATTCCTCAAGCAGGCCCTCATGCTCGCTGTTGACGGCACAGAGCCCGCAGAGCTGCGCAAGATCATGGAGCTTCACCTCGAAAACCAGGCCCACGCGGAAGACGCCATCCCGGCAGTCTTTGAGTCTGCCGGTGGTTTCGCCCCAACCATCGGAATCATCGGTGCTGTCATGGGACTGATCCAGGTCATGCAGCATCTCGATCACATGGACGAAGTAGGCAAAGGCATCGCCGTGGCTTTTGTCGCCACTATCTATGGCGTAGGCTGCGCCAACATCTTCTTTCTCCCTGCGGCCGGCAAACTGCGCCATCGCATCGCGGAAGAACAACGCCTCAAGGAGATGACACTCGAAGGAGTCATCTCCATTCTCGAAGGCATGAACCCTCGCATGATCGAAGCCAAGCTACAAAGTTTCCAGACACAATCGCCAAAGAAGAAGAGTGAGGAGGTGCAGGCCGCATGAAGCAGGACAAAAAGCCGAAGCACGGCACCAGCCACGAACGTTGGCTCGTTTCTTACGCTGATTTCATCACTCTCATGTTTGCGTTCTTCGTCGTGATGTACGCGAGTTCCAAGGCCGACCAGTACAAACAGGCAGAAGCGGCACAGGCCATCAACGAAGCGTTCAAGTCCCTGGGCCTCTTTCAGTCAGCAAACAAGGTTCCGGATGCAAAAGCCATGGCCACAGCGCTCGCCACTTCACCCGACTCGGCTGTATCACCCATGAACATCGTTCTTGGCGAACAGATTCTCGCTTCGCCCGAAGTACAGCATGACCTCGCGCGCCTTAAAAAGCAGCTCGAAGGACTGCTTTCCAACCAGATCGCCCATCATGTCGTCGCGCTGCGTATCGGGCACGATGGCCTCATCATTTCCCTGCGCGAGGCCGGTTTCTATGACAGCGGCTCCGCAGCTCCGCATCCTGACTCCATCAAAGCCATTGACGAAATCGCCGAAGCCCTGCGTGCGACTCCATATGACATCCGCATCGAAGGCCACACAGACAACGTGCCTATTCACAACGATCAGTTCGATTCAAACTGGGAGCTCTCGACAGCGCGCGCCACACGCATGGCAAAGATGTTCATCGTAGGCCATCGCTTTGCCCCGGTGCGTCTCTCCGCCTCCGGTTATGCGGAATTTCACCCTGTCGCCAGCAATATCTCTCCCGACGGACGTTCGCAAAATCGCCGCGTCGACATCATCGTGCTTCCCATGATGACCGTGCCTCGCGCTCCATCCATCGATGTCTCGCGCTCCAGTCCTCAAACCGTCAACGCGGCAATCCCCCGCGTCGATAACACGACGCAGGCCTCGGCTACGCCACTCCCATCAGTTTCACAATGACACGCTTGCGTCGTTGTCCGTCAAACTCCGCATAAAAGGCCTGTTGCCACGTCCCAAGATCAAGCTTTCCCTCAGTAATAGGCAGCGTGATCTCATGGTGCAGCAGCAGCGACTTCAAATGCGCGTCGGCATTATCCTCGCCCGTCTGATGATGCCTGTAGTCAGCCCGCACAGGAGCCAGTTTTTCCAGCCACTCTTCGATATCCGCAATCAGGCCGCTCTCGAGATCATTCACATAGATCGCCGCAGTTATGTGCATCGGCGAGACAAAGCAGAACCCGTCGCGGATGCCGCTCCGCGACACAATCTCTTCAAGCTGCGGCGTCATCAGCACAATCTCGCGCCGCTTTCTTGTGTTGAAAATCAGATATTCTGTATGCGTCTTCGCTGTTCCGGTTACGCTCGCCATTCACCACCTCCAACCATCTCAGCCGTGCGGCTCTGTTCCAGCGGCAGCCAGAATGTGAAAACCGCCCCCTTGCCGGGCTCGCTTCTTACTTCGATGCCGCCGCCATGCGCAATCAGAATGGCCTTCGCAATCGCCAGGCCAAGGCCACTTCCCTCCACGCGCTCGCGCTGGTTGCTCCCGCGATAAAACTTGTCGAAGATAAACGGCTGTTCCGCCGGATCGATGCCCGCGCCCTGGTTTGCCACATGCACCAGCAGCCGTTCGTCCGCAACTTCGGCGGTAATCTGTATAGGCGATCTTGCCGGAGAATACTTCATCGCATTCTCGAGCAAATGCCGCAGCACCCTCCTGACAAGCTCCGCATCCATCGATACGCGCGGAATATCCACAGGAACATGCAACTCCACTGTACGGGCACGGAGGCGCACATCTTCTTCCTGCAAAACAGCCTCAATCACCTCACGAACATTCTGCTCGCTGGGACGAACCTGCAATCCGGCAGAGTCCAGCCGGGCCATCTCCACCGCTTCCCCAATCAACCGGTCGAGGCGCTGACTCTCCTCATCCACAATCGCATACATCTCATGCCTCTCCTGGTCAGGCAGAGCTGGTTGGGCAATCAGACTGGTCGCTGCTGCACGAATCGCCGTCAGCGGAGTACGAAGCTCATGCGTAACCGAATCGAGCAGCGCGTTACGCAGTCTCTCACCTTCGCGGACTGCCTCCATCCGGCTCGTCCGCTCCAGCACCGCCGTGCGTTCAAGCGCAATCGCAATCAAGCCACCCATCGCCTCATACATCTGCTGCGAGTGCCCGCCGTCCACAACAGCAAATGTCCCGGCACAGTGCAGCCCTAGCATCAATGGCGCAATGTATATCTGGGATTCCCGGCGAATTCCGGGATCCGGATTCTGCGCCACCCGCTTCAAATCGACCGCAGGAAGCAATTCATTGTCGGGATCAGAGTAGTAAGCCGCATCCTGCTCCCGCACATAGATGGCAACTGCGCGCAACCCAAAAACACGTGCTGCGATTGACGGCGTCTCGCGAGCCAGCGTGTGCATGTCCTCATGCAGAAGCAGCTGCTGGCTGAATTCATACAGCCGCTCCACTTCTCTGCGGCGCTGCTCGGAAAGCTCTCTCTGCCTGCGCGCGTTGTCCGCCAGGTGGCTCACCAGAACACCCGTCGCCAGAAACACCGAGAGCGCAACCCAGTTTTGCGGATCAGCAATGGTCAGTGTTCCAAATGGCGGCAGAAAGAAAAAGTTATAAAGCAGCGTGCAAAGAATCGAGAGATAAATAGAATGGGCAAGCCGCCATCGTGAAGCGGTTAGCAGCACTACAACCAGGAAACTAAGCGCAACCGTAGCCGGGTTGACATGCACTAAAAAACGGAACAGAACTACAAGCGCACAAACCACTGCGGTAGAAACCGCATAGCGCGCCACGTTCAATCCCGTATTTCCATTCTTCTCCTGCATTGTTGGCAGCAAACTCAACCGCGATGATACTTTAGGTAAGTATGCCTGCACGAGTCCTGGTTGTGGATGATGAGCTTCAGATCACGCGCGTCTTGCGCGCTTCGCTTTCCGCCCAGGGCTACGATGTCCGCACCGCAAACGAACCCGAAGAGGCCCTGCGCCTCGTGCAGGAATGGCCTCCCGACCTCATCATCACTGACCTGATGATGCCTGGCATGAACGGCATCGAACTTTCGCGTGCCATCCGTGCAAAAAGCAGTGTACCCATCCTTGTGCTTTCTGTGCGCGACCAGGAGCGCACCAAAATCGAAGCCCTGGACGCCGGCGCCGATGACTACGTAACCAAACCCTTCAGCACCCAGGAACTCCTCGCACGCGTCCGCGCCCATCTGCGTCGCGCTCCCGATCGCGATACCGACTCGCCCATCGAAGTCGGAGACTTCGTCATCGATCCCGCAGCCCACAGCGTGACCGTGAACGGCAATTCAGTTCACTTGACGCCGAAAGAGTTTGATCTGCTCCTTCATCTCGCCCGCAATCCCGGCAAGGTCATCACGCATCGCGCGCTGCTTACTTCTGTTTGGGGGGCGCAGTCCGCCCAGCAGCCCGAATACCTGCGCGTCTTCGTCGGTCAGTTGCGCAAAAAACTCAAAGGCGATTCAGCAAAAGAGTACATCCAGACCGAGCCCTGGGTCGGCTATCGTTTCCTCCCCGAAGGCGCAGAATAGCCTCGCCAATACCCGCGTTTACGACTTCCTTACGAATTCCTTACGCACGGCTTAGTGTCCTCCCTGTCTACTGAAAACAGCTTGGAGAGGTGTGTCTTCATGTGGGACATTTCGATATTTGTTATCACCATCATCTTCTTTTTCGTCGCACTGGTGTACGTGCGCGCCTGTGGCCGTCTGAGGTAATCAAGTCATGACCCTACTTACAGCAATCATTCTTGTGATCACAGTCTTCGTCATGGCTTACCTGGTGGCGACACTGCTTTACCCGGAGAAATTCTAAAAAATGACAGCCAACGGATGGCTTCAGTTACTGCTTCTTTTCGTCGTCCTCGTGGTGCTCATGCGCCCGCTCGGCATATACATGGCCCGCGTCTTTCAAGGCGAACGTACCTTTGCTGACCCATTGTTCAAGCCGGTCGAACGCCTCCTCTACCGGCTCTTCGGCGTGCGCAGCGATGAAGAAATGGGCTGGAGCCAATACACCATAGCTCTCCTGCTCTTCAGCTTGGTTTCCCTGCTGCTCACCTATATCATCGAGCGCGCCCAGCACTGGCTCCCCTGGAACCCGCAGCATTTTGCCGGCGTTACTCCCGATCTTGCATGGAACACCGCTGCCTCATTCACCACGAACACGAACTGGCAGTCCTATACCGGCGAAGCCGTCATGAGTTACTTCACGCAGATGATGGGTCTCGCCTATCACAACTTCCTCAGCGCTGCCGTTGGCATCGCAGCTGCCATTGCACTGGTGCGCGGCATTACACGCAAGGAAGCGAAGACCATCGGAAACTTCTGGGTTGACGCCACTCGCGCCACACTCTATGTTCTGCTCCCCATCTGCATCGTCTACGCGGGCTTCCTCGTTCAGCAAGGAGTAGTACAGAACCTCAAGCCCTACACCACTGTTGCGACACTCGAGCAGCCCAATCAAACGCAGACCATTGCGCAGGGACCCGTAGCATCGCAGGAAGCCATCAAGATGCTCGGCACTAACGGCGGCGGCTTCTTCAACGCTAATAGCGCACATCCATTCGAGAATCCAACCCCGCTCACCAACTTCGTCGAGATGCTCTCCATCTTCCTCATCCCCGCTGCGCTTACCGTCACGCTGGGCAGAATGACCGGATCGCCCGGCCACGGATGGGCTGTCTTTGCCTGCATGTCTGTGCTCTTCCTCGCGGGATTCATTACCGCCTACTGGGCCGAATCGCAGCCGCATCCCATGCTTCACGGAGTAGATCAGCATGTCAGCGCCTTGCAATCCGGCGGAAATATGGAGGGCAAAGAAGTACGTTTCGGCATTTCGCAGTCCGCGCTCTTCGCCACCATCACCACTGACGCCAGCTGCGGCGCTGTCAACTCCATGCATGACTCCTTCATGCCCCTTGGAGGCATGATCCCCCTCGCAAACATCATGCTGGGTGAAATCGTCTTCGGCGGAGTAGGCGCAGGCCTCTATGGAATCCTGATCTACGTCGTGCTCTCCGTCTTCATCGCTGGTCTCATGGTCGGGCGTACTCCGGAATATCTGGGCAAAAAAATCGAAGCCTATGACGTGAAGATGGCCATGCTCTACGTGCTCATCTTCCCGCTCGTCATTCTCGTGCTCACCGCCATCTCCGTGCGAGCTCCAATGGGCCTCAGCGCTCTCGCCAACAACGGCCCCCACGGCTTGAGCGAAATCCTCTACGCCTTCACATCAGGAGCAGGAAACAATGGTTCCGCATTCGGCGGACTCAGCGCCAACACTCATTGGTACAACCTCAGCCTCGGATTCACCATGCTCATCGGCCGTTTCCTCATGATGGTGCCGATGCTTGCCATCGCCGGGAATCTCGCGCAGAAAAAGAGCATCCCTCCCTCGCCGGGAACGTTCCCCGTCAACACCAGCCTGTTTACTGTGCTGTTGACTGGCATCATCCTCATCGTTGGCGCGCTGACTTTCTTCCCCGTTCTGAGCCTCGGGCCCATCCTTGAACACCTGCTGCTGCGCGCAGGACAACTCTTTTAGCGCAGCGGAGAAAGCAATGGCAAAACGGCAAAGCCTCTGGAATCCAACAATCCTGCGCCAGGCAATCGTTGGCGCACTCACGAAACTCAACCCGCGCGTGATGGTGAAGAACCCCGTCATGTTCGTGGTTGAGATTGGCAGCGTGGTCACAACCGGCCTGCTCATTCAGGACCTCGTCCAGCAGCGCCCCGGCTTCGCATTCGACCTGCAGATTACGCTCTGGCTCTGGTTCACTGTGCTCTTCGCGAACTTTGCTGAAGCCATGGCCGAAGGCCGCGGCAAGGCCCAGGCAGACACTCTGCGCAAAGCCAAGGGCGAAACCATGGCTTATCGCATCAAAAAAGACGGCACAACGGAAGCCATCTCCAGCCCGCAGCTCCGCGCAGGAGACATCATCAAGGTAGAAGCCGGACAGTTCATTGCCGGCGACGGTGAAGTCATCGAAGGCGTGGCCTCCGTCGATGAGTCCGCCATCACCGGCGAATCCGCACCCGTTATTCGTGAAGCCGGAGGCGACCGCTCCGCCGTCACTGGGGGAACACGCGTTCTCTCTGACTGGATCATCGTCCGCATCACATCGAATCCCGGCGAGACATTTCTCGATCGCATGATCGGGCTCGTCGAAGGCGCAGAGCGTCAGAAGACGCCGAATGAAATCGCATTGAGCATTCTTCTCTCCGGACTCACTATCGTCTTCCTGCTCGCCGTCGCCACCCTGCAGCCCTTTGCGATCTACTCCAACGCGCCGCAGACCGTCTTCGTTCTTGTCTCGTTGCTCGTTTGCCTGATCCCAACCACGATCGGCGGCCTGCTCTCCGCCATCGGCATCGCCGGCATGGATCGCTTGGTGCAATACAACGTTCTTGCCATGTCAGGCCGTGCCGTCGAAGCAGCAGGTGACGTCAACACATTGCTTCTCGACAAAACCGGAACCATCACTCTCGGCAATCGTCAGGCCACCGAGTTCTATCCCGCTCCAGGCATCAGCACCGAACGCTTGGCTGATGCCGCACAGCTCGCATCACTCGCTGACGAAACACCCGAGGGCCGCTCCATCGTCGTACTGGCAAAAGAAAAATACAATCTCCGCGGACGCGACCTCACCGGCATGCAGGCGCAATTCGTGCCCTTCACCGCGCAGACTCGCATGTCCGGCGTTGATCTGCCCGGAACCATGATTCGCAAAGGTTCCGCAGATGCAATTGCGCGTTTTCTTGAGCAAAAAAACTCGAGCCTTCCGCGCAAAGTCTCAGACAA
The DNA here is from genome assembly GCF_059115305.1 of Acidobacterium sp. FHG110202_01. Taxonomy (NCBI): domain Bacteria; kingdom Pseudomonadati; phylum Acidobacteriota; class Terriglobia; order Terriglobales; family Acidobacteriaceae; genus Acidobacterium; species Acidobacterium sp. FHG110202_01. Next base: position 41,697 of record NZ_JBZYWJ010000004.1, read on the forward strand.
GGTTGAAGAGATCGCCCGCCTCGGCGGCACGCCGCTCGTCGTTGCTGAAAACAACACCGCGCTCGGCGTCGTCTACCTCAAGGACATCGTCAAAGGCGGCCTCAGTGACCGCCTCGCTCGCCTGCGCGCAATGGGCATCCGCACTATTATGATCACCGGTGACAACCCGCTCACCGCCGCCGTCATCGCGCGTGAAGCGGGAGTCGACGACTTTCTCGCCGAAGCCAAGCCTGAAGACAAGATGAACCTCATCAAGCGCGAGCAGGGCAAGGGCAAACTCGTCGCCATGACCGGAGACGGCACCAACGACGCTCCTGCGCTCGCGCAGGCCGACGTCGGCGTCGCCATGAACACCGGCACGCAGGCCGCAAAAGAGGCCGGCAACATGGTCGACCTCGACTCCAATCCGACCAAGCTCATCGAAATTGTCGAGATCGGCAAGCAGCTCCTCATGACGCGCGGCGCGCTCACAACTTTTTCTATCGCGAATGATGTCGCAAAATACTTCGCCATCATCCCGGCCATGTTCGCCGGCGTCTTCCCCGTGCTGAATGCGCTGAACATCATGCATCTGCAGACGCCGCACTCGGCCATTCTTTCCGCGGTGGTCTTCAATGCCATCATCATCATCGCGCTCGTCCCGCTGGCGCTGCGTGGTGTGAAATACGAGCCCAAATCAGCGCAGGCGCTGCTGCGGCGCAACCTGCTGATCTACGGCGTAGGCGGCATCATTGTCCCTTTTGTCGGAATCAAGCTCATCGACGTCGTTCTGAACGGCCTTCACCTGGTCTGAGGATTTTCCATGAAACAGACACTCATCATCTCGATCCGTTTCACTCTCGTAACTGCCCTATTGCTCGGGCTCATCTATCCACTCGCCATCACTGGCATCGCGCATCTGCTCTTCCCCAGTCAGGCCGATGGACAGCTTATCTCACGCAACGGCCAGATCATCGGCTCGCGCGTCATTGGACAGAGCTTCACCAGCGATAAGTACTTCCACAGCCGTCCCTCGGCAGCAGGCAACGGCTATGACGCCACTTCTTCCGGAGGATCAAACCTCGCGCCATCCAGTCAGAAACTGATTTCTCGTATTCAGGGAGATGTGACGAAATACCAGCAGGAAGCCAACGGCCAGCCGATACCGATCGATCTGGTCACGGCTTCAGGCTCCGGACTCGATCCTGACATCACACCCGCTGCCGCCCTCTTCCAGGTGCATCACGTTGCCCAGGCGCGCGGACTCGACGAAACCACAGTACACAACCTGGTAACAACTCACATCCAGCAGCGCCAGTTCGGACTCCTCGGCGAACCGCGAGTCAATGTTCTTGAACTGAATCTCGCCCTGGACGAGCTGCCACAATCACACTGATGTCTTACTCCGTCCTCAAAGCCCGCGCAGGCTCGATCAAAGCCGCGCGGCGCGCCGGAATCAGTCCCGCCACCAAAGCCGCTGCCAGAAGCGTAAGAACTGAAACCACCAGCACACCCACATCCATGCCCTTCATCTCATAGAGCTGCGACTCTACATACCGCGCGCAGAGCAGGACGATCGGAATGCCAATAGCCAATCCCAGCACAGCCTGAATCATCGCTCCGCGCATAACCATCGCAATCACCCGGACGCGTTTCGCACCCAGGGCCATGCGGATGCCGATCTCGCTGGTCCGCCGCGCGACTGTATATGCAGTCACTCCATAAAGACCAATCGTTGCCAGCAGCAGCGCCAGTGCGCCAAACATCACCGTCAATCGTGCAACCAGGCGTTCATGGCTGAACTGATCAAAAATCTGCTGATCGAATGTCTGGAACTTCACCACTGTCAGGTTGGGATTGATGCTCGCAAGCGTCTGCCTTGTCAGTGCCTCCATGTTGTCGATCGGTCTGTTCGTCTTCAACACGATGGCTCCGGCATACATCATTCCGTCATTTTCAATCGGCCCCTTATCACTCAATGGCCTCTGCGCCAGTGGGACAAAATACATCCGGTGGTCCGCCCAACGGGCACTGGTATAGACCGTGTTTTCCACTATACCGACAATTTCAAAATCTCCCACTGACTCCGGCCCAGGCGAGCCAAAATGGTGCCCGATCGGGTTTTCGCCTGGCTTGAACAACCTCTTCACAAAATTCTGGTTTACAACCGCCACTGCGCGCGAGGTAGAAGTGTCCTGCGGAGTGATCCCTCGTCCCATGACAACGCGCGTTCCCACAGAATCGAAATATTCTGAATTTATTTTGATCCAGGAAGACTCGATATTCGGGTCTGGTTTGCCCTGTACCTGGACGCTCCAGCCATTATTGTTGTCCTCCATAGGCGTGTATGAGCTGATGCCCACTTTCTCCACACCCGGTACGGCATGGAACCGTTCTTCCATCGTTCGGTAGAGCGCTTCCACTTGCGTCTGTTTATAGCCTGCGGCCTGCGGATTGATATGAGCGATATAACGGTTGGTTGATTCCAGTTTGAGATCGGTACTCTGCAGCTTATAGAGGCTGCGCGAGAATAATCCCGCACCTACCAGCAGTACCAATGATAACGCCGCCTGCAGGACTACCAGTCCGCGTTGCAGCAACGAAGCGCCATGAGCCGTTGTCCGCGATCCGCTGCGCAGCGCATCCGCCGGCTCTGCCTGCGCGGCAATCCAGGCCGGAGCTACGCCAAACAGAATGCCGGTCACCAGCGACAGTCCACATGCAAATCCGAGCACAGGCACGGACGGGCTTGCATGAATGGGAACACCCTGCGCTCCGGGAAACGCCAGCGCCAGCAGCATTCTCGTTCCGGCATATGCCACCGCCAGCCCAGCCATCCCGCCCATCACAGAAAGGACCACGCTCTCCGTCAGCAGTTGCCGGATGATTCTTCCTCGCGCCGCACCCAACGCCGTTCGCACGGACATTTCCGTCTTCCGCGCCATGCCCCGCACCAGAAGAAGATTTGCGATGTTCGCGCACGCAATCAGCAGCACAAGTCCCGAGAGCGCCATCAGCATACGCAACTGCGCCCCGTAAGCTTCCTGCATGTTCTGGATACCGGCGCCTGCAGGCGTAAGCGCTACGTGCACCTTGGCCAGGTCTGCCTTTCCCTTCCCGGAGTAATAAGGCCGGTTCGCGGCCCAGTATTGCCTCACCAGTGCGCTTAACTTCTCCTGCAATGCCGGAATCCGCATTCCCGGCTTCACTCGCCCAACCATGTACAGCCACTGAACATTTGGCTCATGCACATAAGAAGCGATTGCCAGCACCGGCATTGTCCCAATCGGCAAATAGAAATCCGGAGGCGTGCTCGACATGCGATCGCCATAAAACCCCTCTGGCGCAATCCCCGCAATCGTTACCGGTTTTGTATTTATCCAGAATGTGCTGCCCACAACCGAGGGATCGCCCGCATAATCACGCTGCCAGGTCTCATAGCTCATGACCGCCGTCATCGGCGCGCCTTCAACGTCATCCGAATCGGTAAATAGTCTCCCCGCCTGGGATCTCAGCCCAAAAACAGAAAAATAATTGCCGGAAACAAACTCGCCCATCACCGAGCGCGCTTCCTTCGCTCCATCGCGCCGCACCGTCACCGGACGCCATTCAAATCCTGCCTGTATCGCCGCCAGTTCTTCGAACTCTGGCGCATTCTTCTTTAAAAGCTGCCACGCTGCTGTTGGGAACAGACTGTAGCCACCGTTATCCGGTCTTCCCTGGCCTACGCAGCAATCGTCGCTGTCTCCAATCCTTATCAGCGTCTTCGGATCAGCCACAGGCAGGTTCTTCATCAGCACTGCATTCACCAGAGTGAAGATGGCTGCATTCGCACCAATGCCAAACGCCAATGTAAGAACTACTACGATCGTGAATCCCGGAGATTTACGCAAAACGCGAAGGCTGAAACCCACGTCCTGCCCAAGCCGCTCCAGCCATTGCCAACCCCAGATTTCGCGCGACTTCTCCTTCGCCTGCAGAACATTTCCAAACTTGCGCATCGCGGCATGCCGCGCTTCCTCGGGAGACATCCCCGCCTCGATGTTCTCCCGCGTCTCAAGATCAATGTGCGTTTGGATTTCATCTTCCAGACTGTCTTTGCGCCTCTTCCAATACATGGCAAAAGTCCCTCTGTGAAAAAGCCTCTGTGTTCTCTGCGGTCGGAGCCAACCCTGAGCAAAGCCGCAGGGTGGTGAAAATTTCTCTGCGCAAACTCCGTCCTCTGCGGTAGGCTTTAATACGCAATTAAACCGGCGATAGAATGCGGGCAATCGCACGCGAAAGCCGCTGCCACTTCGATGTTTCGCGCGACAATTTCTCCCTGCCTTTCGCCGTAAGCCGGTAGAACCTCGCCTTGCGGTTGTTCTCCGAGACGCCGTCCTCCGCCACAATAAGCCCGAGCTTCATCAGCCGCTGCAGCGCAGGATAGAGTGACCCGTGCCCCACCTGCAGCACTTCTTCCGACCTGTGCTCAATAGATCGCGCAATGGCATGACCATGCGCACGTCCAAATGCAAGCGTCTGCAGGATGAGCAGATCCAGCGTCCCCTGCAGAAGCTCCAGTTGTTCGTCCGATTCTCTAGTCGTCATTCGACCTAAAGCTAAACACGCTCAGGTCGAATGTCAAGGGGAAATGTTATGGAATTAGGATCTATGGATTACAGCAGTGCATTTCTAGAAAGGACCCCGCCAGGGGAGCCTGAAACCGATTCAGGCTCCTTTGATAAAGCTCTCCGGAGTGCCATCTTCCGGATTCACAAAAATAATGTCTTTGGGATCTCGCCGCGGCGCGTCAATGGAAAGGAAAACCACTGGCTCCTCAAAAATTTCAGGGAGCGCATGTATTGTGCGGCGCTTGAAGAACAGAAAGTCACCAGGAGCGAACTCCCCGCTGTTCGATGCATCCCCCATCCAGAATGTGCCCTTGCCGGAAAGCACGTACAGGTATTCGTCGCTTCCTTCGTGATAGTGAGGAGGGGTACCTCTGTACACCCGGAATATACGTGCACTCGCTGCTTCTTCATTTGTCAGATAGGTATCCAGAAGCAGGGTGTCCGCAGTCTCGGGAAACTGCTGTGCGATTTCCAGCACTTTAAAACGCCCAAAATCAACAATCGGTTTCATCTCGGATCTCCTCCTTTTTTGACAATTGCTTGAAGCTTCAACTCCACGTAAGTCGTGTCAAGCCCCTGGGAATGGACAAATTCAGCAATCACCAGATTTCAATAGACTTACTCAGTCAAAATACTTGCAGGGAATTATGCCTGAATTTGCTATTCTGGAATTAGATCAAAGAAAAGGGCATGGCTCATAAGTCATGCCCTTTAAGTTTGAGTGCGTAATTGATTGAAAGTAAACGATCCGTGTAAACCGGACAGAAAAAGCAAAAAACTTAACTCACTGAAAACAAACGATCTCCGTAATGAACTATCTCCCGTAAATCAATGAAAATAAACAATCCCCGTACAAAACATAGGGGGTGGGGTCCCCACTAGCTTATTTCAGGTGCTTCCCAAAGAACTCAGCACTGGCGTTATAGGCAGCCACCCAATCTCGGTGCAACAAAAAGTCATGAATCTCATCCGGAAAGACCAGCTCCTCTATCTCCACTTTCTGCTTTCGTAGAGCTTCCGCTAATTGCACGGTCTGCGAGAACTGTACGTTGCGGTCATCGTCCCCCTGAATCAGCAGCACCGGGGAACGCCACGTGTTCACCGACGATAGCGGAGACGAATTCCAGGCCACCCGCGCCGCTTCCGGGTCAGCCGAAGGATCGTACGCTGGCAGCCAGTTGCCCAGTTCCAGGTTCCAGTCATGGACCCCATGCATGTCCACCCCGGCAGCAAAGAGATTCGAAGCGCGCGCCAGGGCAAGGGCCGTCAGGTACCCTCCGTAGCTGCCGCCCCACACCCCAATGCGGGCAGGATCTACATCAGAACGCGAGCGCAGGTATAGCCCGGCCCCCAGAACATCGTTGAATTCGCTCGCTCCCGTCGCACCATAATTCAATGCTTCGCGAAACTCCTCGCCATACCCGATGCCGCTGCGATAATTCACTGACAGCACGACGTACCCCAGGCTGGCCAGGTACTGGTTCATCGCATAAGCATTCGAGTAGTACTGCATGTAATGCCAGCCCAGCAGCATCTGGCGCCGCGATCCGCCATGAAAGAAAATCGCCGCTGGATGTCGATGCCCGTCACCGGCATTCTTCGGCAAAAACAGCTGCCCATGAATCCGCAGGCCATCAGCAGCTGACAGAATCACCTGCTGAGGAACAACAAAGCTGCTCGCTGGAAATGATGCCGGCACCGCCTGCGGAGCAAGGTCCTGCAATGCGCCGTTCGCTTCCACCGCAGCAGGACGAATCGGCACACGAACATCGGAGCGCAGGACAACGATGCTCTCACCTGACACGGCAGGAAAGGTTTCAATCCCATCACCATGGGTCAACTCAGCCACGTGGCCGGAAGCAGTATCGATCTTCCAGATATGCCTGCGGTCAATGTCATTCTGGTTCGATGAGTAAACAACTGACTTCCCATCTGGATTACTGGTGACGCTGTCCACTTCAAATTCACCAGGAGTCAGAAGCTTTGCTTCACCGCTATTTTCAGAAACGGAATAAAGATGCAGCCATCCATCGCGCTCCCAGGGAAAGATGATCGAATGACTGCTGCTCCAGATCAGCTGATGCTTGCTCTCCGTTTCATGAAAGACGCTGCCCATGCCTTCCTGCGCGCGCCATATTTCGTGTCCATGCCCGCTCTCGGCGTCAGCAACACGAATCGACCATGGAATATCGGTCCTCTTCGGCCCGAAAAGAGCAGCATGCTTGCTGAACGGAACGCGGACAAAGGCAATGCTCTTACTGTCCGGTGACCAGACAGGCTCTCCATCATGATCGGTTCCCGGATCGAGATACCGCAGCGTTTTCGTCTCCCGAACATACAGACCAATAAAACTGTGGTCCTCACGCCGGCTGACAAACGCCAGGAATTTTCCATCCGGCGACCACAAAAGCGACGAAGCGCCACCTCGCGTATGGAGCAATTGTTCCGGTTTCGCATTTGGGTCTTTCAGCGGAATTGCCCATATCTGCCCCTTCAACAGATACGCAACAAAATCACCATCAGGAGACACCGCCGGATCACTCCCATCCGCCAGCTTGTGCGGCTCACCACCGTGAGCGGAAACCATCCATATCTGCTGCTCAACACCAGCCGATATCCATGCTGGATTCGGTGCAGGCTTTCCCGGAAACTCGGAGTCGCCACCGCGCACATAAAGCACTGTCTCAGCATCCGGAGTCCAGGCAAGCCCGCTAATCTCCTGCCCGTCATCATCGGAATACTTAGTGAGCTGATTCGCAGTGTAACTTTTGCCACTGCCGTCCTTGATGGCAACCCACACGTTGCGCCGCCCCTGCTGGTCACTGATCCAGACAAATCGGCTCTTCGCAGGAGCTGCTGTCAGAAGTGAATTGAACGGAGCACTCAGTGCCTGCTCAATGGTGAAGGTCTGTGCTGAAAGGGGAGAAGAAAGAAGGCATGAACCAAGCAAAAGCAGTTTAGGTGCGGAAATCATCAGGAGTCTCCGGGAAAAGGCTCATAACACTACTGCTGGGAATAGCCGGAGTATACATGCAACCCCAAAGTTTCCCCCTGCTATCCTAGAGACCTAGTCCCGCATGAATTCTAGGGCTAGTTTGTTCAACCGCTTAAGGCGGCGTCTAAACTCATTCCTTTTTCGAGAGACAAACCATTGACTATGCGAGTTCTCGTTACCGGTGCAGCAGGATTTCTCGGCTCTCATCTTACAGACGCTCTTCTTGGCGAAGGCCATTCAGTCATCGGAATCGACAATCTTTGCACAGGTACGCTCGAAAACTTGAAGCAGCACCGGAATGAACCACGCTTCGAGTTTCGCAAGCACGACATTTGTACATCCTTTGACTTTGGCAAGGTGGACTACATTTTCAACTTCGCTTCGCCGGCCAGTCCACAGGATTACAGCCGTCTAGGAATAGAAACCCTGGAAGTCGGCTCCTACGGAACCCGCAACGCGCTTGAAATCGCACATAAATATCAGGCCAAGTTCCTGCACGCATCCACTTCAGAGTGCTACGGCGACCCTACGGTCCATCCGCAAACCGAAGAGTATTGGGGCAACGTAAACCCTATCGGACCACGCTCTGTTTATGACGAAGGCAAGCGCTTTTCTGAAGCCCTCATCATGGCTTACCACCGCTACCGCAAAGTGGATATCCGGCTCGCCCGCATCTTTAATACATATGGCCCTCGCCTTCAAGCCAATGATGGCCGTGTAATCTCTAACTTTATGGTTCAGGCCCTGCAGGGCCAGGATCTGACAGTTTATGGTGATGGAGGTCAGACACGCAGCTTCTGCTATGTGTCTGATGAAATAGACGGATTCCTGCGTCTCTCTCGTTCCGATGTAAACCTGCCCGTTAATATTGGAAACCCGAATGAATGGACGATTCTCGATTGCGCCAAGGCAGTACTGCGCGTAACCGGCTCGAAGAGCAAGATCGTCTATGAACCTCTCCCAGAGGATGATCCTACGCAGCGCAAACCGGACATTACCCGGGCAAAACAATTTCTGGACTGGGAACCGAAAATTGATCTCGAAACAGGCCTCAAACTCAGCCTGGATTATTTTCGCTCCACACTCGCGGCTAAAGGAGTTGACTCTGTATTGGCGAGCATGTAATTTGGCTGGTATTAGCACTCACTCGAAGAAATAAAAGCACCCAAATACAACTGCTGTCAGAAAAGTGGCATCAGTTTTTATCAGTTGGAATTATTTTCCCCAGTTATGCAGATATGCCCCTAACAATACTTCTGGTTGATGATGATGCAGTGCAAGCTATGACCAGAAAAGCCATACTTGCAAGCGCCGGTCATAATGTACTGATTGCCAAGGACGCCCAGGAAGCACTCTACATCCTGGACGATCTTGAATTTGCGCATCGTGTAGGGTTGGTCATCACTGACCATTTGATGCCTCAGATGAATGGGCCACAGCTTGTAGCAGAGCTTCGCCGGCGATTCCCTGCTTTACCCATTCTGGTTCTTAGCGGACTCCCTGAAGGGGAAACCGAATACCAGAATCTGAATGTTTTCTACCGCCTGAAACCGATCCCTCCCAGTGAATTGATTGAGCTGGCGCAATCGATGACCAGCGCACGGCTCGGCCGGACAGCTTAACTCCGGCGGGCCCTCCTCTTCCCTTTTTAATCTGAACAGTTCTGTTAGTTTCTCCTGCTTGTCAAGACACAAAAAATCTATAACTAAAATAGACATATTTTGTGACCCGAAGCATAAGCAGCGTGTCTAAATTTGCGCTATTATTACGCTTCGATGTTATTTTTTATCGGGATTTCGGGGACTTAAAGCAACTCATGAACAAGGCGAAACGCCGTTGCCCTAACTGCGAACACGTCGAAATGGTCCGAGTTCAACGCCGCGGTTTCATGCAGGAGCATGTTTATCCAAGACTCGGCCTGTATCCGTGGGAGTGCCCGTTCTGCCGCGAGGTCTTCCTTTTGAAGAGCCGTGGGCGGAGCTATCGGCGAAGCCGTCCTGGCTCCGAAAACAGCTAATCATTATGAGGAATCATTACTTTCTGCTTCAGCCTTTTCCCATTACAACAGACTAAAGAGGTTTCCATTGTTCTTTTCGAGCAGATTGATGACTTGCGTCAATGCGGTCTGCTGGGTTTCAGCCATGCTGAGCTGGGTGGAAATCTGGGCCACATCGGCCTGCATCAAGCTGGTCTGTGCGGCAGTGATCTGTGTGCTCTCAGTCTGTGAGTGGCTTTGCCCAGCCTCAAGCTGCGTGATCGAGTTGTCAATGTTTACCCGCTGCTGACCTACATAGTTCAACGCTGAGCTCAAAGCTGTCGTGTCAGAGACAGCGCTTGCTGAAGCGGTGCCTGAGGAAAAATCAGAAATAAGACTGTTCAACGTCTGAATGACGTTATAGGTTCCATCAGCGAAAATATCACTGCCCGGAACATTGGCCTGGATCTTCTGCCCACCGGATGTCATGACATATGAGACGACAGAATCTCCGTTATATGTAACGGTATTCGGTGTTGCCGATGTATCCAATGCGAAAGGTGCGGTCGTGCCTGCACTTCCGGAGAAAATATACTCGCCCATGTAGGTTGTATTCGCAAGCGAAACAATCTCATCGCGTATGCCAGAGAGTTGCGTCCCGATCGACTGTAAGTCGCTCGCATTCAATGTTCCATTGTTAGCCTGCGTCGCCAGCGAAAGTGCCTGAGTCAGTTGCGTAACCACGCTGCCGAGAGTGGAGTCGGCCACCTGCAGTCTGCCAACAACAGAGTTCTGTGTCTGCGAAAAGCTGACATCTAGATTTAGCTGCGACGAGAGCAGAACATTTTGACCGGCCGCCACCGGATCATCGCTCAGGGAATTGACGCGTACTCCGCTTGAAAGCTCGGTAGTAAGCTGCTGTTGCATCGCCGAAGTCTGATCGAGAGCAGTAACAGCGCTGTTGAGATAAAAAGGATCGAATCGCATGGTGTTTCCTCTTAGGCAACCGTGGTTTCAACGCCAAGGTTTATAGCAGACGCCATAACGGTATCGAGGATAGTGAAGACCTTCGATGCCGCTTGATATGCCTGTTGCAGGCTTTCAAGAGCTGCTGCCTGGTCGTTCAGATTTACTGCGGACAGCGAATCGCGTTGCGATGTCAGCTGCGTCAGTGAGGCTTGTTGCGCCGTGTTATTTGTCGAAACCTGAGAGACCAGGCTGCCAAGTGCGGAGACGAAGCTCGAATAATAACTTGAAGGCGTGTCTCCGCCCACGACGGGTTGGTTTTGCAATTGCAACATGCTCACAAGGTTCGTATCATCCGACGATCCATTACCTGTAGCTGCCGCAGCTATCTGCGACGGGGCCGTAAGGGCCACTGAGATCGAACTCGCAGCTCCAGGAGCGGTTGAAGGTAGATTAAAGATAGCTGTGCCTGGATTGCCGTTGCTGTCTGAACCCGCTTCATTTGCTGTATTCAACTCAGATCCCAGATCAAATGCTAGGGTATCGAGACTGCTCAGCATCTGCGGAATATCCTGGTCGCGCACCGTCAGCACACCGCCCAGTTGACCACCAGCACCGGCAAGACTCGACGTGATGTTGTTGCCTTGATAGTCCAAAATCTGTGTCGTGCCGCCAGAGAGCGAGGTGCCTAGCGAAAATGCCTCTCCCTTCACGACCAGCGGGGCGCCGCTCGACGTCGTGATCGTCAGGCCATTGTCTTCAGTTGTGATCTCGTGGACACCAATCAGTTGCGAAAGCTGTTGGATATCGTATTGTCTCTGGTCTTCGAGCTGTCCGGCATCACTATTCGGAGACTGCTCTGAGATTTGCTGATTCAATTGCGCGATGGCTGTCGTGAGTGCGTTCACCTGATTCACAATCGTCGACGTCTGCTGATCGAGTGAGCCCTGTTCGCTCGACAGTTGGGAAGAAGCAGAGTTGAATGATGCTGCTAGAGTACTCGCAGCGCTTAATACTGATTGACGCAAAGAAGTGTTTGCTGGATCGGCCTGTAAGGATGAAAGCGCACTAAAGAAATTCGAAATGCTTTGCCCGATATCCAGCGAAGAAGCAGAAGAGCTCGTAGAAGTGGCCGAGCTGAAGATGCTCTGTATCTGATCTAAAGCCGTATACCTGGCGCTGCTGTCCTGCTGCAGCTGTGTCTGTTGCTGGATGCGTTGTTCAAGCACCAGATCGCGCTGCGACTGCGGCCCGGTCATAGTTACGCCTTGTCCGTAGCCAGTACCATTGATGGTTACCGTATCGTTTTCCTCCCACTGCGGCACCTGATTGGTGTAACCGGGAGTATTAGCGTTCGAAGTGTTGTTTGCAATGATGTTGAGTGCCGCTTGATCTGCGTCAAGTGCACCGGTTGCAATGCTGAATGCTGAATTCAGTGTCGCCATATCAATTGCCTTCTATCTGTATTCGCTCTCGACTTCTTTATGAATCACCGCGATGACGGCCATAACGGAATTCGCTTCTCTTGCTGTGAAGCACACGCAAATTTGCGCTCGTTTGCTCCAGTAATCTTTCAAAAACTGCCTTCTGAGTAAGCGCCCGGCTGAACTCTTCTTGCGAAGCAGGCATAGCAAGCCGTTCGCAATCAGACAACACTTCAACTGTGGATGCTGCATCCGCTCTGGCCAATGCCTTGATCGCTCGATCCAGCAGAGACAGGATGGGCACCGGAGAAAAACCGATCTGAGACATGGATGCTCTACTTATTCAACATCTGCTCGATGAGCTTATTGGCAACGTCTCCGGGGCTCACGTTATATGTTCCATTCGCCAGTGCCTGCTGGACAGCTGCTACCTTGTCCATGCGCACATCGGATGTCTGCATTGCTTCGTTCGCAAGACTTGCCGCTGAACTGAGTTCTGTACGATCTTGTATCCCGACTGCAGCAGAATTGGCCGAAGCCGCCTGCCGTTGCACCGGAGAAACTCTCGCGGTTTCTGTTACCCCCAGGACCTCCGGCAGATTGTGCAGACCGTCGTTGACGTTCATCTCTTGCTCCTCATTGCCATTATCGGCAAGTCAGGATGAAACTTTAGTAACAATTGCCTGGCAATTCTCTGCGATTTCTCATGAACGCGAACCCATATTTTCAGATTCGATTGCCTCTTGGAAATGGCTGAGAATTTGTCGAGCAATACCGAAACCTCCATGCTCTGAAATCCCTTTAGCCATGGCTTCCGCACCAAAGCTCATCAACGTATCAGCGCTGCCCAAAGAATCGCCATCCCCCTCGCCGCCCTCATCGGAAAATAAACTATCCTGCTGCAATGGCTTAAGAAATTCCTTCATCAAGCTAGCTTCAAATTCATGTGCTGCTGATTCAAGCTTCGGGTTCGGTTTAACAGGTGTACTGTTTTCAGACAACGGCGGCAATGCCACGGAATTCATAAGACCTCCAATTCGGCTTCCAGCGACCCGGCTTCCTTCATCGCCTGAAGAATGGAAATAATATCGCGGGCTGAAGCCCCGATCTGCTGGAGATTCTGCACCAGATCATCCACAGTAGCCCCCTGCTTCAATTCGATTCGGTTTACCGGTTGGTCCTGCGCCTGAATGGTCGTCTGGGGAACAACCTGCGTCGTTCCTTGGGAAAACGGAGCGGGCTGCGAGACCCGATACTCCGTCACTACATTGACCGACAGACCACCGTGCAGAATGGAGACGGGTTGCAGATGCACATCTCCACCAATGACCACAGTTCCAGTGCGCTCATTCACCACGACTTTGGCCCGCGGATAGGTCTCTACTTCGACCGACTCAACCTGCGCCAGCAAGGCGGGAACATCTTCCGAAGGCTGAATAGCCAGCGCAATACGCCTGCTGTCGACTGCATGAGCCAAGTGGCGCCCCATTTCTTTATCGATGGCTGCTGCCATCATCTCAGCGGTGCGAAAATCAGCATCGTTCAACAGCAGCGACAGTGAATGCATCCGCGAAAGATCAAGCGGCACGCCACGCTCTACCATCGCTCCATCCGGAACTCGCGCCGTGGTTGGGTGATTGTACTGCCGCAGGTTGCCATTGACGCCGATGGCATATCCGCCGAGGGTCAGTGGCCCCTGAGCTTCAGCGTAGATCTGCCCGTCCGGTCCATAAAGCGCAGTCAGCAATAAAAGACCGCCTTCGAGACTGCGCGCATCGCCTGCGGAAGAGACCGTAATGTCGATCTTGTTCCCGGGCCGCGCGAAAGCAGGCAGTGTAGCGGAAACAAAGACTGCAGCCATATTTTGTGTGCGCATCTGAGAATACTGCGGTGACTGCTGCAGATTTATCCCCATGCGCTGGAGTGTCGAGACCAGCGTCTGTAATGGAAAAACCGTCTGCTGGCTGTCACCCGTGCCGCGAAGTCCAACTACAATGCCATAGCCGACAAGCTGGTTGTCGCGCACGCCTTCAACTGTAGCCACATCTTTCACCCGCGTTAGCTTGATGCGCGGAGCAGCTGCAAGCGTTTTTGCAGCAAAGAACAGCAGAGCGACGACAAGCAGACGTCGAGTTATAGAATCACGCATAGGATTGCAATCCCTAAAAAACCAAAAGCTTTTGCAGAAAACGGACGACCGCATTGGGCCGATAGGTGTAATCATTGATGATGCCCTTGCCGACAACTTCAAGCTCAAGGCTTGTGATCGCGGTAGACAGCACCTGGTTCTGAGTGTTTATGTCCTCTGGACGTACCAGACCTCGCAGCTTGATCACCTGTGTCTGCTGGTTGAATGTCGCCTGCCGTACCGCCTGAATCACGAGCATCCCGTTAGGCAGCATATCGACTACTTCCCCGCCAAGCGTAGTGTTCAGGCTCGAATCAGTCACACTCTGCCCCTGCGCATTCAGCCCCGAAGATGAAGTCTGATTTAACAGGTTATTGAGCGCATTTCCGCCGCTGAACTTGCCAAGCAGCGAAGAAACCTGCGAACTGGCATTCGACGCACGGGAATTCTTCACCGTACCGTCTGTGGAGGCAGTCAGGCTTTCTGAAACGACAATAGCAATGGGATCGTGCACATGCGATGCCTTCACATCGGCAGAAAGCCGCGTCAGACTGCCGTCGGGAGTCCATATGGCGCCAGGCGAGCGCTCCTCTGCTGCACTCTCTGCACGAACGCGCTCAATATAGGAATTCAGTGCAATATCTGGTGGTGTGGGTTTGGGTTGTTTCTCAGGCTTGGCGCTTGCAGCCAGGCACACTGCACCTGATAGAAGACAGAGAATTGCCGTGCAGATTTGCCTCATTGCGAGTTCCACCTGACTGGCCCGATCAGTTCCACCAGAGTCGCTCCCTTGATCCTTCCTTCGATCACTGCTCCTGAAGCATTACCGACACGTACACGTATCTCATCGCCCAATCGTCCGGGCTCCAACGCTGTTCCCGTCAGCTGCATTCTGGATTCGCCGGTATCTTTCCAGAGGATGACTTTCGCGCCTGCGGCAACCAGTAGTCGAACCTGTACTGCTGTAGCAGCCCGAATGGTCACTTGCTCAAAAGGTGGTGTTGTTTCTTTAGCGATCCATGGCCGGCCGGGATGTGCGCAGTCGGCAATGACAGCCCACCGGCGATGCAATACGCCATCGCTGATGTAATGATCGACAGCACTTCCAGTCATGTGGCCGTCGCACGCCGCACTCGAAGAGGACGCCGCCCCCAGCCATAGCACCGCCAGTGAAAATGGAACCAGAACTCGTCTCATCGCTGTTACCGCGCCATATTGTTTACCTGGCTGTACATATCGTCGGCAGCGCGAATGACCTTGGAATTGCTTTCGTATGCGCGCTGTGCGAGCACCATCTGGACGAACTCGGTGACAACATCGACGTTCGAGTTTTCAAGATAGCCCTGCTGTAGAGTTCCCAGGCCCTGCGTACCTCCCGGAGTATCAAGCACGGCTTGACCGGAGGAAAGTGTCGCCGTAAACAGATTCGAACCAATGCTGTTCAGCCCTTCGGGATTGGCGAAAGTGGCAAGTTGAATCTGGCCGAGCTGCGTCGGATTCTGCTGACCCGGCAAAGTTGCATTCACTACGCCATACTGCGTGATCGTGATTGAGGTTGCGTTTGGCGGAATGGTAATGCTGGGAATCAGCGGGTCACCGTCGATAGTGACTATCTGACCCTGATTATTCAAATGGAAACTTCCAGCGCGCGTGTAAGCAATCGTGCCGTCAGGACGCGATACCTGAAAGAAGCCGTTTCCTTGGATGGCAAGATCCAAGGAATTGCCCGTATTGTTCAGGTCGCCTTGCGTCATGATGATTTCAGTTGCCGCCGACTTTGTGCCAAGACCAACCTGAAGACCAGCAGAGACAGTCTGCTGGCTCTGCGCCGCGCCGGGAGTCACCAGGTTCTGATAGATCATGTCCTGAAACTGCAGCTGACGCTGGCGAAATCCTGATGTCGAAGAGTTCGCCAGATTGTTGGCAATAGTGTCGAGATTGAGTTGCTGCGCGCTCATGCCGCTGGCTGCCGTATACAAAGCTCGGATCATGCTTGTCTGTTCTCCTCTGCTCTAAGACCTGCTGTGCTTCAGATCTTGGGAAGATCTTCGCTGGCAGTCTTGTCGAAATTTCCATAAAAATTTGAGAGTGTCTTCTGCATCATCTCGGCCTGTCGCTGCACGAGAATGAGATTCACGGTTCCCTGAATCACATCCTGGTTCGAAGACTCAAGTGCGCCTTGATGGATCGCTGCCGATGTAGCCGCCGGTTTCGTACCTGCAGTCGTGGTATAGCGGTTTGTACCCTCAGGGATGAGTGCGGATGCGGGAATATCGAAGACCCCCACTTTGCCTACGACTGCATTTCCCACCGAAATGACGCCATCAACGCCGACAACTACATCTCCTGTGGGAACCTGAATGGGCTTGTTCTGCGCATTGAGCACGGGCTCGCCCGCTGCTGTCACAAGGGTGCCGTCAAGTGCGCGGCGAAAGGATCCATCGCGCGTGTAACGCATGCCCTGTTTGGTTTGAATCTCGAAAAAGCCGGAGCCTTCAATAGCAAGATCGAGCGGATTGCCTGTGTGCGTCAGAGCTCCCTGACCGAGATAGAGCTGATTGCCGCCGAGCACACCATAGTTGTTGACAATCTGGTTGACCTGCGAACGCAAAGCATCTGGGCCAACAATGGCATTGCGGAAGTATTCGCGCTGAGCGCGGAAGCCGTTGGTATTCGCATTAGCCAGATTGCTGGCTGCCGCATCGAGCGCTTCCGTGCGCGCAAGCAATCCGGAAAAAGCTGCGTAATAACCGCTGTCCACCTGCTAGCTCCTTTCGCTGATAGAGTGTGCAAAAGGAGAGCCAAATGGAATGAGTAAAGATTAGAAAAATCTATTGAATGGATTCGCAGATGATGCTGATGCTAATGCCATGCTGCTCAAAGCTGTAGTTGCGGTCCATACGGAACTCGGGCTGCTGCATATGCAGCTGGTAGTGCGTGCCGGTGACCACAGCAGGAGTAGAAAGCATACACCCCGAGGCAAGCACAGAGTGTTTGCCCTTCCATGCTCCAGCCACCATGTTGCATACTTCACCAATCGCGTCCTTTACCATCGCATCAAGCTCTGTAGGACGTATTCCCACCATGCACTCTGCCATCCGTAGCGCAGACTTGAGATCGCAGCGTAATGTGCAGGCCCCGCTCAGGACCCCGGCCAGGCCTATAACGGCCGTGATGGTTTCTCTTTCTTCAAGAACACATTCCTCAGTCGGCGCGCAGGGCACGCCCATCATCAGACGAAAGACTTCATCGACTGCACTATCCAGATTCTGCGCATATGCACTTTCCTGAACCAGATCCCGAACCTGCGTTGCCATTCTCTTCTCCAGAAATGAATCAAATTTCATGCAAGATCAAGCAGCGGCAGCACGCGATCCTTTACCTGCTCAGGAGTAAAGGGCTTGCGGATGTATCCCTGTGCGCCAGCGACAATCGCTGCCTTCACATGTTCTTCGCTGCCCTCAGTCGTAATCATGACTACGGGGACCTCAGGTGCCAGTTCCTGCGCGCGCAGCTGCCGCAGAAATTCGAGACCATCCATCATGGGCATATTGATGTCGGAAAGAATGAGGTGGACACGTTCGCTCTTCAGAACATCAAGGGCCTCCACGCCACTTGAGGCCTCGTGCACCTTGCTCAAGGACAATCCGGCCTGGCGCAAGGCCCGCTCGACAATCTTCCGCATCACCGAAGAATCATCGACAATAAGGGCAGCTATTTCACTCATGAACACTCCTCGTTCACCAACCCTTATCGGCAGATTTTTACACTCCTACAGAAGGTTTATCCAGTTGTGGAAAAGGAGCAGACCATATCTTCAACCTTATCGGCGGACGGAAGCGGCTTGTCCAACTCGCCCTCAACATCTGTGCCGCGCCACAGCCGGAGCCAGAAATAGTTGTGTACTCTCACCATCCGTGCTTCCTTCGGCTTACACTCTTCGATCATCGCTGTCATTGCCAGCACTGCGCCACGTAGACTTGTGGCTTCGAGTAGCCGCACCTTTGGAAACGATGTGTGAAGAAGTTCCCGATGTGCACGGCGAAATTCCGAATCATGTATGAGGCCAGCCTGGACCTTCAAGCCAGAGATCCGCTCCAGTGCATAGGTAATGCAAGGATCGATTCTGTCTTCGAAAGCTACATAAAGAAAGTGTCGTCCTGCAAGACGCAGAGGTAAAGCGCTGTAACTGTCTGCCAGCAATCGTGGCAGAACAGAAGCCATTCGAGTGGCATCAAACCGCTCTACAGAAAATACCGGACAATTCCATTGTGCACTGAGCGCATGCACCACACGTTCTTCAGCAACCGCCTTCTGCTCCACCAACCAGCCACCCAGACGTCCCGAACCTGCCTTCTTCTGTGCATCGAGAGCGCAGCGCAACTGCTCCTGTGTAATGTGCCCTTGCGAAAGCAACATCAATCCCAGCGGAATGCGATGCTGATAAGACCCCGGCCCATCGTTTCTATCACGCATTTCGCGCTGCACGGCAGCCCCAACTAACTGCCTCAGACAGTCGCGGCAGCATGCCCATTTGCCTTCGAATATGGGGAACCGGCGGCTACGCCACAAACGCATCCACCCGTTCTTGCAATGAGAATTCCCGCATTCAGGGAAAAAGGCGCCCGAGTCACCAGCAAAACATGAAACTGGCGATGCGTTTTCCGCGTCATCTTTTTTCAGAACAGGCATCGTATACTCTCCAGTGATTTCCGAGGTTCTGCAACTTCGGTCACCCGGAGGCCAAAGCTTCCATTCACCAAGACAACTTCTCCGCGGGCGACAATTTTATCCCCGACAAGCAGATCTACCGGATCAGTCACGTGCCGTTCGAGCTGCACCACATCGCCAGGACCCAGTTCCAGCACTTCACTCAACGGCATCTCCCGTGAACCGAAGCGCAGCGAGGCATCCAGTTCCACATCGAGCAATAGATCAATACCTCTGATCGGAGAAGATGGCTCTGTCTGCGGCTTCATCTTTGCCACCGGCGCAGCAAAGGTTTGGTCGCCAAATGCAATACGGACTGCTGTCTCGCCAAAGCGTATCTCATAAAATGCAAGGCCCTTTCCTTCCGGGCGAGGCGCTCCCTGCACTGATGAAACAGATACCGCAGCACCGGCTTCTCTGCCCGCTGATTTCGCTGCTCGCTCAGCAGCTTGGCGAATCATGCCATGCCAGAGCTCAGTGTCGCGGCTACGGTCGGGCTCATCCGCTGTAACATGCGCTGCTATCAGCAGGCGGCTCAGTCCATCCGCGTCAATCACTATCCAGAAAGAACCGCGCAGCGCTCCCCTCACCTCCACCTGGCAGGAAAGGACTTCCGCAACTTCCCGCATCGGTTCCGCAACTACGAGCTTCACCATCCCGGACAGTTCCTGGCTGAACGCCATCGGCGCTTCCAGCAGCCATGCATCAAGAAATGTCTTCACTCCCCCTCCTCAAAAACTTTGGGCCGGTTGTGCGGCGACTGCTGCGACGCCGGTCAGGTGCGCAGCACGTTGCTCTTCATGATTCACAGGATGCGCCTGAAAGAGCGGCACCCCGGCAATACGCAATTCCGCCAGATGAGAAGCTGTCAGTGGAAGCTTCAGAATCTTGCCCACCTGAAGTGATTCGAGTTCCCGGCCTGCCAGACGCACAGGTGGCAATTGCAACGCTGCGCCAACTTTGATTAATCCAACCCGTTCCTGCATGCGCTGTCGGGTTTCAGGAGAATGGCGATGTTGACGGCTCCAGTCGCCAACCAGACGTCGCAACACTGTATTCGAGACAACCGCAGGAAAAGCCAGATTCAACAAACCGCTGGCGCCAGGCATCTGGATTTCGAAACTGAGACACAGAGTCTTTTCTGAAACAGGCACAATGCGCGCAATCTGCGTGTGTAATTGGCGGCGCTCAAAGATAAAACTCAAGCCCACAGGCTGCCATGCCGTGCTTAGTTCGCGGCAGATAACCTCAGCGACACTGGTGAGAATCGATTCCTCAATGTCAGTCAGCTCGCGCATGCGATCTGGCTTGCCCTCCCCGCCGAGCAACAGATCAATCATGGGAGGCGCTAGGGCAAGATCAAGCTGCAGAACAGAGAGAGCACGCAGCGGCTCGAGCCGCACAGAACCGACATACGCCAGATCCGGAATGCGCAGCATGAACTCATTGAAGGGCATCTGTTCGGCCGAAACAAGGTTGACGCGGAAACGGCTCCGCAGCCAAACCCCGAGGTTATGCGTAAGATTGCGCGCAAAGATGTCATTCAGAAGACTGATGGCGCGCATCTGTTCATTGCTGATCTGTCCAGCGCGCGAGAAACTGTACGCCTGAACGGTTGAGCGGGTCTCCTGCACAGCAGCCTTCGAACGGGCCCGGGCCGCCTGGAACAATGCATCAATTTCATCCTGCTTGAGGCTTCTTTCTACCTTGGGCATTCCTTCGTTGTCCATTACTTCTCCAGGTTTCTCCGTTCGCGATTCTTGTTAGTGAGCGTGGATCCTGAGGCAAGATCAGCCAGCATACTGCGCAACCTCAGTACAGCTGATGCATGGATCTGCGAAACACGCGACTCTACGACGCCAAGCGTCAGGCCAATCTCTTTCATGGTCATCTCTTCGTAGTAGTAGAGCGTCATCACCAGCCGTTCGCGCTCAGGCAGATTTCCGATGGCCCCAGCAAGCCGCTCCCTGAGCTCACCTTCAAGGCAACGGAACAACGGATCATCCTCCTGCCGATTGGGCACATAGGCCAGCTCCTCTTCTCCAGAATCCTCAGAGCGCTCAAGATGGAGTGTGCCAATTTCAAGCCCTTTCAGTTCCCCTAGCAATTGCTGATAGTCGCCCAGCTCCATGCCCATTTCGGCAGCAATCTCGTTCTCAGAGGGCGAGCGCCCCATCCGCGAGGTCAACGCGCGGATGGCCTGCTCCACCGCCCGCCCTTTGCGACGCAGGTCGCGAGGGCTCCAGTCAAGAGTGCGCAGACTATCCAAAATTGCGCCGCGTATACGGAACTGCGCATAGCTGCGAAACTGTACCTTCTTGGCTGGATCAAATTTTTGAAAAGCATCCATCAGGCCCAGCACTCCCGCGCTGACCAGCTCTTCCATCTCCACATGCTGCGGTAGCCGCTCATGGATGCGCCGCGCAATATAACGCACGATGGGCAGATGCTCGACCATCATCTGCTCCTGCTCTGGGGTGAATCTGACATTCTCGCCCGCGCCGGCTTGCGAGCCTTTCTGTTCCCGAGCTTTTACCTGTTTGTTTTTCACGGAGCCTCGAAGCGTCAACATCACTCCCCTCTGCCTGATCTCCTCGTCCGTCAATGGCCGCTCTGCCATACTTTCCAGATTCCACATACTCATGATCCGTTCACCGTACTATCCCTATCGACCGCACACGCACTTCAGGAGGAATCTCCGCCATGGAAAACACTGCAACCCTCGGAAGAATCGGCTCCAGCCAGCGGCGCAGATGGTAGCGCGCCGGACTCGAACAGAGAAGCACGGGAGTAGCCAGAGAAGACTGCTGAGCTATTAGCTGCTTCACAGAATCGACCAGGCGCTTGAACCATGCCACGCCTTGCGGCCGCCCGTCAGAGAGCTGAAGTGCTCCCGCATCCGAGAGGAAGGCGGCGATCATCTCTTCCTCGATCGCGGGATCCACCTGGAACACGCGCAGTGTCCCATCGTCTTCAAGCAGTGGCTGAATAAGGCGCCGCCCCATCGATTGACGCACTGCTTCCACCAGATGAGGCAAACTTTTATTGACTGGCGCGGTCTCGATCAGAACTTCAAGGATTGAGCCTAAGTTGCGGACGGATACCTGCTCCCGCAGCAACTGCTGCAGAACCTTCTGTACTTCGCCCAGCGTAAGCACCTTGGGCACAAGCTCATCAACTAATTTGGGATGCGACTCATTGAGGGCATCTAGCAGACGCTTCGTTTCCGCGCGGCCCAGCAACTCATGCGCATGCTGACGGATCATCTCAGCCAGATGTGTACTGATCACCGTCATCGCATCGACAACGGAATAACCGGCAGCTAGTGCCTGGCTCTCAAGCGCAGGGGCAATCCAGCGCGCCGCTGCCTGAAAGGCTGGCTCCACCGTATCCTTTCCAGGTAGTGGATGTGTGTTTTGGCTGGAGTGCACTGCCAGCAGAGCATTGCCTTCCGTCTGCCACCGGCCAATTTCCATTCCACGCAGATAGAAAACATACTCGCGCGGGCGCAGGCGCAAATTGTCAGAAATATGAATGGGCGGGACAACAAAACCCAGCTCTGACGCCAGATTCTTGCGCAAAGCACGCACTCGTGCCAGCATCTGGCCGCCCTGTTTCTCATCCACCAACGGAATCAACTGGAAACCAATCTCAAGACTCAGCTCGTCCACTTTCAGCAGGGATGCGATATTTTCTGTCTGAACCTTTTCTGCCTGCTTTTTCTCAGGCTCTTCCATGGCTTCACGGACCTGCTTTTTTGAAATCTGCCAACCGAGATACCCGAGCCCAAGAGCAGGAAACAGAAAGGCAAGTTTCGGCAGACCAGGCACAAGGCAGAGAGCGCCAAGCACGCTGCTTGCGATATAGAGTGTTGTACCCCGACGCAGCAGTTGCGTTCCCAGCTCTGTAGTCAGCCCCGAAGCTGTATTCGCTCGCGTCAACACCATGCCGCCAGCTACCGATACCAGCAGAGAAGGAATCAGCGTCACCAGCCCATCGCCTACGGTCAGCACCGTGTATGTGCGTGCTGCTTCCGACAGAGCTACGCCCTGCTGCAGGACTCCGATGAGTAAGCCGGCAACGATATTGATGGCCGTAATTAGAATCGTCGCCAGCGCATCACGCTGATTGAAGCGTGCAGCGCCATCCATCGCGCCATAGAACTCTGCCTCCTGCGCAATTGCCTGTCGCCTTTTTCTCGCTGCGGCCTCATCAATCAGGCCCGCATTCAGATCCGCATCGATCGCCATCTGTTTACCCGGTAGGGCGTCAAGAGTGAACCGAGCAGTCACCTCAGCCGTACGTACGGCACCGTGGCTGATTACAAGAAACTGAATGGCGATGAGGGCAAGGAAAAGAACAAAGCCCACTACGTAATTTCCGCCAACAACAAACTGGCCAAAAGCTTCAATCACACTGCCTGCAGCCGCGGTCCCTTCACTTCCATGCAGCAGAATGCGCCGGCTTGACGCAATATTCAGAGAAAGCCGGAAGAGTGTCAGCAGAAGCAGCAGGCTGGGAAAAACCGAGAAATCCACCGCGCGGCGTAGCTGCACCGCCGATAGAAAAACCAGCACTGATGCCGAAAAAGAACAGGCCAGCAGCAGGTCGAGCACAATCGACGGCACAGGCACCAGCATCACAAAAAGAACGCTGATGGCAGCGACAGGAAGCCAGAGATCTTTTCCGATTCCAAGCAGTCGGCTGGCCCAATTCTGCGATTGAATCGTCTTTACTGCCGAGGGAGCAACAATGGTCGTACTCATCATGGTTCTCCTGCTTTGGTGTTTTGCGCCAGTGCAGTCCGGCGCCGCTCTTCCTCACGCTGGCGACGGACCTTCTCTTCAACCTGTTTGCGATAGAGGTAAGCGAGAATCGCAGCAACCGCTGCATACAGATTCATGGGGATTGCCTGTCCTTCTTCGACCGAACGATAGAGCGAGCGGGCCAGTGGCGGATTTTCAATGATAGGAATGCCTGCCCAACGGGCCTCTGACTTGATCTGCTCAGCAAGCAGGTTGCGCCCTTTTGCCAGAACTTTTGGTGGATCCATCGTTTCAAAATCGAAGCTTAAGGCGACGGCATAGTGTGTCGGGTTTGTAATCACAACGCTCGCTCGCTGTACATCGGCCTTCAATTTGCGCCGCCGCATTTGCCGTTGCAGGCCGCGGATGCGGCTGCGCACCTGCGGGCTTCCTTCGCTCTCCTTCATCTCCTCGCGGACTTCCTGCTTGCTCATCCGCAGGCGGTCTTCCCAGCTTCTCCACTGAACCAGATAATCGATCGCCGACCATCCGAAGAGAATCCAGGCTGTATCAGACAGCAACGCATAAGCCGAAGCAAACATCTGCGGCAGATGCTCAACGCTCATGAACGGGAGCAACGTCTGATCTTTGATCTTGCGAAGAGCAATCAGCACAAGCGCTGCTACCGGCAGCATTGATTTCAACAACCGCGTGCCCCCTTGCAGAGAAAACATCTGCTTTATGCTGGCCGCCGGATTCAGGCGCGAAAACTTCGGCTGCAGAGATTGAAAGTGGAATTGCACCCCACCACCCTGCGCCAGTGCTGACAATAAGGCCGCTGAGGCTACTGCCCCGCATAAAAGAAGCAGAGGCGAAAGCGATACAACAATAACGTGGCGCAAAGTAAGGGCCTGCTGCATGACCGTTTCATCATTCCAGGACGAAGGTAGGCTTGCGGCAAGCATCGCTGTCATCACGCCCGACCACATGGAAGCCCAATGAGGCGCGATATAACCAAGAACCAGCACACCGGCCAGAGTAGCGCATGCGGCTGTCAGCTCGCGACTGCGGACGCGGTCTCCCTGTTCCTGGGCCTTCTGCCTGCGCCGCGGCGTTGCCCGTTCCGTGCGCTCTCCGCTCATCCGCGCCCCACCCCCTGGCGCATCATGTTCTCAGCCACATCAAGTAGACGTATGAAATGGCTCTCGATAAAGCGGGGCCATAGCGCTAGAGAGCCAAGCAGAAGAATGTATCCCGTGATGGTCTTGGCCGGAACCGTAATCGCCATCACTGGAAGCTGTGGAGACATCTTCCCAACCAAGGCGACTGCAATTTCCACCAGCATGGTCGCAGCCAGAACAGGCGCGGCCAGCTGCAATGCAGCAAAGAAAGCTCCCCCCATCATGGAGACAAATGCCAGAGTGTGTTCCCTACTTACAAATACATCGCCCAGAGGAGCACTTGTGTAGCTGCGCATCAGCGCAGCCAGAATCGTACGATCAAAGCCTCCGGCAATTAATACCGTTACGCCCATCATGGAGAACATCTGCGCCAGCAGAGGCGTTTCGACCTGTGAGTTTGGATCCAGCAGATTCGCCAGTGAAAAGCTGAACTGCACGCCCAGCACCTGACCGGCAAAGAGCAAAATCTCATTCATCAGCGTAAGCGAAAAACCAAAGATGAGACCTGCGCTCAATTCCCCTAGAACCGGCATGACTCCGAGTTCGGCATGCGCCATCGGCAACGCCGCAACAGCAGGCGCGATCAGCGCAGAGACAGCAAAAACAAAGACTGCCTTTACCTGTCTCGGAATGGCCAGCGAAGAAAAGAACGGAGCTGCCGCCACCATTCCGCTGAGACGAACCATGGCCAGCACCAGTGCCGAGAGAAAATGACTCCAGTCAAGGTTGCCGCGCGTGAGAATCTCATTCATGTGTCAGCCGATATACCGGTGAAGATCGCCATAGAGCGTCACAGTAAAAAAAACCAGCCGGCGCAGGAACCAGGGCAATCCGACCAGCAGTACCATGGCGACGATCACGATGCGCGGTACCGTGGATAGCGTCTGGTCCTGCAACGAGGTCAATGTCTGGAAGAGGCTCAACAGAAAACTGGTCACGCTTGCCAGCACCAGCACCGGAGCGCTGACAATCAATGCCTCGCGCAGCAAATGCCGCATCATCTCAGCTACCTGGTCCGGTCCCATCAAAAGCTCCTTAGCAGAGAACCTGCCAGCAGGTTCCATCCATCCACCATGACAAACAGTAGAATCTTCAATGGCGTCGAGACAACAACAGGCGGCAGTTGAAACATTCCGATAGAAGTCGTGATAGAAGCCACGACCATGTCAACGAGAAGAAACGGCAGAAACAACACCGCGCCGATGACAAAACCGGCTTTCAATTCCGACAGCATATAGGCCGGCACCACTACCCGCAGCGGCAGATCAGCAGGCGTTTTCGGACGGGCAACAAGAGCTGCTGAACTGAACAGTCCCAGGTCCTTCTCACGCGCATACTTCAGCATGAATTGCTTTGGCGGCCCGGCACCACGCTCAATAGCCTCCATGCCGGAGATCTGCCCCTGACGAAACGGTTCGACTGCCTGCTGATCTACCGCAGTCAGGACTGGCTGCATCAGAAACCAGGTCATCATCAGCCCAAGCCCCATCAGCACCTGATTGCTTGGCGCAGTCTGCGTTCCCAATGCCTGGCGCAGAAAATGAAAGACCACCAGCAGACGCACCATCGGCGTCATGGAAAGCAGAATCGCAGGAAGCAGCGTGATCAGCGTCAGGGCAAAAACAATGGTCCAGGGCACGCCGTTATTGTTCACCAGATGCTGCTCAGTCCCGGGCAGAGGAAGCAGCTTCGGCGCTTTTGTGAAAAGGAGGAGAGCCGCACTCATATTGCTTCCACCCTCTGCTCATCGACAGAACCGATTTCGGTAATTGACACGATTGTGTCTGAGCTCGTGGCCGCGAGGAACTTCCTGCCGCTGCAGGCCACCAGGAACAACGTCTTCCTCGGGCCAAGTGACAACCTTTCCTCGATGTATAAAACTCTGTTGGCACTATGAGTTCGTCTGCCGAAAGAATGCATGTAGGCCGATATCAAGTCCTTCAGTGAATGAAGCTTCTCAACGTGCTCCGCAAGTGGTTCCATGCTGTTCATCTCCGGAATCTTCTCTCACGCTAAGCGGGTAACACGCACAGCGAGTTTCTGATCAACCACTTCAAATTCAGACCAGACCAGTTGCGCAGCACCCGACCAGAGAGGCAGATCTTCCGTATGCTGCCAGATCGTTTCCACGATCTGATCTTTCTCAAGAGACAAAAGGTTCTGCACCCGGAAAGACGGTATTGGGACCCGAAGGTCAAGCTGAATGGGAAGTTTGGCTGCAAGGGCTGTCAGCGATATCTTTTGCGAGGAGGAGGAGGCTGCACTCTTCCCCTCTTCAATAAGAGTCACAACCGACGGGACTTCGCTTGCCTTGTCAGGGGATATCTGCGTTTCTGGCGTCATGCCCCAGAGAAGTGCAAGAGGGCGACCAGAATGGAACGAAGGAGATTAGAAGGTTCTAAGAAAGGCGACCGGACAGCCCCTGGGAACTGTCCGGCCCGTCAGATTAGTGAATCATGTTGATGGTGTCCTGGGTAACCGTATCGAAGGTTGTGATCGACTTAGCATTCGCCTCAAAAGCACGCTGCGCCACAATCAAGTTAGAGAACTCGGTCGAAACATCGACATTCGAGCCTTCCAGTGCATCATCCTCTATTGTGCCGCGCCCGCCAACTCCTGCAGTACCGACAGTAGCCTGACCCGATGCCAGAGTTGTCTGATAATTGCCATCTCCAAGCTTGGTTAGACCTTGTTCATTCGTGACGCTAGCGACCGCAAGCTGACCAATCGTCTGTGACTGACCATTGCTGAACGATGCCGAAATAATGCCGCTCGAATCGACGGAAAAGCCAGTATATTGGCCGGCTTCATAACCATTCTGTGTAATCCCGGCGATCGCTGAGCTGCCAATAGAACCCGCACTGGTGCTCGACGATGCCACCTGGTCGACCGTACTATTGCCGTTGTTGTAAAGGCTTAGAGTAAAGCTCAAGTTATTAGCACCGTCCGCAAGATCGCTGAATGTAATGGTTGGATTGGGATTGCCAGTCGGGCTGACAGCAGTGCCATTAATCGAAGCAAGGCTGCCATCCGGGTTAAACACCAGTGTGCCTGTCGCAGTGTTTGTACCGGCAGCGGCTCCTGCTGCAGTGACGTCGCTAGCCGGTATAGAAACAGTGTAGGTCCATGTATTTGCTGGCGTCGCTGATTTAGAAAAACTCACGGTTGCTAAATGACTCTCTCCCAGTGAATCGTAAACCGTTTGTTGCCCCTGTACAGGCGCACCTGCCGTGGCAGAGGGATCGAGATTCGCAGTCACTGACATCGAATTGGTTGCCTGGGGCTGCTCCACCTGTCCCACCGGGATTTGAATAGCGGCTAAAGGAGAGTTAGTGTTCACCACGCCATTGGTGGCAGAATATCCCATTACCTCTTGCCCCGCCTGAGTTAATAAGTGACCATCCGAGCTGAGAACAAAGTTGCCAGTACGCGTATATTCCTGCCCCGTGCCGCTCTGGACAACAAAGAAACCGTCGCCATTCAACGCTACATCCTGCGGATTACCCGTAGAAGGGGTCGCTGTCCCGGAAGAAAAATCCGTGCTGATGGCGCCGACTTTCGTGCCCGCTCCAACTTGCTCCGGATCGCCGGAACCGCTTGACCCCACCTCCTGATAGAACAAATCACTGAACTGCACATCCTGGCTCTTGTAAGCCACGGTATTCATGTTGGAAAGGTTGTTGGCTATGGTATTGAGCGCCGTGTTATCGGCCTCAAGACCTGAAAGTGGAATAAAAAACGATGGCATATCTCCTCCGCATTATTCGGAACTATGACTGGTGAAATTCGTTTTGGTTTTTGATGAAATATGAGACGCAAGCGCAGCGTTTGTATCTTGCGCCTTATGATCCGTGTGCTTCGACGCAAGAGCCGTAGCCAGCCGGCTAGCTGCTCCCAGGGCACTCCGGGAAACTACGTCACCGCTCCCCGAGTTTGAGTCCGAACCGGAACTCGGATCTAGGCTTCCAACCTCCTGGTTGATCTGGACCAGTTGCTCGAGACTGTTGACCTGCACCAGCTGATCAATATAAGCATTCGGATCAGTGCTGGCGGTCGGATCCTGGTTCTTCATCTCCGCCACCAGCAGAGTCAGAAAATCATTTGCGGTAATAGTGGTGTCGTCATTTGAACTGGACGATGAACTGCCTGAATCAGATGGAGTGTCGAGCGCGACAGCCCTCGGCAAAGTGGAATGTTGCAGTGCCTGCATTTTCTTTCCTTTCATACTGAATTCTTTCCCTCACGCCCGCACGCTGATGCGCGGCGCGCCTTCTACGTCAAGGTTCACTATTTCTTCATCGGAACTCAGGGCCTGCACATGTCCGTCGTGCAATACTTTTTGTTCCGGTCCAGATGCGTACTGCTGCGCGTTCTCTGAACCTGAGCGTGATTGCCCTCCACCCGCCTCCCCTCCCTGCATGGCCACGTTTACAGTGTGTACCGGAACATCGCGCTCAGCCATGTATTGCGCCAGTGCCGGCGTCTCCGCCACAAGCTTTGCATGTGTCTCCGGAGATGTGGCCGTTAGTGAAGCGTTCAAGTGCCCCGAAGAAAACTGTGTATGGATTTCTACCCAGCCAAGCGAAGGATCCCGCACGCCTACAGCGATCTCATGCGGATTTGCCCGGAGCAGCGTAGTCTGAGAATCTCCGGAATCCATCCGCTGAAACAGTCCCGTCGGCGATGGTGGAACACCCTCGCTCTTCGATACAGCGACGTCCCTATTTCCCAACATTCTCTGAGGCAGAGAAAAAGCCTGAGCATGCCCAGCAAGCCCGATATTTTCCATGCGCGTGGAGGCAATGCTGATAGGTTCAGTCGTGCTTTTTGGAGAATCCTTAGACTTCTGAGCCTGAATGCGCTGCTGTAACGACTGTAAGGGTGCAATTATCTGCGAGGTCCGAAGAGCGTTCGGTTCCCGCGCATCGGGTAATGAGACTCTTTCTATATGAGGAGGTTGTTCAGCAGGTGCCGTAACTATTTGAGGCACAATATCCTCGTTAATAACTGTACCTGGTTGTTTCGCGTCTATAGGCACAATTTCCTTCTCACCCTCGGGCACAGACCGTACATCACTCATTTCTGTATCAGGCTTTCCTTCCTTCTCCACTGCAGTTGCGCCTGGAACTGTAGCCTCTTGATGCGTCATCACCTGGGGCACCGGAATAGTCGATATCTGTGATCTATCTCTGCTCCATTCCTTCCTGGATACTGCGGGCGGGATGGGAGTCTGCATAACAACAGGAGCTGCAGTCAGCCCGATATTATTTATGTCATCCGCAGAAGCGTTTGGCTTTTTGACGATATTTTTCTCTCCAGCTTTTCCTGATTCTGTATCTTTTCCCGTTACCTCTCGACTAGACAGGTGCTTTCTATCCATAGCCGAAAGCGTGGGAGCCACAGGCGGCGCAGAAATCAACTCAACGGTTCCGGAAGCATCGGCATTCAAGCCTTTCAAATCTTCCTGCTTTTCCAGTGGCGCCTTATCTTTGCCCGCAACCTGATTGGCAATCTGCTCTGCCGCACCACTTAGGGGTTCCTGGGCGACAATCGCACTGAGTATGGACAACAGATCGTGGCTCTCGGGCTTAGGAAACACACTTCCCTTTACTCCGGCCACCTGTGCATTGCCATGAATCTGAGATATGTTCGCCTCATTTGGCACACCTGGAAAAATTCGCACGGCTCCTGTCTCCATTACTTCTTTTGCAAGTAATGGGCCAGAAGATGGATTAAATGGTTAGAAGAATCTCAGGCTTGCAACCTATCGTGTTTTTTTCAGACGATTTTGCTGATTGAACCAGTCATCGATTGCCCTCTGCTCTCTGCGATCACATTCCAGTTCGACACGCAGACGACGGGCCTCCATCACGCTCTCCGCCTGAAGTCGCTCCTTGCGGCGTTCAAGATAGATCGCCTTCGCTCGCGCCACTTCTATCTGCTTCCCCTGAAGCGCACCCATAAGAGCTGCCTTCTGGGACGACGCTAATCTCATCCCCGTCATTGTCTCGCTCCAGGACGATGGACCCAATTTCGCAATGCCCTCAAAGATCTGCCGGATACCCTCTCTCTGCATCTCCTCAAGGCATTGCATCTTTTTTTCGATTCCCGCCAATTCCTTAAGGCACATCTCAAGCTCACGGCGGCTGGTATCTTCAAGAAGCAGACGCAAGCGATACAGGCAGTCGAACGCGCTCCTCATGTCACACCCGCGCGGCCAAAGACTTTAGAGCGCTGCTGCCCTCGGCAAAGGAAACGTCTTCATCCGAGCGCTGGATCAGAAACTCACGCACCCATGCGCGTGAGCGAATGGCCCGGTCAAGCTCAGCATCTGCGCCCTGCTTATAGGCTCCAATCCGGATCAGGTCCTCCGACTTCGCATATATGGCCAGCATGCGTCGCACCAGCCCCGCTGCCGTTTTCTGTTCCTCCGACGCAATTGCCGGCATCAGTCGGCTCACGGAATCAAGCACCTGGATTGGCGGATACCATCCTTCTGCAGCTAGATCGCGTGACAGCATGATGTGTCCATCGAGAAATGACCGCGCAGCATCCACGATCGGATCCTGCTGATCGTCGCCCTCCATCAAGACTGTATAGAAAGCCGTAATGCTTCCATTACGAAATTGCCCTGCCCGTTCGAGCAGCCGCGCCATCCGGCTAAAAACAGAAGGCGTATAACCTTTCGCCGTCGGCGGTTCTCCTGCAGCAAGACCAATCTCTCGCGCAGCCATGGAAAAGCGTGTCAATGAATCGAGCACCAGCAGCACATCTTTCCCCTGCCCTGCGAAATATTCAGCAACGGCCGTGGCCGAAAGCGCAGCACGCAACCGCAACAGGGGGCTCTGGTCCGACGTCGACACCAGAACCACTGCGCGCTTTCGCCCCTCCGCTCCAAGACTGTCTTTCAGAAACTCGCCGACCTCGCGCCCGCGCTCCCCTACAAGACCTACCACAATCACATCGGCTTCAGTGTTTCGCGTCATCATTCCAATCAGTGTGCTCTTGCCCACACCCGACCCACCAAAGATTCCTATCCTCTGGCCTCGGCCAACTGTAAGCATTCCGTCAATAGCGCGAATGCCAGTACCCAGCGGTTTTAGGATGGCGCTCCGTTCCAACGGATGTGGAATGTCGCGGTCAAGAGAAACTACGGACTGCACCACGGGTCGCGGTCCAAAATCAATCGGCTGACCGGATGCATTCAATACGCGGCCAATCAGTGCATCTCCCACTTCAAGATATGGCTTGGAACCAAGAGCTGAAACTTTGTCTCCAAAACGAATGCCTTCCGTGCTTTCGAGAGGCATGGAAAGTACACGATTCCCGCGAAAACCGATGACTTCAGCCAGATGCGCATACCCGTCGGCATCTAGAATCTCGCAGCATTCGCCAACCGAACAGAGTGGGCCGGATGATTCAATCGTCTGGCCTACAGCCTCAAGCACCCTCCCCTGCCAGCGGAAGGAAGACCGCTGTCCGAGACGCGAAAAATATGTGTCAAGCAGCCCCATTATGATTTTGGTTGTGCCGTAGCTTGTGCAAACTCATCACGACGCACAGGCTCTCTCTGTTCCAGAAGATCGAAGAACCCACGCTCGATCTCAGCCAGCTGTGACTTCACTCCCAACTCAACGCTTCCCAGACTTGTCTCTAGCGAGCATTCACCCGTATGTAATGCATCATCAGAGATCAGATGTGGCCGCAAAGGAAGGTTGGGCATCAACTGGACCATTTCGTTCCATAACCCATATTCCGCTGCAGGCACGCGCAGATGCACTTCCGTCGTTTCTGCAAGTTGTCCCAGCGCAACACGCACGGCTCCAGAAAGCAGCAAGGGGTCCATTTGCGCTTCCCGGTGCAGGATGCGTGCCGCAATGCTGAGCGCCAGACGTACCACTTCGCGCTCCACCTGACCCAGATAGCCGTCGCGTGCTTTGCAGAAATCGTCGAGCGCTCCAGCAAGAGAGCTCGCAATCCTGTCGAGCGCAGAAACGCGAAGAGCTGACTCTGCATGTCGTCCACTCTCAAAGCTTTCTTTATGCGCTGTTTCTATCTGGGCGGCAAACTGCCGGGCCTGTTCTTCCAAGTGCTGTTCGAGTTCATCGGCTCGGGCCTTCAAGCGCTGTATCTCTTCGTTGCGGTCGTCCTCGACTGATTGTGTTTCGAGCGGCTTCGGTTCGTCTACTACTGGAACCAGCGCCCGTGTCACGCGATACTCCATGCGGCGTATCTTTGGTTCTGCCATCTGCAATCTGGTTTCTCCACTCATCGGCTATACGAGAAGGTCATCGCCTTGCTCGATTTTGAGAATGACCTTTCCCTCTGACTCAAGCTTGCGCGCAGTGTTTAGAATTTCGCTCTGCGCGGCAGCAACTTCACGCGTGCGTACAGGGCCGAGAACTTCCATGTCTTCCCTGAGCATCTCGACAGCACGCGACGACATCGCTCGGAAGATATGCGCGCGCACATCCTCGCGTGCACCTTTGAGCGCCATCGCCAGCGTCCTCTTGTCGAGCGCGCTCACCAGATCGATCATGCTTTGCAGCGGCACCGTCACCAGGTCCTCAAAGGTAAACATCAGGTTGCGGATGTTGATGGCTACTTCTGGTTCTTCTTCTTCAATCTGTTCGAGTATCTTCCTTGCCTGGTCAGCGTCAAGCCTATTCAACAGGTCGGCCACAGCCTTGAATCCGGCATAAGCTTTACGACTCGTGTCTCCAACCGTTTGAAGGCGCTTGTGCAGAATCACCGCCACCTTTTGTGCCATTTCAGGCGAGAACTGGCGCATCTCGGCCAGGCGCCGCACTACAGCCACTTTTTTCTCTTCACTGAGGCTGTTCAGAACAAGTGATGCACGCTTGGGATCAAGATGCGCAAGCACTAGGGCCACCGTCTGCGGATGTTCGCCATCAAGGAACTTGCCCAGCTGCTGAGGATCGACCTTTTGCAGCATGGCCAAATCTCCCTGACTTGCCTCCTGCGCGCGCTTCACCAGTGCCAATAGATCTTCAGCGCGCTGCTTGCCAAAGGATTCGACCAGCAGTTTTGTCGCATATTCGAGACCGCCATGCATCATGTACCTCTGCGTCTCGATCATCTCGTAAAACTCCTCGATGACCCTCAGTGAGACATCAGGCGGAATATTACGCAGTTCGGCAATCTCTTCGGTCAGCCGCTGCACGTCTGGGTCAGAAAGGTTCTGAAAAATCTTCTTGCCCAATTCGTCACCAACCGCGACAACCAGGATTGCCGCCTTCTTGATTCCCGGCAATTGCCGCATAGAAAGCCGTCTCTCCGTGGGCGGAGGCGACATAAGAGTCGTAGTATCCGTGGGCATGGTGGCAGCAGTTGCCATTGTCATCTCTCCCTATTCCGCGTGAATCCAGCTTTGCAGCAGGCGCGTTGCCTGCGTCGGCTCCTGACGAAGATGCTCTGATACCGCGTCAAACATGGCCTGCGCACGCTTCTTCTCAAAAAGAGTCCTCTCATCTTCTGCCTCAACGAGTGCTGGCTGTTCTGAGCCTTTCGGCAACTGAGGATTTTCCGTTCCAGTGGCAGTTAAGGCATTTTCTGCTGGTGCATTCCTGCGCATCATAGGGCGCACAACAAAGAACACCAGGCAAATGAGTGCAGCCAGCAATATTCCATATTTCCAGGCAGCCTCCGAACGTGCCGCCTGGTTGAGAAATTGCTGCACAGGGTTGGGTGGAAGAATCGAATTCTCCTGGAAGGCGATGTCTTCAACATTCACCTGATCGCCGCGTGCACTATCGAAACCAATCGCTGTCTGGGCAAGCTCTGTGAGTTGCTTCATTTCATCCGATGTGCGCATCTGCCAGCTCATCTTGTCGCCCATCATTGTCATGCGGTGGTTGATCAACACAGCCGCAGTCACGCGCCGCAACTTTCCAGCGTTCTGTACCGTGTGCCGCACATGTTTTGAAGCCCCATAGGTGCCGCTCTCCTGACGAAGATTCTGCGTTCCCGCATCCTGAGTTGGAAAAAGAGGCGGCTTTACATTCGGCGCATTGCTTGCCGTGCCCGGAACCCCTGCCGGTCCGGGCTGCGTTCCGGAGCTCTGCTCTGAGCGCTGCATGGACAGCGTCACCACATTATTCGGGTCATAAGTCTCATCGACTTCATCGGCGCTTGAGTTGTCGTACTCCATATTGACCGATGCGCGAACATTTCCCACCCCGGCAACAGGCTCCAGAGTCGCAATCAATTTCTCTTCGAGCGACTGCTCGTGCGCCTCGACCTCAGCACTGGTGCTGCGCTTCCCTAGCTGCGCATGTCCATCAGCATCAAGCAGAGTGACACTCTCCGGATGCAGATCATCCACTGCGCTTGCCACAAGATTACGAATCGCATCCGCCTGATCGTCGCTCAAGGAGCGGCGGCGAAGTTTCAGCACCACCGAGGCTTTGGCGTCGCGCTGCATACTTGAAAATAATGAATCATGCGGCATCACCAGATGTATCCGCGATGACTCAACATCAGAGAGCGTGTTGATGGTATGCTCGAGCTCCCCTTCAAGAGCGCGCTGATAATTCACCTTCTCATCAAACTCCGAACCGATCCAGTTCGGTTTATCGAAGAGCTCAAAGCCCATGCGGCCGCTCTTAGGACCACCTTTGGCTGTCGTCGCCAGCCGCGCCTTGTCAAGACTGGCCGCCGGTACCCGCAGGGTCGCGCCATCCGGAGAAACATCGAAAGGAATATTCGCAGCCGTCAACTCCGAACTGATCTCCCGCGTGTCCGCCGGCTCGAGGCCCGCATAGAGCACTTTCCAGTCTGTGCGCGTAGCAAACCACAGGACACCAATAAAACAAAGAATTGCGAGGCCTGCGGCACATAGAAACCAGACCTTCTGCCGCTGCTCCAACCCGCGAAGACGCGCGAGCAGTGGCCCCATCATGGCATTTACACTCTGACGGAGTCCGGAAGGCGGTGCTGCCGGCTGCATCTGTTGGTTCTCTTCCATGTAGCGTCGTCTCTCTGCCGGTTAGAACTGCATATTCATCATTTGCTGGAAGGCAGCCATGCCCTTGTTGCGCACAGAAAGCGCCAGCTCAAATGCAGCATCGGCATCACTCGTCGCGATCATCGCGGTATGCACGTCCACACCGCTGCCATCGAGCAATCCCTGGACCGCCTGCGAAGCCTTGTCTTCCAGTTGCCGCATGTTTTTCATAGCATCCTCAAAAAGTCCGGCAAATGGAGCGCCCGGTGCAGAAGATTTCTGCGAAAGTGAATCTTCCAATGAGGCAATGTTGCTTATCGCGGTAATGGAATTTGTCTGCATAGTGGACCTCGAGTTTCGCGTTACGATTTAAGAATGTCGAGCGATGAGCTGATCATGCTCTTCTCCGCCTGGACCGCCGAGCTGTTCAGCCCATACGCGCGAGTGGCGCCCATCATATCTACCATTTCCGTCAATGGATTGATGTCCGGATAGCTCACATAGCCATCTTTGTCCGCATCAGGATGACCTGGATCATAGCGCCGCAGCGTACTGACAGGGTCCTGAACAACCGCAGATACTTCCACTCCTCCCATGTGCGGCTCGGTCTGCGACATCAACTGCCCGGCAAACGTTGTTGGCTCAGCAGCCGATGAAGAGAAAACTACATGTTGCCTGCGGTATGGTCCTCCATCCGCTGTCCTTGTCGTCTCCGCATTCGCCATATTCGCTGCAACTACTTCGGCACGAATACGCTCAGCCTTCAGCGCCGATCCGCTCACTTCGAGAACACCGAATAGATTCATAACTCGCCCCTTTCACCGCTTAAGCTACTTGCTGTCCACATGAATCGCATCCATCACACGCTGCGACTCACGCTTCAACAGCTCCACTCCAGTACGGAACTGCAATTGCGCCTCGGCCATATTCAGGCTTTCGCGATCCATCGATACATTGTTGCCGTCAGGCCTCTCAAGCAGACCATCTACCAGACCGATACGCGCCGCCGCCGGCGTGAATGGTTTTCGGGCAACACCATTCTTCATCTGGCCCGATAATAATTCGCCGATTGATTTTTCCATCTCGCCCGCAAAGTTGAACCCGACCGCCTTGTATCCAGGCGTATCAATATTCGCCATGTTCTGCGCCGTAAGCTTCAACTCCGTGTTCGACAGATCAAGGTACCGCTCCAGCGCATCACTTACCGGAGTTTGAATCTGCATACACTCTCACCTTTTCTCATGCCCTGCCGATAGACAGGGGTTGCGCTTTCTTGTCTGCACAGAATGAGCCAAGAAACGGTCGGCTGGATTAGAAAAGTCTCAGAAATCTCCGGTCTGCTCGCCGAATTCGATTTCGTCCACACCGATCTCATGTGACTGCTCAGCGAGAATCCATGCGCGTTCCAGAACATGTTCGAGCTCACGCACATTTCCCGGCCAACTGCACATTGCCAGCTTCTCCATTGCCGCAGCAGTGATTGATTTTGCGGGGCTCTCCTGCGCCATTTTCTTGAGGAAGTACTCGACCAGCAATGGCAGATCCTCTTTGCGGGCGGAGAGTGCCGGCGTCTTCACCAGAAATACAGAGAGCCGGTAATAAAGATCGGCGCGGAATGCCCCCTGTGAAGCAAGCTTGGCGAGCGATCGGTGCGTAGCAGCAATAATCCGAACATCAACGCGCACAGGTTCGTTCTCTCCCACGCGCTGCAGCTCGCCGCACTCTACAAAACGCAACAGCTTGGCCTGCAGTGGTAATGGCATCTCACCAATCTCGTCCAGGAACAGTGTTCCGCCATGCGCAGCCTCGATACGCCCGATGCGTCCCTGAACGGCTCCGGTAAAAGCGCCTCGCGTATGGCCAAACAATTCAGCTTCAAGCAATGCCTCAGGAATGGCAGCGCAGTTCAAGGCAACAAACGTCCGCGAGGAACGCGCACTTAATCTGTGAAGCGCCCGCGCAACCAGTTCTTTGCCTGTCCCCGTAGGTCCCTGCACCAGGACGGTTGTGTTTCGCTGCGCCACCATACGGATGCGCCTGCTCACCTCTAACATCACCGGATGATTTCCGATAAATTCAGGCAATCTGCACGAAGAATCCACCATGGTTGGTTTTGTATCCAGAGTAGTTACACTTTTGGACAACCCTTCTGCAATTGAAGCTCCTGAAGCTTTCTGAGTTTCCTCGGATCGATCAATCACCGGAGCACTGTTCCAGATCGCTCCATCCTCGTCCTGTGCGCGGCGCAGCGCATAGTGAATTTCATTTCTGCGCGGACTGTGCGCTGCCTTCGCAGTATTCGCGCCATCAACAGTCACCAGATCGACTTCAGGATAAAGCTGGT
The DNA here is from genome assembly GCF_059115305.1 of Acidobacterium sp. FHG110202_01. NCBI lineage: Bacteria > Pseudomonadati > Acidobacteriota > Terriglobia > Terriglobales > Acidobacteriaceae > Acidobacterium > Acidobacterium sp. FHG110202_01. The sequence goes on from NZ_JBZYWJ010000004.1 coordinate 79,723, forward strand.
CCAGTTCTGCAATAAATTCCTGAATCTCGAGATCAGGCAGCCATGAGTCCATAATGACTGCTTCCGCCAGAGCGTTGTCGAGATGGGACAGGGTCTCCGCCCCGCCAGCCGCTTCACGAACGTCCCAATGCAATCCGGCGAGCGTTTCTTTCACACGCTGGCGAAACGAGAGATCAGCGCTGGTAAGGACCGCAGTCCTGGCCGGAGCAGACACAGAGCGTTTTACAATCGAGGCAGCAGTAGCCATAATCCCTCCCTTATGAGTGATTCCGCATTCCGATCGAATAACCCTGCCCGCGCACGGTCTGGATGAGCGGAATCTCCCCCGTGTTTTTTAATTTTCGGCGCAGGTAGTTCACATACACATCCACAACATTGGTCCCCGCATCGGGGCTCGTTTCCCACACCTGCTGCAACAGCTCCATGCGGGAAACGCAGTGCCCGCGGTTCAACAACAGGCATTCCAGTAATGCGAATTCCTTGTTGGTGAGCTGCACAGCCTCACTCGCCCGTGTCACGGAACGATCCACCCGGTTCAGCTCCAGGTCCCCATAGCGCAGCACCAGTCCTGCCGTCTTCCTTCGGCGCACTAATGAGCGGCAGCGGGCGCGAAGCTCCCTCAGCGAAAACGGCTTCAGCATGCAGTCGTCAGCGCCCATCTCAAGGCAGCGGATTCTTGTCTCTACTTCATGCCTTGCAGTCAATATGAGGACAGGTGTTTCATCGCTGACCGAACGAAAAAACTCAAGGACCTCTATTCCATCCTTGCGCGGCAGGTTCAGGTCGAGAACGGCGAGATCAGGAGCCTCTTCGAGAAAAATGTCCATAGCTGCCTGTCCATCCGTCGCAAGAGTCACCTGGTGGCCATCCGCCTCGAACCCCCGGCGCAGGAACCGCGCCAGAGCCTGATCGTCATCTGCGACTAAGAAACGCATCCTGAATTCCTCGCTGCACCTTCAACTTCTCCTGTATCGCTGGTGGAACACAAGAAATGCTTGAGAGGAAAATCGGGCCTGGTTTTGAAATGGAACGTTAGAGAATGAGCGGTTCAAAACGGGAATGACTAGTTAGATTTTTCTTAACCTTCTTGACGTGCAGATTTGACGTTTCCAAATCAACTTCAGAAAAAAATTACTGGCAATTCGCTTTTTATTCGCTACAATGGCCGTATGGCAGTCACACGGCGGCAAAAAGAGGTGCTGGATTTCATCTCCAGCTTCGTGCAGCGCAACGGCTACTCGCCATCGTTTGAAGAGATCGCCCACGGGCTGAACCTCAAGTCTCTGGCGACAGTCCATAAGCACATTACCAACCTGCAGAACAAAGGGCTCCTGCTGCGTGCCCACAATCGCAGTCGATCGATTGACATTCTGCCTGCCCGCAGCAAGTCGCGTACACTCGATCGCCTTCCGCTCGCAGGCCGCATCGCTGCTGGATTTCCCGTCGAAGGCCTAGAAACTTCGGAAAGCATTTCCCTGGCCGACATCATCGGCAACCGCGATGTCTTTGTGCTTCAGGTGCACGGCGATTCCATGCGCGACGAGCATATTGTGGATGGCGACTATGTTCTTGTGGAAAAAACCCGAGCCGCGCGAGAAGGAGAAATCGTGGTGGCGCTGGTGAATGGCGCAGAAACCACGCTCAAACGTTATTATGTCGAAGGCTCCATGGTGCGCCTGCAGCCTTCCAATATAGAAATGGATCCGATCTATGTCCCGGCAGCCCAGGTTGCCATCCAGGGACGCGCTCTTGGTGTACTTCGCAAGTACGCATAAATGAAAAAGGCCTGCTTGATTGCAGGCCTTTTCAACAAATCCCTCTTACAAATCTTAGTCGATCACGCGAGTGATGCTGCGTGCAATCGTGTCCTTGGGCACATAGCCGACAATCTGGTCGGCGACCTTGCCGCCCTTGAAGAGAAGCAATGCAGGAATACCGCGGATGCCATACCGCATCGGCGTCGCCTGGTTGCGATCCACATCCATCTTCATCACCTTGAGCTTGCCGCTGTATTCGGATGCCACTTCATCCACGATCGGCCCCAGCGCCTTGCAAGGCCCACACCAGGCTGCCCAGAAGTCCACCAGAACAGGCTGATCCGACTGGAGTACCTCTTGCTCAAAATTTGTGTCGTTTACCTCTACTACCGCCAGACCCGCCATGCTCCTCCTTCTCAGAATTCTGGCCCAAACAATAAGGACCACAAAATTCACTTCGTTTGATGATATATGGTCACGAAAGGTCGCAACAGCCATGACCCGCTCGCACACACACAAACTAAAAGCGCCTGGGCTCCAAATCGGAGCCACAGGCGCTAGAGCAGCCCTCCCCCAGAACTGCCCACGAATGCGAAATTAATACCTATGGTCGGTGGTGTAAAGCAAACTTAGGTAATCCAAAAGTAACCATAACTTATTTTGTAACAGGCTGCCCCACCCGGCAATTGGCAGAAGCAACCTCAATCTGGCAGTCGATGATTTCTACCAGTTCGCCCGCAACATGCTGTAGAATCAACTCTTTTGCAGCGTCAATCTGACTCGGAAATTCAATCAGAACCAGCACGGAAGGTCCGGCTCCGCTCAAGGTGACACTCAGAATTTCCTCTTTTCCGGAAAGGGGCAGCATTTTTTTTAATAAAGGACATACCTCGACCCGGTATGGCTGATGCAGCTTGTCTTCCACAGCAGTCGCCAGCAATTCGCCGTGCCCTGTCGCAAATGCCGCTGTCAGCAAAGCCACCCGTTGAAGATTCGCAACTGCATCTGCACGGCTGAAATTCAGCGGAACCACTGTTCGCGAAAGCGTTGTGGATAATGGCTCCTGCGGCAACACGACCAGCACCGGCCACGAAACGCGTGGCGTAAGCGAGATCGCCTCAACCGCGTCATTCTTCCAGCACGCAGCGGTGAGCCCCCCCAGCCAGCAGGCAGCCGTATTGTCCGGATGGCCTTCCACCCGGGAGGCCTCTGTCAGAATGCGGCTGCGGTCCCACCCAAGACTGCCAAAGTGCGATGCCATGGCCACTCCCGCCAGGCGCGTCGCCGCCGATGAACCGAGCCCCATTCCAATGGGGATGCCGTTCCGCATCTTGATCGCCAAGGGTATTGCTTCCACACCCTGCTGCGCAAGGATCGTTTTGTAGGTGTGCAGTAACAGGTTTCGCTCGACCGCCCCGCATATGTCAACATTGCGTCCTGTCGCGTCAATCGAGTATTCCTTCGCTGGAGTTGCTTCAACTTCCAGATACAGTGACAACGCAAGTGCCAGTGCATCAAAGCCCGGTCCTAGATTCGCTGATGTTGCCGGCAATCGAAGAGTAAGCGTCTCTGCACTCATCGGCTCGTCACCGCCTCCAGTTCGCGTAACACCTGGTCGGCTGAAGCCTCAAGTTCCACCGCGTTGCGCCGTGTCAGCTCAATCTCTGGCCGCAGTGAACCAATCTCTTCCGACTTCAGCAGGTCGCCACGATGATAGGCAATAGTGTAATCAGAATCCTTCAGTGTGTGCCCGGTAAGCAGCAGCACCACTGTTTCATGCAGATGCACCTTGCCTTGCTGTACAAGCTTCTTCAGTCCCGCCAGGGTTACGGCAGACGCAGGCTCACATCCAATTCCCTCCGCGCCGATCTCCGCCTTAGCCAGCGCGATCTCCGCTTCACTCACCTGCTCGCACCACCCTCCTGTCTCACGGATGACGCGCGCCGCTTTTTTCCATGATGCCGGATTGCCGATGCGGATGGCAGATGCGCGCGTATGCGCCTTCACCGGATGCAGCGTTTCGCCGCCGCTCTCCTGAAAACTGCGGTAGAGCGGGTTGGCACCTTCCGCCTGAATTACAGAAACTCTGGGCAATCGCGCCGTCAGTCCAAGATGCTTCATCTCCAGAAACGCCTTGCCCAGCGCAGAGCTGTTGGCGAGGTTTCCTCCAGGAACAATCACGTGGTCAGGAACCTCCCAGTCAAAGGACTCAGCAATCTCAAGCGCCGGTGTCTTCTGCCCTTCCAAACGATAGGGGTTCACCGAATTCAGCAGATACACCGGAGCCCGCTTCACCACTTCCGTCAGCACACGCACGCAGCCGTCAAAATCCGTTTTCAGTTGAATTGTCAGTGCCCCGTAATCCATTGCCTGCGAAAGCTTGCCCCAGGCGATCTTCCCCTCAGGGATCAGCACCAGGCTGCGCATTCCGGCGCGCGCAGCATAAGCAGTCATTGCAGCCGATGTATTTCCCGTCGAAGCGCAGGCGACCCATTGGTATTCGAACTCATGCGCAACTGACAGCGCGGCCGTCATGCCCGTGTCCTTAAACGACCCCGTGGGATTCATACCCTGATGCTTGGCATAGAGCCTCTCTATACCAGTCGAGTCTGCTGCGCGACGCAGTTGATATAACGGCGTATTTCCTTCGCGCAGAGAAACGATGTTCCGCTCGTCACGCAGAATATGCAGCATCTCGCGAAAACGCCAGACCCCACTCTGGTCAGCCTCTTCATTCGAGCCGCAGCGCTCTTTCCACAGCCAGCGCATCGCGCTTGCGTTCGGTTTTTTTGCCTCCGCCGCCGCATAGCCTGCGCTCCACGAGGGATAAATCACCTCAAAGAGATCGCCGCACGCCTCGCAGCGGAAGTTTTCTTTCAATTCGTGCTGTTCCACCACACGCGCGCAGCCGGTGCAGCGCAGCTGATGTCCAAAATTTTCCATGGATATCCCTAGCCTAGCATCTGAGCGCAGAACTGTTTCTTTAAGCCTGAATCCCTCTTCATTCCCAACAGTCAGAAGCCAGGAATTTTCAGCCTCGCACGCACCCGATGAAGCCACTATGAATTGTCTATATGAAAATCGAATATCGTATAAAATCGCAGGATGGCATCGTTGCTTACTCCACGGGAAGCCGCTCTTCGCCTCGGAATTTCCTATCCGACTGTGAAGCAATGGCTCTATCACGGCAAGCTCAAAGCCGTGAAAACGCCCGGCGGACATTACCGTATCCCCGAATCAGAGCTGGACAGCTATCTGCACAAAGCCAGGCGCCCCGAGACGCCCCGGCGCCAAATGATGCGAACACTTAGCGGACGCAATCAGCTTGTGGGCCGCATCGTTGAGCTCAAGATCGATGGCCTTCTCGCCCAGGTCAAGCTCTCCATCGGCGGGCAGGTCATCCACTCGATCATCACCGCCGAAGCCGCCCGCGAGATGCAGCTTGAAGTAGGAGAGACCGTCGCTGCGCTGATCAAATCCACCGAAGTTATGGTGCTGCGTGTATAAGCTGCTGCTTCTGCTGCTATTCGCACCTTTGGCTGCCGCACAAAATCTGCGCCTCGCCGCCGCCGCGGACCTCCAGCCTGTCCTGCCGCCAATCCTTGCTGAATTCGAAACAAAAACACACATTCATGTGGACGCGTCATACCAGTCCTCAGCCACGCTCGCTACACAGATCGAGAACGGCGCCCCTTTTGATCTCTTCCTCTCCGCCGATCTCTCCTTCCCGCAGCACGTCATCACTCAAGGACTTGCCGAGTCAACGCAGCCCATTTCCTACGCACGCGGAACACTCGTTCTTTGGACGCGCAACGATTCAGCCTTCCACGATCTTTCCGTCGACACACTACGCGCCGCCGAGTTGAAAACCATCGCCATCGCCAATCCCCAGCATGCACCTTACGGACGCGCCGCCGAAGCCTCACTGAAGAACCTCGGCCTCTATGATCAGCTCAAACCAAAACTCGTCGTAGCTGAAAACATCGCGCAGACCGCACAATACGTCGACTCAGGAAACGCGCAGGTCGGACTGATCTCTCTGACCTCGGCACTCTCCGATCGCCTGCGAGCCAGCGGGCATTATGTTGTCATGCCGAAAAGTTCTTATCCACCCATTGAGCAGGGCGCAGTCATTCTCAAGAATTCTTCGAACAAAACAGCCGCGCACCAGCTTCTCGATTTCCTGCTTTCCTCAGCAGTACAGAAAGAACTTGCCGCGCGCGGGCTGGAGCCGGCCCGCTGATGGACCTGCAAGCACTCTGGCTCACTCTGAAACTCGCTGCCGTTACCACTGCACTGCTCCTATTCCTTACGATTCCGCTCTCATGGTGGCTGGCATTTGGCAAAGCGCGCTGGAAAGTTCTGGTGGAAGCAATCGCAACCTTGCCTCTGATCCTGCCGCCGACAGTCCTCGGCTTTTACCTGCTTGTGTTGATGGGGCCGCGCACCTCCATTGGACGCTTCCTGATTCACCTCACCGGCCATCCTCTAGCCTTCTCCTTCAGTGGGCTTGTGATCGGCTCGATGATCTACAGCCTGCCCTTTGCAGTACAGCCGGTGATGACGGGCTTCTCCGCCATCGATTCGGAGATCCTCGACGCCGCCCACCTGCTCGGAGCAAGCCGTCTGCGCACTCTCTTTGAAATCCTGCTGCCGCTTTCACGGCGATCGCTCTTCGCTGCCGCAGTGCTCTGCTTCGCGCACACCATAGGCGAATTCGGCGTAGTGCTCATGATCGGCGGCGATATCCCCGGCGCAACGCGCACACTCTCCATCGCCATCTACGACCAGGTCCAGGACTTCCGTTACACCGAAGCAAACCACACCGCATTTCTGCTTCTCGTCGTATCTCTGTTTGCCCTGATTCTTGTTTACAGCTTGAGAAAGCAGGCGCGGCGTGCCTGAAGCTCCATTCCTTACCGCGGAAATCACCCACAACCTGGGTGCATTTCACCTCGAAGCAGGCTTCCAACTCACAGCGCCATGGACCGTTCTCTTCGGCCCCTCAGGCGCGGGCAAAAGTACCATCCTCCGCATCTTGTCCGGACTTCTCACTCCACAGCGCGGCCGCATCACCCTGCAAAATCGCACCCTGCTCGACACACAAAGCGGTGTCGCCATTGCCGCAGGCAGACGCAGCATCGGATTCCTGACGCAGCATCCGGCACTTTTTCCTCACATGACCGTCCACCGCAACGTCGCATTCGGCCTACATGGCCTCATTCGCAGCGAACGCAATCTGCGCATTCAGAAAATGCTTGAGATCTTCCGCCTCGATGCGCTATCGGACCGGTTGCCCGCAGAATTGTCAGGCGGAGAATACCAGCGCGTCGCCCTGGCCCGCGCTCTGGCGCCGCAACCCGCATTGCTTCTGCTCGACGAGCCATTCACGGGCCTCGATGCCGAGCTCAAAACATCCATCCTCGCCGACCTGACCCCATGGCTCAAAACACACGAAGTGCCGGCACTTTATGTCTCGCATGATCCCATCGAGGCATACCAGACGAAAGCAGAAGTGGTAGTGATGGAAAAAGGCCGCATAAAAACGCAAGGCCCGGTGCACGAAGTGCTCGCACGCTGGCGGCAAGAATTGTTACAACAATTGGGAGTCAGCAGTTAGAGAGGCAAGCGAGGGCTTTAGCTCCCCCGAGGTATCACGCTCACCCAACCCAGACCGGCTCAGGTTCCAGTCGGATTCCGAATCTCTCATCAACCGTCGAAACAATCCGGTCGCGCAATGCCGCAATATCTTTCGCTGATGCGCCATCACGGTTAATCAACGCCAATGTATGGCGACTGGAGATTCCAGCGCGTCCCAGGGCATAGCCCTTGTGAAAACCAGCTTGATCCAGCAGCCACGCTGCCGGAAGCTTTACGTACCCTTCCTTGTCCGGATAATGTGGCGCAGTCACGCCATTCATCTGATCTGCGATTTTTTCAAAGCGCTCTTTCGAAATGACAGGATTCTTGAAGAAGCTGCCCGCACTCCTGCAATCTGGATCGCCCGGCACAATCAGCATCCCCTTCTGGCGGCGGATTTCGCGCACAGCAGCACTGACTTCCTCAAGCGAAGGCTCTCCGCGATCCTGAAAGTATCGCTTTAAGTCTGCATAGGAAATTATTGGCTTGCCATCCGGTACTAAAACGTATTCAACCCACGTCACAATGTAGCGCCCGCGCGCCATGCTGTTGAAGATGCTGCGACGGTATGCAAATCCACATTCGGCAGCACTCAAGGTGACAAAGCTTTCTGACTCCAGATCAAGCACGCGTACCGAATGGATCGTCCCGGAAACCTCCTGCCCATATGCTCCAACGTTCTGCACAGGAGTTCCACCAACACTTCCAGGAATACCCGCAAGACATTCAATTCCCGTATAGTTCTGTGATACAGCTCTGGCTACAAATGTGTCCCATTCTTCGCCCGCCGCCGCAGAAAAACTTGGCCCGCTCTGCTCGATTCCTTTGAGCGCAATCCTTAGAACAAGACCACGAAAACCCGCATCGCTCACCAGCAGATTGCTGCCGCCGCCAAGCACAAACAAAGGCGCATCCTTCTCGCGTGCGAACTTCACCGCTTCCAGCACTTCGTCTTCGCTGGATGCTTCGACAAACCAGCGCGCCGGGCCGCCAATGCCAAATGTCGTGTATGGAGCAAGCAAAACTTCTTCAAGCAGGCGCATCAATCTCAACATTATCAGGACTGGCGTAGCAGCTTATGAGCTTCGTACAATGGAAGCAGTGGCTGGCTAAGTCCAGGCCGGAGGAGCAGAAAAGTGTACCCAGAAATTATGGTGATCCCGATGCGCGAGGAGCTGACCCGCGCAGGCATCAAGGAAGCGCGCACCGCAGAAGAAGTAGACGCGGCGCTGGCGAAGCCCGGAACAACAATGTTGGTCGTCAATTCGATCTGCGGATGTGCCGCCGGCAAGATGCGCCCTGGCGTACGGCTCGCGTTGCAAAACGCCGCTCTTCCCGATCAATCCATCACCGTCTTTGCCGGACAGGACCGCGAAGCCACCGAGCGCGCCCGCTCATACTTCGAAGGTAATCCTCCCACTTCACCTGCCATTGCCATTCTGCGCGACGGTAAGCTGGTTTACCTTATGCAGCGCTTTGTGATTGAGAACAATACAGCGCAAGCCATCGCTCAGGAACTGGCGCGAGCCTTCAACGAGCTTTGCGCAAAAACAACTGTTTAGCCTATTTCTACAACTGCTATCGCAGGAAAAGCCAGATGAGAGCTTTTAGCCTCGTCTGGCTTTTTATTTCGCAGGGCTTAATTAGGAGAGTATTCCTCCCTTGCCTGAATATTCTGATTCTTGGGTCACTCATATACAGGTGCCGCGCATCTAAAACTCTCGGTGTCTTTCCTTAACACAAAGACATGATCCAACACATTTTTTTGGATGAGATGCGTCGCTTTTCAGCAGTAGAATAAAAAAACAACGAGGCCACTTTGCAGCAGCCTCGTTGTCCGAGGAGGGTTTGCTGCTATGAAAGAAACACGTGCGGTCAGGCACTGTTTCCCTGTTGATTAAAGACACAATTGCTAAAACAAAAGTTTCGTTCAAGAAAACTTTTTGTTGCAGGCTGGGTCGTTAGCAGTTGAACACCTTCATTGCCTCTGCCTGGTGCTCCCGTTAAACTTGAACTGAAGCACCAGGAAAGGCTCTACTATGCTCGTCGTCATGAAAGCGCAGGCTACGCCGGAAGAGATTCAGGCAGTCTGCGATCATATTCAGCAATTAGGATTCCGCCCCCATCCCCTGCCAGGAGCGCAGCGCACTGCCATTGGCATTACCGGCAATCAAGGGCAGATCGACCAGGGAAATCTTGAAGAGCTTTCCGGCGTAGCTGAGGTTATCCAGGTCTCAAAGCCCTATAAGCTGGTGAGCCGCGACGCCAAGGAAGAAGACACAGTCATCCACTTCCCCGGAACTAACGCCACTATTGGCGGACATAATATTGCCATGATTGCTGGGCCCTGCTCAATTGAAACGCGCGAGCAAGCTTTTGCTGTCGCCGAGCAGGTGGCCAATGCAGGCACGCAATTCTTTCGCGGTGGAGCATATAAGCCACGCACTTCTCCTTACTCCTTTCAAGGGCTTGGTGAAGAGGGACTGGAGATCATGGCAGAGATCCGCGAGAAATTTGGTCTGCGGATTGTCTCCGAAGCAATCGACCATGAAGCTCTTGAGCTGGTCGACCAATATGCGGACGTGATCCAGATTGGCGCGCGCAACATGCAGAACTTCTCGCTACTGCGGGCTGCGGGTAAAAAGCGCAAACCAGTTCTCTTAAAGCGCGGTATTGCAGCCACACTTGAAGAGTTTCTGATGGCTGCTGAGTACATCATGAGCGAAGGCAACTATCAGGTGATTCTGTGCGAGCGCGGCGTTCGCACCTTTGCTGACCACACGCGCAACACGCTCGACCTGAGCATTGTGCCTGCGGTGCAGCGACTGAGTCACCTGCCGATTATCGTTGACCCGAGCCACGGCACGGGCAAGCGCAACAAGGTCATTCCGCTGGGCCGTGCGGCAATTGCCGTGGGCTGCGATGGGTTGATCGTTGAAGTGCATAACCAACCCGATAAGGCGCTCTCAGACGGTGCGCAGTCGATCTATCCGGAACAGTTTGTACAACTGATGGAAGAGGCCGGACAGATTGCGGCAGTTCTCGGGAGAAACGTGCCACACGGCATCGAGATTACGGAAGTCTCTGCTGCAAAATAGGGGAATGCCGGCGGCTCCGCAAGACTATCAGCCTTTCCAATTGCATAATGTATTGGCGAAGCTCGCCTGGCTGTTCGTGTGCCTTCTTCCATTCATGGCGTGCAGGCCGCATGATTTTCCTCAATTCCCTTCCAACTATCGTGAATACGCTTACGTGACCAATGGCGGGAGCAATACAGTCACGGTTCTTGACCTGGTAAATCTGCGGCAGGACAGAGTGCTGCAGGTGGGCGCGAACCCCAGTGGCATTGCGGCAAATCCGGTGCGGGATGAAATCTATGCGGTCAACACGGGCAGCAACTCTGTCAGTGTAATCGACGCAGAGAAGAACATTGTCACAGCGACGATTCCGGTCCATAGCAAGCCTTATTTCATCGATGTAGACGCTCAGGGAACTCGCGCCTATGTTGCCAACCCAGGATCGAACAACGTTTCTGTGATTGATCTGGGCGCGCGGCGCGAAATAAGGGCCATCGGAGTCGGAGAGGCGCCGGGGATGGCGCGCATTTCTCCGGATGGCCATAGCCTTGTCGTTAGCAACCGCACTAGCGGCAGTGTGACCGTGGTTGATCCGCATTCGTATAAAGTGCGCAGTGTTTTTGGCGGCTGCCCGGGAGCGACGGACACGGTCATTCAGCGTGATTCTTCGAAGGCTGTCATTGCCTGCTCTGGTGGGCATCAGATCATGGTCATTGGGCTGGCGCAGCCTGAAAGCCCTCTCGCGAGTGAGCATGCCGATCGCCTGCTCACGTTTCTTGATGTTGGCAAAACTCCAGTTCACATTGCGCTGAAGCCTGATGGCGGCGAGATTTTTGTCTCCAATTTTGACAGCGATACGATCTCGGAAATAACAATCACAACTAATGAAGTTGGCGGAGCCTATCTGATTGGCGCGCACCCTGTGCGCTCGATTGTGAGCGCGGACAACTCGACGCTGTGGGTAAGCAACTTCAATGCGGATGCAATCGGCGTCTATTCGATCGACGATGGCAGACGCATCAACTCAGTTCCTGTGGGCGGCGGCCCAGATGCACTGGCCTTTTCTGCGGAAGGGCATCTGTTGCTGGTAGCCGACACGCGTTCGGGCGATGTTGCGGTGGTGCGCGTGATCAGCCGGTCACCTTCGGGGACCAACCGCATTGGCTCGCTCTTCACCATGCTGCCTGCCGGGAAGCAACCGAATGCGATTGTTGTTAAGGCGTTCCGGGTGCAATAGCTTTTCCCACCAGGACAACACAGGGGGCCGGCAAAGATGCGAGATGAGCTAGGTCGCGGATAGTCGTGTGGACGGCCTTTTCCTGAGAGGTAGACACGCTCGATGCAACGATGCATGGAGTTTCAGGCTCGATGCCGGCATCTGTTAGCTGCTTTGCCAGGCGAGTGTAATTGGAACCGGGCATGTAGATCACGAGGGTCGCATCGTGTGGCAGCGGATCGAAGCCGGCTTCTTCTCCGCTCTTTGCGCGATGCGCTGTCAGGAAGATGACTTTCGACGCAAGACGCCTGTCCGTGAGCGAGGCATGCAGCGCAGCGGCGGAGGCAAATCCAGCGGTAATGCCAGGCACTACTTCAAAAGAAACTGCGGCCGTCCGCAATGCTTCTATCTCTTCAGCAGCACGACCAAAGAGCATCGGATCACCGGTCTTCAGGCGCACGATACTCGCCCCCGCCTGCGCTTTTTCAATCAGCAGATCATTGATTTGATCCTGTGTAACAGCCTTGTTGCCGCAGCGCTTGCCGACGTTTTCTACTGCTGCATCGGCGCGCGCAAGCTTGAGTATCTCGGGAGCGACGAGATCATCGTGAAAAATGCAGTCAGCTGTCTGGATCATGGAAGCGGCGCGCATCGTCAGTAGATCGGGATCGCCCGGTCCTGCACCTACTAGATAGACCTTGCCTTTTTCTGCATGCTTCATTCTTTCATTATCGTTGGCGTGCAAGTACTAGTGTAATGTCGTCGGGCTGTTCCTGACCGCCGATCCAGTTGCGCAGAGCCTGCATTACCTGTTCGGAGATGGCGTCGAGCGGCTTGTCGCGATGGCGTCGCACCACGTCTAACAACCGGTCTTCTCCGAATTCTCCGAAATCGTTTTCAGGCTCCGTCACTCCATCGCTATAGACGATGAGGATATCGCCTGCCTGCAGCTGTTCGACGCCCTGGTCGTAAGTGGCATTTTCGAGCAGGCCGACGACGGTGCCACCGCAGCCTAATCGCGCAATGGTGTCATCGTTGCGCAGAACCAGCGGCGGCAATTGTCCTCCGCAGGAATAAGTGAGCTGCTGGCTCGAGCCATCGTAATGTGCAACGAACAAGGTCGCATACTTCTCCGGCTGTGTACTGCGGTAGAGATGGCGGTTCAATTGCGTGAGGATGCGTGCCGGCTCGAGGAACGGATCTATTTCGTTTACGTTTCCATTCCCCGAAATATTCTTCGCCTGCAGATTTGGGACAGCAACCAAGTCCTCGCCAGCAAAACGATAGGCGCGCACTGCGGAGTGCAGTGTGGCCATTAGCAAAGCAGCGGAAATTCCCTTGCCGCTAATGTCGCCGAGCGCCAACCCGAGCTGAGAATCGCCGAAGACCAGGAAATCATAGTAATCGCCGCTGACAGTGCGTGCTGGATAGCAGACGCCGTGCAGTTCCAGCATGGGCAGCGAAACTGCACCGCGGGGAAAGAGGTTTGCCTGAACCTCTTGCGCAATTGTGAGCTCGCTCTGCAGGCGCTCTTTTTCACGCTGCTCGGCCAGCAGGCGTTCAAGGGAATACGACATGCGGTTGAAGGAGCGGCCAAGGGATGCCAACTGGTCATTGCGTTCGACCTTGATCCGGTGCGCCAGGTTTCCCTGGTCAATTTCGAGCGTAGCATCGTAGAGATCATTGACCGATCGCGTAATGGTACGGTTCAACCGCATCGCCATAATGAAGGCAACCAGTTCCAGCACTCCGAAGAAAACGGCTACGCCAATCAGCACATTCTGCACGACGGTAGCGACCTGAAGAGACGTAATGAAGAGGCGCTCATACAGCAGCGAGGGACGCGAAGTTACGATGGTTGGCGAGCTGTGAGATTTGCCGGTGGCCCAGTCTATTGTTTCCAGAGGCGCAGCAAGCGACGCCGAATAGAATGTGATCGGAATGTCATAGAAGTGCTGCGCCCCGCGGAGAGTTCCACCAGTGATTGATTCTTTCTTAATCTCCTGGTTCGTTAATTTTCTGTGGTTGACTTCGACATTTATTTCCGGCTCAGACTGATCGCGGACGGTGATTTTTGTATTCGGTTGAACTGGAGTTGACGGAGTCTCTGCTGGTAGATTCGGCAGGATCTCGATCCTGCCGATCCCATGAGCAATCTGATCGATGCTGGCCTTGTCTACAGGAAGACTGCTGATAACGGTTGTTGTGTGACCAAAGCCTGTGTATGAATTGATGGCGCGCAGATAGAGTTTTCGGTCATCGTTTACCAAACCCCTGAACTCATCGTGAAACTGATCATGCACCCACATCGGAACCTGCGTTATGCCGGGTGCCTGGTATTCAGCGGGAAGAACCGGAACCGGTTTGCCATCCTGAAATGCAGCTACCTGCAGCCCCTCAGCCTCGTGACCAGGCAGACGGAGCCCCTCTGGCAGTGCAATATTTGCCGGTCTCCTGCCTTGTAAATCGTGCGCTACATGGGTGGCTAACGCCAGGTTCTCGGTTGCAAAGCGTTCGAGTTCTCCCTGAATCTGCGTGGTTGCTACGAAGATGGCAAACTGCCCACTGAACAGATAGAGCGCAATAATCGCCATCAGTACAAACAGAACCACCGGCGTCAGCGCCATCAGCAGATAAGTCATGATGAGACGATTGCGCAGCTTCCACAGGAACCTGCCGAAGATCCAGCGGAACAGAAGAGGAATACAGAAGATCACCAGCAGAGTAAGCGTGAAGGCGCCAAGACCACTGAAGAAATGGCCAGTCATGCCCGGGAGCAGGCGCAGGGGCATCAGGGCAAGGTAAATAACCAGCAGCCAGAAGGCGAGACGGTGCACCCTGCTCTGTGGAGGCTCGCGTCGAACCGCATGGAAGACGCGAGCTTCAAAATTTCGTACCCGTCCCATATTCGCCCTGTGTTTGCTTTCGGCTGTTGGACTGAGTGTAGCGCGAACCACGCCAATCGCGAAAAAAGCTTCAGTTTTCCGCTTTCTGGGCGGCCTCAACGTCGGCCTCGTGCGCTAAGCGGAGAGCGTGGCGCGTTGCCGATGATTGCGCCCCCGCCAGCAGCAGAAGCCCTGTCAGGAAGGCCCAGATCATCAGCGTGACGGAAACGGAAAATGGTCCATACACTGAGCGGAGGTCAAGCAGCGGCAGTACCTTTACAAACACTATCTTTGCCCCTTCCCAGAGCAGCCCAGTTACGATTCCCGTCGGCAAAACCGCTTTTAAAGGAAGTCTGCGGTTCGGCAATACCCAATAGATAACAGAAAAGATGGCAATGCTCAGAAAAACAGCGGTGATTTGCAGGAATGCATTCTCAAAAAACGAATAAACGATATTGTCGGTCTTTCCAAAGAAGAGGAACTTCAGAATTCTATTCTGGCCGGCAGTAAAGGCAATGGAGGTCAGCGCCAGCAAGCCTACGCCGATCGCCAACCCGAGTGCGAGGAGCTGATTCATGATGTAGGTGCGATTCTTTGTGACTCCCCAGACACGGTTCAACGCCACTTCCAGGGGAAGAAATACTCCAGAGGAGGAAATGAGCAACATCACGATGGAAGCGATCTGCACGCCGCCGCGGGGATTGGCCAGCAGGCTCATGTTGCGCACCACAAAATCCTGGTTCGAAGGAAGAAAATACCGCAGCATGTCCCCGATGACATCCTCCATGGCCTGCGAATGAAAGACTCGGCGCGTCAGTGTAAACATCAAGACAATAAATGGAAAAAGCGAGAGAATGGCATTTGCTGCCACGCTGAAGGCGTAAGTGTGCACCTCGGTCTGTACTAGGTAGCGAGCTAATGAAGCGACATGCCCCCATAACCCCTCAACGGGCCGTCTGGACGGTGTATCCTTTGCTTTCTGCTCCACAACTAAAGACATATCTCTTTAACGGTGATGCTAACAAGCCGGGCCAGTGAACGTCATATTGGAAGCCCCTTGAGAATCTTTCATACGTGTGACTTCTAGTTACTGGAGGACATTGTCCTAAGGTAACATCTTAAAAATCTTACACTTACCCTGCATTTTTTTCTTGCTTTCCATACCCATTTGCTGCCATAACTTATGGCACGATTTGTCTTTTTAGACGGATCAAGTATCTGTTGGAAGGCCATTTGTTTGTGTTTCGGGTCAGTTTCCGGAAATCCTGTCTCCTCAAAAGAGCTGCCAATGCGGAAATGGCGGCTTTTCGTGTTTTACAGGCTTTCTTGGAGCTATAGCGAAAGGAGTAGGCGTGAAAGAGAACGGCGTTGTGAAGTGGTTCAATGGAGCCAAGGGCTATGGATTCATCCAGCGTTCAACCGGAGAGGACGTATTCGTCCATTTCTCTGCCATCCAGGACTCTGGATATAAAACATTAAATGAGGGCGAGCCGGTGCAATTTGAGTGCCAGCAGGGCCCCAAAGGGCTGAATGCAGCCAACGTGGTACGCAATACCTAGAATTCCCACGGCTTTCTTTGAGACCGGCCCCGGGATCGAAGCAGGGGCCGGATGCCATCCTTGATTCTGCCTGCCAGAGGGTTGTGTTGCCATGCACGCGACCTGTTGCTCTCCTTAGTCCTGTGGAGATGACAGGGGTGGTATCTCTCTGAATTGCATGCCAAGCCCTCTACTATCTTGGGCTATCTCAGACTATCTTTTGGATTGAACATGCATTTCACTCACACTGTTCATCCAAAATCGTCCAACCTTTTTGAGAAGAGTTGTCTCTATCAGTAAAAAACATCTCTAGACAGCTGCAGCTCCAGCGCGGCACACAATACGCAACATCCTTTAGAACGAAGAAAGTGGACGAGCACTCCTCTGCCTTCAGGTTTATTTCAAGCTGCTTCAGAGGGAGAGTTGTGTCTCATGAAAGTACTGATTCCGGATAATTACCTGATGATGTTTAACCTGCCCGAAGCTGTCAGGAAATATACAACATCAACGCGCTTTTACAATCTTGGCCGGTTCTGGGAAGCTGCCGATGCAGTCGCACTACATTCTCATACGCAGCGCTACCAGATCATGCACTGCATGAATAAAATCCCACTGGCGCCAAGAACTCCATGGGTTGTAACTTTTGAGTCGGGTTTGCCTCGAACGCACAATCGTTCAAAGATACTCGAAAAACTTCTGCGAGAGCAGGTCCTCATTCCGAAGTGCCTTGGCATCGTAGCCATGTCGCATTGGGCTACGAAAATTTTCCAGCTGGAAAACCGGGACTGGAAAAAACTTCCACACGCTATGGACAAGCTGTCTGTGATTTATCCCACCGTGCCGGTAAAGCGAAACCAGCCTCGAGAATTGAAAAAAGGAGAAACACTAGAAATTGCATTTGTAGGTAACAACTTTGCCCGCAAGGGTGGCATTGTTGCATTGCGGCTGGCGAAGAAGACCGCTGCCATGGGACTGAAGGTTAAC
Source organism: Acidobacterium sp. FHG110202_01 (assembly GCF_059115305.1). Lineage (NCBI taxonomy): Bacteria > Pseudomonadati > Acidobacteriota > Terriglobia > Terriglobales > Acidobacteriaceae > Acidobacterium > Acidobacterium sp. FHG110202_01. The sequence goes on from NZ_JBZYWJ010000004.1 coordinate 96,820, forward strand.
ATTCATATCGTGTCGGCGATGAGATATGCGCAAGGTGAGCATATGGACCATCCCGATCCGGAGCGATATGCCGCAGACCTGAAATACATGGACCTGCCGAATGTCACATTTCATGGAGCTTTGCCCAACCAGGATGTCCAGCGAATTCTGGAACGGTCACATCTCCTGCTTCTCGCTACTCTGCACGATACTTTCGGATTTTCAGTGCTTGAAGGATTCTCCTGGGGAGTGCCGGCTTTGACTACAAATGTTTGCGCTCTGCCGGAAATGGTGACCAACGGCAAAAACGGCTATATTATGCAGCTGCCGAAAAATGAGCGCAACGGTTGGAGCGGCGCGAACGCGGCGCACTCGAATGATTACTGGTCCGTTCTTGATGAAGCGTATGAGTCGATGTCGAACCAGGCGTTTGATGCTGTTTCGTATTTGAGCGAACAACCGGACTCATTGGAGAGATTGAGCCACGGAGCTATTCGCATCTTGAGAAATAAATTCAATCCTCACAATGCTATGCACGCGCTTGAAAATATTTACAAGAGAATGTGGCCCGAAGATATTCCGGGCGAGCAGATCTGGGAAAAAGTTGCCTAATACAATTCTTGCTCTATAGGCGGTTCTCAATGCGTTGAATCGCCCATAGAGCAGTTTCCTCCAGAATGGTATCGTCGCTTTGTGACCACTCATAAAGCTTGGGTAGAAAACGTCTGAGTCCGCTGTTGCCCATGGCGATGGCGATGTTTCGCTGCAGCCCTTCAAATCTCGACCGCTTGACGGGCGAGCCGAAGAAGAGTTGTGCGAAATTTTCTTGATTCAATTCCGCAAGCCAGTCGAGCGCAGGATTCACCAGTTCAGTTCGCGTCTGTAGTTCCGGATCAGCGGCGATCGGGGCCTTGCGGTTCCATGGGCAGACATCCTGACAGATGTCACACCCGAAAACCTGGCGGCCTATGCCTTCACGCAATTCGTGAGGAATCTCGCCTCGTTTCTCAATCGTGAGATAAGAGATGCATAGGCTTGCATCCATCTGACGCGGCCCAGTAAGCGCCCCAGTTGGACAAGCGTCAATGCAGCGCGTGCAGCTTCCACAGCGGTCTGCAGCCAGCTCCGCGTGCTGGCCTTCCGGGACTTCCAGCGAGGTCAGAATCACTCCCAGAAAGAACCAGGAGCCAAGCTTCTGGTTGAGGATGCAGGTGTTCTTCCCTGTCCAGCCGATGCCGGCGTAGCGTGCATAAACGCGCTCGACCAGTGGCCCGGTATCAACGTAGCATTTTGACTCGAATGACCCCAGCGATTCTTTAAGCGCCGCGTCGAGCTTCTCCAGGCGCTTTAAGAGAACCTTGTGATAATCGCTGGGAACGAGGCTGCCGTCGTTTGCCTGTTGTCCAGTCCATGCGTAGCGTGCAATCCAGCCGGAACCTTCAGGGGCAGAGTGAATCGAAAGCGGCTGCGAAGAATTGTAATTTGTAACACATACGATGACAGATTTGACCCACGGCACAGCCACGCGCAACGATGAACGCACCAGCTGGCCCTGCTCATTGCGGCGCTTCAGGTACTCCATTTCGCCTGCATTTCCCTGCTCGACCCATGCCGCGAAACTCTCGCGGCCGCTCTGATCTTCCGGGGATCCCGGCTCAGGCACGGCAGCGATTCCGGCGGCGGAAAAGCCTGCCTCTGCGGCCTGCTTTGCGATGAATTCCTGGAGAGATAGCTGCATGGGGTGTGCTCTCCTTTATGTTAGTTGAGAAGGCAGGTGACCTTGAGCACAGAAACTGTTCCGCGGCGGCGCTGGAGAATTGCATTCCTGCTGGGCCTGGGAGTGCTGGTGAACTACTTCGACCGAGTCAACCTTTCGGTCTCGCATTCTGCGCTCTATGCGGCGTTCGGCATCTCTGATATCACCTTCGGCTACCTGCTGGGCGCTTATAACTGGACCTATGCGCTTTGCCAGCTGCCCATCGGGGTGGTGCTCGATAAATTTGGCGTACGCCGTGTTGGCCGGATCAGCACTTTTCTCTGGAGCCTGGCGTCGTTTGCTGCCGCGCTGACTCCGGACATTGGAGGCTTTTTTGCCGCGCGATTTCTTCTCGGGATTGGTGAGGCGCCAACTTTTCCCGCAAATGCCAAGGCTGTTGGATACTGGTTTCCCCAGGAAGAACGCAGCTTTGCGACCAGCCTGTTCGATGCCGCAGCCAAGTTTGCTCCGGCAACAGGAGTTCCGCTGATTGGCCTTCTATTGCTGCATATCGGGTGGAGGCTGAGCTTTGCAGTTACCGGGATGATCAGTTTTCTTTACTTCCTGCTTTTTTACTGGATTTATCGCGATCCCGGGGAGGATCGTAAACTTACGGAGGTTGAGCGCAGCTATATTGTGCATGGCAACGCAGCGCAATACGTGCCCGCGCTTCCGGCGGAGCATGCTTCGCTTGGCTATCTCTTACAGCAGAAGAAAGTCATCGGCCTTGCACTGGGATTTGGCTCCTACAACTATGTTTTCTATCTTCTTCTGACGTGGCTTCCGGTTTACCTATCGCGGACGCTGCACATCGATTTATTGCAGTCCTTTCTCTACACCGGAGTGCCGTGGCTATTTGCAACCATTACTGATCTTTTTGTTGGAGGCTGGCTGGTGGATGCTCTGATCCAGCGCGGCTGGAACCCGAGCCGCGTCCGCCAGGTTGTGCTTGTTAGCGGCACGGCCCTTGGACTCGGCATTCTCGGAGCGGCGTACGCACACACACCGGCACAGGCGCTTTTCTGGATCAGCGTTTCGATTGGCGGGCTGGCAGCTGCAGCACCTGTGGGATGGTCAGTCCCCTCGCTAATCGCGCCGCGCGGCAGCGTGGGAACGCTTGGCGGCATTCTTAATTTTGCGAACCAGATCTCAGGCATCGCCGCGCCGATTGTAACTGGGTATCTTGTATCGGCGCGGCATTCCTTCGCGCTGGCCTTTGGGGTTGCGGCGGCTTATCTTGTCGCCGGAATCGCAGGCTACATCTTCCTGCTGGGGAAGATCGAACCTATTCCGGGTGAAGATCATTTTGCGGTATAGCCCTCCTTCACCCCTGTGCGTGAATTCAGGATGATGAAAGTACCACTGTGCTCTACAGAGAGCTCAAGATCGTTGCCGGTATCCGGGCCTTTTGTGTTGGCGATGAAACCATCTGCGGTGTTGTCAGCGCCGCCTTCTTCGGAGTAGTGCAGCTGCCAGAGCGCTTCGAGGCCAGAAACTTTCTTGAATGTCTCAAGCGTGGCCTTCGATCCACCTTTGGTTGCGCCATTGTCCATGATGGCTACCTGCGGATGAATCGCATCGACCAGCGCAGGGCTCGAGCTTTGATACCAGCCGTGATGGGAGACGACGAGGATATCGATATGGCCCAGCTTGTTCACCGGACACATAAGCTGCATCTCCTTGTCCCATGTAAGGTCGCCGAGGTCAAGAATTCGCACTTTGCCAAAAGTGAGCAACACGCCAAGAGAGCGCCCATTCTCTGTTTGATCAGGAGGCCTTGTCTCTGATGCTTTGCAATATGTGTTCTCTTCTCCGCCGCCCGCCAGAGAATGATCGATCAGATCACCGTCTGCGCTGATGACAAGGCTCTTGATTCCTTTGATGGGAAGTTCATCTCCCGGCTTCACTACGATATGCTTGTACTTTCCAGATGAAAGCGCCTGTTGATACGCTTCGTAGCCTTGTTCAGTAGCTTTATCGGATGTTTCACGATTGGGGCCGTGATCGATAAACGTGCCCACCGGAATGCGCGCGACAAGCTGCGGCACTCCGCCAACGTGGTCAGTGTGGAAATGCGTCAGGAGCACGTAGTCAATTTTGCTGATGCCGGCTTTCTTCGCTGCGGCGACAATACGATCGGCATCACGGCCATCGTGGCCGGGCCAGCCTGTATCGATGAGCAGCGACTGGCCTGCGGGCGTAACGAAGAGCGTTGACTGGCCGCCTTCCACGTCAATGAAGTACACCCGCAGATCACTTTTGCTCTGCGCGAAGCTGCTCAAAACACTTGCGGTGACGAGACCGCACAGCATCATCCACTTTCGTGCTTTCCTCATTCCTTTTCCTTTGCACTGACAGTTGCGCGTGTTGATCCGGTCGAGATGCCGCCGTCCACCAGCAGCGTCTGCCCGGTGATGTAACGGCTCGATTCCGATGCAAGAAAAACAATAGCACCATCGAGGTCATCCGGGGCGCCGGGGCGCTTTAACGGTATGCGATCGACCAGGTAGTCGACCCATTCCTGGTTTTCGTAGAGCACTTTGTTCTGCGCAGTCTTGAACCATCCGGGAGCAAGGCAATTGACTGTGACGCCGTGTTTGCCCCAGTCATCGGCGAGACTCATGGTAAGCTGGCGGATGCCTCCGCGGCTCGCAGTGTATGGAGCAAGGCCAGCATATCCGAAGACGCTTGTCACCGAGCCGATGTTAATGATGCGGCCGTATTGATGTGGGACCATTCCGCGCGCGATGGCCTGCGCCACGAAGAAGCTGCCGCGCAGGTTGGTGTCGAGAACAAAGTTCCAGTCATCCCAGGTTATGTCGAGCGCGGGCTTGCGTACATTGCATCCTGCGTTGTTGACGAGGATGTGTATCTGACCGAAAGCGGCTTCTGCATCCTTCGCCATGCGCTCGATGCTGGCCTGATCGCGGACGTCCAGTTCCAAAGAGAGCACACGGCGACCTATCTTCTTAATCTCTGCTTCGAAGTCTGCGAGCGTTTCGCGCTTGCGGCTGGTGAGGATGAGATCAGCTCCAGCCCTGGCAAGAGCACGCGCGAAATATTGCCCCAGGCCGCGACTGGTGCCGGTCACAATCGCAACTTGCCCTGTGAGATCGAACAACTCGCTCATTGCGCGCTCTCCAGCGGAGATGGTGCCAGTACCACTTTCATCAGGTTCGGCTCATGCGCATAGAGGCGTGAAAACCACTGCGGGCCATCTTCGAGCGGAGCAACCGCGCTGATGAGGGGCTTTACGCGGATATTTCCGCTGGTCATCAGTTCGATGGCCTGCAGATATTCTCCGGCTGAAGCTGCAGTTCCCTGCAGCCGGATCTGTCGTGTCACTACTTTCTGTAATGGCAAGGTCACCTCGGGCACGATATTGCCGATCAGCGTCACCGTTCCTCCTTTGCGCACGCTGTCAATAGCAAGGGACACAGTCTCATTTCTTCCCACCGCTTCGAGCGCAATGTCTACGTCATGGATATGCTTCGCAATATCCGGGCCAGAAACCAGCACTTCATCAGCGCCCATTTCTTTTGCGAGCTTGAGTCGCGTTGCGTCCACATCCGTAACAATCACGCGCGATGCTCCTGCAGCGCGTGCTGCCTGCAGGGTGAGCAGACCAATCATGCCGGCCCCGATCACAAGCGCTGTTTCGCCACCTTTCAATTCCGAGAGGCGCACGGCATGCAATGCTACTGAGACGGCTTCAAGCATGGCAGCTTCAGGAAAGGCAAACGAATCAGGCAAGTGGTAGAGAATACGCTGCGGGACAGTAATGTATTCGGCAAATGCGCCAGCGCGGCGGTAGTCGCCGCATGAGACGCCTACGACCTGCCGGAAATCACAGAGATTTACTTCGCCGCGGCGGCAGTAGCTGCACGCTCCGCAGTAGACAGTGGAATCGAAGGTGACGCGATCGCCTGGCTTGAATCCAGTCACGCCACTTCCTGTTTCTGCAACGATGCCTGCGGCTTCATGGCCCATCACGATGGGAGGAATGCGACGACCGGAGGAGCCGTCATAGCCGTGGACGTCGCTGCCACAGATGCCACACGCTGCAACCTTCACCAGCACTTCTCCCGGGCCGGGTGTGGGGCTGGGTAAATCTGTAACTTCAAGCTTCTTGTATTCGGAAAGCAGAAGAGCCTTCATGATGTCTTTTTATTCCTTTACAGTTGCGTTGCGCAAAAAATCATAATTGCCCGAGGGCGACAGGTGCAGGTTCTGAAGCCGGCGGCTATGCACCAATACCGCGTCCAGATACCAAAGGTTAATGGTAGGCATCTCCCTTGCGAGAATCTGCTGCACACGCACGTAGTCTGCCTGCTGGCGGGATTGATCAAGACCCGAGGCCGCATCATCAAGCAGGTGGTCTACCTCGGGATTTGTATAAAATCCGCGATTGGCTCCATGAGGTGGGAAGCTGGATGTTGCAAATGAGTAGCGAAAGATGTCCGGAGCTTCGTTGCCGCCGATCCAGCGCGAAGGCGCAAGCTGAAAGATGCCGCGGCTGACATCTGCATAGAAGGTTGCGAACTCATAACTGCGGAGGTCGACAGCGATGCCCACCTGCGAGAGCTGCTGCTGTACGACCATGGCAAGCAGACGGCTGGTCTCATCGGTTGAGGTTTTCATGCCGATGTGAAAGCGGATGCCGTCGGCCTTGCGTGGGTATCCGGCCGCGTCGAGCATTGCATTTGCAGAAGCGAGATCGAAAGCATGGGAATCGACATTGCCATTCCACGCCCAGTGCTCGGGCGGCAGCACGCTTTCAGCCAGTCGCGCCTGATCGCGATAGAGCGAGTGAATGATGAGCGTCCGATTGATGGCCAGCGCAATGGCGCAACGCACGCGTGCATCATGCAGTATGGCATCACGTGTGTTGAAGATGAGATAGATCAGAGTGGTGCCGGGACCTGCATCGATTTGCAGATTGTGCTCGCGCTGTAATGCGGATATTGTGTCGGCAGGAAATGCATTGATGGCAGCGTCAGCTGAGCCCTTCTGCAGTTCAAGCGCGCGCGTGGTGGCGTCAGGAACAACGGCAAAACGCACTCTTTCGATTGCAGGCTGAGGCTGCCAAGAATGCGGCGCGCGCTCGATGATGACATCCTTGTCCTGCTCCTGGCTGACGAACTGAAACGGTCCGCTGCCAACAGGGTGCTTCCAGAAGTCGCGATCGCTGCCTGCCGGCACCACACCAAAGCCTCCATCGCTCAGGTTCCACAATAGCGCCGGATCAGGCTTCTTTAGATGAACGACAATCGTCAGTGGATCGGGCGCGTCAATATGATCAATCGTGCGATAAGCATTTGCCTTTACGCTGATGACTTTACCCTGAAGGATAGTGTCGAGCGTGTACTTTACGTCTGTTGAAGTCAGAGAGCGGCCATCGTGGAAATGCACCCCATCGAGCAGATGAAAGATGTACGTCAGCGGATCGGGTGTGTCCCAGCTCTTGGCAAGCCACGGCTGCAAGTTGAAACGGTCATCTTTGCGCACTAGCGAATCGAAGAGCAGAGAATCGATACGCTCTGACTGCGCATCGATACCGATGCGCGGATCGAGATTTGTCGGACTGCTTTCAATCAGCACTGTGACTGTGCTGCCTGTTGGCTGCTGCCGCTTGCATCCTACGGCGGCTCCGAACAGAACGATCATCAGGAGCAGCGTAAAGGGCTTAAACATAGCTGATCTGCCCCAGAATCGCTGGATGTTTCGCTCCGGTTGCTGACGGCACATTTGCAGGACGCCTGTGCCAGGTGTGATATGCAAGCAGTGCGAATGCCGCGGCCTCTTTCGCATCGACGGGAATGCCGGTTGCGCTTGTATCGAGCAGCGTGCATCCGAGAGGCTCAAGGCGTTCGCGCAGCATCTTCATCAGAGTGCGGTTCTTCGCTCCTCCTCCGGAAACGATGTAATCGACAGGAGCATTGGGCTTCAGCCTCGGGCGCACGAATCGGGTGAAAGCAAGCGTGATGCTCTCCGCAGTCAGAGCTGCAGCTGTGCTGATCGCATCCTCATCTGTGCCGCCGGCTTTACGGCAGGCTTGCAGAAATTTCTCCGCAAAGGCTGTGCCGTATTCTTCGCGCCCTGCGGATTTTGGCGGCTTTGCCTTGAAGTATGGTTCTTTCAAGACAACTGCTACGACATCATTGAGAATGCGTCCGCGCGCTGCTGTTTTTCCGCCGCGGTCATAGGGTTGCTGAAACAGCTGCTGCATCCATGCATCGATGACCATGTTTCCCGGGCCAGTGTCGAAAGCCAAAAGCGAATCCATGCCGGAAGCAGGTGGAATGAGTGTCAGGTTGCCGATGCCGCCGATGTTCTGAAGGACGCGTGCGCGTTTTGCATCAGCGAACTGCACATAATCGAGCAGCGGCACGAGCGGCGCTCCCTGTCCGCCGGCAACCATGTCCGCTGGGCGGAAATTGCTGACTACCGGGACGCGCATTTCTGCCGCTATAAGAGCTGGCTCGCCGATCTGCCATGTGCATGCGACCTGCCTGCCGGCATAGTGCGCGGGTATGCCCTGGTGGTAGATGGTCTGTCCATGGCATCCGATTAATTCAAGCTTGCAGGGATGTGCCAGCAGCGTTTTGCGGATGGCTTCTGCGTAGGCCTGGCCCAGCCTCCAGTTCAGGCGGGCAAGCTCTGCGGTTGATATGGATTTCGCATCCATAGCTGCCAGCACTGCCTGACGTAGGACACCTGGATACGGAAAGGCTTGATGCGCCAGCAACTCGAGCTTCAGATTTCCGCGGTCAGGGTTGATGCGAACCAGGGCAACGTCGATGCCATCGGCAGAGGTGCCGCTCATTACGCCGGCGACAATCATGGGGCGGAAAGAGACAGGAGACGACGGATGAATGGGCAAAAGTCAGCACCTCTAGGGGGTAAAGCCACATTGTAATCATTCACCGTTCGACGAACTGCAGCAACGCTTCACCCAATATATCCCTCGCTTGGCCCGATTTATATTCAGTCATAGGATGCAATCAACGGAGAATGGGACTGTGCTGCACGACACACTCCGCACACGCATACAATCTGGCTTGCGCTATCCCGGTTGGCTGTCAATCTTTTTTGCGTGGACGCTGATCGCTTCGCTTTCATATCTGCGTCACGTTATCGGCACAGATGGAGCACATGCAAGCGCCTCGTTACGGGAATTTGCTGAGTGGCTCTCCTGTTACTATCCGTGGATATTGTTTACTCCACTGGTCTTTCGCATCGAGCGGCGCTTTCCATTGAATCGCGAAAATTGGAAACACAGCATTCAGATGCTCCTGCTGTTTGGCATAGCACTGTCGTTTGTGGTGATGAAATCCTCGGATTTGTTGTGGCGGCTGGTGGAGCGCAACTTCGATGCATACAAATTTTTCCACACCATGGCCTGGGGAGAGATGGGATTTGCCTTCATTCTCTACTGCACGGTTGCGATTGCAGGAGCCATTATCCGGACGATTATCAGTCTGGAGCGGCAGCAGCGGATCGCCGCTGAACTTGCTGTGGAAAATGCGAAGCTGGAAACCTGCCTGAAGAATGCTGAGCTGGAAGCTCTGCGCCTGCGGCTGAAGCCTCATTTCCTTTTCAATACGCTCGAGAATATTTCAGCGCTTGCGGAGGATGAACCGCGGCTCGCGCGAAAGATGCTCTCCCGTCTCGGCGAGCTGCTGCGCGCTGCCTTCCGGCGCGACTACCAGGCGGAGATCAGCCTGAATGCGGAAATCGCGCTGATGAATGCGTATCTCGACGTGGAGCGCGTCCGTTTTGGAGACCGGCTGCATGTGAGCGTGGAGATTGATCCGGAAACAGAAATGGCGCTGGTGCCGAGCCTGCTGCTGCAGCCGCTCGTAGAAAATGCCATCCTGCACGGACTTCGTGACATATCCGGTACAGGAAGGATTGAGGTTGCCAGCGAAAAAAATTCAGATCACCTGATTCTGACGGTGAAAGACAATGGCAATGGGCCATCGCATGATTCGCTTGAGAGCCTGCGTCTGGGCGTTGGCCTGGGCTCAACGCGCGAGCGGCTCATGCGCATGTATCCCCAGAGCCACCAGCTTTCCGTCGAGAAGCTGCAGAACGGAGGAACCCTTGTCCACATCGAGCTTCCTTTCCACACCCGCAACGCAGCCACGCATGGTGCCATTGCGCATTCTTATCGTGGATGATGAGCCTGCGATTCGCAACGGCATTCGCAGACTGCTCTCAGCGATTCCGGATGCCGGCATCGCTGGTGAATGTGCGAATGCGTCTGAGGCCATCGACGCGATCCAACGCGGCGAGACCAATCTTGTGCTGCTCGACATTCATCTTCCTGATGCGTCCGGGCTTGATGTAGTACGCACTGTCGGGCCGCAGCAGATGCCGCTGACGGTGTTTGTGACTGCCTATGACGAACACGCCATAGAAGCATTCGAACTGAATGCGCTCGACTACCTGCTCAAGCCTCTGGATGAGGAACGCCTCGAGCGGGCGCTGGGCCGCGCGCGAGAAAGGCTTGCATGGGATCAGCAGTCGCATCTTGCGCTCCGCCTTGAAGCGCTGCTGGCAAATTATCGAACCCAGGAATCGCAGCGCTTTGTCGTGCGCAAGACGAACCACTATGAATTTGTTGCAGCGGATTCGATTGACTGGATCGAATCCGCGGACAACTACGTGGAACTGCACTGCAGCGGCAAAACTCATCTGCTGAACGAAACCATGGGCAAGATGGAAGAGATGCTTGATGCGAAAAGATTTCTTCGCATTCATCGCCGCTACATCGTCAATGTTGCGCACATTGCTGCGATTCATCCGCTGGCCGCAGGTACGTATGAGGTGGAGATGCAGCATGGCACGCGGCTGACCTCGGGGCGGAACTTTTCGGCGGTCATCCGGAACCTGATCGGACGGTAGATTTAGAATCGCAGGTGATGCGAGCTGCCGTCCTTCACCACAATGCGCCGATAGAACAGCGCCCCCTTCAGATGGAGGAACTGCCTGTACCGCAGCCCGGCGCAGGCGAGGTTCTTCTCAAGGTGGAAGCCTGCGGCGTCTGCAGGACGGACCTGCACATCACCAGCGGAGAATTGCCGCCGCTGCAGCCCGCGGTCACTCCCGGACACCAGATTGTTGGCCGCGTGCATGCGTTGGGCAAGGATGTTATGGGCTTGAAGGCGGGAGCGCGCGTGGGCGTTTCCTGGCTGGGCGGCGTGGATGGCACCTGCCTGCTCTGCCATAAGGGCTTTGAGAATCTCTGTGATCATCCTGTCTTTACCGGCTACAGCGTGAATGGCGGCTACGCCGAGTACGCGATTGCCCGTGCTGATTTCTGCATTCCTCTTCCTGAAGCTGCTTCGGCTATAGAACTGGCGCCGCTGCTCTGCGCCGGAATCATCGGCTTTCGCAGTCTGCGTGTTGCCGAGGTGCAGCCGGGAGACCGAGTCGGGCTCTTTGGATTTGGGGCTTCGGCGCATCTTACGATCGACGTGCTCAAGCATTGGGGATGCGAGGTCTATGTGGCCACGCGCGGCCAGTCGCATCAGCAGCTGGCGCGTGAGCTGGGCGCCAACTGGGTGGGTGAAGCTACAGAGTGCCCTCCGGTCCCGCTTGATCGCGCTGTGACCTTCGCTCCCAGTGGAGATGTGGTGCTGGCGGCGCTCGGCTCGCTGCGCAAGGGCGGGATTGTCGCCATCAATGCGATTCATCTCGATCGCATGCCGCAGTTTGATTACGACTCGCTGTTATGGGGCGAGCGCCAGCTGCGCAGCGTCGCCAACATGACGCGGAAAGATGCGCATGATTTCGTGAAGCTGGCAGCGGAGATCGGCATTCGTCCGCGCGCTACCGTGTTTCCGCTCGATCAGGTCAATGAGGCGCTGGCTGCTGTGTATCACGACTCTATCGACGGGGCTGCGGTGATCCAGATCGCTGATGATTAAAGGCGCGGACTGCTGTACCATTCTTTTGCGATGCCGATTCGAAAGATGATTTTGCTTGCTGCCTGCATGACTGCTCCGTTTGCGATGGCACAGAGGGATGTGCCGATACCGCAGAACTGCTCGCCGCAGGTCAACCAGAAGCTTGGCGATCTGCTCAGTGCGAATCAAAGCAGGACAGTGGACAACGTTATGGTGTGCGGCATCACCGTCAGCTCGTCACGTACGCAGCGCGGCGGACCGCATGGCAGCCACCAGGTTCTGCCGCTGCGTGTGACCTTCCCTGACGGCAATACGCGCCTGGTAGAGGTGGTAACGAATGACGACCTTGATGGCGTAGTAACCGCGCCGGTGAACGCACAGGTTTTTGCTTATGGACAGGCGTTCTTTCCTTCGCGCGGACGCTTCGCGGCCGGCATTCACGATGTCCACTGCGCGACCCATCGCGGAGCCGATAATGGCTGGGTGATCGTCAATGGGCAGAAGCACCCGGCAAGCTGCCAGCGCTAAGGAACAGCTATGGAATCTTTCACTCCGTCTACCATCGCCGCTCTCATCATTGCAGCGAGCTTTGCCGCCGGGCTGAATGTCTACGCAACCCTGCTCACGCTCGGACTGCTGGCCCATGCGCACTGGGTTGCGCTGCCGGTCGGCCTCGATGTTCTCAGCAACTGGTGGGTAATTATCGTGAGCGGCGTGATGTTCGTCATCGAGTTCTTCGCTGACAAGATTCCCGGCTTTGATATGGTCTGGAACGCGCTGCATACGTTCATTCGCATTCCCGTCGCTGCCCTGCTGGCCTATCATGCAAGCGCGCAGCTCTCGCCGGAGATGCAGCTTCTTGCCGCGGTAGCCGGCGCGGGCATCGCGGTCGTCGCGCATGGATCGAAGACAGCAGTACGCGCCGCAGTTACGCCAAGCCCGGAGCCAATCTCGAATATTGCATTGAGCACCAGCGAAGATGTCATGGCCGTAGGCGTCACCTGGCTGGCAACGCGCCATCCCTATGTTGCTGCCGGCATTGCGCTTGTATTCCTGGTGCTGGCGGTCATCATCATCCGCTGGCTGGCGCGCTTCATTCGCCGGATGTGGGCCAAGCCAAGACCTGCGGATGCTCCCTCGCAGCTTTAGGCCGGATTACGAATGAGTATACTTCGGAGGAAACTGCAGGTCCCCTCCGCTTCCCCTTCGCGTTGCTCAGGGTCCGGTCAGGATGACAATTCGATCAGCGATCACAATAAAACTAATTCGCTCTAAGATGATTCAAGTACCTGTCGTTCGATGACCCACGAATCCTTTAACCTCACCGTCGCTATCACCGGAGCCAGCGGCTCCGTTTTCGGCCAGCAACTGCTGCAGGCACTTCATGCCGATCCGCGTGTCTCACGCATTCATTTTGTGGTCTCAGAGAGCGCGCTGCGTGTGCTGGCGGAAGAGCTCCGCTTCAGCGGGCGCAATGCTCTGGCAGAAAAGCTGCTTGGGCATCCTTCTTCAAAGATCCATCAGTATGCTGAATCTGACATCGGCGCGCCTATCGCCAGCGGCAGCTATCCTTCGAACGGCATGATTATTCTTCCCTGCAGCATGGGGACCCTGGCCGGCATTGCCAACGGCCTGGCGCAGAACCTGATCGAGCGCGCCGCAGACGTGTGCTTGAAGGAGCGGCATCCTCTGATTCTCTGCGTGCGGGAGACGCCGTTTAACAAAATCCACCTGCGCAATATGACGCTGGCCGCCGATGCCGGGGCTACGATCTATCCCGTGATTCCTGCGTTCTATAACCATCCCGTAGATTCGATGGCGATGGCGAAGCAATTTGTGGCGCGGGTACTCGCACATATCGGACTTCCGCAGCCTGATGCTTATGTCTGGAAGGGGGAAGGCTAGAGCTGATTCACTTTTTACCGGTGTTGTTTCAAGAATGAGAGAACCATCGTGCTGCCCCCTTAGCCGCACACCCCACTCAAGCCAAACCCGGGCTTGAATGGGCCACCCAGCCCTCCTACAGCCACCCAGTCTAAAACGGATAAGATCTGATCCTCCATGGGGGCCTCCTCCCCCCTCCCCCAGGGCGTTAAGTCTTTGAAAACACAAGGTTTCTATTTTTAGTCCGGCAAAGTATTGAAAACAGGCAGGTTCCGTGTAAAGTCCTGATTCCGGGCAATAAAAAGCTCGCCTGGGCCAGGCGAGCTTTTCTGTTATTTCGTTCTTATTTTCAGAATATCAGAAAGAGAGGAAATATCATGCCATTGATCGTTGTAACGATTATATCCTGAAATGAGCAGCTTACAGGCCAATATTTCCCTGGGATACTTGACATTTTCAGAGAGCTGATTCACTTTTACTGCGTCTGTTTTAAAGTGGAGACCCCGGGCCTAAGGTAAGCGCTCGAAGTTCGCCGTCAATTTGGTAGAGGCGGCTCCCGAGCGTTGAGGCGAATTGGCAGGTGGATTGACCTTTATGGATTCACCGTAACCGCGAAAGAGAAACGCGCCGCCTCAGATCTGCCACGAAACTATCGCGGAATCGAATTCCAGATCGATTTCGCCTTCGACTTCACCTTTTCCGCAGTCGTGGCCGAGTTAGTCTGTTTCGTCTCCGAAGCCGCTGGCGACTGAGCCGTCTGCCCATTGTCCTGTGCTGCTGTCGCGGCTTCGTGCATAACCGGCTCATTCGATGGGCCGTTCACCCGAATCACCAGCGCGCCTGAAGGATAACCCGGAGCCAATGCGCCTATCACCAGCATGTACTCATTGCCCTTGCGAAACGCGCCATAGCGGATATCGTCGTTGGTCGCACCCAGGTAGTTGATCATCCACGTGGCCCAATCGCCTGTATGCGTCGCATCGATCACAGGTTTGTCCAAAATGTTGGCCAGCGTGAACGCGCTCCCACACGTTTTGCGCGCACAGCTCCAAACCTCCGTGTAGCCCGAGGCCGTCAGCTGATTCACCAGTGTGGTATAGGTCGTCAGCGACGAGGCCGTCTTCGGCCCCGCATAAGCCAGCGTGTCGATCGGCCCGGTCACGGTCATACTCTTGCCAAGTCCGCCGGTACGCTCCACCGGCCCTAGCGGAACCGCGTACTCATCGTTGTCGATGTGCATCGCGCCGATGATGAAGCTGTTCGCCGGCCTCGTCAGAATGTGAAGATCCGAAGCGCCGGGAAAGTCCGAGACCGGTTCGGAAGCCAGCGCGACAGAAGCGGTGGACGCAAGAAGAACGGCTGCAGAAGACAGGAAACGACGGGCTCTCATGCCCGCTATTTTAAAAACATTCTTGTGAATTCTTGAAGAAAGCCACCTTAAGTCAGAGTAAGTCAATTTTTAGACGGAACCTCAGCTATCCTCTGCTCTACACGCAATACTGACCCAAATTCTTCCGATCCATCACGCTGTGCTGGACAGTCTGAATGCTTTCTCAATCACCGCTATCGTGAATGGGGCAATGCGGTATTTCCCATGAGAATTCAGCTCTTCGCGCAAAGCCCATACGGCATCTGCGGCGTCGCTGGCGCAGCATAGATTGCCGCCAGTAACGCGACAGAGGAAATCCACCAGAACATAGTGATAACGCACTGCGCCATTGTCATCATGGGCGATGCGGTCGAGCACCTCGACGATCTGCATTGGCTCGACTTCGAGCCCAGTCTCTTCACGCACCTCGCGCTGGATGCCCTGGTGCAGAGTCTCTCCCAGCTCCAGCGCGCCGCCGGGGATGGACCACTCGCCTTTGAGCGGCTCTTTTCCTCGCTGGATCAGCAGAATTTTGCCTTCATGAAGGATGACCGCTCCGACACCAATGACCGGAGCAGCGGGATATTCGCGCTGCATGAGGTGAGATTACAGCTTTATCGGCTTGCCGTACTCTTCGGCGAATACAGTGCGGGCCATGCTGAAGCGTCCGCCGTTAAATTTGTCGCTTCCCTTGAGGTGCCCGATGCCGAGCAAGGCAACGACGCGATAGCTGAGAGGCAGCTTCAACACCTCGTGCACTCTTTCTTCTTCAAAGCCTTCCATGGGAGCAGTGTCATAGCCCAGCACTTCCGCCATCCACAACATACTGGTGAAAGCGATCATGACATGGCGGTTGAGCCACATAGGGAAGTTCGGATGATTGGAAAGATAGTTAGGGATGTTGACCTTTGCCTGCTCCGCATAATTCTCCGGCATGCCACCCTGGCGGCCCAGACGCAGCATCTCTTCCAGATCGCCGTTGCGCCAGCCATCGGCATCTCCGCAGGCAACGATGACTGCGGAAGCTTCTTCGACCTTCGCCTGGTTGAAGCTTGCTCCACGCAGGCGCCGCTTCTGCTCAGGATTACGCACTACGACAAAGCGCCAGGGCTGCATGTTGTAGCCGCTGGGGGCATGCAGGCCTGCGGTCAGAATTTTTTTCAAATCCTCGTCGGGAATCGGGGAACCGTCAAAGCTGGGCGTGGCGCGTCGCTGCGCAATCGCCTGAGACAAAGTTTTCTCCATCACGTTCGCCATGGGAAAGAGCTTCTTTCTTTTTACTTATTGAATCTGGTTCATTGGCTGTTCAATTCCAAACGGGCGCTGGTTCTCTGCATTCGCATACACCCAGAGGCCGTGAAAACCTTCGCGCAGCTCGGGGTGCTGGGTAAGCAGCGCCTTCATGACATCAATATTGCGGCTGCGCGTCGCGACAGGATCAGAAGCATCGGCCGTCTTGTAATTCACCACCAGGTCGAGCTGGCCGAGCGAACCATCTGTATGCAGATTGGTGACCTGGTAGGTCTGGCCATTGGCGACAATCGACATCGGCTCGTTTCCAGGCAGGCCGTCGGGACGCGCGCTGTCCATTTCCTTCAGAAGCTTTTCAAGATTCGGGCTGGAGATGAAGTCGACGGGAGCAAGCAGGTAAGCGGCAGTCTGATAGTAGAGATAAGCGTTCCACTCCTGCTTCTTCTTTGCGTAGTCGCGGGCCTGCGTCCAGAACCAGACGCCGTCATGCCCGGCATAGGTGAGCGGACGGACAAAGAAGCCGGCCAGCTTCCAGCTTGCGCTTCCCGTTGGATCATTGGCCAGAATGATGGCCATCTGCTGCGGCTGCTTGCCTCCGGTGGCGTGTACCAGCGCCAGGGCATAATTGCCCGGCGGCAACTGCGACAGAGAAATGGTGATAATCATCTGCGAACCCGCAACACTGCAAAAAAACTGCGTGTCGGCCGCAGCCTTTAATTCCGAGGCATTCAGGTTGTAGAGGTTCTGGATGGCAAACGTAGCACCTTGCAGGTTCGGCGAGATGGACTGGATGGTTGCGGCGATGGGATCAAACTGCGCCGCTACGCTGGCTATGGTGTTCGCTTTGACAGCAGAAACGTTTCCCGACTGGATCTGCGTGGTCAGGCTGTGCACTCCCTGGAGGTAGGCGGTTCTCTGCGCGTCTGTCATTTGCGATTGCGTGGTGCAGGTGACAGCACCTGCCACTCCCGGCAGAAGGGCAAATGAAAGGAAGATAAATCGCCAGCAATTCATACGTCGAAAACAAATTTTCGCGAGCAAATTCAAACCACTGCTAGTCTAGTACATAGAGGCTCTCTGACGAGAGGGTCTCTGACTGAATGCGTTCTTCTCTGCCATTTCGCCAAGTCGTGTTTTTCGTCGTGCTCTATGCAGTCACTGCCACCATAACATGGGCGCAAAGCACTCCGAACCCGCGCGTCAAGCCATCGCCAGCGGTTGCAGATCCGCAGCCGGCAGCAGCTCCGCCTCCGCCAAGGCTAACATCGCTGCTCGATGATCCCGCAAAACCGGCGCAGATTCAGTTTGATAACGGGAAGCTGATAGTCAAAGCGGACAATTCCTCGCTTTCCGGCATTCTGCAGAATATCTCTTCGAAGACCGGGATGACGGTCGACGGCGTTTCGCGCGACCAACGTATTTTCGGCAGCTACGGTCCGGGAACTCCACGCGAAGTGGTGGCTTCCCTGCTCGATGGCCTGGGTTATAACGTGGTGATGTCAGGCAGTCTCGAGAACGGGGCGCCCCGGCAACTGCTGCTTACGCCCCGCAGCAGCGGCCTTGCGAAGGGGCCACAGGCTTCGCAGGCACAGGCCTTTTCGCCGAACAATAACGCCAGCGCGGATGATGCTGACACCACGGCGGACACGCCCGACACACCCGATACGCCGCCTCCAGTGCCTCCGCGATCTGATGGAAACCCGCCGCCGGACCAGTCTCAACAGCAACAGCAACAGCCAGGGCAGCCGGGATCGAACAATGGCGTAAAGACACCACAGCAGCTCCTGCAGGAACTACAGGACATACGCGCGCGGCAGATGCAGCAGCAACAGCAGCAGGCAAATCCGCAATAGAAAAGGCCGCCTCTTCAGGCGGCCTTCTGTCTTCCTCGAAAATCTTCTGCTAAACGACGCGCGCAATTTCCGGTTTGGGTTGCGGAGCAGCAGCATACGAGCGTGCGTGAATCCTCAGCGCGGCAAAAGCTGCCCGGCAGATTCCATATGCCGCCAGCACTCCAAAAGCCAGCGCCGCTACCGCCGCGCATGCTAATACCACCAGATTCATTGCGTCCTGCATGAAATGTTCATTTCCGGCAATCCTGCATTTGCCTGTGTTTCTGTAACAACTACGATGCCTATTCTCGCAGAAATGGGTGTACATTGACCCGGTTTTCTATTGCCAACTAAGATACCCTTAGTAACCTGTACCGATTTGAACGGCCACCAAACGATTTAGCAAGGAAAGCCGCCTGCGATAGCTGCGATTTTCCCCAACTTTTCATTTCTGCATGTCGATCACTCACATCACAGTACGCGGAGCACGCCAGCATAACCTGCGCGACATCAACGTTCAGATTCCGCGCAACACTCTGACCGTTGTCACCGGGCTTTCCGGCTCCGGCAAGTCTTCGCTCGCCTTCGATACCATCTATGCCGAAGGCCAGCGCCGCTATGTGGAGACCTTATCGGCATACGCGCGGCAATTCTTAGATCAAATCGAGCGGCCAGATGTGGATTCAATTGAAGGCTTGAGCCCGGCCATCTCGATTGAGCAGAAAACCACCAGCCGCAGCCCGCGCTCTACCGTCGGCACCATCACCGAAATCTACGACTACCTGCGCCTGCTTTATGCCTCGGTCGGCGTGCCCCACTGTCCCAATTGCGGACGGCCAATCTCGCGCCAGACGCATGAGCAGATCGTCGAGCGCATCCTTTCGCTTGCCCCGGGCGAGCGCGTCACCATCTACGCGCCGGTAGTGCGCGGGCGCAAGGGCGAGTTCAAAGATCTGCTTGACGAGCTCGATCAGCAGGGCTTTCGTGCGCGCATTGACGGCGAACTGCGCGACCTGGCCGAGCAGGTAAATCTCGAAAAGCGCAAGAATCACACCATCGAAGCAGTGATTGATCGCATCGTTCTCAAGCCCGGAGTGGAGAAACGCCTCCAGGAGGCGGTCGCTCGTTCGCTTCAGATGGCGAATGGCCTCGTGCTCATCGCCGTCTCCGGTGGAGGCGAGCAGCTTTACTCTTCGTCGATGGCCTGCCCTGATTGCGGTCTCGACATACCGAAACTGGAGCCGCGCAGCTTCTCCTTCAACAGCGCCTATGGGGCATGTCCTGAATGCCATGGGCTGGGCAGCATCTACGACTTCGATCCGGCGAAGATCATCACCGACTGGTCGAAGCCGCTGCTCGATGGCGCGCTTGGGCCAGGGTCGGCTTCGCAGTATCTTCTCAAGCTGATTCACCTGGCAGCGCAGCGTTACAAGATCGACTTGAAGAAGCCCTTCGAGCAGCTACCAAAAAAGCAGCAGGACATCCTGCTCTACGGTCCCGGAAAGACTGAAGCGCCGCGCACCGGATTTCACGGCATCCTCGCGTATCTGCGCGATGCAGTCGAAGAGTCGAAATCCGATGCTTACCGCGAGTGGATGCTGAACTACATGTCGGCTTCAACCTGCCCGGTGTGCAAGGGCAGGCGCCTGCGGCCGGAGTCGCTTGCCGTCAAGGTAGGAGGGCTTTCGATTGCGGATTTCACTGCTCTATCTCTGCGCCGTTCTGTCGAAACCGCCCGCGGTCTTGCTTTCTCGCAGCGTGAGGCGCTGATTGCCGAACGCCTGCGCCGTGAAGTGGTCGAACGGCTTGAGTTTTTGAATGCTGTCGGGCTGGGCTACCTCTCGCTTGATCGCAGCGCGGCGACGCTCTCCGGCGGCGAAGGCCAGCGCATCCGCCTGGCCACGCAGATCGGCTCGCGCCTGCGCGGCGTGCTCTATGTGCTGGACGAGCCTTCGATCGGTCTGCACCAGCGCGACAACCAGCGGCTCATCCACGCGCTCGAATCTCTGCGCGATCTGGGCAATACCGTTCTTGTCGTCGAGCACGATGAGGACACGATCCGTCACGCCGACTATGTTCTCGATCTCGGGCCGGGAGCAGGCAAGCTCGGCGGACACGTCGTAGCTGAAGGTACGCCACAGCTCATCATGCAGACGCCCGCATCGCTGACAGGCCGCTATCTTGCGGGCGAGATCAGCGTGCTGCATCGCCTGCTGCCGCGTTCTCCCAATGGCAAGTGGATTACTGTCGAAGGCGCACGCAGCCACAATCTGCGCGACATTACGGCAAAGTTCCCGTTGGGTGTCATGACCGTGGTGACCGGCGTCTCCGGCTCAGGCAAGAGCACACTGGTCAACGATATTCTTTACCGCGCTCTGGCGAAGCAGCTTTACGGATCGCGCGAAGAGCCCGGCGAGCACACGCGCATTACCGGCTTCGAGAACATCGATAAGGTCATCCGCATTGACCAGTCGCCGATCGGCCGCACTCCGCGCTCGAACCCGGCGACGTATACCGGAGTTTTTTCTGCGATCCGCGATCTCTTTGCCATGCTGCCTGAGTCGCGCGAACGAGGCTACAAAGCCGGGCGCTTCTCCTTCAACGTTGCTGGAGGACGCTGCGAGGCATGCCAGGGCGAGGGTCAGCGCCGGATTGAAATGAACTTCCTGCCCGATGTTTACGTGCAGTGCGAGGTTTGTAACGGTCGCCGTTACAATCAGGAGACGCTGGCAGTCAAATTCAACGGCCATTCCATTGCGGATATTCTCGATCTTGCCATTGAAGATGCGCTGCCCGTTCTCGCCGACATTCCGCAGGTAAAACAAAAATTACAGACGCTGGTGGATGTCGGGCTGGGATATATTCATCTGGGCCAGTCGGCTACGACGCTTTCAGGCGGCGAGGCGCAACGCATGAAACTGGCCCGCGAGCTGTCCAAGCGCCAGACTGGGCGCACTCTCTACCTGCTCGACGAGCCAACTACCGGCCTGCACTTCGACGATGTGCGCAAACTGCTCGAAGTGCTGCACCGGCTCACCGATCTCGGCAACAGCGTTATCATCATCGAACACAATCTCGACGTGATCCGTAACGCCGACTGGATCATCGACCTTGGCCCCGAAGGCGGCGAAGATGGCGGCCAGATTGTCGTTGAAGGGACGCCGGAGCAGATTTCGCGTGCCAGCGGTTCATTTACCGGAGAATTCCTGCGCCAGCACTACATGCAGCCCGAGCCGAGCTCCAATGGCAAACGAAAAGCGGCGAAGAAAGCACTGGTGCAATGACGCTCGATCCCATCTCGTTGACGCCGACCGGCCCGAATGAGCCGCCACAGATGCAAGAAGAAATCCTTTTGCCTGAGCAGCAACCTCACGAATTGCCGCAAGCGTCGGAGGATAACCTGCCTCATCTCGGCCATGCCGTGCTTTTCTTTCTGATGGGAATTCCGGCGCTCTTTGTCGGAGAATCGCTGTGCCTGCTGGTAGCCAGCTTCATTCCTAAATTGCACGGTAAAAACTATCGCGCCCTCTTCGAACTGATGAACAGCGATGCACGCCTCGCTATCCCCACGCAGGCATTTGTTTATCTGCTGATCGGCTTTACGACTATCGTCGTCTTCACCGTGCTCTGGCAGCGGCCTTTCTCTGAGGGCATTCACTGGAATGTTGAAGTCGCGCGCCAACAATTTGTGCGTCTCGGCTCGCTTGGAATCGGCCTCGGCGTCGGCATCACTATCCTGCAAAGCTATCTGCCCATTCCGATGCCGCAGAACCCGCCCATTCTGCAGGACATGGTGCGCTCGCCGCTGGGTGCATGGATGATGTTGTTCTTCGGCATCACTTTTGCGCCCATGATTGAAGAACTTGCCTTTCGCGGCTTTCTGCTTCCCGGACTTATTCATGCCTTCCACTGGCTGATGCGGCGTGAAATTCTTTCTGCTGAGTCTTTCTCATGGATGACCGTGCCATTATCCGTGCTGCTGACAACCGTTCCCTTCGCTCTGCTGCATGCGGAGCAGGTTTCGCGCGCGTGGGGCCCGCTGCTGTTGATTGGACTGGTCAGCATAGCCCTCTGCGTCGTGCGGCTGCGGTTGAACTCTCTTGCCGCCAGCACAGTTGTGCATGCCGCTTACAACTTCACGCTGTTTTCAGGATTGCTGCTGCAAACCGAAGGCTTCCGTCACCTGGAACGGCTGAACGGTTGATGTGATTCACCCGCTTTTTTATCCCAGCAAATGAGTTTCAACCGCCTTAAGGTTGTGCTCATATCGACCTGCTATGAATAGGAACCTTGACTGAGATTCCTATGAGTCATCTCCGGACGGCTGCGTGCATTTGGATGTGGACAGCAGTTTTGCTGTTTTTTTCGGGCCTCGCAAGCGCACAAAGCTCGAAGCAGAGTGCGCATTTTGTTGGCTCTGACAGCTGCAGGCACTGCCATGAGGAAATCTACAGCGGCTGGAAAAAGACGCGGATGGCGAATGTAGTCCGTGATCCCAAACAACATCCGGAAGCGGTGCTCGGCGATTTCAGCCACGCTGATCCTCTGCGCACTTTCGGTCTTGACGAAGTTGCTTTTGTATATGGCAGCCGCTACAAGCAGCGCTATTTCACAAAGCGCGGCGATGACTATTACCCATTGCCGGCTCAGTGGGACATAGCTGCAAAGCGCTGGCTGCCCTACCACGTCGAGCAAGGGACGGACTGGTGGGTCCCCTATTACGGGCCAAATAATTTCGACCGGCCAACCGGCCCTACGTGCGACGGCTGCCATTCTGTCAATTACAACGTGGAAACCAGGCAAGTTACCGAATGGAATGTGGGCTGCGAAAAGTGCCACGGGCCCGGCAGCGAACACGTTGCCCATCCAACGCGAGAAAACATCGTGAATCCCGGCAAGCTCGATTACGTGCGCGGGAACGACACCTGCATCCAGTGCCACAGCCAGGGGCGGCCGTTGAATAACCCTATCAATGGGAAATACTACGATTGGCCCGTCGGCTTTCTACCGGGTGAGCGTCTTGCCGATTTCTGGAAACTGGAAGATCTCAAGCCCGGAACTACGGACTTCTATCAATACGCCGACCTGACCGCACACAAGAACCGGATGCAGGGCAACGACTTTGTACAGAGCAATATGTATCACCGCCAGCTCCGCTGTTTTGACTGCCATAACGTTCACAGCACACAGAACGAATCCAACCTTGTTGCAAAGGGCAACGCTCTTTGTCTTGGCTGCCATAACAAAGACAACCCAGCCGGACTTAAAGGAACAGTAAGCGAACACACTCATCATTCTGCAAACAGCCCGGGAAGCCAATGTACTGCCTGCCACATGCCGGCAATCGAACAGACCATCAAAGGCGGCTACGTCGCAGCCCACACATTTCGATTTATTTCGCCTCTTGAAACAGAGCAGTCCGGCATTCCGAATCCCTGCACTTCCTGTCATACCGGCAAGTCGAATGCATGGGCGGTCAGTCAGCTCAGGGCATGGAATACAACCTCACCGTGGAGGGTCGGTAACTAAGAACAAAAAGTCATAAGCCTTCCCTTGTTCGCAAGCAAGTCTACAATCATCCTTGATGACTACCAACTACCGCGACCAATTGCTCCATCTTCTGGCACGCATCTCGTTCAAGCTGGGTGAATTCAAGCTCTCGTCGGGTGGCACCAGCGATTACTACATCGATTGCCGCCTGACTACGCTGCACGCCGAGGGCGGACGCCTGACCGGCCTTGCCCTGCTGGAACTGCTGCACCAGCATAAGCTCAAGCCGGCAGCGGTGGGAGGGCTTACGCTCGGCGCTGATCCGGTGGTATGCAACCTCGCGAATGCGAGCGCATGGTATGCGCAACAGCATCACGGCTCCCCGCTCATTCATGGGTTCCTCATCCGCAAAGCAGAAAAGACGCACGGCACCGGACGCCGCATCGAAGGCTTTTTGGAAAAAGACGCACCGGTCGTCATCGTGGATGATGTATGCACCAAAGGAACATCACTGATCATAGGTATTGAAGCCGCCCGTGAAGCAGGAATGAAAGTGATTGGAGTGGCTTGTCTCGTAGAACGTGAGGAGGTGAGTGGCCGGGCGGCTGTGGAGGCTGCAGCGCAGGGGGCACCCTTCTTTTCACTCTATACTGCGAACGATGTGCGCGCTGCGCACATCCGTCAGCTGGCGCTCTGAAAATACAAAAGGCGAACGGAATACATCCGTTCGCCTTTTCTCGCTGTGGTTGAGGGGTTATTACCGCTGCGGAGTGTTGACTTGCCCTTCCTGCGGAAGCTTGACCGTACCGGACGACTGAGCGGTCGTCTGGCCATCTCCAGCCATATTCGAAAGCAGCTGCACATCGACGCGGCGGTTCTTGGCGCGGCCTGAAGCTGTGCCGTTGGATGCCACAGCCTGGTCCTTACCGATGCCTACAAGATAGAAACGGTGCGCCGGCACGTTGTATTTCGATGCCAGGTACTGCACCACTGCCTGCGCTCTGCGCTGGCTGAGTCCGTAGTTGTAATCAGCCGGGCCGGTGGAGTCGGTGCCGCCGGTCAGAGCAAGGATATAGCTCTTCTGACCATTCAACTGTCCAGCAAGGTCGTCCAGCTTCTGCTTGTCGACGCGCGTCAGGTCTGCCTTATCAAAGGCGAAATTGACCTGTACGTCTGAGAGCTGCTTGTAGTTGTCCAGATTGGCAACAACTCCGGAGAGCGAATCGACGCGGTTCACCGCATCCTGTGCCGACTGGTTAGCCTGCGATGCCGCTGTGCCCGCACTCTGTGCCGACTGCTGCGCCTGGTTTGCGCTGTTCTGCGCCTGAGTAATGCCCGCCTGTGCGCGCTGGTCTACATCGTGAAGATTGCGGTTATTGGTGGCCGTCGCATCGTCCAGTTCATTGGTCTTTTCAATGACAGGTGTAGTCTGGCTACGGACGTAGTTCTTTGTGGTGCATCCGCTAACCAAGAGCAGCGACAGCGCTCCCAGCGCCGAAACTGTTTGCAGTGTGGTTCTGCTTGTGCGAGTCATCGTATTTTCACTCCATTTCTATTTACGACTGCGTGTCCGCGTTAGCAAAAATGTGAGGAAAAGCAAGCCTTCCCTCTCTTGTCAGTGGAAACAACTGCAAGCTCATTGCCAAAATGATGAAAACCAAGTAAATAGCTTGCTGTGTATCAGTTAAAGGAGAAATAACAAGTCTGGCCTTCACCTTTTCAACACCCTTTCCATGAGTAGCTTTTACCTGGTTCTATGCAATTCAGGCGAGTGAAAGGCGAAGAAACAGTAAACTGAAAGACAGGGCCCTTCCCCATGGATTTAGAAGAGAAAATCCGCACTTTACCCACGCGGCCCGGCGTGTATCTGTACAAGAACGCCGACGGAGAGGTGATCTACGTCGGCAAGGCCAAGAACCTGCGATCGAGAGTGCGGTCGTATCTGCTGGAAGCCTCGCAGGCAAACGCCAAGACCGGCTCGCTCATGCGCGAGGCGATCGATCTCGACTACATCCTGGTTGACAACGAGCATGAGGCACTGGCGCTTGAAAATAATCTCATCAAGCAACGCAAGCCGCGCTTCAATATCCTGCTGCGCGATGACAAGACCTATCCCTACGTGAAGCTTACGCTGGCGGACCGCTATCCCAAAGTGTTCGTGACCCGGCGCCTGCGCAAGGACGGCAGCGCCTACTATGGACCTTATTTTCCGGGAAACCTGGCGCATCGCATCGTCGATCTGATCCACCGCAGCTTCCTGATTCCCAGCTGCAAGGTCGATCTCTCGCGATACCACCCGCGTCCGTGCCTGCAGTACTACATCAAGCGCTGTCTTGGCCCGTGCGTGGAAGGATTGACCACGCCCGAAGCCTACCGCGAAGCTGTACGGGATACGCAGATGTTCCTAGAAGGCCGCGCCGCTGAACTGGGCAAGTCGATTGAAGAGCGCATGCATGTGGCCGCAGGCAGCGAGCAGTATGAGCTCGCCGCGAAGTATCGCGACCTGCTCCGCACCGTTTCTGAATTGCAGGAGAAGCAGCGCATCGCATCTGTCGAGAACGATGATGCCGATGTCTTCGGCTATCACTTCGAGAACGGAATGCTGGCCGTCAACCTCTTCCACATGCGCGGAGGAAAGATCGTCGACCGCCGCGAATTTTTCTGGGAAGACCTGCCCGAGTTTCTGGAGCCGGAAGAAAGCGAAGAGTCCGAAGCCAGGCAGCCGGTCGCCTTTGAGGCCGGAGCATTCTTCTCGGCCCTGCTGAAGCAGCTTTACATCGACCAGCAGTATGTTCCGCGCAGCATCTACGTACCGGTGGATTTCACAGAGCGCACCACACTGGCTGATCTCTTAAGCCAGCAGACAGGCCACAGGATCGAGCTCAGCGTGCCGCAGCGCGGCGAGAAGCGCTCACTCGTCGATCTCGCCGGACAGAACGCGAAGCAGGGCTACGATCAGCGCTTCCGTGTCATGCAGCCTAGCCAGAAAGCCATTCAGGAAGCGTTGCAGGACTCGCTCGTGCTGCCTGAACTGCCGCGCCGCATCGAGTGCTTCGATATCTCGCACATTCAGGGCGCGGAAACGGTCGCGTCCATGGTGGTGTGGGAAGACGGCGCGATGAAGAAATCCGACTACCGCAAGTTTCAGATCAAGACTGTCACAGGCGTGGATGATTTTGCCGCGATGCGCGAGGTGGTCACGCGCCGCTATAAGCGCATTGCGGATGAGAACAAATCCATGCCCAGCCTGATCCTGATCGACGGTGGACTGGGACAACTTCATGCCGCAGCGGCAGCTCTCGAAGAGCTCGGCTTCACCAGCCAGCCGCTCGCATCGATTGCCAAGCGCGAAGAAATCATCTATCTCTACGGGCAGGAAGACGATCCGATCGTGCTTGATCGCCGTTCTCCGGTGTTACATCTGGTGCAGCGCATCCGCGATGAGTCGCACCGCTTCGCCATCGCTTACCACCGCAAGCGTCGCGAGATGCGCGACCGCGACTCAGAGCTGCTGGAAATTCCCGGAGTAGGTGCACGCACCCGCACGCGCCTGCTCGAACATTTCGGCAGCCTGCGCAGCGTGCAGAATGCCGATCTCGAAGCACTGACGGCCGTCGTGCCGCGCAAAACCGCCGAGCAGATTCACGCGCACTTTCATCCCAATCCGCTTCCAGTATTGAATGAGTGAATTTCCCTTCTTTCACTGCGTATTGCTCGCGATATAAGTAGTCGCCTCTTCGAAAGCAACCCCGTATGGAGAAGCACACAGCCAGTCCCTGTTCGCACAAACGCTTCGCTCCATCGTCCAGCTGGCCCTCATTTTTCTGCATTTGACATGATCTCGGCTTGAGACTACTTAAAAAAAGGCCTGCTCCTTTAAAAGAGCAGGCCAGAGACGAAGACTCATGAGAGCTGCCTAGAAATAAAGTTTCAATGCCAGCTGCAGAACGCGGGGATCGCGATACGATGTGACCTTTCCGAACAGACTCGATGTAGCCGAAGTGCTGACCACGTCGGGGTTAGTGTGGTTGAATACGTTCGTCGTCTCCGCGCGAAACTGCATGTTGATGCGGTCTGTAAACTTTATGGTCTTGTAAAGGGCCAGATCGGCGCGCCACAGTCCTGGTCCCCGCGCACTGCCCGGATGCGAGTTGCCCGGCCGCGCACCTGTAGGACAGGTAGTAACTCCATTCACAGTTGGGCATACCTGGGCATAGGCCGAAGTATTGAACCACACTTGGTTGCCGTTGTTGTTATGTATTGGACCG
Organism: Acidobacterium sp. FHG110202_01; assembly: GCF_059115305.1. Classification (NCBI taxonomy): domain Bacteria; kingdom Pseudomonadati; phylum Acidobacteriota; class Terriglobia; order Terriglobales; family Acidobacteriaceae; genus Acidobacterium; species Acidobacterium sp. FHG110202_01. The sequence continues at coordinate 124,563 of NZ_JBZYWJ010000004.1, forward strand.
CTCGCCTGGCTGGATGCGTTCGGATTACCTACCAGGTCCGGCCGCCCGCTGACTGCACTGTTGCCGTCGAGCACACCCTGACCGGCCGGGTCATTCAGCACACCTGTAACTGTATACGGAAGTCCCGAATACGAATTGATAATGCCCGTCAGTTCCCAGCCGCCCAGAGTGTGTCCAACAAAGCCTGACTGGTTCTCAAAGAATGGCAGATCATACACAAAGTTGGCGGTGAGGATATTCGTTCGGTCATAGCGCGCAGGGCCATACTCCGCCGCAAGATTGTAGGTGTTCTGCGCCGGAGAAGTATCGTTAAATGCATTGGTCATCGCCTTCGACCACGTGTAGTTCACATTTACCAGCGAACGAGGACCGATTCGCTTCTGCAGTGCCACTTGCAGGCCGTTGTAATTCGACATGAACTCGGTGATCTGCGAATTGATCGAGTCGTATCCCTTGTAAGGCCGGATATAGTTCAGCTGCTGCGTCGTCTTGCCGCGTGTCGGAGGTCCGGTCACGCCATAGGGAGCAAGGGCCGTAACATAGGCACCCGGAAGAGGCTGGTTCAGGTCCACTTCTCCCAGAAGATGTCTACCCGCTGCTCCGTAGTAGCCAACGTCGAACAGCCACTGTCCAGTGAACTGCCGCTGCACATCCAGATTCCACTCCTGAGCATACGGCGTCTGCCACTTGGTCGCGACCGCCGCAAGTGGTGAGGGATAGCTCGACACCAGCGCCGTCCCGCCAGGATTATCCAGCGGTGTTGGCCCCAGCGAAAGGCTGTTTACAAATGGTGGGTTGGTGAACACATTGATCTCATAGCGGCTCACAGCTGACGAGTCAAAAAATATTCCATAACCGCCACGAACAGAGGTCATGCCGTTAGCTTGCGGATCCCAGGCAAAACCCACGCGCGGTGCAAAACTGAGGTTGTTCTGTTGATTTACAGCATCGCCATACGACGAGTTCTGCCCGCCGACAATGATGCCATTCAACTGTTTCCCGGTTCCAGCCAGTTTACCCGTGCTGGGATCAATCGCCGGAGCACCTGAAGGATCAAACGCCGCCGGATCGAAGTTTGTCAGGTGTCCCTTCGCATCCGTCGGCTGGCGGAACTGCGAATAGCGTAATCCGTAGGTAAGCGTCAGATTCGGCCTCACCTGGAAAGTGTCCTGCGCATACAGCTCCCACTGTTGCTGCCGGATCACAGCCCGGAAATCCTGCGATGCCTGGCCGAATGAGCTGGCATTGCCCGTCAGGAAATTCGCCCATTCCTGGTACTCGCTGTTTGTGCCATTGGGCGCCGCCGTCGGGAAGGCAAAGTTGCCCTGGTTTCCGGATGCCGAGTTTTCATCCTTCTGGTACCAGTGATAAGTCACGCCGAATTTCGTCGAGTGCCGCCCGATCACCTTCGAAAGATGATCAAAGACATTGTTGTCGTCATTAAAATCACGGTACTGTCCGCGGTCTGAAATTCCTGTGAAATAGGTGAATGCCAGAACCGGCGCCACATTCAAAGAAGACGAATATGGCAGGCTGATTGCCGATGTGATATCCGGCGAATTCTTCCCTGCCGTCAACCCGATCGGCGAGCTCAGAATGCCGCCATGCGAATAGCTGTAGCCCACATCATTGATCAGCATGGGCGAAATGGCCCATGTAGCATGAATTGTAAAGATGCGTCCCGGCGATTCAGTCGACGAAGTCGCAACGCCGGGCAACTGGCTGCCGATAAATAGTCCTCCCGGCTCCGTCGTCGGAATCGCATCATTTTCAAAACGGCCGAAGATCCGGAAGCTTGGACTGAACACATGGTCAACGCGCACAATTTCCTGGTGCAGGTTGAAGACGTTCCTGCCAATCGATGTCAGGGTGCATCCCTTGGTGCAGTTGGGATCATCCGGCTGCGAAAACTTCGAGAAAATATCCGTCACATATGCTTGTGCTGCAGGCGATATATTTGTCACCTGATAGCCCGTCTGCAGGCAAGTCCCGCCCGGCGCGCTCCACTGCACACACACAGGTGTCGGAGAAGCAGAAAGATTGCCCTGAAGCTCAGCTGTGCTGGGAACATTGGCCTTGAAGTTCGTATACGTAATCACGCGCCGCGCTTCTTCTGAAAAGAAAAAGAACGTGCGGTCCCGCCAGATTGGCCCGCCGATTGTTCCACCAAAATCGTTGTACCGCAGCGGTGGAATCTTGATGTTGTTTCTATTGTTCAGATACGTATTCGCATTCAGCACATCGTTGCGGAAGAATTCATACAGATCGCCATGGAACTGGTTGGTGCCCGCGGTTGTAATTACGTTGATCTGCCCGCTTGAGCTGCGGCCATATTCCGCGTTGTAACTGGCGCGCTGCACGGAAAATTCCGCGATTGAATCGACGCTGGGATAGGCCAGCAGCGTCAGGTTTGCACCGCGGTCCACATTGTCCGCGCCGTCAATATTCCAGGTGTTCTGCGTCGGGCGACTGCCGTTGATGGAAAAATTGATCTGGTTTGAAGTGCCCACTGGATTGCTGGCGCCCACATAAAGCTGGTCGGAAGCCAGTCCTGTCGAAACGCCGGGCATCAGTGCCACCAGTTGCTCGTAGTTACGTGTGGCCAGCGGCAGTTCCTTAATTTGCGTGCTGCCGATTATGGTCTGTGCCTGTGAGCTTTGCAGATCAACCTGCAACGAAGATGAAGTCACGTTGACGGTCTGCTGCTCACTGCCGGGTTCCAGAGTCAGGTCGAGCGTTAGATTCTGGCTCACGTCCAGCTTGATTCCAGCATGCTCCACTTTTTTGAAGCCTGCTGCTTCCGCAGCAACGGAGTATTTGCCAACCGCCAAGAAGGGTGCAGTATATTGCCCCGCTGAATTGGTCCTTGCCGTAAAGACAATAGCGTTCTGATCGGTATTTGTAATGGTTATAGTTGCGTTTGGGACTACGGCGCCAGAAGAGTCTTTAACTGTGCCAGTAATTGTCCCTGAGATTGTCTGCGCTGCGGCCATGCCTGTGATAAGAACGACAACCGCCGCAGACGCAAACCAACGCCTGAGAAACCAACAGAGATTCACTTTGCCTCCAGAAATTTTTCGACATCGTATGTTTTTTGCCGGGCAATGAGGGCAAGCGTCCTCATTGCCCGTGAAATTTAGGGCCTGATGTATTGAAGAATTCAAATATCCCGCGAACGGAGTATGAAGGTCAAGAGAAAATCTACATATCTAGCTGTCCATACAACTTCTTTTTCTACAGGTCATAGCGATTTGTTATCGGCCAATCCGGAAAAGGCTCCTGCTCGGCAAAACCGCGTTTATCTCATGGCGGAAACACGCCGTATAAGGCAGACTGGAAGGAAGTTAAGCTCTCCGCCGAATGGAGTTCCGCGCATTGCCCACGACGCAGGAAACACTGCAAACTCACGATCTGCCCCGCGTGCTGGGCACCTCGCATGCCACTGCCATTGTTGTCGGCACCATCATCGGCAGCGGCATCTTCCTTGTTCCTCATGAAATGACGCGCGCCGTTGGCTCATCCGGCCTGGTATACCTCGCGTGGATTGTCGGCGGACTGCTTTCTCTCTTTGGCGCGATGACCTATGCCGAGTTGGGCGCAATGATGCCCTATGCGGGCGGCGAGTACGTCTATATCCGCAATGCCTACGGCGACCTGCCCGCATTCCTTTATATGTGGACATGGTTTTCCGTAGCCAAGCCCGCCTCCATTGCCAGCGTGACCAGCGGCCTGGCGCGCACGCTCGCCATTTTCGGCGTCTTCGCATGGCTCGAGCAGCCGGTCTTTCATGGATCTACCCTTCTCTACTGGTCGCAGCTCTTTGCCATCGCCGCAACCTGGCTCATCACCGGACTGAATTATCTCGGCATCAAGAAGGCGGGCGATTTCCAGCTTGTCTTCACCTGGCTCAAGGGCGTTCTGATTGTCGTCATCGCCGGGTTCTGCTTCACATCGCACGCTGGATCGCTCGTGAATTTCAAAACCTCGTTCGAGGAAGCGCAGGGCGGATTCGGCGGCTTTATGGTCGCGATGATCGCTGTGCTGTGGGCGTATGACGGATGGAATGACCTGACCATGGTTGCCGGCGAAGTGAAGCGTCCTGAGCGCAGCCTGCCCATTGCTCTGATCGCGGGGCTCTTCATTGTCGGCGGTCTCTACATGGCGACTAACGCCGCCATCCAGTACATCCTTCCTGCTGCACAGATTGCGAACTCGCCGCGGCCCGCGGTTGCGGCCATGGCTGTTGTTTCCGGACACGCAGGAGCCGTACTGGTTTCAGCAGCCATGGCCCTGAGTATATTTGTAACTTTGAACGGCACAATTATGTCGGGCGGACGCATTCCCTTTGCCGCGGCGCGCGACGGGCTCTTCTTCCAGCGGATGGCGCATATTCATCCGCGCTTTCAAAGCCCGTCCACATCGCTGGTCGTTCAGGGGCTGCTGAGCACCTTGCTGCTGCTTGTCGTTGGGCGCTTTCAGCAGCTGTTCGAGCTGGCCATCTTTGCCGAGTGGCTCTTCTACATGATTACCGCGACGACGATCTTCGTGTACCGCAAGCGCCAGCCGGATACGCCGCGCCCTTACCGCGTCTGGGGATATCCGGTGCTTCCAGCTTTGTTCATCGCGGCATCTGCGGTGCTGCTGTACTTCTCGTATGCAGAGAACCTGCGCAACTCGCTGATCGGGACAGCGATTATTCTCGCGGGAGTTCCGCTGTTCGTAATAATCCGCAAACGGTACTCCCGGTCTTTGAAGTAATCGGCCAGCTTATCTCAATTTGACAATCAGCCGGCGCTACCATGCTGTAGGTTTTCTGATAGTGCGGCCGTTAGCATCAATCAGTTCATTCGGAAACTGACTCAAAGCGGTATGAGACGCAGGCCCTTCAGACGTAATTTCCCGATAAAACCTCGCGACCTTTTTCAATTCCACGCTAGGACGCGCTTTCTGTACTGGCTTACCTGTAATTCTCGCCCGACGTATCGCAGTGTCAGCCGTGTGCGGATTGAAAATTCCAACTGGAATATTCAACTCCTTGTTGATGATTCGCACTGGCTCTGCCAGATCAGAATCATTAGTAATAACCACAAGTTGATCACAGTCACTTCGGAAGGCATCAACCAACATGTACGTCGCAATGTTTACATCCGAGCCCTTTTCTTCCATTTTCAGCACATCTGCGTTGCGTGGCCCTCTGGAAGATGGTCGTGCAAGGCGCATGGACACCGTGCTTTGCAGGTAGTGGCCGTAATGAACAGTTAGGTTCGACAGAGTTTCCAGCGCGCGGATATAAATTCCCTGTCGCATTCTTGTTTGAGGGTCAGATGGGAGCGGTTTCACCAAAGCAGTAAAATAGCGGAGCCGATGAATGCGAATGCCAGGAAGAATGTTTTCGCAGAGAGCGGCTAAATTCAGCCATTTATATGGGGTATTTTTGGCGGCCCCGTAATATAAGTTGAACCCGTCTACATATACGTTTGTATAAATTGGTTTTTCCTTCTAAAAAGCAAAGCCGCCTTACGGCGGCTCGCGCCCTCTCTCCGAAGATCGAGGGGGTATCTGTTGTTTATACTAAGCCGAAAACATATAGATTGCAAGTTACTTTTGTGTACCAGCTAGCACAGAGAGCGTTCAGGGGCAGCGCGCTTAATTCCTGCGATGCGCCACTTCCCTGTAGGCCTTGATGTACTCCTCGGTCGGCTTTTCCCATGAGAAGTTCTGCTGCATGCCGTTGCGCATCAGCGCCTGCCATGCTTCCTTGTCGCGGAAGACTGCGAGCGCATCCTGTACGGCTTTCAGGTAGTCGTCGGCAAAATAGCCGGAAAACTTAAAGCCGGTTCCTGTGCGCTTTTCGGGGTCCCACTCTTCGATGGTGTCGTCGAGCCCGCCAGTGGCGCGGACTACAGGCACGGTTCCGTACTTGAGGCTGTAGATCTGGTTCAGGCCGCCGGGCTCATAGCGCGACGGCATCAGAAAGATATCGGAGCCGGCCTCGATCTTGTGTGCGAGTGTCTCATCGTAGGTGATGCGGACGGAGAGCTTATCCGGGAAGCGCTCGTGCAGAGAGCGGAAGAGGCTCTCATAATAGGGCTCGCCTGTTCCCAGTACTACTATGAAGATATTTTCGAAGGTCAGCCGCTCCATGATCTGCGCGGTGAGGTCGAAGCCCTTCTGTGTCGCGAACCGCGAGACAATGCCGAGCACCGCGGTATCATCCTTCAGGTGCGGAGCGCCGAAGGCATGCAGCAGGTCGCGCTTGCACTCGGCTTTGCCGCTCAGGTCCTTGATCGAGTAGTGCGCGGCGATCCTGCCGTCGATCTCCGGGTTCCACTTGGAATAATCCACGCCGTTGAGGATTCCACGCAGGTCTGAGGCGCGCCTGTGGATCGTATCTTCGAGGCCGTGGCCAAACTCGGGAGTCTGAATTTCCTCGGCGTATTTGTGGCTCACCGTGGTCAGCATGTCGGAGTACACGATGCCGCCTTTCAGGAAATCGAACGTGTCAAAGTACTCGACGCGATCCATGGTGAAGATATCCCAGGGCAGCAGCAGCTTCTCGGTGGTAGCAGGTGGAAACCAGCCGTGATATCCGGCATTATGGATGGTGAGGACTGTGCCTGCATTGCGCAGCACGGGATCGAAGTAGTAGACCGTGCGCAGATATACGGAGAGCATCGAGGTCTGCCAGTCGTGCAGGTGGAAAATATCCGGCACACCGAGCAGCTTGCTCGCTTCGAGAACAGCTCGGCAGAAGAGCCCGAAGCGCTCCCAGTTGTCGGCATAATCGCCGGTTGGTGTGCCATAAGGGGCTTCACGATCGAAGAGCTCGGGGTTATCGATGAAGTAGTACTGCACGCCATCGTGCTTGCCGCCGTCGACCACAGCAACAAAACGGTTGTAGTACTGGAACGGAATGGTGATGCTGGGCACGGCGATCTTCTTTTCCGGAAAGTGATCGCGCACCTGGCGATAGAAAGGCAGATAGACCGTGACCTTATGTCCGCGCTGGGCAATCTCGTGCGGCAAGGAGCCGATAACGTCGGCCAGTCCTCCGGTCTTGATAAAAGGCACGCATTCTGATGCGGCAAAAACAATTTGCATGTGTGCGGCTGCTCCCCTTGTTATTTACACGCTCGTTAAACAGTGTAAGCTCATCAAGTTGACAACCTACTTAAGATGCCGCAGAAAGCAAAATTAGGGCAGAATTTTCTCGCCGATCAGAACGCCCGCCGGCGCATTATCGATGCGCTTGGAGATATCGCAGATAAGACCGTAGTCGAGATCGGCCCGGGCAAGGCAGCGATTACCGAATTGCTTGCCCATAAAGCGCAGCGCCTGATTGCCATCGAACTCGACCGCGAGCTGGCGCCGCAGCTGCGCGAGCGCTTTGCTTCTCACCCCAATGCCGAGATTATCGAGCAGGACATTCTTGCCACTGACCTCGCGGCCCTGCGCAAGAATGCAGAAAAGCTGGTGGTCGTGGGCAATCTCCCCTACTACATCACTTCGGACATTCTGCTGCACCTCTTCCGCTATCATGACGCTGTGTCGCGCGCCGTGGTTATGATGCAGCGTGAAGTGGCTGACCGTGTGGCTGCTGCTCCGGGATCGCGGGATTATGGGCTGCTCTCCGCCACCACGCAGCTCTATGCTCGCGTGGAAAACCTGATGACATTGCCGCCGGGAGCTTTTGCGCCGCCTCCCAAGGTGCATTCGAGCGTGCTGCGGCTGAGCTTTGCGCCCCGCTTCGATGAGCTTGAGGTAGATGCAGATGGTTTTCAGCGCTTTCTGCGGCTCTGCTTTGCGCAGAAGCGCAAGACGCTGCAGAACAATCTGCGCTCAGCCGGATATGACCCTTCAGCTATCGCAGATGCAACAGAAAAAGCCGCCGTTCAGCCGCAGGCACGCGCTGAAGCGCTCTCACTGGAAGAGATGGCGAGGCTGTATAGGGCTTTCAAAGAGAATTGAATTGGTTTTGGAAGGTTCCCATCCTTCGCCGCAACACAACGCGAAGGATGGGACACCAGTTTCAGTGAGGACGCGCTCCACCTGACGGCGCGGACGGCGGAGGAGCCGACATACGCGGTGCGGACATTGCTGGCGGTGCAGACATGCGCGGCGCAGCAGGCGGGGGTGCTGACATCCGTGGTGATGATGGCGGAGGAGCCGACATACGTGGGCTTCCCCCACCGCTTGGCATAGGACGTGCTCCCGCAGCAGGAGCTGAACCACGAGCAGGCGCTGCGCCTGTATTTGTATTCCCAGGAGCAACAGGTCCGGACGCACGTGTACCAGTCACGCCGGACTGTGGCTCATAACCTGAGGATGCCCGGAAACCCTGACCCAGCGGGCCGGAGTTATGGATGCGGACTGAAGTCTCGACCGGGTGGATCGTCTTGCCGTCAAGCCTGATAGGAGTAGCAACTGGCCTCTTGCCGTCGACAGGAGATACAGGGCCGCTAGCAGGGTTGCGGTTCACCGGAATCAATGCCTGCTGCGGGGGCATGTGCACAGGGCCGCGAGCCGGAGTTACCGGCTGCTTCGGACGCAAAGGCAGAACATAGTTTGGCGGAGTATTCCACACTGTCGTCGGATACCATCCGCTGCCCCATCCGCAATTGCCGGGGAACCACATCCATCCCGTATTGTTGAACCAGTTCCATCCACCGCAGCGGTATGGCAACCAGCCCCAGGAATACCCGGAAATCCAGCTGTATCCATACGAAGGATAGTAGCCCCAGTAGCCACTGCCGTAAGGGTCCCATCCCGCGCCGACTCCTGCAGGCATCCAGCCCATTCCGTAGCCCGGCATGTTGTACCAGCTGCCGTAATAATCCAGATCGCTCCATGCCGGGTCATCCGGATTTCCGCCCATCGCGCGGGCCATCGTTGCTCTGGACCCCATCTTTTCGAGCACCTTGTCGCGGTCGGAGTTCCACTGGTCCCATGAATCGGTGGCAACATTCTGGGCTACGTCGTAGCTTGCTGCGTCGTCCATGTGGAGCGTCGCGGTCTGGTTCTTCGAAAGATCAAGGCCATTCGCATTGCCGGTCTCAACATGCACGTCGCCACGCAACACAGCTAATTGCGCAGGATTCTCGTCAAGATCAATTCGGAACAGGCTGCTCTTGGTTGCCGTTGCCGTATAAGGGCCGAAATGAACGGTATATGTGCCGCCGCGATTATTGAGCTCGAAGTAGGTCAGGCCGCCTTCCGCAATCATCTGCGTCACTGTCTGGCCTTCGCTCGTGCGTTGGAGCTGATCAAAACTAAGGGTGCTGTTCGGAGTCGCGCGCGCTACACTGCCATCCTCAAACTGCACTTCAACGCGGCCATCTTCCCCGGTTTTGAGGCGCATGCCCTGGGTCACAGGCATGTTCGCGTGCGCCTGGTCAAAGGCGACGCCATCCGAACCCAGCAGCTGGACCGTGCCCTCCACATGGCTTATGCGGACAGAGCGAACATTATTGTTTTCCTGTGCAGGAGAGAAAGCAGCAACAGCGAGAGAGAGTGACAACGCAGAGATGAAACGAAGGGAAAATCTCGAGTGCCACATGGGACACCTCCTTCCGGATCCCCTACTGATTTCCTACATAATAGATCACCACTCTTGCACCCGGCCTCATCTTTTGCGGGCTCGATGCAACTTCACTTGGACGCTGCCAAAAATGGAAAGTTGCATTTTTTCTAGCTTGCCTTGCCATCGCCGTTCAGAAGCTGCCGCGCCCGGTTGCGCGCCCGCTCCATCACCTTCTCATCGGTAGCAATCGTCTGCAGCTGTGTTGAGATGTTCTGCACCTGCTGCGCGCGTCCGCCCTTCACCGCATCCTGCAGCGCCTCAAGTTCCGCATCCAGCCCCAACCGGTTGTGGTCATGCTCCACAAGGAGGCGGCTGCCCACCTCAAGCGTATAAGCCGTGGCTACAAGGTCATCGGCCAGCTTCATAATCTGCTGATCGCGCGACCAGTTGAAAGTGCAGGAGCCGTCACCATCCGGGCCTGTATATATCAGAGCTTTCTTGCCGGTAAACGCAACCTTCGTCTTGGTGCTCTCGCAGGCCACATCAAAAAAATTGTGCGAGCGGGCCGTTTTGAAGAGCGAGCTGCGCAGCGGCTCTTCAATCTTTATATCCGCATCTACCGGCTGCGAGCTGATCCCCTCAGGATCGGAGGATGCCGCATTTCCGGGTACAGAATGGAAGTGTCCGGAACCGTCCTCGTAGATGTCCATGACGTAGCTGGCCGGCTGCAGCTTCGGATTCTCGAAGATAAAGCGGATGTGCGGCCGCTTGTCCTGCTGCGCTATAGCACTGAAAGCAAACCCCAGAAACAATACAAACAAATATTTCTTCTTCATTTACCGCGAGGCCCCGCTCTGCAAAGTTAATGTCTGCGTGGTGTGGATGTGGCATATCGCAATTGCCAGCGCATCGGCTGCATCCGCCGGCTCGGGTGTGCTGGCCAGCTCAAGCAGACGCGCCACCATGAACTGCACCTGCTCCTTCTGCGCCAGGCCGTATCCCACCACCGTCGATTTGATGGTGAGAGGGGCGTATTCGGCTACAGAAAGATTTGCATTGGCCGCCGCCAGCAGCGCTACTCCACGCACCTGCCCCAACTTGAGCGCAGATTTTGCATTGACGGAATAGAAAACTTCTTCGATGGCAACGACGTCCGGCCGGTGCGCGGCCAACAGCCCGCTCAGCTCCGCATAAAGCAGAGCCAAGCGCTGCGAAAGCGGCTCTTTTTTCGGCAGCCGGATGCCGCCTGACGCCAGCGGAACAAGCCGCGGCTGGCGACGCGTGTCATCCCACTCCACCACGCCGTAGCCAGTACACTCTGTGCCGCAGTCAATGCCGAAGACTCGCATTTGAAGATGAGTTTATCTGATTGAGACTGCGGGAAACAGTGTTGGCATTGGTGCGCAAAATGCCTTAGCGTGAAATGCCTTCGAGCGGCGAACTCGCCGTGGCATACAGCTTGCGCGCCATGCGTCCAGCAAGATATGCCTGCCTTCCGGCAAGAACAGCATGCTGCATCGCTTCCGCCATCAGGATCGGGTTCGCTGCACCAGCGATTGCCGTGTTCATCAGCACTCCCTCAGCCCCCATCTCCATGGCCAGCGCAGCATCGGAAGCTGTGCCTACGCCTGCATCCACAATTAGAGGAACTTCAGTGATCATTTCGCGCAGGATCTGCAGCGTAGCCCGGTTCTGAATTCCAAGCCCGCTGCCGATCGGCGACGCCAGCGGCATCACGGCGGACGCACCCACGTCGATCAGGCGCTTCGCAAACACAATATCGTCAGAGGTATAGGGAAGAACTGTGAAGCCTTCCTTCACCAGCACACGAGTAGCTTCAAGGGTCGCTTGCACGTCAGGATAGAGCGTTGCCTGGTCGCCGATGACTTCAATCTTCACCCAGTCGGAAATACCCACCTCGCGCGCCAGACGCGCAGCACGGATAGCTTCCTCAGCGGTATAGCAACCGGCAGTATTAGGAAGCAGGAAGTAACGCTGCGGATCAAGATAGTCCAGGAGCGATTCCTTGGAACGGTCAAGATTCACACGACGCACCGCGACGGTCACCATCTCCGCGCCTGAGGCTTCCATGGCAGCCTGCGTCTCCGGGCCATCTTTGTATTTGCCTGTGCCTACAATGAGCCGCGACTGAAATGCCTTCCCTGCAATGACGAGTGGTTCCATAGCTTTATTGTAGAGCGGATCACGAGGATCATCCGAGAGACATTCCCACTCTTCTTCGGGAACTGCCGGTGAAACTATATCGCCGAGAATTTTGACCTTGCCGCGAAACTTACTCAAGAAATCATCCAAATCATCCGCCATTGTATTTACCCGCCTTGAAATATTATCGGCCGAAAAAGTACAAGGCCCGCTGCCAGATTCAGCAAAGCGGGCCTTGGATACCGGTGAGCTGTTGAGATTGACCTGAGGCGCCCTTCGTTCCTTAGATGGGCTTCTCACCCCAACGCACAACAATCGTGCGTTGGGGACCCGATTCGGCAAAATGCGAGGACTAGAGCAAAGGGCGCTCTAAGCCTCAGTCACCTCACGTAGGATCGTGCACTTACTACTGTCAGAATTCTTCATTGGCTGGATCAACCTCCTTTCCCGTGTACTTGAGACCTTATCGCTCACACGCGGGAAAATCAAGTCTCACCAGCTATGCCAGTATCCATCGCGCTCAACCAGCGTTACATCCACGCCAAAGAGCTCCCGCAGCCGCTGAGCTGAAATCAATTCTGCCTTGGGGCCATCGGCATCGATGCGGCCGCTGCGCATCATAATCACCCGGTCTATTTCCGGCAGAATATCGGCCAGATGATGCGTCACCATGATGATCCCTGTTCCCTGCCGGGCGACTGTGCGCAGGGTCTCGCGCAGTTCACGCTGCGCCGCCATATCGAGCGCATTCGAAGGTTCATCGAGCAGAAGCATCTCCGGTTTGTGGACAAGCGCGCGGGCAATCATGATACGGCGCTGCTCGCCCGCTGACATTTCGCCTACCAGCTTGTCAGCAAGATAACTCGCTTCCATCAGAGCCATAGCCTCCTGGGCCCGCTCGCGCATCTCTTCGGTGATATGCAGGTTGGGCCAGATGGTTGAGGCCGAAAAGAAGCCCGCAACCACAACATCGCAGCCTCGTGAGACAGGAGTACGCTCGCCCGGCATATCCGCCGATACGACTCCGAGATGTCTGCGCAGCTGCGAAACATCCCACCGCTCGCGCCCAAGCAGGCGGCAGTGCATCTCCGGCGTAAAGATTGGATAGCACTCACAGGTGATGGTCTTGATGAGCGTCGATTTGCCGCAGCCGTTCGGGCCAAGAATGGCCACATGCTCTCCCGTAGTGATAGTGAGATTCACATCGTGTAATACAACTGCCTCGCCACGCGCGACGCTGACATGCTCCATGCGCAGAAATTCCGCCTGTTCTTCTCCGGACAAATCAACCTCTCTCTAAAGTTGGTATCTTGTTTAGAGTAACCACAAACAATGAATGACTCATCTCTGCTCCCTGAAGGACCTCTGCCGCTTGGCTTTCGCTTTGCCGCAGTGAAGGCCGGCATCAAGGCCAGCGGCAGGCTGGATCTCGCCGTCTCGGCAGCTGACACGACTGCGAACGCAGCCGCTATGTTCACCAGCAATCGGGTCGTGGCTGCACCTGTTATTGTGGACCGCAGGCATCTTGCGCGCAGCGCCGGACGTGTTCGTGCTGTTGTTGTCAACGCCGGTAACGCCAACTGCGCTACCGGCCAGGCAGGAATCGATGCATGCCTTCAGGTCTGCGCGGCTGCCGCAGAGACATTCCACTGTGAAGGTCACGAGGTCTTTCCATCATCGACGGGAATTATCGGCGTCCCTTTTCCGGCTGAAAAACCCATTGCAGCACTGCCGGAGATTGCAGCCTTGCTTGGCGCAACTCCGGAACACTTCGCGCAGTTTTCCCGCGCCATTATGACCACGGACACAAAGCCGAAGATCGCCTATGCGTCTTTTCAGATCGACGGCAAACATATCCGCATCGCAGGAGCATGCAAGGGCGCCGGAATGATTCATCCCCGGCTCGTGCCGCACGCGACGATGCTGGTATATCTCTTTACCGATGCTGCAGTCGAGCCAGATGCGTTGAACACATTCCTGCAGAGGAGCGTAGAGGTCAGCTTCAACCGCATCTCCATTGATGGCGATACATCGACGAATGACACCGTGCTCCTGCTTGCTTCAGGAGCCAGCGGCGCAAGAATAACTGCAGACAATACGGCATTCAGCACGGCACTCACAGAAGTTTGCACATCACTCGCGAAGCAGATTGTAGACGATGGCGAAGGCGTGACCCACGTTGTCGAGTTGCAGATTGAAGGCGCGCCCAATGACCGCGATGCCCTTACAGTGGCTAAAGCAATCGCACACTCGCCGCTGGTAAAGACAGCGTGGGCGGGTAGTGATCCCAACTGGGGACGGCTGCTTGCTGCCGCAGGTTACTCCGGTGTCACAGTTGACCCGGAACGGATCAACGTCTGGTTCGGCGATCAGCAGATCTGCCGCAACGGCGGACGCGCTGCGGAATTCAATGAGACCTCAGCACACGAATATCTGAAGCAGCGCGAGTTCACCGTGCGCATGGATCTAGGTCTGGGCACAGGAAGCTGCCGCTTCTGGACTACCGACCTGACAACGGAATATGTGCATATTAACGCCGATTACTCCACGTAGCAAAGGCTGTTGCCGCAGGGCTGCTGCACTGCAACCAATTATGTGCAGAGAGCTAGACCCCGCGTCATTTCTCAGTTTCCTTTCGCTCAAGCCGAGTCTTGCACAGGCTTTTTCACAATTCTGTTGAAAACGTTCCTGAGAATTTTTTGACATAAGCCGATATTTAAGGAAGCTCTTTACAGCCTGAACCTCACTGTTAGAATGCCGGAAAGATGACCGCAAAATTTTCTCTCATCAGCGATAAAAAGTTCCGCGAGCTTTACTCCACTATGCTGAAGTACCGCATTCTGGAGGCTCACGCGCGCACCATCGTTCGCGGCCTGCCTTCTATTCGAGGGCAGGAAGCAGCAATTGCCGGAGCGGCCGTCGATCTTCGGCGCGGCGACACAGTTTTTTCAGCTGATGGCGTGACAGGCAGCTATTTGCAAGACTCCAAGTCCAGCAAACTCTTCGAACATCTGCATGCACGCCCTCAAATGAGGAAGACGCATGTATCAAAGCCTCCAGGATTGGAGGCCCAGATCGGCATTGCCACGGGCTCTGCGCTGGCTGGCAACCGGAAGCATGGCAGCATCACTCTGGCATTCCTGACGGACACAGCTGGACATCTGGATGCAGTAAGGGATTCCCTCGCCTTTGCCAGCGCGAACAAGCTGCCCATCATTTACCTCCGAACCGTTCCCGAAGTAAAAGAAAACATCACGCCATCCTTTGGTGAATTGCCGGTAATCCCAGTCGACGCCAATGATGTCGTCGCTGTATATCGCGTCGCTTATGAATGCACTCTCCGAGCGCGTCAGGGCGGTGGTCCAAGCGTTATCGAATGCAGAACCTTCACTGCCAAACAGCAGGATCCTATTCGCAGCATGGAGCAATATCTAGATGCCAAGGGTCTCTTCTCTCAGCAATGGAAGCAACAACTCATTCAGTCATTCGAGAAGGACGTAAAGCGGGCGATGTCCGAGGCAAAGAAGACTACGCGAAAGCGAAGCAATACTTCTGTGCAAACAGAAAATCCTTTCCTTAATTTTCTCTGAAGTCTGTCCTGGCAACTTCATCTATGCACCTCCGCCAATACTTGTCAGCGGTGAGGGCTTCATCTAGCCTTGAGAACAGCATGGCTGCTTAGGATGGCTTCCTGTGGCCTTACGATAGTGCCGCAGAGATGGACCTATACCCCAATTGTTCGAGGTGCGAGTGAGAGTTGTCTCTTCGATCTGTTTTTTAACGGCGTTTCTTCTGCCGCTCCAATCCACAATCGCCCAGGAAAATCCAGATCAGCAAATTACATCTGAAGGCACCTCCGGAGGCGGAGCGCCTCAGCAGTCCATTCCGCCCAACTATACGCCGGCATCTCCCGTAACCTATGTCAGTACGCTGGGCTCTGCTTACATCCCCCTGGACAGCTGGGTCTATCCTGCCCTGATCCGCCTTCAGGGACTGGGATATCTCGACACCGCCTTCCTCGGACTGCGCCCATGGACGCGCGTAAGCGTCCTGCATATGCTGCAGCACACGGCAGATCAAATCGACGCCGACACAAGCAACGATGAAGCGCGCGAAATTTATCTCGCCGTGCTGCATGAAGTAGCTCCAGGGCTTGAAAACAACTATGGCGAACACACTGCCCACGCGGAGCTCGAAAGCGTCTACACCAACCTCCGTGGCATCAGCGGTACTCCATTACGTGACAGCTACCACTTCGGTCAGACCATCATCAATGACTATGGCCGCGCCTATCAGGAAGGATTCAACAATTACACCGGCTTCAGCGCGCGCAGCGAGGTCGGCCGCTTCGCGCTCTATGTTCGCGGAGAATACCAGCACGCCCCCAGCGCCACGGGCTATTCGCCCGCGCTGTTCACCACTCTTTCCGAGCAGATAGATGGCGTTCCAGTCGCATCCAATCCCAGTCAGGCCACCATTCCGCTTGGCCCGATTGCATCCACAAACACTTTTCGCATTCAGGAAGCCAATCTCTCGTACCGCATCCTGAATCACGAAATCTCCTTCGGGAAAAATGATCACTGGTGGGGACCGGGGCAAGGCGGCAGCTTCGCATTCAGCAACAATGCAGAGAACATCTACGCCTTCCAGATCGACCGCGCCGAACCGTTGCGCATTCCGCTGCTCTCGCGCCTCATCGGCCCAATACGCTATGACTTTTTTGTCGGCAGCCTGAAAGGTCACTCTTATCCCAACGACCCCTGGCTGCACGGAGAAAAGATCAGTTTCAAGCCGACTCCCAATCTCGAATTCGGCTTTGAGCGCAGCGCCATATGGGGAGGTAAAGGACACGCTCCGATCACAATCCACAGCTTCCTGAAGAGCTTCTTCAGCGTGCAGAATGTTTCTCCTGCAGAAAAGAATTCGCGCGATGATCCCGGAGCACGTTTTGGAACGTTCGACTTCTCTTACCGCTTGCCCTACCTGCGCAAGTGGCTGACACTTTATAGCGATTCACTGGTGCACGATGACGTAAGCCCGATCAGCGCTCCTCGCCGCGCCGCAATTCGACCTGGCATATATCTCTCCCACTTCCCGGGGCTCGACCACCTCGATCTCCGTGTCGAAGCAGTCTCTACTGATCCAGTCAGTAATTCAACAGCGATGGGACAGTTCCTCTACTTCGAAACGGTCCAGAGACAGGGTTACACCAACAAAGGCTCTATTATGGGTGACTGGATTGGCCGTCAGGGTAAAGGCGGACAGGCCTGGCTTACCTGGCACCTTTCCCCGCAGGAGAACATTCAGTTTTCCTATCGCAATGCAAAGGCGTCGGCCTACAACGTTGATATACACGGGAGACAATCCGGCTTTCTTCCAGGCGGCACTACACAGAACGATTACCAATTCAGCGTAGTCAAGCGCGTTTTGAAGGACATTGAACTGAACGGTTCCGTGCAGTTCGAGCAATGGAACGTACCGCTCTACAAATCAGGCTCGCAAAGTGACACCACGGCACAGTTCCAGGTCACCTGGTATCCACGCCAGAACAAGATTTTCTGAACCATACTGTCATCCTGAGCATGGCGTTGCGCTCAGGATGACAAAAGCTGGAAATCAGCCCTGCCGCTGCCGCAGATCGCCGCCAGTCATCTGCTTCGGCTGCTCAATGCCAAGCAACCCCAGTAGAGTCGGAGAAATGTCCCGTAACGAACCATCCAGCTTTAGCGAATAATGCTTCGCGTCTTCACTCACTAAAATAAATGGCACAGGATTCGTCGTGTGCGCAGTGTGCGGGCCACCCGTTACAGGATCGACCATCAGTTCAGCATTGCCATGGTCGGCCGTAATCAACAGTGCGCCGCCTTTCTGGCGGATCGTCTGGTAGATACGCCCCAGGCATGCATCCACAACTTCGACGCCTTTAATGGTCGGCTCCAGCTTCCCTGAGTGTCCAACCATGTCGGCATTCGCAAAGTTTACGACAACAAGATCAAATGCTGTGTCTTCCACCGCCTTTGTGACAGCGTCGGCAATTCCAGCTGCGCTCATCTCCGGAGCAAGATCATACGTAGCTACCTTCTGCGAAGGCACCAGCACTCGATCTTCGCCAGGGAACGGCGTTTCGATGCCGCCGTTGAAGAAGTACGTCACGTGTGCGTACTTCTCTGTCTCTGCCACGCGCAGATTGCGCAGGTTTGCCTGCGCCAGCATATTCGCAAGAAGATTTTCCATCGACTCGGGCAGAATGACCATCGGCAGCGTGAAGAGCTTGTCATACTGCGTCATGCAGACATAGTGCAGGTTCTTTGGGACTTCGCTGCGCGGAATGGTTTCATCCAATTCCGCAGCATTGATCAGTTCCCTGCCGCCTTCTTTCGTGAAGTTGCTGTTGCGCGCCAGCACGCGCGTAATCTGCCGCGCACGGTCGGCACGGAAGTTGAACATGATGCACACGTCCTCATCGCGGATCACTCCATGCGGAAGGCCATGCTCGTCTGTAACCACGAACGGCACAGTGAACTCATCGGTTACGCCGTTGTTGTAGGATTCCTTGATGCGCGCAACCGGATCACGATACGCGCCGCCTTCGGCCTGCCCTTTCACCATGGCATCGAAGGCTTTCTTCTCGCGCTCCCAGCGGCGGTCGCGGTCCATGGCATAGTAGCGGCCAGAGACAGAAGCGATTTTGCCCACATTGTATTCGCGCATCTTCTGCTCGAGCGCTGCCAGATATCCGGCGCCGCTCGTGGGCAATGTGTCGCGCCCATCCATAAAGGCGTGGACGAAGACGCGCTCCACTCCATGCTGCTTAGCCGCTTTCAACAGCGCATAGAGATGCTGCTGGTGAGAATGCACGCCGCCATCAGAAACAAGGCCGAAGAAGTGCAACTGCCGTCCGCCCTCACGGGCGCGCTTCATCGCGTCTGCAATTACCGGATGGGTGAAAAAATCGCCGCTGGCAATCAGGGCGTCGATGCGGGTAATGTCCATCTGAACGATGCGGCCCGCACCAATATTCAGGTGGCCGACTTCACTGTTGCCCATCTGCCCATCCGGCAGGCCGACAAAGTGATCAGAGGCGTGGAGCAATGTATTGGGGAATTCAGCGAGCAGCTTGTCATAGGTTGGCTTGCGCGCCAGGGCAATTGCGTTGTTTTCCACCTGCGGGCGATAGCCCCATCCATCCAGAATCGTAAGGACCAGCGGCCTCTTGTGAATCGACACTCTTTCTCCTAGATCTTGTGGGTAGAAGCCCTGCGCTTTTTGGCGCAGGGGAAGTTAGTGCAACTGAAAAGGCCTCAGGCCCAGTCTGTGATTCTATTTTTGCGGCGAAGAAGACGCAGGAGGGTTCTGCGGAGCATTCAGCGAAGGCTTCGACTGCTGATGTTCCTGAATATACTTCTGCTGCGCCGTATCAATCTCCGTCTTGTGCCGCGTGATGACGTCCTTGGCTGTCTGCTGCGCCACTTCGATCGCGGAGCGCTGCATCTCGGTCATCATCTGAGGTTGAGCCTGGATGAAACGCTGACCTGCAGGCGATTTGTAAAACTCAATCACCTTCGCAGCATCTTCCGTCGAAACATATTTCGGATAAATATCCGCAGCGTGCGATTCGAGATCCGCATTCTGCAGGCTCTTGTCCAGATCGTCGATCACGTCTGAAGGAATATAAGGAGGAAAAGCATTGCGGTAATACTGCATGGCGCTCGACACAATACGCTTCTTCATCTCTTCCGCGCCGCTCAGGTCCTGCATTTCCTTGATCTGCGCAGAAGTAATGGGGTGGGCGGGAGGCTGAATCGCCGGAGTTGTGCTCCCAGACGAAGACTGCTGCGCCGATGAGGGCGCGGTGGATTGGTGCGCAGACGTTGCAGCTTGCTGGGCAAACGCGGACGCCGAGAAGATTACCGCAAATGCGGCCGCTTGAAGAGTTCGCATAATATGCTCCTGAGGTTAATGGCAAAGCAAAACGCGCGGAGTTGAACTGATTTCCGCGCGTTTCTGCCTAAGATGGCTTACTCACCAAAGTTTACTGCTTCCAGGCCAAGAAATTCTGCAGCCTGCCCAAGTTCTTCTTCGATGCGCAGCAATTGGTTGTACTTGGCAATGCGGTCCGTGCGCGAGGCTGACCCGGTCTTGATCTGGCCCACGCCCGTTCCCACAGCGAGGTCAGCGATGAAGGTGTCTTCCGTCTCTCCGCTGCGGTGCGAGATGATCGAGGTGTATCCATAGCGACGCGCCAGCGTAATGGCTTCCAGTGTTTCGCTGATGGTGCCGATCTGGTTCACCTTGATCAGGATCGAGTTGGCGATCTCCTCTTCAATGCCGCGCTGCAGGCGCTCTGTATTCGTGACGAAGAGATCATCGCCGACAAGCTGCACGTGGTCGCCGATCAATTCGGTCAGATAACGCCAGCCTTCCCAATCGTCTTCTGCGAGGCCGTCTTCAATCGAAACGATGGGATACTGCTTCGTCCAGCTTTCCCAGAAGCGCGCCATCTCTTCGCTCGTCTTTTCGCTCTTGTCCGACTTCTTGAAGACGTACTTGTTTTTTTCCTTGTCGTAGAACTCGCTGGCCGCCGGATCGAGCGCAATCACAACGTCCTCGCCGGCCTTGTATCCTGCCAGGTCGATAGCTTCAAGAATCACTTCAATCGCTTCTGTATTCGATTTAAGCGATGGAGCGAACCCGCCCTCATCTCCTACCGAGGTGTTATAGCCCTTCTTCTTGAGCACGCCTTTGAGCGTATGGAAGATTTCGGCGCCGCAACGCAGCGCATCTGAGAAACGCTCCGCGCCGACCGGCATCACCATGAACTCCTGGAAGTCGACATTGTTGTCCGCATGCGCGCCGCCATTGAGGATGTTCATCATCGGAGTGGGCAGGATCGATGCATTCACTCCGCCCAGGTAGCGATAGAGCGGCACCTTGAGAGCATTGGCTGTGGCGCGCGCGGCAGCCATCGAAACAGCAAGAATCGCATTCGCGCCCAGGCGACCCTTGTTCGGAGTGCCATCCAGCGCGATCATGGTCGCGTCAAGAAGCCGCTGGTTGGCCGCGTCCATGCCCGTCAATTCAGGGGCCAGCACGCTTTCTACATTCTCTACAGCCTGCAACACGCCTTTGCCTAGATAGTGGCTCTTGTCGCCATCGCGCAGCTCAACGGCTTCGTGCTCGCCGGTGGAAGCGCCGCTGGGCACAGCTGCGCGCCCGAGTGAACCGTCAGCCAATACAACATCGGCCTCAACTGTCGGGTTGCCGCGTGAATCAAGAATTTCGCGCGCATGAATCGCTGCTATTTCCGTCATTTCACTCCTTGAAATCTGGTGTCGTAACCGGTCTTTGAGCCTGGGGCGTCGGTCCACACTGATCGGCTCACCGGCAGAGCCGCCTATGATGTCTACAAAATCCGACATGCAAATGAAATTGCCTTCCCCAAAAGATTTTCGCGAGATTGCCTTTAGCAGAATAGCAAAGGCAGCTCATCCTCTGCCCTGAACGCAAACGTTTAACCTCTTATTCGCAGAAGCCGGAACTGGAGCTGCCAATTGATTTCCTACTCATCCGCGAGCACTATGCCTCATCGCGCAGGTCACTACGAGTTCACAGATTTCCTGTCCAGTTCCGGACGCACCTTGTTCTATTCCGGACATCCTGTCTTTTCCGTGCGAAATACGGCTTTAAGTTTTTCAATGAGTTAGCAGACCCGCGCGTTTGGCCGAAAAACTGCTTATCTTACAGTCGATCACTTCTGTCTGGAGCAGCCCGCCCATGACTACGTTTCTGAACGACCTGCGATACGGCATTCGCCAGCTTCGCAAAACTCCCGGCTTCACGATTGTTTGCGTGCTCACACTGGCATTGGGCATCGGCGCAAATACGGCTGTCTTCAGCGTGATGAATGCGGTGCTGCTCAAATCGCTCCCTGTAGCCGATCCGCAGCGCCTGGTTTATTTGCACACGTCGAATCCGCCACACCGGACTGGCACTGTCGACTGGAACGATACTTTCTCTTACCCGGTCTACGACGCGCTCCGCAGGCAGAAGGGCGCGCTCACTGAGGTGATCGCATACGTACCGCTCTCTGGTGGAAAGGTTGCAGTGCGCTACGGCCCTCAACCTGAGGAAGCCGAAGGGGACATGGTAAGCGGCAATTACTTCTCCGGGCTGGGCGTAAAGCTGGTGCGCGGCCAAGGATTTACAGAGCAGGATGAAGCCAGCCATGCTCCCATTGCTGTCATCAGCTACAGCTACTGGAGCGGGCGCTTCTCGCGCGATCCAGGCGTGGTGGGAAAGACGCTGTACGTCAATGGAATCCCTCTCACCATTGTTGGCATTGCGGCTGAAGGCTTTGAAGGCACAGAAGGGGGCGGTTCTACCGACTTCTGGATCCCCCTGCAAAGCCGCCCCGAACTGAATGCATGGGGAAATCCGCCGGAAGATGGAAAGACCTACATAGCGAACCAGACATGGTGGTGCCTACGCCTGCTGGGGCGGCTTGCTCCCAATGTAACCGGAGCACAAGCTACAGCGCAGTTGCAGTCCGTGTTTCAGCACGCGGCATACATCGGCCTCGGTAATCCGGAACCAGGAGAGAAACTGCCCGTCCTGAGCTTTGCAGGCGCGAAGAGCTTTCCCGGCTACGACAATCAATATGGCAAGCCGCTCAGAATCCTGATGGCAATGGTGGCCCTGGTCCTTCTCATTGCATTGAGCAACGTGGTCATGCTGCTTCTGGCGCGCAATGCAACCCGCCAGCGCGAATTTTCGCTGCGGCTGGCATTGGGCGCAGGCCGCAGAGAGCTCTTTCGCCAGCTGCTGACCGAGAGCTTGCTGCTGGTCGCCATCGGCGGCTTTATAGCATGGTTCTTCGGCGTCTCCGCGACGAAAGCCCTGGGCTCCTGGGCACAGATTGAATCGAGCCTCGCTCCCGACCACATCGTCCTCTTCTTCACCCTGGGCATTCTCGTACTCACTGCGCTCCTGTTTGGATTGGCTCCGCTTCGCACTGCACTCTCTTCCGGCCCGGGGCTCGTGTTGAAGACCTCGACCGCTACATCTAACATGGACGCAACAAAATCCCGTACAGGCAGAATCATCGTCGCATTGCAGATGGCTCTGTGCCTGGTACTGCTGGTTGGCGGAGGACTGCTGGTCCGCTCACTGCGCAATCTTGAGAACACTCCTCTTGGCATGCGCATCGAAGGCCTCATCGTTTTTGGTGTGAATCCTTCGGTGCATTCTGCTCAGGAAAGCGTCGCTTTCTATCAGAACCTCACTAACAAACTGCGTGCACTGCCGGGCGTAGAGTCCGTAACCGTTATGGAAGAGCGCCTCGGATCATGGTGGTCTGACAATTTCTCTATGATGGTGGACGGCAAGATGCCTGATGTGCCCACTGGAATGCAGACTGTTCGCGCCAATGTTATCGGGCCGGATTTCTTCCATACGCTGGGCGTGCCCATACTCGCTGGCCGCGAATTTACCGATTCCGACACCGCGGCAGCACCGCCTGTCGCCGTCATCAATGAGCTGTTCGCGCAGCGTTTCCTGCCCAACCAGAACCCGCTGGGGCATCGCATCGGCAGTGATAACGGGAAACTCCAGTTCACGGTCGTGGGCGTCGTCAGGAATCACAAGTACCGCAGCATCGATGAAGAACCTATCCCTATGGCGTGGTTTGCATATACGCAGGGGCCGATGGAAGGCAGGATGCACGTCGAACTGCGCGTCCATGGCGAGCCGCTGGCGATTCTGCCTGCCGCGCGCAAAGTGGTGCAGCAGATCGATCCCAATCTGCCGCTGATTGAGCCTATGACGCAGCGGGAGCAATTTAATCAGACCATCTCCAATCAACTGCTCTTTGCGCGCCTCGCCGGATTCTTCGGCCTGCTCGCAGTCGTGCTGGTTGCTACCGGGCTTTACGGAACTCTCGCTTATCGCGTGAATAACCGCACTGTAGAAATTGGAGTGCGCATGGCCGTGGGAGCGCAACGCCACCAGGTCATCTGGATGGTGCTGCGCGACAGCCTGATACTCACCGTGATTGGCGTAGCCATGGGAATCCCTCTGGCGGCACTGGTGGCAAAGGCGCTTGCCTCTTCGCTCTACGGGGTCAAACCCTCAGATGCATTCACTTATGTATCTGCCATTCTCGGCGTTGCTGTCGTAGCCATCGCCGCAAGCATGGTTCCGGCAAAGCGCGCTGCGAGCGTCGATCCATTAACCGCGCTGCGCAGCGAATAACGAGTTCATACAATGAACCTGAGATACACACTTATTATTTGGCCTGCGCTCCAGTTAATAAATAGAGAATTGTTTTCATCTATCTTGACCTCCACAACTGAGCAAACTTAATCTACCTCCGTTTCTTCCTTAAGGCCTGCTCTCAACAGACCTTCCTCACAACTTGCTCGTAACAACCCAAACGGAGGTACTGATGCGCAAGCGCATTCTTGTGTCCTGCATCGTGAGCTGTATGTTATCCCTGCTGACCGCGCACGCCTGGTCACAGACTTACTACGTTGCGCTGGGAGATTCTCTGGCGGCAGGCTATCAGCCGCTGCCCGGCGGAGGAACGGAAATCCATCATGGCTACGCCGAGGACCTGGCTCCGAAGGTAGGCATGACTCTGGTTAATCTTGGATGCCCCGGAGAAACCACTGTAACCATGATCAACGGAGGCGAGTGCAATACATACACGTCGGAATCGCAGCTCGGCGACGCCGAAGCTTTTCTCTCCGCCAATGCCGGCAAGGTCGGCCTGGTGACCATCGACATCGGAGTAAATGATGTCCTGGCCTGCGTTAGCGGCGGCAACATCGATGCATCCTGTGTGGTGCAGAAAGAAGCACAGGTAGAAACCAATCTCCAGAGCATTCTCACTGCGTTGCACAACGCAGGCGGATCAAACCTGAAGATCGTTGCCATGAATTATTACGATCCGTTCCTCGCCGAGTGGCTCACCGGCACATCAGGACAGCTTGAGGCCATTGCCACAGTCGCCGCTCTGCAGGAGTTCAATGCCGCCGAAGCAGGAATCTATTTGCTGAACTCAGTTCCTGTAGCCGACGTTGCAAATGCCTTCCAGACCCTCAATGTCGTGCCTGTACTCTACAACGGTCAGCTCGTCCCGAAAGATGTTGTCGAAATCTGCCAGAACACGTGGATGTGCTCCCTCAATAACATTCACGCCAACGACGCTGGCTATCAGATAATCGCAAATACCTTTTATCCCCTCACCCAATAAACCCATAGCTAGACTCCTGGTTCATCTGCATAAACCAGCAAGATGAACCAGGAAAATTTTTTCTGCGAGCCTCTGCGTCCCCTGAGGGTCCGGAGCCTGCCTTGAGCACAGCCGAGGGGCGGTAGAGCTTTTTCTGAAATGACTCGCCGGTGTTACATTAATCTCCGGAACTAATTCGCTTTATCAAGGACAAACTGAGTGGCATTTCTCGGGCTGGATATCGGCACAGGAGGCACCCGCGCAGTACTCATCAATGAGCAGGGGCAGGTCATCGCTTCCGGAGACAGCGAGCACGCTCCTTTTCGCAGCCCGCAGCCCGGGTGGGCCGAGCAGGATCCCGAAGACTGGTGGCGTGCCGCCCAGGAATCCATCCGCAAGGCGCTTGCCGCGGGCGGAATTTCGGCATCGGATATCGGCGCCATCGGGCTCACCGGCCAGATGCACGGCGCCGTCATGCTCGACCGTGATGGCCGCGTGCTCCGCTCCTCGCTCATCTGGTGCGACGTGCGCACCGGCCCGCAATGTGACTGGCTGCACGAGAAGATCGGCCGCGAGCGCCTCATCGAGCTTACATGCAATCCCGCGCTCCCGAACTTTACCCTGACCAAGCTTCTCTGGGTACGCGACCATCAACCGGAAATCTTCGCCAGGATCGCTCACGTCCTCTGCCCCAAGGACTACGTCCGCTACCGCCTCACCGGAACCTACGCCATCGACGTGCAGGAGGCCTCCGGCACTCTGCTGCTCGATGTGACCAACCGCCGCTGGTCATCGGAAGTAGCGCGCATCTCCGGCATCGACGAAGCGTGGCTGCCGCAGCTCTTCGAATCGCCCGAGGTCTGCGCTCACATCTCCGAAGAAGCAGGGAAAAATACGGGGCTTATCCCTGGAACACCAGTCGTCGCCGGAGCAGGTGATCAAGGCGCGGGCGCTGTCGGCATGGGCATTCTGCAGCCGGGATCGGTCTCAGCTACCATCGGCACTTCGGGCGTGGTCTTCGCCGCAACCGCAGCTCCAACGAAAGACCCCAAAGGCCGTCTGCACACCTTCTGTCATGCCGTTCCCGGACGCTGGCATGTCATGGGAGTGACCCAGGCCGCAGGACAGTCCTTGCGTTGGCTGCGCGATGTCATTTCCCCGGACTCAAGCTACGATACCCTCACCGCGGAAGCCGAGAAAATCCCTGCAGGCAGCGACGGACTCCTCTGGGCTCCGTACCTGCTCGGTGAGCGAACGCCACACCTCGATGCGCACGCCACCGCGGCCTTCTATGGCATCACCGCCTCGCATACGCGTGGACATTTAGTTCGCGCCGTATTGGAAGGCGTCGCCTATTCACTCAAAGATACCTTCACACTCTTCTCGGAACTGGATATCCCGGTAAAGGGTGTGCGCCTCGGCGGAGGCGGCGCCCGCGGCGCGCTCTGGCGCAAGATTCAGGCCGACATCTACGGTTATCCCTGCGATATTCTCATTGCAGAAGAAGGCGCGGCTTTCGGAGCAGCCCTGCTTGCCGGAGTGGGAGCTGGCACATGGAAAGACACCGATGCCGCCTGCGCCTCAGCAATTCGTGTAGCCGAACAGATCAACCCCGACCCGGCAACAGCGGAAAGCTACAAAGCCGGATATCAAATCTATCGGCGCATCTATCCCGCACTGCGCGCCATTCGCGAAGGACATTAATGCTATGGCTCAAAGATTTTCAGACAATGTTGTGCTTGTCAGCGGCGGCGCCGGTGGATTGGGACGCGCCGTCACGCTGGCGTTTCTTAATGAAGGCGCTCGCGTAGTGATTCCTTATTTCAATGAGAAGGAATTCGCGGAATTAAAGACCGCTGCCAGCGTACATGCCTCGAACATCGAATCACAGCGTGTCGACGTGACCGATGAAGCCGCGGTCCATACCTTCATCATCGAAATTTTTGCGAAGCACGGCCGGCTCGATGCGCTAATCAATACAGTCGGCGGATACGCAGGCGGTTTGAAGCTATGGGAGATGGAAACGAAAGTATTCGACCGCATGTTCCATCTGAACCTCCAGTCCGGATATGCGTTGTCTCGTGCCGCAGTGCCCGTGATGCTCAAGCAGGGACACGGCGCTATCGTCAATGTTGCAGCGAAAGCGGCAGTCGATCATGCCGCAGGCGCATCTGCATACGCTGCATCAAAAGCCGCAGCCGTGGCGCTCATGGATTCTCTCGCCGCCGATCTGCATGGAACCGGCATCCGCGTGAACTCGATTCTCCCCAGCATCATCGACACACCCGCGAATCGCAATGCCATGCCTGATGCCGACTTCAGCAAATGGCCAAAGCCCGAGGACATTGCACGCGTTATCTTGTTTCTGTGCAGTGACGACGCCAAGGTCATCCATGGAGCCAGCGTGCCCGTCTACGGAACCAGCTAAAGATGAAATAGCCGGTCCGCTCCAACAACCAGCCCAAGCGTAATCAGCGCAATCGCAATTTCGCCCACAGCTCCAACGATGAACGGCCGCATGCCCTGTTTGCCCAATTCGCGGAAGCTCGTCCGCAATCCCACTCCGGCAAAAGTGAGCAGAAAGGCCCATCGCGACAGATTACCGATCGCAGTCAGCTGCGGCTTGTTGAAGAATCCAATTGTCGCCAGCAATGAGATCAGCAGGAAACCAAGTACAAACTTTGGAAACTTCTTCCACAGAAACGCGCCTTTGTTCTTGACTTCCTCTGCCTGTCCTTTCGATGCCCAGTAAATGGCATAGCCGAGCACGACGAAACCGATCAGCGCATTACGGCAGGTCTTCGCGAGGACTGCAAACTTCCCTGCAGCATCGGAGTAGATCGCGCCAGCGGCAGTCGCTTCAGCTGTATTGTCCACCGCAAGCCCTGCCCACAACCCATAGGCGTGGTCGCTCAGATGCAGCGCATGTCCCACCACAGGAAACAAGAAGAGCGAGATCGCTCCAAGCGCAAGAATAGCCGCGATGGCATACGATGAATCCTCCTCGTCCGCATCAATCGCGCCTTGCGTGGCAATGATCGCCGAAACGCCGCACACCGACGAGCCAACCGCAAGCAGCGTAATGAGCTTGGGAGGAAGCTTGAAACCACGCCCGAGGTACGTCATGAACGTAAGCGCCAGCGCCAGCTCAATGAACACAAGAATCAAGCTGAGGCCACCCAGCCGCAGGATATCTCCCAGAATGAAGCGTGCGCCCAGCAGCACAATGCCCGCCTTGAGCCAGAATTCATAGGTAGCCACGCCCGGCCGGAAAATCTCGGGCAACCCAACGGTATTCGCAATCACCAGGCCGATCACGATGGCCCAGAGAACATATTCGATGTTCGGTAAGACCAGATGATGCGCCTTGCCATAGCGCGCAATGAACTGCTCAATGAACTTACCGGCATAACCCACCGCAGCCAGCAGCAGGATTCCGGGAATGAGCTGCAGAAAATTCGCGAGCCAGCTCGTCGAGCGGGTCTGCGTAGACGCCTGGGGAAGAGCAACAGAATCTGCCATGATGTTCTCCTTTTCCTTACCAGGGAACTGTCTTGAAAATTCCAATACGGACGAGCAGGGCTCCGGCAAGCGCAAGCAGAACTGCCCAGCTGTCGAGAGAGAGGAAGCGGCCTTTTACAGAAGTAGCCATAAAATACTCCGAAGTGGATTTCACTGCGATGAGGATTCGCAGATGAGGTTGATTCAGATTTCAGGGAAGAAGCAGGAAGAGACTAGCGGCAACAACAGCCATGCATGTGGCGAAAAGAGGCGGGTTGGAAGATAGTTGCCATGCCTGAATAGAGTTCTACCACTGCAAGAGAAAAAACAAAAGCCCCTTCAACAGAGGCTTTGTTTTTTAAGAACTGTCATCCTGAGCGTAGCGAAGGATCTGCTTTTCGTTCGCAGCCGCACTCATTTACCTTAGCGCAGCTTTGCCATGATCTCATCCAGCACCTGTTTCGAGGGCCGGACTCGCTCCTCGGGCAGCGTTCCCAGCGGCTCGTCCACAAGGTTCAGCAGATCCGTAAAACTGGGCTTCTGCGTATCGATGTAGAAGACGCCGGTTAGCACTTCGCCTTTTGCATCGGCTTCCATCAACGCCTTGACAGCGGCAACGCGGTCCTTCGGGTTGTAGTCCTCATGCAGCTTGCGCAGGCGCAGATGCGAGCCATCGTGCATGGTTACGTCGTAGGTCGAGCCCTCGTCGTAATCAATGCTGATGTCCTCGAAATGCGGCACAAAGCCCGCTTCACTGATGGCCTCTTCATGCTCCTGCATGTACTTGTAACTCTTGGTCGAGCCCTCGTGGTCATTGAATGTCACGCAGGGCGAGATCACATCGAGCAGCACCGTGCCCTTGTGTGCGATCGCAGCCTTCAGCATGGTAAGCAACTGCTTTTTGTCGCCGGAGAACGAACGCCCCACAAAGGTCGCCCCCAATTGGATGGCAAGCGTGCAGGTATCAATCGCCGGGAGATCATTGATAACGCCGGTCTTGAGCTTCGAGCCGAGATCAGCCGTCGCCGAGAACTGCCCTTTCGTCAGACCGTAGACGCCGTTGTTTTCGATGATGTAGATGAGCGGCAGATTGCGGCGCAGCAGGTGCACAAACTGTCCCATGCCAATCGAGGCTGTATCGCCATCGCCCGAGACACCAAGCGCCGTCATTGTCTTGTTCCCGAGCAGCGCGCCCGTAGCGACTGAAGGCATGCGCCCGTGCACGCTGTTGAAGCTGTGCGCGCGCGCCAGGAAGTATGCCGGGCTCTTCGAAGAGCAGCCAATGCCGGAGAGCTTCATCACGCGTTCCGGCTGCACACCCATCTCATACAGCGCGTCGATGATGCGCTCAGAAATAGCGTTGTGGCCGCAGCCGGCGCAGAGAGTAGTCTTGCCGCCGCGGTATTCAAGAATCGGCAAACCCAGCCGGTTCACTTTCGGCGCGGGAGTCGGAGTTGCTGTCGTTGTTGCCATGGTTCGATTCCTTCCCTATATCCCTTCTTGCAGCACGAATTCATCCGTGATCGAACGCGCATCAATCGGCAGCCCGTTAAAATGCCGGATCGAGCGCAGCTTCACCGCGTCTTCTGCCGGCAGATCGAGCTTCAGCAGGCTCAGCATCTGCGCGTCGCGGTTCTGTTCCACGATGTACACACGGTCATGCGAGGCAACAAACTCGTGCACTTCTTTCGTAAAGGGAAAGGCCCGCAGGCGGAGGTAATCCGTCTCTACGTTATATTCCTTCCGGACCTGGTCGCGGCTTTCAAGCACTGCAAAGTCCGATGTGCCGAAGGCGATGATGCCGATCTTCGATTTACCGTCCTGCACAATCACCGGATGCGGCACCAGAGTGCGCGCCGTCTCAAACTTGCGGTTCAGCCGCTCCATCAGATTTTGATAATCGTCCGGACGCTCCGTGTATTGCGCCTTCTCGTTGTGTCCGCTGCCGCGCGTAAAGTATGCGGCCTTGGGGTGGTCCGTGCCGGGAAGCGTGCGATATGGAATCGCATCGCCGTCAACATCTTTGTAGCGGCCAAACTCTCCCAGACGCTTCAGGTCTTCCGCCGTCAGCACCTTGCCGCGATCGAGAGGCTTCTCAGGATACGCAAACGGCTCGGACATCCAGTTGTTCATGCCGAGGTCGAGATCGCTGACCACGAAGACCGGAGTCTGCAACCGCTCCGAAAGATCGAAAGCCGCAATGGCAAACTCGTAGCACTCCTTCACGCTTCCCGGCAGCAGCATGACGTGCTTCGTATCGCCATGCGAGAGATAGGCAATCGAGAGCAGATCACCCTGCGCCGTGCGCGTCGGCAGTCCCGTTGAAGGACCGACACGCTGGATATCGAAGATGACTCCGGGCAGCTCAGCAAAGTAACCGAGACCGACAAACTCCGCCATCAGCGAAATGCCTGGGCCGGAAGTCGCCGTCATCGAGCGAGCGCCTGACCATCCTGCGCCCAGCACCATTCCGACCGCAGCCAGCTCATCTTCCGCCTGGACAACGGCAAATGTCGCCTTGCCATCCGGCTCGACACGGTATTTCTTCAGATAATCAATGAGCTGTTCGACAACCGAGGACGAGGGCGTAATCGGATACCACGTCACCACCGTGACGCCGGCGAACATCGCGCCCAGCGCGGCTGCCGAATTGCCGTCGATGATGATCTTGCCGTCAGTCTCGTGCATGCGCTCGAGCGCGTAAGGGTCCTGCTTGGTCAGCGACTGCGCAGCGTAATCATATCCAGCCTGCACAGCAGCCCAGTTCAGGTCGGCGGCCTTCTGTTTCTTGGCGAACTGGCGGCGCAGCGCGTTCTCTACCGCGGACATGTCAAACGAGAGCAGCTTGGCCACCACGCCGACATACACCATGTTCTTGACCAGCTTGCGCAGACGCGCTTCCGGACAAACCGCGGCGGTGAGCTTATCGAAAGGAACGGGGTAACAGACAACGTCTTCGCGGTATTGTTTGAGGTTCAGCGCCTCTTCATAAATCGCAACCGCTCCAGCAGGCAGCGACAGGATATCTTCCTTCGCCGTCTCCGGATTCATAGCCACCACAATGTCGATTTCTTTTTTGCGTGCAATGTAGCCGTTCTTGCTTGCGCGAATGGTGTACCAGGTGGGCAGTCCAGCGATGTTCGACGGAAAGAGGTTCTTGCCGCTTACCGGAATTCCCATCGCAAAAATGCTCTTGAGCAGGACGCTGTTCGCTGACTGCGAACCCGATCCGTTGACAGTGGCTACCTGGATGCTGAAGTCATTGATAATACGCTTGGAAGCGTCGCGTACAGATGCGCCCGAGGCTTGCTGGCCTAGCGCAACGTCTCCTGTCGCCATTGGGCGAAGTTCCCTTCAGTGTGAAAGTGGAAAGAATGCTATCTTTCACATTCCATTATAGACGCCATAGGAGGAAATGATGTATTTGTGCGTCTCAGTGGGAAATTTTCTGTTTAAGCGGTATGAAATACAACGTGAATGGAAGAATGAATCAGGCCTTCTTTTCCAAGTGTTCCAACCGGACATCGTGTTGCCCCAGCGTCCGGTAAAACTCCCGAAACTCGAGTTGAATTTCTTTCCGCAAGGAATCTATCTCTTCATGCAACTCTTTGCGGCCATTTGCAATTTCCTGGTGCAATTCCTTACGGCTGCTTGTTATCTCGGCACGCAAGTCTCTCGCATCGCTTCGATTGAATAAGATTCCCGCAATGATCGCGATGAGCGGTATCCCGATTGTCAAAGCGTCATGCACGAAAATACTCCTCAAACAGCTATAACTTCACTATTGCATCATCTCCTGGGAAACTACAACGCTAAATTGAGCTAATGCCGCACATCCGCCATCACTTTGGTGACCACCGCCTGCTCCTCCGCATTCAACGGAAGCAGCGGAACGCGAGGAACGCCGCCGTAGTAGCCATTCAGATCGCAGGCAAACTTGATGCCCGGAATCCCGAATTTCCCCGCAACCACACGCGATGCCTCGACTATCCGCTCCTGTTTTAACGCAGTCAGTTGCGGGTCGTTGTCTTTCCACGCCATATAAATTTCCTGGCAGGACTGCGGAGCGCACGCTGCAAAAGCCAGCACGGCCCCGCTTGCTCCGATATCAAGTGCTTCTTTCACGTTGTGTGGCGACCCACTCAAAACCTGAAAACCGACATCCTTCTTGCGTGCAGCCACAACTTTTGTAACGGTTGTGGGAGGAGCAGCAACAGCAGCTCCACTTGCGCCGAGAGTCTCAGCAGACAACAGCGCTGCTTCCGCATTTGCCTCTCTGAGCAGCATGCGATTGGTAAACGCTGTAAAAACATTCGTGACCACAGTAGACCGCTTCGGCGCATTCCGCGTCGCCGTCACAACCTGCGACAAACGCTCTACACTGCCACTCGAATCCTTGAGCCCAATAATGTTTGGATGCTGCGCCAATTCCGCTACTACTTCGACAGGCAGTTCGTAATGCGTAAATTTAGGAATGCTGTAGAGCACCACCGGCAGCGGCGAACGGTCAGCCAGCATGCGGAAATAAGTCAGCATCTCGAGCGGCCGCATCAGTGCCCCATAGTAGTGCGGCGTGCGCACCAGCACGGCGTCGTACTGCTGTTCCGCAGCAAACTCGGCCAGCTTCAACGTAGCTATCACACTTTCCCGCCCAACTCCGGCAAGCAGAACTTTCTCTGGAGATGCAGCCTCGCGCGCGGCCCGCAGCACATCGCGCGATTCATCATCGTTCAGCATGATAGCCTCGCCCGTCGACCCCAGGACGACGAGCCCAGCAATCGGCGCGCGCGAATAATGCTCGACATTCGCTTCGAGTTTTTGCAGATAAAGCCGCCCATCAGAAAATAACGGCGTAGTAATGGCGGGAAAGATGCCTTCAAGCAGCATGAAGTTATTTTAGGTGATGTTATGACTCGGGACGAACGCACTCGACTCCCAGGCAGTTTTGCCAGCGACCCTCGTCTTCTACTTCAAGAAATGCAGGCATGGGGTTATCGTGAAACGTCGCGCGGCGCACCTGCCGGAAACCAGCCTGCTCCAGTTTTGCTGAGATCGACTTGAAATCCCACATCCACAGATGAGCGCTCCTGCCGAAGATCACGCGCAACAGACCACTCTGTCCATTACGCGCCTCTTTTATCCCAAGGCCGCTCGCGCGCATGAACTCACCCGCCGCATCCATCTCATGGCTCTCGACATATTGCCGTATCAGGTATTCGAGATCCGGCAGGACAAAACGAAAGACCCCACCCTTCACCAGATACTTATAGGTATTGTTGATTGCTGCTTCGAAGTCCTTCAGCGCCAGGTGCTCCAGAACATGAGAGCAATAAATTGCCTTCGCTGACTGCTCCGGCACTGGTAGGCCTTTCACAATATCTCCATACTGAATGTTGCCCGGATAGTCGGGAAATCCACGCTTGATCAATTGCGGCTTCAATACTGGAAATGTTTTCTGCAGCCAGAAGGCTGGCCCTGCATCAAAGTTCAGCCACGACGTCGGAGCACAGATGCCACAGCCATACTGGACATATTGAGACATAAGCAAAATCCCATTCCAATCAAGAAATTGAAATTACTATAGCAAGTGATTTTCGATGCTGCGGAATGCCCTCGGTTTGTTCTGATCCTAATGGCCTTCCCCAGGAAATGACCCCGTCTGCGCATTCATGATCTTCAGAATCTGCGCCTTCACCGCATCATAACCAGGCTTGCCGGAAAACATCTGATAATCGACATTCTTGCCGCCGCCTTCGCCCGAAATCTGAAACTGTCGCTCGCCTTGAGCCGCCTGTTCGGCATGTGCCTGGGCCCATGATTTCTGGTCAAAATCGTTGCTTTCCACCGTAAACACCCACACGCGCCTGACCTGAGCATCTTTTACAAGAAAGCGGTAATAGACATTGAATTTTCCCAGCGGCTTGAAATACTCAATCGCTTCCAAGTGATACTGTTTCACCGGAAACATATCGACAAGAAACCCGTTCGTCTGCATTGCCTCAGGGGCATTGGCATCAGCGTGCAGTTTGCGCAGCAAATCGCGTTCAGCATTGCGTTCCTGCGTTTTGCCCGCAACCGCATAGGCCACAACCAGCGTGGTGTGTACCTTCCAATTATTCGGATCAAGCTGCTTCGCCTTCTCCGCATATTGAACAGCAAAATTACCCTGATACAGCTCCAGCGCAGCGCCTGCTGCATATAGATTGGCGGCAACATCATTGGGGTTGGCCTGCAACGCCTGCTGAAAAGCCGCGAGCGCTTGTTGCGGCTGGTGGTTCTTAAGATCGGCAAGCCCCTGGTCTATTGCGGATGACTGAGCAGGAGAGGATGACTGTGCAGGCTGTGCCTGCTGCGCGGAAACAGCTGTCATTCCTCCGAAAGCAATCGCCAGCCCCAACCCAAATGCCCTCATACAAATACTTTCCCTCACGAAGGCAACCTTAGCATATGCAATGAAAGAATCGCCTCGCCCAAAGAAACTTCCCCAGTCAATCCGTGTCATAACCGGAGAGGGTCTGGTGGGTGTCACCAGAAGCGCGGATAAAAACTTGAACCGAGGTTCTTGAATGCAGAGATCCGGACAGATTACAACCGTTGTGCTGATGAGCATGCTGCTGGCCGCTGCTGGCTGTAAAAAGACTGCATCTGCGCGAAACGACCAGCAGATTGAGAGCGACATCCAGACGAAACTGGCAGCAGATAACACGTTGCAGGGCCAGAGCATTGTTCCTGCCGTCGACCACGGCATCGCCACATTGACCGGCACGGTTAACACGGAGGATGCGCGCACACTGGCAGGCTCCGATGTCGCCTCAGTCGAGGGGGTCAGGACGGTCGTGAATGATCTGACGCTTCCCACCGAACAGGCCGCGGCGCCATCCTGTGGATGCCCCGCACCTGCTCCAGTACATGTGCACCGAAAACACTTTAGAAGCCACCCCGTGCTGACCGCACAGAATGAAGAGCCAGTCCCCCCGGCGC
This sequence comes from Acidobacterium sp. FHG110202_01, assembly GCF_059115305.1. NCBI lineage: Bacteria > Pseudomonadati > Acidobacteriota > Terriglobia > Terriglobales > Acidobacteriaceae > Acidobacterium > Acidobacterium sp. FHG110202_01. The sequence continues at coordinate 159,959 of NZ_JBZYWJ010000004.1, forward strand.
CCCCTGCAGTGTCTCCTGAACCTGCGACTGCTCCAGCTCCGCCAGCACCAGTCACAGTTGTCCGGCCGGCACCGGTTGTCGTCGTTCCGCCGCCCGTGTATTATCCGAGGCCGTATCTTTACGCCTATGGCCCGGGTATAGGTATATGGGGCAGACCGTGGGTACGCCCAGGCTATAGATTCTATGGAAGACCCTACTTCTACGGAAGACGGTAGCAGATCTGCTTTCCGTTGTAACAGCACGAAAAGGCTATCCCACGTGGGATAGCCTTTTTACTTACCGGGCAGCAGCCTGCGCCGCGTGCAAGTGCTGCAGCGCATTCACCGTGGTTGAATGCTTCTGCAGTGCCTGGATACCTTCAGCAGCCGCCCGTGCAGCTGCAATCGTCGTAATCGTCGGAATCCGCTGCAATACTGCTGCGCGCCGAATGGCCTTCTCATCGAAGAACGGGTCCTGCCCATGCGGCGTGTTCACAATGAGCTGAATGCGCTCGCCCTTGATGAAGTCCACGACATTCGGCCGCCCTTCCTTCACCTTGTACACGCGCTCCACAACCATCCCCACCTGCTCCAGCACATTGGCCGTGCCTTCGGTCGCCACCAGGTGGAAGCCCAGCTCCACATACTGCCGCGCCAGATCGACCACCTGCTGCTTGTCGCGATCGTTGACGCTGAAAAAGACCGTACCTTTCAGCGGCAGGTGCTGTCCTGCGGAGAGCTGAGCCTTCGCAAACGCTTCGCCGAAGTTGTCCGCCACGCCCATCACTTCGCCCGTCGATTTCATCTCCGGCCCAAGCACCGTATCGACACCCGGGAACTTGTTCCACGGGAAGACCGGTGACTTCACGAAGTAATGCGTCCCGGTTTCGAGGTCCTTACGCGCAGCCAGCTGCTCCGGCAGATACTCGCGCAGCTTGCGGCCTGTCATCAAGCGCGCAGCGATCTTAGCCAACGGTACACCCGTTGCTTTCGAAACATAGGGCACTGTCCGCGAAGCGCGCGGGTTCACTTCAATTACGTAAACCTTGTCCGGCTCGCCATTTTTGCGCTGAATTGCAAACTGCAGGTTAACCAGCCCGACCACATTCAGCGCCAGCGCGAGCTTGCGCGTATAGTCGCGAATCGTATCGAGCACCGCTGGCGCAAGATCCACCGCTGGCAGTACGCACGATGAATCACCCGAGTGGATGCCGGCCTCTTCGATGTGCTGCATGATTCCGGCAATCACAACATCCTGGCCGTCGCAGAGCGCGTCCACGTCCACTTCCACCGCATCTTCGAGGAAGTGGTCGATCAGTACCGGACGCTCCTGCGAATACTCGACTGCTTCTTTCATATAGCGGGCAACCGCATCGCTGTCATAAGCGATCACCATGGCGCGCCCGCCGAGCACATACGAAGGCCGCACCAGCACTGGATAGCCGATGCGCTCCGCGCCTTCCAGCGCCTCTTCGACGCTCGTCGCCATTGCCCCCGGAGGCTGCGGAATCTGCAGGTCCTCAAGCAGCTTGCCGAAGCTCTTGCGGTCTTCTGCAAGATCGATTGACTCCGGCGAAGTACCCAGAATCGGCACGCCTGCTTCTTTCAGCCGCAGCGCAAGGTTCAGCGGTGTCTGTCCGCCAAACTGCACGATCATGCCGACCTCAGCACCGCCTGAAGATTCATGCTCATACACGGCGAGCACATCCTCGAGCGTCAGCGGCTCGAAGTAGAGTCGGTCGCTCGTGTCGTAGTCCGTCGAGACCGTCTCCGGATTGCAGTTCACCATGATGGTCTCGTAATCGTCTTCCTTCAGCGCGAACGCTGCATGGCAGCAGCAGTAATCGAACTCAATTCCCTGCCCGATGCGGTTCGGCCCGCTGCCCAGGATAATGACCTTGCGCTTCGCCGTTGGCGCAGCTTCATCTTCCTCGTCATAGCTCGAGTAGAGATAGGGCGTCATGCTCTCGAATTCAGCCGCGCATGTATCCACCAGCTTGTAGATAGGCTTGATGCCATGCCTGTGCCGCAGCTGCCGCACTCTGGCAACACCTTCCTGCCCCGCAAGTCCCCACACATCGGCGATCCGCTCATCCGAGACACCCATGCGCTTGGCTTTTCGTAACTGCTCCGGTGACACATTGTCCGGATTAAATTCCGCCAGCGAGGCAATTGCATCCGTCACTTCCTTGATGTGGTACAGGAACCACGGGTCCATCGAAGTCATGCGCGCCACTTCACGGACGCTCAAACCGCGACGGAAAGCAAAGCGGATATAGTCCAGCCGCCCCGGCTTAGGCGTGACTAACATCTGCGTCAGGCGCCTCGGATCGAGAATCTCCGCACCAACCTTCTTGCCCGTCTCGAGCGAGCGCAGCGCCTTCATCAGCGATTCCTTGAAAGTCCGGCCAATCGCCATCACTTCGCCGACCGACTTCATCTGCGGCCCAAGGTTTTCATCCGCTCCCGGAAACTTCTCAAACTGCCACTTCGGAATTTTCGTAACCACGTAGTCAATCGTCGGTTCGAAGCATGCCGGCGTCATCTTCGTAATGTCATTCGGAATCTCATCGAGCGTGTAGCCCACGGCAAGCTTCGCCGCAATCTTCGCAATCGGGAATCCTGTCGCCTTCGACGCCAGCGCCGACGAGCGCGAAACACGCGGGTTCATCTCGATCACCGTCATGCGGCCCGTCATCGGATGCACCGCAAACTGCACATTCGATCCGCCGGTCTCGACACCGATCTCGCGGATGACCCTGATAGCCGCGTCACGCATCTTCTGGTACTCGCGGTCAGTCAACGTCTGCGCCGGGGCTATGGTGATCGAGTCGCCCGTGTGCACGCCCATCGGGTCCATGTTTTCGATGGAGCAGATGATGATGACGTTGTCGGCAAGGTCGCGCATCACCTCCAGCTCATACTCTTTCCATCCGAGCACCGACTCTTCAATCAAACACTCGTGCACCGGAGACAAATCCAGGCCCCGAGCCAGAATCTCCATCAACTCTTCGCGGTTATAAGCGATACCGCCACCCGATCCGCCCAGCGTAAACGAAGGCCGAATAATCGCCGGGAATCCAATTTTTCCTGTGAATTCAATGCCATCGCGAATGTTATTCACCAGCGCTGATTTCGGCAGATCAAGCCCGATGCGCGTCATCGCATCTTTAAAGAGCAGCCGATCTTCCGCTTTTTTGATCGCTTCAAGCTTCGCGCCGATCAGTTCCACTTCATACCGGTCGAGAATGCCGGCATCGGCAAGGTCTACAGCGAGATTGAGCGCTGTCTGCCCGCCCACTGTCGGCAGCAGTGCGAACTTGCCCGAGCGGCCTTCGTCCTTGAGCATCTGCGCTTCGATGCGGATGATCTCTTCGACATACTCACGCGTCAGCGGCTCAATATAGGTGCGATCGGCCAGCTCAGGATCAGTCATGATCGTGGCCGGGTTCGAATTCACCAGCACCACTTCATAGCCTTCCTGCTTGAGGGCCTTGCACGCCTGCGTGCCCGAGTAATCAAACTCTGCGGACTGGCCAATCACAATCGGCCCCGAGCCGATCACGAGAATCTTGGTGATGTCATTCCTGCGTGGCATCTTTTATTGCTCTTTTCCTCTAATAATCTTGTCGGGGAAGGAGATCCCCATCAAAATCCGCTGATTGTTGATCAGCAAATGACTTTAATCTTTGAAGGGGCACGGCTTCAGCCGTGCCATTAGTCTTATTCGGAAGAAGGGGCTTTAGCCCCTGAGGCACCGCATCTAATACGAACCCCGGATAAGCCGAGCTGTACGGATACTCCTGCGCAGAACTGCATAACTTCGCCTTCGCAGGATTCAGCCAGATGTAATATTTGTGCTTGTTGTAATCCTCAATATCCCGAACCCGGTGATCGGCAAATCCTCGCTGCCAGATATTGTGCTTCGTTTCAAATCGCAGCGCTGCCTGCCTTGAAAAACCACCCTTGATCATCTGTACTGCCCTTTCCAGACTCTCCTCGGGTGTGATGATCAAGTGGAAGTGATCCGGCATCAGAACAAATTCATGCAGCTGATAATGACTCTCATCGCGATATCGAAAGAGCGTCCCGAGAAACAGCTTCGCCCAGCGTTCATATTTGAAAAATGGCCGGCGCTCACTCGTCTCTGAAGTGACGAAGTAGGTCTGGCGATTCCTCGTAGCTGGTTCCCGCCTCAGCTTCACTGCAATCCCTCAGGGGCTAAAGCCCCGCTCTCATTTCGCTTTTTACGGCACGGCTGAAGCCGTGCCCCTTCAAAAATCCTGAAAAGCTTCCCTGTACTGCTTAAATCGTTTCCCATAAAAATGGCGGGACCAATAAGCCCGCCATTTGTCATTTCTTGAACTCTTCCATCATCTTTCGAAAGTCGCGGAAGAGATAATGCGAGTCGTGCGGGCCTGGACTTGCCTCAGGGTGATACTGCACGCTGAACAAAGGCAGCGACTTGTGGCGCAGTCCTTCGAGCGTATTGTCATTCAGGTCGATGTGTGTCAGGTCCACTTCATTCGCATTGATCGAATCCGGATCGACCGCGAAATTATGGTTGTGCGCCGTGATCTCCACCTTGCCCGTATCCATCTGCTTCACCGGATGGTTCCCGCCATGGTGTCCGAACTTCAGCTTGTAGGTTTTGCCGCCGAGCGCGAGCCCGATCAGCTGATGCCCGAGGCAAATCCCGAAGACCGGCTTGCGCCCCATCAACTGCCGGATATTCTCATGCGCATACCCAACCGGCTCCGGATCGCCCGGACCATTCGAGAGAAATATGCCGTCAGGATTCAGACCCAGCACATCTTCCGCCGAAGTCTGGGCCGGAACAACCGTCACGCGGCAGCCCTCGTCCGTCAGCATGCGCAGAATGTTCTTTTTGATGCCGAAATCATAGGCGACGACATGCAGATCAGGGCGCGGCGCAGCAATCACATCCTCATCCTGATCGAGCGGATCGGGTCCATCATCTTCCCACTCATAGCGGGCCTTGGTGCTCACCACGCTGGCGAGGTCTGTGCCTTCCATCTTCTGGATCGAGCGCGCTTTCTGCACCAGCACATCAGGATCGGTCTCGATCGACGAGATCACGCCGCGCATTACGCCGTTGTTGCGCAGATGGCGCACCAGGGCGCGCGTGTCGATGTCGGAAATTACCGGAACATTGAAGCGCTCCAGATATTCGTCCGCCACCAGCTGCGAGCGCCAGTTCGAACTGATCGGCGAGAATTCGCGCGTGACCAGGCCCTCGATATAAGGCTTGTTCGCTTCATTGTCTGAAGAATTGGTGCCGTAATTGCCGATCTGTGGATTGGTAAGAACGACAATCTGTCCGGCATAGGAAGGATCAGTGAAAATTTCCTGATAGCCGGTTAACGATGTATTGAAAACAACCTCGCCGTAGCACTCACCTTTGGCGCCGTAGCCTTCGCCGCGGAAGATGCGCCCGTCTTCGAGCGCAAGGATCGCCTGCATCGCTTCTCCATGGAGTGGATTCAATAGATTCTAGCAGATTTTCAGCCGTCCTGCGGACCGTTATCGGATGCGGGACTGTATTAATGCGTCACCTCGCTCCGGCTCGGATTGGCAGCTTTGAGTGATGTAGTCGTCGTAATTTCCAGCAGTTGATCCATTGCATTGCGAACCAGAATGGCAACCTGCGCAAAAGCTTCAGGCTCCAGATTGAGCGTGACGGGTCCGATGCTGAGATGAACGGAATTGCACTCGCAAATCCGGACGCGGCCAAGCCCTGGGCATTCTGCCAGAATCACATTGATGTCATCCATAAAGCATCTCCAATGAAAGTCAAAATCTGGTGATTGGTGAAGAAAACCCGCGAATGCTGGTCAGACACCGCGTTTCGCATAATATTCTGCGACCTGCGTTTTATTGAATTCGAAGGGAACATGCCGAGAATCGGGAATAGCAAGAACTACTCCGCGATCGGGCGTGCTTGGATTTTGAAACTGAAGAAACGAAGGCAGCGGCAACCGGGGCGAAAGCAAAGAGGATTGCACTGCATTGAGCCGAGCTGCTCTTTCTGTGAGTTGAATAACATCGCCGGGCCACAGAATCATGGAGCCAATCGTCTGACAGCGGCCGTTCACATGAATGTGTCCATGCGAGACGAGTTGCCGTGCGGCGGCCATGCTGCGCGCAAACCCGAGCCGGAAGACGACATTATCCAGCCTGCGCTCGAGCAGGCCGATCAGGCTCTCGATCCAGTTGGAAGAATTGAGACTTCGCGCTTTGCGCACGAAGCGCCGCAGCTGTCTTTCCCGCAGGCCATAGTGAAAAATCAGCTTCTGCTTCTCGCGGAGCTGCGTACCGAACTCAGAAAGACTACGCCTGCGGGCTCTTCCGTGTTGTCCTGGCGGATAGCTCCGCTTTTCGAGTGCGCCAGGCTTTCCTAAACCTGGCAATTCGATTCCCAGCGACCGCTGGATTTTGAACTTCTTCCATTCGCTCATGCAGCCGTCTCCTTAACGGTGCTGACTGCGGAGCTATGCCCTCGCCTCTGGTCAGCCAGCACTGTCGATCTCTCAAAGCCATCGTGTGCTTCGCCAAAAGACTTCACGATGACTTCATAATTAAGACTAAAATAGTCCTACTTTAATGGCAACATGCATACAGCGAGAGAAATCAATCCAGAGTTGATCTGCAAAAAATGCGGGATGATTGGGGAAATTTCATGGGCATGTGCTTCAGAAAGCAGAGGATATACCCGATGAAGAAAGGCCTCCACGGCAGTCTTTTTGGCGAAGCACCGCGGAGGCCCTGAGATCGACAACCCGAAGGCTGACGACTGTCTTTACTCTAAACGTAAATACAGCTGCGCACCCTTATCGAATTCAGGCAGCTTTTTTGAGCAGTCCATGGGGATCGAGCACGAATTTCTTCGCCACTCCAGAATCAAAGTCCTTATATCCCTGGGGTGCATCGTTTAAAGAGATGACAGTGGCATTAACGATCTTTGCAATCGGCAGTCTGTCATAGAGAATCGCCTGCATTAAAGCCCGGTTGTACTTGAGCACTGGGGTCTGTCCGGTATAGAAACGGTGAGACTTTGCCCATCCCAGGCCGAACCGCATACTTAAAGAACCTTTTTGAGCCGCCTGATCCTTCGAGCCTGGATCCTCAGTCACATAAAGTCCAGGAATGCCGATGCCGCCTGCAGCCCGCGTGATTGACATTAAAGAATTAAGCACGGTCGCCGGAGCTTCGACTTTGCTCTGTGCCCCATGGCCCCGGGCCTCAAAGCCTACCGCATCTACTGACGCATCGACCTCGGGCACTCCCAGCACAGCTTCAATCAGGTCTTCGAGCTTATCGCTTTTGCTGAGATCAATCGGCTCAAAACCGACTGACTTCGCGTGAGCGAGGCGTTCCTGATTCATGTCTCCGATCAGAACAACCGCCGCTCCCAGAATCTGAGCCGAGGCAGCAGCCGCCAGTCCAACCGGGCCCGCCCCCGCGACGTACACAGTAGAGCCAACGCCCACGCCTGCGGAAACTGCTCCATGAAAGCCGGTCGGAAGAATGTCAGACAACATAGTCAAATCGCGTATCTTTTCAAGCGCCTGCGCCTTGTCAGGAAACTTGATCAGATTGAAATCCGCGTACGGAATCATGACATATTCCGCCTGCCCGCCGACCCAACCGCCCATGTCCACATAGCCATAAGCGCCGCCGGCCCGGCTGGGATTGACATTAAGACAGACTCCGGTTTGCTCCTCTCTGCACGTTCTGCAGCGTCCGCAGGCTACGTTGAAAGGAACCGTTACCAGATCTCCGATTTCCAGATATTCGACATCTTTCCCTTTTTCAATCACCTCGCCGGTGATTTCATGCCCCAGCACCAGCCCAGCAGGAGCAGTGGTGCGGCCGCGCACCATGTGCTGGTCCGAGCCGCAGATATTCGTCGTCACTACCTTCAGGATCACTGCATGCTCGATCTTTTTTCCTGCAGGGTTTTCAAATTTCGGATCGTCAATGGATTGCACTTCCACATGATTCGGACCTAAATAAACGACGCCATGATTGCCAGCCATATTGATACTCCTTGGTTGTAAGTACTTCAGAAAGCAGCTGCGCCTGCCTCGGCAACCGCATGGTCCTGTTCACCCGAACCACCGCTCACACCGATGGCTCCGACAACTTTTCCATCTTTCTTAAGAGGAATTCCTCCAGCAAAAATCATGATCTTGCCATTATTGGAGGCATGAATTCCGAAGAACTGCCCTCCTGATTGTGAATGCTCCGCCAGGTCCTTGGTTGCTATATCGAAGGCCCGGGAAGTGTATGCCTTCTTGATCGATATATCGATGCTGCCCAGCCATGCACCATCCATGCGGACATGGGAGACCAGGTTGCCTCCTTCATCCGCCACAGCAATGTTCATGGGTTGTCCAATTTCTTTCGCTTTTTTCTCCGCTGCTGCGATGACTCTGCGCGCGTCCTCGAGTTTGACCATTCTTCCCTCCGTAGTGAAAGTCAGGATTGATTAGGCTATGAATAGAACCGAACCGTGCGGTTCGATTATTCACTCCTGACTACAATACGACTAGAATTTGTTGATTGGCAAATTCACTCGGCGAAATGGCAGGAAACACCAACATTTCTGTACGCACTACCGGGCGCCCGCCCGCAAAACATGCCGCGGCCCGCATGGAAAAAATCCTGAACACAGCCGCGGAGATATTTCTGCGTGAAGGCTTCGACCGCGCCAGCGTTGCTGCAATCGCCCGGCTTGCCGGAGCATCCAAGGAAACGCTCTACTCGCGCTTCCCTACCAAGAAAGAGCTCTTCGAAGCAGTGATCTCACGAAAAACCGAAATCCTGCTTCAGAAATTCTCCCGCGTGCTGGTGCAGAAACAGTCGATTGAGAAAGTCCTGGAGTCATATGGACTGAATCTCCTGGACTTCATGCTGTCACCCGAGATGCAGCGGCTGAATCGCATCCTGATATCAGCAGCGCCGCAATTCCCTGAGCTGGCTGGTGATTTCTGGCGTCTTTGCCCCGAGCGCGAACAGGAACAGTTAGCGGAGTATCTCGAAACCCAGATCGCCTCCGGCAAGCTTGTCCGGATGAACACGCAAAAAGCAGCGGAGCTCTTCTTCAGTCTTTGCCTCGGCCAGTTTCTCCTGCATGCTTCACTGCTGGTACGCAAAGCACCAAAAGCTGCAGAGAGAAAAGCGCATATCCGGACAGCGGTACACATGTTTCTCGCTGCATATCAGAAACCGAAGCGTATTTAATTCGCGGCGAATCTCTCCAGGGAGCGCAGGCGATATATAGTGGTTTTGCCATCTGCCACTCCGGAGGCCGGATGAAACTGCGCAGAAATTTCTTTCTGCTCGCTGCGATAATGTGCCTGGCTCTCGCAGTGCAGCCTCAATCGAACAGCAAAAATTCAGCGCGTCTCGCTGCCAAAGCAAAGACTATGCGCGTCCTCGGTACCTGGCAGGGCACGCTTCCCTGCGCCGACTGCAGCGGCATCGTCACCACACTCACGCTTTACCAGAAAACCCGGCAGGATCCATCGGAAGGCATTTACCGGCTACGCATGAAATACATTGACCGCAACAGCTTTACCGATTACGGGCAATGGGCCACGCTGCACGGCACAGACGGCAAGCCGGATGCAACCATCTATCAGATCAATTCTGACAATCCGGATCGCGCCCAATATTATCTGCGCGTTGACGACGGGACATTACAGCAGCTGGACCGCGAGAAGAAACCAATCCAGTCCAGCTTCATTTACACACTCAAACGGATTGGAACACCCAGGAAATAGAGCAGGAGAAAGCATTGCCTGATGCCTGTCATTCTGAGCACAGCGAAGAACCTGCTTTCTTGTGTATAGGCAGAAAAGCCAGCGGCCAACGGAAGCGAAAACAAGCAACTTACCTGGCACAGGCAAGAATGGCGCCGAAGGCGCGTGTGCCTGATAGCCTGCCCTGAGCGAAGCCGAAGGGGCCAGTATTCATCTAACGACGCCCATGTTGTCCGCCGGCCAGTAGACAAACGCTGCCTTGCCATAAATCAGCTTGCGCGGAACAGGACCGAAATCACGGCTGTCGCTCGAGATGGAGCGATGATCACCCATCACAAAATATTGATTCTCGGGAACGACCATCTCTCCCATCGAGCGCACATCGCGAAACCTCAGCGGAACATATGGCTCGTCCACAACATTTCCATTCACATACAGGCGCCCATCATGGATGCGAATCTCATCTCCCGGCAGCCCGATCACGCGCTTGATATAGCTCTTCGAGGTGTCCCGCGGGTAGTAAAACACCACCACATCGCCGCGCGAAATGTGCTCGAAGTCATAGGCAAACTTGTTGACGAAGAGCCTGTCCTGGTCACGCAGCTCCGGCTGCATGCTCGTGCCTTCCACCTTCACCGGCTGATAGAGGAAAGTAATAATAAAAAACGACGCCATCACCGAAATAATGAAGTCGCGCACCCAAAGCTGAATGCTTGAGCGTTGCGTTCCAGTGCTGCCTTGCTGTTGTTCCTGCGGGTTCTCGTTACTCATCTAACTTTAAAAACTAACTTACTACTTAATTGTTACAGCCCAGCCCACCCGGCGGGCAGAAAACATTGTTCTTCGGCTTAGCCATCGGCTGCTGCGCTGATGGAACAGTCGCAGCCTGTCCCGCCACATCCGGCCCGGCCAGGTTCGCCTGCGTAATCGTCAGCGGACGCTGCAGCACCATCTCCACTCCCTGGCCTGTATTGAGCACTACATCGTCCCCGCGGGTAAACAGCGTATAAATCACGCCGGCAGCGCCGCCCGCCAGAGCGCCGATTCCCGCGCCCTTGCCCGGGCTCCCGGTCATCGCACCGCTAATCGAGCCCAGGCTCGCCCCGGCGATCGTGGCCTGCGCAATCGTTCCTGCGTCTTTGCCTTTATTCGAGGCCTGCTGGATTTCGCCTTCTCTCTGCACCTTCGGCCCATTGGAGCCTGGAATACTGTTCACTACGCCCGGAATTGTCACCACGCTTCCATTCGGAAAGATCATCGACGTGAAGTGCATCCGCACCGCTGCGCGGCCTTTCACACGCCCCGGACGCGTCACCTCATCAATCACGCCCTGCACATACACTCCCACAGGAATCGCTACCCTGCCATTTATCACCACGGGAAAGGCGGATGAAAGATAGACACCATCGCCTGGCTTCGCAGTCTTCGTATTGACGGCGGAACGCAGCTCCAGCAGAACCTTTGTACCATCTGGAACCTCAAAGGACTTTGCCTGAGGCTGCAGCTCTTGCTGTGCTGGTACGTCAACGCCCGTCGGAGTTGGAGCCACTTGCTGCGCTATCGCAGTACTCACACTGAAAACCGCCAGCAATCCAGCCGCGAAGATCCTTGACCAGTGTATGGAATCGCTCATAAATCACTCCTGGTCTGGCATGAGGGGCCTGCCAATTATTATTGTAGACGCTTCCCAGGGCCATCCGTTTTTCATTGCCACCGGGCCAGAATCGTCTTCGCCAGCTTGGCCATCAGCACTTCCGCCGAATTGTCCGGAGTCCAGCTCGTGTCCTGGTTGTCATAGGTAAATTCAGATATGACCACCGGGCCATTCTTGGCATACACCACGCCCACATCATTGCGCACATGGTCCAGTGCTCCGGTTTTATTGGCGATCTTCGACTCGCCTTCCGTCGTGTCCAGCGTCTCCAGATAACGCGGAATGCTGTTGCGGTAGAACTGGTTCTTCAGCATATGCATCGCTTCATCGCAGAGCTTCTGATCTTTCGCCGTCGGCTTGACCGTAACTCCCGGAGCATTCAGATTGCAGGTGGCAAAGCGCTCCATCATACCTGCCATCTCGCGCGCGGTGGTTTTGCCCAGCCCGAACTGCTTCTGGTCAGGAGGCATCGGCCCCACAGCCGGCTTGGCGACCTTCTTATACAGCCATGTATTCTTAAGCCCCAGCCATTGAATGCGGTCATCGATATTCTTGAGACCCAGCGTATCAATCGCCATATTCGTCCCTGTGTTATCGCTGACAATAATCATCATCGTCAGCACATCCTTAAGGGTCAGCACCTGCGGAGCATCAAAGAACATCAGCACACCTGAGCCTTCCACCTGGTTGTCATGCGTGAGTCTGATCCTGTCTTCAAAGTGCCTCTTCCCTGCCTGGATCTGCTTGAGCGCCTCAAACAGCACAGTCAGCTTGATGACGGAAGCTGTCGGCACTGGCTTGTCGGCGTCAATCGCGATTGTCTTACCGCTGTTCAGGTCCCTGGCATAGAGCGCCACCTTGCCCTGGTGGAGTGCCGCCAACGTCCGCAACTGTGCTTCCAGGGCTGCATCTTCCTGCGCGTGGAGCGTCTGAAAAACCATCAGGCAGATGCCGAATGCTGTCAAAATCCGTGGTGTCTTCATCTTTTTCGCTTAATATACGTTCACCCGCATCGAATTTCTATGTCTTTATCTCTCTCCATTTCCGGACAGCGCGAGCGCTTTGCCCAGGCGCGCGCGGTTCTTGAGCAGGCCGCCACTGACCGGGCCTTTCCCGGAGCCGCATACGGAATCTTCCATCAAGGCAAGGTCGTCGCTCTCGACGCCGTAGGCAACTTCACCTATGAAAATGATGCGCCCGCAGTTCTGCCAGAAACCATCTTCGACCTGGCCAGTATCACAAAAGTCTTTGCGACAACCTCAGCCGCCATGCTGCTTTATGACCGCGGCATTCTCGATCTCGAAATACCGCTAGGCGATATCCTGCCCGCCTTTGTCATAGGACGCGCCCCCGGAAGCCATAAGGAGCGTGTCACACTCCGCATGCTGCTCGCGCACTCGTCCGGGCTGCCTGCCTACGCGCGCCTCTTCGAGCAGCACACTTCCGCCAATGCTCTGCTGCGCGCCTGCCTCGAGATGCCGCTTGCAGCGCAGCCTGGCACGCACGCCGAATACTCCGATATCGGATTCATCCTTCTGGGCAAGGCGCTGGAGGTGCTGGCAGGCGATTATCTCGCCCGCTATTGCGAGCGCGAGGTCTTCGCTCCTCTGAAACTCTCCCATACACATTTCTGTCCGCCGCCGCAGCTGCGCCTCCAGATTCCGCCCACGGTCAATGACACCGAGTTCCGCCGCCGCATCATTCAAGGAGAGGTGCACGACGAGCACGCCTTCGTCCTTGGCGGATATGGCGGCCACGCCGGCCTCTTCGCCAACGCGCTGGATGTTCTCACATTCGCAGCCTGCATCCTCGCCGAAGGCCGCACAACAGAAGGCCGGCAGTTGTTCCGGCCTGAGACAGTGCGTCTTTTCGCCACGCGCCAGAGCGAGCCGGCAAACACATCACGCGCTCTCGGATGGGACACGCCGACTGCGCCCTCTTCCTCAGGAAAATATTTCAGCGCATCATCTATCGGGCATCTCGGCTATGTCGGAACCTCGCTCTGGATCGATCCTGAGCATCAACTTGCTGTGACGCTTTTAACCAACCGCACATGGCCTGACCGTTCGAATAAAGCGATTCAGCATGTGCGCCCCGCATTTCATGACGCTGCACTCACTGTCCTCATTCGAGACATGTGAGACACGTTATTAAAAATTTGAATTTCACTCTGACAAAAAATGCACTCCAACATGTGCGGTTAGAGCTACAATAATCGATGGCAGTAATGCAGGACCAAGTAGACCCATGGCAACCATCACAACGCCTCCGCTGACGGAAACTCCTCGCACAAGCAACGGCCATTCTTCACCAGCCACCAATCTCCACGAACTGACCACTGAGAGCGCAAACGAAGCGTCTCAGGGCTTTGATACCAAGTCTGCGCTGGAGATCGCGCGCATCATCAATCATGAGGATGCGAAGGTGGCAGCAGCAGTAAAGAAGGCCCTTCCGGAAATCGCGCTTGTTATTGATTCCGTGGCGCGCAGCCTGCGCGACGGCGGAAGGCTCATCTATATAGGAGCAGGATCGAGTGGGCGCATCGCTGCGCTTGATTCGTGCGAGTGCCCGCCTTACTTCTCGAATGCGCCGCAGCAGATTCAGTACATCATGGCCGGCGGCCCGAAGGCTCTCGCTTCTCCAGTTGAAGTCAACGAAGATTCCGAAGAACTGGGCCAGCGCGACATTGCCCGCCGCCGTCCCACGCGCAAAGACGTGGTCATCGGACTTTCCGCCAGCGGCCGCACTCCTTATGTAGTAGCAGCTGTCGCCTATGCCCGCGCACGTGGTGCGAAGACTGCTTGCATCACCTGCAATCAAAACACGCCGCTATCGAGCGCAGCTGATATTGCTATCGTCGCCGATGTCGGCCCTGAAGTCATCTCTGGTTCCACCCGCATGAAGGCCGCCACCGCACAGAAGATGATCACCAACATGATCACCACCGGCGCCATGACGCGCCTTGGCTACGTGTACGAAAACCTGATGGTCAACGTGCACATGCAGAACTCCAAACTGGTCGAGCGCGGCATCGGCATCTTGATGCGCGCCTGCAACATCGACCGCGAAACAGCGGTGGCCACCATCAAGTCCGCCGGCCGCAGCGTCCCGGTCGCCCTTGTCATGCTGAAAGCCAACGTCGACAAGCCGGAAGCAGTCCGCCGCCTGGCTCAATCCGACGGCAACGTCCGCCGCGCCATCGAAGACACTGTCATGGATTTATAGGGCATTTTTTCATTCATAAAAAAATGCGCCCTCGACCGGGCGCATTTTTATTGCCCCCAATCTTGTTATAATAATTATTAGCATGAGGAGGGGGCAATGAATACTATCGTCAAGATCACCACTGTCGGCAGTTCCGTAGGAATCGTCCTGCCCAAGGAAGTTCTGGCAAAGCTTCATGTTGAAAAGGGCGACTCACTGTACCTCACCGAAACGCCTGGCGGAGTTCAGCTGACTCCCTACGACGAAGAGTTCGACCGTCAGATCGAAATTGGCAAAAAAGTCATGCGCAAATATCGTGACGCACTCCGCAAGCTCGCTGAATAACCATGCCAGTCTGGATTGAGAAACGTGTCGTGCTCGCCTATCACAACATGCAGCTCGCCGAACACGGTGGCTCAACAGGAGTTCGGGACGAAGGGCTGCTGGAATCCGCGATGGCGCGTCCGCAAAATATCGCTGCCTGCGCTGATGAGCCGCCGACACTTTTCCGTCTGGCAGCAGCCTATGCTTCAGGAATCGTCAGAAACCATCCATTCGTCGATGGGAACAAGCGCACTGCGCTGGTCGTGGCAATTGCCTTTTTGGAACGAAATGGAATCACATTTTCTGCCAACCAGCAAGAAGCTTATCTAATGTTCTATGACCTCGCCGCCGGCCATATCTCTGAAGACGAATTGGCTGCCTGGTTTGAGAAGAACTCGACGCCAGCACCGGAATAAGCGTATCTAAGTAAGTACCGGCCTCCATCACGACTCACAGGCAGCGGATTTACACTAGCTCAAGCAGGAGCACAGCAACCTCATCATGGACAAATTCGTCATTCGCGGCGGCAATCCTCTCATCGGCACCATTCGCGTCAGCGGTGCCAAAAACTCAGCTCTTCCCTGTATGGCGGCGGCCATACTCACCGAGGACGAGGTCATCCTCGAAAATATCCCGCAGGTGCGCGACATCGAAACCGAGCGCAAGCTGCTCGTCTCCATGGGCGCCGAAGTCGAGCTGGGATACGGCCGCGCGCAGCATCGCACCACCATCAGCTGCCGTGTGCTCTCCGACCCTGTCGCGAAATATGAAATCGTGAAGACCATGCGTGCCTCGTCGCTCGTGCTCGGGCCTCTGGTCGCGCGCACCGGACTCGCCCGCGTCGCCATGCCCGGAGGCTGCGCCATTGGCGGACGTCCCATCGACCTGCACATCAAAGGTCTAGAAACGCTGGGCGCCACCATCAACTACGAGCATGGATACATCGAAGCCCGCGCCGATCGCCTGAAGGGCGCAAACATCGTCTTTGACAAGATCACCGTTACCGGAACCGAAGACCTCCTTATGGCCGCCGTACTCGCCGACGGAGAGACCGTCATGGAAAACTGTGCCCGCGAACCGGAGGTCACTGACCTCGCCGCCATGCTCATCTCCATGGGCGCGAAGATCGAAGGCGCCGGCACCCCTACCATCCGTGTTCAGGGCGTGGACAAGCTGCACGGCACACGCCACCGCATCAATCCCGACCGCATCGAAGCAGGAACCTTCCTTGTTGCCGGAGCGATTACCGGAGGTGATCTCTGCGTCGCCAACTGCAACCCCGCGCATCTCGGAGCAGTCATCGGCAAGCTTGAAGAAGCCGGAGCGCGTGTCGAAATCCTCGGCAAAGACCAGATTCGCGTACGCAGCGAAGGAAATCTGAAAGCCGCCGACGTCTCGACCGAAGAGTACCCAGGCTTCCCCACTGATATGCAGGCACAGTATATGGCGCTCGCCACTCAGGCCGACGGTATATCCCTCGTGACCGAGAACATCTTCGAGAACCGCTTCATGCATGTGCAGGAGCTCGTTCGCATGGGAGCGAACATCAAGGTCGATGGCCGCACCGCGACCGTCCGCGGCAAGACTCCGCTCTCAGCTGCCGCAGTCATGTGCTCTGACCTGCGCGCATCGGCATCACTGGTACTGGCTGCGCTGGTCGCCGACGGCGAATCGATCCTCGATCGCGTCTACCACATGGATCGCGGCTATGAGCACATCGAAGAAAAGCTGCGCGGCGTCGGTGCCCAGATTCGCCGCATGGGCAACATCTTCGCCGACAAACGCGAAGGACTGCTCGTCCAGGCAGATGCGCCTGCAGCGCCTACTCCCCTGGCGAACTAGTTTTCCAGGTTGTCATCCTGAATGGAGAGCAGCAAGTCGAAGGACCTGCTTTTTGCTTCGGTAGTCACATCAAGGCGCCCCACTCTATCGCGTTTTTTGCGATAGAGTGGGAATACTCCATCAAAACCACCACCAAAAATAAAGCCGTTCCTTCTTTCACGCATCAGATGAAACGGAGGGACTGATGCCCACAGACAACCGCATCCTTCGTGACAATCTCATTGAATTCCTGCGCGGTGGCAGTGCCCACATCGATTTCCGCAGCGCTCTGAACGATTTCCCGCCTGAATTTTATGGCAAGAAGCCCAAAGGTACACCTTACTCCGCATGGCAACTGCTCGAACACATCCGAATCACCCTGCATGACCTCATAGAATTCTGCACAAATCCCGAATATGTCTTTCCTGAATGGCCCAGGGAGTACTGGCCCGAAGCTGAAGCCCCAAAATCGGCGGGTGAGTGGAAGTCCTCCGTAAAAGCCATTGAGGCGGACATTGACGCTTTTGAAAAACTGGTAGGCGAACCGGACTCCAACCTTTATGCGCAAATTCCCTGGGGCGACGGCCAGACGCTGCTGCGCGAAGTGCTTCTTGCAGGCGACCACACCAGTTACCACCTAGGACAGCTCATCCTGCTCCGCAAACAGCTGGAGGCATAGCATGCGAAACGGCTCCTCCAAGTTGTCATCCTGAATAATTCAGCACAGACACCCGCTGCGTAAGAAACCGCCGCACCGCATCATCCTTCTCAAGACCAATCGCCATTTCATATGCATACTGCGCTTCGCCTTTCGCGCCCGACCGAGCCAGCAGCTCTGCGCGCGCAGCCCAGTAAGGCTGGTACTCGACCAGCTCAGGCATGGCGTCAAGACCAGCGCCTGCACCGTGGATCTCCGCAACTGCCAGGGCGCGATTGAGTGCGACTACAGGCGATTGAGTCAACCCAAGCAACGCGTCATAAATCTCGACGACCTCTCCCCAATTCGCCTCACCAGTGCGCCGGCGATACACATGCGCCGACTGCAAAGCTGCCTCAAGCTGATAACGGCCTGGTCTGCCAAACGTGCCGGCGCGCCGAAGCAATAACTCAGCTTCCTCGATCATGCGCCAGTTCCACTCATCAGGATTCTGCTCGGCCAGTGGAACATACTCGCCTCTTCTGTTGCGCCGCGCGCGTCGTCGCGCCTCGGCATGAAGTATAAGCGCCAGCAAGCCCAGCGCCTCCGGTTCTTCAGACAACAATTCGCATACAATCCGAACAAGAAAAATCGACTCTTCGGTAAGATCGGCGCGGACGAAGTCGCTCCATCCTTCTGCGAAGGTGGCATAAATTGCGTCGAGCACCGCCTCAAGCCGCACAGGAAGCTCTTCTCGTTCAGGAATGCGGAACGGAATGCCCGCTTCGCGAATCTTCTCCTTGGCCCTGACCAGCCGCTTGGCCATAGCCGCTGGAGAGGTAAGAAATGCTGAAGCGATCTTCTTCGCATCAAGCCCAAGAATCACCTGCAGAATCAGGGGAGCACGAACACCTGCTTCAATCGCCGGATGCGCACAGGCAAACATCAGCGCCAGGCGACGATCAGGAATTTCCGCGTCTGACAATGCTTCGTGCTCATCGGCAAGAATCTCCAATTCATCCGTGCCCAAGACATTCCACTGGTTGCGTCTCGCAGCGTCGATCAGCTTCCTGCGGGCAACAGTAAGCAGCCACGCTTCAGGATTTTGAGGACAGCCATGCTTCGGCCAATCGATCAATGCCGAAGCAAAGGCCTCTGAGAGCGCATCCTCGGCAGCAGCCACATCTCGCGCGCGAACCGCAAGAAAAGCTACCAGCCTGCCATAACTGCGGCGCGCCACTTCTCCCACTATGTTATGAATCTGCTCACTGTGACCTGATGCGATCATCTAAATTGTTGTTATCCAGTAAAGCAAATAGAAGGCGAAAAATTATCTATGCGGGTTTTAGCGTCCGTTGCATCCTGGCGGTAGAAGTTTATGCAGGATTAAGCACCTCGCTCATATCCCGCGTCAGCAAAGTTCCTTCTCGTACGGGACGTACCTCCACCACTCCATGAAGTGCCGTAGGAGAGCGCGCCGCCCACGCAATCGCTGCATCGAGATCGGTAACCTCAATCATGTGGAAGCCTCCAATCTGCTCTTTCGTATCTGCGTAAGGACCATCGAGCACCTGTGGCCTGTCATTTGTAACCCGTACCGTCGTCGCCGACGATGTGGGATAGAGGCCGCTGCTGCTCTTGAGCACGCCTGCCTCTGTCATTGCCTGCATGTATGCTCGATAAGCTCCCAGCCAATGCTCTTGCTCTGCCCGAGTCAGTGCGGGCCAGCCCGATTCATTTACATAGTCCATCAGAATGTATTGCATTTGCTCTCTCCTGTTACCATGACGCTCGATTCTCGGCCATTTGGACAAGAGAGAGCAAAAATCTTTCATCCGCTGTCTTCGCCTCGGTCAGCGACGTTCGCTGCAGCCCGCTGCCTTCAGCAACGACGGTCTCAATGTATGAGTGCTGCTCCTGTCTGCTTCCGCCCTCTTCCCGCACGCGATCCATTGAAATCTCCTACTACCATGACGAACGAGGGATGGCTGATTTCGACATCGTGGAACGAATTATTGAGCAATTGAGAGAAAAAAGGCGCCCGAAGGCGCAGTCTTAGCGCCAGCTGACGGCTAGCTGCCAGCGCAGGCTGCGCTGTGAGGTTTTGCGCAGAACGCGCTCATATTCTTCGAGTTCATTGACCACGGGCGTGGTCTCCGAACCGAGCGCGGATGGGTTGTCTTTCAGGAAATCAAGCAAGGTGCTGATGGTGTCAAGGCCGTCTTCCGGTGAAAACCACTGCGGAGGAGGCAAGGTCTTCGCCCATTCGGGATCACCCGCGCCTTCTTCAAGCAGCAGGGCCATCGAGTTCTCATCTGCCGAGAAGAAGTCGAGCATCGGCCTCACGCCCAGGCGGTAGGCAAGCTTTTCCAGCGCATCTTCGTTGCGCGCAAGTGCCCGTCCGTTGACGAAGATATCGAAACCTGGATCTTCGCCCTCTACGACGATGTACATGGATGCACTCATGCTCGCTCAGTTTACCCTACCTTAGACGCGCATCGCTTCGCGGTGGTAGCTGCTGTTACCTCCCTGGTAACGAATTGTGTGTTGGATGCGACAGAACGGTTGAAGTTGCAGGTTTATCCGTTTCACTTGTTTTAATCAGACGTAAAAAGGCCGTGCCTTTCGGCACGGCCTTTTCTTTACTGAGGTCCGCGGTTTCCACCCGGTCCGCGTCCCGGGCCGCGTCTTCCGCGTCCGCGGCGCCTGCGTCCGCCGCCACCGCCACCCGGACGGCGTTCTCCGCCACCCGCATGTGCCGGAGCTTCATCCGCGCGGTTGAAGTTGACCTCTTCGCCTTCGTCCTCTCCATCTCCGTCAACGTCGTCGAAATCATCGCCGCCTTCGATGGTGATCGTGCTGGCGTTCGAAGAAGGCTGACGCTCTTCCTTCGGAGCAGCCGACGCAGCCACATCCACCTGCCCCGGCTGCGGCTCAGTGGTGAGACCAAGCTTCGCGCGTTGTTCCTTCAGCAGGGCTTTGCGCGAGAGCTTGATACGGTTTCCTTCAATGCCAAGAACCTTCACCAGAACCTGATCGCCTTCACGCAGTTCGTCCTTCACGTCCTTCACGCGATGTTCGGCGATTTCACTGATGTGCAGCAACCCATCAGTTCCCGGGAAGAGCTCGACAAACGCGCCAAACTCGGCCAGGCGAACGACCTTGCCCAGATACGTCTTGCCGACCTCAGGAACAGCGGTGAGGTCATTGATCATGGCCAGGGCTTTTTCGAGACCCTCGGCATCAGAAGACGCTACATTCACACGGCCCGTATCGTCCACATCGATCTTGACGCCCGTGACTTCAATGATGCCGCGGATCGTCTTGCCGCCCGGCCCGATGAGGTCGCGAATCTTGTCCGTCGGAATCTGCAGCGTGCGAATCTGCGGCGCGAACTTCGACTTCTCCGTGCGCGGACCGCTCAGCGTCGCATCCATCTTGTCGAGCAGGAAGAGCCGCCCGCGGCGCGCCTGTTCGAGTGCCTCGCGCATGATCTGCCCGGTGATGCCGCTGATCTTGATGTCCATCTGCAGTGCAGTGATGCCATCGCGCGTTCCGGCAACCTTGAAGTCCATATCGCCGTAGTGGTCTTCCGCTCCGGCAATGTCGGTCAGGATGGCGTAGTCATCGCCTTCCTTCACCAGACCCATGGCCACGCCGGCAACAGCAGCCTTCAGCGGAATGCCTGCGTCCATCAGCGCAAGACTCGCGCCACAGACCGAGGCCATCGACGAGGAACCATTCGACTCCAGAATGTCCGAGACCACGCGCAACGCGTACGGCGATTCTTCCTCGGCAGGAAGCACAGCCGAGATCGCGCGCTCCGCCAGAGCCCCGTGGCCAATTTCGCGGCGGCCTACGCCTGTCATGCGGCCCACTTCGCCCACCGAGAACGGCGGGAAATTGTAGTGCAGCATGAAGCGCTTCTTCTGCTCGCCTTCGAAGGTTTCCAGTCGCTGCGAGTCGTCACCGGTACCCAGCGTGGCAGTGACCAGTGCCTGCGTCTCACCGCGCGTAAAGAGCGCCGAGCCGTGCGTGCGCGGCAGCACGCCTACTTCAATCGTGATCGGGCGAATTTCGTCAAAGGCGCGGCGGTCAGGACGGATGCGCTCCTTCGTGACCTGCTCGCGGAAGATGCGCTCACGCAGAGTTTCATAGTAGTGAGCGAGCTTCTTTTTTGCTTCCGCGGCGTTCTCATCGGCTGGAATTTCCGCCGCGAGTTCGTCCTTGATCTGCTTGACCAGCGCGTAGCTTTCGGTCTTGGGATGCATTTTGGTATCGAGCGCATCCGCAAGGCGGGCGCCAGCCTTCGTCTTCAGCGCATCATAATAGGCAGCATCAAATTCCGGAGCAGCAAATGCGCGCTTCGGCTTGCCGGCCTTCGCAACCAGCTCTTCAATCGCGGCAACGATCTTCTTGATCTCGGTGTGACCGAACTCGATCGCATCAACGACGACTTCTTCCGTCACGCCCTCCGAGCCGCTCTCGATCATCACAATGCCGTCCTTGGTGCCGACAACAGTGATGTTGATGGAGCTTTCGCGGCGCTCAGAATACGACGGGTTCGCAACGAACTCGCCATTCACATAGCCCACGCGCACCGCGCCCACCGGCCCGGCAAACGGAATATCGGAAAGCGCCAGAGCCGCGCTTGCGGCATTAATACCTACGACGTCGGGATCATTTTCCTTGTCCGCGGAGAAGACGAGCGCGATGACCTGGGTCTCATTGCGGAAGCCTTCAGGAAAGAGCGGGCGGATGGGGCGGTCAATCTGGCGGCTGGTGAGAATTTCACGCTCGCTTGGGCGGCCTTCGCGCTTGATGAATCCGCCGGGGATACGTCCACCGGCGTAGGCATATTCACGGTAGTCAACGGTAAGGGGGAAAAAGTCGATTCCCTCTTTTGCGTCAGGATTGGCCACGGCGGTTGCCAGCACCACGCTGTCACCTTGCGTGACCAGGGCTGCACCGGAGGCCTGCTTGGCCATGCGGCCGGTTTCAAAAGTCAGCCGCTTGCCACCGGCAAGCTCAACTGCGACTTCTTGCTTCATATTGTCCTCATTTCTTCAATCTTGGCAGGAGCTATCGAGCTCCCCGGAATACGCGCTGTTCGTGTTCTGGGGTGTGCAGGGGCGGGAACGCGCATTGTCCGGGAGCTGTCATCCCGACCGGAGTCGCGAAGCGACGCAGGGGAGAGGCCTGCAGTTTTCTTCGGTACAGGTGTCAGCACTCCATATCTCGTAGAGATGTGGGAGGTATGGGCGGAAAAATCCTCAAGCATGGATACACGCCAGCCGTCGATCCGGCCAGCGCTTTCCCATCCTGTGCGAAGTTCCCGTCGCGTGCGCGTAGGAGACAAGGTGTTGTCTACTTGCGGATGCCCAGCTTCCCGATAACGTCCCGGTAGCGGTCGGAATCGTTCGTCTTCAAGTAATCGAGCAGGCGGCGGCGCTTGCTCACCAGCATCAGAAGGCCGCGGCGCGAAGCATGGTCCTTCGCGTGGGTCTTGAAGTGCTCGGTAAGCTCGCCAATGCGCTCGCTCAGGATTGCAATCTGCACCTCAGGACTGCCGGTATCGGAGTCATGAGTGCGAAAGCGCGTGATAATTTCAGTCTTTTTTGCAGGTGCCAGCACGAGAGTGCATTACTCCTATTGCGATTTCAGTAGGTTACACTTCCTAAGTGTCTGGAATAAGAGTAACATAGATTACCGATTTGAGCCACTCGCAGCCAGCTGGATAAAGGCCCGGTTACTTCTCACTTCCGGTCGCCCCCGACGCCGAAATCACAGCCCCATCTCGCTTATTGAGCAGCACCAACGCACCCCGCTGTGCCGGCAGCGTGAACTTCATGCGACCTCCGCTCACAGTGTCACGAAGATCCACCGCCTGGTCATCCAGAGATTCGTTGGAGAAGCTGTAGAGCACCGCATCATCGAGCACGGTAGGAAACGCCAGCACTCCCGGAGAAAGCGTGCCGGTAAACGACGGCTTCACTGCAGCTTCGTGCAATGCATAGCTATAGAGCGCGGCAGTCTGCGTATAGTCTTCCGCAAGCTCCACCGGATCGGAGGCCCAGAGGATGTGCCCCTTGCCATGGCTAAGAGATTCGACCGACTTCCCATCCGCAAAACGCAACACCTCGATCGGTGAATCCTGCGCCATCGCAGGATACGTCACTAGAAGCGGAGACTGTCCGGGTAATGCGAGCGTCGACTGCCGCACGGAAAGCGGCAGGGTTTTCGCTTCAGCTCCGAGCGCATGGAGCCGGTCGACCATCTGCCAGTGCTCATTGCGGAGAGCAGGCCCTGAGACCAGCAGCGTGCCGCCATTGCCCACATAGTCGAGCAGATGCTGCCACGCGGCATCAGTCAGCGCCTGCGATGCCGGCAGGATCACCAGCTTCGGCTGACCCAGTTCGGCAAGCCGGTTCTCCGGAAGCATGCGCGCCGGCGTGTGATCGTAGTAGCACAGTGCACGCAGCGCATGGTTCTGCACAGAAAGCGCCAGCTTATCCTGCCCGCTGTACTGCAATGCCTGCGAGGTCACAATCGTCACTGCGGGAGCTTCAATGCGAGTAAAGCTGGCCGGGCTCTTCGCGATGAACGACGCATAATCGGCAAGCACGCGCGCTTCGGGCTTCTCCGTCTCATCAGGACGCACCGCGCCGATAGGAATCTCGTTGTCATTCGCCATATAGGCATTCACATTCCAGACCCATTCGAGAGCACCCGTTCCCTGCGCAAAGGCCAAGGCGATCTTGCGCTCCAGCTGCCAGCCCTCGATCTCCGCCGAGAAGCGCAGATGATCGTCCTGCGTAAGGCGGCGCTGCTCGCCCGTCTCCTGGATCAGCATGGGCTTGCCGGGAAATTTTGCTGCCAGCGTCGCCCAGAGAATCGCGTCGAAGTCCCACCAGGTGTGGTCGGCGGTAAAGTCGACGAGCTGCGAATAAAACGCAGGCGAGATGCGGTTGGCGACGCCATTCTCTTCCTGCCCGACAGTAATGAGCTGTTGCGAGCCGCTCTTGTGGATTACACCCTTGATCTGTGTCACCCAGTCTGCAAAAACGTCCTGCGTAAAGAGGTAGTAATCGTAAATCTTGAGCGGATTGTAGCCGGACCGCACCGGATCAAAGTTCCACGCACCGGCCTTGGGCAGCGCCAACGGGTCTTGAGGAGTAATTTCAGGCGAAGTAGTCGGCGGCTGCAGCTGCAGATCGCGACCGATTCCGACGGAGGGCTCAGCCCATGCGTCGAGCAGCGCAGCCCGATCAGGATATTTCGCCGCGAGCCACTTGCGCCACGCTGTCTGCTCAAACGCATCGCCCTGCGGCAGCTCTTTCCATACGTTTCCATTGGCGCTCGGCTCATTGATCAGATCCCAGGCAAGAAACGGGACTTCATGAAAACGTCCAACGAGCGAAGCAACAAAAGCCTTCTGCGCATGCAGCCCGGCAGGATCGAGATAACCGTTCAAGCCGCCAAAGTTTCCCGGATAAAACGAGAACAGATTGAACTGCACAGGAAGATGGTTATGGCGCGCGCACATCAGAAACGCCTCAATGGTGCGCAGCGCCGGCTCACTCACCTCGCCATTCGAAGTGAGCAGCGGCTCCCACGCAGCCCACAATCCGCTGCGGATCATATCCAGCCCATCGCCGTGAATCTGCGCCATGTCGCGATCCCAGACATAGGCATTCGGCTTGATGAGGTACATGCGCTGCACATCGCTCGACATATACGTCGTCCCGACCACGGGCAGAGGCTTGCCGTCGAGTGTGAAGTAGTCCGTGCCAACACCGAGTTTCGGGCCGGAAAGAAGATAGTTCCAGTCACGCATCCAGAAGCCGCTGCGATAGGTTCGCAATGGCTTGCCGCCGCGCACGAGCGTTGCTTCTATCGTGTGCAGGCCGCGCCCATCCGCTGCTTCAGCAGGCAGGATGATGGATTCGGATGCATCGGCAGCCACTGTCATCTCCACCGGCTTGCCGCCCTCTTCAGCTGTGGCCCTGATCTTCAGCTGATCGCCGGAAGACTGAGCGCCGCTGTACTGCAACTCCAGAGGTTCGCCGGGCAGAAACAGCGGCAGCCGCGGACGCAGCGTGAAGCGGTCATTCTGTCGCGTGGCCAGTTGAGCGAGCAAAGTAAGTGTCTGCGTATTGGAGAAGAAATCGCCATCGGGCTCGCAGGCAACGAAGATCCAGCGGCCTCCAACAAAGCGGTAATTGTTGTGGTCGATCTCAAAGACAGGCGCGGCCAGCTTGTGCCCGTCTTTCGATCCCCACGCCAGTGTCGTCAGATCGGCATCGTTGTCGCCGGTGGTGCCGCCATCACCGTACTTGTTCACAACAGAAAGCCGGATGACAGGACTGAAAGCACGCTTCCAGCGGAAAGAAGAAACTTCCGGCTGCACATCATGGTTCGGCTCATAGGTGAGCCCGTTGGAACTGGGTGTCTCCTGGTAGTCATGGATAAACAACTCGAGCGATGCCGCCACGCTGGGAGCGCGCAGCTGCCAACTCGACCCCGTGGAATACGCTGCACGCGTAAACGGTTTTCCGCCGAGCACCAACAGATTGCCGCCCCGGTCGAGATAACGCAGAATTGCAGGCCACGCCGCCTCAGGATACGCCGAGCCATAAGGCATCACCAGCAGATCGGTCTCCTGCTTTTCAAGTGCAGAAGACAGCTGCGCCGCGCCGGCAAACTCTGCATCAGCGAATGCAGTGTGCAGAGCAGAGGCGTTTACGGCAGGCGAGTCTGCGGAAGGAAAGCCGGACTCAGAGAAAACAACTGTGTGGGAGGCGTGTGCAGCAATCGCAAATAGAAACAAAGAAGACAACAACAGCGAACGGACGGCTTTTGTGCTCATAGATGCAGAGGTGTTTCCGTTGATAACGGTATCACAGGAAAAATCTCTGCAGCCTAATGCTGCGCTAGTGCGCCGGTTGCATGGCTCTTCTTGCGAAAGATCCTGCGCGCAATGTCCGGCCAGAACTCCACCAGCTGAGAACCGATGGCGCCCTCGGCAGTTACTGTCAGCGCGCGCCCAAAGACCAGGCCCGGGCCGCGATCCGATTCCGGATAATAAACATTGGCGATGCTCCCGCCAATGATGTTGCCTGCCACGTTCGCATAGTTCGGGCCCCAGGTGCCATTATCGCGTCGACACCAGACACTGGCTGTAGCGGCATGCAGAAAGCGTTGCAAAACCGGACCGCTTCCCATGCGGAAATAACGTGGATCTTCATGCAGCAATACCGTGAGGATGGCATTGCCCCAGAGGTTGCCGTCAAAGGTATCGGCATATGATGCGCCGAATCTCTTGAAGTATCCCTGTGCGCCCTGCCCGTATCCGGGAAATTCGTTTTCGGCCTGGCTGATTCCGGCATCGATTGCAGTAGTAAGAAAAATGAATGGATCGGTCGAACTCTTCCAGAAGAGTTGAAATTTCTGCCTCGGGGTCAGCGGGAGTGCCTGCGCATTGTCCGTCATATTGAACTCGGGCATGATGCCCATAATGCGCTGCTTTTCTTCGTGTCTCAGGTCCTCTGCAGACTGTTCCTGCTGTGTTTTCTGCACGGGTTGCGGCTGGCTTGTCTGCTGCTGGATCATGCCGGGGGCGTCTGGCAGAGATGCGAAGGACTCCTGCGCCGACGCAGATGAAGCGCTGCCTGTAAGCGCAAGAAGCATTACTGCTGGAATGAGCCAGCGACAAGAATGGAGGAAATACATCAAAATCCCATCTGCAACCCCTCCGCACCATGTCCGTAACCAGGATGGAGGCTGTCGCGCAAACGATAGCGAAGGCCGTCGAAGACAAGACGGGCAACTGCTTGTCCGAGTCTCCTCAGGCATGGAAATTTCGCATAAATGTAAAGTATTCAACACAGATAAAGGAGGAAGCGGGCCGGCTGCTCCTGCCTTCGCTGGGCCTCCGCTGATTATAGAGCGCTCTCCAACCAAAGGTGGAGTGAAAAACCCTCCATTTCGCCCAAGACGAAGAGCTTGAGGCTCCGTACTCTAAGAACGTCTCTTGAATTACACAACCTCCTGAACCCCGGTCTCCCGCAGAGGTCGGGGCTTTCTTTTTCCCGGCCTCAGTGCCGCACAAGCTGGGCGATGTAAATCAATGAGAGGATCGAAACAATAATTGCTGTCAACCAGGCTGCTGCATTGAACCAGCGTGAGTTGACGTATTTGCCCATCAGATCTTTGCGGTTGATGAGCAGAAGCATGAAGATGATGACGATCGGCAGCAAGATACCGTTCATCACCTGCGAAAAGATCATGAAAGGCACGAGCGGAAAATTGGGAAACAGAACAACCGCAACTCCGCCCGCAATCAAGAACGTGTAAAGCCAGTAGAAAAACGGCGCCTGATTGAATCCTTTGTCTATTCCCGACTCGAAACCCAGGCCTTCACAAACCGTATAGGCCGTGGAAAGCGGCAGCACAGAAGCGGCGAAAAAGGAAGCATTGAAAAGCCCGAAGGCGAAGAGGAGAAACGCATACTGGCCTGCTAATGGCTTCATTGCCTCAGCGGCATCCGCGGCGCTCGAAATGTCTCCCAGATTGTGCGCCCAGAGAGTTGCCGCACAAACGACGATGATGAACCATGCAACCACGTCGGTAAAGATGGAGCCTACGATGACATCCAGCCGCATGGCAGCGTATTTTTTTACGCTTATGCCCTTCTCTACCACTGAGGATTGCAGATAAAACTGCATCCACGGAGCGATGGTAGTACCTATCACGCCAACAACCATGTACAGGTAATCGTGCTGGGCCCAGGTTGCGCGCGAGGGCAGCTTCACGGTGGCTACGATTGCCGTCCGCCAACTGGGGCCGGAGAGAACGCCGGCAATGATGTACGTGACATAGAAAACCGAAGCAGTCAGAAATATCTTTTCGACGCTCTTGTAATCGCCCCTGACAGCAAGCAGCCACACGAGCACAGCGCATACAGGCACGGAAATGTACTTCGACAAATGAAAGAGCTGCAGGCTCTCAGCAATTCCGGCGAACTCGCCGATCACATTGCCGAAATTCACAATGACCAGGAGCACCATGACAACAAACGTGATGCGCAGGCCAAATTCTTCGCGGATAAGGTCGCTCAACCCCTTGCCTGTGACCACGCCCATGCGGGCGCACATCTCCTGCACGATAATCAGCGCAAGCGTAATGGGAATAATGGTCCAGAGCAGCGAATAGCCGAACTGAGCGCCCGCCTGCGAGTAGGTGAATATCCCGTTTGGGTCGTTGTCGACATTGGCTGTAATAAATCCCGGCCCAAGCACGGCAAGGAACAGCAATATCCGGGTTCTCCAGCGGCGAAGCATCATTTAGGATCAGGGAAATAGGGAATTAGGGAACTGGTCAAAGTTTCTTCAGCATCGACCTCAGCATTTTACTGATTTCATTTGATTGCTCGTCTGCTGATTGCAGTTTATCGGAATCACCAAAACCAAGCTCTGCGGCGATTTGTAATTGGGTCTGAACTTCCAAGTTTGATCCGCGCGCATCCCCAAAAAGTGCTTATATTCTCCTGTAGACATCCGGCCATAACCTTCAGCGATATTGCTCGCCACTGAAACTCCTGCACGCCTGAGCTGAGCAGTCAGGCCATACAATTCTTCACGAGGAAATCCGGCGGTAAGTTTGTAAATGGCAACGCTCATCTGGATAGCGCGCTGCCAGACAATCAGGTCTTTATGAGAAACTCCCATGAAGCCACTATGTCATGCATCAACTTCTAAATCCCTGCTTTACTATCCCCACCTCCCTATCTCCCTATTCCCAACGTCACTATTCCCTACTCCCTACTTCCCTTCTCTGAGAAAGGCAATGACATGATCCGCTTCCACCACGCCGACCAGCTTTCCACCCTCATTCAGAACAGGCAACGCTCGCAGGTTGTATTTATCAAATAACTCCGCCACCTGCTTCTGATGAGCGTCCGCCTGGCATGAAATGAACTTCGGTTCTGCCAGCACTGCCAGCTTTGTTTCGGGCTTTGCCAGAACGATCCGCGCCAGAGGAATGACGCCCTGGAGCACGTCGTGTTCGTCTACAAGATAAATTTCCGTCACCGTTTCAGGATCGCCTTCAAAGCGGCGCAGCGCTTCGACTCCATCAGCAACCATGGCTTCGAACGGCACCTGTACAAACTCCGTAGTCATGCGGCCCGCGGCAGAATCCTCGCGGAATTCGAGCAGCTCTTCAACTTCCTGCCGCTCTTCGGGAGCCATCTCTTCCAGAATGGCCTCGGAGCGCTCGTCAGGAAGCTCAGCCAGCAGATCGGCAGCCGCTCCCGGATCCATTTCCTCGACAATTCCCGCAGCCACTTCCGAATCGAGCGATTCGACCAGGGCCTTCTGGAGCCTGGGATCAACCTCTTCGAGCGTGTCGGCAGCCACTTCCTCGTCGAGAGAAGTAATGATCGCTTCGCGCTCCGCCGGAGCCAGCTCCTCGAGGATGTCGGCAATATCAGACGGATGCATCTGGGCCAGCCGCTCGTGCTCGATCTTCAGCTTCACGCGGCGGGCCGGATCGACTTCGATCAGGTCTACAAAATCC
This sequence comes from Acidobacterium sp. FHG110202_01, assembly GCF_059115305.1. Taxonomy (NCBI): domain Bacteria; kingdom Pseudomonadati; phylum Acidobacteriota; class Terriglobia; order Terriglobales; family Acidobacteriaceae; genus Acidobacterium; species Acidobacterium sp. FHG110202_01. The sequence goes on from NZ_JBZYWJ010000004.1 coordinate 189,944, forward strand.
CACGGAATGACCCTCGCCGGAAGCTGCTTTGCCAGCCCATCGAGGGTGCGCCTCGGCAGCACTCCCAGCAGAAGGCGGCGCACGGCTCCGCGCAGGCCGACCTCGACCTCGCGGACACGCAGGTCCTGCTGTTCTTCATGCGAAAACCACTGCAGATCAACATCGTTGACGCGAACGACTTTGTGGCCGTGTACATCGATGATTTGCCGATCGAGCAGGTCCTGCCGCAACAGGATGAAATTCTCGTCCCCGCGCACCGGTCGCAGCTCCGCCCGCTCGCGCAGTTCGAGAACGCCGCTGGGCGTCTCCCGCACACCGGTTGCAGAAACCAGCTGCGCTCCCTGTCGCGTCTTGAGCACCAGGCCGACAACGCGCCCCGCATCCGTACCTGTACCAACGGCAATGTCCTTGAGTCGCCCGCAAATCTCCCCCCGCGTATCCGTAATAGGAGTGCCCAGCAGGGTACTTAGGCTGTGTCCATTGTTGTGCTTCTCATGCATCAGGCGTCTCGTGTGCAGTTTAGCAGCGCGTTCGCAGTATCTTGCAGTGCAATCGAGACTTTGCTCAGTGCTCTGCTTGACATTAGTCCGTCAACCAAGCAAACTGCCCTACAACGGGTAAAAACTAAGGATGTCGATGCACTATGGCGAGGAACACCATTTGACCGAGTCCAAGGCAGGCCGGATAACGTATACACTCGAATCCTCGCTGGACAGCGTGAACCGGGTGGAACAAACCGCCGAACAGCTGGCGAAAAAGGCCGGCATGGATGAAGATGAAATCTTCCGCGTTGCCATGGCCGTCCGGGAAGCGGCAGTCAACGCAGTCCTTCACGGCAACTCCTATGACCCGGAAAAAAGAATTACAGCGACCTTTGAAAATACCGGTGATTCGCTGGTTATCCGCATCACCGACCAGGGCAAAGGGCTCGATCCCGCGACTCTTCCCGACCCCCTGGCCCCTGAAAATCTCCTGCGCGGCTCCGGACGTGGAATCTTTCTCATCCGCTCTTTCATGGATGAGGTACACTTCAAGCAATTGCATCCTGGAACCGAGCTGACGCTCATCAAACATCTTGGGACCGCCCAAACCGGCAGTTAGTTTAAGGAGGAGGACTTTTTCGTGAGCATGAAGTTGAATACCCGTCAGGTTGACGGTGTAACCATTCTGGATCTCAGCGGCCGCATCACCCTCGGCGAAGGCAGTGTACAGTTGCGCGACGCAATCCGTGACCTGCTCGGTAAGGGACAGAAGCAGATTCTGCTGAACCTGGCCGATGTGAACTACATCGACAGCTCGGGCATCGGTGAACTGGTGAGCGCCTACACCACTGTCCGCAATCAGGGTGGAGAGCTGAAGCTCCTGAACCTGACCAAGAAGGTTCACGACCTGCTGCAGATCACGAAGCTCTATACCGTCTTCGATATTAAGGATGACGAAGCCAGCGCCATCGCGTCCTACGCGCGCGCATAAATCACATATTCCATTTCAATAAAAGAAAGGCTGCTCATCAGAGCAGCCTTTCTTTTATATGGGCACCCCGGCCACGATCTAAGCGACCAGCGGGAGCGGCGCGAAGAGCCAAGGCTTAAGGCACTCGTGGAGATGGCGCCAAAGGCGCGTATGCCTAGACGGCCAGTCCCCTAGTGCGGCTTGCGGTATTCGATCTCATCTCCCCGCAGGTAATATTCAGCCGAGCAGTTGTTTGCGCCGCAGATCATCGATTCCAGTCCGGCAAACTGAGCCCGCGTAATCAGTCCCAGAGCGCCGCAGCAGGGGCATGCCAGCACCGCCCAGTAAGGATTTCGAGCGTCACCCATCGTTCCTGCGTTTTCGAGCACAAATAGCGTTCCCGGTTCCATCTGCTCCGGGATCCATTCTTCGAGCAATTGCAGTTCTGCGGACATCATGATGCCTCCTTTATGGGTTCGCTTTTTCGGACAATGCTTCTCGGAGATTCGCCTGTAATTTACGCAGTCTTAAGTTTTTCCGTTGCCCTCCTTTGATTCCTGTCGCGGCTCACTGACTTTGTCGGCCCGCTGGCCAGAACATTCTTCAGATCCACTTTGAGACGCCTTACTGCGTCGGTAAGACATATGAGCAGCATCGGCTGGTTCGTATTGCGCATGAGATCGATGATCTGGCGCGAATCCGATTTTAGATAGATACGCCTGCCCTCGATGAGCAAATGATGTTCTTCATCGCCCTGTACGATGTCGGCAAGTCGAGCATGCACCTCTTTGCGCAGGAAACGCAGGACGCGGCGCACCTGCTGCAACGAGATACGTCTGCGGCGGAGCTCTTCGATGACGATGATTTCCACCAGATCGGCAGGTGAATAGATGCGGTTGCGGCCTTCGCGTTCGGGCACTACAACGCCTTGTTCGTCCCACCACTGCAACTGGCGCGCGGTCACGCCGGTCAGTTCGAGAACATCGCGGGTGCTGAAGCGGTCTTCAACCATGCGCTCGGAGTACCCTCAAACATTTCTGATCAGAAATGTTTGATGCGATTCTTCCTTGATACGGAGGTTCTGTCAATCCTCAAATCATAAAGACAGTTAATCTTCCGTGTTCACCTGGTCAGCGTCGCGGTGTTTGCGACAGCCTGCCGCACTGCATCCGCAATGTGGGCAATCTGTTCCTGCTCGATGTACGGATGCATGGGAAGGCTCAGGACGCGCTTCCCTGCGCTCTCAGCATTGGGGAAACTGCCTTCACCAAGCTTCATAGATTCAAATACCGGCTGCAGGTGCAGCGGCACTGGATAGTGAATTGCTGTCGGGATTCCTGCTTGCCTGAGCGATTGTTCCACAGCGTCTCGCTCATCGACTTCGATAGTGTACTGCGCGTAGGGGCTTGTGTATCCGTCTCGAACGACCGGTGTCTTTACTGTGTCTTTTAACAAACTGTCATATGCAGCTGCTGCTTTCTGTCGCGCTGTGAGTTCTTCGTCGAAGACCTCCAGCTTCGCCAGCAGTACAGCAGCCTGGATCGTATCGAGGCGCCCATTGATGCCGATGGAGATGTGGTGATACCGGCTATCTTGCCCGTGATTGCGCATCTCGAAGATACGGCGGGCTAGATTGTCATCGCTGGTAAAGCATGCTCCTCCGTCGCCGTAACATCCAAGCGGCTTGGAAGGGAAAAAGCTGGTGCACCCGATAGTGCTCAGGTTGCAGGATTGGCGCCCGTTATAGGTCGCGCCAAAGCTCTGGGCTGCATCCTCAATCACAGCCAGTCTATGCTTTTCTGCGATGGCATCGATCGCGTCCATGTCCGCGCACTGCCCGTAGAGACCGATAGGCATGATGGCCTTGGTGCGCGGCGTGATTGCCGCCTCGATCTTCGTAGCATCGATGTTCCAGGTCTCCGGATCGATGTCCACAAAGACTGGCACGGCCCCGAGCAGGGCGATCATTTCTCCCGTTGCGAAAAAGGTAAATGGCGAGGTGACGACCTCGTCTCCGGGGCCAATTCCGAGCGCCATCATCGCCAGCAACAGCGCGTCGGTGCCGCTGGCGCAGCCGATCGCATGCTTCGATCCCGTACGGGCGGCAAGCTTTGCTTCGAGTTGCGCAACCTCCGGCCCCAGTATGTACTGTCCGTGGTCAAGCACCACCTGGATGCGGGCGTCGATGTCTTTCTTCAGCCGTTGATACTGCGCTTTGAGGTCGATAAACTGCATGACTTCATTGTCGCATCGCTGACATGCTCCACGCCGGCCGCAAACCAAGCGACCAGCGGGAGCGACGGAAAATGCGATATGTGCGCAGCAGCACGAATGGCGCCGAAGGCGCGTGCGCCTGGACGGCTAGTCCCTAGGGACGAGCCTCGAAGATCATGTTGAATGGCGTTTCCGTGGCGCGGCGGAAGCTGGTGAAACCGCCTTCCGTGACGACCTCGCGTATCTTCTTTTCTCCAGCCTGCGCACCCAGGCCCGCGCCCACCTCCTGCGAAAGCGAAGCAGGCACGCAACAGATGGTCGAGGCGGAATAAAAGACGCGTCCCACCGGGTTGAGGTTCGAGGCCACATCGTCGCCGGCATTCGGCTCGACAATCATCCAAGTTCCATCTTTGGCCAGGGACTGAGATACGTGCTTCGCCGCTCCAACGGGATCGCCCATATCATGGAGACAGTCAAAGCAAGCAACAAAGTCATAGCCAGTGCCCGGATAGGCCTGCGCCGTTGCCACTTCAAAACGCACGCGGTCAGACAATCCCGCGGCTTCGGCCTTCTCCCGCGCGGTTGTAATCGACGCATCGTGATAGTCGAAGCCAACGAATTCCGATGCGGGATAGGTCTGGGCCATCAGCAGGGTAGAAGCGCCGTGGCCGCAGCCGATATCAGCAACACGCGCGCCTGCGCGCAGCTTTGCTTCCACTCCGTCGAGCGCAGGTATCCAGCTGGTGGTGAGGTTGGCAAGATAATTGGGGCGGAAAAAGCGCTCCACACCTTCGAAGAGCCCTTTTTCATGCTCGTGCCAGCCGAAGCCCTTGCCCGTGCGGAAGATCTCGGTGAGCTTCTCCTCATCTTTCATGCAGGAAGCAATGAAGTGATAGAAGCCGGGCATGTCCATTGCGAGATCGCCCTGCCCCAGCAGGAATGCCTGCTCGGGTGTCATGAAATACGTTCCGCTGGCGGCGTCATATTCGATGTATTTGGCAGCGGCGTTAGCGTTGAGCCATTCGCGCACATAGCGCTCGTATGTGCCGGTGCGGCTTGCCAATTCGACGGGAGTCAGCGGCTCGCCGCTGGTCATTGCCCGGTAGAGCCCGAGCCTGTCACCAATCAAAATGAGCGTAGCGTGCGCCGCAGCACCCAGGTCGCCCACGGCATGGTGGAGCAGCGTCTGCATCTTTTCCCCGTCGATGGGACGGGAAACTGTTTGTGTAGCCATTCGATTCCTCCTCGGTATTCAAAACGTAGAAATACGACAATCAACGATGAGAACTGGGGCCTGAACAGTGCGCGGGGAGAGGATGCGCGGGAACCTTGGGAGAAGACCTGGATCGCAGGTGAGTCCTATATAAACACACCGAAAAGAGGCAGGCAATCCCCACTTTCACGAGGTCATTCGACATTTTTATAACGTTCCCTGTGGCGTTCCCACAGAAATTGTGAAATGGTTATGTGGTATTGCCACAGGAGAATGGATGGGCGACTCGAAACTCGATCTTCTGCAGGGCACGCTGGACGTGATGGTGCTGCAGACACTGGCGGCCATGGGCTCGCTGCATGGATACGGCATTGCGCGGCGCATTGAGCAGGTCAGCGGCAATGAAGTCCTGCTGAATCAGGGGACGATTTATGCGTCGCTGGTGCGTCTGCAGCAGCGCGGCTGGATTGCCGCCGAGTGGGGGACTTCGGACAACAACCGCAAGGCCAAGTTCTACTCGATTACCCGAACTGGGCGGAAACAACTCGCCAAAGACGCGGCGTACTGGCAGCGGCTCGCGGGAGTGATGGGACGGGTTCTGGCAATGCCAAGTGAAGGCGGTGAGAAATGACGCATTCCATCCGGCAGGCATTCCATCGTCTTGGTGCATTTTTCCGAAAGACGCCGCTTGATCAGGAACTAAATGAGGAGATGGCCTCGCATCTTGACATGGCTATTGATGAGAACCTCAAGCGCGGCATGAATCCGGAAGAGGCGCGACGTCAGGCGCTGGTTCAATTCGGTGGAGTACAGCAGGCGCGCGAACAGCAGCGTGAGGCCCGCGGACTGCCCTGGCTCGATGTTCTGATGCAGGACCTGCGCTTTACTTTTCGCACACTGAACCGCGACCGCGGTTTTGCTTTCATTGCCGTGCTGATCCTCGGGCTTGGGATTGGCGCGAATGTTGCTGTCTTCAGTGTAGTGAATACGATCCTGCTGCGGCCGCTTCCCTTCCATGATCCGGAACGGCTGGTGCGGATTGTGGAGAAGGAAGCAGGAACCAACGAATCCGGTCGGACCTATACCGCTGATGCCACGCAGGATTTCCAGGAACAGAACCGCTCTTTTCAATCGGTGAGCGGCTATTTCGCCTTCACCGGGCCCGATAATTACAAGCTTGTTGGAAATGGTCAGCCCGTGCCTGTGACAGGCATTCTGGCGGCGGAGGGATTCTTTCAAACTCTCGGCGTCCAACCTTTCCTGGGACGGCTGTTCCGGCCTGAGGAATTCGTAAAACATGCTCAGCCTGTGGCGTTGTTAAGCTATCCGTTCTGGAAGCGCCAGCTCGGCGGGAATCGCGCCATCATCGGACGGACGATTAATCTGAGCAATACTTCGGTCACAGTGATAGGAGTGTTGCCGGACACATTCGATTTCGGCTCCGTCTTTTCTCCCGGAGCCAAGGTAGATCTCTTCACTCCTTACATCATGGATGACTTCCGCGACGACGGAAATGATCTGGCACTGGTTGGCCGGTTGAAACCTGGAGTCCCTCTGGCGGCAGCGCAAAGAGAAGCTGATGAAATCTTTCCGCGTCTCCTTTTCGAGCACAAACACCCTGAGTTCAAGCCAAATTACACAGCCCAGCTTACCGGCCTGAAAGATTACATAAGCGGCAAGCTGCGGCGTTCGCTGATTGTGCTGTGGTGCGCAGTAGGCATGATTCTGCTGATCGTCTGCGTGAACCTCTCCAACCTGCTGCTGGCGAGGGCGGCGGCGCGCAGCAAGGAATTCGCTATGCGCTCCGCTCTGGGAGCAAGGCGCGGGAGATTGATCCGTCAACTGTTGACGGAAAGCCTGGTGCTCTCCGGAGTGGGCGCGGTATTGGGGCTGCTGCTTGCCTACGCCATTACTGCGTATCTGGCCCATCAGGGATCGATTGCGCTGCCGCTGTTGAGCAGCGTGCGCGTGGATGGAACCGTGCTGGCATGGACGCTGCTGATCGCGATAGGCGCGGCTGTTCTCTTTGGCCTGGCGCCGGGATTGCGCATGTCGAGCGGCAATCTTCAGGAGGCGCTGAAAGACTCAGGCCACGGAGCGAGCGACGGCAGAAAGCACGACCGCATGCGGTCAGCGCTGGTTATCACCGAAGTGGCCCTGGCCTGCGTGCTGCTGGTGGGCGCGGGCCTGCTGCTGCGCAGTTTTCTGCGGGTGCTGGATGTTGACCTGGGCTTTGAGCCGAGCCATGCAGCCGCTATCAGCGTGGACTACGATGCCGGAGGGAGTGCGGCCAAGCAGGCGGCAATCTGGCAGAATGTCGTGAACCGCACACTGGCGATTCCCGGCGTAGAGGCAGCAGGCATCTCGGACAATCTGCCCATGAGCAGAAACCGCGGCTGGGGAATCGCGGCCAAAGGCGAAGAGCAGCGGCGCGACTCCCCTTCAATCGGCGTATTTGTCTACATTGTCTCTCCCGGCTACCTGAAGGCCATGGGGATGCGTCTGCTGCGGGGCCGCGACATCAGTTGGGATGACCTGGTCAATAACGAGAAAGTCGTCATCATCAACGAAAGGGTGGCACGAGAGCTGTGGCCGGGCCGGGATCCGGTCGGCAGAATGGCAAGCGCAGGCGGCGCCGATGTCCAGGTGATCGGAGTGATTGCCGACGTTCGCGAAAGCAATGCAGAGAACGAAGCGGGCGCGCAGATGTTTCTGCCGGCAAACAAACAGTTCGGTCCGGAAGGGGCGAACCTGGTAGTACGGTCGAAGCTGTCTCCCGCTGCTTTGGGCGCGAGCGTGATGCGCACGCTGCGGGAGATCAATCCGGGGCAGCCGGCGACAGAATTCAAGCCGATTCAGACTCTGGTGGACCATGCTACCTCTCCGCGGCGCTTCTTTGTGCTGCTGGTCGGGATTTTCGCCGGGCTTGGCCTGCTGCTGGCTTCACTCGGGATTTATGGCGTCATCTCGTATTCGGTTACGCGGCAGACACAGGAGATCGGCATCCGCATGGCTCTGGGCGCGACGCAGGCGCGGGTGCTGCTCAGCGTGATCTGGAAGACAATGCGGCTTGCTCTGGTGGGAATTGCCGCCGGGATCGTGGCTTCTACCGGCGTCGCACACCTGATTGCTTCTCTTCTGTTCGGAACAGCTCCGACCGACCCGATTACGTTTGCCGGAATGGTGGTGCTGCTGGGGATCGTTGCGCTGTTTGCCGGGTACCTTCCAGCACGAAGGGCTTCGCGGATTGATCCGATGATCGCGTTACGTACCAATTAGGACTGCGCGTCCGGCGATACGCGCGCTTTTGCGCGCCATTCTTACTGGGCGTCATCAGTTTGGCTTTCTTCTCGCTCCCGCTGGTCGCTTGCCTCACTTGAGACCGGCGGCTGCATACGATTTACCACACAGGTGAATGCTCGCTGAGCGACGACGGGTAGGAATTGTCTCACGTCAGTGTTCAAAAGAAAGAGGGGAGATGGCTCTCCCCTCTTTCTTTTGTGAAGGCCTGGACGGTCAATCCCGCCGTCCGCACAGGACCCACCGGAGGTTTATTTCTTCGCTTGTGCAGTGGTTACGTGGTCCAGCTCGCGGTAGATTTGCTCGTTGCGGATGATGGCCTGCACATACTCGCGTGTTTCCGTGAAGGGGATGGATTCGACGAATTCATCGATACCGGTGTAATTGCCGATGGATTGCCAGTCAGTCACGCGGTTGTCGCCAGCGTTGTAGGCTGCGAAGGTGTATTCCGGCTGGCGGTTGAACTTATCGAGCGTCTGCCGCAGATAGCGCGTGCCCAGGCGAATGTTGACGTTGGGATCAAGCAGGTCGTTGGTATCGAAGTGGCGCATGCCTTCTTCCTTCGCCATGCTCTTTCCAACCGATGGCAGCAATTGCATCAGCCCATAAGCGCTCTTGTTCGAGATAGCGCCGGGGTTGAATTCGGTCTCCTGGCGGATGAGCGCCGCCACCATGTAGGGATCGAGGCCATTCTTTTCCGATTCAGCTTTGATGGTCGACCAGTAGGCCTGCGGGAAGAGGATGCGCCAGTATTCAAGCGGCAGCGCATCGATAGGCGCTGAAGTATAGAACGGGACTGCGCGCTTCATGGAGCGCATGGCGCGCCAGTTCTCGCCGTAGGATGCGTAGATTTTTGCTTCAGCCAGAGCGCCCCATTCCTCGCTGTCATCCCCTGCCTGGATTTCGGGCGCGATGTACTCATTCAATCCCGCATTGGCCAGCACATGCGCGCGAACGACGTGCGGATCATCCTCAGGAATATCGTCAGAGAGCGTCGGGATGGGCTCTGGCTTCATCTCGTCGAGCATGGCAAGACTTGCCGGAGTCACATTGCCAAGTTCCGTCAGCCGCTGCTGCGCAATCGAAGCATAGTAGTAGTGCCGGTAGACGCGCGCGACAGCGCGGTAATACGCAGCGGCCTGTTCGGGGCGGCGTTCCTGGTCCTGATACAGGCGGCCGCGCCAGTAAAGAGCCGCGGGAATCTCTTTACCACCGCGATAGTTGGCAATCTGTTCATCCATGAGGCGCGATGCCTCGGAGTATTGCCGCATGCGGTAGTTGAGCCACGCCGCACGCCAGTGGGCGCTGGGTGCATAGGCTGAGCGTGGAAAGCGCTTCGCCAGTTCTCCGTAGTACAGGATGGCATTGGAAAAATCTTTGCGCAGCAGATACATGTTGCCGCTTGAATAGAGCGCCTCGTTCAACCACTGGCTGGTGGGAAAACGCTGCTCCATCTGCTGGACAATGCTGCGCTGCGCGTCGCCGTCATCCCGGTTGCGGGCTGCTTCCATCAACAGATAGAGACGGCGCGCTCCGGTTTCGTCATTGCTGTCCGGGATGCGGTCGAGCTCTTCGCGGCCCAGGCGCTTCAGCTTCCAGTCACAGGCCGCAGCGGAAACAAGCAGCGAATTCCTGAGGCCGTCGGTCACAGCAGGATCGTTGGCCAGCGCGCGATATTCCTCGACGGCATCGTTGAAGCGTCCAGCCCTGTAGAGAGCATCGGCATGACGGCTGCGCTCTTCCACGGTAAGGGACGAGGTTGCGCCGAGCGCCGCAAGCTGCGTTTTCGCCTGCGCACCTTCATTGCTCAGAGGAAATCCGAGAAAGACATGGCGGAACATCTGTGTGGCGTCATTCGAGCGTCCGGCCATCTGATAGGCCTTAGCCAGCGCGAATTGATAATCGGCCTTGTTCGCGATGGGCTCGCCTTTATGAGCATCGAGAACCCGCAGCGCGGACTGTGGGTCTCCCAGCTGCAGGAACAGGTTTGCCTGCAGAACGGGAACGCTGGGAACAAAGATGCTGTCCGGATGCTTCTCTACGAAACTGCTCAGAATGATCTCGGCCTGCGGCAGGTTATTCGACTGCAGGTCGGCCTGGGCCTCTAGATAGTCGGCATAGTCATCAAGCGCGTTGCCCTGAATGTTTGCCTGGCGGAATGCGGTGACAGCATCAGGATATTTGTGGTCAAGCAAATAAGCATGCCCCAGCGCGATATAGGCTGCGGCTGCAGCCTCCCCCGTATGAGAGTGAGCGTAGGCGCTTACCCCTGCAAATGCAGCCGGACTCGGCGTCATCGCGAGTTGCTGTGCCATGGGGCGGAGTTGGGAAGAAGCGACGAACGCCTGCCGCAGCTTGTGGCTCTTGGCCAGGGCCTTTGCTGATAGCGGCCGACGCCTGCGGTGAGCCGTCTTTCTACCGTGAGCCGAGACGCTGGTCTTATGTGCCGTGCGCCCGGCTGATTTTGATTTGCCCGGCTTACTCGATGCAGCGGCAGAAGTGTGTTTCTTGTGCGCCGTCGACGACGCAGCTCCCGCCGGCCAGCATGTCATCGACACCACGCTGGCAATGACCAATATTGTTACTTTGAATCCGCTCACCTGCTTGCCTGCAACTCCCCTATTTCACTGTAAGCCGAAATGCTGAGGAATTCCGTGATGTCCTTTGTCTGGGAGCGAAAAACGTTCCTGATTAGGCACTTGTTTTGCCGCCTTTGGCTCTTTCCCCGGCAGGCATTTAGTATGGAAGGAGGAGCAGAACAGTCCTTGTTTTGTTGCTCCGGTCAAGAAAGGTCGAATTCCTGAAGCCATCTGTCATGCCAAACATCCAAACACAAGGGACTGAGGAGGTCCACCCGGACGTTCTGCTCGTCAACCGGGCGCGCGAAGGGGATGTACAGGCATTCGAGAAGCTGGTGAAGCAGTATGACCGCCAGGTCTTCCGGATCGCCCAGCACATTACCCAGAACCGCGAGGATGCGGAAGACGTAGTGCAGGACGCCTTTTTGAAGGCGTACGAGAAGCTGGACCAGTTCCAGGGCAACTCGAAGTTTTATACCTGGCTGGTGCGGATTGCAGTAAACGAATCGCTGATGCGTCTGCGCAAACGGCGCACCGGACGCATGGTTTCGATCGACGAGGACGTGGAGACCGACGAAGGCTCCATGCCGCGCGATCTGGCGGATTGGGGACCGGATCCCGAGCAGCAGTACGGCCAGTCGGAGCTGGCCGAGATCCTGCGCAAGACGATCCAGGGGCTTCCGCCGGGGTTCCGCATCGTATTTGTGCTGCGGGACGTAGAAGGTCTCTCGACAGAAGAGACCGCTGAGACTTTGGGACTGAGCGTCCCGGCAGTAAAATCGCGCCTGCTGCGGGCGCGGTTGCAGTTGCGGGAACGGCTGAGCCGTTACTTCCGCAAGAATAAAAGGGATGGTGCGAAGTGACCTGCACAGAATTTATCGCGATGTTGGACGATCTGCTCGAAGAACGAGTTTCTGCCTCCGTCAAGGCGGAACTCGAAGAGCATCTGCGCGGGTGCGAACACTGCGTCATCACCATGAATACGACGCGCAAAACCATCGAAATCTACCGCAGCCACGAACTCTACGAACTGCCCAACGACCTGCGCAGCCGCTTGCAGAAGGCCATCCTTGCCAAGTGCAAGAAATGCTAAATCTGCCTCCGGCGGGTCCTGCGCCGACAGCGGTCTTTGCCAGACGGGCCTTATCAACAAAAGAGCGGGAGTTTGTTCTCCCGCTCTTTTGTTGAACGCGGTGCTGGAAAATGTCCCCGAGATGTCATCCTGAGCGCAGCGAAGGACCTGCTTTTTGCTTCGATATCCTCGAAATGGCTGCCCCAGGTTCGCGAAGCTAACCTGGGGACTCCAAGCAGTCGAAGAAAAGCAGATCCTTCGTCTGTGCCCCAGGATGACACCACTCTCGTCCTACATCAGTTCAGGAACATGCAGTCGCCATAAGAGAAGAAACGGTAACCCGCTTCCACGGCGTACTTGTAGGCCTTGAGCACCTGTTCCCTTCCTCCGAAGGCGCATACCAGCATCAGTAACGTGGACTTGGGCAGATGGAAGTTCGTCAGCAGCGCGTCTGCGACCTGGAATTTGTAACCCGGTGAGATGAAAATGCTGGTCACTCCGGAGTGTGCTTCGAGCGGCTTTCCTTCTGACTGCTGGGCGCAGTGTTCGAGTGTGCGGACGGTTGTCGTTCCGGCGGAGACGATGCGGCGGCCTTCCCGTTTAGCTGCGTTGATTGCGTTTGCCGTCTCTGCGGACAGCGTGTAGCGCTCGGTGTGCAGGTGAATGTCTTCGACCTTGTCGACGCGGACGGGTTGGAAGGTTCCGAGGCCGACGTGCAGGGTGACGTAGACGACTTCGACTCCCCGGCTGCGGATTTCTTCCAGTATCTCCGGCGTGAAGTGGAGGCCTGCTGTGGGTGCGGCGACTGAGCCGCGTTGCTCGGCGTAGATGGTCTGGTAGCGCTCGCGATCAGAAGACTCGTCTTCCCGATGGATGTAGGGCGGCAGAGGCATGTGGCCTAGTTTCTCGAGCGCACCGTAGAAGTCGGCGACCGGCTCGAAGCGCAGCGTGCGCTCGCCGAACTCTCCGTGGTCGAGCACTTCGGCATGGAGGTCGTTGTCGCCGAAGGTCAATGCTTCTCCTTTAAGGACTTTGCGGCCGGGGCGCGCCAGCACTCTCCATTCCCATTCGCTGAGCTGCTCGGTCAGAAGCACCTGGATGCGGCCTGTGGTCTTGTGTCCGGCCTGAGTGTGCAGGCCGGTGCGGTGGGCGTAAAGGCGGGCGGGAATGACACGGCTGTTGTTCAGCACCAGCACGTCGCCCGGGCGCAGCATCGATGGAAACTGGCGGAAAGTGTGGTCTTCGAAGGCTCCGGTTTCCTGGCTGAGCGTTAGCATGCGCGCTCCGGCGCGGTCTTCGGGCGGCTTCTGGGCGATGCACTTTTCTGGGAGATGGAAATCGAAGTCGGAGACGAGCACTTGTCCTATTTTATGTTCTCAAAAGCTCACTGCCCTTAGGCTTCGCTCAGGGCAGGCTCCGGGCGCTGAGCTTACGCAGAGGGCCGCAGAGGGTTTCTCAAACTACCCCAGGTTAGCTTCGCGAACCTGGGGCACCCGTTTTCGTGAAATGTTTCTCGGCGTTGGTGCGGGCTCGTTCCAGGGCTTCGTTCAGTTCCTGGCGTTTAACTTCGAGCGTTGTGTCGTCGGCGTCTGGAGGGGGTGGGGATACCGGACGCGACCAGCTTACTGCGACTCTCGAAAAGGGCTTGGGGACGAGGAACTGGTCCCAGGAGCGCATCGTCCAGGCGCGCTCCGGCAGCAGGTAGAAGCTGCCGATTTCGTGGCCGGTCTTCTGGGCCAGCTTTACTGGGCCCATTTTTGTCTGGTAGATGGGGCCCCGGGGACCGTCGGCGGTAAAGACTACGGGCTGACCTTGCTCGAGAACCTGCTGGAGGGCGAGGAGTCCGGCGGCTCCTCCGCGAGAGCTCGAGCCGCGCACGCTGTCGAAGCCGAGCTTCGCCAACGTGCGGGCGATGAGCTCGCCGTCGAAACTGCGGCTGATGAGGATGGAGCAGCGGAAGTGGCGGAAGTACCAGCCGCAAGGCAGAGTACAGCGGTGCCAGAAGCAGAAGATTCCTTTTGCCGGAGGAGTGGCGAGGATGGCCCCCTCCTCGGCGATGACCTCGAACCTGAGTGTGATCCCGATGAGGGCGAGAACCAGAGCGGTCAGGCGGGGGATGATGGCCAGGGCCAGACGCTGGGAAAAGGTGAAAGTCACGCTCCTGATTCTATCCGGGCTTCTTGGGGGGGTACCCCCCTCCCCCTATGTAGCAACTCGTTTTGTTTGTTTTCAATGGCTTACGAGGGGGTTACCCCCCGCTATCTTGTTGATTCTTCTATTGCTTGTGCACTACTCCATTGTTTTCATCTATTTAGCGGAGTTGGCGAGTTGGTTAACAGGCTCGCTTCTGGAAACTCTCCCCCTATATTCAGGATAGCAGTCCGGGATGGGAAATACGCCAAGTTTCTTCTTTCTTAACTCGCTTGTTTTCTGCTGGTTGGGAATTATTTTAGGATTTGGGGGCTTGACAGACTGTTTTTTACCGCCCTTCGGCTTCGGCAGGCTTCGGACGCTGAGGCGGCGCAGAGATTCGCAGAGCAAAATCTTTCACCACAGAGAACACAGAGCTTAACTTACCCACTCAAGCCAACTGAAGGCTTGAATGGGCCACCCAGCCCGGAAGCAAACCACTCAGGTTGCCCTTCCACGCAGCTCAGGGGAACCTGGGGCCCCCGGCACGAAGTTTAACTGCCCATCTCTACCTTTCGCTAACATGGGGCAACACTCAGAAGTCTGAATCAGCACTGGAGGCTGAAAGACCTATGCGCCTTGCTGTTGCTGTTTTTGCCCTTTGCCATACAGTTTTGCTTTTTGCTGCTGCTCCTGAAAGCCGGATTGTCAGCCGTGAGCTGCGGGCGGAAAGCCTTACGCACAGCATGATCGGCACCGATCCGGTGCGGAAGATGGCGGTATATCTGCCTGCCGGGTACGATGCGTCGGCACGGCGTTATCCGGTGATCTACTTCCTGCCCAATGCCGCCGACAGCTATCGCGCGGCATTCGATCACGAAGATGCGCAGAGGCTCTTTGACCGGGCGACGGCGGCGGGCGTGATTGGCGGATTCATCCTGGTCGCGGTCGATATGAATACGCCGGTTGGAGCTTCGTGGGCGACCAATTCTCCGGTGACCGGGAACTGGGAAGACTTTGTGGTGAAAGAGCTGATTCCCTATATCGATGGGAATTTCAGGACGATTGCCGGGCGCGATTCGCGCGGCTTGCTCGGCGACCGCATGGGCGGATACGGCGCGATCCGGATCGGGATGCGGCACCCGGATGTTTTCGGCTCCGTCTATGCGCTGCATCCCGTGGGAACAGGGACCGGGGTGCAACTGATGTACTCGCGGCCGAACTGGGAGCTGATGGCGCGGGTGAAGTCCATCGATGAGCTGAGAAGCGACGTGTTCTCGATGATCTTTCTTTCGATCTTTCAGGCGCACCTGCCGAATCCGGACAAGCCGCCGCTCTATGTCGACCTGCCCGCGCACAAGACCGGCGACCAGCTTGTGTTCGACTCCCGCCTGACGGACAGGCTGCATAACAGCTTTCTGCTCGAAACCATGGTTCCGCAGTATGCCGACAATCTGAAGACGCTGCGCGGGTTCAAGTTCGACTGGGGACGCAGCGATGGGAATCAGGACCATGTGTATTCCAACCAGGCGTTCACCCATAAGCTGAATGAATTTGGCGTGAAGCATGAGGCGGAGGAATATAACGGCGGGTTCGGGGACAGGAACTGGGGCGAGGATGGGCGGGTGTATACGGAGGTGTTTCCGTTCTTTCAGAGGTGTTTGGTGTTTGAGAAGTGAAATGCTTTTTCTTCACCGCAGAGGACGCTGAGTTTTGCGCAGAGGCTCCGCAGAGGTTTTTATAAACAACCCCAGGTTAGCTACGCGAACCTGGGGCACCCGGGCACCCATTGTTTGTGACTATCGATGCAAAAAGCAGATCCTTCGCTACGCTCAGGATGACAGCGTGGTTGGTGGCGAGTGAGAAAGTGGAGGTTGTTCAGCATGAAACATGGGAGCCTTTTCGGCTCCCATGTTTCATGCTGCCAAGGCCCGTGCGGCAAGCACCGCCGTCCGCGCAGGACCCGCCGGAGGCAGATCTAGGAGTACCGCAGCCAGCGGAGCATTTCCGGGATCGTCGCCCGTTTGCCGTACATGAGGATACCGATGCGGTAGATGCGCGAGGCGAACCAGACCACGATCCATACGGAGAGCAGCAGCAGCACCAGCGAGGCGATGATCTGCCAGAGCGGCGGGAACTGCGAAGCGATGCGCAGGAACATGGCGATAGGTGCGCAGGGCGGGAAGAGCGAGATGGCAACCGAAACGACCGAGTTGGGATTGCTGACGATGTAGGTGATCATGCTGAAGCTGAGCCAGACGGGCACGGCGGCCAGCGGCGCGTACTGCTGCAGCTCCTGCTCGCTTTCGCAGGTGGCGGCGAGGCCGGCGAAGAGCGTGCTGTAGAGCGCGTATCCGAGCAGGAAGTAGACGATGAAGAGGATGATCTGGAGCGGCGATATCTGTATTTTGAGAGCGCCGGTCATGAAGCTGGCGGCAAGGGCGCTCGAAGAAAAGAGCGCTGCCGCAATGGCCCAGATGGCGAGCTGCGTGAGCCCGACGGCGCCGATGCCGATGAGCTTTCCGGCAAGCATGTCGCTGGGCTTGACGGTGGAGAGCATGACCTCGAAGATGCGCGAGGTCTTCTCCTGAATGACGGAGCGGCCCACGTTCATGCCGTACATCATGACGGTGAAGGTGAGCAGGAAGGCCATGATGTAGGCGGCAAAGAATGTTCCGATGTTACTGCTGGAAACTTCCTTGCCGTTCTTGACCTGCTCGGTCTGAATCTTGACTCCGTGGGTGAGCGCGGCCACGTCGCCGGCGGCGATGCCGTGCGCGGCAAGACGCTGCTGCACGATGGCGTGGTCGACGACGCCGGAGATGCGCTCGGTCGTCACAAAGTCGCCGGAGGAGCGGGCTATATAGGTGGCGGTGGCTTTGGTGCCGTTTGCTTCCGAGGTGAGCCAGAGGAAGCCGTCGATTTCTTTCTGGTCGACTCTCGACAGCAGCTGCTGGCGGTCGGTGTCCGACGCGGGAGCGAGGACGTCGACGGTCATGTGTGCGTCCTTGTCGGTAACCAGCTCATCGCGCACGCGGCCGGCGAGAGCTGCATCGTTCGCGGCGACGACGATGTGCTTGCCGGAGCCGGAGTTCTTGCTGGCGAAGATGGAGATGGCGATAACGACGGCGAAGATCGTGGGGATGAGGATGGTGGTGATCTTGAATGCCTTGCCGCGCACCTGCTCAAGATATTCGCGTTTTGCAATCAGCCAGATGTCACGCATCGACTTTTTCTCCCACGGTCTGGATAAAGATTTCTTCAAGCGACGGCTCGACTAATTCAAATCGATAGATGGCGGCCTTGGAGGCAGCTTCGTGCAGAAGGCTCTGCGCGTCGGCGTGCGGCTTGAGCTTGATCTCGACGTGGTCGGAGTAGTTTTTGTACTCGGCGATGGCGGGGTGGTTGAGGAATGAGCTGTCGCCTTCAAAGTCGAGGATGACGCGGTTGCGCTCGTAGCGCGATTTGACTTCGCGCATGCCTCCGGAGAGCACAGCCTGGCCGCGGTGGATGAGGCAGATGGCGTCGCAGAGCTTCTCGACCTGATCCATGCGATGGGTGGAGAAGAGGATGGCCTTGCCGGATTTCTTGAGGTCGAGGAGCGTGTCCTGGAGCAGCCCGGTGTTGACGGGATCGAGGCCGGAGAAGGGCTCGTCCATGATGATGAGCTCGGGGTCGTGCAGGAGGGTTGCGATGAACTGAATCTTCTGCTGCATGCCCTTGGAGAGCTCTTCGGTCTTCTTCTCGACAGCGTCGAGAATCTGCAGGCGCTCGCACCAGTCGTGGGCGCGCTTGCCGGCTGTCGCCGGGTCGAGCCCGCGCAGCTCACCCATGAAGACGAGCTGGTCCATGACTTTCATTTTCTTGTAGAGGCCGCGCTCTTCAGGCAGGTAGCCGACCTTCTTGAGGCTTTCGCGAGCAAAAGGCTTGCCGAGCAGGTTGACGGCTCCGGAGTCGGGCATGGTAATGCCGACCATCATGCGGATGCTCGAGGTCTTGCCTGCTCCGTTAGGACCGAGAAGACCGAACATGACGCCCGAATCGATGCGCAGGCTCAGATCCTTTACGGCGACCTTGGTTTCGTAGGACTTTGAGATGCGGTCCAGCTCTACGACTGGTGTCATGCGTGGTGTTTTTCTCCGGCAGAATGTGTTGCCAGTGTAACAATGCTTTGTATTTATACGTGGGGATATGTTGGGTAAGTTCCATTTGACTTTAGTTCGTTTGAGCGCTGGGAACTTCTACCGCCAGGACGCTAAGAACGCCAAGGTTCGCTAAGAAACTTCTGTAACCGCAGAGGACGCTGAGTTTGCGCAAAGATCCGCAGAGTATGAAGTGCAGCGATCAGCGGGAGCGGCAGGAGAACCAATACTTCATATACCTGCATGAATGGCGCGCGAAGCGCGCGTCCACCTGGACGGTTAGTCCTGCTAGGATCACTTTTGTGCCTCAGCTTGAAACGCATGTCCAGTTCGTCAAAGGGATTGGACCGCAGATTGCGGAGACGCTTGCCGCCAAGGGCGTCGCTACCGTTGAAGATTTGCTGTATCACCTGCCGTTCCGCTATGAGGACAGGCTGCATCCGCGCGCGCTGAATGAGATTCAGCCGGGTGAGATGGCGAGCGTCATCGCGGAAGTGCGCGGGGCGGCGCTGCTGCGCACGCGGGCCATGCCGATTTTTGAGATGACTGTCGGTCAGGGGCTTTCGTCGATGAAGTGCATCTGGTTTCACGGCACGTATCTCAAGGACAGGTTCAGGACGGGGCAGATGCTGGCGCTCTACGGCAAGGTGGAGGCGTCGCGCTCGGGGCGCGGGCTGAAGATGATTCAGCCGCAGATTGAGGTGCTGCCCAGCGACCACGATGATGATGAGAGCAAGCTCCTGGAAGTGGGGCGGATTGTTCCGGTGTATGAGTCGCTGGGCGGGAACAAGCTGACTTCGCGGTGGATCCGGCGGGTGCTTTTCAACCTGCTCCGGGAGCTGGAGGGGCATGTTCCGGAGACGCTGCCTGTTGCTTTACTGGAGCGGCTGAAGCTGCCTTCGCGCGGCGAAGCGCTACATCAGGTCCACTTCCCTCCTGCGGGTACTCCCATGACGAAGCTGCAAGCTGCAGCGACTTCGGCGCACCGGCGGCTGATCTTTGAGGAGCTGTTTTACCTTGAGCTGGGACTGGAGCTGAAGCGGCGGCGCTTCAAGGAGCGCGAAGGCATCGCATTTGAGACGAATGAGAAAGTGCGCGAGGCGATCCGCGAGATTCTGCCGTTCCATCCTACGGCGGCGCAAAAAAATGCTCTCGCGGAAATTGTGGCCGACATGCGCAGACCTTCACCCATGCGGCGGCTGCTGCAGGGCGATGTCGGCTCAGGAAAGACAATTGTTGCGCTGCAGGCCATGCTGGTTGCGATCGAGAACGGCTACCAGGCAGCGCTGATGGCTCCCACGGAAATTCTGGCCACGCAGCATTATCTTGCGGCGAAGAAGCTGCTGGAGCGGTCGTCGAAGAACTACAGGATTGTTTTGCTGACGGGCTCGCTTGAAGACGACCTGAAGCGGCTGAACCGGCGCAGGATTTATGAAGGCGAGGCCGATGTGGTGATCGGCACGCATGCGCTGATCGAGGAGAAGGTCGAGTTCCACAAGCTGGGGCTGATTGTTGTGGACGAGCAGCACCGCTTTGGCGTAATGCAGCGCTTCAAGCTGATGAAGAAGCCTACGGATGCCGAGCCTGATGTACTGGTGATGACGGCGACGCCGATTCCGCGAACGCTGGCTTTGTCTTTGTATGGCGATCTCGATCTGAGCGTGCTCGATGAGCTTCCGCCGGGGCGCACTCCAATTGTGACACGCAAGGTTTCCGATGAGCGTGCCGATGAGGTCTGGAAGTTTGTGCGCGAGCAGGTAGAGAAGGGGCACCAGGCGTATGTGGTCTATCCGGTGATTGAGGGCGCGAAGGATGACCAGCCGGAGCTGGACTTTGCTCCTCCGGAGACGCAAGAAGAAACGAAGCCGGCGAAGAAGGCTGCAAAGAAGAAGCCGGCGTCGCTGTTTGAGAAACCCACGCTCAAGGCAGCTACGGAGATGTACGAGTCTCTGCGCGCGGGCGCTCTCTCTGGTCTGCGGCTCGGGTTGCTGCATGGACGTCTCGATTCCGACGAGAAGGAAGTTGTGATGCGGCGCTTCCAGCGGAGCGAGATCGATGTGCTGATTTCGACGACTGTGATTGAAGTCGGCGTGGATGTTCCCAATGCGACGGTGATGGTCATCGAGCACGCGGAGCGTTTCGGACTGTCGCAGATGCATCAGCTGCGCGGGCGCGTGGGACGCGGGGCGGCGAAGTCGTACTGCATTCTGATGACGGGCGGGAAGGTTTCCGAGCAGGCCGAGGAGCGGCTGGCGGCGATGGTGCGCACGCAGAACGGGTTCGAATTAGCGGAGCTTGATCTGCAACTGCGTGGGCCAGGCGAGTTTTTCGGGACAAGGCAGGCGGGACTGCCGGATTTCCGCGTGGCTAACCTTTTGCGCGACCGTGAGGTTCTGGAGATCGCCAAGCAGGAGGCGGCGCGATTTGTGTCGAGCCCGGAGGGCGAAGCGTCGGAAAACGAGCGGAAGCTGGTTCGCGAGAGGCTGCGCGAGGCCTGGCAGCGGCGCTATGGCCTGGTCGAGGCTTAAGGACGCGTCCGGCGATACGCGCTTTCCCACCCGATTTTTTTCGCGCCCTTCTTGCGGACGCAGTCAAGGGTCTTCGCTTTGGAACGCGCAAAGAACAAGTACCCTTGACCGCATCCCAACCAATTAAAAACTTCCATCGGATGCAATTCGCGCCGAATGGCTATTGAGCCGTTTCGAATGTCCAGCTCTGGTTCTTCTCACCGCTTGGAGCCTGCTGCACCTGTCCTCCCTGACTGGAGGACGTGCCAGTCACGTCCACGTACAGTCCACTGTTCTGATTGATGATGTTGTAGTGTCCGGACCCGTCGGCTCTTACGATCCAGATCTGGTTCTTATAGTGCGTTACCCCCGCCTGGTCAACCGGAGCGCCCGACAGGGTAGAAAAGCCGCTCACGTCCAACGCGAGCCCACTCGCTACATTCGTCAGGACCCAGTTAGATCCCGCGGCGGTGGCCAGCCATTTCTGGTTATCACCATTCTCGTCGGCCTTCTGGATGACCGCCGGGCCATTCACTGAGGGGACAGTCATTACCAGACCGCTGTTAACATTCTGGATCTTGTAAGTTGTTCCAGAAATCAGTGGACTGCTCTGACCGTTCGTGAGCACAAAAGTTGTCACGGACTGCGCTGGAAGCGTGGTTGCGAATTGTCCCCCGTCAACGGCAAAGGACGCGAGCGCGGCAAGGTTCTGGGTGGCAGACGTCTGGTATGGCGTAGCAGACCACGACCCTCCAGGCAGGTTCTGAAGAGTGTAGGTGATATCTCTTGCCGATGTGGTGTTATTGACGGTTACGATGACGACGGTTCCGAGGCCGTCATATGCGGCCACCGAATTGCTGTCCGTCATGCCGACAAACTGATAGCCGGGACGGATAAACCGGCTGAAGTTCCCCATCACGTAGTACTTCTGATTGATGGTGTAACTGGTATTCGTCTCGTCCGCCAGAGCGTTCTTGATGAAACCCCAACCAGTGGCAGAATCGATGGTCTGCCAGTAAACCCAGGCCTGTGGTTGCCCATTTCTCAGATCGGTGAGAATTCGAGAGGCCGTGGTCAGCCCGTTCGCGTCCCCATTGCCGTACTCCGTTATCCACAGGCTCTTGTTCAGTTGAGTTGCCTGAGCAAGATAACTCTGCAGTTGTGCTGCGGTGCCGGCATAGGTGTGCGTACTCAATTGCGAGAGATCGCCTATTGAGGTGGAATCATACTGCGCCAGAGTGGATAGCGATCCGTAAACACTGTTCTCGTCTGACGCGCTGATCGTGGTGTAGTTTATGCCTTTTGCGGACAGTGAAGCAGCAAGCACCTTGACAAAGGAATTCTGCGTTGCAGGAGCAAACCCGCAGCCTTCCTGGCCGCCGCCAAAGTGCCAGTAAGTCGAATTCGATTCGTTGAATGGCTCCACAGTGCGAAATGTAATGCCCCAGGCATCATGGAAGTGTTTGACAACCGTGGTCAGATAGTCGGCGAATGCATTGGCATAGGCTGGGTTCAGGTTATCTCCAGCGCCAACTGCGCCGGTGACGCTGCCGCTGTTGGTCATCCACCACGGGGGCGAGTTCGAGAAAGCTTCTGCAATCGTGACCCCAAGATTACTCGATTCCTGCAAGACCCATCGCTGGTTAGCATCCTGCGTCCAGTCATAGACTCCCGAAGAGGGCTCGAACCCCGGTACGCGGGTACGGTATGGCAGGTAAACCGGGGAATTCGGCGGAAGATAGGCAGGGTTCTCGCCCCCGCCGATGTTGTACCGGACAATGTTGAGTCCCAATCCCGTAACCTGATCGAAGAACAGGCGCGTGATGGTGCTGCGATCGGGTTCCGGGTAACCACCAGCAACATTGGCCCACCAGGCAAGAGAGGTGCCCCACCCTTCGAACTTCTGATACCGGGTGTTCAGATCCACAGTTTGCGCGGCTGCTGAGTAACACAAGCCGCAAAGCAGGCAGGCACAAAAGATTGTTAAAACCGCTCGGAATGGTCGAACAGTTTGCAGGTTGATACTTCCCGATCCGCGAAGAGAGGCCGATAGGCTTCTGCACGGGCTGTCCGGAGGGAGATTGTCAGAAGAGCGAACCATATCGGACATGAAGTAAACCCTTTCTTTCATTACGTGAACGTTTCTCCCGACTTTAATGGGAGGGAAAGGTGCCGTGAGGAGGAACTGAGCAGCCGTATCCATGGGTTTGCGAGTCTGCAGTGTTCCGCCTGGAAAGTTATTGTGAAGGTCACTAAAGCTATTTGTGTGGATTACTGATATTCCACGCCCGAAAATTGTGGGTTGAAAAATAAACGCTGTCAACAGAAAATTTGCGCGTTAAATGAGAAACGTTTCTCGATCTGCGACATGCCAGACTCACCCAATATGTAATGGGATCACCCGAAAGATGCCGGTGCTCCTGAAGCTCTCTGCCTTGTGCCGTGAATGATCCGTTATAGCTGCGAATACACGGCAATCGAGGATTGGCGCATTTACAGAACAAAGGAACCAGGAGATCATAGGCTGACCTTTTCGCGCGACTGCGGAAGCGCCATATCTCGCAGTCAGGTCTTATTCCTGCCGGAGAGCTGTCGTTGGATCCACGGAGCTCGCGCGCAGAGCCGGGATGAAACCAGCAATGCCAGCTGCAATGGAGAGGGAAAACGCTGCGCCAATGAGCGTCCATGGATCATGAGGGTTCAATCCGAACAGCTGGCTCCGGATAAGATTCGCTGAAGCGAGCGCCAGCGAAGCCCCGGCAACCAGACCAGCAATGACCAGGATGGAAACCTCACGCATGACCAGGCCAACTACGTTGCCGCGTGTCGCTCCCAGCGCCATGCGGATGCCCATTTCCCGCGTGCGCCGGGCCACCGCGTAGGCCATTACGCCATAAAGGCCGATTACCGCCAGCAGTGTTGCCAGGCCGCCGAAGACCGATGAGAGGCTCGCCACCAGCCGCTCTGCGCGCAGCGATGCGCCGAGCTGATCATCCATGATCTGCAGATCGACAACGGGAACATTTGGATCAAACTGCCGCATGAACTCCTGGACCTGATCCACCATCTGCCGGGGATCGGATCGCGTCCGCACATAAACGCTGACGCCGCGGAAATGTGTGGACCCGAGATAAGCGAAGTAGGCCTGGGGAGTGGCCGGCTCCCGCAGATCGCGAAACTTCGTATCCTTGATGACTCCCAGCACTTCGATATTCGGCTTCGGGCGCGTGGGCGATTCAAAATCGACGAATCCGATATGCAGGCCGATGGGATTGCGTCCGGGAAAATACTCGCGCGCGAACGCTTCGTTGATCACGGTACCGGCTTTGTCCTGCAGCGTAAAATCGCGCCCGGCCAGGAGAGGAACGCCGAGTGTTGTAAACAGCCCCGGGCTGATCTGGTCCAGAAAGGGCTGATCCTGGATAGGCTTTGGCTCGGAGCCTTCCGCCGAAACGGTGTTCTGCCATGCGGCGCCATCGAGCAGGGGCACGCTGGACAGGCCCACCGATTCGACGCCGGGAACGGATGCAAGCGTCGTCCGCAATCGTTCGTCGAACAATCTCGTTCGTTCATCGGAATATCCGCTCAGCGATGGATCCACGGTGAATGAGAGCAGATGATCGGTAGGATAGCCGGGACCCTGGTTTCTTAGATTTCGCAGCGTGCGCACAAACAGTCCCGCCCCCACCAGCAACAGCAGCGAGAGCGCCACCTGTGTGCAGACCAGCAGTTTGCGCGCCAGCATGCTGCCGCGAACCACTGCGCCGCCCGTGTCCTTCAATGTGGACACAATCTCTGTGTGCGCGCTCTGCATCGCGGGCAGCAGCCCGAAGGCAACTCCCGTCAGCAGCATGATGCACAAAGCAAACGCAAGCACGCGCAGATCGGGAATGGCAGTCACCGCAAAGTCAGCTGCCTCGCCTGCGGGCAGATACATGTTCAGCAACACGCGGTCCGCCACAAATGCCAGGCCAAGCCCGAGCAGCGCTCCTGCACCCGAGAGCAACAGGCTCTCTATCAAAAGCTGCCGTGCAATCCGCGCGCGTCCCGCGCCGATCGCCAGCCGCACCGCCATTTCGCGCTCGCGTGCCGTGGCGCGCGCCAGCAGCAGGTTGGCCAGGTTCGCGCACGCCAGCAGCAGCACAGCCGCGGTCAGCGCAACCAGCACCCACAGCGGCTCCCGCATCTGGTCGCGCAGATGGCTATCGGAACCCGGCACAAGCTCGATCCGGTTCCGCAGAAAATCCTCGCGATCCCTCGAGGAGTATTTGCGAAAATCCGGCTCCTGCACCTCCGTCTCCAGGATGCCGTGCAGCAAAGGCTGCAGCGACGCCTGCGCCTGTTGCGCGCTCACACCCGGCTTCAGGCGTCCATAAGCGGTCAGCCACTTGAACCGCCTCCGCCGGTCTTTGACGCCGTCCCAGTAAGGGGTCATCTCCGCCTTCATCATCATCGGGACAAATACCTTTGCCGGTTTCCCGAGCTCAACTCCGTCGAACCCCGGCCGCGCCACTCCAATCACCGTCATGGCATAGCCGTTGAGGGAAATTGTCTTCCCGACAATCGAACGGTCGGCGTGGAAGTAGTTCCGCCAGAAGCTGTAGCTGAGCATCGCCACAGGATGGCCATCCGGAACGCGGTCATCACTGGGTGTAATCGTGCGACCCAGAGCCGCGTCCAGGCCCAGCACCGGGAAGTATGAGCCGGACACCAATTCCGCATTGATGGGCGTCGCGTGATTGCCGACTCCCAGCGTGATGCCGGTAGAAAATCGGCAGAACATCCCGGAGAACACCTGGTTCCGATCACGCAGTTCTTCGTACATCGGATATGAAACGTCGTTGTCGCTGATGCTGTTGCCGTAGTTGTTGCCGCGCACGGTCACGATCACCAGCTGTTCCGGCGCTTTCACCGGCAGCAGTCGCAGGACGACCTGATCCAGCAGGCTGAACATCGCCGTGTTCGCGCCGATGCCCAGAGCCAGCGTGGCTATCGCGATGAGAGAGAAACCAGGATTCTTCGCCAATGTTCGAATGCCATAGCGAATATCCTGAGCCAACCTGTCCAGCAGCGCCCCCACACGAATATCCCGAACGCCTTGTTTGACCTGATCGACTCCTCCCACCTCGCGAAGTGCGGCGCGATATGCCTCCTCCGCCGGCATTCCCGACCTCATCTTCTCTGCCGACACCAGCTCCACATAGGCGCGAAGTTCCTCATCCAGATCGTTGTCCAGTTGATTTCGATGGAACAGGTTCTTCCAAAGCGCACGAAGTCGAGTGATCACGGAAACCTCCTAGCTGGTTCCTAGTGCCGTTGCCATCGCGAGGGATATCCGTTCCCATCGTGCTGTTTCAGCCTGAAGCTGCTTTCTGCCGGCCCTGGTCAACGAATAGAACTTTGCGCGCCGGTTGGTCTCCGACTCTCCCCAGGCAGATGTAAGCCAGCCGGCCTGTTCCATGCGGTGGAGAGCAGGAAACAGGGAGCCTGCCTTCACGTCGAAGGCTCCGTTGGTCATCTGGGCAATTCTGCGTGAGATGCCCATGCCATGCAGTTCCTGGAGCGCGACAGACTTCAGGATCAGAACGTCGAGTGTACCTTGCAGCAGATCGGATTGCGGGGCAGGCATGAATGCTCCTATTGACTGTCTATAAGACGTTAGCACTGCTCTTATAGACGGTCAATAGGAAAGAAAGGGCGATCTCAACTAGGCGAAGACCACATTACCTCCGGATTGTGTGGGGACTTACAACATCCCTTCCAGGGATGGTTTCTGCCTCCGGCAAAGATATAATGTTCTCGATATCCCTCCGTCCTGAGTTACAGAATTTACAGAGCCTGAAAGCTTGTATGCGCACGAAACGTTTCTGGGGCCAGACTCTAGCTCTTTTCAACGCATTCCTTCCCCGGCGCCTTCAGACGGCAGGTTCGCACGGCACTCCTGACTATGCCCGATTCTTTGCTGCCGCCGAATGCTCTCTGGACGATTTCTATATCTTCGACGGCATCCCCGACGCCTCGGGAGTTATTGTCGATTTCAGATTCAGCTACATCAATCCTAGAG
Source organism: Acidobacterium sp. FHG110202_01 (assembly GCF_059115305.1). Lineage (NCBI taxonomy): Bacteria > Pseudomonadati > Acidobacteriota > Terriglobia > Terriglobales > Acidobacteriaceae > Acidobacterium > Acidobacterium sp. FHG110202_01. The sequence goes on from NZ_JBZYWJ010000004.1 coordinate 216,617, forward strand.
CCGAGCATCGCCTTGGCATACCTCGTGAAACCCTTTACGGCAAAGTCCTCACCGAAGTTCGGCCTTTCATGATTCGATCCGGCCTTATTCACAAATACCGTGAAGTCATCCGCACGGGCATTCCCTACACGTGTGAGGTTTTCATCGACGATGACATGATCAAAGCCACCTGGCTCAACGTCCAGGTCGTCCGGCTCGGCAATGGCCTCGCTATCACCAGCCGCGACGTCACCGAACACCGCCGCCGCTCCGATCACGTGCACTATCTCGCGCACCATGATCATCTGACTGGCCTCGCCAACCGCACGTTACTCTACGAGCGTCTCCGCCAGGCTATCCTCCATGCGCAGAATCATGGCCAGAAGGTCGCGGTCTTCCTTGTAGACATCGACTATTTCAAGCAGATCAACGATTCTCTTGGCCACGCTGACGGCGACATCCTGCTCGCGACTGTGGGGCAGCGTCTTCTCTCTTCTGTGCGCGAGTCCGACATCGTGGCCCGCCTGGGTGGAGACGAGTTCGTTGTTGCGATGCCCGAATTTCGCACCGCGCAAGACATCGAGCGCTGTGCCCGGCAGATTATGCGCAACACTTCGCAGCCCATCGAAATCGGCGATCGGACAATCAGCGTGACTCTCAGCATTGGCGTCGCCATCTTTCCCGAAGGCGGCAGCACAGCCGAAGAACTCCTTCGCAATGCCGACGCCGCCATGTACAGAGTGAAAGACACAGGCCGCAACAGCTTCTGCGTCTTCGGCCAGAGCCTGCTGGGCGAGCATCTCACCAACGCCTAGAGCTGGTTCGTCATGATAATTTTGCGCCCGGCGGGTTTTCTTCCCTCTTTAATTCGGAAGTGACTGGATGGGGCAGGACCAGGAGATGGATGCGGGCTATGTCATAGGCGCGGGTGTCGATCAGCTCTTTCGTGCACTGGCAGAGCCCGGTAATGCGGATGTGGGCCTCGCGGCTGAGCTCGAGGCCAACGGCAATGAGCGTGCTGTAGATTTCAACGCTGACCGCGCGCGCGAACTCGAAGGTGATCTCAGCGGTGTCAGAACCGGCGCAGCTGCGCGAAAGCACCCACCCGCCGCAGGCAATAACCGCCGCAGTCAGGAACCGGATGGTACGCTGCGGCTCGCCGCTTGCGAAGGCGGCAAGCTTCAGATCCCAGTCAATTTGTTCTTCGGCAGGCAGCACATTTACCTGATCGGATGAGGGAGCAGGTTTCTTCAACCGTCCAGCTTTGGGACTCCATGTGCTACCGTGCATTCATGCTTGTCGGAACAGGAATCGATATTGTGGAAATTGAGCGGATTGCGCAGTCGATTGCCCGTTATGGGGAGCGCTTTCTCAAGAAGGTCTTCACTCCGGGAGAGATTGCTTACTGCGGTCGTAAGAAGAACTTTGCCGAGAGCTATGCCGCCCGGTTTGCGGCCAAGGAGGCCGGGGCCAAGGCGCTTGGAACCGGGATCCAGCATGGGGTGACGTGGAAGGAACTGGAAGTGCGGAGAATTCCGGGGCAGCGGCCTACTTTGCACTTCTCCGGGCGGGCGCGGGAGTTTGCCGACCGGCTGGGTGTGGCCCATATCTCACTTTCGCTCACCCATACGGATGCGATCGCCATGGCTTCAGTGTTGTTGGAAAGCATGGGGAAATAGGGAAGCAGGGAGATAGAGAGATAGGAAAGTAGGAAAATAGGGAAACATCCCTGGGGAGTCTGACCTGCTCTATTCCCTACTCCCTGATTGCCTACTTCCCTGTTTTCCCTGTTCTCTATTTCCCTGCCCTTCTATCCTTTTGCAACGGCTTGCTTTAGCCTGTCATCCAAGGGAAATGCTGCGACTCAGGGGGCACGTCTTTGATATCCTCAAGTCGCAGCACGACTTGTTCTTTTAATATCCGGATAATCGAGGGGGTTTGTGCCGAGCCAGCAGGAAGTCCAATGGTCCCAATTAAAAGTTGGTGTGCTGGTGCTGGTAGCGCTGGTTTCGCTGACCGCACTGGTGTTCCTGATGTCGGGCAACTCTGGCGGCTTTTTCTCTGGCCGGATCACAGTCCGCTCCTACTTTGAGAACTCCGCGGGCCTGAAGATCGGCGCTCCTGTAAATCTCGAAGGCGTGACGATCGGCAGCGTGAAAAGCATCCATATCATTCCCGAGCGCAAGCTGACTCCGGTGGAAGTAACGATGCGCATCAGCAAGCACTATCTGCCGGCACTGCGTACGGATTCGAAATCGAGCCTTGAGACTGTTGGCGTGCTCGGCGATACGGTCGTCGACATCAACAGCAAGTTCGCCACCGGGTCGACGCTCCAGGACGGGGCCGAGATGCAGACCACGGAAACACCGAACCTGAGCGATGTGATCAAGTCGAGCCAGGGCACGATTGAGCAGCTGAATACGATCCTCGCGAAGGTCGATAACCTGGTCGACGCCATGAATACCGGCAAGGGATCGATCGGCAAACTCATCACCGATCCCGGTCTTTACAACCGGGCGGTCGGCACTCTGAATGAGATTCAGGGACTGGTAGACCAGGTCAGCAACGGCAAAGGATCGATCGGCAAGCTGCTTGTGGATGACACGCTTTACAATCGCGCAAACGCCATAGTGGACAAGCTGGGAGACGTTACAAATCAGATCGACAGCGGAAAAGGCAATATCGGCAAGTTCCTTAAGGACGAGACGGTCTTCAACAACCTGAAAGAATCGACCCAGAACCTGAATGCCCTGCTGCGTGATATTAACGCGGGCAAGGGCTCGATCGGTATTCTCGCCAAAGACCCGAAATTCGCCGACAAGCTGAACGACACCGTCAACAAACTGGATTCCATCCTGAACCGCGTGGACAGCGGCGAAGGCACGATCGGGCAGCTGATGCGCAACCGTAGCCTGTATGACCACTCCGACGAGATGATCCAGAACACGAATAATCTGGTGACGGCGGTGCGGCAGAATCCCAAGAAGTACCTGACGATTCATCTGAAGATTTTTTAAGAGACGGCGGTCAGTGCGCCTGCGGCGCAAGCGGTCAGCGAAACAGCGGCCAGCTAAAACCAGCCAGCTAGAAATCTTCTGTCAGTCCCCAGTATTGAGTTGTTCAATGTGCCTTCATTGAAGATACAGCTTTAGAAGATTCTCGTAGCTTCTTCAGCTTCAAGCTGACCGCTTCTTAGCCATTACTTCTTAAAGACAGGTTAGTAGATGGCCCCATTTGCTTGGCTGGAGTGGATTACTCCTGATTCCACGTTCAGCTTGTACTCTGTTGCATCGCCGCTCCAAGTGTGGAGATCGAACCTGCCGCCGGGCAGGACTTTTTTCGCCTGTACGCTCTTCATGGAAAGCGGCGTTCCTTCTTTGAGGACTACGTTCTTGTCATCAGACGAGAGGAAGTAGGCTGCTCCATGCCCGATGATGCTCGATTGACCATGGGGATCGAGCAGCACTGCAGTCTGCTCGTCGATGCCGATGGCCTTTACGGATGACAGATGATCCTCTGCAAGAATGTGCGCCATAAAGACCAGCAGGCGGCCCATGCGGTTGCGGGTAACGAAATGCGTGTCCGTGATTGTGCCCGCCAGTGCCGGATCATGGAGAAAACCGGGAACGATCACCACCTGGCGATGCCGTGGATTTGTCAGAGCCATGTCTGAGGTCAGGTCTGGACCTTCGGGCGGATCGTTCTGCGCGGAGTAGATGTATTCGCCCTGCACGGCGAGGCCTGCGCTGGTTCCGCCAATAGCATGCCCTTTTCGATGGCTACGTTCAAGGCCTGCTCGACCGGAGTGCCTTTCCAGAAATGGATGTAGTTGGCCTGGTCTCCGCCGGCGATGAAAATGGCCTCGGCTTTGCTGATGGTTTCAGCGACGAACGGATCAGAGGCGGCAGCGCGATTGGGAATGATAAGCGTGGCCACCGAATTCTGGCGGCAGAGGCTCTGAATGTATGGGTTGTAGGCGTCGGAGCCCGTGGCTCGGAGAACGAGGAAGTCTCCGCCGCCGGAGTGCTGGCATAGCCACTGAAATGCTGCGTCGAGGTCTTTGCCGCCGCCGATCAGGGCGAAGCCGGGTTGTGTCTTTGCATTTGCATCGCTGGGGTTGCCGGCCCGGAGGTAGCGGTATGGCGTTTGCGCAGATAGAGGTGCGAGCAGATAAACCAGCGCGAGCACTGCGATGTAGAGTTTTCTGAAAAGACCTGCCGCATGCATGACTCCACCTAACTTATCGCAGGTTGAAGAAACTACCCCAGGTTACCTTCGACATAGCTCAGGGGAACCTGGGGCACCCGAGGCTTGTGCCTGTTCCCTATTTCCCTGCTTCTCTAATTCCCTGTCTTCTCCTCCATTGCGCGTGTTACCTTATGAGCCAACACAGCCTAATCACAGCCTGTGCATTCCGGCTCAGCATCCCTTCCCGAATAGAGGTGCCAGCCCGATTTCTGAGGATGTTATGCAATCCATTCGTATTGCTTCGGTGCTCCTGTTGTGCACCGGATTCGCCATCGCGCAAAAATCTTCGAACGCAGCTCCAGCAGAGCCAAAAGCCCCACACAGTTTCGATCTCTCGGCTATCGACAAGACCGCCGACCCATGCACGGACTTCTTCCAGTACGCCTGCGGCAACTGGCGTAAGGCCAATCCCATTCCCGGCGACCAGACGGCGTGGGGGCGCTTCAATGAATTGAGCGAGCACAACCGCTATCTGCTCTACGCCGATCTGAAGAAGGCCTCTGATAATCCGCAGACTCCGCTGCAGCATCAGTACGGCGACTTCTTTGCCTCCTGCATGAACACTGATCTTTCCAACCAGCTGGGCGACAAGCCGATCCAGCCGGTACTGAAGCAGATCGACAGCATCTCGGACAAAAAGCAGCTGGGAACGCTGCTGGGCACATTGCAGACGCAGGAAGGCGTGGCCGCCTTTATGCGCTTCGGCGTCGAGCAGGACGAGAAGGACTCGAGCAAGCAGATTGCCAGCACCTCCCAGGGCGGCCTGTCGCTTCCCGACCGCGATTACTACCTTGAGAATGATGACCGCATGACGAAGATCCGTTCGCAGTACCACGATTACGTGGTTGATCTCTTCAAGATGATCGGCGATCCGGACGATAAGGCAGCTGCGGAAGCGAAAGCGGTCATTGACATTGAAACTGCGCTGGCGAAGGGCTCGCTGCCGCGCGTGGAGTTGCGTAATCCCGACAATGTGTACCACATTATGAAAGTCACGGAGCTGAATACGCTTGCGCCTGACTTTGACTGGACGAGCTATATCGGCCTGCTGCGCGCCCCGGGCTTCGACACGCTGAATGTTGCGACACCGGGATACTTCAAGGCGCTCAACCAGGTCATCTCCGAACAGAGCCTCGACAGCATCAAGAGCTACCTGCGCTTCCATGCAGCCAATGGCATGGCTCCGTGGCTCTCCGATAAATTTGCCGACGCCAACTTCAATTTCTTCCAGAAGACGCTGCAGGGACAGGCAGAGCAGACAGCGCGGTGGAAGCGCTGCACTGCGCTTACCGACCGCAGCCTGGGCGAGGCCGTGGGACAGGACTGGGTGAAGGAGAACTTCCCGCCTTCAGCCAAGGACAATATGGAAAAGCTGGTGGCTGCGCTCAAGAAGGCGCTTGATGAGGACATCAAGGCGCTGCCATGGATGAGCGAAGACACCAAGAAGCAGGCCGAGGTAAAGCTCGAGGCCTTCCGCCAGAAGATCGGCTACCCGGAAAAGTGGCGCGACTACTCGAAGCTCGAAGTAAAGCGCGATGACCTGGTGGGCAATCTCGCGCGCTCGCATGCCTTTGAGTGGGACTGGGAGATCAACCACCTGGGCAAGCCGGTGGACGAGAAGGAATGGGGCATGACGCCGCCGACGGTCAACGCCTATTACGATCCGCAGATGAACGACATCAACTTTCCTGCGGGAATCCTGCAGCCGCCGTTCTTTGACAACACGAAGGATCCGGCAGTGAACTTCGGCGCTATCGGCGTGGTTATCGGGCATGAAATGACGCACGGCTTTGATGACGAAGGCAGCAGGTATGACGCTCAGGGCAATGTGAAGGATTGGTGGACTCCGACCGATAAGAAGGAGTTCGAGTCACGCACCGACTGCGAGGTGAAGGAGTACGGCGGCTTCGAGCCTGTCGCTGGAACGAAGCTGAACGGCAAGCTGACGCTGGGCGAGAATACGGCGGACAACGGCGGCATCCGCATCGCTTACCAGGCGCTGCTGAGTTCACTCACTGAAGAGAAGAAGAGCCCGGATACGAAGATCGACGGTTATACATCTCCACAGCGGTTCTTCATCGCCTTTGCGCAGGTCTGGTGCGAAAACCGCACCGACCAGATACAGCGCGTGAGGGCGAAGACCGATCCGCACTCGCCGGGCATGTTCCGCGTGAACGGCGTGGTGCAGAACTTCGATGAGTTCGGCAAAGCCTTTGGCTGCCACAAGGGACAGCCGATGATGCCGGAAAACTCCTGCCGCGTCTGGTAGGGCTTTATCACAGGGTGCAGGACCCGGGAATTTTTCCGGGTCCTGTATGCTCACCGATAAAATATCGTCACAGTCTTTACAACAGCACAGATAAAACGGACCTCTAAAAGCGCAGGCGCTGCTATCTAAGCCTTGCACCTTGAGTGCTATATCCTGTTCTCTGTGCTGATGTTTTACAATGCAGACGGGGAGTCATCCCGACCCATTTCCCTGCGCCACCCCATTGTTGGCCAGGATGAAGGAAGCGCATGAAGTTTAGGAAAATTGGCCAGATCGCCTTGGCCGCAGTGGTTACCTCAGTCCTAACCCTCGGGACTGTTTCTTGCCGGCAAGACTTCACGACGGCATTTGTCTTCACGGTTGGAACGCAGTACAACCAGATCGGGTCCTATAAGGAAAGTTCCGAGACGGGCGTTCTTACGGCGGCACCCGGCTCGCCCTTCGGCTCGGGCGGCACAAATCCCGTCCGTACCTTCGTTCTGAGCGGCGGACGGTACATGTATGTCCTGAACCAAGGGACGCAGAACCCCGACGGGACTTTCAGCGGTGCCAACATCTCGCTGTTCAGTATCGGCGGCAACGGCGTACTGAGCTTCCAGGCAAGCTACGTCAGCCAGGGCTTCAAGACCACGCGCATCCTCCCTGACTCGACGGGACATTTTCTCTTCGCGATGGACACCTACGCGCCCATCAATACCACTGCGATTACGCCACAATCGTCGCCGAGCACCAGCTATCCCTGCAAAGGCTCTGACGGGCAGTACTACCCCGTCGGCGATATTACGGTCTTCAGCATTGATTCGAACACCGGGCGCCTTTCGATCGTGACCAACCAGCAGCAGCAGAATTCTGACGGAACCCAGAAGACCTATTTCCCGGTCAGCTGCGCTCCAATAGACTTCACGGTGGCATCGGGCTTCGTCCTTACTGCTGAGGCAGGCGGCAACGTTGTTGCCTCTGATGGCAGCATTTTGTCTAGCCCATCTGACTCGCAAACTGTCTATCCCTACCAGCTGAACGCTACCAACGGGCAATTGACGCAGACGCAGAATTCGCCGCTGGCGACGGGGGCAGTCAGCATGACGGCTATCAGTACCGCTCAAGGGTCCACCCTCTCCGGCAGCAAGTACGTTTATGTTCTCGATGCCGGCAATAATGCTCCGAATGCCTGCACGCCCTCTGCAAGCGCCGCCTGCCCGGGGCAAATTCTTCCATTTACGGTTGGAACGAGTGGCAGTCTGCAGGGCTTGACCAACGGAACGATTCAGAACACTTCGACTGCGGCCAATCCGACATCGCTCGTGGTGGATAGCAAAGGGAAATACCTGTACGTCGTGAACTCCGGTCCGACAACGGGCATCGTGAACCCGATCAGCCAGATCACGGGATGGACGATTGACCCCACGAACGGAACGCTGCAGCCGATCGCAGGCGAGCCCTTCGGTTCCGGTTCCGGCGTGAACTGCATCTTTGAGGACACCTCAAACCAGTACATCTATACCACCAGCTTCAACGACAGCCAGATCACCGGGCGCATTCTCGACCCGAACACTGGCGTGTTGACGCTGCTGCGCAGAGGCACGACGTTCAACACAGTGGGCAATCCTACATGGTGCTCGGTAAGCGGACGCACCACATAAGCAGAAAGCATGTCCTTCATCTGTGCAGCCGCCGGGAATAGCGGCTGCGGATGAAGGAGTGGCCGCACTGAAGTTACAATGCAAGCGGGAGCAATCCCTTATACAAGAAGCCTGCGCCATTACGGGCCAGGACGAAGGAAGCGCATGAAGTTAAGCAAATCGGGCCGGGTGCTTCTGGCCGCCGCAGCAACTCTGGCAACAGGTCTCGGTCTTACCTCCTGCAGTCCCAGCAACACGGTGGACTATGTTTTTGTCACCGCCTCGAAGAACAATCCGGGCCAGATCGGTGTGTACCGTGTGGACTCGCTCTCCGGCGCTCTGACGCAGATCCAGGAGTCGCCTTATCCTTCGGGCGGAAGAAACCCTGTGTCCGCTGTCACCACGCCGAATGGCAAGTACCTCTTCGTTGCCAACAAGGACGATAACAATATCGTTGAGTTTGCCATCGGCACGGACGGAAAGCTCTATCCGCAGCAGACCTGCAACACTCCGGGATCGGAGCCGGTATCGCTGGCGATCAATAGTTCGGGAACACTTCTGTATGCAGTGGATTTCTTTTCGCCCACGACTCCGGGCGGCCCGGTCTACAGCAGCGCCAACCCCGGCCCGGGCGATGTCGCGGCCTATACGCTGAACGGCGGCACAAGCACGACGGCCCAGGGATTGGCGAGCTGCACTCCTGTAACCCAGACCTATGTGGATTCGACCGGAGCCACCCAGACCGCACCTTATGTTCCGGTGGGCTGGAGCCCGACCGGCGTCGCTGCGCTTGCGAACGGCACAGCGGTCTACGTATCAGCGCAGAACGACGACGCCAGTAAGCCCAACACGGTAGGCCAGGTTTACGCGTTTGATGTGGACGGGAGCGGCGTGCTGACCACGAATGCCGGCAGCCCGTACCAGGCCGGAACTTCGCCCACTGCCGTGGCTACCGATCCTACAAGCCGCTTCCTCTATGTGACGGACAGCCGCCAGAACCAGCTCATCAATTACACAATCCTCTCGACCGGCGCGCTTAACCCGAACCAGGTGGGAACGACAGCAACCGGAACCTTCCCGGTCGCAGTGACCGTCGATCCGCGCGGAACATACCTGTATGTTGCGAACTACAATGGCGCAAGCGTATCAGCTTACGCTATCAACCAGGGCACGGGCGGCCTCTCCGCGGTTTCCGGAGCCAGCTCCTATGCCACAGGCGCAGGTCCTTCCTGCGTGCTGATTGAGCCGGCGCTCGGACGATTCGTGTACACGGCAAACTTCATCGACAACACGGTGACCGGCCTCGAACTGAATCCCAACACAGGTGCGCTGACCACAAACCAGAACTCACCGTATCTGGCAGCCGGACAGCCGACCTGCGCAGCAGCGATTCCGCACGGCAACCACTCGACACAGTCCACGTCGCCCTCGGCGGGAAGTTAAACCTGACGTTCAGACGGACACGAAAGGCCCGCATAAATGCGGGCCTTTTCTTATTTCAGTTAGAACAAATCAAGCGACCAACGGGAGCGAATAAAAAGTCTTAGCAGCAAGCGTGAGCACGAATGGCGCGAAGCGCGTATGCCTGGACGGCCAGTCCCGCGTGTGCCTAGCCTGCCCTGAGCGAAGTCGAAGGGGCCAGTCCTATAATCGATATGTGAGTTACGAATTTGAAGTTGGCAATACGCATGTCGGGTCGGGCAAGCTCTTTCTTATCGCCGGGCCGTGTGTGATTGAGAGTGAAGCGCATGTGCGCAAGATGGCCGACGCCATCCAGCGCATTACTTCTGACCTGGGCGTTCCCTACATTTTCAAGGCCTCGTATGACAAGGCCAACCGCACTTCGGTCACGAGCTTTCGCGGACCGGGACTGGTCGAAGGCACGGCGATTCTGCGCAAGCTGGCTGAGTCGACCGGATTGCCGGTGCTGACCGATGTCCATGAGCCGGGCCATTGCGAAATTGCCGCTGAAGGCGCAGACGTGCTACAGATTCCCGCATTTCTCTGCCGCCAGACCGACCTTCTGGTGGCCGCCGGCCGCACCGGCCGTGCAGTCAATGTAAAGAAGGGCCAGTTTGTCGCTCCAGGAGATATGAAACACGCGGTCGAGAAGATCGCAACGACGGGAAACACGCGCGTCTTTCTGACCGAGCGCGGCGCGAGCTTCGGCTACAACAATCTTGTGGTGGACATGCGCTCGCTGCCTATCATGCGCAAGCTTGCTCCTGTGGCCTTTGACGGCACGCATTCGGTGCAGATGCCTTCAGCTGCCAACGGCGTCTCCGGAGGGCAGCCGGAGTTCATTCCTGTGCTGGCGCGCGCAGCCGTGGCTGCCGGAGTGGACGGCATTTTCCTTGAGGTGCATGACAATCCGGCCGAGGCCAAGTCGGACGGAGCGAACGCTCTCGATCTGAAATATCTGCGCGGAGTGCTTGAGACGCTGCTGGCGATTCACGAAGCCGCTGCCCCTGCGAATGTGGCTCAGGCGGTTCGCCGATGACGTCTGCCGATGCGCCGGGGCGGATTGAAGTCATCACCGGGCCGATGTTTTCGGGAAAATCTGAAGAGCTGATTCGCCGCCTGAAGCGCGCGCGGATTGCGAGGCAGCGCGTCCTCTGCTTCAAGCCGGATATCGATCTGCGCTACCACAAGACTGCTATCGCCTCGCACAGCGCGCAGACGCTCGAAGCCAGCGTGGTCGCCAATGTCGACCGTTTGCGCGAATCCCTGTTTCCGCAGATCGACGGGATGGAAGTGCTCGGCATCGACGAGGCGCAGTTCTTCGATGAGAGCCTCGTTTCTCTATCTCTGGAACTGGTGCATATGGGCAAGCGCGTGATTGTCGCTGGCCTCGACACCACCTTTGCCGGAGAGCCGTTCAAGCCCATTCCTGACCTGATGGCCGTAGCCGACGAGGTGATGAAGCTCTCGGCGGTGTGCATGGTGTGCGGCCAGCCCGCGATTCATACGCAAAGGCTGGGCGGAAGCCAGGAGCTGGTGGTAGTGGGCGCTGCGGGATTGTATGAGGCCCGCTGCCGCGCGCATTTCGAGCCCTTTGTGGGGTCGGAGCAGTTAGAATTGCCCGCGGTAACAGCAGGTGCCCTTAGGGGTGAATGACTCGCAAGCCCAGATGCTGTTCAAAAGCGTCGAAATCGCGGTCGCGGTGAAGCAGCGAATGCCCATGAGTTAAACAGAATGTTGCGATCAGGCAATCAATTGTTTTTCGGATTGTGTAGCCATGCGACCGAAGTATGCGGTAGTGCTCTGCAGAAGCTACAGCGAAGAACTCTCCGCCTGTATCAAACACTTCGAACCTGGACAGTTCCTGCCTGATCCGCTTGAATGTTGAGTCGTTACGAATTCCCTGCAGGACTTCACATAGAATGAGATCGGTCAATCCGAGACGCTGCTGGTTCAACTCCCGGTCGAGCCACTCCACATGAGGATTGGTAACCCCTCCGAGGTAGTCAATCCAAACTGTAGTATCTATTATTGTCATTCCTGCGATGACTCACGAACCCGCCCCAGGCGGGATTCGTTCAGGTCGCCTTCCCATTGCACTTTTCCGCGAAGCCGTCGGAATCTCACCTGGGCATGAGTTTTTACCAACAACCGCAAACCGGCTTCCACCGCAGCTTTCTTTGTTCTCGCGCCGCTGTCGTGCATCGCTTGCTGCAGCAGCTGATCATCTATTTCGATGTTCGTCCGCATCCAAACTCTCTCTCCATGTGTAAGAATCTCACATTTTTGTGTACCAGCTCAAAAGTAAAAAGAGCATCGGGTCGGAGCAATTGGAATTGCCTGCGGACATTTAAAAGCTGAAGAGGGACTGGAAGCCAGTCCCTCTTCAGCAACTACTGTCTTATTGTTTCGCAGTGGTAAAGCTGGCGGTGGTTGAAGTAGTCGTCCAATGGGTGCAGCCGTTGAAGTAGGAGACCGCCCACGCCTGGTAGTCATAGGCGGTTCCCGAAGACAGGTTAGAAAGTGTAAATGAGTGGCTGGCCGAAACCGGATCGACCCAGGGTGTCTTGCTGCCAAAATTCGTGGTGGTGCCGTAATTCACGCCGCCGTAAGTGGGCACATTGGTCGTCCAGGAAATGGTCGCTGTGGTTGCGGTGATGTTTGAGACCGTCAGGCCGCTTATGGCGGGAGCAGCAGGCGATCCGGTCAGGCTGATCTCGCAGGATTGGTAACCGTAGTAGTTACGATCTCCCGAATAGCTGGCGTACACGTACCGGGTAGCAGGTCCGGGAGAAACATTGGCTGCTGTTGCTGTAGCAACTTTAGTCGATAACCTTGACCATACAAATTCCGAACCCGGTATAGCAGTTACAAGGTCTGACAAGCCGTCTCTGTTTATGTCGGCTACAAGGAATGGACCACTGAAATCATAAGTACCGGGAAAACTCTTCCGTGAAGGTTGACCGGGCTGTTTCAAATCGCCAAAGAAGATGTCCAAGGCCAATATAACCGGGGTGGGTTGGATACTGGGAGTGTTCGTAATGTTGGGAACGGCTATATCCAGAATTCCGTCTCCATTGAAATCTCCCGTTGCAGCAGAACCAGCGCTGGTATTTTCGGGGTATGCATAGAGAGAAACTTCCGGAAGGAATTTCCCCGGTTGCCCTTTGTCTCCATAAAGGGCGAACAACTGGTAATCCGTCAATCCAGTTTGATAATGGAGTCCTGCCAGATCCAGAACCCCGTCACCGTTAAAGTCTCCCACCACCATGTTTCCGATAAAACCCTCCACTGGATACAACACATAGGACTGCAGTTCTCCAGGATTTGCCGGATTTCACAGCGCAAGACCTACATGGCCTGAGCCCTGGGTCGTAATACTCATGGCGATATCCGGGAAGCCATCGCCATTGAAGTCTCCTGCGACAAAAGAATCGGGCAATGCGCCATTCAGCGGGTAAGGAGTAGCTTGCGGGAACTGTCCTGGATTGGCGGGCGAGTTGAACCGAATAGCCAGATAACCAGCGCTCATGTATGCCAAATCTGGCAATCCGTCTTTGTTAAAGTCCGCTACTACCAGGTTGTTAAGGTAACCCTGAGACTCGTAGTACTCCTGAATCGGCAGAAAATGCCCCGGATGTGCGGCATCTCCCAGCAAAATGCCAATACCCGACTGGAAGCTTGCCGGGTATTCAAAACAAATCGCAAGGTCCAGTATTCCATCGCCGTTAAAGTCAGCGGCCGCCATTGAAGTAATAAATCCGGGAGGATTATTCGAAGCGTCTGCTACGAAGGTAGCTCCCTGCAGAAAATGTCCCGGATGTTGAGGATCTCCTTTGAAAATGATGACGGGATTGTAGGGAGTGACCAGGTTGCCGAGTGAATCAGTAGTAAAAGGAGGATAAGCAGCGGCAACATCAGGCACGCCATCTCCATCAAAGTCTCCTGCTACATAAAATGCTGAAAAGGCAGGTCCTCCCTGCGAAACCACGTTGGATGTGGACAGGAGTTCTTCTGTCTGACCAAAAGTTGCAGCATCGCTCAAATGCGCACTTGCAATAGCTTTTTTGCTTGCAGCATCAAGAAACTGCACTCTTCCTGCCGGAGGCTCAGTGCCAAATCCACCAACGTTTGATGTGAGTGCATAACTGCCAGCACTGCCCGATATAGATATGTCAGCAGTACTGTAAAGGCGACCGTGCACGTCTATCGTTTCCATATCAGGCATGGAACTACTGCTGGAGCAGGTTGTTGTACCCAGGAACCAGGCGTAGATATCGTGCCTGCCGGGAGGCAATATCAGCTTGATGCTGGCGGTCCCGTTGGCAGTCAATTCTGCGGTGCCGATAAGGGTCGTATCCTCGCAGCGTCCGGCTGAGAAATAGCAGAATTCGACTTCCCCGTGAATGACAGGCGCGCCATTGGAGGCAACAGTCGCAGTCAGTCGCACTGGTGTTCCCGTGTTAACGGAATTGTCAGAAACTGACAGTTTTGTAGTGGTCGGTTGGATTGAGGCGTGCAACGAAGCGGCACTCAGGCCGAAAGTGGCCATAAGAAGTAATGCAACGGACTGTATGGCTTTTCGAACAGGACGGAGGAAACTGCTGAGCAATGGCATATGCATGGAACTCTCCGGTTGATCTTGCGAAGCCTGTTGCAAGGCTTGTGTCAGCTGGGCTTGGAAATCTGAGGAAAGGGAAACGGGCAATCAGGATTGAATGATTGAACCGGGAAACTTTTGCATGAGAAAGCTGCCCTGGCGACACAAGGATTACCCGGCATCATTGGCGATACAAGTTAAATCCAAGGCAATCGCAGTAAAAATTTACGTAAACCAGGCAGACGAAGCTTCTCTGGTCACTCCCGTATGCAAACATTCTGAAGTTCCATCCTGTTCTTTCATTTTCCAGGAACCAAAGTGCTCTCTTCCGGTGTCTAAAGGGGTAGAGTGAGCGAGACACTCGGCCGCCGGCGGTTTATAAGACATTGAAAACAGGCCGCCACGGGGCGGAGGGATGCCAGACTCCTCTCCGGTTTGTTACTGTAGGAGGATAGCCCGAGGTGCAAGCAGGAACAGCAGTGGGAAATCTGGCAGGCGTTATTGCTATCCGGCCCGAAGAGGCCGAATTTGTTGCGGAGCTCAAAGCAGGCTCTGAAGAGGCATTTTCCTGGCTGATCTCGACCTATCATCAGCCCATCTACAGCGTCATTGCGCGCACGTTGCCGAATCCGGCCGACGCCGCGGACGTCACTCAGGAAGTCTTCATTAAGGTCTATCGCGGCATCTCGGGATTCCACGGCGAATCCAGCCTGCGCACCTGGCTCTACCGCATCGCTTTGCACGAAGCGTCGAACCGGCGCCGCTGGTGGTCGCGTCACTGCCGCCAGGAAGTCACGATCGAGGCTGAGACCGGGCAGTCCTCTGAAGGCCAGCCGCTCTGTATCAAAGACACATTGATGGACGAGCACGATTCGCCGTTTGATATGGCGGCGCATGAAGAGATTCGCTCTCGCGTCGAAGCCGAACTCCGCGAGATTGCGGAACCATTCCGCACTGTTCTTATTCTGCGGGATATCGAAGGGCTTGCTTACGAGGAAATCGCCGAGATTCTGAATGTGAATCTCGGCACCATCAAGTCGCGCCTCATGCGAGGACGCGCGCAATTGAAAGCACGACTTGCCCCATTTGCCGAAGCTGCCGCCAAACGACCTTCTGGCGCAGTGAGGCCAACTGCTGTTGCTTGCCAGAAGGAGGCTCCATGAGCTCGTGCAGCAGCGTTCGTTCGCAGTTTTCTGAGTATCTGGATAGCACCCTGCCCGGGGTGGCCATGCAGAAGGTAGCGGGCCATCTGGAGACCTGCGGCAAGTGTTCGCTCGAATTTGCAGGCTGGCGCAGCACGCAACGCATGCTGGCCGATCTGGGCCCGGCGAAAGCTCCGGCCGATCTGGCGCTGCGCCTTCGCGTGGCTATTTCGCAGGAAAAGGCGCACAGCCCGAAGCAGAACTTTGCCCGCTGGCAGATGCGCTGGCAGAACTCGATCGCCCCGTTCCTGCTGCAGGCATCGGCTGGATTCGCAAGCGCCGTGCTGCTGGTAGGCACCGTGGTGCTCCTGGTAGGCACGGTTGCCGATCCGGTGCAGGCCGCCGCACGTGACGAACCCCTGGGCAATGCTTCGGGGCCGCACTTCCTTTATTCGAACGATGCCGCGATACCGGTTGGGCTCAGCGAACGCACCAGCGGTGTGGTGATAGAGGCATACGTCGACGGAATGGGGCGGGTGTATGACTACCGCATTCTGATCGGCCCGTCCGATGCGCATACACGCTCGCAGATCGAGAACAAGCTTTTGTTTTCCGTCTTTGAGCCGGCGCGCTTCTTTGGCCAGCCCGTGGCGGGCACGGTTGTGCTGTCATTCGCTGATATTTCTGTGCAGGGCTGATACATCTCCCCATTACGCGAACAATGCGCGTGATGGGGACTGTCTTCTCTTACTTTTCATTTCCTGTAAATCGTTCGCAAGAATCCAAATAATTTGTTTCCACATCCAAAAGCTAACTACTTTTCTTTTCCTGAAGGGATTCACATGCCAAAAACAAAAGGTTATGCCGCTCCAGCGGTGAAGGCCCCGCTCGCTCCCTATACATTTGATCGTCGCGAGCCGGGCGAGCATGACGTTGTCATCGACATCAAGTATTGCGGCATTTGCCATTCCGACATCCACCAGGCACGCGATGAGTGGGGCGGCGCATCCTTCCCCATGGTGCCGGGGCACGAGATTGCCGGCGTGGTAAGCGCCGTCGGCAGCAAGGTGACCAAATACAAAGCAGGCGACAAGGCGGGCGTCGGCTGTTTTGTTGATTCCTGTAGAAAATGTGAAGAATGCAAGGAGGGACTCGAGCAATACTGCGCCGTGCACACTTCGTGGACTTACAACGGCAAGGAGCAGGACCTGAAGACGGTGACCCAGGGCGGGTATTCCGAACAGATTGTTGTCGATGAAAACTACGTTCTGCGCATGCCGGACAATCTGCCTCTCGATGCTTCGGCGCCGCTGCTTTGCGCAGGCATCACGCTCTATTCGCCACTGAAACACTGGGGCGCCGGGCCGGGCAAGAAGGTTGCCATCGTCGGACTCGGCGGCCTGGGGCACATGGGCGTGAAGCTGGCGCACGCGCTCGGCGCTGAGGTGACAGTGCTCAGCCAGTCGCTGAAGAAGCAGGCCGACGGCAAGCGTCTCGGTGCAGACCACTACTACGCGACGTCTGATCCGGAGACCTTCAAAAAGCTGGCGCGGACTTTCGATCTGATCATCAACACGGTTTCCGGGGAGCAGGACTACAACCAATACCTCAGCCTGCTCAAGATCGATGGAACGATGGTGCTCGTGGGCATTCCGGAAAAGCCGCATGCGGTCGCTGCTTTTTCTCTTGTCGCCGGACGGAGAAGCCTGGCCGGCTCGGCTATCGGCGGCATTGCAGAAACGCAGGAAATGCTCGATTTCTGCGGCAAGCACAACATCACCAGCGATATCGAGCTCATTCCCATTCAGCAGGTGAATGAAGCGTATGAACGCGTGCTGAAGAGCGATGTGCGCTACCGCTTTGTGATCGATATTGCTTCATTGAATGCAAATTAAGTTGTCGGTTCTTAGTCCTCAGCCATAGGAAAGATAAAGCTGGGGACTAGGAACCAGGAACTAACAACTGCGTAGTTTTAGTAACCAGTTGTTAGTGATGGCGAACCAGCCGATTCGCTGATTCCTCCTCAAACAGTTAACCCAATTTCCTGCCAAAAGGGCTTTGACGTCATCGGAGAACGTCTATTCGTGGCGCAGCGCGACCATGGGCTCCACAAGCGTAGCACGCTGCGCGGGAATGGCTGCTGCTATGAGTGCGGACACGCCAAGCAACAGCGTGGCTAGTGACAGTACCAGCGGATCCCACGGCTTTACTCCGAAAAGCTGGCTGGCAATGAGATGCCCTGCGCCGATTGCCGCCGGAATCCCCAGCGCCAGCCCAATGCCTACCTGCCCGAAAGCTTCGCGCAGCACCATGAGCATCACCGAACTGCGGTCTGCTCCCAGCGCCATGCGCACACCGATCTCGTTCGCCCTCTGTTCCACGCCATAGGCTGTCACACCGTAGAGGCCAACTGCAGCCAGCGCCAGCCCGACGCCTCCAAAGAGCCAGGTCAGGCTTGCGATCATTCTCTGCTGCGCAAAATTGGCATGAATGACTTCACCGTAGGACTGAATGCTGCTCACCACCAGGTTCGGCGCTGCATTCGCCAGCGTCTGCTTTACCTGTTTCTGGAGGCCGGCCGGATTTGCCGGGGCGGAGATCAGCACGCTGCCCAGGTAATGCGACTGGACCTCTCGCTCTTCAGCCTCTGCATCAAGGAGGTATGTGCTCTGCGCCTCCGGAAGGAAGTACATGGGCCGCACACCATCCCCGAAGTCGACGTCGGATGCAACGCCGACAATCTCATACATTCCTGCGTTTTTTAGCGGAGGCCCGAAGTGCTGCGCAATCGGGTTCTCCCTGCCAAAGAACTTCCTGGCAAACGCCTCGTTGACGACGGCTACCGGCCGGGTGCTCGCGGTGTCTTCATCGGTGATGGGCCGTCCCATCACTATCCTGTCTCCAAGAGTCTCGAAAAATCCCGGCGTCACACGGGTCCATCCGGATGAAACATGAACCTGCGGGCCAGGCTCGGGTTTGCCCTCAACCCGGATGTCATGCTGCCAAACCCAACCGGTCAGCGGCGCTGCGACTATGGAGCCGACCCTCTGCACGCCAGGAATAAGCCGCAGTTGTCCCTCAATTTCACGAAAGAGCGGTACCAGGTGCTCCGGTTTGTAGTTGGAGATCTTCGGATCGATCGAAACCAGATACTTCCCATCGGAATCGAATCCGAAATTCTGCTGTCCCAGGTTCCGCAGGCTTTGGCCGAGCATCGCCGCCGTGCTCACTAACACCAGCGATATCGCCGCCTGCATGATCACCAGCATCTTCTGCGCCCAGGCGCTCCCAGGATCACCGCGATTGACTCCCTTCATGCCGCGTGTGCCGCGAATCGCTTCGATCGGTTCGGCGTGCGAAGTCATCCATGCCGGCGCAATGCCGAAGATGAGCCCGGTGACCACCGAAATTGCCAAGGCGAAGAGCAGCACGAGGCCGGAGGGAGTAGCATCCACAGGAGCCCATGTATCCAATGTGTCCGGTCCGGCGAAAGCGAGGTGGAGTATCAGACGGGCTCCCGCGTATGCAACTGGGATCCCTGCGGCCCCGCCGATCAGAGCCAGCAAAAGGCTGTCCATGAGCGCCTTCCGAACCAGTCGGCTTCGGGGCGCGCCCAGCGTTACGCGTATGCCAGTCTGCCGCCGGTCCTTGAGGCCGCGCAAGAGCATTAGATTAGCGACGTTGGCGCAGGCCACCAGCAGAACACAACCAGCAGCCAGCAGCAGCAGCAGCAAACCGTCCTTGTATTCCTCGCGCATCAGGGAAACGCCGGCACCCCCCGGTGTCAGGCGCAGGGTCTGCTTTTGCAAGAGCGCCTTTTCATGTGGGTTCATATCCGGCGCATGGCTCGCGAGCCACTGGCGCAGCTCCACGTTGAGCTCTGTCTCAAGATTTTGCGTATTCGTTTGCGGGCGGACCCGACCGATCAAATCGAGAAAGGCGAGACGGGGATTCTTGAGGCGCGAAGTTGCGCCGGAGATCATCGGCTCGGTCGTCAGCGGCAACCAGAAGTCAGGCATATTCCCCCCGCTGTCGATCTTGGCTCCGAAGAAGCCTGGAGGGGAGACTCCGACAACCGTGAATGGATGGCCGTTGATCTCATAGGTTTTTCCGGCTACGGATGCATCGGATCCGTACTTCTCCCGCCAGATTCGGAAACTCATTACGGCGACCGGCGGCGCGCCTTCCCGGTCATCGGCATCGGTGAGGAGCCGCCCACGCCAGGCGGAAATGCCGAACGTCTCGAAGAAGTTGCCGGAGACGTACTCGCCATTTCGCATCTCGACAGCGGTCGAGGAACCGGCGGGCCGCACGGCCAGGTAGGAGTTGTATTCACCCGGCTGGAATGCAGCCAGGTTCTCGAATGCGGGAGTGTTGGCGCGGAAGTGTTTGTAGGCTTCCCAGGAGAAGAAAATCCAGTGATTTTCAGGCTGGAAACGTCCGTCTCCCTGCGTGTACCCGTTCGACCAGCAGCAGTGGTCGGAATCGCCGACGCGCCAGAGCTGGTCGGGCCGCGCGACCGGCAGCGAGCGCAGCATCACCTGCTGTATCAATGTGAAAATCGCCGTAGTTCCCCCGATGCCGAGAGCGAGAGTGAGGACGGCTACTGTGGTGAAACCGGGAGACTTCAACAGCATCCGCAGCGCATGACGTAAATCCCCAATCAGCATCCCCACATTGTCTCCTTCTTCTTAAAATTGGCTCCTTCTTCCTTCTTAAAATAGTTGCCGGTTGTCGGTAAGAACCGGGGACCAGCAACTAAGAACTACTTCCGTAGCATCAGTTCCCGCCAGTGATCGTAATTTCCTTCTTGTGGACGCTGGCCTGCACCTCAGGCACCACGCCGTCATTCAGGATCACTTCAGTCGGCAGCCCCTGTACCAGGATGCGGCGCGTCACTTTGGAGCGCGCTGGAATTTGCGTGCGCTCGTTCTGCGTTCCCGAGCGCGTGTGAATGGTGATGGGAACGTCTGCTGTCGCATAGCCATCGTTGGCAAGATCGATGGCTACCAGGTACTGTCCCGGCTGCGATGTTGTGTTGGGAAAGACGCCTGAGATCGAGAGATCGGGCAGTCCCTTGTCGTGATAGACCCAGTCGTCGAAGAACCACTTCAGGTCCTTGCCGCTCGCCTGCTCGACCAGATGCTCGAAGTACTCCGGAGAGGTATCCTGCGCGGGATTGTAGCTGCGCAGTGCGGCGGACAAGGCCTTGTCTCCGGCAAGGTCGCGCAGCATCCACAAAACGTACGTCGCCTTGCTGCGGTAGTAGACGGCATCGAATGCAGAGATGAGCGGCTGGCCTGGCTCTGCACCTGGACTTGAGGGCTCGGTGAGCGCAAGCGCCCCGCGAGAGGACTCCATGTATTCGAGCGCCGTCTCGCGGCCCTTGTTCTGCTCGATCCAGAGCGTAGTTACAAAATTTGCCACACCCTCGTTGAGCCATACGCGCGGCGATTGAAAACGTGCGTGTGCCAGTCCGTGAGCCACAGCGGGAACAAGTTTCAGTGCATCGATTGCCCTGAGGCCGGTTGCTATGACTGCGCCCTGCTCGAAAGAAGCGTCCTCGGTTTCGGGAAGGTCAAAGATAGTCAGAGGCTCTTTCTGCCTGCCCAGCCACTGCTCGGCGAGATCCTGCGCCATGGTGGCCGCTGTCTGGTAACCCTGCGCGTTTGGCTCATCGTTGCCGGTCGAGAGGACGCGCAGGCCATTCGCTTCATGCACTGTGCGCGAGGCGAGAAACAGGCTCAATGCGCCGAAACCGAGGCGCTGCTCCGTCAATGCGAATGTGACTACTCCCGGAAACGATGCCGTGGGTGTGACCTGCGGAGCGGGCACAGGAATGAACTGCCCATTGATGGCGGCGGCATTAGGGGCTGCACCGGTGTATTCGGCGGTGACGCGAACAGCAACGCGCGCCTCCTGCTGGCGCAGTTTCTGGCGGCCTATTTCAGTAAACAGCTTCGCTCCATCTCCCAGCAGATACGGAACCGAAGCTACCGGATACCAGACCATATCGCCAAAACCGCGCAGCCCGGTGAAGTCTTCGCTGATCTGGTCCCAGTCAGACTGCTGCGCGATGTCCGGAGGCGTGCCGATGTGCTCCAGGCGTTTGGCGGAAGGCGTGATTTCACCGCTGTAACCTATGTCGAACCCAAGCTCTGACTTTGGCGCGAGCGGCTTGGGCAGATCGACGACCGCTTCCTGGAGCTGGCCGGTGTGGTCGGCATCGCTGTTGATGAGCTGCTGCGTGAATGACAGTTTCTGGCCATCTGCCGCAATAGTTTCAAAATGCAGCGACGACGACAGCTGCAGCGGCAGGTGCGCGAGTGGCTGGTCGCTCTCGTTGCGCACGGTAACGCGCGCCTGAGCGGCGATCGACTGCTGGTGGAGTTGAAGATGGATGTTCAGGTCGTATTTCGTGAATACGACGGCTCCGCGCTCGGTATCGGTGATCTTTACCGCGGCCTGCTGCTTTTCAGAGGCAGGTGCGGCCTGCTGCGCGTCATCCACAGAGCGCGAAAAGATCACCTTGCCGTGGCTCTCAGGAGGAGGCGGGGTTGGATTGGGGGTCTGCTGCGCCAGTGCTGTTACTGCGCACAGCAATACTGCCAGAACAACTTGCTTGCGAGGGTTAAAACCCTCGCCTACCTTGGTCATGAACCTAAACCTTTTTGCTCTTTCTTCTTTGCCGGCGGAGCGGCTTTCGTCTTCTCTGTCCGCCGCTGCCGCGCTGCCTCGTACAGCACCACCGCGCCGGCGACCGATACGTTGAGCGACGCCACTTTGCCGGCCATGGGGATGCGCAGCAGGTGATCGCAGTGGCGGCGTACCAGGTCGTGCAGTCCTGCTCCTTCGCGCCCGAGAACCACCACGCAGTTAGACGTGAAATCGAACTCGTCGTAAGACATGGTGCCGCGCTCGTCGAGCCCCACGCACCACAGATCGTTCTCCTTGAGCTGCTCGAGGGCCCGGCTCAGGTTTACGACCCGCGCGAGGAGCACATGCTCGGCTGCTCCGGCAGAGGCCTTGACGGCTACCGGGCTGAGCGGCGCTGAGCGGCGCTCGGTGAGGATGACGCCGTCCGCGCCTGCTCCGTCGGCAGAGCGCAGCAGCGCGCCGAGGTTCTGGGGGTCTTCCACGCCATCAAGCGCGAGCAGGAGCCTGGCCGAGCCGTTTTTTGCCGGCCGGTCCAGAATATCTTCGAGATCGATCATGGCCTTCGCCCGCACCACGGCAACCACACCCTGGTGCCCGGGATTGTTGGCCAGCCGCGTCAGGTGCTCGCGCGGCTCGAAGCGGAGGCGGATGCCCGCCTGGCGGCACAGGTCAATGATGCGCTGAAGGCGCTGATCCACATGGTCGCGGGTACGCTCGCGGGCAATGGCGACGTGGTCAAATTTACGGCTGCCGGCCCGCAAGGCTTCTTCCACAGGATGCAGGCCGTAGAGAACTTCCATCTCTCCAGTTTATCGCTTGCCGCGGCCCCGTTACGTGCCGGATAATAAAGGAAGTTTCTAGTTCTTAGCCGCTGGTCCCCGGTCGTCTGCTTGAAAACTAATCACAAAGAACTGTCAACTGGCGTATGAGTCCACTCAAGAAGCTCGAAAATATTTTGACGAAGCGAGTCTTCGGCAAAACATCCTCCGTCTCAAATAGTGGAATGAGCACTGCCTCCCTCAGCCTGACCTCGCAGGCGCGCGAAGAAAATGCCCTGATTGCACAGGGACTGAAGCGCCATGACGCTGGTCTGCTCGATGAGCTGATCGTACAGTACCAGCATCGTCTGCTGCGGTACCTGCTCTATCTCACCGGAAGCCGCGATATGGCGGAAGATCTCTTCCAGGAAACCTGGATGCGCGTACTGGTACGCGGCGAGCAATACAACGGCAACGCGCGCTTCGAGACGTGGCTCTTTACCATCGCCCGCAACCTGGTGATCGACCTGCGGCGCAAGCGCACCATGCTGAGCCTCGAGGAGCTGTGCGAAGGCGGCAACGATGACCGCCCGTTTGAAGTTGCAGGCGACGAGCCGAATCCCTTTGACCTTTACCAGAGCTATGAGAACAGCCGGGTCGTTGCCGAGTTGCTGCTGACCCTGGATGCCCTGCACCGCGAGGTGCTCGTGCTTCGCTTCCACGAGGAACTCTCTCTGGAAGAGATTGCGCACGTTACCAGCGCGCCTCTCTCCACGGTGAAGTCGCGGCTGTATCGCGGACTCGCGTCGCTGAAGCCGAAGCTTGAAGCTATTACCGCCAAACAGGAGGCAGCGCTATGAAGACACAGCGGACTCCTGATCCCCAGCGTACTTCCGATCCACAGATTCTTGAAATGCTCGCTGGCACTGATACCAACGCCAGCATGGCCGCCGTGCAGCGCACGCGGCGCATCGTGCTCGAAGCGGCAAACGAAATGCGCGAGCAGCGCGCGCGCAGCCGCCGCAACGTGGCGGTAGTCGTGCTCACGATCGGTGTTCTGGCCACGCTGCTTACTCCGGCCATCTGGACCACGATTGATGACTACCTTGGCGGCGAGCAGTTCTTTGAGCTGCCGGGCATGATCATGGCGCTGGTGCTGTTGCTGTTCACTACAGTCTGCGGCGTGCTCCTGGTCATCTTCCGGGACCAGGAGTCCTGGCGCTTCGGACGGCACGGCCGCCGGTAGCTGAACCATGCGAAAAAGCGGTAACTGAACATGCGAACAAACGACCTAATCCGTGAAGAAGGCACCTTCTCAGGAGAGCTGCAGCTGATCCCCCGCTGGTCAGTAGCTGCTGCCATACTGGCCTTCGTGGTGATGGAGTACCTGTTCTGGGTGGTCTTTCCGCATGAGCGCCATCATCCCGGGCCTCCCATTGGAGTGCGCCTCTATCTCGCCATCTCCTGGGGACTGCTGGCTTCGTTGTACATGCTGATGGTGGGTTATGTCAGCAATGACTCGCCGCGGCGCGGAATGAGCGCGCGCATCTGGATGATTATCTGCCTGGTGATGCCTGGAGGCATCGGCGCCGTGCTTTATTTCCTGCTGCGTCAGCCGCTCATTGCCCTCTGCCCTGCCTGCGGAACGCGCGTAGAGAGTGAGTACCACTTCTGCCCGCAGTGCTCTTACCACATCTCCGCTTCCTGCGGAAATTGCTACCGCAGCGTGCGCATCACCGATGTCTTCTGCGTGCACTGCGGACATAACCTCACCTCCGACAACCGCCCCGCCCGTCTCCACGCGTTCCAGGACTAGCCGTCCAGGCACACGCGCGCTTTCGCGCGCCATTCCCGGCCCGGCCTGGTTGTTGGCTTTCCTTTTCGCTCCCGTTGGTCGCTTGTTTGTTGCCTGTTTTGGCATTACTGTTTTCTCGCTCTTTGCTTATCAAGAGTGGCAAGCAAATGTATGGAAAACCTGAAATGGAAAGATGGGACGACCAACCAGCTTCGATAAAGACGCGGTGCATGAGGCAGCCTGTCAGGAATAAAGCGGCCACGTTGGGTGTTTATTCCTATATGGAACAATCATTACAACTAGTCGTCGTCTTCTTCGCGGCATTAGCCACCGGTGGACTGATGGTCAACTGGATAGGGCTTGGACGCGCAATGTCTCGCCTGTCGAAATCGGCCTATGTTGAATTCCATCAGGCCACCAACCACACGTTCGATCCCTACATGCCGATCGTGGTGGCGGGTGCATTATTGGGCGGTGTTGTGCTCGCGATTCTTTCTCCAGGGATTCATTCGCTCACCGGCAAATTGGTCATTACCGGATCTGTCTGTTATGCCGCAGTCCTGGCAATTGCCTTGTCCACAAACGTCCGAATCAACAAACAGATCGCAAGCTGGTCCATTCAAAGGCCGCCCGATGACTGGACACTTATTCGCTCCAGTTGGGTTCGATTTCACATTGTCCGCACTCTTTTTTCACTTCCAGGATTGGCCTGCTACATTCTTGCGTGTCTTGTCGGTCGATGAAGTATCTGGCATATCCACCTCAATACAGGCGCCGAGACAATCACATTGTTTTCGGAACAGACACTACAGATGTAGTGCATGGCGCATCGAATTCACGATTTTGCACTTATAACAGCAGCGGAAGCACACCGGCAATTATCCAGTTTCAACTGGCCATGGACACAGCGACCAACGGGAGCGAAAAGGAAAGCAAAGCCATCAGGCCCAGCCGGGAATGGCGCGCAAAGCGCGCGTGTGCCTGGACGGCTAGTCCTCCTTTATACTTGGAGTTTGGTCTTATGGCTATGACTGCGCTCATTATCGATGACGAAGAGCTCGCGCGCGAGGAGCTGAAGTACCTGCTCGACACGACGGGCAGCGTGGAAGTGCTGGCGCAGGGAACGAACGGCGTTGAGGCTGTTGAGCTGATCCGCACGCACCAGCCTGACGTTGTTTTTCTCGATGTGCAGATGCCGGGGCTGGATGGCTTCGCGGTGCTCAAGAAGCTTCTCGAACATGAAGAGAGCGAGCACCTGCCACAGATCATCTTCGCCACGGCCTACGATCAGTATGCCGTCAAGGCATTCGATGTAAATGCCATTGATTATCTGCTGAAGCCGTTCGACAAGGCTCGCGTTCTGCAGGCCATCGAGCGGGCGCGCCTGCGGCTGAACGAAGTCCACGGACACGAGGCTGGAACTGCGCTGGACAAGGTAAACGACACGGGAGACGATGACCGGCTGAACGCGCTGCTCAGGCTGATTGAGCAACAGCAGCAGCACCGCCACAGCGGCAAGATTGTGCTTCAGGCACAGAGCCGTCTGCTTCTTGTAGACCAGAAGGACATCTGTTTCGCGTCGATAGACGAAGGCGTGATCACGGTGGTGACGCCCGCGCTTGAAGGCCAGTCAAAGTGCCGCACGCTCGAAGAACTGCTCGATCTGCTGGACCCTCTGACCTTCTGGCGGGCGCACCGGTCCTACGTCGTGAATATCAACCACATCAAGGAAGTGGTGCCATGGTTCAAGAGCAGCTACCAGCTGCGCATGGATGACAAAAAGCAGACCGAGATTCCGGTAAGCCGCGCACAGACGCGCAGGCTGCGGGAGTTATTTAAGCTGTAGGCGTTCTAATATGGCAAATATTTTATTACTGTAGTAATAATCGCCCTCCAAATTCCTCAGCATTTTTTTTATTGGCAGTGATATGTGCTCCCACGCCTGGGTTCTCATTAACGAGCTTCGAGTAAGGGAGAGCTATATGAAGAAGCTTTGGGTAGCAGGGCCTATGTTTTTAGCTGCCTTCAGTGGGTTTGCACAAAATGCAACCCGCATCGACGGACGGCATCATCCTGAATTGGTCCCAAACGATGCTGCATACCGCGCTGTTTTCCTTATGCAGTCTCATTTCGCAACACCGAAGAGATTGCACGTAGTGAGCAGTTCCATGTAAATCTCGGCTTAGCACCTGAAGATCATGAAGTTTATGACCAGATTCTCAGAGAATTCCGACAGCAATATGATTATCTGGTCCAGACGCACAATAAATTCATAGATTCAAGCGCATCTGCAAGCATTGAAGATTCACGTCAGGAAATTGCCGGGTTTAGACAGTCGCTTTCAACCCTTGTTCAAACTACACATAGCCTACTAGCAGTTCGACTGACGAAAGAAGGACTCGCCAGACTGGATGCTTTTATCCAATCGGAGAAGTCCAACATGATCGTTGGAGTCAGGAGCGCGCAATGAGACATTTCTTCAGACCGCTCTGCTTCATCTCGTTTGTATTTGCGGCTGCGGTCGCGCTGGCTCAGAATGGCGCATATTCTGCGTACTACTCCTATTCCACGACTTACAATTCCGACGGCAGTGCGACCGTAACTCCAACTGCTGAAGTAACAGGAACCGATGATGTGGATGACTGGGTAGAAGGCTGGCGTCCAGTTTGTAATCTAGGGCCGAAAATACAGTTAACTGGAGATGCAAATTGGGTGTCTGGTCCAGCAGCCGCCCTCGGAAAGGCTGTCGATTATGTCCGTACTGGACAGCCCATACAGATTCCTGCTGATGGTTCGACTGTTAATGTGCAATTTGCGGTCGAGGTGGATGTCCACTGTACGAGGCCCCCGACTCAGATTTATTACAAATATCCATCACTCGAAACTCTGGATACCTGGTCTGATATCGACCCTAATCAATGGTTTCTCGTGGGCTTTGGGCCACCTCAGACTAACCCGTCCTCCCCTTTCAATTACTGCCCATCTCCGGATAGTTGTCCTGTGGGGATAGGAGTGGCATCTGTTCCTAATTTTGTTGACTTCGCAGATTTTGTAAATTTTACAGCTAGGATCGCAGTTACAACCTATGCTATAAGTACCGTGAATGCAGATGGGACTGCAACTTATACACTTAGCTGTCCCAATGGTAATCAAAATGCCACCTGTGGCGAGCAGAATTACTTTGGCAGCGAGCCTTTTAATTGGGCCGAGGAGTTTCAACTTTACACGCGACCCGGGGGGTGTTGGCCTCTGGGAATTATTCAATACAAAAATGGTCCGCCAGCACCTTACCCATGCAGATGAAAGATATGAGAATCATCACAATAGCTATTATTTGCGGCGCTATAGCAGCGATCATTAAATATATTCCCTCTATACACTGGGAGATTGCTTGGCGTCACCACGGCATTCCATTGAATACAGTCTTATTCTGGATACTGCTGCTTATTGCAATCATGTTGGTGCTGATAAAAGCCGCTCAATCCATGGAGATTCCGTCTCGCTAATAAGGCATCGACAGACATACAGTGCTTCCGCTCCTATGCTCTTATTACGAGCTTATAGTACGGGGGGTACATGAAGAAGCTTTGGGGAGTAGTGCGTATGTTTCTAGCTGCCTTCAGTGGGATTCATACTGTATTAGACCCTTCACTCGGTATCTGCAAAAAGCAATAAGATCGGCGGAAACGGAGAAGATAAATGTGGAGAGAGTGGCTCGTCTTTCCGAGGGTATTGCTGGGCGGGATTATTGCGGCGACGATCATGTGGATTGGGATTTTATGTTATGGAGTTTGGCGGATAGCCTCACAGAACAAGGTAATGGAAAAAAACACGGCTGGGAGCTGAGGCCAACGGGTGGAATGCTCTTCTTCATTCGCCAAGTGTACTTTTACTACTTACCATAGCATTTGGAATAGGCCTTTATTTGACAAGTCGTCGGTAGCTGGAATCGTTAATACTTCCCCGCAACATGAGCCCTGATAACGAGCATATCGAATCTGACGGTAAATTTTAATGCGTAGCCCCGGCAACCGGGGGCAAATCATAAATCTCAATCGCGCCTTCGCGCAGAATCGCAAAGCGCGAGCCATCCGGAGAGAGCGCATAATTCTGGCCGGCGCTCAGGATGGGGTTTGCATTCTTCGCCAGCCGCAGCTGGCCTGTGGCTGTATCGAAGACGCCGACCATCTGGTTCACGATGGATGACTCATCGATGGGATCCATGACGCCGATGGGGTGCGAGACCTGCAGAGAGCTGTATGCGAAGCGGCTTCCATCTTGTGTGAGCTGGAAGGTCGGCCAGATATAGCGGCCTTCCCAGTTCTGCTGCCAGAGAACCTTGCCATCGAGATTCACGGCGCTGACCAGGTGATCGTTGCCGGAGCGCGGACAGGCAAAGATCAGCGCGACATCGTGGCTGACCGTCTCCTGTGATGGATGGCAGAATGACTCCATTTCGGTGAGCTCGCGCGGTTCGCCCTTGAAGGGAAGATAGCGGATGAGCCACTTGTCGCGGTTGCCGGCGATCGCCTGCAGATGCCCTTCGCCCATCATGGGGATATCGACTGCGTTAAGCGTTTCCGCGCGCGCAATCACAGCGCGGTTGTCGGCATGCATGATGTATATCTGCACCGGCTTTGCGTCAGGCGCCGAATCGCCGAGATAGCCGGATGCGCTGGCCAGCGCCTGGGGAGTCTCAGGATTCCCTTCTGCCTCGAGGACGATCAGCTTGCGGTCGGGCGAAATCTGCACCGACTCGAGCGGCGCGTCGCTTTTGATGAAGGGATGCAGCTGGAGGGTGTCGTCGGTGGTAAAGAGCGTGCTGCGCTGGCGCACCAGGAATCGTCCGTCGGCAAGACGCCAGAGGTACCGGGCATGGTCGTGCATGCGCCACTCGGCTTTGCTGAGCACTTTGCCGCTCGGCAGCTCGAGCACATCGGCGCGGATGGCCTGGTCTTCATCATTCGGCTGCGAATCCGGGGAGCGTTTCATCAGGCCGGTATGCCGGAACGTGAACAGCAGGTGGTCGTTATCTATGAAATCAAGAGAAATGGAAGACAGCCGTGCCGTGAGATAGAACGAGCTCGGCGCAGCATATCCCAGCGGCTCGACGGGGATGCGCTGGTCGGGCTTCGGGTCGGGAAGGTTCTGCCTGGGACCGGCGGCATGGAGCGGAACGCACAGGAGGGCACCCAGAAACGGCACCAATACCTGAACGCGCGCGCGCTTCTTCACCCCATACCTCATTCTCACCATTTTCCTACAAAGTGTGAACCGCATGACCATCCCTGGCGTATGTTTGTGATAGCGAAAAAAGCCAGAAGCTGTATTCTACGAGGGCCTGTATGAACCTGACCCGTATTTCTTTGCTTTCCAGCCTGCTCGTTGCCGGCTCTCTCATATCTTCAGCGCAGAGCGCGACGGAAACACCGAAAAAACTCAAAGCACTGGACCCTGCACTGATGGATACCAGCGTCGATCCCTGCGTGAACTTCTACCAGTACTCCTGCGGCGGATGGCTAAAGCAGAATCCGATTCCTTCTGACGAATCCTCGTACGGACGGGGCACAGAGCTCGAAAACCAGAACCGTCTCGTTCTGAAGTCGATTCTGGAAAAAGCTGCGGCGGGCGGCTCGGAGCGCACCGCGAATGAGCAGAAGATCGGCGACTACTATGCATCCTGCATCGATACCAACGCAATCAATCAAGCCGGCCTGAAGCCGGTCCAGCCGGTGCTCGATCGCATTGCCGCGCTCAAGTCGAAGAACGATCTGCCGGAACTCACGGCCTATCTCGACAGCATCGGCATTGGCAGCTTCTTTGGTTTCGGCAGCGACCAGGATTTCAAGGACGCAACACAGGAGATTGCTGAATTCGACCAGGCCGAGCTTGGGCTTCCGGAAAAAGGCTATTACGACCGCACCGATGAGAAATCCGTAAAATTGCGCGACCAGTACAAGGAGCACGTGGCACGCACATTTGAGCTGCTTGGCGAACCGAAGGCACAGGCAGCGAAAGATGCCGATACCGTCCTGAAAATCGAAACGGAGCTGGCAAAAAGCTCTCTCACCAACGTGGAGCGGCGCGACCCGCAGGCACTCTACCACAAACAGACGCTCACCAGGTTCGAAAGCGGCACACCAAATTTCGCCTTTGCGCGCTATCTGCGTGCGCTGGACACGCCGCCGGTGGAATCGCTCAATGTCACTGAACCCGGATTCTTTACCGGACTGAACCAGGTTCTGGCCTCAGCCGATCTTGAATCGATCAAGGCTTATCTGCGCTGGGCAGCGATCCGGCAGACGCCGGGAACAGCGCTGCCGCTGGCGCTCGATGATGAATGGTTCAATTTCTACGGAAAGATCCTGCAGGGCCAGCCGGAACAGCAGCCGCGCTGGAAGCGCTGCGTCCGTCTGACAGACCGTGCGCTGGGCGAGGCGCTGGGGCAGGTCTATGTCGCGCAGCGCTTCAGCCCACAGGACAAGCAGCGCACGCTGGAGCTGACGCACGATATCGAAGCCGCAATGGGCGGCGACATCGACCATCTCGACTGGATGAGCGACGCCACCAAGACGCGCGCGAAGGAAAAGCTGCATGCCGTCGCCAACAAAATCGGCTATCCCGACAAGTGGCGTGATTACTCGAACCTGAACGTCGTCCGCGGAGATGCGCTCGGGAATGCGGAGCGCGCAACTGCATTCGAGGTGAAGCGGCAGATCAACAAGATCGGCAAGCCGGTTGATCGCGGGGAGTGGGGCATGACGCCGCCTACCGTGAACGCCTACTACAATCCGCAGATGAATGACATCAACTTCCCTGCCGGCATTCTGCAGCCGCCGTACTTCGATCCCAGCCAGAACGATGCGGTGAACTATGGCGACGCCGGAGGCGTGATCGGGCACGAGCTGACACACGGCTTCGACGACCAGGGCCGCCAGTTTGATGCGGAGGGCAATCTCAAGGAGTGGTGGACTCCTGAAGACGGAAAGAAATTTACCTCGCGCGCAGACTGCGTGGTGAAAGAATACGACGGCTTCGTTGCGGTCGACGATCTGCACGTCAACGGCAAGCTCACGCTGGGCGAGAACATCGCCGACCTGGGTGGCCTGAAGCTGGCCTTTCTCGCCTATCTTGACCGTGCGCAAAAGGGCGGCACCGACCTCACGAAAAAAGGCGATGCTGAATACGGCAGCCTCACTCCGGCGCAGCAGTTCTTTGTCGCCTACGGACAGGGCTGGTGCCAGAACAACCGCCCCGAAGACCTGCGGCTGCGAGTGCAGACCGATCCGCACTCGCCTGAAGAATTCCGCGTAAACGGAGTAGTGGTCAACCTGCCGGAATTCCAGAAAGCCTTCGCCTGCAAAACCGGCTCCCCCATGTCTCCTCCCACCCGCTGCACCATCTGGTGACTGCGCGTCAAGCGGGACGCGCGCTTTGCGCGCCATTCTTGCCTTTGCTCACTGCATTGGCTTTGATGGCGCTCCCGTTGGTCGCTCTCAGTTTTGCGTGAACAACCTGTTTGTCATCCTGAGCGAAGCGAAGGACCTGCTTTTCCTTTGAACTTTCATCAATACAAGCATTGGCTAGATGCTCGACTATCGAAACAAGAAGCAGATCCTTCGGCTACGCCTCAGGATGACAATGCCGACGGCACCCTAAAATGAGTACAAGTATGCCCTCCATTGCAACCAGCTCCGTTGAAAGACCAGCGCACGCGCTTACAGGATATGGGGCGTGTGCGCTGGCGGGGTGTCTTTGGGGCACAGGGTTTTTCTTTGGCAAGATTGCGCTGGCCGAGATGCCGGTGGCGCACATGGTCTTCTACCGGTTTGTCTTTGCCTGCCTTCCTCTGCTGTTCGTGCTGCGGCGTCCGCGGTTCACGCGGCGGGAGTGGTGGCTGCTGCTGGTGGCTTCCTTCTTCGGCATTCCCTTGCAATATTTGTTGCAGTTCCGCGGGCTCTCTTTAACTACAGTGAGTCATGCTGCGCTGATGGTCGGCACTATGCCAGTGATTCTGGCTGTAGGGGCATCCATCTTCATGCATGAGAGGCTCGACTGGAAAGGCTGGCTCGCGCTCGCGGCATCGACGGCCGGTGTGTCCATGATCGTGCTTGGCGGGCATTCTATATCGGAGCATGGGCCGACACTGGCCGGCGACATGCTGGTTGTGGTTTCACTGCTGATCGCTCTGGCGTGGGTTCTGTTGAATAAACACCTGATGCAGACGAATTCGCCACTGCAGGTCACCGCCTGGAGCCTGTTAAGCGGATCAGCCATGCTCTTCGCGTGGGTGCTGCTGCGCAATGGTCCGCCGCCGGTGCATGGCGTAAGCACACACGCATGGCTGGCCTTGATGGCGAGCGGAGTGCTGTGCACGACCTGCGCCATGCTGCTCTGGAATATGGGCATCCACCGCGTGCCGGCTTCGCGCGCCGGAGTCTTCCTGAACATCGAGCCAGCCCTGGGCTCGATCCTGGGAGTAAAGCTGCTCGGCGAAAGACTGGGGCCACTTGCCTGGCTTGGCGGCGGACTGATCCTGGCCGCGGCCATTACGCTGACCAGCGGCGGCAAGGGCGTGGAAGAAATTGTCGTCGAATAGAGTCTAAAATCATTTAATTCATATACTTATACAACCATTCCTAAACCTTAAACCATTCCTGCGCAGAAATTCAGGTTCGCTTTTGTAAATGCTTCTGTGCTAACGTCTTGGGCGGATTCAGAACTCGTTGTGCAAGGAGGATTCGTCTGTGTCGTCATTGATTCGGCGTTCGATTGCGGAGTTTCTGGGAACCTTCTGGCTGGTCTTCGGTGGTTGCGGAGCAGCTTTAGTTTCAGCAGCCTTCCCTGAACTGGGGATCGGCTTTCTCGGTGTAGCTTTTGCCTTCGGTTTAACGGTGCTGACCATGGCGTTTGCCATTGGCCACATCTCCGGTTGTCATCTTAACCCTGCCATTTCCTGCGGGCTTGTCGCGGGCAAGCGCTTCCCGGTAAAGGACCTGCCTGCCTACATCATCGCCCAGGTGCTGGGAGGCATTGCCGCAGCGGCGGTGCTCTACCTCATCGTCACCGGCAACCCTTCGTTTGACGCTGCCACCAGCAGCTTTGCCTCGAACGGCTTTGGCGCGCACTCGCCCGGCGGATATAGTCTGCTGGCCTGCTTCGTGGCCGAGTTTGTGCTGACGGGCTTCTTTGTGTGGGTCATCATGGGCTCGACGGACAAGCGCGCTCCTGCGGGCCTTGCTCCGATCGCGATCGGCCTCTGCCTCACGCTGATCCACCTCATCAGCATTCCGATTACCAATACATCGGTAAACCCGGCACGCAGCACCGGCCCGGCAATCTTTGCCGGATACTGGTGGCCTCTGCAGCAGCTGTGGCTCTTCTGGGTCGCCCCGATTCTTGGCGGCGTGGCAGGCGGATTTGTTTACGCCTTCCTGATGGAAGACAAATCGTCCCAGTAACCGAACCTGTTTTATTCCAGGAGTGGCCTTCTCTAAAAGAGAGGGCCTCCTTGAAAAGACTGTGAAGTCGGGATATATTTTCCCCAAATTGGGCGTTCTTCCACTAAAGAACTGAGACGCGAAACGAATCAATCCCTGAGCGACTCTGGAAATAGAGGCAGTAGCAAAGTCAGAGAAGTGCGAATTGAGAAGAATGGAGACGACTGTCCTGCATGCTCTACTTCACCAAGAACTTTGTAGTTCCTCTTCTGAAACGCCGCAAGTGGACGCGCGTGTGTGAAATCGGCGCGAGTTTTGGTGGAAGCACGGACCTTCTGGCTGAGGTCCCCAATGCCGTAGTAACAGTCATCGATCCTTGTCTGGATTGCTCGCTTACTGAAAAGTACGCCCAGCGCCATCTAAGCGTGCGAGTGAAACAAGGTACAAGCCTTGAGATACTGCCTACGCTCCATGACGCATACGACTGCATCATCATCGATGGCGATCATAACTGGTATACCGTTTATCACGAACTGAAATTGATTTCGGAGAGAAATCTTCTCAGTAAGGGCGGCATCGTTTTCTTCCACGACACGGAATGGCCCTGGGCGCGCCGGGATATGTATTACCAGCCTGAATTGATCCCGGAGGAGTACCGCCATGATATGGACGAAAAGGTCCAGGGCGGAATACCCAATGATGACGGAAGCTATCGGGAATATACAAAAGCTACGCACGAAGGCGGCGCACGTAACGGAGTTCTCACCGCTATTGAAGATTTTCTGCAGGAGCAGCAAGACAGATACATCTTTTCCAAAGTGCTGAGCCATGGCGGCATGGGAATCATGTACCATCGCAAAAGCTTTGCAGACGATCTTTCCTTTCTGGCAATCCAGGGAAAGGTCGCGTCGCACAATGCCGCTGTGCGCTCCATGCGATTTGCCAGGACTCACTTTCATTTGAAATCTACTGCGCCAGGATCATTGTCGGGACGAGCCTGAGGAGAATGCGACGAACGATTCGTCCGATATGAATCACTTCGAAGGCGCCGGAGTTTCCGGCGCCTTTGTTGTCTGCGTGCAATGCAGAACGTCGGATGACTGAAACTCGCCATCTTTCGCTTTGCGCGATTCCCAGGAAACATCGAAGGCCTTCGTTCCGGTGACCGTGTAGACGAAACGGTTTTCCGGCAAGGGCTGCGCATAGTGCGCCTCGGTGCTGGTGAAGATGAGCTTCGCATCCTGCCAGCCCGGACTGGTGTAGCGCGCGTAGCCAAAGTTGTTGATGTCCTCATTGATGTAGAGCTTCTGCGCCGGGTCATAGCGAACAAGATAGCGGCTGAGATATCCGGAGGGCTCGATGTCGGCTTCTGAAAGCTGCAGCCATGCTCCGCCAAGGATCGGTTCTACAGAATAGTGCGAATGGTGCGGCTTCCCATTGATAAATTGTCCTCTGCAATCCCATTCGCCGGTAAAGGTGAATCCATCCGGGCCGGACGGAATTGTCTGCTGGGCATTGACGTAATGAACAGAAAAAAGAAGCAGGGTCAGGGCAGGAAGCGTCCACAATCGCATGACAGAACTGTAGCTTTCGCTCTCGTCAGTGCAGCCCAGGTTGAGACAGGACGTTTCCATGAGGCGACAAAGCGACTGGAACCCGATCTTTGCCGGGGTGCTGCAGCGCTATAATGCCTTCATGAAGCGCAGCTACTCACAGGGAATGCGCCTGATCGCATTCTGCCTGCTCTTTGCCACGGCGGCATGGGATTATGCAGCCGGGGCTTCCGCGCTTCAGAATCTTCCAGCGTTGTTCTGCAAGCGGCTGGCGCATCATTCTGTGCCGGCTTGTTGTCCTCTGCCGGCTGCACCCGCAGCGCGCCAGTCGGCGGAGAAGTGTTGCGAAACGCCTGCGCCTTCACCGGACTCTATCCCTACGGCGAAAAAAGATGGCGTATGCAACGCGGCCTGCTGCATCTCGGTAGTTGCACTGCCGCCTCTTCCGCGAACTGCAGAAAATCAGCGCGAACTGCTCAAGCCGGTTCCATACGAGCGTGACGTCTTCGATTTGAAGATGGATATGCGAACTTAGAAATACTCTCAAGCTGCCTGTTCTGCCATGCGCATTTCTCAACGCGCATGGGAACCTATTGGCTTTCTCAACCTTGAGAGGAATCTATGAAAACCAAAGTATGGATGCTGGCGGCGCTGCTCGTCGCTTCGATGTGGACGATGACCGCCGCGGCGCTGACCGTAAAGGATGGCTGTTGCGCCATCTGCACCACCGGCAGCTGCGACGACTGCTGCGCCAGCCAGTGCTGCGCGGACAAATCATGCTGCAGCGACGGCTGCTGCTGAAACAAAAAGGCCCGGAAGCATTCGCTTCCGGGCCTTTTTTCTTCTAAGCAGGAATCTCAACTACATCAGAGTACGTGTGTGTCTCAGGAAGATCCAGACCGAGAGCGGTCATTTCTTCGATATAAATCTGAATCCCTTCGACGATCCGCTTGCGAGCTTCCGGGAGCGTTCGCCCGGATACAAGAATCGTAGGAAGATCAGGCGCGTATGCGCTGACACTGCCGTTTTCTGAGGTTTCGTAAATTACGGTGTATTTGTAACTCATCGAACTACCTATAATTCCATCGCATACTGCACGGCATCCGCACCCACAGGCACGACCTTGGGCTCGCTCGCCAGATCCATCACCAGGCGCTCGAGCACGAGCTTCTTATCGGGAGGCTGCGAGCGCAGCTCCAGATCGGCGCGGGCGATGAGGCGCAGGGCGCGCGTGAGTTCGCGTCTGGATTTGTAGCGGCGCGCCTGCCGGATGAGGTCTTCGGCAGCGAAAGGCGGCATGCGGAAGCCCTGCCACAATGCCTGCCAGATCGCGCGCGAGTCGCGGACGTTCTTTTCGAGAATCACCAGCATCTGGCGGAAGGTGCGCGCCAGCATATAAAGATGCCCGATGGCCGAGTCTTCGCCCCCATCAGAAGCATTGAGCAGCCCTTCAAGCAGTGCGAGAGCGCGCTGCTTGTCTTTGGCGGAAATCGCATCGGTCAGCTCATAGAGCGAACGCTGCTTGGCGGCAAGCACCATGGTCTCGACATCGCCCAGCGTGACCTGCTTTTTCAGTCCCGCGTAGAGGACGAGCTTTTCAAATTCGCCCGCGATAAGCATCATGTCCGCGCCCAGCGCATCGACCAGCTCGCGGGCCGCATCCTGCTCTAGTTTGACCTGCTGCTTCTCCGCCTCCGATAAAAGCCAGCGCAGCGCGTCGGCTTCATCCACGCGGGCCAGTTCTACGATGCCGCAGTGGTCGCCCAGTGTCTCGCGGATGCGCTCGTAGCGGTTCTTGTCCTCCATATCCATGCGGCGCGGATCGGAGGGGATGCGGATATGGTCAGCAACGAAGATGAGCATTGCCTGCGGGTTCGGCGAGCGGAAATAGCCGTCGATGGCGGCGAATTCCTCTTTCTTGGCGCCGCGCGTGTAAAGCTGCTTCAGGTTGCGGATGAAGAGCACCTGAAAGGGCGCCATGAGCGAGGGTGTCTGCGCTCGGTCGAGCGCTTCAAAGATGCTGGTCTCGGCAAGATCGATCTCCGAGAGGCAGAAGTCGCGCAGGTCGGCGGGCACAAAGGCGTCCAGCACAGCGCGGCGGCAGCGTTCATAAAGAAAAATCTCATCGCCGATGAGAACATAACCCGCGCGCAGCTTGTTGCCGCGGACTTCAGCCAGAAACCTGTCCGTGGAGGCGAAGCCTGCTCCCATTTAGGCTGCCTCCTGTTTGTGAGCGTAATCCATCAGAAGGACTCCAGAATATCGGAGACCAGCGCCTGCGCAAAGTCACGGGAGAGTCGCTGAACAGCCGCGGGGTCTTCCTGAATAAAGCTGACCAGGTCCTGCGTCGTCTGGTACTGCTGGCGGAAGGTGTACGACTTGTTCTCGTAAATCACGCGCTTGTCGCGGTCCAGCACCTTGACGCTGGCGTTTACCGTGATCAAAAAGCTCGATGACTGCCCGGTCTGGATGTTGTAAGTCAGCGGAATGACCTGGAATCCAGTGATCGCACCGTCAAGAACAGCGTCACCAATGTCAGGCTTGTCCGAGGCCAGCACTTTGTAAGGCGTACGGCTGGTGAACTCGCGGATAACCGCATTGGTGAAAGCGACTTCCGTATGGAAAGACTGCGTGTGATTCGCGAACGTGGGCACTTCAAGGGTGTGCACGTTTTGAGGAAGATGCGCGGCGGAATGAACGGTATGGTATCCGCAGCCGGTGATTGCCAGACCGAGCAGCGCAGCCATTACAAAAGAGAAGCGGGACATTCAGTCACATTTTCTCATCTGCTTGCACATTGCGCCTGAATGTGAGACACATAATCCACAACGTCCCCCGTTACAACACTCAGAAGATAGGTAGCCCCTTCACGGGATTAATGCGGTATGCATATATGATGGCGGTGTTCGGAGGGCCCCGGGCTTGCTAGTGAAACGTTTTATTTGCCTTATTTTTTTTGCTTTGGCTTGTTCTCGAAGTCTTCATGCTGACGATCACATCCCGCAGGCGGCATGGAAAATCGGGATTGGCCTTCCACCGCCAAATCCTGGCGGTCGCAAGCCCACTCTACCTACCAACATCGATGATGGCTACTGGCAGGGCGCACCCGTAGGCGGATTCGGAGCAGGCACTTTTTCCCGCAGCTATCGCGGAAACTTCGAGCGCTGGCACATCAAGGCTGGCGTCCATAAGTATGAGAACGTTCCGGGAGACCAGTTCGCCGTCTTCATTCAGCCTGAAGGCGAAGCAGGACGCGCCGTCGCTCTTTCCACCGGCAAGCCGCTCAACGGAGCGCTTTCCGGATGGAACTGGTCCTATCCCGCGGGAGCAGGCGTGTATGCGGCGCTCTATCCGAAGGCCTGGTGGGCGTATGACGCGAAGCAGCTGGGCATCAAGCTCACGCTGGAGCAGTTCTCTCCCCTGCTGCCGCACAACTACAAGGAATCGAGCTACCCGGTCGCCATCTACAACTGGTACGCGGAAAATCCTTCGGACAAGCCGGTCACCGTTTCCCTGCTTTTCTCATGGACCAACATGGTCGGCTGGTTCCGCGATGGAACCACCGGATTCAGCGCGGCTCTCAGCAACCAGAACAGGAACCGCTACGTTTCTGAAAGCATGACCGGCGGAACGATGCAGGGCATAGTCTTTGACCGTCTGCGCCTGGGGGCGGTGCGCAATGACTGGGACGGCCAGTTTGCCATTGCGACAAAGTCGGGCCCGGACGTGGATGTGACCTACCTCACCACTTACTATCCGCAAGGCCCGGGCATGGAAGTCTGGCAGCCCTTCTCGACGGACGGCAGGCTCCCCGATGCCGCGCCCGAACTCGCCAGCAGCGGCGAGCAGATCGGCGGAGCCATTGCCGTGCGCTTCACGCTTGCTCCGCATGAAAAGAAGACCGTGCCCATGGCATTGGCCTGGGATCTGCCGCTGGTTCATTTCGGTGGAGGACGCAAGTGGGTGCGCCACTACACAAAATTCTTCGACGCAGAAGGCACGCATGCATGGCAAATCGCAAAGGCCGCGCTCGAGTCTGACGATGACTGGAGCAAGGCCATCGATCTCTGGCAGAAGCCTTACATCGAGGATGAGACGAAACCTCTGTGGTATCGCGGCGAGCTGTTCAATGAGATGTACATCCTCGCCGATGGCGGAACAGTGTGGGCGCATGAGGTCGATGGCATCGGCAACTCGAGCCATCCTTCCTCAAAGGACGACGATACCTTCAGCTATCTCGAATGCTTCGACTATCCCTATTACGGCACACTGGATGTGCTGTTCTATGGCTCTTTCCCTCTCGTCCGCTTCTGGCCTGAGCTTGAAAAGCAGGAGATGCGCCAGTACACAGATACTGTTCCTGAGAGCAATC
Source organism: Acidobacterium sp. FHG110202_01 (assembly GCF_059115305.1). Classification (NCBI taxonomy): domain Bacteria; kingdom Pseudomonadati; phylum Acidobacteriota; class Terriglobia; order Terriglobales; family Acidobacteriaceae; genus Acidobacterium; species Acidobacterium sp. FHG110202_01. The sequence goes on from NZ_JBZYWJ010000004.1 coordinate 256,510, forward strand.
AACAGAAATACCTCTGGAGCTGGCTGACACAGCACGAGCACAAAATCGCCACCATGACGCGGAAGACGGCGGGCTCTGTGCCGCATGACCTGGGCGCGCCGCAGGAAGATCCCTTCGTCAATGTGAACCAGTACAACTATCAGGACGTCTCCAACTGGCGCGACCTGAACAGCAAGTATGTGCTGATGATCTGGCGCGACTACGTCTATACAGGAAACAGCGACACCCCCTTTCTGCAGTACTCGTGGAACTCGGTAAAGACGGCCATGGAATATCTGCGCCAGTACGATGCGGACGGCGACGGCCTGATTGAAAACGGCGGCTTCCCTGACCAGACCTACGACGACTGGATCGCCAAGGGCGAAAGCGCCTACAGCGGCGGGCTTTATCTTGCAGCACTGCGGGCCACTGCTGAAATTGCGCGCAAGGTAGGCGATCCCGGATCAGCCGCAAGCTACGATGCGCTTTTCAGGAAAGCGCAGGCGGCATACATCAAGAAGCTCTGGAACGGGATGTACTTCAACTACGACACCGCAAGCGAGTATCGCTCCGACATCATGGCCGAGCAGCTTGCCGGGCAGTGGTACGCGAACCTGACGGGACTAGGCGACCTTGTCCCAAGAAGAATGCGCCTCTCGGCGCTCCGGCGCGTGTACAACTACAACGTGATGCTCTTCGGCAACGGACAGATGGGCGCGGTAAACGGCATCGGCGAAAATGGAGAGCCGCTGACCGACAATCCGCAGGTCACCGAAGTCTGGACAGGCACGACCTTCGGCGTCGCCTCGCACATGATCTCCGAAGGCATGCGCGACGAAGCCTTCAAAGCAGCCGAGGGCGTCTATAACGTGGTCTGGCATGATCGCGGATATTTCTTCCGCACTCCCGAGGCATATGACGAAGACGGCATGTACCGCGCCGGCATGTACATGCGCCCGGGAGCAATCTGGTCCATGCAGTACGCCGATGAATTACCGAAAAACAACCTGAAGGCTGACGCCGAGCTGGATATTCCCAAAGCTGCTGCCAAGGCAAAGCGAAGCCGGCCGAAATAGCTCCACGGAATACGAGAAGTTCAATCTCCACAAGGCCGTTCACCACAAGGAACCGCTTTGAAAGAATGATCCGCGAGCACAACTCGATTGGATTTCAGAGGTGCGAAAATCACAAAGCTGGCAACAGCCAGAATCCAGGCGCCAATACCTCCGTACAACATCACAAGCCCAAAACCATGCACAAGGGCGGCATGAACGACAGCTCCAGATGAGTCCAAAGAAGACAGCTCGGGAAATACTTGCTTGAGAGAACCAAAATTTCCAGCAGCGATCTTTTCTGCAAGAGAACGTAATCGCAGTGAATCCAGGGCCCCAGGAAGAGCGCTCTTCAGGTAAGACAGGACACCTTCCACCAGAATGAATCCCATCAAAGCAATGTTGATGGCCAGCGTAATCAATCGTGCGCTCATGTCGATGCCAGAAGCCATACCGGCGCGCGTGCTCGGAACCGAGCCTGTAGTCGTATTCGTCACTGGAGTATTGGTCAAGCCCAGCCCGATACCAGCCAGCAAACAGCCGGGAAGCATCGTGAGTCCGCTGGCATGGGAAGCACCGCTGCCAAACTTCATCAAAATGAAACCCAGCCCAATCGTGAACATGCCAGCAGGAATAACCATGCCGGGCTGATATTTATGCGCAAGCCGCTCTCCTGTTGGAGGAACCACCAAAGTAGGTAACGTATAGGCCAGCAGCGACAATCCAGCGGTTACGCTGCCATAGCCCAAAGCGCTTTGGAAAAAGACCGGCAGATAAATCATAAACGGCCAGAAGCTGAAATTCATGCCCATCGAGCCAAGAAGCGCGCCGGAAAAATTACGAATCCTGAACACCGAAAAATCAAACATCGGACGCGAGCTTTTCTTTTCCACGAAGAGAAAAATGAGGAAGCTTACCGCCGAAGCAACCATGATGCTGATAGCAGCCAGGCTGGTAAAGCCAAGATCAGGCCCTTGCGTAATGAAATACGCTAATCCAAAAACAGACAAGGAAAGCGTGATGATGCCCGCGGTATCGAGCTTTTCTGCGTGTGGATCACGCGACTCCTGAACGCCACTGAAAACCAGAATCAAAGTTATGGCCGAGAGCAGAACATGGATCAGAAACACCCATTGCCAGTTCGATACCGCAACGATCATGCCGCCGATGATCGGTCCAAAACCCAGACCGATACCGAAGATAATTCCCCATGCCCCAAAGGCTTTGACCCGGTCTTTGCCTTCCTGAAACTGGTAGGAGAGCACGGCCACCTGACAGATCAGCATCGTGCCGCCTCCCAACCCTTGAAGAAACCGGCTGACGATCAGAACAGGCGCACTCTGCGCCAATCCACAAAGCAGGGACGTGACACCAAACGCGGCGATACCAATGACGAAGATACGCCTCCGTCCAAACCGGTCTGCCAGCGTTCCCGTCGCCATCAGAACAGTCGTACAGGCGATGGTGTATGCATTCATGATCCATTGCATGTCCTTGAAATCGCCATGTAGTACTTTTTCGAGAGTGGTCAATATCACTGGCACGCTGGAAATCTCCAGGCCGAACATCAGCGATGCGAGACAAACAGCAGCCAGTGCGACGGTATTTTTCCGGGCAGATGAGAGCGTCATGAGGCCATCTTAGGCAGCTTTTCCTCATGACAGAAATGATTTTATTTTGTGTCATCTATGAATGGCATTCATCTATTAGGGTGACTATGGATTTTGATCCGGGACTTCTGCGCGCCTTCGTTGCCGTCAAGGAAACCGGCGGATTTACTCGTGCCGGGCAGCGGCTGAATCTCACTCAGTCAGCCATCAGTCATCAGATTCGGCGCCTTGAAGAACAAGTCGGCCGGCAGCTGCTGCATCGTACTACACGGCATCTCACTTTGACTGAAGATGGCGAAGAGTTCCTCCGCCACGCCGAGCAGATTCTATCTTCGCTCGACGCGTTAACGCAGCGCTTTCAGCCCTCGCCTGTCTCAGGTGTTGTGCGTTTTGGAGTGCCGGAGAGCTTTATGGGTGACCGGCTCCCACCGCTTCTGTGCCAGTTTGCCCGCGCATTTCCATCTGTACGTCTTGACGTAAGCGTCACTACCTATCTGGATCTGCGTACCATGATTGAGGCCGACGAGCTCGATCTCGCCGTAGTGCTGTCCATGTCTGACAAACAGGGTGAGCTGGTTTTGCGGCAGACGCAGTTCGTATGGGTCGCAGCAGAAACATTTGAGGCTCCACGCGGCTCGCTGCCTCTTGCGCTTGCTCCCGCGCAGTGCGTCAATCGGCAGGTAGGTCTTGCGGCGCTTGCCGGAACTTCCGTCGAATGGCACGTCGTATTCACTTCGCCGAGCTATCAGGGACTCCGCGCAGCAGTGCTGGCCGGTCTTGGCATCACGGTGCTGACACTCGAGGACCTCGAGCCGGGCATAAAAGTGGTCGATGGCCAATACGGCTTGCCTTCATTGCCAAAGGTCGATTTCACATTGGTCTGGGGCGAGAGTGGCCAGACATTAGCAGCCCGTGAATTTGCCCAGATGATCCTGAATATGCCGCAACCGCGTCACTCGCGAGTTCAATCTTCCAGGAGCGCGTTGGGAACAAAGACCGGGAGTCAAAGATCCGCGTAGCATGATTTCCATTTGCGAGTGACGATCGGATTTTCTGTGGCATCTCTTATAAAGAGAGCAAATTTATGACTCGCATGGATCGCCGCCGCTTCAACGCTATTCTCGCCGGTTTAGGATTGACCTCTGCCAGTTCGGGCTGGGCCGCACCCGCCGGCGTGCCTGAGCCGGAGATACTTCGCCTCTCCCGCAACGGCTGGATGCCTAACAATGAGCGCCTGCCCGTCCTGCTCTATCGCAAAACCGTGCCTGTAGCCGGCGCAGATCCCGCCGCGCACTTTGAGCAGCTTTTTCTGCGCAACGGATGGCCTCCGCAGTGGCGCAACGGCGTATATGACTTCCATCACTATCACTCGACGGCGCACGAAGTCCTCGGCTTTGCCGGAGGACACGCCCGCCTGATGCTTGGCGGCGAGAACGGCCATGAAGTAATTGTGAACGCCGGCGATGTGGCCGTCCTGCCTACAGGCACCGGACACTGCAAGCTTGAGGCCAGTTCTGACTTCCTGGTCGTCGGCGCATATCCGCCCGATCAGAGCTGGGACATCTGCCGCAGTGCTCCGTCGGAAGAAGCACAGAAGCGCATGGCAGCACTGGCGTTTCCGAACTCCGATCCTGTTGGCGGCACATCCGGTCAACTCAATGAATATTGGAAGTCGAGAACTTAACTGCATCTGCACTAAACTTGATACACTGGCGGTGTCGTGGTTGAACTTGCCCCCTCCATACTTTCGGCGGATTTTGCCCGTCTCGCGGACGAGGTTGCGGCTGCGGAGCGCGGCGGCGGCACTGTCATCCATGTCGACGTGATGGATGGGCATTTTGTCCCCAACATCACTCTCGGGCCTCCGGTTGTGAAATCGTTGCGCAAGGCTACCAGTCTTCCGCTGGACTGCCACCTGATGATTGAAAATCCGGACGAATTTATTCCCGCCTTCGCCGATGCGGGCGCGGACTGGGTGAGCGTGCATTATGAAGCCTGCCGCCATCTGCACCGCACGCTCGAGCTGATTGCGCAGCATGGAATGCAGCCGGCGGTGGTCATCAATCCGGCAACGGAGGTTTCCGTTCTGCGTCCCATCCTGGGCATGGTGCACCATGTTCTGGTAATGAGCGTGAACCCCGGTTTCGGCGGACAGAAGTTCATTCCCTATTCGCTGGTAAAGATGCGCCAGCTGCACGACCTTCGCCAGGAGCTGGGCCTGAGTTATAGGATTGAAGTAGATGGCGGCGTAGCTCACGATACGATTGCTGCCGTCGTCGAAGCTGGAGGAGAGCTGCTCGTGGCCGGCAACGCCGTCTTCGGCGCCGGAAAGGCCGAGCAGGATGCGCGCTCATTGCTCGAAGCCGCGCGCAAAGCAGCAGAGATTGAGAGTGTGGGTCCGGTTGCCTGACAGAAGCGCCGGGCGCATCGCAAGTATCTGTCAATGAGTTGAGGTGTTATGAATCGTTTTGCCACCCAAATCTCGGCCGTTTGCCTGTGCATGGCGCTGGCGCCTGCCGCGCACGCCCTGGGAAAGAAAAAACAGAAACAGTCCGACCTGAAGAAGAATCCTCTGGCCAACGTGAATTCAAAGCAGCCGGATAAGGAGCTCTTCGACAAGGCCATGAAGGCACTGAACAAGGGCAAGTACGACGTGGCCCGCCTCGATCTGCAGACGCTGCTCAACACCTATCCTGATACGGAATACGCCATGCGCGCCAAGCTCGCCGTGGGCGACACCTGGTACAAGGAAGGCGGATCGGCGGCGCTGACCCAGGCCGAGCAGGAGTACAAGGACTTCATCACCTTCTTCCCCAACTCTCCTGAAGCCGCCGAAGCGCAGATGAAGGTTGGCGACATCTACTTCCAGCAGATGGAAAAGCCGGACCGCGATCCGCAGAACGCACTGCACGCCGAAACCGAATACCGCACCATGCTGCAGCAGTTCCCCGATTCGCAGCTGGTTCCGCGCGCCAAGCAGCGCCTGCGCGATACTCAGGAAGTTCTGGCCCAGCGCCAGTTCGAGATCGGCGAGTTCTACGCCGCTCGCGAAAATTGGACCGCCTCCACCGCCCGCCTGCAGACCGTAGCCGACAGCTATCCGCTTTTCAGCAAGAGCGATCAGACACTCATCACTCTGGGCGACGCCTACGTTACACAGGCACAGATGGCCGAGAGGCTCAATCTCCCGCCCAGGGCCAAGGAAGAATTGGTCAGGGCCTATAACGATCGCGCAGCCGATGCCTATGGCCGCGTGGTGACGCATTACGCCATGGCGCCCCACGTGGAAGACGCCAAGGACCGCCTGATCGCCATGGGCCGCCCGGTTCCGGAACCCACCCAGGCGCAGATGGCTGAAAGCGAGGCGGAAGAGGGTAGCCGCACCACCGTCAAGCTGAAGGACCGCGCCCTGCTGCTGGTGAAACAGGGTCCGTCGACCGTCCGCGCAGCCCGCGTGGGCGAGCCCAGTATGACTGATCCCGCGCAGACCACAGCAAAGCAGGTGCATGACAACACTGTTGCCATGTTCACTGCCGCTGGAAAAGGCCAGCCCATACCTCCCGGCCCGACCTATGGCGGCTCCGCTCCTACGGCAACGGCCGCGGCTTCGTCCGGCGAAGCGCAGCCAGCTGGCGGCGGATCGAATGGAACAGCCGTGGAAATGGAAGCCGTTCCCAGCGGAAACAGCGGTGGCAATTCCACCAGTGTTGAGGTCATCAACCCGAGCGGCAATTCGAACGCTGGATCGACGAACACTGCTGCTCCGGCAGCAGGTAACGGCGGCAATGAAGCTGGAACTCCTGCCGGTGGCGGAGCAGCTCCCGCCGCGGCGCCTGCGGGCTCTGACTTCGGCCTGAAGCCGGTTGGCCCGGCCAACAGCAATCAACCTCTCCCGCCGGTCGACAAGCCGGGTGTTGCACCGGAGCAGGTCAACGACATCAAGCCCGGCGAGCAATCCAAGGCACAGGTCCAGACCGGCACTAAGGGCAAGAAAGCCAAGGACGTCCCGGTCAACAGCAGCAAGGAATCGACCAGCGGAAAGAAAAAGAAGAAGGGCCTCGGAAAACTGAATCCGTTCTAAACCGGAATCAGATCAGTCAGCGAAGGCCGCCTCTTCAGGCGGCCTTCGTATTTTGCGCTCCGGAAGTCGAACCGCGCAGCAAAATCGCACGGTTTTGCTGTGCTATCGTGAAAGGTTGGTCTTCAAGTAAAAATGTCCCACGATCTGCCGAAAGCCTATGATCCCACTGCGATTGAAGATCGCTGGGCCGAGTACTGGGTGCGCGAGCGCCTGTTTGATGTGTCTACGCCAAAAGACGCTCCCGCTGCGTCGCCGTTTACGATTCTTCTGCCTCCGCCCAACGTTACCGGACGCCTCCACATGGGCCACATGCTCAACCAGACGGAGATGGATATCCTCACCCGCTGGCGCCGCATGTCCGGCGACCTGACACTCTGGCTCCCCGGCACCGACCACGCCGGCATCGCCACGCAGATGATGGTGGAGCGCCAGCTTGCCTCAGAAAACAAGACGCGCCAGGAGCTGGGCCGCGAAGCCTTCGTCGAGCGCGTATGGCAATGGCGGCGGCATTACGGCGGCGCGATTCTCGACCAGATGAAGCGCCTCGGCGCGAGCGTCGACTGGTCGCGCGAATACTTCACCATGGACGACAACCTCTCCGTCGCCGTGCGCGAAGCCTTCGTGCGCCTCTACGAGCAGGGCCTCATCTATCGCGGAGCGTACATCGTCAACTGGTGTCCGGGATGCCAGACGGCTATCAGCGACCTTGAAGTAATCCATGAAGAACAGCAGGGCAAGCTATGGGAAATAAAATATCCCGTCATTGAGGAGCCGGGGCAGTTTCTTACTATCGCCACCACGCGCCCCGAGACCATGCTGGGCGACGTAGCCGTGGCTGTTCATCCGGACGATGAGCGCTACAAGCATCTGCACGGCAAGCGCCTGCGCCTGCCGCTCATGAACCGCGAAATCCCCATCGTTACCGACACGTGGGTGAGCCCCGAGTTCGGCACCGGCGCGGTCAAGGTCACTCCCGCGCATGACCTCAACGATTTCGAGCTCGGCCAGCGCCACGGGCTGCCTTCCATCAACGTGATGGACGACACTGCGCGCATCAATTCCGAAGGCGGCCCATATGCGGGCCTCGACCGCTACGAGGCGCGCCAGAAGATTCTCGCCGACCTCGAAGCGCAGGGACTGCTCGGCGCGGTGAAAGACCACGTCAATGCGATCGGGAAATGCGACCGCAGCAAGACGGTGATCGAGCCGCGCCTTTCCACGCAGTGGTTCATCAAGATTCAGCCGCTTGCTGACAAGGCCATCGCCGCTGTCGAACAGGGCTACATCAGGTTCACGCCCGAGCAATACGCCAAAACCTACTTCGAGTGGATGCGCAATATCCACGACTGGTGCATCTCGCGCCAGCTCTGGTGGGGGCATCGCATTCCAGCATGGCACTGCCTCACCTGCAAGCAAATCACAGTGGCGCGCGAGACCCCGGCAAAGTGTACACATTGCGGCAGCGCAGAATTGAACCAGGAAACCGACGTGCTCGACACCTGGTTTTCTTCTGGACTGCTTCCCTGCTCCGTCTTCGGATGGCCGCGTCCTACGCACGACCTCGACGTCTTCTATCCGACACAGCTGCTCGTCACCGGCTTCGACATTCTCTTCTTCTGGGTGGCGCGCATGATCATGCTGGGCTGTCACTTCATGCTCGACGTGCCCATGCCCGACGGCTCCGAGCGCACGCTCAAAGACGCAGTGCCCTTCCGCGAGGTCTACATCCACGCCCTGGTGCGCGATGCCGACCGCCAGAAGATGTCGAAGACCAAAGGCAACGTCATCGACCCCATAGAGATCGTCGGCAAGTACGGAACGGATGCTGTCCGGTTCACGCTGGCGGCGATGGCCTCGCCCGGAACCGACATCGCCTTCAGCGAAAGCCGCACCGAAGGCTACCGCGCCTTCGCCAACAAGATATGGAACGCCGCCCGCTTCATCTTCATGAATGTGGACCGTGCGGCAGAGGCCGGCATCGTGGTCGATCCGCAGTCTCTCACAAGCACGCCCGTCCCTGGTGCGAACGCGCCCATCGAAGCGCGCTGGATCGTCTCGCGCCTGAACTCGACTGCGGTTGAAGTCAATAAAGCGCTCGGCGAGTACCGCTTCCACGAAGCAGCCAACCTCGTCTATCAGTTCTTCTGGGGCGACTTCTGCGACTGGTATCTGGAGATCGTAAAGCTGCGCCTCGATTTCAGCGAAGGCGCAAACAAGGCAGCCACCACCGCTGCGCTGACGACGCTGCTCAGCACCTTTGAAGCCGCGCTGCGCCTGCTCTCGCCCTTCATGCCCTTCCTTACGGAAGAGCTGTGGCACGCAGTCTACGATGGCAAGGCTCCAACGAAGTCGATTGCTCTGTCATGCTTCCCGCAGCCCAACGCACCGCAGAATGCGGTCGTTGAAGCAGACATGACCGCTCTTCAGGAACTGATTGTTTCGATCCGCGCCAGCCGCAAGGATCTTGGCGTAGAGGAAAAAACACCAGTACCAGTGCGTATCCGCACAGACAACGGCCTTGAAAAGGTGTTCGGGCAAAATAACGCGATTGTGCAGAAGCTGGCGCGTACAGAAACACTGGAGTTTGTGCCCACTTCGCTGGAAGGCACAGGCATCCGCTCGACACCGCATTTTGACGTCCAGGTGATCTACGAGCGCAAGATCGATGTAGCTGCCGAACGCGAACGTCTTACAAAAGACCTGGCGAAATTCGAGAAGGAGCAGGCCAATGCTGAAAGGCAGCTTGGCAACGAAGCATTTCTGAGCAAAGCCCCGGCTCAGGTTGTCGAGGGTTTGCGAAAACGCGCGGCTGAACTTGTTGTGCTCATCGAAAAAACACGCAAAGCATTAGCCGATCTGGCATAGAGGAAAGAATGGACTGGAAAAGCAGGAGGATTGAGGCCATCCTGGAGCAGGCGCTGGTCGAAGACAAGGCCACCAGTGACGTGACCACTGCCGTCACTATCGACCCCGCGCTCCGCGCCTCGGCCACCATCATCGCCAAGCAGGACTGCGTCATCTCCGGCCTCGGCTGCATTCCGCGCTTTCTTGAAGTCTTCGCGCGGCTCGATAAACGTAACCGTGGCCGTTACGAAGTCGTGCATCACCCGGAGATCTTCGACGGCGTCCGCGTCACCAAGGGCCATGCCGTGGCCGTCATCCGCCACAACGCCAGCGTCATTCTTGCCTGCGAGCGCGTCATCCTGAACCTGATGCAGCGCATGAGCGGCATCTCCACCGTGACGCGCCAGTATGTCGACGCCATCGCCGGAACCAGCGCGCGCATCCTCGACACGCGCAAGACCGTCCCCGGCCTGCGCATCCTCGACAAGTATGCAGTACGCTGCGGCGGAGGCGAAAACCACCGCCTCGACCTCTCCGACGGAATCCTCATCAAGAACAACCACATCTCGCTCGGCGGCGGCATTGAAAAGGTATTGCAGCGCGCGCATGAGCTGCGCAAGCCCGGGCAGACCATCGATATTGAAGTGCGCACCTTTGACGAGCTTGAAAAAGCGCTCGACAACGGCGCCGAATCACTGCTGCTCGACAACATGACGCCCGCTGAAATCAAGAAAGCAGTCGGCATCGTGCGTGGACGCGGTCTCACGATTCCCCTCGAAGCTTCAGGCGGCATCACCATCGAAAACATCCGTAAATATGCTCTGGCCGGTGTGGACTACATCTCCGTCGGCGCGCTCACGCATTCCGCAACCGCCGTCGACCTGAGCATGAGAATCACCGCCGAGATTTATTGATCTATCTATGCTGTCATCTTGAGCGATAAGAAATTAGCTTTGTCATCCTGAGCGATAAAAGTCAGTTTGTCATCCTGAGCGAAGCACGAAGTGCGTAGTCGAAGGACCTGCAGTTTTCGCAGGACGCTGAGTTGACCCCTATGAATGACCCATTCAACATCCCCGAACTCGACCACGCCCTCGCCGGAACTCCATTCGCAGGCAGGCTCCAGTTCTTCCCCAGCATCCACTCCACCAACACGCACGCGATGCAACAAGGTGAGGCCGGCGCTCCTGAAGGCTCAGTCTATTTCGCCGATGAACAGACAACAGGGCGCGGACGAGGCGCGCACCAGTGGTCGTCGCCTCCGGGCTCAGGGCTCTATGTCAGCGTGCTGCTACGCCCGCAGATTCCTCCGGCTGACATTCTGTGGCTCTCACTGGCAGCAGGATTGGCCGTGCGTGACGCAGTCCGTCACGTTACATCACTCGAATGCGACCTGCGCTGGCCCAACGATCTTTTGCTGGGGCGAAAGAAATTCTGCGGCATCCTCACCGAGCTCAACGCTGAAGTCACGCGCATCCGCCACGTCGTCGTCGGTATCGGAATCAATGTGCATCAGGAACAGTTCCCGCCCGAGCTGAATAAGATCGCAACGTCCCTCCACATCGAGACAGGCCGCTCGTGGCCCCGCCAGGACCTGCTCATCGCCTTGTTACAATCACTCCATCGCGAAGTCTTTGAATTGTCGCGCGAGGCCGGCCCGGCAATACTCAGGCGTCTCGAAAAAGCTTCAAGCTGGGTGCGCGGCAAGCGCGTGCGCGTGGAAGAAGGCGAAGGTTTTTCCGGAGTCACCGAAGGGCTTGATGCGCGCGGCTTTCTGCAGGTGCGAACGCCGGATGGCCTGCGCACCGTATTTTCCGGTGGAGTCCGTGAAGCCTGATAAAGCTGAGAAAATAGAATCACCATGCTCCTCGTTCTGAATGTAAACAACACCAACACCGTCATCGCGCTCTACACGCTGAAGCCGGACGGGCTGACAGACAGCCTGCGCGCAACGTGGCGCATCAGCACACGGCATATACAGACCGCGGACGAATACGGCATCCTGGTCCGCAGCCTTCTGCAGGGCGAGAGCGTAGAAACATCCTCGATCAAGGCCATCGTCATCGCTTCCGTCGTGCCTCCGGTGGACTGGATTCTGCGTCAGTTCTGCGAGCGCTACTTCCATCAGAAGCCGCTGTTCATCGAACCGGGAGTGAAGACCGGCCTGCCCATCCTGACCGACAATCCCAGCGAAGTAGGCGCCGACCGCGTCGCCAACTGTGTCGGCGCATTTCAGAAATACGGCGGCCCGACCATTGTCGTCGACTTCGGCACAGCGACGAATTTCGATGTGGTCTCGCGCAAAGGAGAATTTCTCGGCGGCGCCATTGCCCCCGGCCTGAACATCTCAGCCGAAGCATTGTTCGCGCGCGCCGCCCGTCTTCCGCGCGTTGAGATCAAACGGCCGGCAAAAATCATCGGCACGAATACTGTCGACAACCTGCAGATCGGCCTCTTCTACGGACACATCGGCACCGTCGATTACATTCTCGAACGCATGATTGAAAAGCTCGGCGAAGAGACCAAATGCATAGCGACAGGCGGTCTTGCGCACCTCATCGCCAACGAATCGAAGTACATTTCAGAAGTCAACGACATGCTCACGCTCGATGGCCTGCGCATTATCTATGACCGCAACCGCACCGCAAAGAGCCACGCGCATGCGCCGGAGCCGCAAAAGACGCGAAATTAATTTTGGAAAACTATTTCAACTACTTTACGGAAATCGAAGAACACTTCCAGCGACGGCGCGGATCGCTGCTCCTGCTCTCGACGCTCGACTGGGCCCTGATCGAAACCTGGCGCGAAGCCGGGGTGCCTCTGGAAGCCGTGCTGCGCGGCATCGATGCAGCCTTCGAGAAATACGAGGTGCGCAAAACCCGCGCACGTGCCCGCCGCGTGAATGGACTAGCCTATTGCACACAGGAAGTAATGGCTGCAGTCGAAGAAATGAAAGAAGCGTCCGTCGGCGCAGCGCCCGCGGAGAATCGCAGCGAACCGGCGCCTGGTTTCGAAGCCGAGCGCATCGCAGTACATCTTGAGTCATGCGCGAATGAATTCCGCAATGCGCAGCATGAAGACGTCGCGCAGCGCCTGCTCGAACTTGCCACAGCCGTCCGCACAGAACAGCCAAACCTTGAAGAACTGGAGCGCACCCTCACCACCATTGAAGAAAAATTATTCGCCACGCTCCTTACGACTACTTCTGAATCCGACCTCACTGCCATCCGCGAGCAGGCCGCGCGCGAGCTCACTCCATACAAGAGGCGCATGCAGGCCGTGCAGATTCGCCAGATCGAGCAGCAGTTTCTGCACAAGCGTCTGCTCGAAAAATACAAGCTGCCGCGCCTGAGCCTCTTCTATATGAGCCAGTCATGAAGCTGCGGATTGAAAAGTGCATCTACGGCGGAGCAGGCCTCGCGCGAGCCGAGGGCAAGGCCATATTTGTTCCCTTCACGCTTCCCGATGAGCTTATCGAAGCGCATATCACCGAAGACAAGCAAAGCTTCGCCAACGCCGAACTCGATGCAATACTCGAACCCGCTCCAGAACGCACAATGCCGCCCTGTACTTACTTCGGCGAGTGCGGCGGATGCCACTACCAGCACGCGGCCTATCCACAACAAATAGAGCTGAAGCGCAACATCCTGAAAGAAGCTCTCGAACGTGCACGGCTCATAGACCTGCCCGAGATTGTTCCCGTATACGCCTCGCCGCTCGCTTACCGGAACCGCGTCCGCCTGCACATCAACCGCGAGCCGTTTGCGCTGAGCTATAAGAAACGCGCCTCGCATCAGAATCTTCCGGTCAGTCAATGCCCGATTGCCGCTCCACTTCTCGATCAGGCAATCGAAACTGTAAATCGCATCGGAAACAGTTTCGAACTCGCAGAAAAATTTGCCGAGATCGAGTTCTTCACCAATCAGGCTCAGGATGCATTGTTGCTTTCGTTATGGGCAAGAAATCACGCACGGGATTGCGCACAAACGCTGAAAGCATTCAGCGAAGAGCTGAAGCAAAATCTTCCGGAACTTACCGGAGCTGCCATCTTTTCCGCCGAAGATGAAAAACATCAGGGCCGGAAGCTCGCAGCCTGGGGCGCACAATCTCTCACATATCAGGCAGAAAATCGCAAGTACCGCGTCAGTCTCGGAGCATTCTTTCAGGTCAACCACTTCCTGATCGACAAACTGGTCGATCTAGTCTGCGAAGGTCGCTCGGGCAAAGTGGTGTGGGATTTATATGCAGGCGTGGGCCTGTTCTCAACGGTCCTCGCAGAGCACTTCGATCAGGTCATAGCGGTCGAAGCTGCGCCTTCTTCTTCAGACGGCCTACGCGAAAATCTCGGCAATGGCAAACACAAGACCATCACCAGCAGCACGCTGGCATTTCTGAAACAGCAGACGCAGCGAAAAAGTCCGCCGCCCGATCTCATCGTCGTAGACCCGCCGCGCGCCGGACTAGGCAAGGATGTCACGTCGCTGCTTACCAAAGTAAGAGCGAAAACGCTGGTTTATGTCTCCTGCGACCCGGCAACGCTCTCGCGCGACCTGAAGGCATTGGTAGAATCCGGCTATCGCCTCAGAAACATGCATATGGTGGACCTGTTTCCGCAGACATTCCACCTCGAAAGCGTCACAGTACTGTCGCTTGATTGAAGTGCGGACTGAGGCAGCAATCTATGCCTCGGATTTCTCTCGACACTGAGCCGCTTCGTTTTTCCCACCTGCCGTTATTGTTTGCCGCAGTCTGCTTCGCCTGCGGAATCGCCGCATCCCGTCTGCTCTGGATTTCTCCTGCCTTGATTCTCATAGCAACTTTGCTGTGCGCAGCCATCTGCCTGCTTTCACGCTTCTCCTTACTATCAATTGCATCGGTGTTCTTTCTACTCGGAGGTTTCTGTGCGGAAGCTGCGCCAACACCCGATCCGCAAACGCAGCTCACTTTTCTTGCAGATGGCACGACGCGGACGATCGAAGGAGAAGTCGTCCGTCTCAACGCAGTGCGGAAGGTCGAATCGACGCTGCCCTTTTCTAACAAGACGCGCGAAGAACAGAGCCAGCAACTCCAGCTGCGCGTTACTTCAGCAAGCGCAGATGATGGCGCAATGCAGCCGCTCGGCGGTGGTTTGTCGCTCGCTCTCTATGCGCCGCTCGATATTGCATTCCCTCAGATCGATTGCGGTGATACCGTCCGCGTTGCCGTAGCCATGCATCTTCCCGACCGCTATCTCGACCCCGGCGTATGGGATGAGCGCACATATCTGCTTGGTCAGGGCATCGGCGTGCTGGGCAGCACGAAAGCAGACATACTCTCCATCATCAGCAAACCACAGCATGCTTCATGGACCTGCAAGCTGCACTCATTACAACAGCAGGCAAGCACGCGCCTGATTGCCTTCGCCGAAAACAATCTACACAGCTTCTTCCGGCTCGACCGCGAAGACGCAACCATGCTCACCGCCATGCTGACCGGAGACCGCAGCTACCTCTCGCGCGGCGTGCGCACAGGATTCGAACGCACAGGCTCATTCCACCTGCTCGTCGTCTCCGGAATGCACCTGGCTATCTTCGCCGGACTCGTCTTCTTCATTGCGAGAGCATTACAAATTCCCCGTATCGCTTCCACGCTCGTCACCATCGCAGTTGCATTTGCCTATGCGCTCTTCACTGGATACGGCCAGCCTGTCCAGCGCTCCTTCTGGATGATCACCCTCTTTCTGCTTGGGCGCCTGTTGTGGCGCGAACGCAGCGCCCTGAATGCAATCGGCTTCGCTGCACTTGGACTTCTGGTTGTGAATCCGCACGCGCTCTTCGAAGCCGGTTTCCAGATGACGCTGCTTACAGTTCTCGCCACCGCAGGAATCGCAGTGCCCATTGCGGAGAAGAGTTTCGCCCCATATCTCTCAGCTCTGCGAAATCTCTGGCTGCTGTCGATTGACCCGGCATTGCCACCGCGAATTGCACAGTTCCGAGTGAGCCTGCGCCTGATCGTCGAACATACACGTCTTCTCGCCGGACGCTACGTTGCGAACATGGTTCCTGTTGCCGTAAAGATCTTTCTACGCGCACTCGAACTACTGCTCGTCTCGATCATCATCGAGTTGGTCATGTCATTGCCCATGGCGCTCTACTTCCACCGCATCACCGCGGTTGGGCTCCCCGTAAATCTGCTGATCGTTCCTCTACTCGGCATTCTTCTCCCCTCCGCGATCCTCACTTTGCTATGCGTCGTCCTTGCGCCTGCAGTCGCCTTCATCCCTGCTTCTCTGACCGCTGCAATTCTGCACACCGTCCTGATTCCAGTTCAAGGATTCGCACACTCCACCGCTGGCGATCTG
Organism: Acidobacterium sp. FHG110202_01; assembly: GCF_059115305.1. NCBI lineage: Bacteria > Pseudomonadati > Acidobacteriota > Terriglobia > Terriglobales > Acidobacteriaceae > Acidobacterium > Acidobacterium sp. FHG110202_01. The sequence continues at coordinate 272,416 of NZ_JBZYWJ010000004.1, forward strand.
CGCATTCCCACACCGCCGCTGATCGCAGCCGCTGGATGGCTCGCCTGCATTGCCTTCGCTATCTGGATCGTTCGCCAAAAGAAGCTTGCGATTTCAATAGCACTGTTGTCTCTGGTCACAGCTGCCACAATCGTCATCGACTCACATAAAACATCACAGCTTCCTGGACGGCTCGAAATCACCACCATCGATGTAGGCCAGGGCGATTGCCTGCTGGTCACTTCGCCCGATGGAAAGACTCTGCTTATCGACGCAGGCGGCATTGCCAGCGCTTCTCCGGGTTCAAAATTCGATATCGGCGAAGACGTCGTGTCACAGGCACTCTGGTCGCGCGGAATTCGCAGGCTCGATGCCGTCACCATCACTCATGCGCATGCCGACCACATCGGAGGCATGCCCGCGATACTCGAAAATTTCCGCCCGCACGAGCTATGGATCGGCCACAATCCGGATTCGCTCGCCTACGACCGGATCCTGCAGGAAGCCGCCACGCTCGGGATACAGATACGGCAGCACACAGCTGGCGATGCCTTCTCTTTCGGCAGCGCTGATGTGCGAGTGCTCTCCCCTGCGCCGGACTACACGCCAAAGTCCGCACCCAGCAATGACGACTCGCTCGTGTTGCGCATCAGCTACGGCAATACCTCAGCGCTTCTTGAAGGCGATGCCGAAGCGCTGAGTGAAGCGCGCATGGTGGCCGAAGGAAATCTCCATTCAGACCTGCTGAAGGTTGGGCATCACGGCAGCAAGACATCCACCACGCCTGCATTCCTCCAGGCCGTCTCGCCTGCCTATGCCGTCATCTCGGTAGGGCGCCGCAACTACTACGGCCATCCAAAATTTGAAACGCTGGAAAAACTTGAAGGCGCGCGCGCGCTGACTTATCGCACCGATCTGCTCGGCGCATCCACTTTTTACCTGGATGGAAAGCACATTACAACAGCAACTTGGGATGAGACGGAATCTCACTAGGTGCCGACTCAGGCACGCCGGGAATCTTTTTTCATTTTCGCCGCATCGTTACCGTTGTAGCATGTCGAAAAGCAAGCCCAACCACCTGATTTGGAGGACACACAATGGGCCCAGGTGAAGCCGAAAACATCCCCGAGCTTCAACACGCGCACCTCAACAATTCCCACCGGCAGACTCCGGAAGAACTCAAGGAAGAGCAGCGGAAAATCCGCCGCCTGCAGATCATGATGAACATGGTCATGTCCGTCATCAGCCAGGACGCCACGCTTACCGTGGACGAAGCAGCGGAGATGGTGGCCGACACGCGCCGCGCCGCGCTTGCCATGTTTCCGGACAAGGAGCTCGCCTGGAACCTCATCTACAAGCCGCGCCTGCAGCGCCTGATGCGCGAGCGTTACCGAATCCAGTAATTATTTCTGCTCGATACTCGTAAGTTGGAACGTCAGCGTGCCCCAGAAGAGCCTCGCGCGCATCTGCACCGGTATGTGCCGCTCGTCGTCCGTATACCAGATCCAGATGTTGCCGCGGTTCTTCACCACGCCCGCATCAGCCGTAGGCTGCACGCGAACGGTCTGGTAAGTGCCGGAGGGCGTGCGCACCTGTTCCTTGCCCTCAACCTTCATCGTCACAGGAATGGTTCGCATGGCGTCGTACACGGGAACTTGAAAGCTCTGCCCGGTCTGCAGAGGCTGTGATGCCGTGTAGAAAATCGCGGAGAGCAGGTCCGTCACGCAGGAAGGAATTGGCGCTTCCTGGTGCTTCGCAATTTTGGAGACGAGATTCTTCTCATCGAGAATCGCCTTGCTCTGCCCATAGTCAAAATTGAGCGTACTGGTGATCTGGCGACGCCCTTCCTGCAACTGCTTGCTGAAGCCGGATGAACATCCGGTACGCCGGTTGAAAGAAGACTGAAAATGATCGCTGACCTTGAAGATCAGATTGACGGCCCCGGTCGAATCGCCCGTCACCGTAATGCGCTGCGTATCGCCTTCGGCTTCCTGATGAAAGCTGACTACGCCGGCGGGAAAGACGCGCCAGTCCACGCTGTAGTTCAGCGTCTGCCTCGGCGGAAGTCCCAGCCCGGCATGCGGCGCTGGCAAGGAAGGAGCGTTCTGCGGAGCCTGGGCTCCGGCTGTCAACAACAAAAAACAAAAGACGATGGGAAGCAATCTAAAACGCCAATTCAAAATGTGTGCTCACTCTTTTAATGGTGATAAAGAACCCTGAGGGCGAGCACAACATAGATGGCCGCCGCCCCTATGAGTGCATTGTACTCGCGATGTTTCCTGTATAGCGGAAATGAAAAACTGCCCGCCACACTGCCTGCAATTCGCGCCGGACCGAGCCGCGGCAGCAAGCGCGGAACACTCGCGGCATACGCATCGAATCCCGGAAACGTCTGGCGCAGAAATTCTTCCTCTGACCGGATGACCGGAATATAAATGATCGCGAACAGCACAGCCAGCAGCAGCACAATCACCAGGCTCATGGACGCGGCAGCAAAACCGAAAGCAATCAGCATGGATCCCAGATACAGAGGATTGCGCGTGTAAGCGTATGGCCCGGTCACGGTCAGCTCGGCGTTTTTCTTCACATATCCGGCGGCGTATCCGCGCAGCCACAGGCCGGGAAGCACAAGCGCCAGGCTCCATGCCATCGAAAGAAACGTGGGCCGCGCCAGCAGAAGATAGACCACGGCGAAGACAAACCCCATGGGCACGCGGATGCGTCGCGCAACTCTGCTCCAGTCAGCGGCCATCTTCGGCAGCCTCCTTCAGTAGCTCATCGGCAGCCTGGAGCACAGCTTCAGCCGTAATTGTCAAAAGCCCAGCCTCGGGCGCTGCATGGCGCGTGTGGTCGCGCCTGCTCTCGGGATGCCGCAGCACGCGGAAGCGTCCGCCAAACGGACCGTTGCGCGCCGGGTCCGTCGGCCCGAAAATCCCCACAACCGGCCTGTTTAATGCAGAAGCCAGGTGCAGCGGACCAGTATCGCCCGCAACCACCAGCGACGCGCGGCGCGTGAGAGCAATCAGCTGATCCAGGTTCGGCGAGAGAACAACAGCGACGCCACCGCTCGCAGCATTTACCTCTCGGGCCAATGCTTCTTCTCCTGGACCGGCATTGATCACCACTCCATAACCTTTCTCATGAAGCGCTCGGGCCACCTCGCCATATCGTTCCGTGGGCCAACGCTTTGCTCCCCAGCCTGCTCCCGGATTCAGAATCACAAATAGATTTGCCTGCGCATCACACCACCGCTCGGCGCACTCGCTTACCGGAAGCCACGGCTGCAGCAGAGAAAGCTTCTCCTCGACAACAGCATTGGCCACTTCTACCGCCTGCTCGATCACATGCACGCCATGCGTCTCAATGCGCTCGTCGAACAGATACTGCGCCGCCCACTCGCGCGGCCTTGCTTCTCCGATCAGCCGCTCAGGATGCGCAAACTTTCCCAGCACCGCAGAACGCACCGCTCCCTGCAGATCAACGCAGACGTCGTAATGCACGGCACGCAGCTCGTTTCTTATGCCTCGAATGTCCTCGAGAGTATCGCGGCCCAACGGATGATGTGCCCACTGCTTCGCGGAAACAGTATGAATCCGATCCACAACCGGCATGGCTGGCCCGCGCGCCGTCGCGCCTTCCGCGGCAAGCAGCCCGCGCCACTGCGGCTCTACTGCCCAGCCCAGAAACCACTCCGGATGCGCTGCACGCAAGGCTGTAACCGCTGGAAGGGCATGAAGAATGTCCCCCATCGCGCCCAGTCTCACGATGAGCACCCGCAATGTCTGATGATCTGGTGGCAAACTTCAATTTTCTCACGGGACTGGCCGTCCAGGCACACGCGCCTTTCGGCGCCATTCCTGCCTGTATATAGCGACTGCGACTTACTCGCCGCTCCCGTTGGTCGCTTTATTGGTGGCAATTCAAAATTTGTCATCCTGAGCGAAGCGCGCAGCGCGGAGTCGAAGAACCTGCAGTTTGCTCCGATAGCCATAAAAGCTGGAGCCAAGTCGAAGGATTCACACAGTCGGGTGGCCGGGTGCCTCAGGTTCGCGGAGCGAAGCGTAGCTAACCTGGGGTTGTTCACGCCCTTAACTTCTAATCTCTTAACTGCATAATGCACTGCATTGCCAAGCCCTCATCCAACAACTGAACTACTAACTCCACTGCCTTGAGTGGCGCAACCGCACCCAACTGCTCCCTCTGTCCCCGCGACAATCGGACAAAGTCCTTCTCCGTCGTCAGAAATGAATCTGCTTTGACAGACCGCGCGCTCTGCATCAACTGCCGCAGGTCCTCATCGGAATACCGGTGATGATCCGCGAAAGCACATGCCGAGGCCAGTTCAATATCGCTCCTTCGCAAAGATGAAAAAAACTCCTCCGGTCGCGCGATCCCACAAAACGCAATCGTCTTGCCTGCATCGGAAGGCACAGTAACTGCGCGCCGGATCAGCCAGACCGGCGTAGCAATGCCTCGCTGCCTGAGTTGCGTTTCCAATCCAGCATCTTCCTCGCGCAGGACAACTGCTCCAGCCCGACTAAGCGCAGGGAGCGGCTCTCTCAGATTCCCGGCTGGCAGCAGCGTCTCAGAAAAATCGCTGCGATGGACAAGAACAATATCCAGATCACGGGCCAGCTTGCGATGCTGAAAGCCATCGTCCAATAGATGCACAAGCGGCCCGGACTCATGTTTCTCCGCCAGAAACCCCGCTTCATAACGGCTAGCGCCGACATAAACGGGCGCATCCACTGACTGCGCAATTAACAGCGGCTCATCTCCAAACCGATCTGCATTGCCTGCAGTATCGACCCGTCCCACCGCATCCGAATCGCGCCCATATCCGCGCGAAAGCACATCCACTCGGAATCCGTTCTGCATCAGCAGCTTCGCCAGGCAGATCACAAACGGCGTCTTGCCCGAGCCGCCAACAGAAATATTTCCAACGCTGATCACAGGCCATGCAAGCCGCTGCGCGCGGGTCCATCCGCGATCATACGCAGCATTCTTCACCGCGATAGCAGCAGCATAGAGCGGAGTGAGCGGATAAAGCATGCTCCGCATCACGCCTTTCCTCCAACAATCTGCACGAGAGCATCGACAGCACGCACAGTCGCTCCTGCTTCCGCAGAAAAAACACTGTAGGCGCGCTCTCCAAGAGAACGCGCTGCCTGTTCGTCCTCGAACAAAGCCTGAAGCTCTGCGCCGACGCCATCAGTCGAAACAATCCGGATGGCATCAGCAGCACGCAGCCGCTCCACAATCGCTCGGAAGTTTTCATAGTGAGGCCCCATCACCACAGGCACGCGAAACTGCGCTGCCTCCAGCGGATTGTGCCCTCCCGCAGGAACGAGGCTTCCGCCGATGAAAGCAACATCGGCCAGCGAATAGACCGAAGCCAGCTCGCCAATCGAATCGAGCAGAAAAACAGACCCGGCAGGCAACGGTCCCGGCGCAGTCATCCACTGCGAGCGCCGCACCCACCTGCGCCCACTTCTCTCGATCAGCTGCGCCACTGCTTCAAACCGTTCCGGATGGCGCGGCGCAAGGATCACAAGAGCATCAGAAGACGCAGCATCGAGCAGAATCTTCTCCTCGCCATCGAGCGTGCTGCCGCAGACGAGCACCCTGGTCCCCGGCTCAATCTGCTTCTTCAACTCCAGTGTGACCAGTGCGGGCTCGCCAGTACGAATGTCGTATTTCAGGTTGCCGCCATAACGCACATTCGCAGCGCCGATGGCCCGCAGCCGCTCTACATCTGTTTCACTTTGCGCAAGAACCAGAGCCAACCCATTGAGCAGCCGCTTCCATAGAAATCTCAATCGCAGATAGCGCGGCCACGACCGGTCAGAAATCCTCGCATTCACCACCGCAACCGGAACCTGCGCGCGCCGACACTCCACCAGCAGACGCGGCCAGAACTCCGTCTCCATCAACACCATCATGCGCGGCTTCAGCACACGCAGATACGCGCGAACAGCAAAGGCAAAATCCAGCGGAAAATAGAAAACGTTCTCCGCACCGAAGCGCTCGCGTGCCAGCGCCTGCCCTGTTTTCGTCGTAGTAGAAACTACGACCCTCCATCCCGGCATCCGTCCGCGCAGTTCAGTAATCATGCGTGCCGCAGCCAGAAGCTCACCTACAGAAACAGCATGCACCCAGATGACGAGCTGATCATCGCTGCCCAGCAGTCTTTTGGGAACAAACCCCAGCCGCTCGCTCAACCCTTCGCGGTATTTCCCGCTCGTAGCCATGCGGAAAATCCAGTAAGGAGCGCCGGCAACAAGCACAAGGGTGAGAGCAAGGCTGTAAAAAAGCAGCATCAGCTTACTAATCTTACTTTGCGAAGGTCTTAATCAACGATGATAATTGTCGGCAGAATGATGCCCTTGCGTTTCCTGCTCTCTCTTGTGCTGCTTGCTGCCTGTGCCCCCATGTCTGTCGCGTTCGAGCACGGCCCGCCGCAGGCCAAAGACGCCGCCACGTACCCTGCGGTCGACGTCCATCAGAACGAGCACGTCGCCATCGCCGCCGAGCCCTACAACACGGAAGAAAAGGTCAAGATGTTCCGCGTCAACTATCTTGACCACCAGTTCCTGCCCATCCGCATCATCATCACCAACAGCGGTGACCGCCCCATCTCGCTCAATGAAGCGCGTATCAACTTCATCAATACCAATGGCGACCGCATCCCCGCCGCAGAGCCGGACGACATCGAGCGCCGCATCTCGCTGCGCGACAAAACGGGATCGCACATTCCCGTAGGCCCCATCAAGATCCACACCAAACCCAAAACGCCGAACAGCAAAGTCGAGCAGGACTTTTCAGACTTCGAATACGCAGCGCTGGTCGTCGAGCCGCACACCACGCGCGCCGGGTTTCTCTTCTACGACATTCAGGGATTAGGCTCCACTCCCCTGCACGGCGCGAAACTGCTGCTGCGCCAGATCAAGGACGCCGACGGGAAAGAGCTGTTTTATTTTGAGATTCCCTTCGACAAGTACCTGCAGACACAGCCGCAGTAAGACATCACACGCCCTTCTTCTGCGGCTCCCAGACATACTTATGAATCTGCAGACTCAGCCGCGCATTGAGGCCATCGGCCAGCAGCCACTCCACCAGCTCGCGCGGATCCAGCAGACAATTCTCTGTGCTGCGCGCAGTTGACGGAGCTTTGCTGAAGGCAGGCGAAAGCAGCACGCTGCCGACGCGGGCTTCCAGCGTATGCTGCCGGATAAAGTCGCGCGCAAACTCATAATCGCCGTGATCAGCAATGACAAACTTGACCTCATCGCCTTTCGTCAGAAATTCAAGATTGCTCATCCGGAAGCTGCCGCCTTCACCTGAAGCCGGGCACTTCACATCGACAATCTTGTGCACTGCAGCGGGCACGCGGTCGAGAGGCCGCTCGCCGCTCGTCTCGATCATCAGCTCGTAGCCATCGGTCAGCAGCCGCTCCATCAGTGGAACAAGCTCGCGCTCCTGCAGCAGGGGCTCGCCGCCCGTAAACTCGATGAGTTTCACCGGAGCAAGCTTCTCGATCTCAGCGACAACTTCGTCGTCAGAAAGCTTGTAACCGCCCTTGAAGGTGTACTCCGAATCGCACCACGAGCAGCGCAGGTTGCACCCCGCCAGCCGCACAAAGATGCATGGGCGGCCGGCAAAGCTCGACTCCCCCTGAACTGATTTGTAAATCTCGATCAGATACACAGGCAGTTACTCGTAGTAGGTCGCCGTAGTCGTGTCGGTCTCGTAGATAGTGCAGTCCTTCACGCGGACGCGGCCCGCCGTCATCTCCTCGAGCTGCTTGTTCGTCTCGTCAAAGAAGTAGCGCGCCAGGTTCTCCGCCGACGGATTGATTTCAGTAAACGGCTCCAGGTCATTCAGCATCTGGTGATCGAGACGGTCGATCACCGGACGCATCACATGCTTCAGGTCCTTGAAATCCAATAGCAGACCAGCCACGTCCAGCTTCTCGCCGCGCAGCGTAATGCGAACTTTGTAATTGTGGCCGTGCGGATTCTCGCACTTGCCTTTGTAATTGCGCAGGTAGTGTCCGGAGGAAAACCCGCGCTCCACAGTCACTTCATACATGCTTTGATTGCTCTCTCACGGGCAGATTAGGCAGTATCTGACGAATCAGAAAGCATGGTTTTCGGGTAGAAGCACCGGCCTTCAGGCCGGTGAATAGAACCGAAAACATAGGGGCTTCAGCCCCGGCCAGAGCGCAAATGGATTTGTCAGACACTGCCTAGCCCATCACTTATTGTATCTTTTCGCGACTAGCGCCGCTTGCGGGCGCGCTGCCGGAAGCGCTCTTCTTCCACGCGCCGGTCCACCTGCTCAAACAGCGCCGTCAGCACGCCCAGCAGCGCCACAATGAGCCCGCCCAGCGCGAGAAAGAGCGAAGTCGTCTTCCAGAGAGAGCCGTTCCCCGGCAACCCAGGCTGCGAGTTACCGACATACACCATTCCGCAGGAAATAAGCGCAAACAGCAGAAGAGTGCCGGCGAGTATGTAGAGGTTCCGGGCCATGCCTTCGTTTTATGCTAGCGAATTCCGGCAAGTCCCTGCACGGATTCCAGCAGTTTCACGGGATCGTAGCCCACGCCGTCCTTGAAAACCGTGTCGACTTTTTCTATATCGCTGATCTTGCCTGCAGGATTGCCATTCACCACGACGATATCCGCAGCCTTGCCCACTGCGATCGTGCCGATAGAAGCATCTTCACCCAGCCACTTCGCGCCATTTTCCGTGGCAATATGAACCGCTTCCACGGGAGTAAATCCCGCTTCGACCAGCAGCTCAAGCCCTCTCTGGTCGCCGAACCCCGCAAGAATTCCGCCGAAGCCGGTCGGATCGCAGCCCGCCATCAGCATTCCGCCAGCCTTTACGAAGTCGTGCTCGAACTGCATCTCTCTCTTGAGCAGCACACCCCAGGGAGATTTATCAGCGCCCTCCGCCAGACGCGCGCGCGTTTCAAGCACATGCGACCACGACTCCTGCGACATGGAAGATTTCTGTTCGGATTCAAACTCCATAGGCGCGCGCGTCCCGATAAAGCTCTCGAAAACGGCCAGCGTCGAGGTCACTGCAACGTGGCGGGCCACGAGGTTTTGAATCATCTTCTGCACCGGAGCGCTCTCCACATCGAGACTCTTCGCCATCTCCGCCATCGGCCCGCGCTGCCCCGGACAGACACCGGGCTTCTTCTGCGAATAAAACTCCGTGTCCACAACGAACCCATGCTCAAGGTTGTCAATGCCCATGTCAGCGGCTTCGGTAAAGCCAATCGAGCAGAGGTGCCCGGTAATCTTCAAGCCCTTGGCATGCGCGTGTTCAATCGCTGCCTTCAATTCATCCGGAGTGATGTGCATGTAGGCCTTGAACGAAGTCGCGCCTTCTCCAGCCCAGTAATCCACCAGCCGGCCTGCATCAGCCGCGTCCTTCAATTCATGCAGCTGCGGGCCAATTGTCGGAGCGCCCTCAAGATACGGTGCCGTCAGGCGCAGCTTCGGCCCCGGCAGCTCGCCCGCATCAATCGATTTCTTCAGCTGCATGTCCGTGTACGGCTCCACGCTGCCTGCCGTGCGTGCTGTTGTCACTCCGGCAGCAAGATAGAGTCTCGGCCCGGAGTCCGGCGCCTCGCCAAAATATGGAACCCCATCCTGCGGAGCAAGCGGCGTGGTGTAATACAGATGCTCGTGCATGCCCACCAGCCCCGGAAACACCGTCTTCCCTTCGAGGTCAATCACCTTCGCGCCTGCAGGAAACGCATTGCGCAGCATCGCGCTCTGGACGTTCGTGATTTTGCCGTGATCGATATCAATCCGCATCCGCTCACGCGCCGGAGCGCCCGTGCCATCGATCAGTCGCACATTGTTCAGCACAATGACCGCAGCATCTTCCTTGATGTATTTCTGAAGCGGATTGGCCGATGGAGTTTGAGCAGCGCAGACAGCGGCAAAAATGAGTGATGCAGCAACCACTCTTGGATGGATTCGCATTTCAGGTTGTGCCTCTTTTTCTTATAGCCACTCTGAGGCACGCGGCGATATGTGGTCAACGAAAAAACGATTCGACCATGCCAATGTCCTGCGTGATGCGGTAAGGCGGCAGGCTTTCGAGAAACACCCGGCCATAGCGCTGCCGCTGGATGCGCGGATCGAGCAGCATCAGCACGCCGCGGTCTTCGAGCGAACGGATCAGCCGTCCGAACCCCTGCTTGAGCGTGATGACTGCCGACGGCACCTGGTACTCGAAGAATGGGCTTCCGCCATTCTCTTCAATCGCTCGCATGCGCGCCTGCACGACAGGATCAGTAGGAACAGCAAACGGAAGACGGTCGATGATGACGCAGCTCAGCGCTTCGCCCTGCACATCCACGCCCTGCCAGAAACTCGAAGTGCCAAACAGCACGGCGTTGGGAGTATTACGGAATTCCTCAAGCAAAGCCTTGCGCGGCGCGTTGCCCTGCAGCAGCAGCGGATACGGGACCTCCATCAGGAGCCGCTCATAGATATCGCGCATCTGCTGGTAGCTGGTGAAGAGGCAGAAGGCGCGGCCTTCCGTAATGTCAAGCACTCGGCGTATCCGCGTCGATGCTTCTTCCTGAAAGTTGGCGTCGCGCGGATCAGGCATCTCCGGCGGCAGATAGAGCAGCGCCTGATCTCCGTACTTGAAATGCGAAGGCACCACCAGCTCACGCGCATCGCGCATGCCCACGCGTTTGCGGATATGCTCAAAGCCGCCCTGCACCGTCAGCGTGGCCGAGGTAAGAATCACACTGGGAAAATTCTCAAACAGCAGCTCGCTTAGAAGCTCCGAAACATCAATCGGAGTCGCCTGCAGATAAGTATTGCGACCAGCCTCGCGTACTCGCCCCGCATTGCGGCGTTCCAGCCAGAAGACCGTGTTGCGGTCATCGGCTTCCATCAGAAACTTCAGGTGCTCGCGAATGTCTCCCGTGCGCTTCTTCAACCCTGGAGCTTCCTCCACTCCGCGCACGCGCTCCAGTTCGCCCTCAAGGCGATGCAGCGCATTCAGCAGATTGATGTAGAGATCGCCCTGCACCTCCAGGAATTCTTCGCGCTCATGAAACTGCATGCGCCCTTCGCCGCCCGCTCCCATGGGCAGAGCGCCAAAGAACATCCGCGCCCGCTCACGCAGCAGCTGCGAAGCCGACTGCAGGCTGCTGCTCAGCGCCTGCTTGGGCCGCAGCATCGTTTCAAGATCGCGCGCCAGCTCTTCAAAACGAACATTACTCAGGCTGATGCCGAAGTAGCTGGACGCCACATCTTCGAGCTCATGCGCTTCGTCAAAGATCACCGCTGCGGCATCAGGCAATACACCGGCATCGGGAGCAGCCTTGGCCTGCTGCTTGATCGCAAGATCGGCAAAGAACAGATGGTGATTCACGATCACCACATCACTCTCAGCCGCCTTGCGACGCATCTCCGTAATGAAGCAGCGCTCGTAGTTCGGACAGTTTTGCCCCAGGCAGGCATCGCTGCGCGCATCAAGCTTCGCCCACACGGCGCTGGTCTCAGGCAGCGAATCAATCTCCGCGCGATCGCCCGTCTCCGTTGTCTTCTCCCACTCGGCGATGGCGCGGTACTGCTCAATCTCTTCCAGGCCGTTCAGGATCGGCTGGTCGCGCAGCGCATACAACTTGTGACGGCACAGATAGTTGTTCCGCCCCTTCATGTAGCAGACACGCAGCGGCCCCAGCAGCGACTCAAGAAACGGAACATCCTTGAAGTAAAGCTGCTCCTGCAGGTTCTTCGTCCCGGTAGAGATGATTACCCGCTGCCCCATACGCAGCGCTGGCAGCAGATACGCGAGCGTCTTGCCCGTCCCCGTGCCCGCCTCGACAATCAGGTGCTTGTGTTCCTTGAGAGAACGCTCGACAGCCTGCGCCATCTCCAGCTGCCCCTTGCGGAACTCATACGGCAGACTGGAGCGCGAAAGCATGCCTCCCGGCGCGAAGAAGTCATAGAGTGAAGGCAGAGCGGGAGCTTGAGGAATGGAAGACACTGAAATATTCGCCTAATCTTCTCCTATAGCATACAAGGAGTCAGGCTTTCATTTTGCCCTAAAGTTAGCATCGAAAGTAGTTTGCTTGCTCGACCAGCTATCCTGCTGGAATATACAGACTTAGAAACTCTGTAAAATCTGTAGAGGACGCGTTCCCATATGCGCCTTGAATCATTTTGCACAGCTGTCTGAAGATCAGCGAGCCACTTTGAAGAAATCCGCAAAAAAATACCGTCCGGCAGAGCAGACAATGCCGCTCTTCGCCATCGTAGGACGCCCGAACGTCGGCAAGTCGACGCTCTTCAATCGCCTCGCCGGATCGCGCCGCTCCATCGTCGGCGATGAGCCCGGCATCACGCGCGACCGCATCTATGGCGAAGTCGAGTGGGAGGGCCGCGTCGCCCGCATCGTCGATACCGGCGGCATCATCCCTGACGACGAAGCCCTCATCCCGGCCGAAATCTTCCGCCAGGCGCGCGTCGCTCTTGAAGAAGCGCAGGTCATCGTGATGGTCGTCGATGGCCGGACTGAACTCGCCTCGCCCGACATCGACCTCGCCCGCCTCCTGATCAAAACCGGCAAGCCGCTCTTCCTCGCCGTCAACAAGATCGATGTCGAAGCCCTCGACGCATCCGCCGAAAACTTCCGCCGCCTGGGAATCAAAAACCTCGTTGCCATTTCCGCCGAACACGGCCACAACATCGGCGACCTGCTCGACGAGGTCTTCGCCGTGCTCGCATTCCCTGAGGAAGACCAAACAGCTCCGGAGTCCGAAGACGAAGAAGAAGCTCCAGCCGAACAAACCGTGCACCGCACGCACGGTGAATTTGAGCAGGCAGAAACACGCGTCGCCATCATCGGACGCCCCAACGTCGGCAAATCCACACTGCTCAACGCGCTCACCGGATCAACGCGCGCCATCGTCTCGCCCATCGCCGGAACCACGCGCGACGCTGTCGATGAAGTCATCGAACACGCAGGCCAGCAGCTCCGCATTGTCGATACGGCAGGCATCCGGCGCAAGGGCAAGACACATTTGATGGCCGAGAAGTTGTCCGTAGTCATGGCGCGCAAGCATCTCGAAGCCGCCGACGTAGCACTGCTGGTCATCGATGCCACCGAAGGTGTGACCGCATCGGACGCAACCATCGGTGGCTACGCGCACGAAAGCGGCCGTTCCGTAATCATCGTGGTCAACAAGTGGGACCTGGTAACAACGAAACGCACCGACGGCAAACCTCCGGCAGACCGGCAGATCTTCGAGCGCCAACTGCGCGACACGCTCAAATATCTGTCCTATGCTCCTGTCGTTTTTATCTCTGCCGCAGAAGGAACGAATATCCCTCGCGTGCTCGACGCCATCATCCGCGTAGCGAAGGAGCGGCGCAAGCGCATCTCCACCAGCCAGATGAACAAGTTCCTCGAGCGCGTGGATTTCGAGCGCGCTGGAGTTCCTATCTCCAAAAAGATGCGTATCTTCTACATGACGCAGGCCGCCGTCGCGCCGCCGACTTTCATTCTCTTTACGAATCGCGACGTAAAGCTGCACTTCTCCTTCGAGCGATTTCTCGAAAACCAGGTGCGCCATGCCTTCAGCTTCGAAGGCTCACCGATATGGTTCAAAGTGCGGGCACGGGACAAGAGCGAGTCCCGATGAAACTACCAAATGGAGCAGTTGCCACTGTCGATGTAATTAAACTCAGCGAATATTGTCTAAGCACGAAGCATATACGCGGACGTCATAAAGCGCGCGTTTTTGCCTCAGCACTATCGATAGACGAGACACACGCTGAAAATCTTCGTCAGGCCCTGCTGCATGCTGCAAGAAATGAGGACTGCTCCATTGGTGCTTCCGATAAGTATGGCACCCGGTACATAATTGATTTCAGGATGAGCCACCTGAATAAATCGGCGACGATCAGAAGCATCTGGATTGTGCGCCGCGAAGAAGATGCCCCACGCTTTGTAACGTGCTATGTCGTGTCTGCTTGAGGAGGAATATGGCCGAACTTGAGCTTCTTGCAGTTGTCGCAGTCCTAAAAGACATACCCGAATACGGACTCGTCCGTGGGCAGGTTGGTACGATCGTTGAAATTCTTTCCCCTTCGGTTGCCGAAGTCGAGTTCAGTGATGACGAAGGCATGACATACGCGCTTGTTCCCTTGAAATCAGAAGATCTGATCCGCCTTCATCATCACCCATCTAAGAAAGTCGCCTAACAGTCCCTACTCCGTTCTCAGCGCCTGCATAGGCTCCGTATTCGCCGCCCTCCGCGCGGGCACTACCGCCGCAACAAACGCCGCCGCCAGCAGCACTACCGTGGTAATCAGCAGAACCACAGGATCATAAGGCTTGATGCCGAAGAGCTGGTTCGCCATGGCGCGCCCGCCGAAAATCGTCGCTGGAATTCCGATCGCAAGCCCGATCGCAACCTGAAGAAATGCGCCTGCGAGCACCAGCTTCAGAACAGCCACACGGTCCGCACCCAGAGCCATGCGAATGCCGATCTCGCTGGTGCGCTGCGCGACCGAATACGCCGTCACCCCATAGAGTCCGATCGACGCCAGCACCAGCGCCAGCAGGCCAAAGAGCGAAGTCAACTGCGCAATCATTGATTGCTGGCTGAAATTGCCTTCAACCTGTTCAGCAAAGGTGCGGAAATCAATGACAGTAAGATTGGGATTCACCTGCGCGATTGCCCGTCTTACCTGCGCTTCGAGTCCGGGCACAAAGCCGCCGGTGCGCAGTTCCACCGCATTCATCTTTGTGTGGGACACCAGCGAAAACGTATGCAGGTCAGGGTCGTCATACTTCTCCCACTGGTGCGCAGCCAGGAAGAACATGGGCCGTATTTTTTCCGTGGGGCTCCAGTACTGCGTGTCTTCTGTGACTCCGACAATCTCATACATCCCGGGCTGCTTCAGATCAATACCGAAATGCTTGCCGATGACATTGCCGTCCTTAAAGAACTTGTTGGCAAATGTCTTGTTCACCAGCGCAATGATCTGCCCTGAAGATGTGTCGCTTTCGCGAATCGAGCGGCCCTGAATGACTTTCGTGCCGACCGTATCGAAGTAATCTGCGCTGGCGCGTATCCAGGACGCACTATTCTCATCGCTTCCCGGAGGCGGAGGCGCCTGCCCATCGATATAGACTCCTGTCCCCCAGTTGTCGCCCTCCATCGGGCTGTACAACGAATACGCAACACTCTTGATGCCCGGAATCGCAGACAGCGCATCGTGCAGCTGCCGGTAGAACACATCCATCTGCTCCGGCTTGTATCCGGCCATCTGCGGATCGATATGCAGAATATAGCGGTTCTTCACATCGAAGCCGAAGTTCTGGTGCTGCATATTGCGCAGGCTCAGCGTCAGCAGTCCGGCAGCGCACAGCAGCACCAGCGAAACAGCAGCCTGCACCACCACCAGCGATTTCTGCGCAATCGAACTCCCCTGCGCAGTCGTGCGGTTCGATCCGCGCAGCGCGTCGATCGGATTGGCATGCGCCATCATCCATGCCGGAGCGACTCCGAACAGCGCACCCGTCACCAGCGAAACAGCAAAAGCAAACGCCAGCACTTCAAGCGATGGCGTCGCCTGGATCGGTATGTACGATTTCTGAAACGCAAGATGCAGAATCAGTTTGGTGCCCCCATAAGCGACGACGATTCCGGCAATACCTCCCATCACCGCCAGCACAATGCTTTCCGTCAGCGCCTGGCGCACCAGCCGAGCCCTGGGAGCGCCCAGCGCCGAGCGCACAGAAATCTGCTGTTTCCGCGTAGCCGCGCGCACCAGCATCAGGTTCGCCAGATTGGCACACGCAATCAGCAGCACGAACGACGAGATCCACATCAGCAGCCGCAGCCCGTCGCGATATTCGTCGCGCATGCTCTGCACGCCGCTGCCGCCCGGAGCAAGATGCAATGTCTGTTTTGGAATCAGCGACTGGCTGCGCTGCTCAATCTTGCTCACCGGACTCAGCAGCCATTGCCGCAGCTGCACCTGCATGCGCGCTTCGATCGGTTTGGTATTAGTGCCCGGCTTCACCCGCCCAATAACGTTCAACCAGTAAAGATCAGGACGGTCATACACCGCCATCACGCCGTCAATCGGCGGCTCATTCGACAGAGGAATCCAGAACGACGGCGGATCGCTCGCCAGCCGCTCGCCATAAAAGCCCGGCGGCGCTATGCCCACAATGGTGTAAGGAAATCCATTGACGATAAAGTTCGCGCCGATCACCGATGGATCGAGCCCGAATTTCTGCTGCCATGTGCGATAGCTCAGCACTGCCACGGGAGCTGCGCCCTTGTAGTCATCCGATGGCTGCAGCAACCGCCCCGCATAGGCCTGAATGCCAAGTGTCTCAAACGCATTGCCGGAGACGAATTCGCTGACAAAACTCTCTGCCGGATGATCGCTTCCCTGCCTGCGCACGCTGATCTGGTCGCGGCCTGCCTGAAAAGCCGCCATCTGCTCAAAGTCAGGATTGTTGTCGCGGAATGTCTTGTACTGTTCAAAGGAGAAGATCGACCAGTTGTCCCTGAGGCCGCCGTTGATGCAGCAATCTTCGTGATCGCCTATGCGCACCAGCTCTTCCGGTTTCACCACCGGCAGCGACTTCAGCAGCACCGCATGGATCAGCGTGAAGATGGCCGTCGTCGCTCCAATGCCCAGCGCCAGCGTCAAAACCGCGGTGACTGTAAATCCGGGAGCCTTGCGAAACTGCCGCAATGCATAGCGGACATCTTCAGAAATAGCCAGCATACTTCTCCTTACGGCGCAAATGAATGATCTGTTCCCACATCATACAAAGGTTGGAATCCTGGGCAATACCAACAGGTTGTCATTCTGAGCGAAGCGTAGCGAAGCGTAGCGAAGTCGAAGAACCTGCTTTTCGCATCGGCAGCCACATCAAAGGGTGCCCCATCCTATCGTCGTGATGTTCGACGATAGGGTGGGAACCACTGCACCCTGAGCGCTGCACCCTGTCTACTCATTCCTCAATATCCGCGCCGGATCAATCGAAGCCGCCCTCTGCGCCGGGAGCAATCCGGCAAGCGCGCCCACAGCCAGCAGTGCAGCTATGGATATAGCAAGCGAAGAAACCACACCGCCGCCAAATCCGGCAAAGGCATGCTTCAACAAGGAAGCGACAACGAAGGACAGGCTGATGCCGATGACCAGCCCGGCTGCCACCCATCCCAGCGCGCTTTTCATGATGAGCCCGACAACATTGCTGCGCTGCGCTCCCAGCACCATGCGGATCCCAATTTCATTTGTACGCTGCACGGTTACATAACTGATCAGCCCATAAATGCCGATCAAAGCGAGCAGCAGCGCCAGCCCGGCAAAGGCCGTCAGCAGCCAGACAATCAGCTTCCTCGGAGCCAGCGAAGCATTGACTGCCGCCTCCATCGTGCCCGTATCGCAGATCGTCTGCGACGCATCGACCGCAGTCACCGCGCGCTTGATCCCGCCAATCACATCCGCCGCATCGCCATCCGAACGCGCAACGAAGGCAGCCGTATCGTGCGGCCCCTGCGCATATGGGACATAACGAATCCCATCGCTCGTATCTTCTTCGAGCGAGCTCATGCGCACATCGCCCACCACGCCAATCACCTCCCACCACTGCGTTCGACTGTATAAGGTCAAATGCTGTCCAATCGGATTCCGGTGAGGCCAGTACTTCTGCGCCAGGTGCTGATCGATCACCACCACCGGCTGCGTATCGGTGCGGTCTTCGTCGCTGATCCATCGCCCTGCCAGCAGCGGAATCTGCATCGCCTTCAGATAATTCGCTGTGGTAAAAGCTATCTGGCTATGTGGCCCCGGATCGTTGGCACTGTGAGGCTGTCCTTCAATCTCGAAAGAGTTTGCATTACCCGCATCAATGAATGGCAGAAAAGTAATCGCAGCCGCGGCCTTCACACCCGGCTGCGCGCTGAGGTTATCCAGCACAGAAGCAACGAACGTGTTTTGCCGCTTCTGGTCGTCCCGGTAATTCGAATCGGAAAAATACACATTCCCCACAGCGACGCCCCGCGGAGTAAAGCCCGGATTCACCTGCTGCAGCTGCCGCAGACTCGTCAGAAAAAGCCCGGTACCTGTCAGCAGCATAAATGCCAGCGCAACCTCGGCAACCACAAAAGCGCCGCGCATCCTCTGCTTATCAATGGAAGCCGTTGCGCTCCGTCCGCCGTCGTGCAATTCAAGCCGTTTCTGCGCGCGCACAACCTTCACGGCCGGAGCGAGCCCTGCCATCAAAGCCGTCAGCAATCCAATGCCGGCCGTGAACACCAGCACACCGGGCGACATCTGCACCGCGTATCCCTCAGCCAGCTTCTGCGGCACCAGCCACAGCAGCATGCGCCCGAATACCGGCCCAAGCGCGATGCCGATCACGGTCGCGACCACTGCCAGCATCAGCGTCTCTGTCAGCATCTGCCGGATCAGCCTCCAGGCATTCGCACCCAGCGCTGTGCGAATCGCAAATTCCTGTGCGCGAGACGAAGACCGTGCCAGGAACAATCCGGCAACATTGGCGGAAGCAATCAACAGCACCAGCACGACAACTCCGAACAGCACGTACAGCGGTTTGCGCAGCTGCCCGGCGGCAAACTCCGTCAGTGAAGTCGCCGCCATCCCCCATCCCGATCTGCCGCTGAAGCTGTTCTGCCCCCTACGCAGAATTTCCGCGCGCGTCCTCGCCGCCAGCCCAGCGTTCAATTGCTCCACACTCACGCCCGGCTTCAGCCGAAGCGCCGCATGATAGCTCTCGGAATGCCGGTTTCCGTCGCTATATTCATCAGGAGCCAGTCCCATCGGAACCCACATATCCTTGCCGCGCGGCCAGTCAAAGTCGCTGCGCATCACGCCAATCACGCGGTATGGTTTCTGATCGAGCATCACGCTCTGCCCAACCACCTTCGGATCGCCGCCAAACACGCGCTGCCATGCTGTATAGCTCAGCACGGCTACCTGGTTCGCGCCCGGATGATCTTCTTCCGGCACAAACGTCCGCCCCAGAATTGGTTTCGCGCCGAACACGTTGAACCACTGCCAGGTCACGCGATCAGCAGTGAAATGCTGCGTCACCCCATTGTGGATAAGGTTCATGCTGTCGCCCTGTTCAAGGGCTGCCGCCTCTACCTGGTCTTTCATCGCAGCCGCATCAGCATAATCAGGAACCGAAACCACCGGAAAATCCAGGTTCAGCCGCGCATACTTCGTGCGCATCACCGCCACGCGCTCCGGAGCATCCACTCCCGACGGATGCATCAGCACCGCATGAATCACACTGAAGATCGCCGTGTTCGCCCCGATACCCAGCGCCAGCGTCACAATCGCAGTCACCGCAAAGCCCGGAGCCTTGGCCAGCTGCCGCAGCGCAAAACGCAAGTCTTCGAGGAATGCCATGAGACACCTCCAGTGACGATCTCGCATCTTGATGGCCATTCCACGGCCCAATGAAATGCTTGAAATCAATCAGGATGGAAGAGAGACAGCAAAAAGCCACTGTCCATATCCGGACGATCTCTGTCCACTTCCGGTCAACAATCCGTATCTCTTACGATTGTCATCCTGGGCGAATAAAAACAGATTTTCGTATTAGATTGTTTTTATTGTGGATAATATGCCTATTTTTGGCTGTGTAGGAACTGTGCAGGCAGTTTCTCGGGCCTGCGTCTGACCGCGATGGTAGACGGCGGCTACGTGATCGCAGCTTGCGAGCTGACGCACAATATGTATGCCGATGAAAACCAGTGCCGCCAATGACGAGAACCCGCATAACCTGTAGGATATGCGCCAGGCATCCCTGCCACAGAGTTTTGGCAAGCTCAAGACGGGAAAGTTCACCGATAAGGACGGCGTGACCGGCGAGGGTGATGGAGATCATTGCGCAAACGATCCTCCGCATTGACTACAGCAAGGTCGCTGTAGCCGAGCCGAGCGACGCCGCCGAACCTGAAGACGAGGACGTGCCTTATTAGACACGTCCTTTCCTACTTACTTTTAACAATGAGCGGCTGGTCTCCGTTCCACCACACGGCATAGTACGTGTCATCTTTCTTATAAAAGATGCTCGTAGCCGGCACCGTTTGAGAATCTATCTGTCTTCGCACTTCCCCACTCTCGGGATCAAACTCCAACAATGTTGCAGTGTCCTCGGACACAAAAGCTCGTATTAGCCAACTCCCGTCAGATGTAGAAAGAATAGAGTCCGCTTTTAAACCCTGTGGAATTTTTAATTTAACTGTCTGGATCGCACCTCCAGGGGAGATAGACCAAAGCTGTGCATCTGTCCCTGGTTGGAGAAGCAGCAAACGGTCGCCCGTGTAACCAAACTCCAGCGCTGAGATACCAACAGATAACGTGGCGACATTTTGCACCGCTGGATCGGAACTTAGCATTGCTCTATTTTTGCCGACAAGCTTCTCGATAAGGCTTTTATATTCATCGGCACTTGGCAGTGCGCCTTCTTGGTCCAGGAATCGTATTATCTCTCCGCTTGTGTCGACAGAAACGATGACAGGGCGCTGGTTTAACTTATCGAAGCCAAGCAACATAAATTGATCAGATCCAAGAGTTGCAATCTGCCATGGTTGAAATCGTAAGTCGAGGTGATGAACGCTACGCAATGTTCCGTCAGGGTTATACGACGCAAGAAAATCACCCTCCACTTTTACTTTCACTTTTGAAGGCTGAGTATCAGATTTAGCGGTCTTGCTTTGGCCGATGACATTGTCGTCGCTGGTCACACCATGAAAGAGTACAGCAACGCCACGTTCAACCGGCGCAAGCCCTAGAACTTGCGTGGATCCCATGTTGTCAATTGTGTTTGGATTGATAACATGACTTTGTCCTGAAAGATCAAAACTGTTAGCTACAGGCACGGGCCCCGTGGCCGGATTTAATACAAACATCGCATAACATACGCCTTTAGAACTACAGAGTGGCAGCCGATACATCACCTTCGAGGGGAAGGTAACAGCCGTTCCGCCGGTTGTGGCAAATTCGAGTTTGGTTGTTGGTAATGAGGTAGGACTAGCCGAGGTGGTTGTCTGTGCCCACGAAAGAGAAGCAAGTGCAACCAGCACTCCTGCCATGACCTGGTTCTTCATGATTAAGCACCACCAGCTGATTTAGCTGGTTTTGCTGATTCAGTAAAAGTGGGATGGAATCGCCTCACCCATCCATCGCAATTCACAACGTACACTGACGCTGTGTCATTTAGTTTTTCTAGTCGCTCCTGAACATCAGGACGCCGTAGTTCGGTCTCATAACATCCTGCGGGCCCTTGCTCACAAATTGGGACGATTCCACCGCACGCCCCACAGTTGGCCGTTCCCATCCTTGGGAAATAACCGGCGACCGCATTCACAAAACAGGTGACATAGACCTGGCTTGACGAACAGTTAGGCGCGCTGCACTTCATATACAGCCCCGAGAGTACATAATTGCGCTCTCGAATCAACACTTAACAGCAAAGCGAATCCCACAAGGAAGTAAAGAACTGATTTCATTTTTCCACTCCTTTGAGGGCTTAACCTTATGCACCAAATTACATAAAATGTCAAGTAGTCGATCCAGATACGAGTGATCTGGTCTCGTCAGGCTGCGGCAGTTCCCAACCTGTCATGCCCTGCACGTGACCGAAGGGAACGCAGTCGAAAGGATCTGCTTTTCGCCGGGACTGTCACAATGCAGATGAGAAGCGACGGTTCTTTAATAGACAGGTGGCGGCTCCCCCAAAGAAGGCAGCGGCGGCAACGGAGGCTCCATCCTCACTCCGGCCAGTTCATCCTCTGGAGGCTCCAGTCGATTCCCCAACTCCCTATATCTCGACCCGAAGAAATACGCGGCATAAGACTGCTTGAAGACCGCCGCCGTCCCATAGACCGCAATAATCGCCACAAGGTAAAGCGCGAGCACGACAAGCACCAGCACTGCTGCGATCAGGACAAAGACCACCCGCAAGCCAAGACCGCCGCTCCACATGGCATGGAAGAGGCCAACCCCGACAACCGCGCCACCCAGCCCCAGCAGCAGCAGCGCCAGAAAGACTCCCATCATCAGCACCCAGCTGATGCCCACCGCCACCACGAAGCGCAACAGGATATAGACAGCAATGGAGCCCGCATCAGCCTTCACCAGAGCAAAGAATCGGCCAAACGCCCCTTCGATCGGCGCGTCTTCAATCGCCATCGGCGGAAGAATAAAATCCTGCAGCACAGCATCCACCACAATCCACGCCAGCCCCAGCAACAGAAAGACACCGATCATCGGCAGCATCTGCGCAAGAAAAGGCCATGGATTCGCATTCGCTCCACTGCCTCCGGGAATATCCTTGAAATGTTTCACCATGCGCACAAAAAAGGGACCCACCGTAGCCGCCGCCGCAACAAGAAAAGCCAGCGATGCCAGCAGCATCACCCCAAAGTAGCGCCAGGCCTGCCGTGCATATTTTCCCCACGACTCGCGCACATGGCCGCGCTTATAGACCACCAGGTCAAAGAGCGTGAATCTCAGCCTGCTGAGCAGGTACGCCATTACCAGCCAGATAAGCAGCCCGATCAGCGCTATGACAGCAAAAATCACAAGAACCGCCACTGATCCGGCCGCGCCCGAAGAACCCACAGATGCCGGATCAGCGGACACAAAGTTCAGCTGCCCGGAATGCCGTGCCGCAGCTCCTGCAGCCGTCTGAGCCCCCTGCATCGGATAGGAAACCGTCAGCGAATAGAAGCTCGGCTGGGTCAGCGCCGCCACCAGTGCAATCTTCAGAAAGAACCCCAGGCGAAAGGGCGCAAACATCACTTCGCGCACCCGCCGGAAGGCAGGCCCGAGAGCATCGGCAGCGGAGAGCGTCTTCATGTGTGTTGATGAGACTACGGCATTGCTACTGTGGCCGCAATGCTGAATTTCCATCGAAATATTTTCTAAGGAAATTCACAATGGACTTTCCCACCTTCGCCGCATAGTTTTGCTTGACAACGACTCTGCTGAATGACTAGATTTCCACGCGGGTAGCTGGTAACGATTCCAACCCCCGCTAAATGGCGGAGTAACGTTTCCATAAAAAAATAGCGAATCACGAGCAAGCTACGGAAAGACTTACGAGGAGAAATGCTATGTTCATTCGATGGAGGCCATCGCTGGCCCTTGTCCTGGGGCTGTGCGCGCTACTACTGGTTCCAACCCTTCACTCCCAGTCTGATAATGCATCCATCTCAGGCACTGTTTCTGATTCTGCCGGCGCCGTGCTCCCCCGCGCGACCGTGACCGTCACCAATGAGGCCACCTCGGCTGTACGCACCGCCACTACCAACGACGCCGGCTTCTACACCATTCCCAATCTTTCCCCTGGCAACTATTCCGTGCACATCGAAGTCCAGGGCTTTGAGACTTACGTCCAGGCTCACACCCATGTCGACCCCAGCATTGGCTTGCGCGTCGATGCCGCGCTGAAAGTCGGCAGCTCCGCCACCACTGTGAACGTTATCGCCAATGCCAACGTCGTCCAGACCGAGACCGCAGCCGTCGGTCAGCTCGTCACCGCGCAGCAGGTCAAAGCCATCCAGCTCAATGGCCGCAACCCCATCTACCTGGCGCAAATGGAACCCGGTGTGCGCCGCGGCAACTCCATCTCCGCTTTCGGCTTTGGACTGGACAGCCCCTTCAGCATCAATGGCTCAAACTACCGCGAGAGCGGCCAGATGTGGGACGGAGCCCCCATGGTGCGCAGCCGCGGCAACGGCACCAGCGTCGGCGTGGCCGATGTCGACTCCACCTCGGAAATGCAGGTCTTGACCGCAGCTTTCCCGGCGGAATATGGCCGCTCGTCCGGCGGGCTCATCCGCACCGTTCCTAAAAGCGGCACCAGCGACTTTCACGGCGCTGTCTTTGAATACCTGCGCAATTCCTTCTTCAACGCCAACACCTGGATACGCAAATCCAACACTTCGGATCCGACCGTTTCCGGCCACCCTGGCGCTTTCCGCTTCAACCAGTTCGGATGGAACTTCAACGGCCCGGTGTATATCCCAGGCCTGCATTTCAACGAGAGCCGCAGAAAACTTTTCTTCCTGGCAGGACAGGAATTCCTTCGCTACCGCCACGCCGACACCACCACGCGCAAAGTGCCCACAACACTGATGCGACAGGGCAATTTCAGCGAATTGCTTGGACCAAATATCTTTTATAGCCAATCTCCTCTGAATATTGTCGACCCCAGCACTGGCGCGCAGTATCCGAACAATGTCATCCCTGCCAGTCAGCTCAGCGCCAATGGTCTTGGATTGCTCAATGCTTATCCCGCCCCCAATGCAAACAATCCAAGTTATAACTGGATCGACGCGGCCAACTATCCTGAAAACCAGCGCAAGGACACACTAGTTGTTGACTATCTTCCCGCCGATGCCCATCACCTTCGATTCTCGCTGCTGAATTACAACTACAACAGTGAATCTCCACACTACGGCAACTTCAATCGCACCCCGCAGGTATGGGACCGTCCTAACCAGGTTGCCGTCTTTCACTGGACCTGGACCATCAGCCCCACCATGGTCAACGATGCCTACGTCTCCGGCAGCGCAGACCATGTAAAAATCGGTATCGACCTCTCGAGCGGCCTCTACGACCGCACCAAGTACGGCATCAACTATCCCTTCCTCTTCCCCCAGGGAGACAAGGAGATTCCCAACAAGATTCCCACCATCCAGATCGCTAACTTCGACACCCTCGATGGCGGGCCCTATCCATCGCACTCTGGCGGCGTCGTGTGGGACTTCGGCGACAGTCTGACCAAGATCATCGGCAAGCACACGCTCAAGGCTGGCTTCCTCTATGAGCGCGAGAGCCAGAACGACTTCGATCAGATCAACGTCAGCTCCACCACCCCCGGAGCAACCAACAACCAGAACGGCTTCTTCACCTTCTCCGACTCACGCAAAGGCAGTCCCACATCGAATGCCGCGGTAGCAAATACGGCCCTCGGCCTTTTTGATACCTATGGCGAAATCGGCATCCGCGCCTACACCATCTTCCTGAGCAACATGTATGAGTACTTTGTGCAGGACCAGTGGCGCCCCACCCCGAAGCTCTCCGTCGAGCTCGGCCTTCGCCACAGCATCATGCTTCCCTACTACGCTCGTTGGGGTAACCTGTCGGTCTTCTCGCCGTCCTCCTATGACCCATCGACCGCCCCCACCGTCAACCCCACCACCGGCTTTGTTTCCGGCTCGAACCTGATGGACGGACTCATAATTCCCGGCAGCGGCTTCCCCAGCTCCGCCAAAGGCCACGTTCCAGACGACATCTTGAACAACAGTTACTACCAGTCCCTTCATGGTTTCGACCGTGGATATAACCCGCTCGTCTGGACCAATCTCCAGCCTCGCATCGGCATCACCTATGCCATCGATTCGCAGACCGTGATCCGCGCAGGCGCCGGTCGCTTCTTCGACCGCCTCGGCGTCAGCGATACCGTCCACCTCGGCGGCAATCCGCCCTTCCAGCCCTCGGCCACCGTCAGCTTTGGCGGTGTGGATAATCCCGGCGGCGTCGGTACCAACAACTACCCCATCAACATGACCTCCTATGCCTATCATTTCCCCTCACCCGAGGCATGGTCATGGACGCTCACGGCGGAACACGAATTTCCCACGCTAGGCGTCTTCACGCTGGGTTATGTGGGACGCCGCGGCGTGCACCTGCAGCATCTTGAAAACATCAATCAGCTGTTGCCGGGCCAAAGGCTCGCCAATACCAGCGTAAACCCGGATGCATTGCGGCAGTATCAGGGCTACTCGGTCATCCAGCAGGAAACTAACGACGGCGGATCCAACTATCACGCGCTGCAGGCCAACCTCAAGCGCCGTGTCGCTCGCGGCCTGATGTTCGGTGTCGCCTATACCTGGTCGAAGAGCATGGACTCGACCTCCGACGCCGGCAACAACATTCCCAACTACTATGACCCGCTCGAGTTCTATGGGCCCAGCGACTACGACACCCGCCACATCGTCGTCATCAACTATGTTTGGGATATTCCTTTCGCCGACCATGCCTCCAACTGGGCCGTCCGCAATGTCTTCGGCAGATGGCAGGCTTCTGGAACCACCCAGTTCCAGAGCGGCTCTCCGCTGTCGGTTTCTACAGGCGATGACTTCGCCGGCGTCGGCCCTGGTTCAGGCAACCAGATGTGGTTCCGCACCGGCCCCGTGCAGTTGCTCAAAAAGAGCGCGGCGGACGGCACCAGCGGCAACCTCTGGTTCAACAAGAGTGTCTTTGTGACACCTAATCAGCCGCAATATATAGGAACCTTCGCACCTCGTGAATCCCGCAATCAGGTCTATGGCCCGGGCTTCCAGAGCTGGAACATCGCCTTCCAGAAAGCATTCCCGATCGTTCCGTCACACGAAAGCAACCGCCTTATCTTCCGCGGAGAAGCCTTCAACTTCACCAACCACCCGAACCTGGACAATCCGAATACCACCCCCACCGCCAGCACCTTCGGAAAGGTCACCACCAAGGGTCAAACCTACGCCTCCGAACGGCAGATGCAGTTCAGCCTGCGGTACGAGTTCTGAAACCAGCCACTCTACTCCCGCAACAGCCCCAAAGCTGTTGCGGGATTTTTCTTTTCAGGAGAAGTAGAAACCCGGGTGCCCCATTCAAGCCTTTTGTGAGCGCTATACCGCATCTTGAATTGGCCTGTGCAAAGCAGAAGATATGTTTCTCTACTTCTGGCATCGCTAAACGAACTGATGGGCTTGGCGCGGATCGTCTGCAGCGGCGAGAAAACAGCCAACGAACAAGAATGCTGTGAATAGGCCGAGCCTGAAACCTGAAAGCATATTAAAGCTCAAATGTTACACCATGAATCATGGTGTTGAGAGTATTCATGACGAGAGCAATATGACGGTTCCGAAGTTGCTGACCGATGTTCATAATACTGTCAATGTCTCCAAGAAATTGACTATTCGGCTTGTAATCATCGGGATAATTCAACGTATGTCCGAACTCGTGCGGACCTGTACGAAATCCAGGTCTGGTAACACCAGTATCGGTCTGGGCAGTGTAAGGGGTAAATAACAGGGAAAAAAGCTGGATATGTCTGGTGGAGAAAGTGACGTTGGATCGTGTTCTGTTGTTCAATGTCATGCCTGGTTGGACGCGAATAACCTCGACTTCCCATTGCCCATTGTGGGGCATCCATCTGATGTCGAAGTTGATGACCAGCGTGTGCTGCGCAAAGCGTTGGGCGAATGGTGCATTCCCCCGGGCATGGACGTGGAAATGCCAGCTCCACTTGCCCCATATCTCGCGATCGAGACGGTTGTGAAAGGCACGTTTTTGTGCAAGTGTGAATGGCTTGACCCCCGGTCGGCGTGCCATGTGTAATGCCAATCCTCGCGGACAAGGATGACACCGGTCTCGGTGTCGATATCGAGGGTGCCCCATTCTTGTGTGGAGGTAACGTGACCCATGGGAAAAAACCTGGGTGCCCCACGTTCGCGAAGCTAACGTGGGAGGTTCGCAGGGTATTGCCATATCTCGCGGCAAAGGAGGACAGGAATCTTGCGGAGTTTGGCGGCCTTAGCGCCTTCCGGGGGTCCCGGGAACGCGCTCTGTTTGCGTTCTGAGGTATTGGTGGTGGCATGTCAAGCCCCCAAGCCAGAAAATAATTCTCAAACCAAAGAAAACAAACAAAATAGAGAAAGAGAAATTTGGCACAATATTTCGGGCCAATTTGCTATCCTGAAAGTAAGAGAGAAAATTCAGAAGAAAAGCCCGCTAAGAAGCGGGCTTTTTCTATCTCTGTGCCCTGCATCCTGAGCGCTGTCAAGAAAGTAATACCCAAAACAGATTACCCGCTAAATATTTGAAAACACTGGAATAGTGCACAAGCAATAGAAGAATCAATCACTTAGCAGGGGGTAATCCCCCCGTAAGTCATTGAAAATAAACAAAACCAACTGCTACATAGGGGGAGGGGGGAGGGGTCCCGCGGATACGGCGGTAAGATAGACAGGAAGACCCGCCATGACCACGATTCGCCCCGCCACAGAAGCTGACGTCTCTCTCATCCATTCCCTCGTTAAGGCCCTGGCCGAGTACGAACGCGAGCCCCACTCGGTCCAGATCGGGGAAGAAGAGCTCCGCCGCGACGGCTTCGGCCCCAATCCTTATTACGAGTGTCTGATCGCCGAAGAGGACGGCCAGCCCGCCGGATTCGCCCTCTACTTCCCCATCTACTCCACCTGGCAAGGCCCCAGCCTCTACCTCGAAGACCTTTTCGTCCGCCCCGAATTCCGCCGCCGCGGCACAGGGAAGGCCCTCCTCCAGAAGGTCGCCGGGATCGCCGTTCAGCGCGGCTGCGCCCGCCTCGAATGGAGCGTCCTGAACTGGAACCAGCCCGCCATCGACTTCTATGAGTCCATCGGCGCCATCCCGCTCAGCGAATGGACCCGCATGCGCGTCACAGGAGACGCCCTCCAGGTCCTGGCATCTCCAAATCCGAAGCAGGACGAGGTCACAGCGTGAGCCGCATCAAGGTCATCGGCGGAGGACTGGCCGGCCCCGAAGCCGCTCTCATCGCCGCCCGCCTCGGCGTCGAGGTCGATCTCTACGAGATGCGCCCCGTCCGCTCGACGCCCGCGCACCAGACCGCCGACTTCGGCGAGCTCGTCTGCTCCAATTCACTTAAATCGGAGAGCGAGAACACTGCGCCCTGGCTCCTCAAGCAGGAAATGCGCCGCGCCGGCTCCCCCCTCCTCACCTGCGCCGATGCGAGCGCCGTGCCCGCCGGACATGCCCTCGCCGTCGACCGCGTCGAATTCTCGCGCCGCATCAACGCAGCCATCGAACGTGAGCCGCGCATCACCGTCCACCGTGAAGAAGTGACCAAGCTCGACCCGGACGACGGCATCACCATCATCGCCAGCGGGCCGCTGACTTCATCGGCACTGTCGAGCGAGATAGCCCGCCTCACCGGCAGCGATCATCTCGCCTTCTACGACTCCATCAGCCCCATCGTCGAATCCGACTCCATCAATATGGACCGCGCCTACATGGCCGCGCGCTGGGACAAGGGCACCGCCGACTACATCAACTGCCCCTTCACCAAGGAGGAATACGACACCTTCTACGACGCTCTCATCTCCGCCGAGACGGTACAGGAGAAGGAGTGGGAGAACCTCTGCTACTTCGAAGGCTGCCTGCCCATCGAAGAACTGGCCCGCCGCGGTTATGACACCCTGCGCTTCGGCTGCATGAAGCCAGTCGGTCTCCGAGACCCGCGCACCGGAAAGACTCCCTACGCCGTCGTCCAGCTGCGCTGCGAAAACCTGCGCGCCGATTCCTGGAACCTCGTCGGCTTCCAGAACCACCTCAAGTACGGCGAACAGGCCCGCGTCCTGCGCCTGATCCCCGGCCTTGAAAACGCAAAGTTCCTGCGCTACGGCCAGATTCACCGCAACACCTATATCAATGCTCCGCGCGTGCTGACCGAAACACTGAACCTGCGGGAACATCCCGGCATCTACTTCGCCGGACAAATCTCCGGGGTCGAAGGCTACACCGAATCCATCGCCACCGGCCTGCTCGCCGGACTATACGCCGCCTCCGCCGCCCAGGGACTCGGACGCACACCCATCCTCCGGGGAACCGCCTTGGGTTCGCTCGTAAACTACATCACCCAGGCCAACCCAAAACACTTCCAACCGGCAAACATCACTTTCGACCTGCTGGTCCCGTTAGAAGAAGAGTTACGAAAAAAGATTCGCGACAAAAAAGAACGCCACCGCCTGCAATGCGAACGCTCACTGAGCGCGTTCGATCAATGGTGGCACTCAGCCACCATCCCCACAACGCTGTCATCCTGAGCGGAGCGAAGGATCTGCTTTTCTCTTGCCCAGCCAACACTCTGCAATTAAAGTGGGCGCTGTGGAACTTACTTTCAAATTAATTCGAGAACCCGATGGTGGATATTGTGCTGAAGCGATCGGCGAAAGCATCTTCACACAAGCGAACACGTGGGAGGAGCTACGCGCAAATATCGAAGAAGCAGTAGAGGCTTTTTATTTCGACGGCCGGAAACCAAACAGCATTTATTTGGTTCGCTATGAAGCCATTTGAGACTATCTCACTATTTCAAATAATCTTGAATTTGAAATGGCTCGGCCTATCAGTATGCAAAGAATAACTAATTACCGCTAGACGTCCGCAATACATAAAATCTGAGCGATGGCGTTCCCTGTAAAAGAGGTGTATCTCATCTCCATTTTTGCTAGCGCTGACCATACGGTCTTGACCAAAATGATCGTTCGGCCCCTCCCAGTCGAGGATGTCAGATGAAAGACGGTCTTGATATTGTTCAGCTGAAGGCTGCTTTTCTTCCGTAACAAACAATACAATCTTGTTATCGTTTTGTGGTGTTACGACACCGCGAGCAATCGCATGAAAGCTTTTGTAATTCCACAATTTCGCCAAGGACTTGCGGGAAAACGAGTTTCCCCTCCGAATATCAGAAAATGAAATAGACATTTTGTGTGTCAGCCTAAACTAACGTTGACACAAAATAAATGGACAATTTCAATGCTCCCCATCTACACGATTTTTTCTCACCATTTACCATAAATACAGATGTCCTCCTCCCGCCCCAAAGCCCCCACACGAGCCGTAGTCAGCCTCTCCGGAGGTATGGACTCCTGCGTCTGCGCCGCGCTTGCCGCGCGCGATTACGACGCTTATGCCGTCCATTTCAGCTATGGCCAGCGAACCGAGGCCAAGGAGCTCGAATCAGCACACGCTGTCGCAAACAAGCTGGGATTCAAGGACTTCCTGCATCTCAAGATCGATCTCTTCCGCCGCATCGGAGGCTCCGCGCTCACGGACACCAGTATCGCCATCCCCGATGCCCCGCCGAGCGCCCAAATCGGTGCAGAAATCCCCGTCACCTATGTCCCCTTCCGCAACGCGCATTTTCTGTCAGCGGCCGTAAGCTGGGCCGAGGTACTGGGCGCTGAAAAAATCTTCATCGGCGCCGTCGAGCAGGACAGCTCCGGCTACCCCGACTGCCGTCCGGCGTATTATGAAGCATTTCAGCAACTTATCCGCACCGGCACCAAGGAGGGAGACATCGAAATCTCCACTCCGCTCATCCATCTTCGCAAGAAGCAGATTGTGACGCTCGGCCTTGAATTAGACGCGCCGTTGGATTTAACGTGGTCATGCTATTCAGGCGAGGAAACTGCCTGCGGTGTATGCGAGAGTTGCGTGCTGCGTCTCCGGGCTTTTGAAGAAGCGGGAGCCGTAGACCGCATCCCATATGCTGTGCGTGTTTAGACCTGGAGACGGGAAGCTGGTTCGATCAGGAATAAATTCCGGATCGGGCGAGAAAAGATTTCTAAAACAAAAAGCGCGCTCGCTCGGCGCGTTAAGGAGAAGAACATGAGGAAGATGAAGCTCTGGCTGGCGCTTGCACTGGCAGCTCTTATGCCGGCATTCGCTCAGGATCAGACAGGAAAGATCCATGGCCACATTCAGGACCCCGCAGGCGTCGCTGTTACCGATGGCATCGTGACCCTTTCGACCGACGGCGGCAAGACCGCCAAGTACACCTTCAAGGCCGACGCAAACGGCGACTACAAGGGAGACGGCGTCGCTCCCGGCGACTACACGCTCTCGCTGCGCCGCCCCGACACACCGGCCGATAAAGTCCTCGATCAGTTCCAGCAGATAAAGGTCACCGCCGGCAATGACACTGCGCAGGACTTCGACATGACGCGCCAGGAGTATCTCTCGAAGCTCACTCCTGAGCAGCGCAAGCAGCTCGAAGACCTGAAGGGCAAGAACGCGGAGGCGATGAAGGAGAACTCCGTCATCAAGAACCTGAACGCCGACTTGCAAAAAGCCCGCGACGACAACAAGAACAAGAACTATGCCGAAGCTGACTCCATCATGACGAAGGACACGCAGGCCAAGCCGGATGCCGCCGTGCTCTGGCTGGAACTGGGTGTCGCCCAGGCTGGCGAGAAGAAATATCCCGACGCCGAGACATCTCTGAAGAAGGCCATCGAACTCGACAGTCAGAGCAAGAAGCCGAATCCTGAAATCCAGGCTGCAGCCAACAACTCTCTGGGTGAAGTGCTGGCCAACCAGAGCAAGGTTCCTGACGCACAGGCCGCATATGAAGCCGCAGCCAAAATCAATCCCTCACAGGCTGCCATGTACTACGGCAATGAAGCTATCGTGATGAGCCGCGCAGGCCAGACCGATGGTGTTGTTGCCGCTGCCGACAAGGCCATCGCTGCTGATCCCACCAAGCCCATTCCCTACTACCTCAAGGGACAGGCGCTGGTCAGCAAGGCGACCGTTGACCAGAAGACCGGCAAGATCGTAGCGCCTCCGGGAACGGTTGATGCCTATCAGAAGTACCTCGAGCTCGACCCCAACGGCCCATTCTCCAATGAAGTCAAGGGCGTCCTGCAGGGCATGGGCGAGACCATCAAGAGCAGCTACAAGGCTCCGAAGAAGTAGCGCTGTACTTCAATCAGGAAAAGAGCGTCGCGAAAACGGCGCTCTTTTATTTTTACGATTGTCATCCTGAGCCCTTCGGCTTCGCTCAGGGCAGGCTCCGTCGAAGGACCTGCTTCTCGCATCGGTTGACGCCGAACCCAGGGTGCCCCATCTTCGCGCCCCGCTTTTGGGCGCTAAGGTGGGAAACCAATGCACTAAAATCAGCAGGTGCCCGACATTGTCCTCACCTATACCGAAGCGGCAAAGATCATCCAGCAACATGCTGAAAACATCCGCGCACACAAGCCATCGACGGAACAAGTCCCGCTGCTCACTTCAATCAACCGTGTCTTAGCCGAACCCATTGTAGCCGACCGCGACCAGCCGCCCTTTCCCCGCTCCACACGTGATGGATTTGCCTGCATCGCCGCTGACCTGAAAGTACCCACGCCGCTCAAGATCATCGGCCAGGTCCGCGCAGGCGAAACATGGCAGGGCGCACCGCTCCAGTCAGGACAATCCATCGAAATCATGACGGGAGCGCCCGTCCCCGCAGGAGCCGATTGCGTCGTCATGCTCGAGCACGTGAAGGTTGAAGGCACGAGCCTGCAATTGGCGGAAGACCGCTCCATCTCCGCAGGTGAAAATATTGTCCCTGCAGGAGCAGAGGCAAAACGGGGCAGCACCATCGTCTTCGCCGGAACACGCATCACCGCATCACAGATCGCCGTTGCTGCAGCATGCGGATATGAGAACATCCAGGCATATCGCCGCCCACGCGTTGCTATTCTCGCAACCGGAGACGAACTGGTAGCTCTTGAAAACAAGCCGCTCATCCA
Source organism: Acidobacterium sp. FHG110202_01 (assembly GCF_059115305.1). Classification (NCBI taxonomy): domain Bacteria; kingdom Pseudomonadati; phylum Acidobacteriota; class Terriglobia; order Terriglobales; family Acidobacteriaceae; genus Acidobacterium; species Acidobacterium sp. FHG110202_01. The sequence goes on from NZ_JBZYWJ010000004.1 coordinate 305,794, forward strand.
TCAGATTCGTAACTCAAACAGTTACTCATTAGCAGCACAGGTCTCGCTTGCCGGAGCGCAGCCTGTCATCCTTCCCGTTGCTCCCGACAATGAATCGGAAATCGAAGCCGCCATTCGTAGCGCAGAAAGCTGCGATCTGCTCCTGCTCTCCGGCGGAGTCTCGATGGGCAAGTACGATTTCGTCGAACAGGCGCTGCATGCGCTGGGAGCTGAATTCTTCTTCACCGGAGCCAGGATTCAACCCGGCCGCCCCATCGTCTTTGGAAAGCTGCCGCAACAATACTTCTTCGGACTCCCCGGCAATCCCGTCTCCACTATGGTCACCTTCGCGCTCTTCGCACAGCCGCTCATCGCCGCCCTGAGCGGAGAAGCCTCCGGCAGTCCACGTTTCGCGCTCGCGCGTTTGACTCATGCAGTACGCGCCAAATCAGGCCTCACGCGTTTCCTGCCTGCACGCATTGACTATAACTTTGACGGAGCAACCGCCACCATCATCCCCTGGCAGGGATCGGGCGATCTCGCCAGCACTGCCAGCGCCAACGGCTTCGCCGTTCTCCCGCCCGATTCTGAAGACCTCTCCGGAGGCTCGCTCATTTCCGTGCTACTGATGTGACTCTGTGTCCTCCGTGTTCTCTATGGCGAGAAAGATTTGTTAGGCTTTCCCCATGAGCAAGCTCTCGCATTTCGATGAAGCTGGCGACGCCAGAATGGTGGACATAAGCGGCAAGCAGGCGACACGCCGTGAAGCAGAAGCCTCAGCCTTTGTCGCGCTCTCGCCTGAAGTCCTTGCTGCTCTGCCGCAAAACCCCAAAGGCAATCCGCTGGAAGTTGCGCGCTTCGCTGGAATCCAGGCAGCAAAGCGCACATCGGAACTCATCCCGATGTGCCATCCACTGTCGCTGAGCTTTATTGACGTTCAGGCTGAGGTCACGAAGGAAGGCGTAGCCATTCGCAGCATCGCCGCAACAACCGGCCAGACAGGAGTGGAGATGGAGGCGCTCACCGCAGCATCCGTAGCCGCACTCACGGTCTACGATATGTGCAAGGCGCTCGACAAGGGCATCGTTATTCGCGAAGTTCGACTGGAGAAAAAGTCCGGCGGCAAGAGCGGCGACTATGCCCGTACCCGCTGACGCAAGAACCGGAAATTCCGGCTGTCGCATCCTATACAGCAGCACTGAATGAACAACGTACTAAGCATGAATCGCATGCCTGACCAGAACTGTCGGTTATGGGAAAGTTATGTCCTTCCTTTACAGCATCATGATTGTGTATCGCCGCGAGTGGCTTATCGGCATAGGTGCCGTTTGTGTTGTCATCCTCATCAGTCTCTTTGCTCATGACATAATCTTTCGACTGCTAGGTCGCTTAAAGTCCAAGGATCAGCAAAAATGGCCTCTGTTGACCCTGGTCTCACAGAGGCTTCGCCGGCCGGCACGATGGATCGTCATACTGACAGCAGTACACGCCGTTCTCCCCTGGCTTCCAATTCCTCAAGCCTACGCTGGTCTTACGCACAAAATTCTTGGAATTGTCTGGTTCGCCGCTCTCGGCTGGCTGATGGTTGCCTCCGTTTATCTCTCCGAAGACCTTCTGCTCCGCCGCTATAACATTGCTTCAAAGGACAACCTGCGCGCGCGCCGTGTCCGCACGCAGATGCAGTTCATGCGCCGTATCGCCATTGGCCTGTTGTTATTGGTCGACGCGGGCTTGATTCTTTCACTGTTCCAGGATTCAAAGCTGTGGCACTATGGCGCTGGTCTTCTTGCATCCGCAGGCCTGGCAAGCCTTGTACTCGCCACTGCCGCGAAATCCACCGCGGCCAACCTTCTCGCAGGCCTTCAGATTGCGCTTACTGAACCGATACGAATCGACGATGTTGTGATTGTGCAAGGCGAGTGGGGAAGAATTGAAGAAATCACCACATCTTATGTAGTCGTCGCGATCTGGGACCAGCGACGCCTGGTCGTGCCCTTAACATATTTCATCGAGAACCCGTTTCAGAACTGGACTCGCAACACATCGGACCTGCTGGGCACATCGTTTCTCTATGTTGATTACTCCATACCTGTAGATGAACTTCGAAAGGAGTTCACACACATCCTGGAAAGTTCGCCGCTTTGGGATAGAAGGGTGAATTCGCTTCAGGTCACCAACCTCAGTGAACACACCATGGAGATTCGCTGCCTGATGAGCGCGCGCAATTCCGGTGAGTCTTTCGATCTGCGTTGCCTTGTGCGCGAAAAGATGGTTGCCTTTATTCAGAAGAACTATCCGGATGCATTTCCCCGGGCCCGTTTTGCGGCTGTCCAGGAATCACACCCATCTGTGCTTCAAGGATTGCCTTCGTAAAAATCGCTCACCAAGCAGTAGCCAGGTACACGCCGAACCACTCGCACTCATCGGTCCAGTGGTCGGAGAGATGGAACCCGGCACGCTCCAGCATCTCAATCACGCCCTGGTCCTGGAATTTGTAACTGTTCTCGGTGTGAATCGTTTCGCCGCGCTCGAAGCTGACCTCAAGATCGAGCGCCGGAATGAGCACACGCTGCGCCGCCAGGCTCTCCAGATAGATTTCGATCCGCGAGCATTTTGCATTCCATCGCGCCACGTGTTTGAAGAGCCGCAGGTTAAAGTTTGCGCCCAGCTCGCGGTTGATGCGGGTAAGGATGTTCTTGTTGAACTCCGCCGTAACGCCCTCGGCATCATCATAGGCCGCCAGCAGCAGCTTGGTGTCCTTCACCATATCGACGCCGAGCAGCAGTCTGTCCCCCGGCGAAAGCTCGTCGCGGATATCACGCAATATCTGCTGGGCATCCGCTGCTTCAAAATTCCCGATGCTCGATCCGATATAGAGCACCATTCGCCGCTCGCCGTTGGCCTCAATCTGTCCCAGCCCTTCGGTATAGTCGGCAACGCGCGGGACGACAGAGACACCCTTGATCTCGGCTTCCAGGCGCTCCTTGGCGTGGGTCAGCGGGCTCTCGCTCACGTCAATCGCGTGATAGGTCACATCGCGCTGCCGCCGCACGGCTGCTTCGAGCAGAAGGCCGGTCTTGGTCGCCGTGCCCGCGCCCAGCTCGATCATTGACAGGCGCTCGCAGCCAGCCGCCGCGGCAACAATCGAATCAGCGTGAGCTTCCAGAATCGCCCGCTCCGTTCGCGTCAGATAATACTCAGGCAGCTCCGTGATCTGCTCAAAAAGCTGTGAACCGCGCTGGTCATAAAACAGCCACGGGCTCAGCTTCTTGGGATTGGCGGTGAGGCCTACATAGACTTCCGCGCCGACAGGACCATACGCGGCAGCGGGCAAATGGGGAAAAGCGGAAAGAGCGGGCATCGAAAACCTCAGTAGTCAGCGAGACGAATCCCTGAAAATTGCCAGCGCGTTGCCAGAGAAAAAAAGTTCCGGTAGCTGGCGCGGATATGCGACTGCGGCGTCACGCACGATCCGCCGCGCAACACCATCTGGTTTGACATGAATTTGCCGTTGTACTCACCCAGCGCTCCGGGCAGAGCGCGGAAGCCGGGATACCCAAGATATGCGCTCGCTGTCCACTCCCATACATCTCCAAACATCTGGCATGCTCCATTGGAAGCGCTACTTCTCAAAGGATGGAGCGCACCATTTTCCAGCAGGTTTCCCGTCACATTTAACTGGGATGCGGCAATCTCCCATTCGGCTTCCACAGGCAGCCGTTTTCCTGCCCAATGTGCATAGGCATCCGCCTCAAAATAACTGATGTGGCATACCGGCGTATCTTCCATCTCGCTGAAGGCTTCCTTGCCGCTCAGCGTAAATATGCTCCATGGATCTGTATCTTTTTCCCTGTGCCAATAAAGAGGAGCGCGCCAGCCCAGCGATTGCGCTGTCTGCCAGCCTTCAGAAAGCCATAAATCCTGCCGCTTGTATCCGCCGTCTTCCATGAATGCCAGATACTCCGCGCAGGTCACCAGCCGTGAGCCCAGCGCAAAAGGTTCGAGGAAGACGCGGTGCCGCGGCAGCTCATTGTCATAGCAGAAGCCATCGCCACAGTAGCCGATCTCGATCACTCCTCCGGAATACTCCTTCCACTGCATGGGAGATGCCGGGTGCCCCAGAGCCTGCCCTGAGCTAACCTGGGCCTGGGAATACACAGGATGCAGAGGGTTCGACCAGAAGGCATGCTTGATATCCGTCAGCAGAAGCTCCTGGTGCTGCTGCTCGTGGTGGATGCCGAGCACCGTGCGCCGTTCGATCTCCTCGGAAGCGTTTTCCTCAAGCAGTTTCTCCATCGCAGTATTCACATGCTCGCGGTAGTCAAGAATCTCATCGAGCGATGGCCGCGAGAACGAAGCGCGCAGTTTCTTTTCCGGCTGGTCGGATACCGTGTTGTAGTAGCTGTTGAAGAGCCAGAGAAAATCCGGGTGGAAGGGCCGATATCCAGGAGCAAATTCACGCAGGATAAATGTTTCGAAGAACCATGTGGTGTGCGCCAGATGCCACTTTGCCGGACTGGCCTCAGGGCACGACTGCACCATCATGTCTTCCGGGGTAAGCGGCGCGCAGAGCTGTTCGCTCTCGAGCCGCACGCTACAAAACTGTTGTGTCAGGGAAACGGAAGCTGCTGCTGGACTTACGCTCATCTGGAGGGGATCACTCCTTCCTCTAAAACTTAGAGGGCCTTTCCTGCCTCGTGTTGCCTGCCTTGCTCAATTCACTCAAGATTCCTGAGCTGCCGTTCCGGTTTCATTTTTCGTAACTATTTGTCAATAAATGTAAAGTCTTCCCGGAAGTGTATCGCAGAACAAAGAGAGCGGCTTAAAATTGTCCCGATGAGACTCCTCTCTATAAGTTGTCGTCTAACTGGCAGCTAAACGAATGAAAGCTCGATTCACAGCCCCGCTGCTCCTTCTTTTCAGTTTCCTTTCTCTTGCCACTTGTCATGCCCAGGATCAGGACGGCCCGCCGCGCGGCGGACGCGGTGGAATGATGGGCGGGATGATGGCAGGTGGCGGTGGGGTGCATGGCACAGTCACCGCCGTCTCCGGCAATGAGTTCACGGTAAAAACCGAGCAGGGCGAAACCTACAAGATCGAAACCGGCCCCAATACGCATTTCGTGAAGGCGCGACAGCCCATCAAGGCTACTGACGTCCACACCGGCGATGTCGTGGTGTCTGGAGGCGAAGTCGACGAGAAAGCACACACACTCGGCGCAGTCTTCTTTGCCGTTCTTGACGCCGAATCCGTGCAGCGCATGAAGCAGGCCGAGGCTGATTTCGGAAAAACATGGGTTGCGGGAAAAATCACGGCCATGAACGAGCTCAAGCTCACCGTCGAGCGTCCTGATAAGAAGACGCAGACCATCACCGTCGACGAAAACACATCCTTCCAGAAGCACCGCGAAAGCATCACCCTCGCCGACATCAAGGTAGGCGACATGGTCTCCGCGCGCGGCGCTCTGCAGAACGGAAACTTCGTTGCTTCCGTATTGAATGTCATGGATCCGAATCGTCGCGGACCAGGTGGACCCGTCGTCATTGAAGGCGGACCTCCGCCGCAGCAACCCCAGTAGACCAGAGGACCAGACAGTGCGCCGCTTGCTGACAATCAGCTTCCTGATCGCCGCCTCCGCAGCCTGCCTTGCCCAGACGCAGACACCTGCCACGCCCGCGTCCCCCGCAACACCCACAGCCGACGCCCAGGCTGGAGGCACCATCCATGGCTCCGTAAAATCCGGCCCTGTTCCATTGCCCGGAGTCAGCGTCACCGCCACCAACACGCTCACCGGCAAGAAGTACAGCACGGTCACCGACGCAACCGGAGCGTACAAACTCTCCATTCCGCAGAATGGCCGCTACGTCATCCGTACCGATTTCGCCGCCTTCGCCGCAATCACCAAGGAAGCTCTGCTCAATGCCACTTCGCACGATCAGCAGGCGGATTTCGCTCTCACGCTTGCCTCGCGCGCGCAGCAGCAGGAAGGCAATGACCAGGCCGCCCAGGCCATGCAGACCCTGCGTCAGTATGCCGGCCGGGGCTCACAGAACCTCAACCTTCTCGGCGCAGCCGCCGGGCTCATCGAGGCAGGTGGCGGCAATGGATCAAACGGCGCATCGGACACGTCGCTCCCTTCCATGGCCAGCAACTCTGACTTCTCCAACAATGATTCCGTCGCCGTCAGCGGCCAGAGCGGTTCCACGAATCCATTCGCCGGAATGAACATGGGCCAGATGCGCGAGAACATGGAGGACCAGCAGTTCCAGCAATCGCTCTCGCAGACGCCCGGCGGGCAAAGCCAGGGAGACACCAGTGGCGGGCCGGGCGGCATCATGATTGCCGGCGGCCCCGGCGGAGGCGGGCCGGGTGGTGGACCAGGAGGCGGCGGTGGCGGTGTCTTTTTCAGTGGCCCACGCGGCGGCCGTGGCGGACGCGGCGGCAACTTCCGCAACCTCAAACTTAATCAGCCTCACGGCGCCTTCTTCTGGAATGGCGGCAACTCCGCGCTCAATGCCGAACCATTTTCCGTTCGCGGAGCTCCGCTCAACCAGCCCAGCTATCTCTCGAACCATTTCGGCCTGACGTTTGTCGGAGCGCCCTATATTCCCAAGATTCTCGAGCATGACACGAAGGACTTCCTTTTCTTCACGCTGGCCGGGCAGCGCAGCTCGTCGCCATTCAACCAGTACGGCACCGTGCCCACGGCTGAAGAGCGCGCCGGCAATCTCTCCACGTTGACCAATCAGGAAGGCTCACCCATCACTATCTACGATCCGCAGACAGGCCAGCCTTTCCCTAACAACGTCATTCCCAGCCAGCGCATCGCATCGCAGGCGGCCGGACTGCTGAACTACATTCCGCTTCCGAACCTTTCCGGACGCACGCAGAATTACCAGCGCATCTCGACCAGCCAGAGCAACACCACCAACGTCGGCCTGCGCTACATGCGCAGCTTCGGGTCAAATGCGGGCTCGCCCGTCATGGGCATGATTCGCCAGTTCATGGGACAGAACAACGGCAATACCTGGCGGCAGAGCATCAACGGCAACTTCAACTACAGTCATAACGCCGCCGACGAGCTCAACATCTTCCCTGACCTCGGCGGCAAGCAGCAGGTGCACCAGTATTCGGTGCAGGCGGGCTACTCGCTCGGCAAGGGCCGGCTCACCAACAATCTCACCGCTGGGTGGAACCGCAGCAACACCGAACTGCGCAACTACTTCACCAACACAACTGACGTAGCCTCGCAGCTCGGCATCAACATTTTCAATGGCACGCCCATCAGCGCACTCAACTACGGTCTGCCCGGCCTTACATTGAACCAGTTCACCGGACTGAATGAGCAGCAGCCGAACTTCCGCATCAATCAGACCATCACTGCATCAGAATCGAGCTCCTGGATCCACAAGAAAAACAACATCCGCTTCGGCTTCGATTACCGCCGCGTGCATCTCGACATGATCGGCTCGACGGGCAACTCCACCGGGACCTTCACCTTCACTGGCCTCTTTACGCAGGCCCCGGGCACCAGCACCAGTACAAGCGGCGCGCTGGCGACATCAGGATCATCACTTGCTGACCTGCTGCTTGGTCTGCCGCAGCAAACCACCCTCCAGGCGCCGTACCAGAAAGCCTATCTGCGCGAAAATGTCTTCGACTTCTTTGTTCAGGACAGCTGGCAGGCCCGGCCTAACCTCACCATACTCGCCGGACTGCGCTACGAATACTTCTCGCCTTACTCGGAAAAGAACGACCGCCTGGTGAACATCGATGCCGGTGACAATTTCGCGACTGTAGTCCCCGTGCTGCCCAATCAGGTTGGGCCATTCTCCGGCAAATATCCGCGCACGCTCGTCGAGCCGCAGCACCTGGACTTCTCTCCACGCATCGGCTTTGCCTGGCGAGCCGTCAAAGATACAGTTGTGCGCTTCGGTTACGGCATTAACTTCGCCAATGGACAGTACGTAAAATTCGTGCAGAACTTTGCCTTCCAGCCTCCGTTTGCCGATGTGCAGACGAATAACTTTACTGCAGCCAATCCACCTGCGAATGGTTTTGCCGATGGCTTCCCTGCTCCGCAAACCGTCGGCAACTATGCTGTGAACAAGAATTACCGCCTGCCTTATGTTCAGGTGTGGAACCTCGATGTCCAGCGCACGCTTCCGCTCGGCATCGTCCTCAACGTTGGCTATAACGGATCGAAAGGCACGCGGCTGGATATCCTGAGCGCACCCGGACGCAGCGCGACGGAAAGCCTCAGCGGCTACTACTATGACTGGGAAGACTCCATCGCCTTCTCCAACTACAACGCGCTCGCCGTGCGCCTGCGCAAACGCATGCAGCGCGGTATCGCTCTTGGCGCAACCTACACCTATTCGCACTCCATCGACAACGCCAGCTCCATCGGCGGTAATGGCGGCTCAAGCGCGGGAGTAGCACAGAACTGGCAGAACCTGCTCGCCGAAGAATCAAATTCCAGCTTCGATGTCCGCCACAACCTCAAAGGCGACTTCGTCTACGAATTGCCCTTCGGCCCGGACACGCACATGCTGACGAACGGCAACTGGCTCTCGCACGCGCTGGCCAACATGTCGCTCTCCGGCACCTTCAACTTTGCCACCGGAGAGCCGCTCACGCCGCACTACCAGGCCTCGATTGAAGACGTGGCCCGCGGCAGCACCGGCTCTCTGCGCCCTGACCGCGTGCCCGGCGCATCTCTCACCGCAGGCGGAGGCTCCATCCGCAACTGGTTTAACCAGGCAGCATTCACTGCCCCGGCAGGGACCTATGGCACAGCCTCGCGCCTGTCGATCGCCGGCCCCGGAACCGTCTCCTTCAACGCATCGTTCTCCAAGAGTGTCCGCTTCGGCGACTTCCGCAACCTTGAGCTGCGCGCCACCGCCAGCAATGTCTTCAACACTGTGCAGTATTCAGGCATAGACACAACGCTGGGCTCCGCCACCTACGGCCAGGTCACATCGGCCGCATCCATGCGCTCCTTCACCTTCATGGGCCGCTACCGCTTCTAAGGAGGACACTGCCATGATCAAAAACGCTGTCATCCTGAGCAAAGCGCAGAGCGCACAATCGAAGAACAGGGTGAGGGTGCCCCACCTTCGCGAAGCTAAGGTGGGTGTGTTCACAACTCTCATCCTGGCACTTCTCACTGCTATCACCCCGCTCCACGCCCAGAACCAACAAAGTCAGCAGGACCAGCAAAACCAGTCCTTCACCCTGAAGGTCACAAGCGACCTCGTCCTCACCAACGTCGTCGTGCGCGACAAAAAAACCGGACAAATCGTAAAGGGCCTCAACAAAAACGACTTCACCATCACCGAAAACGGCAAGCCGCAGCAGATCACCAGCTTCGATTTTGAAAGCGTGGACCAGGCCGCCGCGCTCAACGAAGCCACCGTCAGCGGCAAGGCAGGAAACATCCTTCTCGGCAAAACCGGCGTCGTCACCGGAGACGCACTGCGCGACCACCGCCTCGTCGTGCTCTTCTTCGACCTCACCTCCATGCAGCCCGAAGATGTAGAACGCGCGCAGGACGCGGCCCGCAACTACATCAACAAGCAGATGCAGCCTGCTGACGTTGTCTCCGTCGCATCGCTTGACTCATCTTTATCGCTCGACCAGGACTTCACGCAGAACAAGCAGCTGCTCTTGAACGCCGTCAACAGCTACTCCGGCGACCAGACACAGGGCTACGCGCCCGGAGCCACCAGCACCACCAACCAGACCGAAGACACCTCCGCCTACACTGCCGACGAGAGCGAATACAACGACATCAACACGGACCGCGAGCTCTACGCCATCGCATCGATTGCCAAGTCGCTCAACTACATCAATCAGAAAAAAGCTCTGCTCTACTTCTCCGGAGGCATCTCGCGCGACGGCATCGAAAACCAGGCCTCGCTGCGCTCCGCCATCAACGCCGCCGTGCGCTCCAACATGTCCATCTATTCGGTTGATGCGCGCGGCCTGCAGGCCATCTCTCCGCTTGGCGATGCAACCACAGGCAGCCTGCGCGGAACCAGCGGCTACAACGGCGCCGCGCTCCAGAACAACCTGGATTCCAACTTCAATTCGCAGGAAGTCATGGCCAATCTTTCCTCCGACACCGGAGGCAAAGCCTTCTTCGATTCGAACGACTTCGCGCCCGCCTTCGATCGCATGCAGCAGGACACGTCCGCTTACTACGTCATCGGCTTCCGCTCTACCGACACGCGCCGCGACGGAGCTTATCGGCGCCTGTCCATCAAGATCAATCGCTCAGACCTGAAGCTCGAATACCGTCCCGGCTATTACGCACCCGCCGACTTCAAGCATTCCAATAAAGAAGATCGCGAACGCGAGCTGGAAGAACAGCTCACCAGCGATCTGCCCGCAACCGATGTCGCCGTCTATCTGCAGGCGCTTTACTTCCGCCTCGACGACAATCGCTTCTACATCCCGGTCTCTATCCTCGTGCCCGGCTCGCAGATTCCTTTCGTAAAAGGCGGCGACCGCGACAAGGCCACGCTCGACGTCATCGGCCAGGTGACCGACGCAGCCGGACGCCGCATCGGCGATGCGCGCGACACGGTAAAGCTCGCCATCGATCAGTCGCAGCAGGTGCGGCAGAAGAACATCCAGTACTCCACCAGTTTCACGCTGCCAGTCGGAAAGTATCATTTGAAGTTTGTCGTGCGCGAGAACGAAACCGGACGTATGGGCTCGTTCGAAACCGACATCACTATCCCTGACCTGCGCAAAGCTCCGGTCAAGCTCAGCTCTGTTGTACTCGCCAGCCAGCGCATCCCTGCCGGAAAAAACGCCGCCAGCCCGCTCATTCATGATGGCCAGGAGATCGTTCCCAACCTGCCGCACGTCTTCCGCCAGGATCAGCACTTGTATTTCCTCTATGAGATCTACAGCCCGGCACATGCAACGACAGCAGCAGGTTCATCCGATGCAGCCACTCAATCTTTGTCATCCCGACCGGAGGCGCAAAGCGCCGGAGCGGAGGGACCTGCAGTTTCGCATTCAGCTCAAAAGCAAAAGGGTGGGAAAGCAGCTGAAGCAACGGCCAGCGTACCAGTCCGCGTTTTCACCAGCATCGAATTCCTGAGCAATGGCCTCAAGGTCTTCGAAACGCCTCTGGTACAAGCCACGCAGATCAATGAGCCCTCACGCAACGCCATCGCATTTCAGTTTGATGTGCCGCTGGCCGATCTCAAGCCCGGCGTCTATACATGCCAGGTTAACGTCATTGACGACGCAGGCGGCAGCTTCACCTTCCCCCGCACAGCGCTGCTCATTCGCGAAAGCACGCCGCCAGCAACGCCTGCGCCAACAACAGGCGCATCGCCCTCAGGCCGCTAGATCAGTTTTCATTCGGATACAGTGAATGTTTATGTGTTTTGAAAGGGCACGGCTTCAGCCGTGCCGATAGCGGTATAAAAAATGGGCTTCAGCCCCTGAGGGACAACTCTACACCTGTAAGAAAACTGCGTTAAATCAATTCTGAAAAAGAGTATCTCGCATTTTTTCGTCGAGCGCCCCACATCTCTTTCGAGAATGTGGGGCCCCGAGTATGAGAATCAAAGCAGATCAGTTCACTACGATCGAAGAGACACGGTTGTTCCAGGTATGACCGTCCCGGAAGCGCAGCATACGCAGGTCAGGAACGCTGCGGCCAACATTAGCCCTGCCATTGGCGAAGTTGCGGTCGTTGAAAATCGTTACGCGTGCGCCACCGTAGACCTGGATGGAAGAAATGTTGTCGCCGAAACCTCCGGGCAGCGCCGGAAGCCGGTCGCCCGAACGGACGCAGAAGCGGTTTCCCTGAAAATTGGCCGTTGAAAAGAAGCAGGCCCCGCGACGCGGAGACGGCCGCTGGTTCCAGCTCTGATTCCAGGTATTGTTTTGCGGGCCGTAAGCCCAGGGATCATTCGACTGAGGACCAGGGCGGCGTTGTGGATATTGAGCTAAGGCTGCGACCGTGAAAAACAGGACGAAGAGTGTGAAAAATTGTTTCATGTGTTTGCTCCCCCAATCGAATTCGCTGCGCAGTGGATAGTAGCCCAACTCATTGCCAGAAGTCTAGTTCGATGCTTCGCCTTCAGCTGCTTCTTCGCGCCAGGGACAATGCCTGCAGCCCGATCCGCAGCAATATCCGCGCTTCAGATGATAGGCCTCAGTAAAAACCAGGTAGGGCCCATCCATGTAATAGTCCACGCCTTCAATGAGCGGCTGCTCAGTCTTTGGGTTTGGCTCAGGCGGTGGGTGGCTGCTCATACTTCGATTCTGTCAGAGCCAGCGGCAAAGTAGAAATAGACGCGCGGGTGCCCCATCCTGACGAAGTCAGGGTGGGGGTGTTTTGCTTTGTCTCCCGAAATTCAAGCGGCATCAACACACTCTCATCAAACGTCACGCGATTTCCCGCCACAGCCGCAGCGCGCTCCCCTGGAACTACAACCCCGATCAGATTCAAAGGATCAGCCGCTGCTATTGTCACCGGCTCTAATGGAATCCCGCTGCGCCGCGCCTCACGCAAGGAATCGAGCGCCTCAGGAAGAGCAAACTGCTCGCCGCCAAACCCGGAAACAAAGCGCCCGCCGCGTACTTCGCCGCGCGCCTCCATGCGCCGTAGAATGCCTAGCAGCTCACGCCAACGCGGAACCGTTGTCTCATGTTCGAGCAGATCGCGAAAGACAACACCATAGCGCCGCAGCAGCATCCGGCACGCCGACTCTATCTCCGCCTCGCGACGCTCGGGAGTCTGCCCATCCACGCCTCTGAAGAAGCTCCAGCGCCCGGCAGCCTGCTTGGCCCGGGAACGCGCGCCATTCGTCTCCTTGCGTCTCGGATCAATCAACCCGCGCAGGCTGTCGAAGCCGTCCGCCGTCACCAGTCCCGCGGCAACCAGCTCCCACAGCGCCATATCAGCCTCAGCCGCCGGAACTCCCAGCCTCCGCACCAGGTCGCCGGCAAACATTGCGCCGCCCGAAGAAAGCGCGTCGCGCACGCGCCCGGCAAGTTCGCTCAAGCACGCCGTCAAACAGGCTTCAGGAATTTGTCGCTGTGACAGGCACAAATCCATCCACAGCGCCTCTTCCCTCAGAAAGAACGTAATCGGAGCCATGCTGGTAGGCACAACACGGCGCGGCCCGCCGGACTCAATCGAGTTGAATGCCGGATGCGGCGAAATTCTTCCCCATCCCACAACGCCGGAAAGACAAAGCGCATCGAGCCAGCGCGGATCATAACCCGCCACGCGTGCGGGAAGAATCGATCGCTCCCACTCAATCGCCGGCGCCTCAAATCCTTCAAGGCCGCGCAATGCTTCGAGCAACCCCGCCTCGCCGCTCAGCTGCGTCCGCGGAGCCACATGTTGCCAGCGCAGCAGCCACTGCATGAAGAGCGACGGTGCAACCGGCTCAACCTGCTTGCGCAATGCAACCAGAGTCCGCTTATGAATGCGCTGCAACAGCCGCCGCTCGCACCATTCCACATCTTCGTCCGGAACAGCCTCAACCGGCCCGCGTCCCTCAAATACTCCGCGCAAAATCATGCCCGTCATCTCAAGGTGCAGCATCTGTTTCCAGATTTCGCCCGCGGCAACGCCCAGCTTTTCGCCAAGAGCCCGCGAAGAAACCGGCCCAAGGATCGTCATCCATCCCTGAATCGCTTTGCGCAGCGCATCCTCGCTGTTTGTAACTGAATTGGCTACATAAACAGGATCAGAGACAAAATGCGCATCCGGCAAAAGCAGTTTCAGGTGTTCAACACGCTCGGCCGCGCAAAGATATTCGCGCCCGCCTGCCCGTGCCAACGTTGCCCGCCCATGATCCTCAAGCCGCGCAAAGAAAACATCCCAGTCCCGCGCTTCAGGCTGAAGCAGAATCTCCGTCGGCACTATCACCAGCGAGCACAGCAGATCATGCAGCTCATGCTCATCGCGCACATCCGGCCATATCTCTTCGCGGACTATGGCAATAGCATCCGGAGAAAGCCTGCCTGCCTCGCCCAGCAGGTTGTCCGGCAGAATGCCGCGCATATTCACAGCCCGAGCGCGCCGTTCCTCCAGCGGAGCATCATCTAAAAACGCATAAGGATTTGCGTTCAACATCTCGTGCGCAAAATGCGATGGCGTCGCCGTATCGACAGCAACGCAGCGAATGCGCCCCGCATGCATATCCTCCAGAACGCGCTTCAAGCCCTCAAGGTCCATCGCCTCGCCCAGCACGTCCTTCATCACTTCGCGAATGAGCGGATGCTCCGGAATCACAATGTCGCCTTCAATGTTTTCAAAGCACGCAGCCACCTGCGGAAAAACACTGGCCAGCAGATCATCTGCTCGCGTGCGCTGGATTTGCGGCGGAATGCGCTTGCCATTCCTGAACCGCAGCAACTGCAGACTCCGCCCCGCATCCCACTTCCAGCGCGCTTTAAAAATGGGCGATGCCAGTGAAGCCTGCTCCAGCAATTCCGTAACAGTATGTTCGGTCAGAAACTGAAAAACATCACTCAGCGGAAAACTATGCTGCTCGGCCAGCGAAATATTCAGTCCGTTGTCCGTCGCCGCAGCCTGCAATTCAAAATTAAAACCGCGGCAGAAGCGCTTGCGCAGCGCGAGGCCCCACGCCTTGTTGACGCGTCCGCCAAACGGGGCGTGCAGGATCAGCTGCATCCCTCCGCCCTCGTCAAAAAAGCGCTCCGCAACAATCGTGGCAAGCGTCGGAACAATACCCAGCACAGCACGTCCTGCGGCGATGTAGCCGATCATCTGCTCAGCGCCAGAATCGCAGACACCGCACTCCTGCTTGAGCCATGCCACATTCTCAGCAATTTCCTGATTCGACTGGCTGATGTATCCGGGCAGAACATTCTTCGTGCGCCGGTCAATCTCCTCGCGCAGCTCCGAAACAAACTGTGAAAGCTCAATCGTCCGCTGCGGAGCTTCGCCACGCCAGAAAGGCACTGTCGGCGGCTGCCCCTGCGCATCTTCTACAAGCACACGCCCCGCGCTCTCAATGCGCTGCACCCGCCAGCTCGTATTGCCCAGCAGAATAATGTCGCCCGCCGATGATTCCACCGCGAAGTCCTCATCGAGCGTGGCAATCTGCACGCCTTCCGGCTCCGCAATCACGGCATAAAGAGCCGTATCCGGAATCGTGCCGCCATTCGACACAGCAATCGTGCGCGCGCCCCGCCGCGCCTGGATGCGCCCATGCACTCGGTCGCGCAGCAGGTATGAACCATAGCGCCCGCGGCTGGCCTCGATGCCATCCGTGAGCAGGCACAGCACCTCTTCAAACTCGTCACGCGTCAATGTCTGGTATGGCTGCGCGCGCCGCAGTATTTCAAAGAGCGCGTCTTCCTCCCACGGCTCCGCCGCGCATGCAGCAACAATCTGCTGCATCAGCACATCGAGCGGCTTCGGTGGAATCTCCAACCTGTCGAGCACACCTGCACGCATCGCGCGAATCGTCGCTGCCTGCTCGATCAGGTCATCGCGCGTCGTTGCAAAAAAACGCCCCTTCGGAATTGCTCCGCGCCAGTGCCCCGCGCGCCCCACACGCTGCATTGCAACTGCAATGGCACGCGGTGAGTTGATCTGACACACAAGATCCACATGGCCAATATCGATGCCCAGCTCGAGTGAAGCCGTCGCTACCAGTAAACGAATCTCGCCTGCCTTGAGCTTCCGCTCTGCCTCAAGCCGCAGCTTGCGCGAGAGGCTCCCATGGTGCGCCGCGACATTTTCCTCGCCCAGCAGCTCACCCATGCGGAAGGCCAGTCGCTCGGTCATCTTGCGCGTATTGACAAAGACCAGAGTCGAGCGGTGCTCCAGCGCAAGCTCGGCAAGCCGCTTGTAAATCCCATCCCAGATATCGTTGTTCGCAACTGCGCCCAGCTCTTCATCCGGGACTTCAATGGCAAGATCAAGCTCGCGCCGCTGCCCCACCTGCACAATCTCAACCGGCTGCTCGCATCCTCCGCGCAGAAACTCCGCCACCAGCTCAATCGGATTCTGTGTAGCCGAAAGCCCGATGCGCTGCGGCGCTTCATTCTGCGCAACCAGCCAGTGCCCAACAGACAACCGGTTCTCGCCACGCACCAGCGCGTCCAATCGCTCCAAGGTCAGCGCAAGATGCGCGCCGCGCTTGTCATCCGCCATGGCATGGATTTCATCCACAATCACCGTGCGCACATGCCGCAAGTTGTTGCGGCTCTTCTCCGCCGTCAGCATGATGTAAAGCGACTCCGGAGTAGTCACCAGAATGTGCGGCGGCTGCTTCAGCATCCTCTGTCGCTCAGCCGGCAAGGTGTCGCCCGTGCGCACTGCCGTGCGAATCTGCGGAGAAAGATATCCGCGCTCCAGCGCGAGTTGCTGAATTTCCTTGAGCGGAGTCTCCAGATTTTTCTGGATATCATTCGACAGCGCCTTCAACGGAGAGACATACACAACCTCCGTCTCCGGTCCAAGCCGTCCTTCGAGAGCCTTGCGAATCAGCTGATCGATGCAGATGAGAAATGCAGCCAGTGTCTTACCTGATCCGGTAGGCGCCGAGATCAGCGCCGGCCTGCCGGCCAGGATATGCGGCCAGCCCTGCTCCTGCGGCTCCGTAGGCGTACCGAAGCGGCGCACAAACCACTCCTGTACCACCGGGTGCGCCCAGGCAAGGCTCTCGGGAACAGACGAAGACTGCATGGGCTTATTCTACGCCGTTTTCGTCTATTGTTCGCCTGCCCAGAATATGTTGAGCTATGCGGCCTGCTTCCATGGCCGCGCTTTCTCAATGCGCTTGCGACGGCGCGGAGAATTCAATGCTTCCCACAGATCCGTTCTCCGCTGAACATTCAGCCAGAATTCAGCGCTTGTGCCAAAAACCCGCGCCAGCATCAATGCCGTATCGGCAGTAACAGCGCGACGTCCGCGGCAAAGCTCATTCACATGCTTGCGGGGAACTCCCATGGCCTCAGCCAACGCACCCTGCGTGAGATGCAACGGTTGAAGAAATTCTTCCGTAAGAATTTCCCCCACTGTAGCTGGTTTGCGTTTCGTCATCAGCATTGTGTGCTTCACCTGTAGCTGTGGTTGTCCAGATATACGCCCGATGCTTCGCCGCGACTGCCATTCCATAAAAAGATCAGCCGCCACTGATTATTTACGCGAATGGAATGCAGCCCCTCCAGTTTCCCTTTGAGCTTCTCAAAGTGATTGCTCGGAGGACTGCGCAAATCAGCGTCGCACATCGCATCATCCAGCATCTGCAATTGCCGGAACAGCCTGTTCGATATATCCGCCGGTATCTTCCGGCTGTATTTATCTTCAATAAAGAATTTTTCCAGCCAGCTATCCCGGAATGAAAGAATCATAGAACAGGCATGTAACCTTGTACCGTTCAATGGTACAAAATGCGCAAAATATTAAGCAAGAACTTAATTTTGACGACCAGCTACCCGGCTAAAACAGATTCTTTCCGCTCTTTCTCCCGCTCGAAGTACCGTTCCATAAATTTCGTATCGAACTTGCCCTCACGGAACTCCTCATCCTGAAAAATCCCGCGGTGCAGCGGAACCGTCGTATGAATCCCCTCGACTACAAACATATCGAGAGCACGCCGCATTCGCTCCATTGCCTCGGTGCGATCTTTGCCGTGCGCAATCAGCTTGGCAATCAGCGAATCATAATAAGGAGGCACAACACCTTCGGCATACTGCGCCGTGTCTACGCGGATACCGTTGCCGCCGGGAATATTGAAAGCCGTAATCCTGCCCGCCGACGGTGTGAACTTCTCCGGATGCTCCGCATTGATGCGGCACTCAATCGCATGGCCGCGAATTGTAACCGGCTCAGGCACAATACTCGAGAGCTTCTCACCCGAAGCAATGCGCAGCTGCGCCTTCACCAGGTCGATGCCCGTAATCATTTCCGTTACAGGATGCTCCACCTGGATGCGCGTGTTCATCTCGATGAAGTAGAGCTTGCCGTCTTCATCCATCAGGAACTCAACCGTTCCCGCATTCTGATAGCCGACGGCTTCGAGCGACTTCTTCAGCGTCTTGCCTATCTCATCGCGCAGCTTCTGGTTCACCTGTAGCGATGGCGCTTCTTCAATCAGCTTCTGGTGCCGCCGTTGAATTGAGCATTCGCGTTCGCCCAGCGACATCACGTTGCCGTGCTCATCGGCCAGCACCTGGAACTCAATGTGCCGCGGCTGCTCGATGAACTTCTCCATGTAGAGATCGCCGTTGCCGAAGGCATTCGCCGCTTCCGTATGTGCCGCCTGAAACAACGCAGGCAGTTCATCCGCCGAACGGATCACGCGCATGCCGCGCCCGCCACCGCCCGCTGAAGCCTTGAGTATTACTGGATATCCAACAGACTTCGCCCACGAAAGCGCTTCGTCTTCGTTCTGGATCACTCCATCCGAGCCAGGAAGTATCGGCACCTTGGCCTTCTTCATCGCCTGGCGAGCTTTTTCCTTTTCGCCCATCAGGCGCGTTACTTCCGGCGGAGGCCCAATAAATTTAATATTCGAGGCCCGGCACACTTCCGCGAAGTTCGCGTTCTCGCTCAGCAGGCCGTAGCCAGGATGGATCGCATCGACATCAGCAATCTCCGCAGCGCTGATCACAGCCGGAACATTGAGATAGCTCTCCGCCGAGCGCGGAGGCCCAATGCAGATCGCCTCATCGGCAAAGCGCACATGCAGAGAGTTGCGGTCGGCTTCACTATAGACGGCCACTGTGCGGACGCCCAGTTCCTTGCAGGCACAGATCACGCGCAGCGCAATTTCGCCGCGATTGGCGATAAGAACTTTCCGAAACATAAATACCTAGATACTTCTTTGAAGGGGCACGGCTTCAGCCGTGCCGTAGAAACCAACTTGCCGAAGGGCTTTAGCCCCCGAGGGAAATTCTTATCGCGGCTTCACCGCAAACAGAGGCTGACCATACTCCACCGGCTGGCCACTTTCCACGAAGCGCTTCACAATCTCGCCTGCGGCATCGGACTCGATTTCGTTCATCAGCTTCATCGCTTCGATAATGCAGAGCACCTGTCCCTGCTCCACCTCATCGCCTACCTTTACAAACGCTGCAGCGCCAGGCGAAGGCGACTCATAAAACGTCCCCACAATCGGCGACTTCACCACATGCAGCGAAGCGTCTTCCTGGCTCTCGGCTGGAGCGGCAGGCGCGGAAACCGGAGCCGCCGCATGAACCGCAGGCGATACAACCGGAGCGGGCGCAGAGGGCACAAGTTGCGCCAAGCTGGCCGGAGCGCCTTCCTGCGCAAATTTGATGCGCACTTTCAAGTCGCCCCGCTCGAGGTCGAACTCGCCAATCTTGTTTTCCTTCAGGAACTCAATGAGCTCCTTCAGATCTTTCATCTCGTCTGCATTCATCTTTGCTTGTCTCGTTCAACCTTCATCACAGCTGGATCATAGCCTTGGGCGCTGGGGTCAGAATCCTTGCGCCAGTCGTAGTGACCGCCACCATGTCTTCAATGCGAATGCCAAACTTCCCCTCAATATAAATGCCCGGCTCAATGGTAATCACCATCCCCGGTTTGAGCACCTGCTCCTGCTTTGTGGCAACCCGCGGAGGCTCATGAATCTCAACCCCCACGCCGTGCCCGGTCGAGTGCGTAAAGTACTTTGCCAGACCCGCCTTGCGAAGCACGCTGCGCGCCGCCTCATCCACTTCACCGCACGTCACACCGGGACGCACTGCAGCTACCGCCGCTTCCTGCGCCTCGAGCACAGCATCATATGCCCGCTGCTCATTCACGCCCGGCTTGCCCAGATACACAGTACGGGTCATATCTGAGCAATAACCCTTGAGGATAACACCGAAGTCCAATGTTACGAAGCCGTTGCGCGGCAGCTTCGCCTCGGTCGCGCGCCCATGCGGAAGCGCCGACCGTTTCCCCGACGCCACAATCGTTTCAAACGACATGCCCTCCGCGCCCAGGCTCCGCGCAAAAAATTCGAGCGTAGCGGCAACGTCCGTCTCCGGCACACCCGCTTCGATATGCGGCAGAACAGAATCAAACAGCTGACACCCCAGATGAGCCGCCTTCTCCATCAGCAGCAATTCATCGGAATCCTTCACCATCCGCAGCTCTGATGTCAGGGGCTGCTTGAGCGGCTGAAAGAACCCGCGTCGCTTGCCCTTGCTCAGGCCTTCGCGCATTTGCTCGAGCAAAGATACCGTCGTATGCTCCGGATCAAACCACGTCCGCGCAACACCCGACGTTTCAAACCAGGCACAAGCTTCGCGCAGCGCAGACTTCTTCGCAATAACCACACGCGCGCCTTCTGTCTCCTGCTTCGCCTGCGCCGTGTAGCGCCCATCCGTGAACATAGCCGCGCGCTTCCCAGTAACCGCGAGCGCCGCGTTCGACCCCGTAAACCCGCACAGATAACGCACATCCGGCAGATGTGTCACCAGAACAGCTTCCACCTGCTGCTCCAGCATCTTCTTCCGCAAAGCGCGCAAACGCCCCAGATGATTCATCCCTACATCAAGATAACAGGGTACTGGCCGCACGGGCAGACGCGCGCTTCGCGCGCCATTCGTGCCTCTACTTGTTACTTCGACTCGCTTGCCGCTCCCGTTGGTCGCTGCTTTTTATGCAGGGTGACATAGAGTTGGATTGGGCTGAAATCTCAGCGACCAGCGGGAGCGGGATAAAATGCAATAGATTCATACCAGCAAGGATGGCGCGCGAAGCGCGCGTCTGCTGCATGCAATGCTATGCGCATTTACCCCAAATTCCTGCTCTCAGCCACAGCACCCGAGCACTTCCCCAAACCAGGCGCGCCTGAGATCGCCTTCCTCGGCCGCTCGAACGTAGGCAAATCGAGCCTGCTGAACGCTCTCCTGGGTGAAAAGCTCGCCCACGTCTCATCGACGCCTGGACGCACACGCGCCATCAACTTCTTCTCCATAG
Source organism: Acidobacterium sp. FHG110202_01 (assembly GCF_059115305.1). Lineage (NCBI taxonomy): Bacteria > Pseudomonadati > Acidobacteriota > Terriglobia > Terriglobales > Acidobacteriaceae > Acidobacterium > Acidobacterium sp. FHG110202_01. The sequence continues at coordinate 326,729 of NZ_JBZYWJ010000004.1, forward strand.
CCGACTCGCCGCAGCGCCAGCAGCCGCAGATGTATTTCTCCGATCTCCCTGGATACGGTTACGCGAAAATCTCGAGGTCCATCTCCGCACAGTGGCCGAAGTTCATCGAGCCCTATCTCGCCGAACGGCCCACGCTCGCACTCTGCCTCTGCCTGGTCGACAGCAACATTCCGCCGCAGTCAAGCGACGCGCAGCTCATCGATTTCTTCAAAGACACCGGACGCCGCTTTCTCGTTGTAGGAACTAAAGCAGATCGCCTCTCCGGAAACGCGCGCGTCAAAGCACAAAACGCCCTGCGCAATGGACTGGAAATCGATGAGTTGCTCCTCTGCTCTTCAAAAACCGGAGCGGGCTTGAAAGAACTCTGGAGTGCGATCTATTCCGCAACGGAAGATGCCGGAAGCTAAGAACCTCGGGTGCCCCATCTTCGCGCCCTGCTTTTGGGCGCTAAGGTGGGGTAGTTCACCAAATCTGAAACCTGCACCCTGAGCCCTGTGACCTGGAGCCTCACCAGCTCGAATAAGGCTGCCCGTTGGTCCCCACCTGGTCCGACCCGCTGTGCACATCGCTGATCCCCGGGTCTGTCTGATCGACCGACTGCAACGAGTCATCCATGGCCGTGACCCACGTGCTGTTGCTATGCGTCATCGGGTCATTGGGAACCTCTTTCAGATACCCTCCCTGCACCAGATCATCCAGCGACTGCGGCCCCTTCTCCTTGTCCTGCGTATAGGAATCAATCGCATTCCGCATGATGTGCAGGTCTTCCTTGAGCACAGCCTCCCTCGCTACTTTCAGCGATTGCAGATATACAGGAATCGCAACCGACGCCAGAACGCCGATGATCAGCATCACGATCATCAGCTCGATGAGCGTAAATCCATATTCCCTGCGAATTGTCCGCCGCATCGTCACGTCGTCACCATGTGTTGTATTTCGTCCCGTCCAGGCCCGTTCCTTCCGACTTCGAATACACATCGAAGACATTCTGCCCGCCCCACGAATCGCTTGTCGGATCATCCTGCATCGAGCGCATCCCCCACTCGTCTTTCCCTGTCATCGGGTCGACAGGAATGCGCCGCAGAAACTTCACCTTCTTGCCTTGCACATCCACGCCATTCACCAGCGTCTCCAGGTCCGGCGGATAATTGAAGCTGTCTACCTTCGTCTGAAACGCATTCCTTTCCGCAGCGTCCTTGTAATGGTCGATGGCCTCGCGCATCTGCCACAGGTCGTAGCGCAGCTCGCGTTCCTTCTGGCGCTTCACTTCCAGCTTCGTCAACGGGACCGCCGCCGAAGCCAGCACCGCCAGAATGGCCACCGTCACGATCAGCTCAACGAGCGTCAGGCCGGCTTCCCGGGACTTGCCCCTTCGACTTCGCTCAGGGCAAGCTAGGCAGCCGCGCGCTTTCCACCCCATTGCGCGAAAACCGCGCACAATAGGGACCCCGGCTTTGCGCGCCATTCGTGCTTGTGCTCGCTGCATCAACCTCTTCCGCTCCCACTGGCCGCTGCTAGGACTGGGTGCCCCAGGTTCGCGCAGCTAACCCGGGGTAGTTGTCAGTTCAACCTCGAATGACAGCCGGGCTCGATTGCTGCGCCCTGAGCGCTGTGCCCTTCACTGCAGGTGGACAATCGCCTGCGATCCCATGGCCTGCATGGGCTGTTGCACGCTGTTCCTCACCACCGGCCGCGTAATGGCAATCGAAGCATCGCCTGCGGCCTTGGCCTGGAAGGTGAGCAGCACCACCGGGCCGTCTCCGTTCACGCCGTGAGCGCCAGGTGGACGCGAGGCCGAAATGGCCACACCTCCACTGCCGTCATCGCGATGCACTAGCGCCACCGGCTGGCCATCCTTGCCCAGGAAACCGCCCGCATCCACGTTGATCAGGCTCAGCTTTGAGCTGTCATACTGCATCTGCAGCGGGACGGAGAAGACATCCTGCCCGCCTGCAAGGTTCACCGCCACCTGGAAGGTCGATCCCACCTTCTGCGCTGCCGGCGGAGCATTCAGCTGCAGGCTCACCGGAGCTCCGGCACTGGCCTGCTGCTGCATCTGCTGGATGGCATTTTGCGCAGCCGCGGCAGGCGTCTGCCCGGGCGCAACGGCCTGCGCGGGAATTGTCCCCGACTGAACTGCGGGCTGCGGCACAGGCGTCTGTGCCGGACCCTGAATTCTTCTCAGCTCAATCGAATTGGCTGTACCTGTATCCAGTTGCTCCGTATTCAACGGACTGATCTGCGATCCGCGCACCACATGCGGAATCACCATGAAGACAATCTCGTTGTCCTGCACTTCGTGCTGTGTCGAGCCGAAAATGTACTTCAGAATCGGCAGCTCTGCCAGTCCTGGCGTGCCGCTCAGTGACTTGTTATCCGATCGCGTCAGGATGCCGCCAATAATGCTGGCCTCGCCTTCCTTTAGACGGATTGTCTCCTCCGCGCTGTTGTTCAAAATGACCGGCTCGCTCACACCGCCCAGGTTCAGAACCGGGCCAATCGTCGAGACTTCGATCTTCATCTTCAGCGTCACATCGCGGTCGTAGTGGATCTGAGGCTTGATGTCGATATTCACGCCCACATCCATGTACTGGAACTGCGTGTTCACCAGCGAGCTCACGATGGCAGTCGCGGCGCCCGTCTGATAAGAGCCCGTGGCCACTGGATATTTTTCGCCGATCTTCAACGTGGCCTGCTGTCCGTCAGAAGCACGAACGCGCGGGTTCTGCAGAATCTTCGAATCCGAATCCGTCAGCAGCAGGTTCGCCTGCGCCTGGCCGATGGTCACGGCAAAATTGGTCGAATTCAAATGCGCCAGGTTGTTCAGCGTGAGCCCTGTTGAAGACGTCGTTGTCGAGGTCGTGGAAGTGGTCGTCGACGTGGTCGAAGTCGTCGTCGAAGTCGTGGACGAGGTTGTCGAAGTCGTCGTCTGGTTTGCATTCGACTGCTGGAAATTGATTCCCGCCGTCTGCGGCAGCTGGATACCGATCGTCCGCGTCTTGTCGCGGTTTACTTCCATCACTGCTACGTCGATCACAACTTCAGGCTTGGCCTTGTCCAGATCGTCGATGATCTTCTGCGCCAGCAGCAGCTCATCCGGAGTGCCGCGCATAATAATCGCGTTCTGGCTCGGGACTGCGAACAGCCTCGCCGTGGTAAACACCTGGCGCAGTGCCGTCTGCACGTCGTTCAGGTCCTGCTGCTGGGAAACATTGGTCAGGTAAAAAGTCTGTACCGCCTGCGCATCCAGTTCCGTGCGCTTGCCGCGGTTGTTATCGGCTACAAAAATAGTGTTCGATGTAATGGGCCGCCAGAATGTGCCCGTGATCGTGCCGACAATGCGCAATGCATCGTAAAGCGACACGTTCGTCAAGTCTACTGGTACGCGCTTCGAGGTATACGCCGGATCAAACAGCACATTGATGCCAGCCAGCTTGCCCACCGTCTGGTAGACCACCCTGCTGTCTTCCACCGAATGGATGGTGACGGGCTCATTCGATAGCGGCTTCAGCTCCGGCGGCCCGCCCAGGTCCTTCAGCAGCGGATTGGCATTCGGCGAAACCAGGGCCTCCGGCGTCTGGTTCGGAGGAGCATTCAACTTTTCCCGCGTCGCCTGGATATCCTGCTGCGCCAGTTCGTTGCTCGGGTCGATCTCGAGCGCATGCAGAAACTCCGTCAAAGCGTTCGTGTAATCGCCCTGGTCGCGCAGCTTCTCGCCCTTCTTCACATGCGACGAAGCCGCCGCAGAGCGCGTCCTCTGGTAAGAGGTCTTATAGCGCAGATCTTTGGGATCCTTTTGGAAGGCCTTGTAAAAATCCTCGTAAGCCGTCTCGACATCGTCCCGGGCCTCGGCAGTCTGGCCCTGCTTGTACCAGTGGGCGGCCGATTGTGCCTTGAGCGGTTGGGAAATGCCTAAAAAAAGAAGAATTCCGAGCGATAAGAAAGCCAGTTTTAAGGCGCGGTGATTCATGCAACTCCAGGAGAAAGGGTCTGGGGAAAAGACTTTCAGGCCCCGCGGCCAGTGCCTTTGAAAAAGACCTTGACGCTGGCCGATTATAGCATCGCCGCCGAGCCGATATCTCATTCTGCGCTCGCGCCTTAGCATGAACACCTGTAGCTGTCAGGTCTCAGGTCACAGGGCTCAGGACGCAGAAAGCAGCGCTCAGAGGTTACAGGAATGAGAATCGCTGATTTCTTCTGAGCCTTGTGCCTTTTGGGCCATATTCTGAGACCTGAGCCCTGTGCTCTGACACCTGTTTTCTGCGCCCTGCACCCTGTACGCTGCACCCTGCACTCTGAGACCTGTGCCCTGTGCCCCGTCTTTTCCCGTACACTATCTATAAGAACGTCATGGCCCGTCAGTCCAGTCATCAAGTGGCACCTGCCACTCCCCAGAAATCCAAACCGCGCGATCCGGTGGCCGCCGGCGCCCGCGATGCCGCTCAGAATCGTGCCGCCGGACACAACTACTTCCTGCTCGATAAGTTCGAGGCAGGCGTCGCCCTCCGCGGAACAGAGGTCAAGTCCATCCGCGAAGGCAAAGCTAATCTCAAGGACGCCTACGGCCTGGTCAAGGACGGAGAGGCCTTCCTGTTGAACGCGCATATTGGTCCGTATTCCCACGGCAGCTACACCAATCACGACGCGCTCCGTACAAGGAAGCTCCTGCTGCACCGGGAAGAAATTCGCAAACTACAGATCAAGACGCAGCAAAAGGGATTTACGCTCATCCCCACCCGCCTTTATTTCCACAAGGGCCGGGTCAAATGCGAGCTCGCCATCGCCAAAGGCAAACAGGACTGGGACAAGCGCGAAACCGAACGCCGCCGCGAAGCCGACCGTGAAGCCCGGGCCGCCATCGCCCGCTCCCGCAGGTAAACAGAATCCCACAACCTCTTGTCATCCTGAGCATAGCGGAGTCGAGGGAACCCGCACCGGAAGGTGCGCTTTTTGCCTTGCGAAGTAAGGCCGTTCTCCTAAATAGTTCTCATCGCTGAATTCAGTGGAGCTACTAGGGCTAATTAAAATTCCAAATATATTTCAATCCTTACCAACTACCCGCACGCGATACATCTCCGGCGATTCGATTCCGAAGACGGCCTTCCCATGGAGCGCCAGCAAATCCTTATCTCCGCTGATTAGTAAATCTGCAGAGCCGCAGTAGGCAAGATCGAGAAAGGGCTGGTCGTTCCCATCGCGACAGAGCACGGGACAACTCCTGCCCACAGTAACCACTTCGCAAAATGGCAAATAGTCGGCCAGCAATTCCCTGCGGTCGTCAAGCGAGAGCCTGAATTTGTCATAGCTAAGGACCCGCGTAAGTTCCTCTCCCGTGGCGTGTGAGACGAGCGGTGTACAGCCGTTCTGCCAATGTTCGCGCAGCCATGCAAGGCGTCCCTGCGCGAAGACCAGCGCCGAAACAACAGCGGTTGTGTCAAAGACAACGCGCAATTATTTGCTCGCGCGCGCCCAGACAACGGCATCCTGTACGTCTTCTTCGCTGATTCCCAATTCAGCCAGCTGTTTGCGCACCTCGTCGGCACGGCTCTGCTTCAAAGGACGCAAAACAATAGAGCTTCCATCCGTAGTGACGTCAAAATACTCCACGCCGGTAAAGCGGCTGACTACAGCCTTGGGAAGGGTGATCTGATTCTTTATTGTCTTTTTCGCCAGCATAGAAGCTTACAAGGAAACAAGGAATTCTTTTTTTATTGTAACATTCCATTTCTATATGGATTTATTCATTGCAACGACTAGATGCATGGAATTTCCCCAGAATCCCTAGGGGAGGGTCTAAATCTCTGCGCGAGCGAATAACAAGCGTCCGTTTCATGCAATGGTTACACTAAAGCTCATGAAAACCACCCTGCAATCGGGCCCCGCAGCCGCCGTGGAGACTGAACTCCTGGCCGTTTTCACCACCGACGCCGCCACCGGCAAGGACGCAAAATCGGAAATCACCGTCCTGGCTGAAGAAGAAGCCATCCGGCAAGCCGCCGCCCCGTTCCTCTCCACCGGAGAATTCTCGAGCAACAGCAACGAGACTCTCCTGCTGCATGCCCCGCAGGGACTCCAGGCAAAGCGCCTCCTCCTCATCGGACTCGGCAAGGCCGGCAAAGCCACACCTCATGAAATTCGCAAGGCCGCCGGAACTGCCGTCCGCTTCGCCAAGCCGCGTAAATTGCGGGATCTGGCCATCCTCGCGCCCGGAAACTTCGATCCGGCAGCCACCGCACGTGCCATCGCCGAAGGCGCCATCCTCGCCGACTTCGACCCGGACATCTACCGCAGCGACAGAAAAGACCAAAGCATCCAGTCGTTGATAGTCATCGCCCCAAAAGAGGCAGAAACAGGCTTCAACGAAGGCGTCAGCATCGCTGAGTCGCAGAACTTCACCCGCTCCCTGGTCAACGAGCCCGGAAACTACCTCACCCCGACCATCTTCGGCCAGAAAGCAGCCGAAATGGCTAAGGCATCCGGCCTGAAATGCGAAGTCTTCGGCGCAGACAAGCTCAAGGAGCTCAAGATGGGTGCTTTCTGGAGCGTTGCCCAAGGCTCAGACGAGCCTCCCGCCCTCATCGTCATTCGGTATGAGCCGGAAGGTACAGCGGAGGGCCCGGTTCTCGGCCTGGTCGGCAAAGGCATTACCTTCGATACCGGAGGCATCTCCATCAAGCCCTCCGACAACATGGAAAAGATGAAGTACGACATGGCCGGCGGAGCAGCCATGATCGGGGCCATGCGTGCCATCGCCCAGCTCAAGCCGAAAGTCAGGGTCATCGCCATAGTCTGCGCCACTGAGAACATGCCTTCCGGCAAAGCCCAGAAGCCCGGTGATGTGCAGATCGCCATGTCCGGCAAAAGCATCGAGATCATCAATACTGATGCCGAAGGCCGCCTCGTGCTCGCCGACGGCATTGCCTATGCCATACAACTCGGCGCAACCCACCTGATCGACGCCGCCACCCTCACCGGGGCCGTCGCCGTCGCACTTGGCCAGCTCAATGCCGGAGTCTTCGCCAACGACGAAGAGACATACCAGCACTTCAGCGACGCCCTGGCAAAGTCAGGCGAGCGCTTCTGGCGCCTGCCCCTCGACGAAGACTACCGCGACCTGATCCGCTCCGACATCGCCGACATCAAGAACACTGGCGGGCGTTACGGAGGTGCCATCACCGCAGCCATGTTCCTTAAGGAATTCGCCGAAGACACCCCCTGGATCCACCTCGATATCGCCAGCATGGCCTGGCTCGACGACACCAAGCCCTGGACTGCCAAGGGCCCGACAGGCGTAGGTGTCCGCACCATCGTCGAGTGGGTTCGGAGTTTTTCTAAGTAAAGCAGTGAAATGGGGTAATTCACAGATTCCAGAACAAAATTCATCCGGGAAAAACCTGCTCAAGGCATCCTTAGGGCGTAGGACAACAACAGACTCTCTTGGAGGGAGGCCCAAGTGAACAAATTCTCGATTTCATGGAAGCTGGCAGTTGCCACCATCGCCCTGGTCAGCGCAGGCTGTAATTCAAACCCCGGCTCAGAGAACGTCATGCTCTCCGGAGCAGGCAGTACCTTCGTCAACCCGGTCATGACACGCTGGACGGCTGACTACTCGCAGGCACACTCCAATGTCCGGATCAACTACCAGTCCATCGGTTCCGGCGGAGGCATCCAGCAGGTGAAAGCCGGCACCGTCGACTTCGGCGCCTCAGATGCCGCTCTCACTGACCAGCAGCTCGGTGAAATGAAGCCGGTCATTCAGATCCCCGAGTCAGCCGGCCCGGTCTGCATCACCTACAACATCCCTGGATTGAATCAGCCGCTCCAGCTTTCTCCCGAAGCGCTCGCCGCCCTCTTCCTCGGAACCATCAAGAGCTGGCAGGACCCTGCCATCACCAAAGACAACCCGGGAGTAAAGTTCCCGAAACTGCCCGTCGTGATCTCCCACCGCTCCGACGGCAGCGGAACCACGAATATCTTCACCACCTATCTTGCAGCGGTCAGCCCTGAATGGCAGAGCAAGGTAGGCAAAGGCGCTTCGGTAAGCTGGCCCGTCGGTCTTGGTGGAAAAGGCAGTGAAGGCGTAACCGGAAACATCCGCCAGTCCCCCGGAGCCATCGGCTACGTCGAACTGACCTACGCCCAGCAGAACAATCTTCCTGTAGTGAAGATCAAGAATCAGGCTGGCCAGTATGTCTCCCCCACAGCCGCGGCGACAACGTCAGCCATCAACGCCTTCGGCAGCCAGCTCGCGCAGGATCCGCGCGCGCCGATTGTGAACCCGCCAGCCTCGGCAAGCGACGCCTACCCGATCTCCGGCCTGACCTTCCTCATCATCCCGAAAGATGGTCCCGGCAAAGCGAAGCGCGCTGCGTTGAAGAGCTTTGTGCAGTACGTCATCACCGACGGCCAGGCTACCGCCGGCAGCTTGAACTATGCCCCGCTGCCCGATGGAGTAAAGCAATACGACCAGCAGCAATTGCAGCAATTAACCGCAGATGGTCAGCCTCTGCAGTAGCTGGCTGGCTTCCATTTGTCATCCTGAGCGGAACGATCGTAGGGAGCGCAGTCGAAGGACCTGCAGTTTGCGCCGGTAGCCAAAAACATGGGTGCCCCATCCTTTCGCGCTTTTTGCGAAAGGGTGGGATCCTGACTTGGAATCACATTACTTCTGGAGCATGAATCCCCAGCCACGCCAGTGAGCGGATCAGCTCACGCTGCGTAATCGCAGCCGTAGCCAGCAGAAACTTCTTCCGCTCAGGATCAGCCTCGGTCAGGATGTGGTGCTTGCGGTAGAAATTGCTGAACTCCTGCGCCAGTTGGAAAGCATGCTTCGCCAGATAGGCGGGCTCGGCAGTGGCAATACACTGGTCGAGCAGCAGCGAAGTCTTGGCCGCGCGCAGCCACACCTGCCATATGCCGTCACCTTCTTCTCCTGCTAGGTAAGGAGAAGCATCGACACCGGCGAAATCAGCCAGCGCCTGCTCTGCCGTCGTTTCACCTTTGCGGAAGATGCTGCGTGTGCGCACGACCGCGTACTGCATGTAAGGCCCGGTCTCGCCTTCGAAGCTCAGCGCTTCGTTGAAGTCGAAAGCAATGACAGTATTGCGCGTGTACTTAAGCATGAAGTAGCGCAGCGCACCGACGGCGATCTCTTTCGCAATCTGCCCGCGTTCGTCCGCGCTCAGTTCAGGATGGCGGCTGTCGACTTCCTTCTGTGTCGCGGCAATCAGCTTGTCGATCAGGTCATCCGCCTTCACGCCGAAGCCCTTGCGCCCTGAGACTTCGATATAAGGCCGCGCGCGGTCTTCATCAGAGATTTCGTAGCCAAGCTCTTCAGCGCACCGCGGAGTCAGCGCAACCATCTCGTAAGAAAAATGGGTATAACGCGCCGCCTGCTCTGTGTATCCGAGACCGCGCAGCGCTTCAATCACATTCGCCTGCGGATCAGACTGCCGAGAATCGATGACGTTGTAAATCGCCTGCGCTCCGCCAAAGTGGGGATGATCGGCCTTGCCCTCTTCGGCAGAGATCCAGCAGGTATGGTTCAGATACTCGAAGAATTTCCTGTAAGCAAAATCGCGCCCCAGCAGTCCAAACTTCCAGAGATGATACGCGATGTCCTTGCCCACATACGTCACCGTCCCATTCGAGCGGACAATGACCTTAGCATCTTCATCTGGCCCATCGGATTCTTCGCCTTCCGCACCATTGTCTCCAATGGGTTCGCGCAGTAGTCCGCCCGTGCGGCCAGCACCAGGCCTGCGCATCACCCAACAGCCCTTGTTCTTACCTTCGGTCTCGAAATACAGCACGCCCTTGTTCTTCAACTGCTCAAAGGCCAGGTTCCAGAAGTGCAGGTGAAGAATCTCGCTCTCGCGCGGCAGCAGATCGTACTCAATATCAAGCCGCAGCATAGTCTCGAGGTGCCGCTTCAGTACAGCCGTCGAGATGATCTCGCCAATCTGCGCTGCCTCATTGCCGCCATGTTCGATGTCATGCAGCGTGTCAAGCCGGATCTGCCTGCGCGCCTGTTTCTCCTGCTCGTCGGCGTCGTACCACTGCGAGACGCGGGCGTACAGGTCCCAGCAGTAGTAGTCAATGCGTTCGCCGCTTGCCGCGAGCTTCGCCATCAGCTCCTGAACACCGCTCAGAGAAAGCCCTTCAAGATGCGTGAGCCCGACAACAACATCGGCCACCTGCACACCAGTGTTGTCGATGTAGTTCTGCACATCGACCTTGTGGCCTGCAGCGCGCAGCAGGCGCACAAACGTATCGCCAAGGATCGCATTGCGCAGATGGCCTACGTGCGCAGCCTTGTTGGGATTGATGCTGGTGTGCTCCACCAGCTCATGCAGCGGAGTCTCCGCAACCACCACGTCAGAGCCTGCAGCAATCTCGCGCGCGGCATCTCCACGATCAAGCCGCGCATTGATGTACCCGGCGCCCGCGACCTCGAATCCGGCAAAGCCTTCCAGCGGAGCAAGCTCAGCGCCTATGGATGATGAGAGTTCGGCTACGATTTCTTCGGCAATCTTGCGCGGAGCCTTCTTCAACCTGCGCGCCAGCTCAAAGGCAATAGGCAGCGCATACTCGCCGAACTTGATCTCCGGCGGCTGCTCAATAGCAATCGTGTCCAGCTCGATCTGGAATTTGTCACGCAGAATCGCGCGCAGGCGGGCAAGCAGCTTCTTCTGTTCTCTTAGATACACGTGGGAGCAACAAACCAGTTGAAAGAGTTGATTTTACTGCTCGATTCTATCAGGCAAACAGGCTTGCTGCGCGTCTCTGTGTCCTCTGTGATCTCTGTGGTGGAAGGTTTTCCTTTGCGTGCCTCCGCGATCACTTTGCGTCCTCTGCGGTAAAAAGTCACCTTTCCCAATTGACACATTTGACGCAGAGCTGAAGCCTCACACCACTAAAGAATCTGTTCTAAGATGAAAATAGTCTCTGCTCATGTCGAACCCCGGTAAGTACTACCTCACCACGCCGATTTACTATGTCAACGCGCGTCCGCACATCGGCCATGCGTACACCACCATCGTGGCCGACGCCATCGCCCGCCGCAAACGCGCCCTCGGATTCGACACCTGGTTTCTGACCGGCACCGACGAGCACGGCCAGAAGATCGAGCGCTCCGCCCGCCAGGCCGAGATCGACCCGCAGCAGTTCACCGACAACGTAGCAGCCGAGTTCCGCGGCCTGTGGGACCGCATGGGCCTCAGCTATGACGACTTCATCCGCACCACCGAGCCGCGCCACAAGCGCGCCGTGCAGAAGTTCTTCACCCTGCTCAAGGATCGCGGATACATCTACAAGGGCTCCTACACCGGCCAGTACTGCGTCTTCGATGAGGCCTACGTCGACGTACCTCCCGGCGCGCCCTGTCCGGACTGCGGACGCCCCACCGAAACCATCAGCGAAGAAAACTACTTTTTCAAGCTCTCGGCTTTTGAGCGCAAGCTGCTTGAGTTCTACGAAGCAAACCCGGACTTCATCCGCCCGGAAACGCGCCGCAACGAAGTCATCTCCTTCGTGCGCAGCGGTCTCAAAGACCTGTCAGTAAGCCGCACCACCATCAAGTGGGGTATCCCCGTTCCCGGCGACGAGAAGCACGTCATCTACGTCTGGCTCGACGCGCTGGCCAACTACATCACCGCACTAGGATGGGGCAGCGACGACCCATCGAAATTCGATCGCTACTGGCCCGCCGACCTGCACATCGTCGGCAAGGAGATCAGCCGCTTCCACTGCGTCTACTGGCCCGCATTTTTGATAGCCGCAGGCCTGCCGCTGCCGAAAAGCATCGTCGCCCACGGCTGGCTGCTCTTTGAAGAAAGCAAGATGTCGAAATCGCGCGGCAACATCGTGCGCGCCGAAACGATTCTCGATGTGCTGGGAACTGATGCGCTGCGTTACTTCTTGCTGCGCGAAATCGTCTTCGGACAGGATGGCAGCTTCTCTTTCGACGCACTGGTGCAGCGCTACAACAGCGATCTTGCGAACGGATACGGAAATCTCGCCAGCCGCACACTGTCGATGATTCAGAGATATTTTGATGGAGTCATCCCAGGCGCAGCCGCCTGCGATATAGGGCTGTGCGAGGATGCAGCAGCTTTTACTACCAGTTTTGGCAAGGAATTCGACTCGCTGAACTTCTCGCGAGCGCTCGAATCACTTTGGAGCTTTATCGGCAATGTGGACGGCTTCCTCACTGCACGCGCTCCATGGAAGGCGCATGGCGATGTCAGCGAAGAAGATCAAAAACAATACCGCTCTGACATTCTCTACACTGCAGCGGAAGCCATCCGCATCATCACCGCGCTCGTCTATCCGATCATTCCCGACGCAGCCGCGAAAGTCTGGGCACAGCTTGGTCTTGGAGACATCAAGAAAGCAGATCTGAAAAATCTCGAATGGGGAGGCCTGAAACCCGGCACCAGACTCGGCGAGCTCGGCCCGGTCTTCCCCCGCGCAGAAAAGGACGCAATCACCCGTATGCAGGAAATCGAACAGAACAACACAAAGGCAGTCGAATCCGCTCAGCCCACAACGCCGGAGCACCACACCTCAAAGCTCGAATCCATCGTCGATGGTCTGGCCGTTGCCATCTCGGAATCCACCAGCGAAAGCAGTGCGGCAGCCGCGTTCACCGATGCGATCCGGAATGATATTTCTGGCGGCTCACAGGCACCTGCAACTGGAGTACAGGCCCCGGCAGCTTCAGAGAAAATCACCATCGACGACTTCTCCAAGGTCGAGTTGCGAGTCGCCCAGGTGAAGGTCGCCGAGCGCGTGCCCAAGGCTGACAAGCTGTTACGCCTCGAAGTCGATCTCGGCTACGAAACACGTCAGATTCTCGCCGGAATCGCCGAAGCCTACGAGCCGGAATCGCTGATTGGCCGCAAGGTGGTCATCGTTGCCAACCTCGCGCCGCGCAAGCTTCGCGGATTTGAATCGAACGGCATGATCGTCGCTGCTTCAATCGGGGAAAAAGGCAAGCCCGTTCTCGCCGGCTTTCTCGAAGACGTAGAAATCGGCGCACGATTAAAGTAGTTGTCTTTGAAGGGGCACGACTTCAGTCGTGCCATAAAAAATGACTGAACACGCGGCTTTAGCCGCCGAGGCGAAACACCCTCAGGGGCTGAAGCCCCAAATCAGGCGTATAAATTGGCACGGCTAAAGCCGTGCCCCTTCAAAAATATTTGTGAGGAACCATCTTGCTGGTCGACTCCCACGCTCATCTCGACAGCCCGCGCTACGACGAAGACCGCGAAGCCCTGCTCGCGCGCGCCTGGGCTGCGGGCGTGCGCACCGTGCTCTCCATAGGCATTGGCGACGGCCCGGACACCATGCATCGCGCCCTCGATTTGAGCCGCCAATACGCCGGCAGGCCGGAAACGCCGCGCATTCTCGCCAGCGCCGGAGTCCACCCGCATGAGGCACAGCTGGCCGATGAAGCCGCACTCGCCAAGCTCAACGACCTGCTCCAGCAGCCGGAAGTCATCGCCTGCGGAGAGATCGGCCTTGATTACTTCTACGATCACTCACCGCGCGAAACGCAAAAGGCCGTCTTCCGCCAGCAGATGGAAATCGCCGCGGCCCATAAGAAGCCGATCATCATCCACTGCCGACCGTCAGACAACAGCACCAATGCCTGGGACGACACACTGGAGATGATCGAGTCCGAATGGTCATCGAAGGGCCTTGGCGGCATCCTGCACTGCTTTACCGGGGAGTGGCAGCACGCCAGGCGCGCCATCGACTGTGGTTTCCTCATCTCCTTTGCCGGAAACATCACCTTCCCCAAGGCACAGCCCATCCGCGACGTTGCCGCACAGCTATCGCTGGACTGCATGCTGGTCGAAACTGATGCGCCGTTCCTTGCGCCCGTGCCCAATCGGGGCAAGCGCAATGAGCCCGCCTGGGTCGCCGGCGTTGCTGAAAAACTGGCCGAAATCCGCGATCTGCCTGTGGATGAAATAGCGTCCCGCACCACGGAAAACTTTCACCAGTTTTTCAATATCCCTCCGGGCATGGCACACTGAAGCTTAGAGCTTTTCCATCAACTTCAAAATAAAGAGAGCTTGAGTCATGGCCGGGGACAATTCTTTTGACATCGTAAGTAAAGTGGATATCCAGGAAGTCCGGAACGCTATCGAGCAGGCGACCAAGGAAGTTCGCGCCCGCTTCGACCTCAAGGACTCGAACTCCGAGATCAAGCTCGAAGGCGACGAAGCCCTCCAGCTCGCCTCCGCCGACGAATACAAGCTCGAAGCCGTCAACGAAATCCTGCGCCAGAAGCTCATCAAGCGCGGCATCTCCATTAAGGCGCTGACCTATGGCAAAGTCGAGCCGGCCGCTGGATCGAGCGTACGCCAGAAAATCACCCTGCAGCAGGGCATCCCTGGCGAGAAGGCAAAAGACATTGTCCGCATCATAAAAGACTCGAAAAAGAAGGCCCAGGCATCCATACAAGGTGATACTGTCCGCGTCAGCAGCAAAGACCGCGATACTCTACAAGAGGTCATTGCTTTGCTGAAGGCCAAAGACCTCGGCATCGATATGCAGTTCACGAATTACCGGTCAAATTAGGAAAAGACGGAGCGCCCTTGAGCACGACCACCATAGCGACGGCAAAAGAGGTCTTCGACCTGCTGCATGACGACCTGCGCGCCATCGAGCGCGAGTTTGGCAAAGACGCCGTCTCCTCCGTCAAGGCCATTACGGAAATTTCCGATTACCTGCGCGAAGGCGGCGGCAAGCGCATCCGCCCATCGCTGCTGCTGCTTTCAGCCAAATCGCAGGGTTATACAGGGCACGGCATGGTCCGCCTCGGCGCTGTGGTCGAGATGGTGCATACCGCCACGCTCGTCCATGACGACATCATCGATGCCGCCGACACGCGCCGCGGCCGGCCTTCAGCCAATACAACATGGGGCAACGCCAAGTGCGTGCTCGCGGGCGATTGGCTCTATATGCAGGCCTTCCGCGTGGCTCTCGAAGAACGCAGCTTCAAGGTGCTCGACCTGCTCATCGGCCTTACCCAGCAGATGGTCGAAGGCGAGCTGCTCCAGATGGAAACCCTTGGCCGCGCCGTCACCGAGCAGGAATACAACGACCTCATCTATCGCAAGACCGCGTGCCTCTTTGAAGTCTCGATGCGCCTCGGCTCCGTTCTCGCCAAAGTCAATGGAGAAGCTGAAGCCTCCATGGGCGAATTCGGCCACGCGCTCGGCATGGCCTTTCAGATCGTCGATGACGTGCTCGATCTCACCGCAACCGAAGAAGTCCTGGGCAAGCCTGTCGCCAGCGATCTGCGCGAAGGCAAGGCGACACTCGCCGTCATCCATTCGCTTGAAAACGGCACAGCAGAAGACCGCGCAGCCATTCTGACCGTACTCACCGACCAGAGCTTCGACCGCGTCACCCATGAGGAGATCCTCACCATCTTGGCGCGCAATGGCTCGGTCGATTACGCCATGAGCTCCGCCTTCCAGCACGCAGAGAAGGCCCGCGCCGCGCTCGCTGTCCTGCCTGATTCCGACTACAAGCGCGCTCTTCTCTGGGTTCCGGATTTTGTAGTAGCGAGAGAAAAGTAAAGCGTACACTTTCCCTGAGGCTGCCTATGCCTTCCCTGCTCTATCATCCGCCGGCTCCGCTCGGGACCTTCGTCCAGTGCTTCTGGTACTGGGAATCAGACACGATGCCAGCGCATACGCACGAGCGGCTGATGCCCACCGGCGAATCCACCATCATCTTCAATCTGCGCGATTACCCCATCCGCATCTATCATTCCGAGGATTTAAGCCGCTACGACACGTATGGCACTGCTGTGTTCTCTGGAGCGCGCTCCAATTACTTCGTGATTGATACTGAGGAGCAGGAGCGCGTCGTCGGTATTCAGTTTCATCCCGGCGGCGGATTTCCATTCTTCCGCATACCCGCCGATGAAGCGGAGAACCTCGATATTACGCTCGAAGACCTGTGGCGTGCGCGCACTGGAGAACTTCGCGAGCGCATGCTGGCCGCGCCTTCAGTCTCCGCCATGTTCCAGGGTCTTGAGCAGGATTTGCTGGCTCAGCTGGCGCGGCCTCTTGCATGGCATCCGGCAGTGGAATATGCGCTCTATCGCATCGGCCGTGCGCCGCATGTAGCGACCGTAGCTTCGATCACGGACAAAGTCGGACTAAGCCAGCGCCGCTTTATCCAGCTCTTCCATCAGCAGGTAGGACTCACGCCTAAAACATTCTGTCGCGTGCGCCGCTTCCAGCGTGTTCTTCACTCAGTGCATGGCATGAACGAGGTGGAATGGGCACAGATTGCTCTCGATTGCGGCTACTATGACCAGGCACACTTCATTCACGACTTTCAGGCCTTCTCCGGAATCACACCCTCTGTCTACCTGCAAACGTCAACGCCGCACCTGAACCACGTCCCGATCGTCTAGAGCAATTATTTTTTAGTGTGATCGCTAAACGAATTGTCATCCCGACCGGACCCTGACCCTGAACGAAGTGAAGGGGAAGGGTAGCGGAGGAGCCTGTCCTGAGCGCAGCCGAAGGAACCTGCAGTTTCCTTCCCGGCTATATCAATTCCTAATATGGGATAATCCCTATTCCCTGCTTCCCTCTATTGGTCAATTTTTTACAATCCACACGTCCCGCCTCATGAACGAAAATGGACTGCGTCAGGAGGAGAACCCATGCCAGAAGTGAAACCCATTCCCGATGGATACCACAGCATCCAGCCTTATCTGCACATCCGCGGAGCAGCAGCCGCCATTGAGTTCTATAAGAAAGCCTTCGGTGCCACCGAGCGCATGCGCATGCCGGACACCAGCGGACGCATCGGCCACGCAGAGATCGAACTCGGCGACTCCTGCATCATGCTTGCCGATGAAGCTCCCGAGAGACAAATCTACAGCCCGCAGCATCTTGGCGGCTCCGCCGTCAGCCTTATGTTCTACGTCAAGGACTGCGATGCAACCTACAAGCAGGCGCTCGCCGCCGGTGCAAAGAGCCTCCGCGAGCCTACCGATCAGTTCTACGGCGACCGCTCAGCCGGAGTCGAAGATCCTTTCGGCTTTCAGTGGTGGATTGGAACACACATCAAAGATGTGTCCACCGAGGAAATGCAGACAGCGATGCAGGAGAAGTAGTCGCCAAAAACATTAGCTGCCCGTCCTTTCATCGGAAAGTGCGATGAAAGGACGGGGCATCACAAAATCTTGTTCAGGAAAATATCAATGACCGCCAACGATTTTCGCCGTCTCGCGCTCAACTTCCCGGAAACGATCGAAGCCGAGCACATGGGCCACCCCGACTTCCGCGTCGCCGGAAAAAATTTTTGCCACACTTGCCTATCCAGACAAGACTTACGGCATGGTCAAACTCTCACCGCTCGACCAGGACAAATTCGTGGAGAGTGCCCCGGAAGTCTTCACGCCCGTCCCCGGATACTGGGGCAAAAATGGGGCAACGCACGTACATCTGAAGAAGGCCACAAAGACAGTCGTAAAACCAGCCATCGAAGCAGCCTGGAAAAACACCGCTCCCAAAAGATTGGCTAAAGAAACCTAGCTATGAATGAATTGTCATCCTGCGCGAAGTGCGCAGCGCTTAGTCGAGGACTTGCTTTTCTGTGCCCTGCGCCCTGAGCGCTGCACCCTGTACCCTGTCACACCTGAGCCAGTAGCCGCTTCCACGTCTTCTGGTTTCTCCGGAAGCTCTTCTTCAAATCTTCCAGGATGCGCTCAAAATCGATATGCCCATGCAGCCGGTTCCATGCCGGATTCTTGGCAAACCAGGGATAGTTCTCATTCCCCAGATAAATCGCGCGGCGCAGCCAGTGCAGCGCCTCGCTCTCATCGCCTTCCACAGCGAAATACGTTGCCAGCCGGTACGCCATCTCACTGTCCGCCTCAGCAGCGGAGATCGAGTCTTCCGAAATCAGAGAAGCAGCCCGCTCGCGCTCGCCTACCTGCACATAGCACATGGCCAGCGTCGGGAAAGCGATGCGCATGCTGTCATCATCGCGAATCACGGCTTCGAGCATCTCAATCGCCTGCCGCAGATCACCCTGGCGCATACGCTGGTAAGCGAGCGCTGTGCGCAGCAGAGGATGCTTCGGCTCCAGCGTCAGCCCTTTTTCCAGTTCCTCATCCGCAAGCTCAAGCTGGTTCTGATATTGATAAACGCGCGCGCGGTGGTTATAAATCACCGGCGCATTCGATGGATTGAGCTTCAACGACTGGTTGAACTGGTCCAGCGCCTCTTCGTACATGCCATCGAGCCGCAGCGTCATCCCCGCAACCATGTGGACATTCCAGTCATTCGAGGCGGTGCGCAGCAGATGCTCAATCCCGTGCCGCGCGCTTTCTTTTTCACCGCGGGAAAGCAGCATATACACGCGGTAAAGATTCGCTTCGATCGAGCCTGGATCGAGCTGCAATGCGTGGTCAAAGGCGCGCCGCGCCGCCAGCACGTGCATGTGCCCGCCAAATCCATGCCGCACATATTGCAGATGCGTGATCCCTAATCCGCTCCATGCAGGAGCGTATGCCGGATTGGTCTGCACCACGCTGTCGAACAGCTCGCGCGCGTGGTCGAGATCGGTCTTGCTGCCCGTGCGCTGCATGAATGAAGAAAGCACAGCACGCGCCTGCAGATATTCTTCTGAAAGTTCCTCCGTCAGCTTCGTTCGCGGCACCGTGGACCGGTCATTCGTCTGGGCAAACTGCCCAATTCCCTGCAGCGAAGCAAACACCTCATTGCAGATTTCCGTCTGCACAGCCACCAGGTCAAACGACGGAACGCTGATAGCGCCGCCGCCGCTCACGCTCTGCCGCGAAACATCGAGCAGCTGCCAGTTCAGGTCAAAGCCCTTCTCTGAGCGAATGAAATTCCCCGTCAGCACCCAGCGCACCAGCAGCTTCTGCCCGATCTCCAGAGGGTCAAGTTGCGCCAGCGGAAGATGCATCAGCGCGCTCGTGGGCCGCACCACCAGCGAGGACATGCGCGAGATGCGCGCTGAAATCGCGTCCGCCAGAGCAAAGCCATAAAGCGGCGTCACTTCAGACGGCCCGAAGTTCTTGAACGGCAGCACCACAATCGAGTTCTGCTTGGCCTGCGTGTCCGCCGATTCACGAAACCGCTCAGCCAGCATCGAAAGTAATCCAGTAGTTCGCTTCGCATCTTCAGGAGTAGAGACAGGCAGTTGCGCAGCCGCGTCGCCGGGAATCACTCCCGTCTCGATCTGCAGCGCTCTCATGATCGTTTTCAACGCCTCACGAACATCCGCGGCGCTGGCATATCGCTCCGCGGGATTCTTCTCCAGGCAGCGCAGGATTACCGAACTCAGCTCAGCCGGAACATTCGGGCAGCACTGATCGAGCGGCGGAGGATCCACGAACTGGATGGCGCGGATGCTCTGGAACTCATCCGCATCAGGCCGCGAGAACGGATGCCGCCCGCTCACCAGCTCATACAGAATCACCCCCAGCGCCCAGATGTCGCTCTGCACGCTGCTCTGCCCGGTCACGAACTGCTCTGGAGCCATGTAAGCAATCGTGCCGCCGCGCGCCGTATACGTCGCACTCACAGGGCCCGTCTTGCGCCGCGATGACTTCGACGGATCAAACTCCGCTTCTTCAGGATTGATGCGCCGCGCCAGACCGAAATCCAGAATCTTGACCAGGCCGCCATCGGTCAGAATCGCATTTGCCGGTTTCAAATCTCGATGGAAAATGCCCAGCGAATGCGCGGCGTTCAAACCATCCGCAATCTGGATACCGACCGAAAGCGCAAGCTGGATGCTCGCCGGCCCCTTGGCAATGATCTTGTCCAGCGACTGCCCCGGAACATACTGCATCACGATGTAGGCTTCTTCGCCCTCTTCGCCTACTTCGTAAATGGCGCAGACATTCGGATGCTCAATGGCTGACGCCATGCGCGCTTCGCGCAGTACCGTCGTCCTCATCTGCTCAAGCGTAAGCGCGCCGCGCTTCAGAATCTTCAGCACCACGGGCCGCATCAGCAGCGTGTCATTCGCGAGGTAAACCACTCCGCTGCCGCCCGCGCCCAGCCTGCGAACCAGCTCATAGTGCTCAATCGTGCGATGTTTCATCTACTCTTAGTTTAAGCATTGCATGCAGCAGTAGCGCGCTTTGCGCCATTTTGTTTTCTGCATTTTCTAAATTGGCACAACTCGTCCACTCCGTTGGTCGTTGCTTCATTCACTCATTAAGAGTTTGCCATCCAAAGCGCAGCGAAGGATCTGCTTTTTGTTCGCAGCAGCACCATAAGGGTGCCCCATCCTTTCATCGCGCTTTTCGATAAAAGGGTGGGAGGGCAAGAAATCATCGGGTGATTAATGCAAGCGACCAAAGGGAGCGGAAAGAAGTTGAATCAGCCTGAACAAGCAAGAATGGCGCGCGAAGCGCGCGGCTGCTGCATGCAATGCTTAGTGGCCGCGTCCGCCACCCAGCGGACGGTTCGTTCCTTCGACAGGCTGCGCGGATGCCGCGCGCTTGTCACTCGCGCGGCCCAGCAGGAACATGGTCATCCCGAAAACCAGCATCACCACGCCCCATATCAGGTTGATATTCATTCCCGCCGAGCGCTCATAGATCACGCTTCCATGCGTAACCACTCCAAAGATCGTTAGAATCACGCCGACAATCGTAAACATCAGCCCCATCGGAATCCGCAGATCAAGACTCATCGTTCTCTCCAGAACTCACTATCGGAAAATCAGGTTCAGCCCAACGAGGAGCACAATCAATCCCACCGCAATCACCTTGGGACGCGCATACCACGCCATATGATGTTCCACCGGCTTGGGCGTAAGCGAGTACACCAGTCCGACCAGTTCGCCATCGGGCCGCGGTTTGGTCACGAGACTGACCAGTGCGGTCACAATAAAGTTTGTGGAAAATGCCCAGATCGCCGTCCAGAAATTCTGTGCCATATCGCTCGGATAGCTGTGGATAACTGAAATCCATCCGCCATGAATGCCCGGATGCGCATCAGCAGGCAGCGTCAATCCATGATGCAGAATCGCTGCGATGGTGCCGCTCACCAATCCGGTAAATGCGCCGTGGCCTGTCGTGCGCTTCCAGAACATGCCCAGCAGAAACGTCGCAAACAATGGCGCATTCACAAATGAGAAGACCAGCTGCAGCGTGTCCATGATGTTGTTGAACGACGTGGCAAGGTACGCGGTTCCGATTGAAATCAGGATGCCGACCACCGTCGTCCAACGGCCAACTTTCAGGTAATGCGCATCCGGAGCATTTTTGTGGATATAAGACTGGTACAGGTCATACGTCCAGACAGTATTGAACGCCGTAACATTTCCAGCCATGCCCGACATGAAGCTCGCGAGCAGCGCCGTCAATCCCAGCCCGAGAATCCCCGTCGGAAAGTAGTGCAGCAGCATATTCGGAATTGCAAGATCGTAATCGAGCAGCGGCTTTCCGTGCTCGTCCGTCATCACCTTGCCATTCACCGGATTCACCTTCGCCGGAATCAGCCCCTTGCTGTATTTCGTCGGATCGGAAAGATCGTTCGCTGCCGATGGCGTTGCCGGGGCATTCAAAGAAGGTGCCTGCATCATCGCATGCTGCGTCACCGCGGGAGTCGCAATGGCGATCAGTCCCGGCAGGATCACAAGGAAGGGAAAAAACATCTTCGGAATCGCCGCGATCAGTGGAACCCTGCGCGCCGATTCTTCCGAGTCCGTAGCCATTGCCGTCTGGATAACAAGGAAATCCGTACACCAGTAGCCGAACGAGAGCACGAACCCCAGCCCCATCGCCAGCCCGAACCACTCCACGCCCAGCGGATTGGTCTGCGCATTCGTCATCCCATGCCACGAGTGCGTATAGGCCGCAGGCAGCGCAGCCTTCAACCCGCTCCATCCGCCAATGTTCTTCAAGCCAACCCAGACCAGCGGCAGAAATCCGGCAACGATCAGGAAGAACTGCAGGACTTCGTTATAAATCGCGCTCGTCAGTCCGCCGGCAAAGATATAGCCAAGAACAATGATCGCCGAAATAAAAATCGCGAAGTGAAAGATCCATTCGACAGGCAGGTTAAGTTTCAGAAACAGCGCATCGAACACGTGCAGCGTCTGGATCAACCGCGCCATGGCATACATCGAGATGCCCGACGAAAACACCGTCATCACGGCAAACGAGCAGGCGTTGTAAGCGCGCGTCTTCTCATCGAAGCGCAGCCGCAGAAACTCCGGCACCGAGCGCGCCTTCGAGCCGTAATAAAACGGCATCATGAAGACACCGACAAAGAGCATCGCCGGAATCGCGCCGATCCAGTAAAAATGGCTCGTCGCAATACCGTATTTCGCGCCGGAAGCGCCCATTCCGATCACTTCCTGCGCGCCCAGGTTGGCCGAGATAAACGCCAGCCCGCAGATCCACGCCGGCAGCGAGCGCCCCGCCTGGAAAAAGTCCTGGCTCGTTCGCATGAACCGCTTGAGCGCAAAGCCAATGCCCAGCACAAAAGCGAAATACAACAGCATGATGAGCCAGTCGATGAGTGTCAGGTTCACGTTGCCCGGTGACTTCCCTTCTTTCAAATAGAAAACTCGCTGTCCGCAATTATGCGCGCCGCCGTATGCGGCAAAGCGAATTTCATAGCGTCTCCTCTGAAATGTACACGGTTTCACAAAACTACGTCCACAGCAGTCTTGTGCTCAGTTCTCTGTGTCCTCCGTGCTCTCTGTGGTCAAGGTATCTAGGTGATGGCCTATCTATAGTCTGGCAATCTCTTCCGCCGCAACCCGCGCAGCCACCTCGCAGGCCGCGCGATCTACATCATGGTGGGTCACAAAACGGACAGCATTGCGCCCGACGGTCCCGCAGAGCACACCGCGCTGCTTGAGCCGCGCCACAAGTTCGCTGGCCTTCCCTTCGGCTTTCACCGTAAAGATCACAATGTTCGTCTGCACCGTAGCAAGATCAAGCTCGATCTGCGGCAGACGAGCCAGCTGCTCCGCGAGAAAATGCGCATTCGCATGGTCTTCATGGAGCCGCTTCGGCATCTCTTCGAGAGCGATCAATCCGGCAGCAGCCAGAACACCCGCCTGCCGCATGCCTCCTCCGAGTGCTTTGCGGATCATGCGCGCCCGTTCAATCACGCGGCGGCTCCCGACCAGCACCGACCCCACCGGAGCACAAAGCCCCTTCGACAGGCAGAACATCACCGTATTGAATCCGCTGGTCAGCTCAGCCACACGCATGCGCAATGCCGCTGCGGCATTGAAAATGCGCGCGCCATCCAGATGAAGCGGAATGCCCAGCTCGCTCGCGCTATTCCATATCTCGCCAAATACCTCCAGCGGAGTCACCGTACCCCCCGCCATGTTGTGCGAATTCTCAAGCGAGATAAGCCCGGTAGGAGCATTGTGCGTGCTGGCCCGTTTCAGAACAGACTCAACAAGCTTCCATGTAAGAATGCCGCGCTCCGCATAGACCGGCCGCAGCTGGCATCCGGAAAAGGCAGCGGCCATCGCCATCTCCCAGTCCACAATATGCGCGCGCGATTCGCAGATCACCTCCTGTCCCGGCTGCGTATGTACCTTGATGGCGATCTGGTTCCCCATCGTTCCCGTAGGCACAAAAAGCGCAGCCTCGCGGCCAAAGATTTGCGCCGCGCTGCTCTCGAGCATGTTAACGGTAGGATCCTCGCCGTAGACATCGTCCCCAACCTCAGCCGCCGCCATGGCAGACCGCATTGCTGGAGTCGGCCTGGTTACGGTATCGCTGCGCAGGTCGATTACACCGACTGGATTTTGCGAAAATACTTCGTCGCTATGCTCGGCTTTGGTGGACATGAACGTATTCTCTCAGAAAAGCATTGTCATACTGAGCGATCTCTATTCCAAGTTGTCATTCTGAGCGGAGCGCGCAGCGCGTAGTCGAAGAACCTGCTTTTTGCTTGAGTAGCCACAATACTCAACTGACAACAGCTTCCCTAACCCCAAGAAACCGCTCAAAAACATCATTGGACAGCAGCCGCCCGCGCAAGGTCAGCACAACCGAATCATCAGTTACCCGAACCAGCCCATCCGCAACCAATTCGTCGATCACAGACCGAAAGCCCTCCACAGCTTCCCCGCCAAACTCAGCTTCAAGCGCGGCCAGATTCACGCCTGCATTCAACCGCAGCCCCAGAAACCAGGCCTCCTCGAGCTCTTCCTGAAGCGAAAGCCGGTGTTGTTCTCCCCATCCCGGAGACTTCAGATAACCTTCAAGATCATCCGTGGTGGCAAAACGAACAGAGCTGCCATCTTCCCCGCGCAGCATCGAATGCGCATCCACGCCAAGCCCGAGATAAGGCCGCCGCAGCCAGTACCTCCTGTTGTGCTCAGACTCGGCGCCGGCACGTGCAAAGTTCGAGATTTCGTACTGCTCCAGCCCGCCGGCTGCAAGCGCCTCCATAGCGCTCACGTACATATCAGCAATCGCATCGTCAGAAGGAATCGCCGGAGCAAAATAACGCGCGCCGCCGTTAAGTACTTCCCGTCCCAGCCGCGAATCATCATCGACTTCAAGCATGTAGATGCTGGCATGGTCCACGCCCGTCTCCGCCAGTACAGCCAGCGACTCCCGCCACGAAGCTTCTGTCTGGTGCGGCAATCCCGCAATCAGATCGACATTGACGCGCGCAATACCCGCCTGCCGCACGCGGCGAATATCCTCAAGCGCCATGGCCCGCGTATGCAGGCGGCCCGTCGCCTTTGCCTCCTGATCCACAAAGGACTGCACACCGAAGCTGATGCGGTTGACGCCGCATTCCGCCATCGCGCTGAGTACATCATCCGCCAGCTGTCCTGGAGCGCACTCCGCCGTAATCTCAGCACCAGCAGCAATCTCAAAACGCTCACGAATCGCGCCGAACAGTCTCTCAAAAAGTTCCGGAGGTAGAAGACTAGGCGTGCCACCACCGAGATAAATGGAATCCATGGCTCCCGGAAGAGGAAACGCAGCGGCGGAGCTCAAGTCCTCGCAGACGCGCTCGACATACCGCTCCATGTAAGTCGCCGGAAACACTCCCGACGCAAAGTTGCAATACGTGCACTTCGAGCGGCAAAACGGTACGGAAATGTAGATGCCAAGCAGATCCATCGGGGCTTATACACTATTGTCTCATCGTGCCTATCGCTATAACAGAACGCCTGATCCTGCGCCGCTGGCGTGAATCGGACCGCGAGCCCTTTGCCGCCGTGAACGCCGATCCGCGTGTCATGGAATTCTTTCCAAAACTTATGACAACAGAAGAAAGCTACCGCATGGTGGAGAGGATCGAAGCGGGCTTTGAAGAACGCGGCTTCGGTTTCTGCGCTGTCGAGTTGCGTAACGACCATTCTTTTATTGGCTTCATCGGGCTGTCTGTCCCAAATTTCAAAGCAGCCTTTACACCATGCGTCGAAATAGGATGGCGGCTCGCCGCAAATACCTGGGGTCGCGGGCTCGCCACAGAAGGAGCACGAGCCATGGTCAGCCATGCTTTTGACGTGCTGAAGCTCGATTCACTCGTCTCATTCACAGCCGCGCAGAACCTGCGTTCGTGCCGTGTAATGGAAAAACTAGGCATGACCTGCGATCCCGGAGAAAGTTTTGATCATCCAAACCTCCCCGAAAATCATCCATTGAGACGGCACGTTTTGTACCGGATGCAGCGCCGAAGTTGAGCCCGTACAATGGATTGAGGGCATGGCTGAACAGGAAAAGCCGAAGCAACCACAGCAGCAGGATGATGACGTCATCGGCAAGGCATATGACAGCCGGCTGATGGCCCGGCTTATCCGCTATCTTTACCCATACAAATGGGCGGCCTTTACTTCGCTGGCTGCCGTACTGCTCAAGGCCGGCCTGGATGTGCTCGGCCCCTACCTGACCAAAGTTGCCGTAGACCGCTACATGACAGCGCAGCCATCTGCAAAGCAATCGTGGCTCGCGCCCTGGCTCAGTCCCAACGCCTTTACCGGAATCACGCAGCTAGCCGCGCTCTATCTCGGCTCGCTGGTTTTGAGCTATCTCCTCGAATTCGCGCAGACCTACCTCATGCAGTGGACCGGCCAGAAGGTCATGTTCGACATGCGCAGCCAGATTTTCCGGCATCTGCAGCACATGCACATCGGCTTTTTTGACCGCAATCCGGTAGGCCGCATCGTTACGCGCCTCACCAGCGACGTGGACGCCCTGAACGAAATGTTCACCTCCGGCGTCTTCGCCATCTTTGAAGACATCTTCGTGCTCGCCGGAATCGTGCTCGTCATGCTGCGCATGAGCTGGTGGCTGGCGCTGCTTTCCTTCGCCGTGCTGCCCCTCATCCTGCTCATCACGCGCATCTTCCGCAAGCACGTGCGCGACTCTTACCGCCGCATCCGCAGCGCCATCGCCCGCATCAACTCCTACACGCAGGAGCACATCAGCGGCATGACCGTGGTGCAGCTCTTCAACCGTCAGAAGCGCTCCTTCGAGCAGTTTGAAAAAGTCAACCGCCAGCACATGGACGCCTTCAAAGACGCCATCATGGCCTATGCGCTCTATTATCCGGCGATAGAGCTGCTCAGCTCCATTGCCATCGCCATCGTCATCTGGCGCGGCGGATACGGCGTGATCCACACCACCGTATCGCTCGGCGTGCTCGTGGCTTTCATGCAGTATGCGCAGCGTTTCTTCCGCCCCATTCAGGACCTGAGCGAAAAATACAACATCCTGCAGGCCGCCATGGCCGCCAGCGAGCGCATCTTCAAGCTGCTCGACACTGCTCCGGAGATCGTTTCCCCCGCGCATCCTAAAGAAGGCGACAATTCAGGCCGCATCGAGTTCCGCAATGTCTGGTTCACTTACCAACGACTGACTGAAGAACAGAAATCCCGCATCGCGCGCGCAAACCCAGCCGAACTGGATGCAATGGATGACGTTGAGTGGATTCTCCGCGACGTCTCCTTTGCCATCGATCCGGACCAGACCGCCGCCATCGTCGGCCATACCGGAGCAGGCAAAACCACCATCATCAGCCTGATGATGCGCTTCTATGATATTCAGCGCGGCAACATTTTTATTGATGGCCTCGATGTCCGCGAGCATGATCTCAACGCGCTGCGCCGCCGCTTCGGCGTAGTCCTGCAGGACCCGTTCCTCTTTAGCGGAACCATCGCGGAAAATATCCGCCTGGGTTCGTGTTGGATCACAGATCAGCGCCTCGAAGAAGCGGCGGACGAGGTCAATGTCCGCGATTTTATCCACTCCCTCCCAGGCGGCTTCGCCGAACCCCTCCACGAACGCGGCAACGGCCTCTCCACCGGACAAAAACAGCTCATCAACTTCGCCCGCGCCCTCGCCCACGATCCCAGAATCCTCATCCTTGATGAAGCTACCTCAAGCGTCGATACCGACACGGAAATGCGCGTGCGCCTCGCTCTCGAGCGAATGGTCGAAGGCCGCACCTCCGTCATCATCGCGCACCGGCTCTCCACCGTGCAGCGCGCAGACATGATTCTCGTCATGCACAAAGGCAGGCTGCGCGAGATGGGAACGCACCAGCAGCTTCTTGCCCAGCGCGGCCTCTACTGGAAGCTCTATCAGCTCCAATACAAAGATCAGGAGCTGTCGGAACCCGCATCCGCCTTCAATCCAAGCTTGGCTGTAGGGACAGACTAAGATAAGAATGGATGGCACGCCCCAAAATCTTCCTCTCCGCGGGAGAAGCCAGCGGAGAGCACTACGCCGCGCAACTTATTCCAGCAATCCGCCAGCTTGCCCCGCAGGCTGAGTTCTTCGGGCTCGGCGGGCAGCGCATGGAAGCCCTCGGTTTCCGCCGCATCGTGCGTGCTGAAGACGTCGCCGTCATGGGCATCACCGAGATCATCCGCCACATCCCGCAAATCTACGCTGAATACCGCAAGCTCAAAGCCAGCATCGCATCCGAACGCCCCGACGCAGCCATCCTCATCGACTTCCCCGACGTGAACCTCTCCCTGGCGCGGACCCTGCACCGCCTGAAGATTCCTGTCATCTATTTCGTCAGCCCGCAGCTCTGGGCCTGGAAACAATACCGCATCCGCCGTGTTCAACGCTATGTGGACCGCATGCTGGTCATCTTCCCATTCGAGCAGGATTTTTACAGGCAGCGCGACGTAGACGCGGCGTTCGTCGGCCATCCGCTGGCCGAGGTTCCATTGCCTTCCATTTCACGAAACGAATTTGCTGCCCAACATCACCTCGACCCGTCCAAGTATTGGATAGGCCTGCTCCCCGGCAGCCGCTTTAAGGAGATTCGTCTCAACCTTCCGGAAATGCTCGAAGCCGCCCGACAGCTCGGCGAACCGTGCGAATTCCTGCTGCCCCTTGCCCCCACTCTCACCCCGGACCACGTCGCCCACATTCGCTCCATAGTTGAGCAATCTTTAAAGGGGCACGGCTTAAGCCGTGCCGATGAACCGGCAGGAAAAGGGGCTTCAGCCCCTGAGGAAAAGCCGCGCATCACTTTAGTCAACGATGCGCGCGCCACTCTGCACCATGCCCGCGCCAGCATCGTCGCCAGCGGAACAGCCACCGTTGAAGCCGCCCTGATCGGCAATCCATTCCTGGTGGTCTATCGGGTTTCCGGTTTGACGTATGCTGTTGCCAGGCGGGTAGTGAAAGTCCCGCACGTGGCCATGGTCAATCTTATTGCCGGACGCGAGATCGTCCCCGAGCTCATCCAGAGCGACTTTAGCGCCGCCAATGTCGTCTCACATCTGCGCCCGCTGTTGCACGACGAAGAGGCCCGCTCGCAAATGCAGAGAGCCCTGGCTTCCGTCGCCGCATCATTACATACAGAAAAGAGCCCCATCGAGCAGGTGGCCCGCGTCACAATGGAGTTGGTGAGTTCCGCACGATGAAGATACGCAGATTCCAACATCCCGGCCTTCGTTTTCTCCAGCACTTGTCGTCTCTTTTCGATATGGGCGTTTCCTGGGTGCCCCATACTTTCGCGCTCTTTGCGAAAGTGTGGGAGGTGACCCTTCTCGCAGTCATCATCTCTCTGGCTTCTCCACTCTTCGCCCAGCAAAAATCGGCCATCAACATCACCGGATATACCATCGACGCCCAGCTCTCACCCGAGGACCACAAGCTCTCCGCCACAGCACGCGTCACTTTCACTGCGCTTGATAACTCCGACACCGCCGTCTTTGAGCTCCACGGCGCTCTCAAAGTCGAGAAAGTCACGGACACGGCCAACAAGCCGCTCAGCGGAGAGCGCGGCGCCAATGCCACCGTCATCGTCACTCCATCAGCGCCGCTCGTCAAAGGCCAGCAATACACCTATGTCTTCACTTATGACGGCATGCTCGATGACGACAGCGGCAGCCCCGTTGAAGGCTTGAAGCTAGCCCACGTCGGCGACCCTATCAGCTATCTGCTCTATCCCGGACGCTGGTTTCCCATGACCGGCTTCCTCACCGACCGCTTCACGGCAGATATCCATATAAAAGTCCCGCCGGGCTATCGCGTTGTCGGTAGCGGTCCGACCATCTCCTCCGGGCAGGAATTCGACTTCCACTGGGCCCACGCCGGCTTTCCCGGAACCATCATCGCCGGCAAATTCGACGCACCCGTTTCACCTGCTCCGAATATTCACGTCTACACCACGGAGGCGCATAAGCAATCCGCACAGGACTACGGCCAGACCGCTCTCCGCGAGTTTGCCTACTACACCAGCACCTTCGGCGTGCCGGAATCAACGCAGCTCAACGTAGTCGAATTGCCCGATGACACAGTCCCCGTCTGGTGGGCGCCGGAAATCGCCGCCGTCGCCGGCTCGCGCATAGGCAACAAGAGTGACTTCCGTCTGCTGGCTAACACCATCGCCCATCAATGGTGGGGCAGCCAGGTAAGCCCCGCATCTCTCAATGACCAGTGGATCATGAACGGCATGTCCCGCTATGCCGAATTGATGTATCTCGAAGATCAGTCCGGGCGCAACGCGCTCAACGCCTCTATTCAGGACATCTCTGCCAGCGCGCTCGCCTATGACACCATCCCGCTCACCAGCGCTGGACGCCTCGCGCCCTTTTCGCCGCAGTTTCAAACCATGACCTTCGATAAAGGCGCACTCGTCTTCCACATGCTCCGTTGGGAAGTCGGGCAGGACAGCTTCCTGAAAATCCTGCGTGCCACGCAGACCCAATATAAAGACCAGTCCATCAAGACCAGCGACTTCGAAAAGCTCTCCGAGGCGCAGTCGCAGCAGCAGCTCACGCCTTTTTATGCACAATGGCTCGACGGAACCGGCGCGCCGCAGTTCAACAACAAATATGCTGTCTATCGCCTCGGGAACAACAAGGGCTTCCGCACCATCGGCGAAATCCAGCAGGATCTTGACCTCTTCAACATGCCCGTCGAGCTGCGCATCGAGACAGACGGCAAAACAGAGGTCCGCCGCATCGATGTTGTCGGCTCCAACTCACAGTTTGTCGTAGACACATTCGGACGACCGCGCCATATCACCATCGACCCCGACAGCTGGATCCTGAAAACCTCGCCCGACATGCAGGTGCGCATCCACATTCTGCGCGGACAGAATCTCGTAGCCCAGGGCGATCTCCCCGGCGGCCTCGCCGAATACCAGAACGCCCTCAAGGCAAACGCCAACAGCTCACTGGCCAGCTACCGCATCGGCGAAGCCCTCTTCACCATGCGCAACTACCAGGCCTCCATCAATGCTTACCGTGACGCTCTGCGCGGCGACAGCGAGCCCAGGTGGACCGAAGTCTGGAGCCACATCCAGATCGGCAAAATCTTCGACGTGACCGGACAGCGCGACCGCGCCATCCCCGAATACCGTCAGGCCGTTCAAACCAACGACAACACCGGCGGCGCGCTCAACGAAGCCCGCAAGTACATCCAGACCCCCTTCAAGCGCGACGATAGTCAATAAGGCTTAATTCTAAGTTGTCATCCTGAACGTAGCGAAGGATCTGCAGTTTATCTCGGTAGCTACGAAAAAGGGTGCCCCAGGTTCGCGTAGCTAACCTGGGGATGTTAGCTAATTCCCAGAAAGCTGCATAGTCTGAGTTCCCGCATGCAGCGGAACTCTCTTCCCTTCCCAAACCATCTCCCCATTCAACCCGGAAGGCAGATCAACCGAAGCCACCCATTCCTTCCCCTGCAGCCTGTAACTCACCCGAATATCCCCGCCGGCATGAGGCATCACCGCTTCCAGATGTGTAAGCTTCCCCAGGTGCGGTTCAATCCGCACGCTACTAAACCCAGGCGCACTCGGATGAATCCCCGCAACAACCGTGAGCAGGTCATAATTCGGACTCGCGCTCCAGGCATGGCAATCCGAACGCGTCGGCTCCGGCTGCTCCGCCCATGTGCTCAGTCCAAGCTTCAGCATATTGCGCCACGGACCAAGCTGATCGACATAGCGATTCGCAAGCCCCGCATGCTCCAGCGCTCGGCTTAGATAAAAGCGAAAGTAGTAGCTCATCGCAGACAGCGGCGGAACTTCAGATCCATCCACCCGCACGCTCTTCGTCTCGTCGGAAGCCAGCACGCGCTCCAGAATCTGCGCCTGCTTCGAACGCGGAGCAACATCCTGCCACACAGCCAGCACATTCGGATGCTGGCTGTAGCTCTTCTTTGCTGGAGTATCCGCATACACGCCATACCGCTCATCCCAGCAGAGCCGGTTCAGCGCATCGGTCGCTTTCTGGATCATCGCCTGGTAGTTCGCCGCTCGCTCCTTGCTGCCGAACTTGGACTCCAGCTCCGCAGCATCGCGCATCGCCTCGATAAACTGCAGCGTCAGAAAAGCCGAGCCTCCATCCGCATCCTGTGGAGGAACGCCTCCTGCATAATTCGAGCTCCAGTCGCCAAACTCCCACCACCTCACCTTGCCCAGCAGCCCATCCGGACGCAGATGCCCCGCATACCAGTCAATCACGCCACGTGTATGCGGCAGAATCTCGCGCACCAGCGGCTCGTCATCCACATACATCCAGTAGTCGTGCAGCATATCGACCCACAGCAGCGAGAAAGGAGGAATAAACTGCGGCAGCCGCGATGGATAACGGCTCTGCGTCAGTCCTTCAGGAATAATTGACGCATCGATATTCGTAATCGCCTGCCGCGCCAGCCTGCTGTCGCCCGTCACTGCATACGAAATCAGCGCCTGTATGCGCGTATCGCCCACATACTGCAGCTGCTCCCAGTAAGGAGCGTCCATATACGTTTCATGCGCGCATAGCCGCGCCGTGCGCCAGCCCGTCTCCCAAAGCTTTTTCAGATCCGGAATATCGCCATCGATGCTCGCCTTTTCCTGAAAAGGATAAGCATTGAACCAGGTACGCAGATTCTCCAGGCGCAGCGGAGCCTCCTTCGTCGTCACATCGACCTGCAGATACCGCCACGTTCTCCACCACAGCGGCTGGTACTCACGCCGCTCGCCATCGCTGATGAATTCATCAGAAATGCCCTGGATATGCCTGCCCGCAATCTCATTGCGATTGCCTTTCTGCCCGTGTGCGTCATAGAGCGCTTCAGAATACGTCAGCCGCACCTCGGCCTCGCGACCGCCGCTGATCGTCAGCTCAGGATAAGCTGTCTCCAGCACGCTGTTGTCGAGCAGCAACGTCACATGCGAGTTGGCAGGAATTTCAAGCGGCTGCGCAGGAAAAACAGATGTACTGCCAAGCCCCTCAACTCTTACTGTTTTGCCTGCCTCGACCAGCCGGTGCTCCATCGCAGGCAGACGGTCCTGCACCAGTTCCCAGTTATTGTCCGCATCCTGCGCCTCGCGCGTTGCAGCGTGGCCGACGCTCTCCGCCGCAAGCCACGAGCTCGAGTCCTTCACCTGGTCCGCATCCCAGTCCCATCCGGTAATCCGTCCATCCACATGCTCACCTGGACTGGCAGCGAAATAGCCCCTCACTCCATTCGTGACAGCAAGCCCTCGTCCCTTGTCCTGCTTCACCAGCCACGAGTCGTTCGTGTTCGCAATCTCTTCTGCGACAGAATCCCCCTGCAGCATGAAGCCTGTGCGATTGCTCATCTGCGCTACAGGAGAGCGCGTGCCAAAATTCCACACCGTCGCAGCCAGCACATTCTTCCCTGAGCGCAACAGCGGAGCAAGATCGATCGTCTCAAAACGCCAGTGAAATAAATCGCCTCGAGAAGGCCCTTCGCCCGCATACTGCCCATTCACATGCAGCAGAAAACGGTTGTCAGCGCTCACATGCACCCAGAAGTGCTCCGGTTTCGAAGAAAGAGTAATCTCTTTGCGAAAGTAATAGACGCCCGGATCTTTCTCCGGAGCACCCGGACACGCGATCCACGCCGCATGCCATTTCGCATCTACCAGGGCAGGATTGAGAGGTTTTTGTTCCTGTGCGTCAGCCCGTACAGCCAGAAAAAAGAGCAAAGCAGCAATCAGCGTGCGAATCATGTCGCACAGACTAACAGAATCAGCACTAGGATTTTTCTGAAGCGAGTCGCAGAGGGAAAAGCACAGACAAGAGCGCCAGCAACAAGGCAAGCGCCACCCAGCCAGCATTTGCCTGCAGCTCAGGCAAAACCGAAGGCATAGTCCATGTATGCACCGGGGCCGGCATACGGACCATCTGCACAATGGCCATAGCCAGCATCACCAGCACAACTGCAAAAGCAGCCAGAACAGGCACCGCGCGCCCCCATGGGAACGGAATCGGCTGTGTCATGTCGGCTTCTTCGTGCACGGCCTCCATTACAGAGGCCGAAAATCCCGATGACGGTATAACCTCATCCTGCTGTGAAAGAATCTCGTCGAGTTCGTCTCTCATCTGGCCTCCTTCAACACCGGAGCCCGCAGCAGTTGCGGCAGCTTGCTGCGCAGCATCTCTCTTCCACGAAACAGCCTCGCCTTCACTGTACCTTCCGGAAGCCCCAGTGTCTTTGCCGCAGCCGTCACGTCCATATCATGAAAATAGAACAGAACCACGGCATCGCGATACTTCTCCGGCAGCGCCAGCACGGCCTGACGCACCATGCGGTCGCGGTCTTGCTCTTCAAACTCAGCTTCGTGAGAACGCCTGTCCATCAACTCTGCAATATCATCCAACGCCACATTCACCGCAGGCATTCTCTTCAGTTCTGATCGGTACAGGTTCGCCGCCAGCGCAAAAAGCCACGTCGAGAATGCAGCGTCCCGCCGCCATCCAGCCAGCCCGCGATACGCTCGCAGAAAGGCCTCCTGCGCCATCTCTTCCGCGCGTCCACGATCGTTGCAGAACCGGTAAGCCATATTGATAAGCGGCCTCTGCCAGCGGCGCACAATACCTTCGAAAGACGCAATGTCTCCCTTGAGCACCCGCCCCACATCTGCCAGATCTTCCGCCTCGCTCACGCCTTGCCGCTTTCCTCAACAGGGTAAGACCTGCCGAAGCATATGGCGGTTGCATTTTCTTTTTTATGAAAAAAAACGAAACCGCTTCCTCTATGAGCAGGTCTTACCGGACGACAAAGGAGATACCAAAATGTACGCACCAGAAGTTGGACCGGAAGTCGCCATATTCATTTTCTTGAGTGTCGGAGCCCTGTCACTCTTTGGCTTTCTCGCCGTCGCTGCTTATTCTGACGCCCGTAGGCAGGAGCGGGACAGCTACTACAAAAATGACATGCTGAAAAAGATTGCCGAGTCGCAATCCAGTGCTGCCGTGGCAACACTTGAATACCTGCGGGAACAGGAGCAGGCCTCCGCAATTCGGCGCGCACAGAAGAAACATGAGAGCTTTATACTCAGCGGCCTGATCAACCTGGCCATTGGAATTGGCCTGACGGTCTTCCTGCATGCAATCGTGCAGAATACCCCGGTGTTCTTCATCGGGCTGATCCCCGGACTTATCGGCGCCGCTCTTCTGATCTACGCCTACTTGCTCAAGCCGCGGGACCTGCGCTACACGCCTACTTCGCAATAGGCGCGATCGTCTGGATCACCAGGGCGTGCGATCCATTCCGCACATAGTCAATGCCTTCAACCGAAACGCGCTGCCCGGCAAAGGGCAGCAGTTTCGGATTCTGTGAAGCCGCTGGTGTCTTGTCATCGATTGGAACAAAAATGGTTCCGTCATTGCGCAGAATCACCAGTGGCGACCCATTCCCGGCGCAGGCCCGCGCGCATTCCGCACTGATGGGTTTGCTGAGCCCTTTGGTATAGGCGCAGGCAGAATCAAGCACCCACCCCTGCACAGTCACCGTATGCCCTGCGCCATGCTGCGCAAAAGTCAAGGCGCTCGCCATCGTCACAATGCAAAGAAAAATTCCCCGCCGCATAGACCTCCTTTCCTGTCTAAGCAACCTCCGCGGGCTCAGCAGACGGTCTGCGATATCCTTCCGCTGCCAGCTGCTTGCCCATCGCCGCATACATCGACTCATCGCGCGGCTGCCACGTCCCCAGTCCATCCACGTAGCGGTTGTACATGCAGAAGGCCGCCGCGATCAGAACAGTATCGTGAATCTCAAGGTCCGTCGCGCCCAGGCTCTTCGCATGCTCCACATCTTCGGCAGTAACCTGCTTGCCGCCCTTCTGGACTTTGCCCGCGATCACCAGCAACGCCTTCAGCTTATTCGAAATATCAGCATGCTCAAAATCAGCCTTCACGCGCTTCACCAGGTCTTCATCTCCAAGATGAGCCGCCGCCGCGGCGCCATGGCTCGTCTGGCAGAAGTAGCAGTCATTCAGACAGGAAACGTACGTCGCAATCAGCTCACGCTCGCCAGGAGCAAGGCTGCTCGGTTCGTGCAGCAGAACATGCGCCAGTTCACGCAAAGGTTTAGCCGTTTCCGGGCGAAATGCCAATCCACCCGTAATGCCCGGCAATCCTTCTGGAAGTGCAATGTGCGCCATAACAATACTCCCATGGTGAGTTTTTTGTTAAATGATCTTTGAAGGGGCACGGCTTCAGCCGTGCCAGGAGAATTTCGCAATTATGCGGCTTCAGCCGCTGAGGGATATTTATCGCGCACTCACCTCTGCAGGCAGATATTCCTTGCTGATAAACACATACCCATCACGCGCAATCCGTTTGCCGCGCTCGCGATACATCTCCTCATCGCGAGGCTGCCACGTTCCCAGCCCATCGACGTAGCGGTTGTACATGCAGAAAGCCGCTGCGATCAGAACAGTGTCGTGAATCTCAAGATCGGTCGCGCCAAGACTCTTCGCGTGCTCCACATCTTCAGCCGTCACATGCTTGCCGCCCTTCTGCACCTTGCCTGCAATCACCAGCAGCGCCTTCAATTTGTCTGAAATCGCTGCATTCTGGAAGTCGGCTTTCACGCGCTTCACCAGCTCCTCATCGTCATTCAGGCTGGCCGCAGCAATTGCGCCGTGGATCGTCTGGCAGTAGTAACAATCATTCAGATAAGAAACATATGTAGCAATCAGCTCGCGCTCGCCCGGAGTAAGCGTGCCCAGGCTATGCAATAACACTTCCACCAGCTCATTCAGCGGCTTCGCCGTTTCCGGGCGAAACGCCATCGCGCCGCGAATCCCCGGCAGCCCTTCAGGCAATTGAATGTATGCCATCGTCAAAGCTCCTTTTACGAAAGAGTGGATTCCGCAGCATCAGCCGCAGAAACCGGTTTAGTTGACGCAAACCACCGCCGCAGCAGGTCTCCGCTGAGAACCACGGCAACACCGGCCAGCGCAGGCAATGGGCTGTGCATAAGAATCAGCAGCGCTATCAGTCCGCTGCCGACAAGAAAGATGATTGGAGCAAAGGGATACCACCAGCGGCGCACCGGCTCCTTAAGCCTGAAGAGCGATGCCGCTGAAAGCGAAAGAAAGCAGATCACCGAAAAAATGATGTAAGAAAGAATACGGTCAAACGCGCCAAAGCAGAGCACCAGCAATGCCATGCCCGTCTGCAGCAGGACTGCATTCGCAGGCGTGCCGAACTTCGGATGCAGCCTTCCAAAAGCAGAAAAAAACGCTCCATCCCTGGCCATCGCATAATACACACGCGGAGCGGCCATGGTCATCGCCATCAACCCGCCGGCCACAGAAAGCAGCACGCACGCCGACAGAATCTTCCCACCCGCCGTGCCAAACAGCACAGAGCCAAACTGCGCCACAAACGCCGTGTTCGACACAATGCGCTCCAGCGGAACCACGGATAGAAACGCAAAACTCACCGTCAGGTAGACAGCCGTTACCAGCAGCACTCCGCAAACATAGGCCAGCGGCAAGATACGCTTCGGGTTCCGCACTTCGCCCGCCAGTTTGCCCGCTTCCCACCATCCGCCAAAGCTGAAGAAGGCATTCACCGTCGCTCCCGCAATCGCTCCAAACAATGCCTCTGATCCCGGACGCCGCGCCGCAACCGGCAGCAGGTTCGTCATAGATGCATGCCCTGAGAACCACGCCCAGGCCACCAGCGTAAACAGCACTGCAATTTTCAGCAGGTTCGCCGTCGCCATCACCCGGCTGCTCAGACGCGCTCCTGCATAATTAATAACGCCCAGGCAGATTAAGAAAACTGCCGGAAGAAATGCCGCCGTGCGAGGTGAAATCGTAACCAGCGACTGCACATAAGGCACCGCGCCCACTGCAAGCGCAGCCGCGACCCCCGGATCGATCACAGCAGCCGACATCCAGCCATAAAGAAAGGCCACGCGGCTGCCATAGCCTTCGCGTAGATAGACATATTCGCCGCCGACATGCGGGAAGCGCACCGCCAGTTCCGCGTAACAGAGCGCCCCGCAAAGCGTGATCAGCGCCATGCCGCACCACACCGCCGCCAGCAGCAAAGGCGAGCCGAGCGACTTGGCCATCGCCGCCGGAGTCAGAAAGATCCCCAGTGCAATCGATTCGCCAGTGACCACAGCCACCGCTGCGGCCAGGCCCATCTGTCGGCGTGGCTCCATGCGGAAGCCATGCTAATCGGAAGAACGATGCGCTGGCATCCACCAAAGGGTGGAGGAGAAGAAGATTACTCGTACCGGAGCGCTTCAATGGGATTGAGGTTCGCCGCCTTGATCGCAGGAATCATCCCGCTCACCAGCCCAACGACAATCAGAATGCTCGTCGCAATGATTACGATGGCCGGCGAGATCAACAGTTGAATATCAGCTTTATCAGCATTTGAAGCAAGCGCGCTGTAGAACGTAATCCGCCCCACGCCAATCGACACCGCATACGCGAGCACAATGCCGATCGCGCCGCCCACGCCGGTAATCACCAGCGATTCTGCAAGAAACTGAATCAGGATATGCCGCTTGCGCGCTCCGAGAGCCTTCTCGATGCCAATCTCCCGCGTGCGCTGCTGCACCGCAACCAGCATGATGTTCATCAGGCCGATGCCGGCAATGCCCAGCGTAAGCGCGCCGATAAACAGTAGCAGCACCTGCAGGGCGAGCGTAATCAGATGGAACTGGCTCAGCTGTTCCATCAGGTTGGCGACAAAAATTGCATTGTGATCTGAAGGCGGAAAGTTATGGGCCGCGCCTAATGTTTTGCGAATCGCCTGCTCCACAACCATGTGGTTGCCCGTGTAATTCATCCATATTCCATCGATATACTTCAGGTCCTTGATGTCGCCCATCGTATTGAATGGAATATTGACCTGGCGATTCACATTGTCATCATTGCCTTCCTGCATCTTCGGCTTCAGCACGCCAATAACAGTAAAGCTGATCCCGTTGATGCGGATGCGCTGCCCGATCGCATACTGTCCGGAAAACAGCTTCGTCTTTGCCTCTGATCCGATCACGGCAAAATGCTCGCGCTGCTGATCATCCAGATCTGTAAAGAAACGCCCTGAATCGATATCCATTTTCTGAATGTCCTGGATATCCGAGCGAAATCCGTTCACCCACCACGTATAGGTGTGCAGATCATTCGCGACCGGAATCTGCTGCCACATCGAAGGAGAAATATGCTGCAGGTTCGGAACTGAGTTCCATAAGGCATCGACATCCTCCTGCGTAAAGCGCACCTTCACGCCGGCTTTCGTTCCGCCAGCCTGTTCGCTCGTCGTTCCCGGAAAAACACCGATGAGCTGCGTGCCCCACTGCGCAAAAATCGCCTCGATCGCCCGCCCGAATCCCGCGCCATAAGCAAGCAATAGGACAACCGTAGCGATTCCCCAAGCCATGCCGAAAATCGTAATCGCAGTTCGGCGGCGATTGTGAAGCATCGCCTCGTAAGCCTGTCCCCAAAGGTCACGCAACATGGCCACTCCTAATCGCGCCGCAGCGCTTCTACCGGATCGAGCTCAGCGGCTTTGCTTGCCGGATAGAGTCCCGCCACAATCCCGCTCAGGCTCAGCGCGCCCAGCGCCAGCGCCGCCGACCACGGAGCCATCCGCGGAGGATCAAACCCCTGCATATTGTTTCCCACCGCGGCTTGCAGAGCAGCCATAAACGCAGCCGCTCCCAGAATTCCAATCAATCCGCTGACGCCGGTCAGCAGCAGTCCCTCAATAAAAAACTGCGTCAGAATGTTTCTCTTCGTCGCCCCCAGTGCCTTGCGTAAGCCGATCTCGCTCGTCCTCTCTGAAACAGAAACCAGCATGATGTTGATGATACCCACCGCGCCCAGCGCCAGCGTTACAATGCCGACTCCGCCCAGAAAGACATCCATCGCCGTCCAGATCTTCCCCACCATCTGCTCTGTCTTGATCGTGTCCCATTCATTAAATGCATCCGGCGCATTTGGATCGAAACCGTGCCGGCGCGCGATGATCTCGTGCACCTGCGCCATGGCCTGTGCATTCTCCCCACGCACTCGCGGCTGATACTGGATCGACGTCACCGAATCGGCAGGAATATTCTCCCCCTTCAGGGGGAACATCTCGATCATCACCGTCAGCGGAACATAAATCTTCTGGTTTTCATTGTCGTTATTCCCGCGGCCCGACTTGTCCGCCACGCCGATCACCTGAAAGCGTGCGCCATTCAGCAGTACTATCTCTCCCATCGCAGGACGCCCGGGAAACAGCAGCTTCGCGCTCTTTTCACCCAGCACAATCACATGCCTGCGATCATGCAGATCATCCGCATTGAGAAAGCGGCCTTCCTTAATCGGCAGAAAACGGATGCCGCTGTAATTCGGCTCCGCGCCAATCACCTGCCCACCGGCAGTTTCATAAACGCTCTGCTGCTTGATATCGTCGCGGTTGATGAAAGCCGTAGCATCGCGGACTTCAGAGGCCTGCGTCCGCAGCACTTCCGCATCGGAAAGCGTGAGGTTGTACGGGCGCATTCCGGTGTGCTGGTTCGCCACCGCGGGAATCGTCCCGCCCCACATCATGATGAGGTCATTGCCCAGCGTTGCCAGCGAGCGCCGCTGTCCGGAGCGAAACCCTTCGCCCACGCTGATCAGCAGCAGCATGGAGCCGACGCCCCACGCAATCCCGAACATCGTCAGAAACGAACGCAGTTTGTTCGCCCAGATCGCGCGGAAGACCTGCCCGAAGATATCGCCAAGGCTCTGCATCCCTTGCCGGAAATACGCAAACAGACGACTTCCGGTTCCCCGCTTTTCTTACAGACGTCCAACCCCTCAGATTTGTCATCCTGAGTGGAGCCGAAACACTGTAGCTAAGCGTTGGTAGCCACAACTAAGGGTGCCC
The DNA here is from genome assembly GCF_059115305.1 of Acidobacterium sp. FHG110202_01. NCBI lineage: Bacteria > Pseudomonadati > Acidobacteriota > Terriglobia > Terriglobales > Acidobacteriaceae > Acidobacterium > Acidobacterium sp. FHG110202_01. Next base: position 367,358 of record NZ_JBZYWJ010000004.1, read on the forward strand.
CACAGCCTGCCCTGAGCGAAGCCGAACGGGTTCGCGAAGCTAACCTGGGGTCTTTTGATGGAATTAGCTAGAAAACCAAACAAATCTAAGTTCAGGAAAACAGCTTCACTTCCCTTCCAGCACCTGAAGCACCGTCTCCACATTCGGCTCTGCATGCTTCAGATACTCGCCCACGCGCTTGCGCTCTTCCGGAGTGAGTGTCTGCGCCAGCGACAGCAGGCGGCGCAACGTCACGGTAACGTCGTCAATGTAATTCATCAGTCGAATGGCTTCCCCGGAAAGTGGCATGTATCCCTCGTCGAAAAAATTTTCCCTTGCCTTATTCTCTTAGCCCGATGGACGTTTCGTAAAGCCCGTGTGAAAAACTATTGCCTTTCAGATCGCATCCTACTGCGCAGTATCTGACGATGTCTGAGATGAAAGATTGCATTGACCGTGTAGTGCATAGTGACGCGCGCGTGCCTGGATCGACCTACCGCGTGCAGATGCACTCAGGCTTCACATTTGCCGATGCAGAAGCAATTCTGCCTTATCTGAAGGAGTTGGGCATCCATGATCTGTACTCTTCGCCCGTATTCGAGGCTCGAAGCGGCAGCCAGCATGGCTATGACGTAACCCGCCATGATCGCATCAATCCCGAGCTCGGAGGCGAAGAGAGTTTCGGCAGGCTCACAGATGCATTGCGCAAAGCGGGGATGGGGCTGCTCCTCGACATTGTGCCCAACCACATGGGCATAGGCAACGAATCTGTCTGGTGGCAGGACGTGCTCCAAAACGGTCGCACCTCAGAATTCGCAAACTTTTTTGATATCGACTGGGAGCCGCTAAAGCACGACCTGCGCGGCAAGCTGCTGCTGCCCATTCTCGGCAACCAGTATGGCGAGGAGCTTGAAAACAAGAAAATTCAGATCGCAGCAGAAGATGGCCAACTCAGAATTCGCTATTACGACCACTCCTTTCCTATGGCTCCGCGTTCGATTCCACTTCTCTTCCCGCGAGAAGAGGACAATCACAATGGAGTACCCGAATCGTTTCGCGATTTGTTGAAAGAGCTCGCGCATATCCCGCCCAACGATACCTCCGACCCAGGACTGATCACACAGCGTCGCGAGCAGCTCCGCGAACTGCAGCCGCGCCTTCAGGCCGCATTGCAATCGCCGGAAGTACAGCCTGCGCTTGCACACGCCATCGAACAGATCAATGGAAAAGAAGGCGATCCTCACAGCTTCGATCAGCTCCACGCCGTGCTGGAGATGCAGCCTTACAGGCTCGCCTACTGGCGTGTCTCATCGGAGGAAATCAACTACCGCCGCTTTTTCGACATCAATGATCTGGTAGGCCTGCGGCAGGAAGACTCAACCGCCTTCGCCGAAACACATCGCCTTGTCCGCAAAATGCTCGCCGCCGGCCAGGTCACGGGACTGCGCATCGACCACTGCGACGGCATGTTCAACCCCAGGCAATATCTCATCCGCCTGCAATTGCTCTACGTTGCCAGCCAATGCTACGGGCCGGAAGCGCAAGCTCCCCTGGCAAGAAACGGCATTGAATTGGAGCTGCGCGATATTCTGCGCCACTATGACTGGACACAGAACCAGGGCCCGCTCTACGCCGTGGTGGAAAAGATTCTCGAGCCGCGCGAAGCTCTTCCCCGCGAATGGCCTGTGCGCGGCACCACCGGCTATGACTTTCTCCACTTGGTGAATCAGGTGTTCATCGAGCCGCGCAACGAAGCCCGATTCACCGCGCTCTATACGAAGATTCTTGGGCGTGAAATGGATCCCGACGATCTTGTCTATCGCGCAAAACTGCAGGTCATGCAGACATCGCTGGCCAGCGAAGTCTATGTACTCACCAATCTGCTCGATCGTCTTGCAGCCGATGACCGCAGGGCGCGTGACTACACCGAAAGCATTCTTGAAAGAGTCATCCGCGAAACCATCGCCTGCTTCTCCGTCTATCGCACCTACATCGACGACCGCGGCCAGTACACAGGACGGGATATCGCCTTCATCGTGCAGGCCATCGAGCGTGCCAAGCACCGCAATCCCGATGTAGCGGAATCTGCCTTTAATTTTCTGAAGAATACGCTTCTACTCGGCGACCAGAGCGATGAAAAGTATCCATCACGGTTACATTTTGCGCTCAAATTCCAGCAGCTCACCGGGCCGGTCATGGCGAAAGGCGTCGAAGACACCGCCTTTTACGTCTACATGCGCTTTCTCTCCTCGAATGAGGTGGGCAGCTCCATCAAGGCCTTCGGTCTCTCAACAGAATTTTTCCACGCAAGCAATCAGGAGCGCCTCGAGAACGCGCCCGATTCCCTGCTGGCCACCTCGACGCACGACACCAAGCGCAGCGAAGATGTGCGCAATCGCCTCAACGTGCTTTCAGAAATGCCCATACAGTGGTCTTCGATGGTGCGCCGCTGGATGCGCATGAATGCCATCCATAAACAGAAGCTCGACGACGGACGTACCGCTCCCGATGCGAATGAGGAGTATCTGATCTACCAGACCATCGTCGGCGCCTGGCCCTGGCAGATGGAGAGTCTCGAAGAGCGTAAGCAGTTTCTTGAAAGGATCAAGCAATACTGTGCGAAAGCTCTGAGCGAAGCCAAAGTCAACCTCAGCTGGACTAACCCCGATCCTGAATACCTCGACGCAGTCAACAACTTCCTCGCTTCTATTCTCATCCCGCAGGGCCGCATGCATGAAACCCGCTTCGTGCAGACGCTGAAGTCCTTTCTCCCGCTCGTGCAGTTATTCGGAGCCATCAATTCTCTCTCTCAGCTCGTTCTTAAAATTGCGTCCCCGGGAGTTCCCGATTTCTATCAGGGAATGGAGCTGTGGGACCTGAGCCTCGTCGATCCCGACAATCGCCGGCCCGTCGACTACACCACCCGCGTAGAAGCGCTTCGCACCCTGAAGGAACAGGCCGGTCGCAATGGCGCAGCCTCCGTCTGTGACGATGTATTAAGCACTGTGCACGATGGCCGCATCAAGCTATGGACAATGCACCGTACCTTGAATCTTCGTTGCGAGCTGTACTCTTTATTTCAGCGCGGCAGCTACATCCCTCTGAATATCGAATCGGAGAATCATGAAAACGCCGTCGCTTTCATCCGGCAGAACGCGGAAACAAAAACGTCGGTGATCGTAGTCGTGCCCCGATTCGCCTGCACTTTGATGCAGATGAAAACGCACGTCCCGCTAGCCGATGCCTGGGGCAAAGCGCACATCACCCTCCCTGATCAGATACCAGGAAATTTCCTCAATATATTTACAGGAGAAGAAATCCAGGCCAACGAATCCAGGCAGCTGAAGCTGCACGACATCTTCGCCAGATTCCCTGTAGCCATACTCAGAAACAAAGCATAGGTATCAGATTGTCATCCTGAGCTATATATTTATTTGTCATCCTGAGCGTAGCGAAGGATCTGCTTTTTGCATCGGTAGCCACATCAATGGGTACCCCATCCTTTCGCGTTTTTGCGAAAGGGTGGGATCCAATCAAACACCTATCACGGCTCAACCACCCTTGTTCCGATCCGTCACCGCCATAAGCTCGCCCAGTTTCTCCGCCAGTTCCGGAACCAGCACCCCATCAGCACAGCGCCATCCCCAGTTGTTCTCAGATTGCGAAGGCACATTCATCCGCGCCTCAGAGCCAAGCTCAAGAATGTCCTGCACAGGAAAGAGGCAGATATCTGCAACAGAAGCAGCCGCAGCACGAATCAGTGCCCACACCACTCCGTCATCCGGCGTGCCAACGTATGCTTCCACTGCTGCCCTTTCCACATCCGTCGCTCCGTTCTCCCACCAGCCGCGCGTCGTGTCGTTGTCATGCGTTCCTGTATACACGACAGAATTGTTCTGAAACCGATGTGGAAGGTGAATATGCGCTCCGCGATCTGAAAACCCGAACTGCAGTACCTTCATTCCAGGGAAACCGAACTGATCGCGCAGCGCCTCGACCTCCGGTGTAATCACACCCAGGTCTTCTGCAATGAAAGGCAGTTCGCCCAGAGCCTCGCCCAGCTTTGCAAACAGCGCGGTCCCCGGGGCCTTGACCCATTCGCCATTCACCGCCGTTTCCTCTTCTGCAGGAATCGACCAGAATGCTTCAAAGCCGCGGAAGTGATCCAGCCGGATCAGGTCGTACAAAGAATGCGCGCGCCGGATGCGATCGATCCACCAGTCAAACCCGCGCTGCTCCAGAACCTCCCAGCGATACAGCGGATTGCCCCATCGCTGTCCCGTCTTGCTGAAGTAATCCGGAGGCACGCCCGCCACGCGCAGCGGCAATAGATCATCGTCCTTCAGCTCAAAAATGTCAGGATGCGTCCACACATCGGCGCTGTCGTAATTCACAAAGATCGCAACATCGCCGATGAACCGGATGTCGCGCTCGGAACAATACTGCCGCAACGCCGTCCACTGCTCATCAAAAGCAAACTGGATCACCCGCTCAATCGCCAGCTCTTCACCATGCACGGAGTCGAGCTGCGATAAGGCCGCAGCGTCGCGCCGCGCCAGCTCCGCAGGCCATTCATTCCAGCACGCAGAGTCATACTTGCGCCGCAGCACCGCATAGCGCGCGTAATCATTGAGCCACGTTCCATTCATCTCGCAGTAGCCTTCAAAGCGCGCCCACTGCTCCTGAAGGTGCGGCTCATCATGATGATGAAGAAAGTTGCGCGCCGCTTCCACCAGCAGAAGCCCCTTCTTCTGCGCGACCTCTTCAAAGTGAACAGTCCCTGAATTTTCCGGCAACCCGGCAATATGATTGCGGTCAATCCATCCCCAGTCAGAAAGCCTCTCCAGGCTTATGAGCAGAGGATTGCCGGCAAACGCCGACAGCGCCGCATATGGCGAATTGCCGAATCCTGTAGGGCTAAGCGGCAGCACCTGCCACAACCGCTGCTTCGCTGCTGCGAGAAAATCAGCAAACGCATAAGCAGCAGGTCCGAGATCGCCTATCCCTCCATGGGAAGGAAGCGAAGTGATATGCAACAACAATCCGGAGGAACGTTCAAAAGGCATAAGCTATATTCACAAAAAACTCTGTGACCTCTGTGCTCTCTGTGGTGAAATTCCCTCTGCGGACCTCAGCGCATACTCTGCGTCTTCCGCAGTTGACCTTAAAAAATAAAAAGGCCCGTGATCTGAAAGATTCCAAAACCACGAGCCTTCGTTGCTTATCTTTTTCTTCTCTTACGACTGTTGCTGTTGTTGCGCCCGTTTATTAATCCGGATACGGCCTTCCTTCTGGTACTTGTCCATCAGCGTCGAGACAAAAACTTCATACATCTGCTGGCGCTGCTGGTTCAGGAGCGAATCGCGTGTCGCCTCGAAGTTCTTCTGGACCTCATCTGCTGTCGGCTGCTGCTTGTCCACCAGCTTTGCGACCACTGCAGTGCGGCCAGTGTTGACCCCTTTGCTGATCTGCCCAACATTCAGGTCAAAGAACGCCGGAGCCACCTGCGCCAGCTGCCCCACATCCGGCACCTGCGCATCGCGCCCTACCAAGTCGCTCGTCTTGACCGTCGCTCCCACTTCTTTAGCAGCTTTGGCCAGATCATTCTCCGCATGCGCCTTGTCGGCGAGCTCATTCATCTTGCGCGTCATCAGCTGCGGAAGTTGCTGCTCGCGGAAGTCATCCTGAATATGCGATTTGTATTCCTCAAATGCGGGAGCATGTGCCGCCTGCACATCCTTCACCTGGAAGACCGCATATCCATCGCCCGTCGAAGCAGCAACCGGAGCAGCTCCCGGCTTCGCCGTAAACGCATTGGTCAGCAGCTGCGTACCGTCAGCAAGTCCCGGAACAACTGCATTCTGCTCCAGATAATCCGTCGTCGTGGCCTGCAGATGATGTGCCGCCGCCGTCTGGTCGAGGCCGCCCTTCTGCGCTTCATTCGCCAGCTGCTGCGCGAAAGTCTGCTGTGCCTGCGATTCTTTCTGGCGGGTCAGCGTCGCAACAATATCCTGTTTCACTTCATCCAGCGAGCGCGTGTGCGCGGTCTGCTTCTCTTCTGTCTGGATGATGTGATATCCGAACTTCGTGCGCACCAGGTCAGAAATCTGTCCCGGCTGCAGTGAAAACGCGGCCTTGTCGAACTCCGGCACCGTCACGCCATGCTTGATGAAGCCCAGCTCGCCGCCCTGGTCCTTGCTGCCCGGATCATCCGAGTTCTTCTTCGCCAGGTCAGCAAAGTTGCCGCCGCTGTGCAGTTGCTTCAGGATGTCCTGCGCCTTCTGCTTCGCTGCTGCATCGGTCTTCGCGTCCGCGTTCTGGTCGGCCTTGATAAGGATGTGCCGCACCTTCACCTGGTCATCGACCTTGTAATCATTCTGGTGCTGCGAGTAGTACTGCTGCACTTCTGCATCGGTCACCTGTGGAGCGCCCCCCGGCAGGTTCGATGAATTAAAGGCGATGTACTCGATCTTGCGCTTTTCCGGAATGGCCTTGGCGTAACGCGTTGCATTCTGCTTGAAGAAGGTTTGCAGCTCAGCGTCCGTCGGATTGATCTGCTTGCGCAGATCGTCCGCGCTCAACACCGCGTAATCGAACTTGATCTTGGTTCCCTGCTGCGTATAGGCGTCACGCACCTGCTGGTCTGAAACCGAAGCGCCGGCTGTAATAAACGACTGCAGCCGCTGCTGCAGAATCTCTTTCTTCAGCTCGGTCTCAAACTTGTCGCGCGAAATACCGAAGTTTTCCGAAACCAGGCTGGCATAGCGCTCGTCGCCAATATACTGGCCGTTCGGAAAGATCACCTGCCCCCACATGCCCGTGTGCAGAAAATTGCGCAGGTCCTCATCCGTCACCTGGATGCCGAGGTGTTTCGCCTCTTCAAGCTCAATGTGCTGCGCAATCAGCTGCTGCCCCACGCGCTGCATCATGAACGGCAGCACAAAATCCGGAAGCTGCTGGCGCTGCATCATGCGCTGTGCAAGCTGCTGCACTTCCTGCTTGGATACCTCATCGCCGGAACCGAAGAAGCGGCCAAGTCCTCTGCCGCGAATCGAGGCGTAGGCATCGGCGCCAGAAACCTGGTCGCTGAAAATACCCGGAACCAGCGTAATGACCATGGTGATGCAGGCAACGGCGATAATCACGATGAAGATCGCCTTGACGACACGGCTGTCTTTCTGAAGGAAACGAATCATGAATGGCTAATGACCTTTAAAGATGGCCCTTTTTTCTCGAAGAGCTGCATTTCCTGAATAAAGGCAGGAATCTGATTGATTATAAATCACCAAGAGCGGATACCCATCAGGTTGTCATCCTGAGGAGCGAAGCGACGAAGGATCTGCTTTTCGCCTCGATAGCCACAAGCATGGGTGCCCCATCCTTTGCGCAGCAAAGGGTGGGATCCCACAACTACCCCAGCGTAAACACCGTAATCTCCGGAGGGCAATTCAGCCGGAAAGGCAACCCCACCGTTCCGATCCCGCGATTCACATAAAGCTGCATCGCCCCCACCTGAAAGTGCCCTTCCAGATAATTCTTGCCCAGCGGAGGCAGATTCATCGCCGGCAAAAAGGGTATCCGTATCTGCCCGCCATGCGTATGCCCGGAAAGCATCAACCCATAGCCATATTTCGCCGCCTCCGGAGCCACATCCGGCTCATGCGCCATCAGAATCACCGGCTCGCCATCCGCCTGCGCCGTTTTCGGAAACGCCCCGGCAAAATCGCTGGGCACCCTTCCGTTCAGAGCATCCGTTACGCCCGCAAGCCAGATGCGCTTGCCGTCGCGCTCTATCGGAACAGACTCATTCGCCAGCACCGGAATCCCGTGCGAGGTCAGCGCATGGGTCGTAGCCGCCGGGTCCACTATGCAGTCGTGATTCCCCAACACCGCATAGACCTTCGGGCACTGGATACGCATCAGCAGCTCTGCGCAGTCATAGGCCCAGGCAATGGAGCGGTGCTTCTCAATCGGACCGAAGCTCACAAAATCGCCCGTCAGGGCCACCAGATCAGGATTGAGCGCATTCACTTCATGCAGCACCAGCTTCAGGAACGAAGGCTCGGTAAATTCCATCAGGTGAATGTCCGAGATCTGCACGATGCGAAAGCCTTTAAAGGCCTCCGGCAGACCAGGAAGGATAATCGTGCGCCGGACAACATCAATCTCATGTCGCGCGATCTCGCCCGCATAAAAGGCAAATCCCGCAACCGATATAGCGGAAAGCGAAAGAAACTGCCGCCGAGTGAGGATTGGCTTCCTCTCCAGCGTAGAAACACCCATCTAACCATGATACCGGGGATCGAATTCGTCATACTGGATAAAGCGCAGCAAACGAGTTGTCATCCTGAGCGGAGCGGAGTCGAAGGACCTGCTTTTCGCCTCGACTGCCACGAACAAGGGTGCCCCATCCTTTCGCGCCTTTTGCGAAAGGGTGGGAAACCTCAAATCCAAAAAATAGCTCCCATCACCGGAACCACCCGTCTTCCCTCCACGTACACAGCCAGCAGGAGAAAAATCCCATGACCGCTCTGCGTCAGGCTCTCCGCCGCCTTTCAAAATCACCCGGCGTCGTCCTCACTGTCGTTGTTTCCATCGGACTCGGCATCGCCGCCAACGCCACCATCTTCTCCATGGTCAGCCGATTTGTCCTGCGTCCCGCGCCCGTCGGAGACCCGGCCTCGCTCCTGTCGCTTCACATGACGCACGACGGCGACCGGTGCTGCAACAATTTCTCCCTGCCTGTCTTTAAGGATGTCCGCGACCAGGCCAAATCTTTCTCCGGAGTTGCAGCCAACATCGATCTCATGCCGGCCTCCATCGGCGGCAACGGCGAGCCGGAGCGCGTCTGGGGACAAGCCACCACCACCAATTTCTTCGATGTAGCCCAGATCCACATGCCCTTCGGCCGCGGCTTTCTCCCCGGCGAAGAGAAGCAGCCCGTCATCGTCCTTGGTTATCGCCTCTGGCAGCGCCGCTTCGCCGCCGATCCAGCGATCATCGGCAAGTCCATCACGCTTTCTGGAAAGCCGTTTACCGTCGCGGGCATCGCACCGCCCGCATTTCACGGACTCGACCTCATCCTCGATCCCCAGTTCTGGATCCCTCTCGGCAGCTCAGATCAGTCTTCTACCACTCCTTCTGACCAGGAAGCGCGCGATTATCACTGGCTCGCTGTCGTCGCGCGCCTCAATCCAGGCGTCACCCGCAGCCAGGCTTCTGCCGAGCTCAATAAGCTCGCTAAAAATTTTGCAGCAGCCTATCCGGCAACCGACAAAGGTAACGGCTTCCTGATCGATCAGGCCGGATCATTGCCCCCGCGAGACAGATCTACTGTCCTTCTCTTTCTCGCTGCGCTGTCCGTCGTAGTTTTGCTTGTCCTCGGCATCGCCTGCGCTAACGTCTCCAATCTCCTGCTCGCTCAGGCTGCGACGCGCCAGCGGGAAATGGCCGTCCGCATCACTCTCGGAGCAGCGCGCAGCCAGCTCCTGCGCCAGATGCTCATCGAGAGTATCGTCATGGCGCTCGGCGGCGGGCTGCTCGGAGCATTTCTCTCACTGTGGGCCACGACCGCTCTCGGCGCCTTCCACTTCCCCGCACCCGTGCCGCTTGATCTTAGCCTTAGTGTTGATTGGCGCGTCCTGCTCTACGCTCTGGGTCTGAGTGTTGGCGCCGGACTCCTCTTCGGCCTTATCCCCGCGTGGATCGCCTCCCGCCCCATCCTCTCCAGCGCCCTCAAAGGCGAAGACGCGCTCGCCCGCCCCGGACGCCGCTTCACTCTGCGCAATGTTCTCATCGTCTCGCAGATCGCCATGTCCATCGTCCTGCTCTGTGCTACCGGACTCTTCCTCCGCAGCCTTCAGAACGCCACCGGCATCGACATCGGTTTCCGCTCCCACGGAGTTTTGATGGTTTCCGTCGACCCCCGCATCCACGGCTACACACCCGACCAGACCAACCGCTTCCTTGATCTCCTGCATGAGCGCATCGCTGCCATTCCCGGAGTGCTGTCCGTCGCCGCCACCGATTCAATCCCGCTCTCCGGAGGCCACCGCAGTGATGGCTTCTCCGTCGAAGGCCGCAAATCGAGCTCCGAATCGCCTTCTGTCGACGAATACATGGCCACTCCCGGCTATTTTGAAGTTCTTGGAATCCCGCGCATCCTGGGCCGCGACTTTGCCCATGAGCCATCCGCTGGATCGAAAGTCGCCATCGTGAACCAGGCTTTTGTAGATCACTTCTTCGGCAGGGAAAACCCCATCGGCCATCGCGTCACTGGAGGAGGCGCCACCTACGAAATCATCGGCGTCGTCAAAAACATCAAATCGCGCACACTCGGCGAAGACACGCGCCCTGTTCTCTTCCGGTCACTCGCGCAGACTATCTCCAGCGAACCATCGTTCCTCGGCTACACGCTCATCGTCCGCACCGCTGGAGACACAGCCGCAACCACAGCCGCCGTTCGCCATGAAATCCACGCACTCGATCCAGCCATGGCCGTCTACAACGTTGAGACCATCGAAGATCACCTCCGCAGCGCGCTCTTCCTGCCGCGTCTCGCCGGAACGCTCTTTGGCGTCTTCGGCTTTATCGGACTGGCCCTGGCCGCCATCGGCCTCTACAGCGTCATGAGCTACTCCGTCAGCCGCCGCACGCGGGAAATCGGTATCCGCATCGCGCTGGGAGCGCAGCTTCACGCGATCCAAAAACTTGTCGTCGGCCAGGGCATGCTGCTCACTGGAATCGCCCTCCTCATAGGCCTGCCCGCAGCATGGATGATGGCGAAATTCTCCTCAAGCTTCCTCTACGGAGTTCGTCCACACGACGCCGTGACCTTCGCCCTCGTGCCAATCTTCCTGGCAACCATTGCTCTGCTCGCCTGCTGGCTCCCCGCGCGACGTGCCACCAGGGTCGACCCGCAGACCGTCCTGCGCTATGAATAATCCGCTCAACAACAAGGACGCAATTTACACATAACGCACGGCATTTCCACACTACAAAATCTTCTGAACCCCCTTGCATTCAGTCAGATCAGGAGTAAGCTTCAAATCAACGGAAGAGAGATCTTCCAGAAGGAGAGAGTAGACAAGGGCCGTCACGAGGACCGGCAACGGACCTCAACAAAGCGTTCAGGCAACTGGAAGCTTTGGAGCGAGGCATTCAGGCAACTGGACGTTTCGCAAAGCGAAGCCACTGGGCAACCGGAGGCTTCCATAGATGGAACCGAGAAAGCTCGTGCAACGATGTAACGGAAGAAAGAGCAGGAGAAGCGCGGGTCGCAAGGCCTGCTGATCTCGGCTCATTCGGAAGTAACAACCGTTGTGACCTGGAAGCCGAACCAGGTCTTCGAAAAATCGGAAAGAAGGGGCGATCTCCCGCAAGGGAAATCGCCCCTTCGCTTTTCCAGCACAACCACGCGCTCACCCCTTGCCTTGTCATCCTGAGCGGAGCGCGCAGCGCGTAGTCGAAGGACCCGCACCGAAAGGTGCGCTTATTGCCTTGCGCCAGCAAGGCCCTTTGCAGCATCTCGGTTTCAACAGGTGCCTTACCTCGCCCCTTTGCTTTTTCCCACGTTGTCATCCTGAGCGAACCCTGAACGGAGTGAAGGGGGAGTCGAAGGACCCGCACCGAAAGGTGCGCTTATTGCCTTGCGCAGCAAGGCCCTTTGCAGTATCTCGAAATGTCTCAGCCAAACCTTGTTCAGGGTTTCGCTACTGCCTGCTTATCCGTCACCCCATCAAGCTTCCGCAACATCTCACCAACTTCAGGATTAGCCATGAACTGCTTCCAAACCAGCCCGGTGCGATAGTTCTCCACCATCACAACAATAGGAGCCTGATTCAGCCCCATGTATATCGGTGAGATCCAATCCTCCCCAGGATTGAATGCATCACGCGGCCCATAAATGTCCCAGAGCTGGCTTCCAAAGTCGCGATAATAATGCTTCAGCGCCTCCATGGAAGCTTCAGGCGTATAAGGAAAGGAAGAGAGCGCTCCCGTCAGAGTTAAGGTACCGGTATCGTCATTCTCATCCGGAGCATGCGGCACATATCCACCCGGGCCATCACTCGCCGTCAACCCCCAGGCATTCGCGCCATACCCTGGAAAATGTTTCGGATTCGCCATGCAATAGGCGCGGTTAATCAGCGCCATGTTGCGGTTGTTTTCAAAATACGAAGACGTATAGCGATCATGCAGACTGTGAGGATCAAAGCCGAAGAAGGAATAGTGCGTATAAAATAGCGGCCCTCCGGTTCCCGCGCCCACATCCAGCTTGATGTCGTAATACGTGTGCCCGTTGGAATAGTGCTCTCCATCTCTGCTCCTCGACCAGCCTGCTCGGTAGTCTGCCGCAAGCTTCGATTGCGCGGCCCAGCCGGAGTAATACATGCTCGCCGGAACGCCGTGTGTCGGCGACGCAATCGAAAGCAGATAAGTGACCATGACTTCGTTAAAACCGATCAGCGGATGTTGAATCTGCCATCCCCACTCTGCCGACCAGTGCCAGTAAAGAAAATCTCCCGGCTTAGGGCCGCGATACCAGTCCCACTCCACGGTCTCCCAAAGCCGCGTAATCCGCTGGTAAAGGCTCTTCTCGGCAGCACTGTTTCCTTTGAAATACTGCCGCGCAGCCAGCAGGCCTTCCATCAGGAATGACGTCTCAACCAGGTCACCGCCATTGTCGAACATGCCGAACACCGGCATCGTCTTGCCGGTATTTCCGTCCATATAATGCGACCATGCGCCGTGGTAGCGCTGTGCGTGCTCCAGAAAATTGACGATCTTCGCGACCCGCTCGATTCCCTGCTCGCGCGTGATGAATCCGCGGTCCACACCGACAATCAGCGCGCCAATACCCATGCCGCTTGCGCCGGTGGCCACCATGCGGTCGTCTCCGGGAATATTCTCTCGCGCCATTCCGGAGTGAGGCTCGGCCCCGTCCCAGTAATAGTGAAAGCAGGCCTCCTGCAGCATGGTGAGCAACTCGTCGTCGCTCAATTCGCGCGTGGATGCGCTCACACGCTCCGATAGCGGAGATGCGTGGTAATCGCCATCAGACGCGGCTACTTTGTATTGGGCCGTTACCCCTGACTTGCCCAGAAAATCGGAATAGCGCGTCACACCCGGAAGCTGCATGCCGATCGGTTCAAAAGTTTTGCCATCGAGCGATCGATAGATCACATAGCGCCCGAGCGCTGCGCTGTTGACCGCATCCCATCGCAATTCCACATGCCGGTCATAGCCAACAGCTCGAACATTTGCAGGCGCGGGCAACGCAGCGGAATCTTTCGCAGCCAGATCATCATCGGTCCGAATCTCATCGATGAACAAAGTGTGCCGCACACCATCAGCCCGGCTCTGATGAAAGATCACACTGCGCAGCTCCTGCGGGTGAAACTCATAAATAGAAGCCGTGTGAAGCGCGGAAAAAGGAATCTTCACCCGAACCCATCGCCGCGCCGGAATACCTCCAGCAAATTTGGCCAATGGCACAGGCTGTGTAAATGCGCCGGGAAATTCCGCCACCTGTAGACCGGAAGCCTTGTTGGACAGCACGAGTTCAGGAAGATCGTCAGCCGCAATTGCCTGAGGAGCATAGCACCAGAAGTACAGGTTCTCGCCCTTCATTTCAGGAAAGCGATAGCGATAAAAATCAACGTGGATTTCCGCTTCCCATCCGCCGCCGGCCTGCGATTGCCACTCGAGACGAAGTGCATTAGGAGGCGTAAAGAATGTTTTTGTCTCGACCGGCAGCCGCTTATCTTTCAATTCGAGAAAGCTTGCCCCATTGGCTGCGCCACGGCTATTAAAATAAGAATCCGTCGTCAGGCTATTGTCGAAAACACTGTGGCGGTAATACTCCGTGCTTCCCCATGCAGCAGCAGCAAATAGCATGACAACAAAGGCACATAACGCCGCCCTCAAAGCACGTCCCCAGGACAGAAGAAACGAAAACTGCACAATACCTCCGCAGGCTCCCAGACAGAAAGCACCACAGAAATCTTAACTCTCAGCGCTGGGCCAGCAGAAACGTCGTCACCTGCTTGAATCTGGCATTCAGATCATCTTTTTCCTGCTGGCTGTATTTCTGCCGTAATGCAAGTTCCGCTTGTGCTTTCTCGCGTTGGTTTGTATGCGAATAGGCCAGCGCCAGACGATAATGTGCTTGCGAATATTCAGGTTTAAGAGCGATGGCCTGCTCCAGAGAAGCAATGCTCCCCTGCCAGTTCCCTTCCTGCTGGTCGAGAATTCCCAGCTGATAATAGCTTTCCGGAAATTTTGCGTCCGCAGAAACTGCCTGCTGCAAAAGCTGCCGGGCTTGGGCGAGATCCTGCTGGCCTCCCGGCCGGTGAAGAATTCCAGCCGCCGCATACGTCGCCACCGGAGCATTCGATCGATGCCGCCCTGCAAAGCTGATAAGTTTCGCGCAGCCAGGACTGTCATCAGGCATCAAACTGCAATCATGCCCCAGCAGACTCGCGACAAACTCGTCGTCGGGGTTCGCATCCAGGATTTGCGCAAAGATCGGCGCCGCTCCTGCATAATCATTGTTCGAATATCTGGCGACGCCAAGCGCAAGCAGCATCCGTCTGCTGTTTGGATACTTCGTGACCCCATACTCAAAGTTTTGAATGGCTGCATCAAAAGTCCAGTGCCGCAGGAACTCGACTCCAACCATGTATAGATTCGGCTCGCTTGGATCAAGCTTCGCTGCAGCCTGGTAATGAGCAGCTGCCTCCTGATATTGCTTCTGCTTCTCGCTGATATCGCCCAGCAAAGACTGAGCCGATGCGGAAGACTCCACATTCGAAGCACGCACCAAGACCTTACCGGCTTCCCCACTCTGTCCGGAATTATAGAGAGCCAGCCCCCAGTTATAGAGCAGATCATCGTCCGCAGGCCTCGAAGATGCTGCAGCTGCAAAGGCCTCCGCAGCTTCACGCGCCTTGCCCGCTTGCATCAATGCAATCCCGAGATTCGATTGTGTATCCGGATTCCCGCTATCGAGACCCACAGCCCGCTTCAATGCGCGAATAGCGTCATCACTGCGATTGAGTTTCAGATAAGCCGCTCCAAGATTGGCGAGCACCGTTGCAGAAGAAGGATCGAGTTGACATGCTTTTTCCAGAGGGGCAACCGCCTGCTCGAACTCCCCTTCTTCCGCGTACACCTCACCCAGTGAGGCCGCTATCTGAAAGTTGCCGGGATACTTACCAAACAACCTGGCCAGTATCGGCTCAGCATCATGGCTCTTTCCCTCATCCTCAGCCTGCAGTGCTGCGGTTAACGATCGTGCATCTGCCTGTGTCAACCCACTCTGTGCCCGGGCTGCCCACGACAGAAGCAGGAAAACAAGAGCGAGAAGAGCCTTTCTCATCACCGGAGAAAACTCCGTAATCACACGACCGCGAGCCTGAACACAGAGATAGGCCATCCTCATCTCGTGAAATATATTACGGCTCCCTGCTCCTCAGAAGTAGTACTTCAACGCCAGCTGAATAAACCGTGGATTCGGCGTAAACGCACCCAGCGAGCGCGTCGCGCTGATCAGTCCTCCTGTGGAATTGATGGTCCCGTTCGGATCGGCACCCGACCCGCCGAATGCCGGCGTATTGAACAGGTTGAAAATGTCCGCGCGGAACTGTACGTACTGCCCTTCAAACGTGTCGAAGTTCTTAAACACGCTCGTATTGATCCGCTCGAATCCGGGACCATATATCTGGTTGCGCGCCGTGCCCAGGTATGGAATCACCTGCGCAATTCCACGAATAGGCGTGCCCACCGGATTTTGATCCGTCTGCGTATTCGGAATCGCGCTGCCCGGAAGCGGATTGGCAAAGGCACACGGGTTATACCAATTTGTGACGTTGTGCGTGCGTGGCGCGCAGGTCGTGCTCGGATTGGTAGGATCAGGCGACCCTCCGGACGCAAAGGGATCGCGCATCAAAAAAGCGCGGCGGGTATTGGCTCCGTTCACGTTTGAGTTGTTCGGACTCACCGTGAACGGCGTACCGGTCTGTGCCGTAAACACCAGATCCAGAGCCCATCCTCCCGCAATTGCATTCAGCACCCCACCTTGATTGAGGAAGCGCCGTCCTTTGCCGAAGGGCAGTTGGTAGTCGCCGTTGAAAGTAAACCGGTGGCGTACATCCCAGTCGGAATTCGCAAACTCATACCCCATCGGGAGCAGCAGCGCATTGCGATAAGTGCCCGCTCCGCCAGTCAAAGGAGTTGCCGTGTCATCCAGCGCATGGCCATAGGTATACGTCGCAAGGAAGTACAGCCCGTTCGAAGAGCGCTTCTCGAGCGTTGCCTGCCCTGAGTTATAGCTGCCCACTCCTTCATAAGCGTTAAACTGCGATCCGCCAAAATCCGGGAAGGGCCGTATGTTATTCGCGTTATCAGCAGGACCAACCAGGCCAAACGGAGCGTTCTGGTCAGGGAAACCTTGTATGCGGCGCGAGACATTGCCCACATAAGCCAGCGTCAGGCTGAGATCCGATGTGAATGCATACTGCGTCGAGAGATTGAACTGCTCCGTATAGGGCGAGCGGAATTTTGACTGTCCTCCAACCAGCCCGGGAGTAGAAAGAAAGTTCTGAATCCCTTGGCTAAGCGCCTGCGAAAATCCTGTTTCCAGAGTAAGCCCATTGGTCGGGCAGAAATTCGTCGTCGTGCTGCATCCTGGAGCCGGAAAGTTCGACGAGAACGAAAACGGATAATTGAACCCGGGATTAGGCGCGCCGCCTATGCTCTCAAGCCCTCCAAAGAAAATCCCATAGCCGCCGCGGATCACCCAGCGGCTGCTCGGAGTGTAAGCGAATCCCACCCTGGGACTGACATTGGTGTACTGCGGCTCGGCCAGCGACCGGTTCCCCGTATACATAAGGTTGATATTGTCTTTGGCAAGCAGATTCAGGAACACAGGAGCCAACGCCGTGTTCCGCTTGCTGTTCGCCAATACATAATTCGCCGTGCCTGAGCCGGGAGCAATGATCGCGGTTGGATACCAGAGCGCCTGATTGTCATGACGCTCTTCCGGCGGCTGGAAATAGTCATAGCGGATGCCAAGATTCAGCGTCAGGTTCGGCATAGCCTTCCAGTCATCCTGAAAGTATCCCGAGTTGTACCAGTGAACATTGTCAATGTTGAAGTAGTTTGACAGCCCCGCCCCATTCATCTGGTTCGCAAGAAAATCCGCTACACCATAGCCCGTAAAGCTCGCTCCCGGACTCGAAGTGTAAAAGCCATTGAAAGTGTAGCTGCCGTGCGGATTGATCGGTGCCGTAGTGGCAACGCGCACATGCTGGATACTCACGCCCATCTTTAGCGTGTGGTTGCCAGCCACTTTCGTTACGTTATCCAGAACCTGAAAAACATTTTCATACTCAATGGCTGGATAAAAACCTGGAGAACCAAAGCTGCTGATTCCTGACACGCTCGTGCTGGGCAGTCCGCCGTTATTCTTCCCGAACGGAATGCCGCCAAGCCCAACTGTGGGAGCAACATTCGTATTCGCGCTTGGTTGCAGGAACTGCGGATGGCCCCAGTTATAACCAAAGCGAAATTCGTTTGCCAGTGTATTGCTGAACTGGTGCGTCTCACTCAGTGCGTAATTCTGACCCATGTTTACCGTTGGGCCATCTGATCCATACCCGCCGCCATCGAGAACCTCACCCAGCGGCGGCGCGTAATTGCCGCGCTCATTGTAGTAACTCATCCGGAAGAATGCCTGATCGTGCTGGCTGATGTTCCAGTCCAGACGGCCATCCCATTGCACCGTATTATCGAGGTTGTTCCGGTTGATGACGTAGTTGTTGTAAGTTTTGCCTGCATTCGCGTTCGGCAGCGGATAGAGGTTGAGAATCCCCTGTGCGACAGAATCAATCTGATTCGAGCAAAAAACATTCTGCTGGCCGTTGCAGGCAAGCAGCGCAGACCCCTTCGATCCCGGCTGATAAAGAAGAATAGGCTGGCTTGATCCGGTCATACTCGGGCTCAGTAATTCGCTGAAGTTGCCCGTGCGCATCAGCGGAGTAGGAACCGAATATGTGCTGGTCTGCCCGAAAATGATGCGGTTCGCTTCGACATCGCCAAAGAAAAAGAGCCGGTTCTTGATAATAGGTCCGCCTAAGGTGCCTCCAAACTGGTTCTGCCGGTACTTCGGCACTGTCTTCGCAAAGTAATCAAGAGCGTCAAGCGAATCGTTACGCCAGTATTCCCAGACATTCCCATGCAGTGCATTGGTGCCGCTCTTGATCGACGCGTTGATAACTGCGCCTGCCGAATGCCCGAACTGAGCATCGTAGCCGCTGGTCTGTACCTTGAACTCTGCCAGAGCATCCGGTGGCGGCTTGACAATAAAGCTCGCGCCATTCAGGAAGTCGACCTGATTGGAATTGTTATCAACGCCATCCAGAATGAAATTGTTCTGCTCGGCGCGCAGCCCATTCGCGCTGAAGTCCCCTTTGCCTTGTCCGCGCGCTCCGTTCGATTGCGTAACGCCGGCAGACAACTGGGCAATAAAAACATAGTTGCGCCCATTCAGGGGCGTGTCGTTGATCACCTGCGCGCTTACCACTTGTCCGGTGGAAGATTGCTGCGTCTCGAGCAACTGCCCAAGTCCGGAGCTTACCGTAACCGTCTGCGAAATATTGCCTGGCTGCAATTTGAGATCGCCAACAAGTCTCTGATTCAGGTTCAGCACAAGGCCGGCAATGTTACTCGTAGAAAATCCAGGAGCAGAAACACTCACCGAATAATTGCCGATTTTGACGGGAGAGAATACATACACTCCGCTCTGGTTCGTTGCCGATTTCAGAACAAGCCCGGTATCGGTGCTTGTAAGCGTCACTTCTGCATTCGGAACAACCGCTCCAGTCGGGTCCGTTACTGTCCCGGTAATGGTTCCCTGGTCGACCTGCGCATGAGCAGGAAATGCGCAAAGAAACAGAAAGACGAGCAGAGCCACGCCCTGCATAAGCCGCAGTCTAGTAAGACCTCCAAACAAAAAACGCCGCATGATGTCTCCTCGGAACTATTTCATATAAATAACGTGTACGTTCACGTTTTTCTCTCTGAGCCGAACACACTACGCTTGCCGCAAAATTCTTGTCAAGATATCTTTTTGAGCTGTATTTCACGCAGTAACCGCATCGATCTCCAGTGGCGTGTACGTTGCCTGCTCTTTCGTCTTTATTGCCCGGAAAAGCTACAATGACTCACACCGGTGAAGAACAAAAACGGAAAGCCATCTGGAATTAAGGAAATAGCGGCGGCCCTCGATATTTCCATAGGCACCGTCGACCGCGCTCTGCACAACAGGCCCGGCGTGAGCCCTAAGACTCGTGCTCGGGTGATGAAGATGGCCGAGAAGCTTCAGTACCGGCCGAATGTAGCCGCCCGCAGCCTCAAGCTGAACCGCAATCTACGCATCGGAATCAACCTTCCCCGTCAGATTGCCTCTTTCTTCGATCCATTACGCGAAGGCATACGCACAGCTGCTGCTGCAACTCACGGGCTGAATTTCGAGCTGGATTTCCAGACATACCCCAGGATGGGCAGCGGCGACCTTGAAATGCTGGAATCCTGTCTCGACCGCAATTATGACGGCCTCATCATCACCCCCGGTGATCCGGTGCGCATGGACCCGCTGGTGCGTCGTCTCACTCAACGCGGAACTGCGGTTGTCTGCGTAGCCAGCGATGCGCCAAGAACAGAGAGGCTCGCCGCCGTCTGCACGGACGCCGCTGCCAGCGGAGGCATTGCTGCGGAGCTCCTGGCGCTGACGATCAAAGAGAAAGTCTCTGTTGCAACCATCACCGGAAACCTGGGAACACTGGACCACGCGGAAAAACTCCGTGGCTTTGCCGCAACGCTGGCCACCGTAGCTCCACATCTCTCTCTGCTTCCGGCAATGGAAAGTCACGAGCGGCCCAAAGAGGCGTATCAGGCGACGCTTGCGCTGCTGGCCCGCAAATCGCGCCCACAGGGCATCTACATCAGCACAGCCAACAGTCTGCCTGTGCTGCGCGCGCTGGAAGAACAAAAAGCGCTCGGCCAGATCAAAGTCATCACCACCGACCTCTTCCCGGAACTGGTTCCTATGATTGAGTCCGGCTGTATCCTGGCGACGCTGTATCAACGCCCCTTCACGCAAGGCAAAACAGCCATGGAGACTCTGGCCAGATATCTGACGGAAAGGGTCAATCCTGAACCGGTCACCCGCCTGGCTCCTCATATCATTCTGCGCAGCAATCTTCCCCTCTTCCTGAACCGCATTGCTGCAAGCTATAACGAAGCGGACGACCAATAGAACCCAAATGCCTTGACATCCTTTCATTGACTTACTAGAGTTGCGTTAACGTTAACGCTGAAGGCAGCCCCCTCTGATACAAATGGCCGAGACGAACAAACGGAACGAGAACCTGGTATTACCTGCTGCGCCCGCGAGTGAAACCGGCCCGGTAAAAGTGTGGCAGCAGGCAATTGTCATGCCCACGTACACGCCAGGACCACCGGATCGCAATCCGATGTTTTTGAAAAAGCGCGTCTATCAGGGCAGCAGTGGACGCGTCTATCCCATCCCCGTGATCGATCGCATTGCCACCGAGCCCGTAGAACAGGCATGGGACGCGATCCATCTCGAAAATGACTACCTGCGGCTGATGATCCTGCCCGAGATAGGAGGGCGCATTCACGTAGCCTATGACAAAACAAACGGCTACGATTTTTTCTACCGGCAGAATGTCATCAAGCCGGCCCTGGTGGGCCTTGCAGGGCCGTGGATCTCGGGCGGCGTGGAGTTCAACTGGCCGCAGCATCATCGCCCTGCAACCTTCATGCCCGTCGAAGTAGCGATAGAGCGCGCTCTCGATGGATCTGTCACCGTATGGTGCAGCGATCACGATCCCTTGCAGCGCATGAAAGGCATGCACGGCGTGTGCATCCATCCAGATCGCGCATACATCGAGCTCAAAGTTCGCCTTTTTAACAGAACGCCGTACGTCCAGACATTTTTATGGTGGGCCAATGTAGCCTGTCGCGTGCACGAGAAGTATCAGTCATTCTTCCCTCCCGATGTACGTTTCGTGGCCGACCATGCAAAACGCGCCATCACCGGCTTCCCGCTGAGCGACCGTCCTTACTATGGCGTGGACTACCCCGCTCGCGCGCGCAACGGAGTCCCTGAAGAAGAGCAGCCGTCCATGTTTGTACCGGACGGCTCTTACCCGCCAAACGATCTCAGCTGGTACGCCAACATCCCCGTGCCCACCAGCTACATGATCGCTCACACAAAGGAGGATTTCTTCGGCGGCTACGATCATGCCGCCGAAGCCGGCTTTGTGCACGTCGCCAGTCACCACATCGCCCCCGGCAAAAAACAGTGGACATGGGGCAACCACGAATTCGGTTATGCCTGGGACCGCAATTTGACTGACAACGATGGCCCCTACATTGAGCTCATGGCCGGCGTATACACCGACAACCAGCCGGACTTCTCTTTTCTCGCTCCCGGAGAGACCAGAACCTTCTCGCAGTTCTGGTACCCGATCCACAAGATCGGTCCTCCGCAGGCAGCGAACCTTGATGCTGCGATCAGCCTTCGCGTAAAAGAGCACGTCGCATACATAGGCGTCTCTGTCACACGTCCGATCACGCGAGCAGAAATCCTGCTCAAATCCGGTCAAACCACACTCTCAGCGTGGACCGAGGACCTGCATCCCGCAAAAGCCTTCTCCGCATCCTGCAATCTCGCTGAGAATCTCAAAGAAGAACATCTCGCAATCTCGGTTCAAGCCGATGGGCGCGAACTGATTCGATTCAGCCCGCAGGAAATCGTCCCGGCAGAAGCGCCTGAAGTGGCCAGAGAACCTCTGCTTCCCACCGAGATAGCAACGAATGAGGAACTGTATCTCACCGGTCTGCATCTCCAGCAATACCGGCATGCCACACGCAGGCCTGAGATTTATTGGGAGGAAGCCCTCCGCCGTGATCCCGGCGACAGCCGCTGCCATAACGCACTCGGACTATGGCACGTGCATCGCGGCGAATTCTCGCTGGCTGAACAGCACTTTCGCGCCGCCATCGAGCGACTGACGCGCCTGAACCCAAACCCATACGACGGAGAAGCCCATTACAACCTAGGCCTGGCCCTTCGTCTGCAGGAAAAAGATGAAGAAGCTTACGCCGCTTTTTACAAGGCAACATGGAACGCCGCATGGGTCGCACCCTCATATCACGCCCTGGCTGAAATGGACGCAAAGTGCGGTCGCTGGCAAACAGCGCTCGATCATCTCAACCGGTCACTCCAGTCCGGAATAGACAACCTGAATGCGCGCAATTTAATGGTGATGATCCTGCGCAAACTGAAGCGCGATCAAGAAGCAGCTGTATTGCTCGAAGAAACTTCCCGCCTGGACCCACTCGATGTATGGTCACGTTTCTTAGATCGCGGAACACCTCCGCTCAATGGACAACAGGCGCTCGATCTCAGCTTCGATCTCACACGAGCCGGACTGTACGACGAGGCTCTCCAGGTATTAGCTGGCCATTCAGCCCCCATCCCGCTTTACCTGCAGGCATACATCCACGCCCGCATGGGAAATCGAGAAAAGGTTGTCCAATGCTACAAACAGGCATCACAGGCCAATCCAGACTACTGCTTTCCCATCAGGCTTGAAGAGCAGGTCATTCTGGAAGCCGCCATTGCTGCGAATCCTCAGGACGCCCACGCCTTTTACTATCTCGGAAATCTCTTCTACGACAAGGACCGGCATGAAGAAGCAATAGCCGCATGGGAAAAATCATCGAGCCTCGATCCAGGCTATCCAGTAGTCTGGCGCAACCTGGGAATCGCTTACTTCAATATTCTCTGCGACACGCAGAAGTCTTTCGAAGCGTTTGAGCATGCCATTGCACACGGCTCTGACGATGCACGCATCCTCTATGAGCGCGACCAGCTCTGGAAGCGCCTGGGCAAATCACCTGAAGACCGGATCTCTGAGCTCAATCGTTTTCCTCATCTGGTGCAATCACGCGATGACCTGGCGCTTGAAGTGGCAACACTTCTGAACCAGACAGGCAAGCCCGAAGAAGCTCTCAAGCTCCTTACAACTCGCAAATTCCAGCCATGGGAAGGCGGCGAAGGACAAGTACTCGCACAATATGTGCGGGCAAATTTACTTCTTGGAAAGCGGGCCTCGAAATCAAATCACATCCCTGAGGCCCGCTCCTTTTTTGAAGCAGCTCTTCATCCCCCGCACACATTGAGTGAAGCCAAGCACCTGCTCGCCAATTGGAGCGATGTATATTTCTGGATCGGCACTGCATATGCTGCTCAAGGCCGCATGACAGAAGCAAATCAAGCATGGGAACATGCCGCCCGGCAACGCGGCGATTTCCAGCAGATGAGCGTCCGTTCCATCTCCAGCATGACTTTCTGGACGGCAATATCTCTGGAGCAATTAGGGAAAGCAGAAGAAGCCGGAACTATCCTCGAACAGATCTATGAATATTCCTTGCAGCTGGAGAAGCAGGTTCCGAAGATCGACTATTTCGCGACATCGCTGCCCGCCATGCTGCTCTTTGAAGAAGACCTCGACACCAGGAATCGCATTGAAGCAAAATTCCTGCGCGCACAGGCACAGTTCGGCCTGAAGCGCTTTACAGAAGCTGAATCGCTGCTCAGTGAAGTCCTGACGCTCGACAGAAACCACACCGCAGCCACCGATCTGTTAGAACAACTACCTAAATGATCAGCAGATATCCATCAACTAGCTCGACCGAACTGCATCTTTCTCCCTCAGGCAGCAGCAGGTATGTGTATACAGTTTGCGCGATAGCCGCGCTCGCCGGCCTCCTCTTCGGGTTCGATATCGCAGTGATCAACGGCGCTCTGGTCTTCCTGCGAGATCAGTTTCACCTCTCCGACTTCGAGACAGAGCTCGCTGCAAGCAGTCTGCTGGCCGGCTGCATCGCCGGAGCAGCGATCGCCGGCTGGCTCAGCGACCGCTATGGCCGCCGAAGCGTGCTGTCCGCATCCGCACTGCTTTTTGCACTCTCCTCGATTGGCGCTGCCCTGCCGCACAATTTTATCCAGTTCGGCGTCGCGCGTTTTGTAGGAGGAATAGCCATTGGCGTCGCCTCTATGCTGGCTCCGCTCTACATGGCTGAAGTATCACCTGCGCGCATCCGCGGCCGGCTGGTTTCGCTCAACCAGATGGCTATTGTTACCGGCATCCTGCTTGCTTACCTGGTGAACTGGTCGCTTTCCTTTCATGGCGCTTCCGGATGGCGCTGGATGTTTGCCATTGCCGTCATTCCATCCCTGGGACTCTTCATCGGATTGTTCTTCGTGCCAGAAAGCCCAAGGTGGCTGGTCGAACAAAGCCGCGCATCGGAAGCGCTCGGCATCCTGAAGAAAATTGAGGGACACGATGCGGACACGCAGCTTGCCACAATCGAAAAATCTGTACTCGAAGAGGCAGGCACATTCTCTGATCTGCTCGCTCCTCGCCTGCGCCGCCCGCTCTTCCTGGCAGTTGCACTCGCGATTCTGCAGCAGATCACCGGCATCAACACCGTCCTGTTCTACGGCTCCATTATCTGGGAGCGCCAGCTTGGCGGCGCCAGCCATAGTTCCGCCATAGGAGCAAATGTAACCATCGGCCTCATCAATTTTCTGGCAACAATCGTTGCTCTCTGGCTCATCGACCGCACGGGAAGAAAACCGCTGCTCCTGTTTTCGAGCGGATGCATGGCAATCTGCCAACTCCTGCTGGGCATAGCGTTTCTGTTCCCGTCTCCGCCCGCCGTACTGGTGCTGGGCTGCATGCTTCTCTGCGTTGCCGTATTTGCAGTAGGGCTCGGGCCGGCTGTATGGGTTCTCATGGCGGAGCTGTTCCCCACGCGCGTGCGAGGCAGGGCAATGTCAATCGCAAATACCGCGCTTTGGATTGCCAGCTTTGTGCTGACCGCAACATTTCTCTCGCTGGCCCGCGCCATCACCATCACCGGAGCTTTCAGCCTTTACGGTGCGATGTGCGTGCTTACGTTTTTTCTGGTGTGGAAATTGACCCCCGAAACAAAAGGCAGAAGTCTCGAAGAAATTGAACAACTCTGGATGTAGATAACATAAACGAGGAAGGTACGATGAACCACCTTATCCGGTCTTCCATGATGATTGCCTCTGGCCTGCTCATCACATGCTGCTCCGTAGCGCAGACAGCGACAAAAGAAATCACCCTCGATGGCAACAGCCCGGGCCCAATCTTCGATGGCCTCGGAGCAGTGAGTGCAGGCGCATCCTCCCGCCTGTTGATCGACTATCCGGAACCCTATCGCAGCCAGATCCTCGACTATCTCTTCAAGCCGAATTACGGAGCATCCCTGCAGCATCTCAAAGTCGAGATCGGCGCCGACGTCAACTCGACCGACGGCTCTGAGCCGAGCCACATGCGAAATCGTAACGATCACGATTACACAAGAGGCTACGAGTGGTGGCTCATGAAGGAAGCCTGGAAGCGCAATCCCAACATCGTCCTCGACATCCTCCCCTGGGGAGCGCCGGGATGGGTCGGCAACGGCAACTTCTACTCAGAAGATATGGCCAGCTATGTCGCCGACTTTATTCTCGGAGCGAAAAAGACCTATGGCCTCAACATCGCCTACGCCGGCATCTGGAACGAGAAACACTTCGAAAATCCCGAATATGTAAAGACCCTGCGCCGCATGCTCGATGCGCACCATCTTGAGACAAAGATCGTCTGCTGCGATGAATATCCGCAGAAAAAAGTCGATCAATGGACCATCATCCAGGCCATGGAAAAAGATGCTGAACTGCGAAAGGCCATAGCCGTAGTCAGCGTTCACTATCCGCGTATCGATGGAAAGCTGACTACGCCTGAAGCTGCCCGAAAAGTTGGAAAGCCGCTCTGGTCAAGCGAAGATCAGCCTGCATCCAGCGCTTCCAACATCCTCTCGCGTGACTGGCCCATCGGCGGCCGTCTGCTCGCACAGCTATACAACGAGAATTTCCTGAAGGGAGGATTCACGGCCACCGAAATATGGAGCCCCATTACCTCCTACTACGACCTGCTTGCCGCGCCTAACTCCGGCCTCATGTACGCCAACACTCCCTGGTCCGGGCACTACGATGTGCAGGGAGCCATCTGGGCAACCGCCCACACAACGCAGTTTGCGCAGCCAGGCTGGCAGTACCTTGCCAGCTCTTCCGGATATCTTGCAGAAAAAGGCGACTACGTCACGCTGCGTTCACCGAATCATAAAGACTGGAGCGTTGTTCTCGAAACCATCGGCGCCGCGCATCAACAGCAGGCGACCTTCCACTTGCAAGGCGGCTTGTCCCAGACAACAGTGCACATCTGGGAGACCAATGATAAGCGGACCTTCGAGCATGTCGCCGACATCCCAGCCCAGCATGGAACATTCAGCTATAACTTCGAGCCGGACTCCCTGTATTCTCTGACCACCACCACCGGCCAGATGAAAGGCTCAGCCGCAGCGCCTCCGAAAAAGCCATTCCCATTTCCTTATCACGAAAATTTTGCGGACACGCCTCTCCATCGTGCGCCTCGCTTCCTCTCAGATCAGGACGGAGCCTTCGAGGCAGTCGACTGCATCGGTCGCTCCGGCCACTGCCTCGAGCAGCTCATTACGCAGAAGCCCATCCCCTGGGGCCCGCTCCCCGATCCCTGGACTCTTGCAGGTGACGTTTCGTGGACTGACTACAAAATTGATGTCGATGTCCGCCTTGAGCAGACAGGAAGCGCAATGCTCATAGGAAGAATCGAATCAGCCGACGTCTTTCAGAACGGCAAAGCGCCTTTCCCCAGCGGATACATCTTCAGCATCAACGCTCAGGGAGAATGGAAACTGCTCTCCTGCGCCTACAAGAAACCAGACCGCATACTCGCTCAAAACTCGCTGACCCTCAAGCCCGCAACCTGGCATCATCTCCAGCTTCACTTTTCAGGAAAACAGATCACAGCCAGCATAGATGGAAAAAACATCACCCAGGTGGATGACACAGATCACGCACACGGCATGTTTGGCATCGGCACCGGGTGGAATCGAGCGCAATTCGCGAACCTTTCCATCAACCGCTGAGGATGTAACGCTTCTTTGCTTTCCAGTTCAACTATTCAGATCGTCCGAGTAGCTGTCATCCTGAGCGAAGCGGAGCGGAGTCGAAGGACCCGCAACGGAACGGTGCGCTATAGCCTTGCATAGCAAGGCCCCGGCTTTTAAACCGACGCTTTACCTGCTTTGAAAAGTGCACGGTACCTGGACAGCCAATCCTTGTCTGAAACCCCGAAATCACATATACTTATCCTTTGCAGGAGATGCGGCACGAGTCTCTTCTCGCTGCATCTCATTTCCCAAAGGAAAGATTAAAAAGGACCACCATGGCGAACCATGTTTCGGCGCTCAAGCGCGCCCGTCAGACCGGAAGAAAGACTGCGGTAAACCGCGCCAACAAGAGCCGTGTCCGCGGCAGCCTGCGCCTGCTGCGCGAGGCCATTGCCAAGGGCGATGCCACGGCCATCAACGAGCAGTTCAAGCAGACCGTCTCTGCCCTCGACAAGAGCGTGCAGAAGGGCATCCTGCACGACAACACCGCCTCGCGCTACAAGAGCCGCCTGGCCGCCCGCGTGAAGGCCGCTTCGCTCAAGAAGACCGCCTAAGCTCTGTTTCTCAATAACAAAAGGCTGGGCATGCCCCAGCCTTTTTTCTTTAAAAAGAAGTTGTCATCCTGAGCGGAGCGACCGAAGGGAGCAGAGTCGAAGGACCTGCTTTTCGCCTCGATAGCCGCAACACGTGTAGACCACAAATCTACACCCTGAGCGCGGCATCCTGCGATCTGAAACCTTCACCCCAACGGCTTCCCGATCTCCAATGGTGCCCGAAGGGATCCACCACCCCTCCCCACGCGCCATCCATTCAACAAGTTACACCATCAAAAACTAGATCATTGAAAATAAAGAATCTCCGTACAGACTGTTCGAGCTAAGCGATTGAAAACAAACAATCCCCGTACAAAACAAGGGGAGGGCCCCCAAGCACTCTAAATAAAGAGTTGTCATCCTGACCTGACGCAATGAAGGGGGAAGACCTGCTTTTCCATTCGCGAGCCACCAACGTAAATTTAAGAGATCTCAAACACGTTCTCAGCCTTCGCCGACTGCTCTTTGGCCCTCTCCGCCACCAGCTTCGCCACAGAGTAGAAATCCTTCGCCTTGGGCGATTCCTCGCCCAGCAGCGCTACGGGCAGCCCGCGGTCCCCGCCCAGGCGAATCTCCGGATCGAGCTCGACCGCTCCAAGGAACGGGATATTGAACTGCTTCGCCGTCCGCTCCGCCCCGCCCTTGGAGAAGATGTCGATCTCCTGGTGGCAGTGCGGGCAGGTGAAGTGGCTCATGTTTTCGACAATGCCCAGCACCTCGACATTCACCTGGTGAAACATCTCCAGCGCCTTGCGCGCATCCTGCAGAGAAACATCAGAGGGCGTCGAAACCACCACCGCCCCGGTCAGCGGGACCGTCTGCACCAGCGAAATCACTACATCGCCAGTCCCTGGAGGCAGGTCAACCAGCAGAAAGTCCAGCTCGTCCCACTCCACCTGCTGCAGGAACTGGCGGATGATCTGGTGCAGCATCGGCCCGCGCATCACCAGCGGCTTGTCGCCCGGCGAGATAAAGCCGACCGAGATGACCTTGATGCCATGCGCGGTGTTCGGCTCAATCTGGTTGTTCTGGAGCACCCTTGGCTGCTGGCTCGAACCCAGCATCAGCGGCACATTGGGTCCATAAACATCAGCATCGATCAGCCCGACTTTGTATCCCAGCCGGGCCAGGGCAACAGCGATGTTGACGGAGAGCGTGGTCTTGCCCACCCCGCCCTTGCCTGAACCGATAGCGACAATGTTCGCGACCCCCGGAAGGGCCGCAGGAGGTGGTGGTGCTGCATGTGGATGTGCCATGAAAAACTCCTGTTACTTCTTTGAAGGGGCACGGCTTCAGCCGTGCCATAAGTGGGCTTTCGATTGATGCGGCTTTAGCCGCTGAGGGAAAACGCTACACTCGCCCCGGCCGCACCGAACCCTGCATCTCGACTTCCGCAGCCTTGCTGGCGCGTTTCAGCTCCAGCTCCTTCTTGCGCAGCTCACGGCGGCGCCCGGCATCTTCATAACGGCGCTTTTCCTCATCCGTCTCCGGCTGCAGTTTCGGAACAGGAACACTACGCCCCTGCGAATCGACCGCTACAAACGTTAGATACGCCGAAGCCACATGTCGATGCGTCCCCGCAATGGTGTTTTCCACCCAGACCTTCACGCCTACTTCCGTCGAGGTGTTAAAGGCGCGGTTTACAGAGGACTTGAGAATCAGCAGGTCGCCCACATGTACAGGAGCAATAAAGTCGATGTGGTCCATCGACGCCGTAACCACATGCGTACGGGAATGACGGTAAGCCGCCATCGCGCCAACAAGATCGATAAAGTGCATCAGCCGCCCGCCAAGCAGATTATTGAGCGTATTCGTATCATTCGGCAGGATGAGCTCCGTCATCTCCGACTGTGTTTCAGCAACGGTGCGCGTAGGAAGTGCGTGCAATACTTGCCTTTCCACCTCTTCGCGTATTTTTCAATACAATTCTGCTTGGGATCGCGAAAGAGGCTTAACTATCTAGTCTCGCAAGGACTGGCCGTCCAGGCAACAGAGGACAAAACTCAACCAATGGACAAAATCGCAGCACTCACAGAAATTCTCACGCAGGACCCGACCAACGCCTTCGCTCGCTACGGCCTTGCCATGGAGCACGCCAGCCAGGGCAACGTGGATAGCGCGCTCGATGAATTCAAGCGTCTGGTGACCGACCACCCCGACTACACTGCCGGATACTTCATGGCCGCGCAGACCCTTGCCAAAGCCGATCGTAAGGACGAAGCCGTATCGCGCCTCAAGGAAGGCATAGCCAGCGCGCGGCGCACCGGCAACCAGCACGCGCTCAGCGAGATGCAGGCTATGCTCGACGAACTGGAGTTCGGCCTCTAACAACGAAATGGCTTACGCTGCATCAAAACAGATTTTGCGCCTGTGTGTTCGCGAAAGGCCCCAGTCGCGCATAATGGCATGATCATGAAGGTCCCGCTCTTCCCGCTCCATGTCGTTCTGTTCCCCGGGACACCTTTGCCGCTCCATATTTTCGAGGAGCGCTACAAGGAAATGATCGGCGAGTGCCTTGCCGAACGCAGTAGCTTCGGTGTCGTGCGCGCACAACGCGAGGGGCTGGCCGTCATCGGTTGCATGGCGTCCATCGTGCGCGTTCTCGAGAAATATGACGACGGCCGTCTGGACATTCTTTGTGAAGGCGGCGAGCGTTTCGAGATCGAGCAGCTCGACAATTCGCGCACTTTCCTGCAGGCCGAAGTAGATTTCTTCGCCGACGATGGATTCGAATCCACCCGGCAAATGCGTGAAGAGTGCCTCGCACTGCACTTTGAAGTGATCGAGCTTGCCGGCGTCGAGCAGCCATCCGCTCATTATGATCTGAATGCGCCCATCGCCTTTCAGCTGGCCGCTGCCTTGCCCGCTGATCTCGGCTTCAAGCAGCAGCTGCTCGGCATCCGCTCCGACGCTGAGCGAACGCGCATTCTCTCTGACTTTTACAAAACCATGCTGCCCAAACTGCGCGTGGGCGCACAGGCCAACCGCGTGGCGGCGGGCAATGGGCGGATCATGTAGCAAATTTCCCTTCCGGTACATCTATTAGGAAAACACGTCATACTGGAGTCATGATGCCGACCCAATCTTTGCCGAAGACACTTGGTGACCTGCGCAAAAGCGCGGAGTTTTCTGAAGCGTGCCTCAAGTCGCGCAGCGTGAAAGATGAGCTGCGCAAAAACCTGATCGCGCGCCTCAAGTCGCGCGATACCATCTTCCCCGGCATCGTTGGCTATGAGGACACGGTCGTTCCCCAGATCGTGAACGCCGTGCTCTCGAAACAAAACTTCATCCTGCTCGGCTTGCGCGGACAGGCCAAGAGCCGCATCCTGCGCGCACTGACTGCCCTGCTCGACGAGCAGACGCCTTTCATCGAAGGCTGTGAAATCCGCGACAACCCCTACAATCCGCTCTGCAAGCCCTGTCGCGACCTCATCGCAGAAAAGGGCGACGCCACGCCCATCGACTACATGGGCCGCGACGAGCGCTACGTCGAAAAGCTGGCCACGCCGGATGTGACCGTGGCCGACCTCATCGGCGACCTCGACCCGATCAAGGCAGCGCGTGGCGGACATCATCTTGCCAGCGAACTCACCATGCACTTCGGCCTGCTGCCGCGCGCCAATCGCGGCCTCTTCGCCATCAATGAGCTGCCTGACCTCGCCGGCAAAATTCAGGTCGCGCTCTTCAACATCATGCAGGAAGGCGACGTGCAGATTAAGGGCTACCCTGTGCGCCTCATGCTCGATGTCGCTCTCGTCTTCAGCGCCAATCCTGAGGACTACACCGCGCGCGGCAAGATCGTCACTCCGCTCAAAGACCGCATCGGCTCCGAAATTCGCACGCACTACCCCGAGTCGCTTGAAGAAGGCATCGCCATCACCACGCAGGAAACATGGAGCAACCGCGGTCTGGGCACGCTCGAAGTCCCGCAATACATGCGCGAAGTCGTGGAGCAGATCGCCTTCAGCGCGCGCGAAGACAAGAAAGTCGACAAGCGCAGCGGCGTCAGCCAGCGCCTCCCCATCTCGACCATGGATCTGATCATCTCGAATGCAGAGCGCCGCGCCCTGATTCACGGCGAAACCCTCGTGATGCCGCGCATCGGCGACATTTACGCTGCACTGCCCGGAATCACCGGCAAGCTCGAGCTTGAATACGAAGGCGAGATGCGCGGCGCGGACACAGTCGTTCGCGAAATTATGCGCACCGCCATCGGCAGGATCTTCGACAAGTATTTCGGCGAGACAAACACGCAGCAGATCGAGCAGTGGTTCAACCTGGGCGGAACTATCAAGTTCGATGATGACCAGTCCTCGAAATCCATTGCATCCGAACTGAAGCAGATTCAGGGGCTGACAGAAAAGCTAGCTCCCTTAAGCATCACAGCAAAATCCGACCCGGAGCATCTGGTCGCAGCGGCAGAATTTCTCCTCGAAGGCATGTACGCGCATCACCGCGTAAGCCGCTCCGAGGAGCGAGCCTTCTCTGCCCCGGACAAGCCGCGCGCCACCCGCGCCGAGCGCGAAACAGAGCGCGAAATCGACGATTGGCCACAGCGCAGAACGAGGCGCGGCTTTAACTGAGTCCAAACTGTCTTTGTTGACGTTCTCTGCGAAAACTCTGCGTTCTCTGTGTCCTCTGTGGTTAAAGAAGTTTTCTTTACATGCCTTAGCGTCTTGGCGGTTGATTTTCAACATCTGACCGTTCTGCGTGATTACTTTTTCTCAGCGCTTGTCTTCGGCATCAGGTATTTGTCATACCACTCAAAATATCGCTGGTAGCGGTCGCGGATGAAGCTCGGCCGTGTGAAGCCGTGAAACTGCCCGGGATAGACAACAAGCTCCGTAGGAATATTCAGACTGCGCAACGCCTGGTACATCTGCTCTCCCCCGACAAGCGGCACGTTGAAGTCCTTATCGCCGCCCATAAAAAGCGTAGGAGTGCGAATGCGGTCGGCATGCAGCAGCGGATAGCCAAGCTTCAGGTAGGTATCAAGGTCCTTCCACGGCGGCCCGAGTTCGTTGTCGTACTGAAAGATGTATTGGTCCACGCCATAGAATCCCAGCGGACTGCCCATGCCCGCGCCGCTGATGGCCGCCTTGAAGCGCGTCGTTGAGGCGATGGAGTAGTCAGTCAGAATACCGCCGTAGCTCCATCCGCCAACACCAAGACGGTCGGGATCGGCATAGCCTTCCTTCACTGCCTCATCAACACACGCCAGCAGGTCAATAACTTCTTTATCGCCCCAGTCAGCAAAAATGGCCTGCTGGTACGCAGCGCTGCGCCCCGCGCTGCCGCGATAGTTCACATTCAGCACCGCATAACCACGACCGGCAAAGAGCTGGCGCTCTGCAACAAAAGCGTGCGCATCCTGGGAATCGGGCCCGCCATGAATTCGTAACAGCAGCGGATACTTTTTCCCGGACTCATAGCCCACCGGCAAAGTCAGCAGCGCATGCACTTCCGTGCCGTCTTTCGTTTTGGCTTCAAGATTGCGCGTCTCACCCAGCTTGAGCTGCGCCACCAGCGCATTGTTATGCGAAGTCAGCTTGCGCAGCTTTCCGTCCTCGAACGCATAAACTTCCGACGGAGCGGTGTCCGTAGTCCACAAAACGGCTGTGTGTCCAGAAGCCTGGTTCTGCCCGACAACAACTCCGGCAGTTTCGAACAGGCGCTTCACCGAGCCGTCATTCAACGAGACTGAAGCCGGATATTCCGACCGGTCATCTGTCACCAGCACAGTTACAGATTGCCCGTCCGCAGCGAACACCGGTGCTGACACCGCGCGATCAAGCTTCGTCGTCAGAACTCGCGGCTCGCCTCCCGCAGCCGGAACAACCGCAAGCTTGCTCTGGTTGTACTCAAGGAATTTCGGCTCGCTGCCGTGCAGATACGCAATCAGTTTGCCGTCCGGGCTCCAGGCAATGCGTCCGCCGTCTTCACCATTGAACGTCGTCAGTTTGGTTGGAGTCGAGTTCGGCTTCGCATCCACAACAAAGACATCCGTATTCACGCTGCGGTCAGGATCAGCATCATGATTGCTCACAAAAGCAATGCGCGTTCCATCCGGAGACCAGACTGCATTCTCTTCGTTGAACTTCTTGTCCGAAGTCAGCTTGTCGAGCTTGTGCGTCTCCACGTCAAAAAGGTAGAGCAGCGTAGGTGTCGTTTCCGCTGAGATGTACCCTTCAACGTCCTCCTTGAAGTGATAGCGATCAATAACAATCGGCTTGGGCTTTTCTTTCTCCTTATCCTTGTCTTTGTCCTTCGCTTCGGCCTCTTTATCCTCTGAGATTGCCAGCAGAAGCTTCTTTGCATCGGGCGACCACGCATAATGCGAGAGATGATCTTTTACATCGGTAAGCTGTCGCGCTTCCCCGCCCCGCCGGTCGAGCACCCACACCTGCGAGCCTTTGGCTTTGCCCGCGCGGTCAGAGAGGAATGAGATGTACTTGCCATCCGGGCTCCATCGCGGCGCGCTCGCCGAATTCTCACTCGCATAAGTCAGGCGAATGTCTTCCGAGCCATCCCACTTCACCATCCAGACATCGGTGAGCCTCTTGTCGGCCGTGGTATCAATCGTGCTGACGGTGTACGCCACCCACTGCCCATCCGGAGAAACCTGCGGGTCACCCACATCCTGCAGGCGAAAGAGATCGTCGAGCGTCATGGCATGAGGAGCAGGCGTTGACGGCTGAGTCTGGGCAACAAGAGAAGGCGCAAGCGCGGCAAGCACCGCGAAGGAATACACAGCGATCCGAGGCATGGTGGAAAGAGTATAAGGCCTCGTAAGTCAGTCCAAAACAAATATCACTGGTCGAGCATGTTGATTGGAGGGAAAGATTTTGCGCCGAAAGGCGCGCCTGCCTGGACGGCAAGTCCGCAAGTCCTGGCGGAGAGAGAGGGATTCGAACCCTCGATAGAGCTTTACAACCCTATAACGGTTTAGCAAACCGCCGCCTTCAGCCACTCGGCCATCTCTCCGGCTTCTGCTTTTTTGAATTATATAGGAATGCTGATCGATCTCCAGTCGCATTCCTTGCTGTTGCAATATTTTCCCGCTCAATTTCGCTCCAGTTCTTTTAGAGTTGCGTCATAGTGCCTTCTGAAGCCAGCCCTGTCATCACCCTGCCGAAATCGAAATTCCGCCGCGCGCGCCGCATGGGTCTTGTTCCGCTGATTGCAGCCACCTACTTCATGGTATCGGGCGGCCCCTATGGCATCGAAGACATTCTTGGCGGAGCGGGCTACACCCGGGCGCTCATTCTCCTTCTGGTCTTTCCTTTTCTCTGGAGCCTTCCCACCACGCTCATGCTGGGCGAGCTCGCCAGCGCTATTCCGGCTGAAGGCGGCTTCTATGTGTGGGTTCGCCGTGCCCTGGGGCCGTTCTGGGGATATCAGGAGGCATGGCTCTCGCTCACCGCCAGCATCTTTGACATGGCCATCTATCCCACCATCTTCGTGCTCTACCTGGGCAAGTTCTTCCCTGCCTGGACGGCCGGCTCACGCGGCGCGATGTGGGAACTGGCGATGATCGCCGCCTGCTGTGTCTGGAACCTCTGCGGCGCGCCCGCTGTTGGTGAAGGCTCCGTCGCTCTCTTCGTCATTCTGCTGTCGCCCTTCGCAGTGCTCGTCGTACTCGGATTTTTGCGTGGCCCGCACGGGCACGGCAGCCCGGCCGCATTCGACGGAGGAAGCATCAGCACGGCTGTCATTGTGGCGCTTTGGAATTACATGGGGTGGGACAATGCATCCACTATTACTGAAGAGGTGGAGAACCCGCGCCGCAACTACCCCCTGGGCATGATGGTGAGCGCTCTCGTGGTCGCCGCCTCCTACATCCTTCCGGTTGCGGCGGTTGCCTATGCCGGCGTTTCGATCGAGCAGTTCTCCACTGGCTCATGGGCTGACGCCGCGCGCACGCTTGGAGGCCCGCTGCTGGCCGGTGCAATCGTGCTCTGTGGAACGGTCAACGGTCTTGGCATGTTCAATGCGCTGGTGCTGTCTTACACGCGCCTGCCTATGGTTCTGGCCGAGGACGGAATGCTTCCCCGCTGGCTCACACTGCGGAACCGTCACAACGTTCCCTGGGCGGCAGTCATCGTCTGCGGAATCGCATGGGCGGCGGCGCTCGGCTTCCGCTTCGAGGAGCTGATCTCGCTTGACCTGATCCTCTATGGCACCAGCCTGGTGCTCGAATTCATTGCTCTGGCGGTGCTGCGCTTCAAGGAGCCGGAGCTGCCCCGCCCCTTCCGGGCAGGAAACACATTCCTGGCCTGCACGCTGGGGATTCCGCCTGCGCTGCTGATTGTATATGTGATGTATGCGGCCCGCCACGAGCGGATGGCCCACATGCCGGCCCTGCTCTTCGGACTGCTGATTGCGCTGGGTGGACCAGTCTTTTACTGGATATCGCGGAGACGCTGGGCTGAATCTGGAGAGCCAGTCCGGGTAGAAGACCTTGGCGATTGAAGCCCACCCCTTCCCGGGTAATTTGCACGGAGATTATTTGTTTTCAATGGGTTGCAGAAAAACAAAGGGAACAGCTGCTTTGGGGCTGCTCCCTCTGTTTTCAGTTTAAGCAAATTAAGAGGAAATTCCCCTGCAGCCGTAAATAACTGCATATCAAACGACTAGATGATACAGCCTCTTGACAAAGAAACTCGCAGCATCATGACGCCTAAGGACTACCTTTCTGGAAACACTGGCCGATTCGACGGATAGCGAATCTCTGGAAATATGCTAATGTGTTTAGCGTTCTTATTGCTGCCCACTCCCCCTCGATATCTTGAAGCTTCTGGCGCCTCTCCATCCCAGTCCTGGGCTTTTGCAGGTCTATGCGTGGCTCGCGCTTTAGCTTCGGTCGACGCTCCATGAAACCAAATGGGAAAGAGAGGAAAGTCCTGAATATGCCCCGGACAAAAACTGTTATCTCGGTGCCAATGCTTATCCGTGTCATCATCATTTTGACAGGTCTGGTTTATGGGCTTCTCTATCACATCAATAAGATTCCCGATGAACTGAATGCCGCCGTTGTTGTAACCCTGTTGCTGTTCATCACTGAACAGTTCATAGAAGTAGGCCACAAACTTGGCGTACTTTCTGCAACTGACGACGAACGGAAAAAGATTGGGAGCTTTCCTCCGCGGAAATATCTTGTACTAGGAGATCTTCTAAGTGATACGAACCTGGAACTAACTAAAATCCTTGACGTCCAGGAGGACAGGTTTAAGGTTGGCGATCCCGATTTTGCAATCAGAAGCTATGCTCATTTTTGGAGACTGATGGCAAAAGTGCAGGAAAGAGTGGGAGATTTAAAACCCTATCATGTCGAGGCCATACATAGCGTTGAGATGGACATATGGGACAAGGAAAAACATCCTTTGGCAGAAAAACTAATCGACCGTCAGGGAGAGTTTTGTAAGCTCGGTGGAAGTATCACAAGAATACTTTGTGGGCATGGAGATATGCCGAATGGGCAGCTTTGCAAAACATACCTCATCATGAAAGACGCTAAAGTGAATGTCCGGTACTACAACATTGACAGAGGCCTCGTTGACCACTCATTTGGTTGGGATTTCTTGCGCGTGCGTGAGACAAATGAACTTGTTGTCTGGGATTCGTTTGGCAGAACTCCGGGGCAGGTCATAAACGAGGCTGTCTACAGCAAAGGTCAGTCTTATGAAAAAGCTGACATTGATGAATTGTGGAAGCAGCTGTTTGACCACTCCATTCCCTTTCCTGATACAGCGAATGAAGCATCCAAACAACCGTGTAAACCAGTAGAACAACGTCCGGAATTTTAAGGCTTAGAAATCGATGCAAAAGAAAATGCCCGCTTTTTCAAGCGGGCATTTCAAAGTAAGTTGACCGGGATTAGCGGTGTCCGCCGCCTCCGTGGAATCCGCCGCCTCCACCGCCATGGAAGCCGCCGCCACCCATGCTGCCACCGTGGAAACCGCCACCGCTGAATCCACCACCGTGGAAGCCGCCAACGCTGCCGCCGCCGAACGAGCGGGTGCCGCCATTAAACCCACCGCCATTGAAGCTGTGGATACCGGCAGTTCCGCCGTTATATCCACGGAAGCCGGTAGCGCCGCCATTTACGCCGCCACGGAAACCGTTAGTGCCGGTGTACGGGCTGCGGAATCCGGTGCCGCCATACGCGCCGCGGTAGCCATTGTTGAAGCCGCGGCCTGCAACACCATAGGCGCCGCCGTTGCGATAGCCATTGTTAAAGCCATTGACATACCCATGGCCATAACCGCCGGCGTAGCCATATCCATAGCCACGGCCGTAACCGTAGTATCCACGGCCCCAGCCCCAGCCGCCCCACGGATGACCCCAGCCCCAGCCCCAGGGCGCGCCGAACCAGCCGGTAAACCACGGACCGGCGCCGATGAAGACGCCGTCAGAAAACCAGTCAGCGCCATAGTAGCCATAAGGGGCGCAGGCGTATGGGTAGTAAGAGTAATATCCCCATTGGCAGACCGGAGGG
Source organism: Acidobacterium sp. FHG110202_01 (assembly GCF_059115305.1). Lineage (NCBI taxonomy): Bacteria > Pseudomonadati > Acidobacteriota > Terriglobia > Terriglobales > Acidobacteriaceae > Acidobacterium > Acidobacterium sp. FHG110202_01. The sequence goes on from NZ_JBZYWJ010000004.1 coordinate 405,584, forward strand.
CCTGCTACATATACAGGGGCCGGATAATCCACCACTGGACCGATGCCGATGCCTACGGCGATCTGTCCATGGGCAGCCGATGGAATCAGGGCTGCCGGAACAGCGAGAACCGCGAGCAATGCAATTGAACGCAGGATACGCAAAGTGAAACCTCCCCGCCAGTTGCCGCAGTGCGTTCTTAGCGGACGAATGACGTGGCCCTTGTGGCCTGTCCCAGGCCATCGGGAACCTATCTATTTGAACACCATAATGGAGAAAAGTTGCGCTCTCGAAATTTAGCTGGAAAGGCCATTTCCGGGCCGGAACCTGAGATTCATAAAACTGGTTTAGTATGATCGGTCAGCAGTTTCCGGAGGGGAAAATGGCCGATCCGATTCCTGGCATCCACCACATCACAGCCATCGCTACCGACGCGCAGCGCAACGTCGATTTCTACTCCGGCGTGCTCGGCCTGCGCCTGGTCAAGAAAACGGTAAACTTCGACGATCCCGGCACATACCATCTTTACTTTGGCGACGAAAAAGGCAATCCCGGCACCATCCTGACCTTCTTCCCCTGGACCGGCATCCAGAGCGGCAGGCGCGGCACCGGACAGGCCACGGCCATCGGCTTTGCTGTGCCGGCAGAATCCTTCGGCTTCTGGATTGAGCGCTTCACCAGGCTGGGTGTGGAATACAGCAAACCTGAGCGCCGTCTTGATGAGCCTGTGCTGGCCTTCCGCGACCGCGACGGCCTGGCGCTGGAGCTGATCGGGGTTCCCGGCATTGAAAGCAGGCCTGCCTGGGAGGCAAACGGCATCTCCGGCAAAGAGGCGGTCCGCAGCTTCCACACCGTGACCTTGTGCGAAGACGGCATGGAGCAGACAGCCGAGGTGCTGACGGAGATGGGCGCAAAGAAAGCCAGGGAGGAAGGCAACTACTTCCGCTACACCTTTGGCGAAGGCGAGAGCGCTTCGAATGTCGATCTGCACTGCACCCCGGAATTTCTGCGCGGCGTGGTTGCCGGAGGAAGCGTGCACCACGTCGCCTACCGCGTTCCCAGCGAAGCAGCGCAGGTCGAGTGGCAGGCAAAAGTCCGCGAGATCGGGTTGAACGTGACGCCGGTGCTGGACCGGAATTACTTCAAGTCGATTTATTTCCGCGAGCCGGGAGGCGTGCTCTTTGAAGTGGCCACCGATCCGCCGGGCTTTGCGGTAGATGAGCCGGTAGAATCGCTGGGGCAGACGCTGAAGCTGCCTTCATGGCTCGAGAAATACCGCTCCGACATCGAAGAGAGCCTGCCTGAACTGCACCAGCCGGAGCTGGCTGCAGCAAAGCCTTAGACCAATGATTGTCATCCTGCCCTGACTCAACCCACGCTGAGCAGCTCTTCAAAGAAGCCGCCGATCTGGCGCTTGCGGTCCACGAAGTGAATTTCAAGAATCCAGTGGCGTATCTGTCCTTTTTCATCCGTTGAATACATGCGAAGGTTGCTCTTCGGGTGGACGTAGAGGGTCACTTTATCGTCTGCGATCCTTTCATGAGGAAACTGGCCGATCAGGTGCCCGGCGATGGGTCCACCAAACTCCCAGCCGTACTTCTCTGCAAGAGACACGGCATGAGCATAAAGCTGACTCGCAGTGATGTCTGGATTCTCCCTGAAGTAGCGTTTTCCGTCAGCGAACGCTTTTGCCACATCATCACGCATCTTCAGCTTGATGGGATCTGACCCGATGACGAACGTGCGGCCGAAGTCTGCTTCGTATTCTTCGAACACAGGGCCGAGATCGAGAAACAGAATGTCATCCTCACCGATCGTGAAGTCGGGCGGGTTCTCAGCGTAAGGCAGCAGCGTATTGGCTCCAGCGCGGACGATCCGTTTATGCCAATACGTGGAAATCCCGAACATCTCCTTTGCCAGGTCGTAGGTCTCCTGGTTGAGCTGGCTCTCCGTGATGCCGGAGCGGATCAATCCTCGTGTTTTGACCTCATGGAAAAGTTGTTCTGCCTTGCTCTGCGCCATGAGAAGCTCTGTAACTCTTCTCTCTTCCAATGCGTCTACTGGGGTGGCCTGGTCTGACACGCTGTGCACCTCACTAACCTTTATAGTGTCTGACGGAGAGGATTGAAACCTGATGCCTGCTATTTGCAGTTGGCGGAGAGTGAGACTGTTGATGATGGCAGCGGTTGCTGTCGCCCTGTGCTGCACCGCAGTCGAAGCGCAGGAGCCGCCGAGCATTGTCGGAAGTTCACCGCTGTATGGCCTGTCCGGCGCGACGGGGTGGATCAACTCGAAGCCTTTGACGGCAAAACAGCTCAAAGGCAAGGTTGTGCTCGTCGATTTCTGGACCTACTCCTGCATCAATTGCCTGCGCGCCGTGCCCTATATCCGCGCGTGGGCGGATAAGTACAAAGACAGCGGCCTGGTAGTAATCGGGGTGCATTCGCCGGAGTTCGGCTTCGAAAAAGAATCGCCCAATGTACAAAAGGCGATTGAGAAGTATGGAATCAGTTATCCGGTTGCGCTGGACAGCAACTATGCCATCTGGAATGCCTTTCATAATCAATTCTGGCCGGCCCATTACTTCATCGATGCAAAGGGAAAAGTGCGCTACGAGCACTTCGGCGAGGGAGAGTATGAGCAGTCCGAGCATTGGATACAGGAGCTGCTGAAAGAGGCGAACGCGAATGCGAAACCGATGCCGGCCAGCACAGTCAGTGTGCGTGGGCAGGGGGCCCAGGCTGCCGCGGATATGAACGATGTGCGCTCTCCTGAAACCTATATCGGCTATGCGCGGGCTGAAAACTTTGCGTCGCCAGGCGGAATCAAGCGGGATGCGGAGCAGTCTTATGCTGTCCCGGAACATCCCGGATTAAACGACTGGGGACTTGCCGGCAAATGGGTCAATCATGAACAGGTCGCTGTGTCGAAGTCTGCCGGCGGGAAGATCGTCTTCCGTTTCCATGCCCGCGACCTGCATCTGGTGCTTGGTCCAGCTGCGGATGGAAAACCAATTCGCTTTCGAGTGACAATTGACGGGCATGCTCCCGGAGAGAATCATGGAGTGGATACTGACGCGCAGGGCAACGGAGTTGTGACAGATCACCGTTTGTACCAGCTTGTGCGGCAGCAGGGCCCAGTCATGGATCACGTCTTTGCGATCGAATTCCTCGATCCGGGTGTACAGGCATACGCGTTCACCTTCGGATAAAGGTCAGCAGGAGGTGTTTATGGTTCAGAAGCCGGACAAGGGTGCGGGCCATATGACTCGCCGGGTTTTTCTTATCACCGGAAGCGCTGCGGCGGCCGCGATGGCCTTCCATCTTCGATCTGGAATAGAACCGGTCGAAGCAAAGAGCGCGGCGCTGAAAGAAGTCAGGATCGTTGAATTCTCCGCCGCAGGTCAGCGGGGAGATATTGCCGCTTTGCCGGTAGTGACTAAGACCGATGCCGAGTGGAAGCAGCAGCTGTCGCCCGCTGCATTCGAGGTAACACGGCATGCCGCTACGGAAAGGCCCTTCTCTGGAGAGTACTGGAACCTTCATGACAAGGGGCTCTATCGCTGCATCTGCTGTGATACCGCTCTTTTCAGCTCCGATACAAAGTTTGAATCGGGCACAGGATGGCCCAGCTTCTGGCAGCCGATCGCCAAGGAAAATATTCGCGAGATCATTGATGTCTCCCTGGGGATGCAGCGCACTGCGGTCTCATGCCGGCGGTGCGATGCTCATCTCGGGCATGTCTTCGATGATGGACCGAAGCCGACTGGCCTGCGCTACTGCATGAACTCGGTGGCGCTCAAATTTGTGAAGTTCGCTTAGTACCTCGAAGGGCGCAGAATAGAGGAATGTCCGAGAAAATCTTTGCCCGGATTCTTTCCGAAATAAGTACGTTTGCGGAATCTGCAAACGAGCTCGCTGTTTTGCAGCGATTCATCGTCGAGATCATTCCGCAGCAACTGCCTCACTACAATTGGACGGGCTTCTACATGCTCGACCCTGACGATCCGGAGATGCTTGTTCTTGGGCCATTTCGCGGAGCGCCAACCGAGCACGTGCGCATTCCTGTTAGTCAGGGAATCTGTGGAGCAGCCGTTGCGCAAAACGACACGGTGATCGTGGATGACGTCAACTCCGATCCACGCTACCTGGCCTGCTCGCTGGAAACAAAATCCGAGATCGTCGTTCCGATACGAGTCAGTGGCGCGGTTGCAGGCGAGATCGACATCGACAGTCATGACCTCGCAGCCTTCTCCATCGGGGACAGGAAATTCCTCGAACAGTGCGCCGCGATTGTAGGCGGCTTTATCGAGCGGACTCAAATGGTCGCTTCAGACTCAAAGTAGAAGTGATAATGATTCCTGCAGCCAGGATTGAAAGCAGCCCCGCAATGCGGACACTGGTAGCCGCTATCCAGATATTCGCGGATTGCCAGTTCGTGCCCACACGCTCCACATAAGATTGCGCGGATATCCCACGCTGAACGTGGCCAGACTTGAATCTCATGACCGGCCAGGGCTTCATGGCAATCCTTGCAGGCATAGTACACGCCGCAGCAAGCCATCCTGATAGCAATAATGTCGAGTGCCGAGTGGTAATGTGCGCAGCGCGTTTTCGTGTCTACTTCCACGCCTCGAACGTCTGGGCTCAGCAGTTTCACATATTCATCTAAGCACATCGCTCGGAATTGTTCAGTATTGGCCGGATTACAGTGAATATGACAGCTACTGAACCTTGCCCTGCGGCCGCAGACGCCGTAGTTCCTGCGCGCAGGCAATCGCGTTGAGCGCGGCAAACTTCAGGTTGTCCGCAGCGACCCACAGCCAGAAGCGCGTGGTGGCGAGCTCGCTGCCATCAGACGTACGGATGCGCACCAGAATATCGTTCTGTCCCGCAGAGTTGAGGTTGCTTGGCGCCTCATCTGCATCGCCAAGGACAACCTCGACGTGCTCGCCATTCAGCGCAGCCTCCAGGTGCTCAACCGTTACCGGCTCGTCGAGCTCGATGGCGAGCGAGATGCCATAACCATGAAAAACAGGCGCATGCAGAAGCTGGATTGCAGCGTCAGGCAGGTGGCCTTCTGAGAGAAGCCCATAGTGCCTGCGAATGCGGGACTCGCTGGCCGCAAGGCAGATCTTGGGCGACTCACCCAGTGCCGAAACTACGTTGAAGGCAACCTGAATGTCGTACATTTCTTTGGGCAGCGCCTGGAAGCTGAGCAGGCTCACCGTCTGCTGATGCAGCTCGTCGAGCGCGGCACGGCCATACTCCGACGCAGGCTCAAGCACAGTAGCCGATGCCGATTTCACCGCAGCCACAGTCAGCGTGCGCTGCAGAAGCAGGGCCAGTATCACAGCCGCCGGATGCGCTGGCGAAACCGCAGGCGTCTTCAGGTCAGGGACAGTCTTCGACTCCTGTATCTGGGGCGATTCCTGCACCCAGGGCGCGCGCACCAGAACTCCCGGCTCGCTTTCGAGCGCATAACTCATATCGATGATGCTCGCTCCCGCGCGCTGCGCGTTCTGCCAGTGCTTGCGCGTGACTTCTTCCGGCCCGACAAAAAAGACGAAGTCCATGCCGTCGAAGGATCCAGGCTCGATGCGCTGGATGAAGGTGACCTCGTCTCCGACAGACTCAAGCTGTCCGAGCACGGAGTCGTCGTCCATCAGCACGAAATCCGCCGAGCTGAACGCCGAGTCGTTCAGAGCTTCATTCAGTTCCTTGCCGCGCAGGGAGGCTGCTCCCACGATTGCGATCTTGTATATATCTGCCATTTAACCCGTTTTCGTCGTTGAAGGAAGAAGCCTGCGAGCGCGCTGCCAGGAATAGGCCACTCGGGCAAGAATACCGGAAAACATGTACATCAGCGCCATCACTATCAGCACGTACTGTGAAAAAAAGACGAGCGCATAAATGATCAGCGCGATGAACACCATCCACTGAAAAGGATGACGGTTGGCAAGATTGATTTCCTTGCCGCTCCAGAAGCGCCAGGTGCTGACCATAAGAAAACCAATGAGCCCCACCAGCGCCATCCAGATCGCCGCAACCCAGTAGATAGAAATTGGGATGCCATGAAAGAAGTGGATGACAGATGCAATGATTCCGGCTGCCGCAGGAATTGGCATACCGACAAAATATTTTCTCCCCGGGCGGCCCGGGTTCTTCGGCACCGGATTAACGCTGATGTTGAAACGCGCCAGGCGGCTGGCTCCGCAGATGAGAAAAAGAAAGCAGACGAATGCGCCGAACTGGATGATCTTCTGTCGCATTGCCAGGTCATCCCCCGCGGGAAGCATGCGGAAGCCCCAGGTAAACGCAAGAACGCTGGGAGCTACGCCGAAGGTAATCACGTCGGCCAGCGAATCGAGCTCTTTGCCGAACTCGCTGGTGGTGTTGGTCATGCGCGCAATGCGGCCATCGAGCGCGTCAAAGGGAATGGCAAAGCCGATGGCCAGGGCCGCATAGTCGAAGTGGTGCGGCTCCTGCGCTGATCCCTGCAGGCTTTGCATGATGGCGAAGTATCCCGCGGCAATATTGCCTGCCGTAAACAGCGATGGCAGCACATACATTCCGCGCCGGCGGGGAGCGCCTCTCGCCATCAAACCAGTGTCTCCACTTCAAGCTCCGCCAGCATAGGCTCGGCAATCAGATCAGGAATCTGCGCAAGAATGGTCGCTCCACCCTTCACGCGGTCGCCCTGCTTCACGCGCAGCACCGCATGGCCGGGCAGCAGAACATCCACGCGCGAGCCGAACTTGATCATGCCGATGCGCTCGCCGCGCTCAAGATAGTCTCCGGCCTTGGGGTTGAAGACAATGCGGCGCGCCAGCAGGCCGGCAATCTGCTTGAAAGCCACTTCATGGCCGTCTTCGCTTTCGACAACAACAAGATTCTGCTCGTTCTTCTCCGCGCTCAGAGGGTCGAGCGCGTTGCGGAATTCGCCTTTTGTATAGCGCACCTCGCGCAATGTGCCGCCGATCGGCGAGCGATTCACATGCACATCAAAGACGCTCAAAAAGATGCTCAGGCGCAGGCGCTCGCCCGTAGGAGTAATGACATGCTCGATGGATGTCAGCTTTCCGTCAGCAGGAGAAACCACCAGCCCGTCGCCCTGAGGGATGGCGCGTTGCGGGTCACGGAAGAACCAGAGAAAGAATGCCGCCAGCAACAGAGGCAACAGTGTCCACGCCCATCCGCCTGTAAGCAGATAGACCACAACAGCAACTGCAAGCAACGCAAACCCGTAGTAATAACCGTCACGAACCATCAGAGATGATTCTCTCATTATAAAGAGGTATTTACGCGCACATTGATATGGGGACAGGGAACCACCCTTCGCCTCACTGCCGGCGAGCGAGGCGCGCCCGGGCCATGGCCGAGTCAGGCCACGTGATGCAGCAGGCCGCTGCGGACACGGACGATCTGATCTTTGACTGACAGTTTGAGTTTCTTTAGCCGGACTTCTTCGATTTGTTCTTCGGTGGAAAGATAGGGTTTCTGGAGCAGGTCTTCCAGTTTCTCCGAATAGTGGCGGTGCTGCTCTTCCAGTTGACGAATTGCATCACTATTCGGCGAACCGTATGTTTCTATATCCATTGTGGACACCTCCGTACTTCTCTAAGACGTACCAAGCTAGCACCGGGGTGGCTCGGTTGCAATCGAGTTTTCAGGGAAGTTTTCCACCGGGCATGAGGGCCATTTCCATCAGCACAGCGTCCTCATCCGGAGCCTGATAGTAGCCGTGCCGCAGTCCTTCCCGAAACATTCCAAGTCGCTCATAAAGTCCGATTGCTCTGTAGTTTGACACGCGGACTTCAAGCTCCAGACGAGAGGCTCCGGCAGATCGCGCCCAGGTTACTAACGATTGGATCAGGGCTATTCCAATCCCCTGCTTGCGTGCTTCTTCCACAACTGCAATCGATTCGAGCTCGCAGGTTCCCGCAACCAGCTTTCCCACGGCGAAACCCAGCAGACGACCTTCTGATTCCGCAACAAAACCAGCGCGGCGTGGACTTGCTTCCGGGTCCGAGGCAAGGCAGCGCTCGTAGTCCACGCGGCTCCAGTGCGGAGCTTCAGGGATTCTGCGTTCCAGCTCAAGTAGTGTGTCCAGGTCGCGTTCTTCCAGAAACCTCACGTGATACTTCATGCCTTGAGCGCGCTCATCTTGACCTCGGCATCGGCGCGCCGCAGATAGTTTCCATCAAGCAGCACCGGATCGTCGAAGTCGCGCGCCACAATCCGCGGCAGCGCAAATTGAAGAGCGTCAGATGCTGTGGGAGGTGCGGTCATTTTCGCTTGAGGAAACGCGAGCGTGGCCTTTTCTTCGCAGACAGCAAGCTCGCGCTCGGAGCAGACGGCGCGTATTTCCTCAACAGAACACAACGCCTCTCGCTCTGCCTCTCGATAGTCGCCGAAGTAGAACTCTCCCCGGCCTGCATCGAGCGCGGCATACTGCAGCTGCGCCTTCCACGCGAGCACGGCAAGGCGCGAGACAGCCACAACGGGAATATTCAGAACCTCGACCAGTCCTTTGGCTGTGCTTACTCCAACGCGAACGCCGGTAAAACTCCCTGGGCCATTAACGATGACAATCGCTTCCAGCTGCTGCAGGCCGGCGTCGTGTAAATCGAGCAGTTCGCGAATGCGCGGCGTCAGCATGGCGGAATACGTCTTGCCGGCGAGCTCCGCTTCTCCAGCGACACTCACCTGTCCGGCCTCGAGCCGAGCCAGTGCAAGAGTTCCTGTGCTTCCGCAGGTATCAATGGCTAAGAGCATCTATACGTCCGAGATGGAATCCTGGCAGATTTCCACGAGCACTCCGCCTGCGCTCGAAGGATGCACAAAGAAATAAAGATGCCCTCCGGCGCCGATCTGCAGCTCATCAGAGATAAGCCGCACTCCTTTTGCCTTCAGCTCTTCGAGCGTTCCCGATATGTCATCCACATGCAGCGCCACGTGATGCAGCCCCTCGCCGCGCTTGGCGAGAAATTTCCCTATCGGCGAATCCTCCTCGGTCGGCTCAAGCAGCTCGATGCGGCTCTCGTCTGCAGGAATCATGGCAACGCGCACCTTCTCGTGCTCTATGGTCTCTTCCTGAACCACGTGCAGCCCCAGCGACTCATAAAACCCGCGCGCCGCGGCAATGCTCTTTACCGCGATTCCAAGATGATCGATCTTCGTCATAAAGCTGCCTTCGCTCTCCGTGCGATCCATTCAGGAACGAGCTTGTAGGGGTCTTCTTCTCTGCGCGCAACACGCTCGGCATGCATCTCAAGCTGTGCGTCGTCGATTCCCTGCTCATGCAGCTGCCGCATAAGATCGTGAATCATCATCTGTGTCAGGCGTTCACGCCAGTACTTCGCGCGGCGTGCTTCGAGATTGCCGTCTGTACCAAGCCATTCTTTCATCTGATCGATCGCTTCGACCAGCCTGCCGATTCCCTCGCCTGTCGTCGCCACCGTCTTCACCACTGAGGGTACCCAGCTCTCATGCCGGATAGCGAGCGACTGCATCGCCCGTATTTCTTTCTCCACGCGCTCTGCGCCATCGCGGTCCGCCTTGTTGATGACGAAGATGTCGGCAATTTCCATGATGCCGGCCTTGAGGCTCTGCACATCATCGCCCATTCCCGGCACAAGAACAACCAGCGTGATATCGGCCAGGCGCACGATGTCGATCTCATCCTGCCCGACACCGACCGTCTCGATCAGGATCACATCCTTGCCGCTGGCTTCGATGACAGAGGCAACATCGGCCGTTGTCCGCGCCAACCCGCCGAGCGAACCGCGCGTGGCCATACTGCGCACGTAAAGGCCGGAATCACGCAGATTCTCCTGCATGCGGATGCGGTCGCCAAGAATCGCGCCGCCGGTAAACGGACTCGTGGGATCGACAGCGATCACGCCAGCCGTTACGCCAATACTGCGGTAGTGCTTCGCCAGCCGGTCGACCAGCGTGCTCTTGCCCGCGCCTGGAGCTCCGGTGACTCCGATGCGCAAGGCGCGTCCGCTGTATGGAAAGCAGGCAGACAAAACTTCAGAAGCCAGCGGCGAATCGTTCTCTACGAGAGAAATCGCTCGGGCAAGAGCGCGCATATCTCCAGCACGCAGACGATCGACTAAATCCAAAACTTCTGCGCTGGATTCGCCCATTGCATTCAACTTAGCGCCTGAACTCTCTTCCAAGAGGATTGCGCCAGCGCAGCCCCGGAAACCTGGCGAAATCACGATCATAGGAATAAAGTTCCGCGTTATGCTCTATCGCAAGCGCAGCCAGGTGAGCATCTGATGTCAGGTTCCCGGCTGTGCCACATTGCTCAAGCAGATCACGCAGAATCGGCAAGTGGCGTGGGCCCGGTTCGATCAGAGATACCGAAGGGTGTTCCATCCACTTCTCTATAAGATCAAATGCTTCACTCACCCCAAGAGGCTGATGTACGAGACCCGGCAGGGTTGCAAGCCGCACAAATGCGAGCAGGACATTCCACGCCAGACCTATGCCTTCTCCCTTTGAAAGAGCGGACTCCCACCAGTTCTTTGCTGCTTTGTGGTGCACAGCCTGTGAATTGACGGAATAAAGCAGAAGGTTTACGTCGACAAATGTCACTTGTCCTGGGCCATCTTTCTTATCGTTGCTTCATCCTCGAGGGCAAACGCCATGCTCAACGCCTTGTCCCAGTTCGCACCCATTGGGCCCATGCGATAAGTCCGTTGCCGGAAGCGTTTCGTTTTTACAGGTTTTTCCTTCAATCCGATCCGGATTGCGTCATTCACCACCTGCTTGAACGTCAGGTTACCCTTTTTGACTGCAGTCTTAAGCAGTCGCTCGACATCAGGATCAAGCGTGATCGTGGTTCTCATGGAAGCATCATAGCATCAGCAGATGATGCTTTGATGCCTACCCGCGCGACGGCATCACCTTCAGAATCTCGCGCGCAATCACCATGCGCTGGATCTCGCTGGTACCTTCGCCAATGGTGCACAGCTTCACGTCGCGGTAGTACTTCTCCGCCGGGTAGTCCTTGATGAATCCGTAGCCGCCATGCAGCTGCACTGCCTGATCGCAGATGCGCACCGCTACTTCGCTCGCATAGAGCTTTGCCATCGAAGACTCACGCGTCACCCGCTGCCCCGCGTCCTTCAATACCGCTGAGCGCAGCGTCAGAAGCCGCGCGGCATCGAGCTCCGTCGCCATGTCGGCCAGCTTCCACTGCACTCCCTGGAACTCGGCGATGGCCTTGCCGAACTGCCGCCGCTCTTTCACATAGTGCAGGCTCGCTTCGAGAGCGCCGCGGGCAATGCCCAGTGAGAGGGCGGCAATCGAGATGCGTCCGCCATCGAGCACGCGCATCGAATCCACAAAGCCCTCGCCCAGCTTGCCGAGCAGGTTCTCTGCCGGAATCTCGCAGTCCTCAAAGATCAGCTCCGATGTATCGCTCGCGCGCAACCCGAGCTTGTTCTCTTTCTTTCCCGGACGAAATCCCGGCGCGCCTTTTTCGACGACGAAAGCCGAGAGCCCATGCGTGCCCTGGCTCTTGTCCGTCACCGCAATCACGACGGCAACATCGGCATAATGCCCATTCGTGATGAAGGTTTTGTTGCCGTTAAGCACCCACTTGTCGCCTTTGAGGACTGCTGTCGTCTTCGCACCCGCAGCATCGGAACCCGAGTTCGGCTCAGTAAGCCCCCACGCTCCCAGCCACTCTCCGCTCGCAAGCTTCGGAACATACTTACGGCGCTGCTCTTCGCTTCCAGCAAGAAAGATGTGGTTTGTGCAGAGTGAATTATGCGCGGCAACAATAATTCCGATGGACCCGTCGACTGCGGAAAGCTCCTCGATCGCAGTGACGTAATCGACATAGCCCAGCCCCGAACCGCCATATTCTGTGGGAAAGATCACGCCCATCAGCCCCATCTGGCCAAGCTGTTTGACGATATCGGCAGGAAACTCGCTGGCCTCGTCCCAGCGCATCACGTTGGGCGCAATTTCGCGCAGGGCAAACTCGCGAATCTCCTTGCGCAGCTGCCGCTGCTCATCAGTCAGGTTGAAGGGATAAGTGGATGGTTCCTCAAGAACGGTTTCAGGACACATGGATGACTCCGGTGCAAATCAAAATATCAAACGAGCGAAAACCTGTGATCGTAGCACTTTTGGCAGAGGTTTGTCGCCACCCTGAAGTTGTCATCCTGATCCCTGAATAAGATTCATACCCGCGCCATGAAATCAAGCGACCAACGGGAGCGGAGCAGAAGTCTATGCAATCAATTCAAGCAAGAATGGCGCCGGAGGTGCGTTCGCCTAGCCTGCCCTGAGTGAAGCGAAGGGGCCAGTCCCTCGTTCCTTCGGGTGGGGCACCTTCACAGAAGCCATTCCCGCCGCAGTCGCCGCCTGAATGCCCATGTCCGTATCTTCAAAAACAAGGCAATTCTCCGGCGCAATTCCCAGCCGCTCGGCAGCCATCAGAAACCCTTCAGGGTGAGGCTTGCTGTTTTTATAGTCTCCGGCGCAGACCAGCGTCTCGAATTTGCTCAGCAAGCCAAGAACCTCCAGCGAGCGTGTCACCGAGTGCCGAGTGCTTCCGGAAACAACGGCAAATGGAAGCTGCCCATGCGATGACTCGATGTGCTCGAGCACCTCAGGCACTGCCTTGAGATCCGGCAGAAGCTCATAATACAGAGCCTCTTTCTGCTGCGTCAGCGCTTCCACCGGCATGCTCAGTCCCTGGCGATGATTGAGCGTCGAGATGATCTCAGCAACCGGCATCCCGCCCCACGCATAGAACAGCTCTTCTTCGAACTCGCAATTCCATTCGCCAAGAATCTGCTTCCAGGCAACGTAGTGCAGCGGCATGGAATCGACAATGGTGCCGTCGCAATCAAACAGATAGGCCTTGAACTCGCCTTCGGGCAGCTTTAATTTCATCAGCAGTCAGTTTCCTTCTCTCCTTATTCTATTTGAGACAGTGCCCGCCTGGCGTTTCGGCAAACGGGACGCTAAGCCCATAAAAACAATTCCTGCATTTATGCTGGAACCTTGCTTCACTTTTTCTGGAAAGGACCACAATGCGAAGGACCACCCTTGTCTCTGCACTCATCGCTCTCTCAAGCTTCACGGCACTCGCACAAACTTCAGAAAACTGGGTTGGAACCTGGGCCGCCTCGCCGGTTATGCAGGCGGTCAATCCCGGCCAGATCGCTCCCGGAAACTCCACTTATCGCAACATCGTCCACATCAGCCTTGGCGGAAGTTCCATCCGCGTACAGTTAACCAATGAATTCGGCACCGACCCTCTCACCATCGGCGCGGCACACGTCGCCGTCAGCGCCGGCGGAGGCGCGGTGCAATCCGGGACCGACCACGCGCTCACCTTTAATGGAAAACCATCGGCCATCATTCCTCCGGGAGCATTCATCCTGAGCGATCCTGTTTCCATACAGGCTGCGCCGCTCTCCGATCTTGCCGTCAGCGTGTATCTGCCCGAGCAGCACGTCAGAAACATGAGCTGCCATTCCTTCGCCGACGCCACCAACTACATCTTGAAAGGCGATGCCACAGCCGCTCCTGCCGCGGAAAATGCCAATCCGGTTTACTCGTGGTGCTTCGTAAAAGGAATTGATGTCAGCACCAGAGCATCCGATCACGCAGCATCCATTGTTGCCTTCGGCGACTCCATCACCGACGGAGCGGCTTCCCAGCGCGACGCCAATCACCGCTGGCCTGACGTGCTCGCCGCGCGCCTGCAGGCCGACAAGCGCACCGCACACCTTGGCGTGCTGGATCAGGGCATCGGAGGCAATCGCGTTCTGCATGACGGAACCGGCCCGAGCGCTCTCGCCCGCTTCGACCGCGACGTAATCGCGCAGAGCGGCGTCAAGTACCTCATCATCCTTGAAGGCATCAACGACATCGGCCGGCTTAAGCGGCCTGAGATTCCCGCCGACATGATCACCGCCGATGACCTCATCTTCGGACTCACGCAGCTGGTTACGCGCGCACATCAGCACGGCATCAAGGTCTTCGGCGCAACGCTCACTCCTTATATGGGAGCGGGCTACTCAGGACCGGAAGGCGAGCAGGTTCGCCAGACCTACAACCACTTCATCAGGACCAGCAGCATCTTCGACGGCGTAGTCGACTTCGACAAGACCACGCAGGACCCCGCGCATAACGACATGTTCAATCCCGCCTATGATTCCGGAGACCACCTGCACCCGAAAGATGCAGGATACAAAGCCATGGGCGAAGCCATCGACTTGTCGCTGTTTCACTAAACAGAATGCTTCCGCCAGTTCTGCATATATATTGTCATCCTGAGCGAAGCGAAGGACCTGCTGTTCGCGTCGGTAGCCGCATGAATGGGTGCCCCAGGTTCGCGTAGCTAACCTGGGAGGGACCTGTCCAAAGTACGGGATGCTCCATTCAAGCCTTCCATTGGTTTGAATGGAGTAGTCCTACTCGACTGGCTTCGCCTTTCCCTGCTGCAGAGCGCCATCAATCAAGGCCTTCATCTTTTGATCAGCCTCCCTGGAAAGCGCCGCCTGCTGCCTGCCTAATTCGGCTTGCTGCGCCCCGAGCTTTGCCTGCTGCTCACCAAGCTTTGCCTGTTGCGCGCCAAACTCCGCCTGCTTGCTTCCCAGCCTGCCCTGTAAATCACCCAGGCGGCCTTGCAGGTCTGCCAGTTTTCCTTGAAACGCGGCAATATCTTCCTGTTTTATTTCCGACTGCTGCTTCAGCCGTTGCAGGGTTGCTTCAAGGCTCGCCATCTCTTTGGAAACATCGGGCATCTGTGTTGATACTGTGGCCTGCTGTTGGCCAAGGCGCCCCTGCTCTTCTCCAAGACGTCCTTGCTGCTCACCAAGCTCTCCCTGCCTGCGCCCCAATTCCTCTACAGGCCGGAAATAGTCTTTCGCCTGCTTCACCAGCGCGGAGTCCTCGATCACATACGACTTCCCATCCCGTGCAAACCAGATAAAGTCTCCATGGATTTTCTTTCTCACTTGATCCACCGTATTGCGTGAATCCCACGAGCTTTTGATATTCGTCGAATCCCCACTCACTACTGCATAGGAATCCTGCACATCGCTTCCGATATAAGCATAGGATGTGCTGTGCCCTGAATCCCCTGTCGTCGACTGCTCCTGCGCACGACTCAGGAAATTGGCAGCGTGCCCCAGAACCCGCACCGGAATCGAAGCCGATACCGGAACCGCAGCCATAGAAGGCATATTTAATGGAAATACGGGCAGCTTCATTGCATCCGCAGTTTGCACGCGTACCAGGGTCACGGCAGCAACCAGTGCAGCCGGAACCAGCACGGCGGCAGATGCCAGATGCCACCTGCACGTCGTAAACGCGCTGCGAAACTTCTGCTCCGTCAGCAGCCGGTCGACACGGCGGCGGATATTGCTCACGCGCGCCATCGCCACTCCGGCCATTGTGCGTCTGGGCATTGCAGCGAATTCCACCAGCAGCTCAGCGTAGTGAGTGCGGTCTGCCTCTTCCGATTCGCGCAGCGCGGCGCGGTCGCTGATGGCTTCTCCTAAATCAGAAAGCTCCTTCTTCAGCCACCACCCCAGCGGACTGAACCAGAAGATCGCGGTATACAAACCTGCCGCAAGCTGCAGGTAAAAATCCGCCTGTCGCACATGCGAGCGCTCATGCGCGAGCACCACGCGCAGCTTGCGACGGTCCCAGCCTTCGTAGGACGCAGGCAGCAGAATCGTCGAGCCGATCGTCACCGGCGTCTCAACATCAGAGCTGATGCGCACCGATGCCCGCGGCTCGACGAGAACAGAGGCGGATTCAGCGCGGCGCCACAGGCGGGCGCTCAGCAGCAATCCGATTGCAATCCTCAGCAGCAGAATTCCGGCAATCAGCAGATAAGCCGGCGCCACAAAATCTCTCCACTGCATGACGGGCTGCTTTTGCACCGCAGGCAGCGATGCCATGGCAGGAAGCAGCGTGATGTTGTTGGCCACTCTCGGAGACGTAGCCTCATCGACAAAGTGCCTGATCGGCACCACCACCGCCGCTTTTGGTTGCCACAATTGCCAGCGCATCACCAGCGGCATGGCAATGGCCGCAACGAGCACCAGTATCCATGCTGTTTTCTGCGCGACCACGCTTCTCACGCGCAGCGTTTTGATCCCGGCCCACACCACCATGGCCATCATCAGAGAACGAAGGGCCGACTCCAACACCCAGGCTGTCATCACTTCCTTCCTTTCTTCGCCGCAGCAATCCTTTCGGCGAGCCGCTGCAGCTCTTTCTTGTCGAGAACGTTCGAATCCACCATGCCCACCAGCAGCGCTTCCACTGACCCGTCGCAGAACCAGTCAATGATGCGCTTCACCGCGCGCCCGGCGACCACCTGTTTTGCTTCTGCCGGACTGTAAAGATACGTCCGGCCTTCTACTTTGTGCGTCAGGTAGCCTTTCTCTTCGAGACGCCGCAGCACCGTGCGCACGGTCGAGTCCTTCAGCGGACGTGCCAGTTCTTCGCGCACCTGCTCGGCGCTCACGCCTCCGTTTTTTGCTCCATGCCGCCAGACCAGCTGCAGGGTGCTGCGTTCAAGCTCCCCAAGCTCGGCGGGATCGTGACTCAGTGTAGTGTTACGCTGCATAATGCTACGAACAGTAACAGACAAATCTGGCGAAAGGCAATACAAATTTCCATCCC
Source organism: Acidobacterium sp. FHG110202_01 (assembly GCF_059115305.1). NCBI lineage: Bacteria > Pseudomonadati > Acidobacteriota > Terriglobia > Terriglobales > Acidobacteriaceae > Acidobacterium > Acidobacterium sp. FHG110202_01. The sequence goes on from NZ_JBZYWJ010000004.1 coordinate 422,242, forward strand.
TTCAAAAAATGTTTTAGATTTCTATGGCTGGACCGCTTTACCAGGCCCTTGCCTTTGTCCTTCTCCAGCGATAGCTTGAGTGGGTAGTCCCTTCGCCAACTGGATCTTCCCTGACCAACGCTTTCTCAAAGGAGAAGCTATGCACCTCAAACGGACCTGTACGATGACTGCCCTGGCGGCCTGTTGCCTCCTGCTTGCCGCCTCCCTCTCCGCACAAGCACCCTCCGCAGCAGCAAAAATATCCCCGGCAAAAAGCATCGACACTGCCCTCAGCGGCCTCGAAAAAGATCTTGTCCCGCTTGCCGAAGCCATGCCGGCCGACAAGTACAACTTCGCCCCCAGCGCCGACATGTTCAAGCCCGGCCTGAGCCCCGACTATAAAGGCGTACGCACCTTCGGGCAGATGATCGCCCATCTCGCCCAGGCAAATTATTTTGTTTATCTCGGAGTACAGGGCCAGAAACCCGACAGTGATTTCGGCGCAAAGATGACCGCCATCGGCAAGCTCACTGATAAGGACAGCCTGGTAAAGGCGCTCAAGGATTCCTTCGCCGCCGCCCACACCGCCGTCGCCACCCTCACTCCCGAAAATGCGTGGGAACACGCCGGACGCGGCCCTGACGACACCCGCGCCGAACAGGCCATGTATGCCATCGCCCACGCCCGCGACCACTACGGCCAGCTCGTCGAATACCTGCGCATGAACGGCGTCGTTCCTCCGGCAAGCGAAGGAAGACCTTTGGCAAACCCCGGCAAAGAGAATTAGAAAACCATCTTGCAGCTCAGGCACGATGCATTTCATCATCTATGCCGCGCCGCGAACGGCTAAAGGAGGTGCTGGATGAACCGCTCCTCCTTACGAGTCGGTCCCATCGCACAACGGAGGCGACTTTCTCAGGTTCTGTTATCGCGGCGTAGTTCAGGTGGTCGAATTTGAAAGCTTTCGTGAGCAGCAGACGGATGGTTCACTTTGGAACGCCGCCCGTCCAGCTGCAGTCTTCGGTATGCTTCCTGCCAGTCAGGCTCTTGATCGGTTTCCTGCTCCCAATGCACCAGAGCAGCTTCGTCGCACCACTCCAGGAGCCATCGCATCACTTGTCCGTGCGGTCCAGCCAGCATGAAAGACCTCATCGCGGATTCTGTCGCCCATACAGTTCGCGTCCAGAATGTTTTGTCGGCATCACGTAGCAACGACGCTGCGAGGTTACCCTGAGAATTCCTGGCTTGCCGGAAAGAGCGAAGAGCAAAAAAGATAAAAGACGGAAAATATCGCCATGACCGGACGCGTAAGCGGGTAACGGAAATCACCGGCATAAACGTTGATTATACTTTTCGAAAAATCCATCCTGTCCTATGTGTGAAATCACTGTTTCTCTATAGGGCGGAATAAAAGATCGAACAAAGGCTGCCACGTTTTGCCGTTATCCGGGGAAGTCACAGCGGTTTCTCTCACGCCTTCGTGCACCGGTTTCCATATCGTGCGCTCGAGGACCCGATTGGCGTGGTCCGCGCCTGTCAGGACCATGCTCCCATCCTGAAGCGAGCCTTCGATGATGAGGTTTTCGCCCTGGTTGGTGACCCAGCTCTGCCGCCACATCTTTGTGGACGCGTCGTAAATACTGAAGCTCTCGCCGATCAGGCTCTTGCTCTTCCGCTCGTACCGTTCATGGATAACGCATCCATCAAGGATGCGGTCGATGCGCGCATACGCCACTTTCGATGAGCTCTTGACGTCATACACGTCCCATTCGCCCACCCAGAAATCGAATTGCCTGTTTTCAGGAGCCGAGCAAAATACGGTTTCACTATGAGCAGGCCTGCTCGCTATGGCAAAAAGCATAAGCATGGAAATCATTAGGACTTTCTTGAAGCGCAATTTCAGTCTCCAAAAACAAGTGTCCGATTGTTGTATCAAAAGTAAACGGAGGCAGATAGTCATTTTTCGCCCATCTTTTTCGGAAAGAGAGAGCCGCAGCATGCAATCCGGGCAGTAAATTATGGTTGGAAAAAGCTTTGTCTTGCATACTGGTTACATCCGGCGCAAAGCTTTCTGCACTGAATCACTTCTAAATGGAGACCTTATGAAGAACGCATTGACACTCGGCCTCGTTGTACTTGCCGCGGCGGCTGCAGTTCATGCACAGCAAAAGCCCTATACCGACGACCTGAATGTAAACTACAAAGCTCCGGCCGCGGATCTCGACTACACCCGGCGCGAAGCGATGGTCCCCATGCGCGATGGCGTGAAGCTGTTTACCGTGATCTGGATTCCCAACAACGCACACGATGCGCCCATCGTTCTCACGCGCACGCCTTACGACGCCGCGCACCGGATTGGCACACCCAATGCAATGCACCTGGTCGATGCGCTGCCGATCTCCGACCAGAACTTCGTGCGGGCTGGCTACATTCGTGTCTATCAGGATGTGCGTGGCAAATACGGTTCCGAGGGTGCCTATCTGATGACCCCGCCGCCGCTCGGTTCGGGCTACAACAATTCTGGCGCTGACGATACCACCGACGCGTGGGACACCATCGACTGGCTGGTAAAGAATGTGTCCGCATCGAACGGCCGCGTAGGCATGATCGGAAGCTCGTATGAAGGCTTCACCGTTGTCATGGCGCTGCTGCATCCCAATCCTGCGCTGAAGGTCGCTGCGCCGGAGAGCCCCATGGTGGATGGCTGGATGGGCGACGACTGGTTCCACTATGGAGCATTCCGCGTGCCCAACATCGACTATGTCCTGGGGCAGACCACTCGCCGCGGCTCAGGTATCTCCGTCCCGCATCCCGGCGATGACTACACCAACTTCCTTGAAGCAGGTACGGCAGGCAACTTCGCGCGGTCACGCGACATGGACCAGCTTCCCTTCTGGAAGGACATCGAGAACCATCCCAGCTACGACGGCTTTTGGCAGGCGCAGGCGCTGGACAAATTGATCGCGAAGACCGAGCTGACCGTTCCTACCATGTGGGAGCAGGGCCTGTGGGACCAGGAGGACATGTATGGGGCGAACCATAGCTACCGCGCCTGGGAGCCGAAAGACACCGCCAACACTATGAACTATCTCGTCATGGGCCCGTGGTTCCACTCGCAGATCAACCGCCAGGGCCGGGCCATCGGGCCTTTTGCATGGGCTACTGACACCGCCGAGCAATGGCGCCGCGATATGCTGCTGCCGTTCTTCAACCAGTATCTGAAGCCAGGCTCGCCTAAAGCCGACACGCCGCCGGTGTGGGTCTATGACACCGGCGCCGACCACTGGGACAGACTGCAGAAGTGGCCGGTGAGTTGCGAAGAAGGCTGCAGCATTCCCGCGAAGCAGCTCTATCTCGACGCCGATGGCAAGTTGAGCTTCGACGCTCCGAAGCCCAGGGCGAAGGACGATCACTACGATCAGTACGTCGCCGACCCTGCCAAACCTGTGCCTTACCGTCCGCGCCCGGTGGAGGGAGAAGGAAGTGGCTGGCGCACATGGCTGCTCACCGACCAGCGCTTCGTCGACGGACGTCCCGATGTGTTGACTTACGAGACTGCTCCATTGACCGAGCCGATGAAGCTTGCCGGCGAGCCCATCGCGCACCTCATCGCTTCTACCAGCGGAACAGACTCCGACTGGGTGGTGAAACTGATTGATGTCTACCCTATCGATCAGTCCCCGAGGCTCGACGCTGCAGGGACCTTCCCGGGCACGCTGGGCGTAACAGCCGACATGAGCGGTTATGAGTTGCCGCTCGGCATCGACATCTTTCGTGGCCGCTACCGCACCAGCTTCTCCCATCCCGAGGCGATCGCATCCAACCAGCCGCTCGAATATAAATTCGCGCTGCCGAACGTAGACCATACTTTCCTGCCCGGACATCGCATCATGGTGCAGATACAGTCCTCGCTGTTCCCGCTCTATGACCGTAACCCGCAGACCTTCGTGCCCAACATCTTCAATGCGCAGCCGTCGGATTTCATCAAAGCGACTCAGCGTATTTGGCATGAACCGGGAAAAGCCAGCTATATCTCACTGCCGGTTGTTCCGGTCTCCCAATAAAAACTTCACCAGAAACTCCCCGTCCTGTGGTTCCCGTCACAGGGCGGAAGTTTCTGGGAGCCAAGCCAGCTCGCTGATTGAAACAGTCATAAAACCGTCCGAATAGCCTGGGCTTCTCAGACGCGACGCGCGCCCCTGACCAGTCCGCGAAAAGCGTGCGAGGCCTTCTTGTGCCCGAATCCTCATCAATCCCAAACCTTCAATTAACATTAGCAATCAAAATATAATTAACTATGGTTAATTTACTATGGCATACTGAATTTAAGAGACGGCGTGCATTTCGCAGGCAAACCACCACTCTGCTTCTGCAGGCATTGCAACTGGGGGCCAATCATGAAACTGCAGTTAAAACAGCTGATTCACTTTGCCTTCGCATTGCTTATGGCCTCGGCTGCTGTTCCTCATCTGCCTGCGCAAAGCGGAGCCGCGACTGCGCTTTCCGGCATTGTGACCGATCCGAGCAGCGCGGTGCTGCCGGGCGCAAGAGTGACGTTGACTTTCATCAGAAGCGGAGCGCAGCGAGATGCAATCACTGACTCTCAGGGCAGTTTTCTCTTCCTGCAATTGAGCACGGGCGATTATCGCGTCAACGTCGAAGCTCCCGGCTTCGCAACCAGCACGCAGCAGGTGAAATATCAGGGAGTCCCTATCCATCTGAACATTTCTTTGTCGACTGCAGCCGCCATGACCGAGATCACAGTGAACGCCTCAAATAACGATCCCACCGAACCGGCACACGTCGATATCACGGCAGAGCAGATCGATCGCATGCCGGCCCAGAGCGTAAGCTCGCCCTTCAGCTCCCTTGTTACGTTGACGGCTCCTGGAGTCGCGGCCGATTCAAACGGCTCCTTCCATCCCCTCGGCGATCACGCGGAAGCCTCTTTCGTCGTGGACGGACAACCTGTCACCGATCAGCAGAGCCGCACTTTCTCCACTCAGGTTTCCTTGAACGCGTTGCAATCAGTAGAGGTGCGCGAAGGCGCTCCTGGAGCCGATGTAGGCGACAAAACCAGCATGGTCATTGTGGCGCAGACGCGTTCAGGGCTCGATCAGCGCACACCCCACGGATCGCTCGCCTTCAGTCGGGGATCATACGCAACCTCTACCGCAAGCGGAAATTTAGGATTCGGCACGGCCCGATTTGGCTCCTTCACCGCGATGGATGCGCTGAACAGCGGCCGCTTTCTGGACACGCCTGAAACTGTGGCTCTTCATGCCAGCGGCAATGCAGAAAACCTGATCGAGCGCCTCGACTACAAAGCAACGGAAAAGACCAGTCTGCAGCTCAATGCCAGCCTGAGCCGCTCCTGGTTCCAGACACCGAATACCTTCGACCAGCAGGCGCTCGGACAGAACCAGCGCCAGACAGTGGTGAGCTTCAATGTCGCGCCACAGATCCTGTATACCTTCAGCAGCCATGCGTTCAGCCAGACGAATTTCTGGGTGCGCCAGGATAAGATTCGCTACCGGCCTTCGGATGACATCTTCTCCGACACGCCGGCATATCTTCAGCAAGGCAGGCGTTTGACAAATGCGGGACTACGCTCCGAGCTGACCTGGAATCGGGGGCGGCACAATGCCATTGGCGGCGTGGAATTCAAACACACCTTTCTCGCCGAACAATTCACGACAGGCATTACAGCTCCCACCTACAACAGCCCGTGCCTCGGGCCGGACGGCGCGCCATCTTCAGACACGTCTGTTACCGATCCCTCACAGTGCGCCGCCGCCGGCCTTACCCCGAACAAATCCTTTCTTCCTGGCCTGCTCAGCATCGACCTTACCCGAGGCGGCAAAATCTATGACTTCCAGGGGTATACCGATATCAAGCAGTTGGCCCTCTTCGGGCAGGACTTCATCAAATTCGGGGACTTCACTGCCGATCTCGGCCTTCGCTTCGACAAATACAACGGCCTGGCCGGGAACTACGGCGGGCAGCCGCGAGTCGGCATGGTTTACAGCGCTCCTGCTCTGCATACCAGCTTGCATCTCAACTACTCGCGTATTTTCATCACGCCATATAACGAAAACCTGATCGTAGCCAGCTCCAGCGGCCCGGGCTCAGTGTCCGCCTCCATCGGTGCTGCCAATTCTGCAGTGCTCAACACGGGCCATCGCAACCAGTTCAACACTGGCTTCGAGACTGCTCTGAACCATTTCTCCCTGAGCGGTGAGTATTTCTGGAAATTCACTTACGGCGCCTACGACTTTGATGTCCTGCTGAACAGCCCGCTCACCTTCCCTACGCAATTTCGCAAATCGAAGATTGACGGCGGCCTTATGCGCCTCACGCTGAATCCCACGCATGGTTTCAACGGATTTCTCACTGTCAGCCATGTGCGCTCGCGTCTCTTTGGGCCGGAGCTCGGCGGCATCAGCTTCAGCGCTCCCTATAGCAACGTCGCTCGCCCTGATCACGACGAGGGCCTGGCCATGAATCTTAACCTCCGCTATCAGTTCGGCCACCACGGACCATGGATCAGCAGTTCGTATCGCTACGACGGAGGACTTGTTGCCGTCGCCGTGCCCAACATCCCAACCGCTCTCCAACTCACTGGAGATGAGCAGCAGCAAATGGGTCTTCACTGCGGCGCAGTCTTCGCCACCGTCTCTATGCCCTTGCGGTCCTGCTCAGGACCGATGAGCGCTACACGGCTTCGCATACCTGCTCCAGGCACAGAAAACGACGATACGAATCCGCCGCGTATCGCAGTCCGCAATACCGTCGATCTGTCCATCGGAGACGACGATCTTATTCGTCACGAAAACCAGAGCCTGGGAGTGCGCGCGGAGGTCGTCAACCTCAACAACACGAGTGCCCTTTATAACTTTCTCTCTACTTTCTCAGGAACGCACTTCCTGACCGGGCGCACTGTCACCGTTGGGCTTCGTTATAACTTTTGATCCGTATTTGGGACAACTTGGAATGACTTTCCTGTCCTGCCATCCCCGCTCGAACTCTTGTCAAGCCCCCAGGCACGCGGAAAACCCTGCAACCCTAACAAACCAAAGCAAAAACTCAATGCAAAAAGTTGGCATAACATTATGAGGAAAATTGATAAACTGGAAATAAGAGTAGGAAAAGCCCGCTGTGAAGCGGGCTTTTTAATTCTGGGCCCTCTGCTCTGAGACCTGGGCCCTGAAAAGAAAGTAATACTTAAAACAGACCCCTCTCTAAATATCTGAAAACACTGGAGTAGTGCACAAGCAATAGAAGAATCAATCACTTAGCAGGGGGTAACCCCCTCGTAAGTCATTGAAAATAAACAAAACCAATTGCTACATAGGGGGAGGGGGGTACCCCCCATTTGCCACAATCCCCAACTAAGCGCAGACTAAGCGCATGAAGCGCGTCCGCTACACCAAGTACGACGGCAGCCTCGCCGGCGAGATGAGCATGGAAGACCTGCTCAACGCCCTCTCCGACCTCCTCCTGGACTCCGGCTTCCAGAACCCCTGGTCGCAGTTCGGCGATCTCGACCAGACCATGGAGGCACTGAGGGAGGCCCTCCGCCAGGCCCTCGAATCAGGCGAGCTGTTCGACGAACGGATGCAGCAGAAGATCGACGAGCTTTCCGCCGAAGGCCAGCTCGACGACCTGATCGACCAGATCATCCAGCGCATGGAGCAGGAGAACTACATCTCCATCGAGCGCCCGCAAGAGTCAGTACAATCTCCATCTTCCTCCGGACAAGTCGGCCAAAACGAATCTGAGGTTCGATTCGAAGTCACCGACAAGAGCCTCGACTTCCTCGGCTACAAGACGCTGCGTGACCTGATGGGCTCGCTGGGCAAATCAAGCTACGGCCGCCACGACACCCGCCACTGGGCCACCGGCATCGAGGCCATCGGCGCCTCCAAGCCCTATGAATTCGGCGACACGCTCAATCTCGACACTGTAACCACGCTGACCTCAGCCATCGCCCGGGAGGGACTCTCCCTGCCCCTGAACCTCGAATACAACGACCTCCACGTCCACCAATGTGAGTACCAGAGCTCTTGCGCCACCGTGGTGATGCTCGACTGCTCGCACTCGATGATCCTGTACGGCGAAGACCGCTTCACCCCGGCCAAGCGCGTCGCCATGGCGCTCTCGCACCTCATCCGCACGCAGTACCCAGGGGACTCCCTGTCCCTTGTGCTCTTCCACGATTCAGCCGAGGAGATGCCGGTCTCGCAGCTGGCGAGGGTCAAGGTCGGCCCCTACTACACCAACACGAAGGAAGGCCTGCGGGTGGCCCAGCGCATTCTCGATCGCCAGAAGAAGGATATGAAGCAGATCGTGATGATCACCGATGGCAAACCCTCGGCGCTCACTCTGCCCGACGGCCGCATCTACAAAAATGCCTTTGGCCTCGACCCGCTGGTAGTGAGCGAGACGCTCGAAGAAGTCTCGCACTGCAAGCGCTCCGGCATCATGATCAACACCTTCATGCTCGCCTCCGACTTCGGCCTCGTCCAGTTCGTGCAGCGGGTCACAGCCATGTGCCGCGGCAAGGCCTACTTCACCACTCCGCACACACTAGGTGAATACCTGCTGATGGACTACATGCAACGCAAAATGAAGACGATCCACTAGGGAACGGATCAGGCCTGCCGGCTCAACACGACGATCAGCCGATAATACGGCTCGCCATCGGCGAAACGTAACAGAGATTCAAGCAGCCGAGGCGCATACTTAATAATTGCGAGTGAAGCCAGGACAAAGGACCGGCGAAATTCTCGCCGCATCATCCATGAATGAAACCGGATGCTCTCATTCCCGAACTTGGAAATATTCCAGCCGGGAAGGCCCTCAAAAAGAGAGCCATCAGGAAAGGACGCGAGCATGTGCTCATCCAGCCATACGGGAACTTCGAGATGTTTCTTCAGATAAGTCTCTCTTAGGGCGCGATCCGCATCATGAGCAGCTTTGCCGGAGGGAAAACAAAAGATCGCCAGGTTGCGCGTCACGCGAAGACTTTCGTGAATCACCGTTATTCTCAATTCAGGGGGCACATGTTCGAGCACATCGGAAGCGATTACTGCATCGAAGGCGTGGTCCTCGAATGGGAGCTCTGCTGCTGAAGCAACGACGGGGGTCATGGGCCATTGTGGCTGCCACGGAAACGACAGATCGCAACCAATAAAAGGTATCTTACGGAATTTCCCCAACCCTACAGGCCCAGAACCGATCTCCAATATAGAGCCCCTTGAAAACAGGTTGTGTTGTTTTAGAACTCGCAGAATTGGATAATATCGCGCTGCCCAATTGAGCAAAACTTTCCCTCCCCGGAATTTGAGCTGGCTATAATCGTTTAGCGCCAAACCAGTTGCATTGCTGTAGGCTAGCATAATCAATGCAGAGCTTAAGCTAGGCTGAGGCAAGGCCCTACTTCACCACCCCACATACGCTCGGCGAATCCTGCCGATGGCGCTGCATGCAGCGCAAAATGAAGGCGATCCACCAGACTTTTGCCCCAGAGCCTCAAAGAGGGATTTGTGGGCCCCAATTGCCGCATGCGTAGTCGATGGCTCCCTTTAGCATAAAGCGGAGTTTGGCAAGCTTGTGCTTTTCGAACAGAACAATGCCAACAGTCTCCATGAGCATCGCGCGCAATTCAAAACGGAGCCAGGACGATTCTTGCGGGAAACGGCTGAAGATGAACAGACGATTTCGGGTCATATAGTAACGCCGAGCTGCACTGTGATTCGACGTAATTAATCTTTTTCCCAAAAAACGGTGAATGGTTCGCTTCCCCAGCGAGTGAAGCAGGACTGCACGTTCGCTCTGGACGAGATGCAGCCCCATCGACCGGACCCGGAAACTGTATTCTGTATCAACCGAATCGATGAAAAGCCTCTCATCAAATGGTCCAACTCTTAGAAAAGTGTCGCGGTGTAACATGCTGCCCGAAGTCATCGTGGTCAGCGGCTCACCGGAAGGCGTTTTTGGCAGTGTGATGGCTGTCCTGGAAGGTTGATCCATGTAGGTCGGACAGACAATTCCGATATCGGCTGAACTGCGGGCCGCATCCAGCAAAGCATCGATGAAGCCTTCCGTGACTTTGCTGTCCTGGTCGAAAGTGACAAGCCATTCGTAGCCTTGCTCTATGGCGAAGCAAAAGCCGACATTAAGAGCAGCGGCGATGCCAAGATTCTTCTCATTGCGAATGACGGTGCATGGCACCGTCATTCGCAGTTCGTTGATTCTATAAAGGGCTGCATCCGATGATGCGTTGTCTACAATGACGATGGCATCCACCTGGCGGTTAAGCAAAGAAACATTGTGCAGCAAATCCGACCCGGGATTATATGCGATGATGATGGCGCAAACCGAGCCGACCTGAGATGGATGATTGTTCATTATTATGACTTATGCAGATAGTGAGCCCGACCTTTCGCTAGGTAGCAACGTAGAACAAAGTTCATGAGCCGGTTCGGGCACGCCATTCCAATCGACCAGTTGCCTAATCTTGCAAGGCCCTCCAAGGCAAAAGGGGTTGAAAGAATTGCTGCATGGAGAACACGCGTCCGGATGCTTGATTTCTGTTCAATGACATTCGGCCATTTTGAATTAAAGTATGCAACTGACTCACCCACCTTTACCATGCGACGGCATTGCTGAAGATACGAGGTTGGATGCAGGTGATAGGCCACCGCTTCCCGGAGAAAGACCATTTCCAGCCCCTGTTCCTTCTCCAGGCGGTAGCCCAGGTCGATATCCTCCATGGCCGCGTGCGGGAACGACTCGTCAAAAGGAAACTTCTTGAGCATATCCGTTTTGACTGACAGGTTACTTGTGTAAAAGTGCCGCCAGTTGGGTTTTACACCACGCAATAGCTCGCCGTAATGAAATTGCATTCCTTCCTGGTCTATCCAGCGCATGAAAGCAGTAACGGTCTGGCCTGTTTCGCACCAGCGGGTCAAACCCAGTCCAGCAACCTTTGAACTATTATGCGATCGATGTAGGTTCAAATGCTCTTCAATAAGCTGTGGAGCAGCAAAAATATCGTCACCTATCATTAGACAAATAGGTGAATCAGCCAAAGAAACAGCATGATTTCGAGCACGTGCCGGACCGACATTCTCCTGACGCACAAAGCGCATATGCAACGAGGTCCTATGTGCGTACGACTGGAGTGCCGGCCAGGTCTCATCCGTGCTTCCATCATCCACAATCACAACTTCAAAATCCCTACATGTCTGACGTTCGAGATGGTCCAGACACTGGAGGAGAGTATCAACCCGGTTGTAGGTAGGTATTAGAACTGCAAGCGGAAACCGAGAATCGTGCATATCACTCTTCAATAAAACAGCCGCTAGAGCCGGCAAATCAAGCTGGAAAAATGTAGTTTAACGATTATTGCCCTGTAGCGTAAATCTCGAAGGGTCATTCGTATTGGTTGGAGCGATTTTCAACCGGAACTCTCTATACGCCACTGAGGAACCGGGCTGATGATCTGTTATCTTGACGACAGCGTTAGGCTTTGCTGGATAGTCTTGCAAGCGTATCCCGACAATTTGACTTCCGCCATTCGCGTACGAGCATCGCTGCCTGGCTGGGGACATGGAGAATTTGATTATTTACGCATGAAGTCCGGTCTTCGACACCACGGCAGCCGCCTTCAAAGGGTAATCCGCCTTCTAGGATCCTTTTTCCTCGGACAGGGAGCGCTGCAAGGGGTTTCACTGCTCGCAGGCCTCTATCTGGTTCGAACGCTGAGCATAGATGCATATGCCCAGTTTGGAATTGCTTTTGGCCTTCAAACCACGGCCTCAGCCCTGATGGACTTTGGTTTGGCTAGCACGATTATACCTTTGGTCGGTGAGCAATTTGCAGACCGCCGCCTTGTTGGCAAGTACGTACGCGCTGCAACGCACCTGCGCGATCGAATTTTCTGGATAACTTCTCCGCTTGTAACTGCCGCCTTCCTGTTCACCACATATAAGCACGGCTGGGGCATCAAGATCGAAGCCTTTCTGCTGCTTTCTGTATTGCTCTCTCTCTATTCAAGTGGCAAGGTTTCATGTTTTTCGGCTCCACTTTTCCTGCATCGCCGCATACAGAATTATTACGCACCACAAACGCTCGGGGCTCTTGGGCGTCTCCTTCTGTATCTAGCGCTCGGATGCGAGAAATCCCTGAATTCGATGGGAGCGGCCCTATTGAATGCGTTAAACATTGCAGCGAACGGATGGCTAATCGGCAGAGCAAGTAAAAAACATTTCGATTGGCCTGATCATAATGATCCGAGTACTGAAAAGGAGATGATACGGTATATTCTGCCCGCAGCCCCAGTCATAATGCTTGGAGCATTTCAGGATCGGATTTCCCTTTTTCTAATCAGCATTTTCGGCTCTACCACTAGCATTGCGCAAGTTGCAGCCCTCGGTCGACTGGGCCAGATATCCATGGTTTTCATGACCTTCAACATTGTGATAGTTGAGCCATATGTGGCTCGGTTGCCCAGAGCCAGGCTGCGAGCGACATATCTGAAACTGCTGACCGGGGGAATATTGGCTACCGCCATTCTCAGCCTATTTTCATTTTTATTCCCTAGTCCTTTCATCTGGATACTGGGCCCCAAGTATCACACGCTTGAAAACTTGACAGGGTGGGTGATTACCACAGCTTGTATAAATTATGTCGCAGGCCTGATGTGGATTATGAACCGTTCGCGCAAATGGATATTCTGGAGAGGAACTATCCTGGAATTGGCACTGATTTTGCTCGTCCAGGTCGGATTTTTTCTTATTATCGGAGTCAGAACGACGCGCGAAGCCATCTTTTTCAACTTCGCTTCCAGCTTTTGCTACATACTTACACACAGCTATATAGCCATCTATGGGCACTCTCTCAAACAACCAGCGGAAACCGATGTGTCAGGCGATCTGCTATCCGGACTCTAGAGGCTGTTATAACTTCATAGGGCAGCGATGGAGCCGATTTTTTCCGTATTTTGCGAAGCAAGGCGCGACGGATATCAGGCTTGTCGTAGCTCATTTAGCGTACTCTTGCTGCATTTAATCTAGCAACTGCTTTTGCCCATTTGTTGGATCGCCCTGACAGGTGCAGACCGGGATCGCCTTAGTGCAATAATTTTCAGACTGCTACGCCTGCGTAAGAGCAGCGTGCCTGTTGAGATAGGATAGTGGAACACTGTCACAATTGCGTTCCATGCAACCGGCATGTTAAGGAAAGAGATAAGGAGTTCAATCGGTATCCCTTGCAGAATGAATTATTGGCTCTTGTTCTTAACCTGCAGCGGTCACGCTTAAGCGGAGCACCCTCGAGACGGGCAGGATAAACTGTGCAGCCATCTGAACGTATTTCCATTGCAATGTGTACATATAATGGCGCGCGCTACCTCCGCGAGCAGTTAGACAGCATCGCCCGCCAAACCCTCCTTCCGTACGAACTTGTCGTTTGCGACGATGGCTCAAGCGACGACACCATTGACATTTTGCGCGACTTTGGAGCCACAGCTCCCTTCAGAGTCCGGATATACGAGAACGAATTGAACCTGCGTCCGACGAAGAATTTCGAGAAAGCTATTGTGCTCTGCGAGGGCGATTTTATTGCGCTTTGCGATCAAGATGATTATTGGCTTCCCCGTAAACTGCAAACGCTAACCGAGTATATGAATTGCACAGGAGCTGGAGGGATCTTTACAGACGGAGAATTGATGGATGATGGTTCTAAAACAACTGGACAAACGTTGTGGAAGTCTATTTTCTTCACTCCAACGGAACAGCAAGCCTGGGTTCAAGGCGACTGGCCGTCCGTTCTTCTTAAACGGAATGTCGTCACAGGAGCAACACTGATGTTCAGGCAGAATTTGCGGGATTGTTTATTGCCCATTCCGCAATGCTGGGTACACGATGGTTGGTTTGCCTGGATGATTAGCCTTTATTCAAAACTGTCTTTTCTGCCAACACCTTTTATCCGCTATCGAGTACATCGAGAGCAACAGATTGGCGTTCCTTCAGCCTCTCTTCAAAAGAGGATACAGAAGGCCCGAGCTACCGGGACTGCAGAATATAATCTCATAGCAGATCAGTTCTCGGCTCTGAAGGAGCAGATCGAAGGATTCGAAAGTATTCCATCTCTTGGATCCAAAGTGCAGATGAAAATTAAACATTCCAAGTTTCGAGCCAACCTTAACCCTAGCCGCCCTAAACGCTTTAAGACAGTTTTACTAGAATACCAGAATTACTCGCTATACTCTCAAGGTATCTATAGCATGCTTAAGGATTTAATAATCTAAGCAGTATCTGTTTTATTAAGAAATCCTTGTTACTTTGTATTTATACGGGCCCACTTACAGCCTTTACCCTGCAAGAAGGACAACTATAGAAATGACGCGAGCAATTTGTACAATTATATCTCTTAATTATCTGCCTTATGCTCGAACGCTATATGAGTCATTTCAGAAATTCCATACCGATTGGAAATTTTATGTCCTAATAGTTGATCGCTTGCCTCCAGATACAACTCTCTCAGCCGACTTTGAGATAGTTTTTGTAGATGAACTAAAAATACCTGACTTTTTGTCAGTTGCCTTCAAATATGACGTGATTGCGTTGAATACCAATGTGAAACCGAGTTTCATGCATTTCCTGCTCGACAAAGGTATACAGCAATTGGTTTATCTGGACCCGGACATCTATATTTACTCACCGCTCAATCCTATTTTTGACTGTTTAAATCAGTGTTCAATTATCCTAATTCCTCACTCTACATCTCCGAATTTAACGAACCCTGAGTCTGAAATATCTCTGCTGGTAGCAGGCACATATAATCTTGGTTTTATCGCTATTTCAGATACTCAAGAGAGCAGGCGTTTTTTGGATTGGTGGGAAAAACGGTGTTTAGATATGGCATTTGATGAACCGCGAACAGGTTTATTCGTAGACCAAAAATGGATTAACCTGGTTCCCGCTTATTTTGAAGCTGTACATATTTTACGTCACTCCGGATGCAATGTTGCCTATTGGAATTTACACGAGCATTCTATTAGGCGACGTGGCTACGATTGGCTGGTAGACGATCAACCTTTGATCTTTTTTCATTTTAGCGGCATAGATGTAGATGGCGGCAATCGTATATCTAAGTATACGGATCAATTTACTTTGGAAACCCGCCCCGAGCTAAAGGAATTGTTTCAAGAATATCGTGAGCACTTGATTTCTCATGGAATTAGGAAAGCATTCAAATATCCATATGCATTCGGAATGTTTGATAATGGCCAGATAATAAACTGGTTGACACGAGCACTGTATGCGGCAAATCTTGAAAAGTTTGCCTCTGAAAACCCGTTCAGCACCTCATCGTCAATTTATGCCTGGGCCAAGCGGTCACATATTTTAGATTCTACGGATATGGCTAGATCGTATACATCCATGTCTTATCCAAGAACAGACTATCGACTGAAAATCATTCATTTCCTATTCAGGATGACTCTTCGCATTATTGGCGCAAATAACTATACGTTATTGATGAAATATTTCTCTTATATCTCAGTATTGCGTAATCAGAAAGATGTCTTTGGAGACTAGCGAGATTTAGGGGACTTCACAATGCAGCTTTTACTCGCCAATGCTGAACACCTGATACCTTATGTAATTCTTCTGGCGATATATTTTTTCCTGTCACTCCAGAGCGAGCTATTAAGGAATCGAGCATTTTCCGTGCCAGCACTGGGACTTCTCTTATTTTTTGCTGGGCTTAGAGAAGTGATGACACCAGACATGGAACGATATAGAGATATGTACGAAGATGTTGGTGCATTGAATGCTATCTCAGTTGAGCCATCTTTCTTTTTTATCTCGAAACTGCTCAACGTGCTAGGATTCGATTATCACGCACTCTTTTTTACATATACCCTTATTACATTGTTGTTTCTTTATTTGGGTATCAAGAATTATACAAATCAAATCAAGCTACCTCTTCTACTCTATATTCTACTTCCTGGCTGCTTTCTCAATATGTTTGTTGAGATGAGGCAAGTAAGCGCTGCTGCTATTGCCTTCTACGCAACGAGTCTATTAGGACGAAGCGATATAAAGTTTAGAACCCTGAAATGTCTGATTTTTGCAGCATTATCGGTTTCATTCCATTATTCCGCAATCATATATTGGATAATATTATTCATATCGCAAAAAATAATAAAGAAAACCTATTCATTTACCACCTATTTATTTTTTATCGTTCTAAGTCTACTCATCCCTACTTCTGTATTGATATATTTAATACAGATAACAGCATACCCTTTCCTGCCTGCTAAGTATCAGGCGTACATCAATATATTTTTAGAACTTCAAACGAGTTTAGCAGGATCGGGCCAGTTTCTAAAATCTCTGATTTACACGCTCCTGGCCATGTGTTTTATCCATTGGCAGACTCCCAGGCAAGATAAGAGCACCTCCCATATTCCATTAAATCTTTTTGTGTTTGGCGTCATCATTTTAAATTTGACTCGCGACTTTGGAGATCTCACACGATTAGCCTATTTCTTTCTAATTTTTCAAATAGTGCTATTCCCTCTCATCTTGGCCAGGATGAAAGATCGAAACTGGCAGCCATTAGCATCCTATTCTCTTGTCCTGTTCTATTTGGCTCAGTTCACCTGGGGTTTATTTTCTTACTCAGAAGAGGCGGGCAGCTACGTGTTCTTGCATTATCGAAACGCTCTGTTATCGGCCTTGCAATAAAGAATCTGAACCATTTTTTAACGCCCACAAATACGAGGTCTCAAATATGGATGGAAAGAACGTGGCAAGAGATCTTCTGAATCACGCCATTGACAGACTTCATGAAACGGGACGAATCCCGGTACCCTGCAAGATTTGTGGCTGCGAAACAAAACTTTTCGATGTTGTTGACTTCAATAAATCGTGCACTCCAAGTTTGTACCCACTAGGATTAGCCAGCATTCCAGTTTTTTACAGAATCTGCTTAGATTGTCAGTTTATCTTCACCGACTTCTTTGATGGTTTCAGCAGTGAGCAATGGCAGCGCTATGTTTACAATGACGACTATACGAAGATTGACCCCGAATATCTAGACAGGCGGCCTTTGCACAATGCAGCAGAGTTAGCATCGCTTCTCTTAGGTCGAAAAAGGCAGATCATTGGCTTGGATTATGGCGGTGGCAATGGCAAGACCGCTGAATTGCTCCGTCAGAGAGGCTGGGCCTATGACACATACGATCCATTCGGGCACACAGATATGGTTCCAGAACGAGTTGGAAGGTATAATTTTTGCTCAGCCTTTGAAGTATTCGAACACACACCAGACCCCATTAAAGCACTAGGCGCCATTGTAGAGAGAGCCTCACCTGATCGGCTGATTGTGCTAATTAGCACCGGGATTCATGACTCGGCAGTGTCACTACAGACACGTCTGGCATGGTGGTACGCAGCACCACGTAATGGACATGCCTCTTTATTTTCCCGTAAATCACTGCGGATTTTAGGCACGCGGTTTGGTCTGGATTATACTGCGGTCTCAAATGGCACACATCTGCTGTCTCGCAATATTAGTAATAAGGAGGCGATTTGGCTGCTGCTGCGCGGAAAGATGCTTAAGCGACTGAGAATAGCTTTGGCAAGACGTTAAGCAAGACGTTAACTTGCAGAGAACGGGCTACTTCCTATGGCTCTCCACCTGATCCACGGTAATCCCCGTTAAGCATGAACGATGCAAGCATCCCTGTTTCCTAAAGCAGGGGTGGCATGGGAGCAAATTGGTCACAATATGAGCGCCGAGCGGAGCCCAATGCATTGGATCAGCCATGCCGCCGTAAATCGAGATTACAGGCCGCCCTAAGGCCGATGCGATATGTCCGATGGATGTTTCGACACTATAAACAACCTCGGCTTTCCTAATTACACTCACCAGGCCTTCCCACGACAATGAATTACACAGATTAATTGCTGATGGCACAGCGGACGATATTTCTTCAGCCATAGCCGCATCTCGTCTGCCCTTTCCGGTAATGACAGGAACAATTCCATGATCAACGAGGTTCTGGGCCAGTCTTATCCAATTTTGTTGCGGCCAATCCCTCGTGGGGGTACTGGAGGCAGGATGCAGGATGCAAAACTTCCTTTGGTCGTAAAGCAAGGCATTTATATAGTCAGGAACGTCCTCGGAGATATTTGGCAGACAGGGCCATGCGCTTTTAATTAAATCAGGATCTAAGTTTAGTGGTTTCAGCAAATCCAATTGATGATGCAATTCGTGTCTGCGGTCGTATTGATATTTGTAAGAATGCGTCAATAATGGACGACCTCCCACCCGATCATAGCCAATGCGAATTGGAATATGTGCCTCATATAGAACTGAAATGAAGTTTGGAAACCATGCACGCAGCTCAATGGCTATGTCGTAGTTTTCCGCTTGAAGTTCTCGAATTACTTTTTGTCGCTGGCGATGGTAGTTCCAAACTGACCTCATCCTACTCTGACTGCTGCGCGTTAGATACCAATGATCTATAAAATGTATGCGTGCTATATTAGGGTGCTTTTCAATTACCTTACTAGAATATGTGCCTGTCAAGAAGCCAATGCTGACTCCTGGGATGGCCTTCTGCAAAAGCGGCAACAACGCTGTCGAAATTACAACATCTCCAATATGTCCACCATTAACGACGAGTATTTTTCTAATAGCAGTCTTGTCGACAAAAGTTTGGCTATATCCTTCCGCGCGCAAGGGATGTGCTATAACATCCAAT
This sequence comes from Acidobacterium sp. FHG110202_01, assembly GCF_059115305.1. NCBI lineage: Bacteria > Pseudomonadati > Acidobacteriota > Terriglobia > Terriglobales > Acidobacteriaceae > Acidobacterium > Acidobacterium sp. FHG110202_01. The sequence continues at coordinate 441,008 of NZ_JBZYWJ010000004.1, forward strand.
ACGCGAAACATCACATCTTGGAATTTATACTTAGCCTTGTACCTTTTGACCACTGCTTCATTCTGGCTAAAATCAGTATGCATGTCTGGTATAACTATAATAATCTCCCGTTGGGATCTGCATTATGAGGGCATTGAAGCACGAGGCTGGACGAAGATGGCGAGCTTTTACCAAGAACACGGGATCAGTGCGGCGACATTCTGCCCGTGGAAATTTCGACTGACGGAGCACACAGCCTACGCCGACCAGCCGATCGAGCTATTTGCACTCGATTGAATCGCCACATTCTGCTCTATACTCAGGTAGCAGGCAATGCTCGACGATTTTTCGATACTTCATCTGGGAAAATTCTACCCACCTCATATGGGAGGAATGGAAACACACCTGCGTGAACTTGCAATACGCCAGGCACGGCACGCATCAGTCAAAGTGATTGTTTCCAATCATTCTGCCCGGTATCAACAAGCAATGATCGACGGAGTATACGTAACCAGAGTTCCTTGCCTGGGAACGATTGCATCAATGCCGATCTGCCCTTCGCTTGCAGGAATAATAAAACAATCCCCTACTGATCTGGTGCACATCCACGTGCCGAATCCGGGTGCGGCTTTAGCATTTCTCTTAAGTATCCATAAAGGGAAAGTGATTGTCACCCATCATGCAGACACTTTAGGCCGTAAAGTACTCCGTCGCTTTAGTGATCCATTTGTTCATAAAGTAATGAACCGTGCAGAGGCAATTATCGTCACTTCCAAGAGTTATATGAGGTCCTCCGAAGAGTTACAAAATTGGACGCATAAGTGCCACGTCATTCCCTTGGGTATAGACCTAACCCCTTTTCAAGGAACCTCAAGTCAGGCTAGCAAGCTCGTTCGTCAGAAGTATGGCCAACGGCTGGTCCTGTCCGTTGGACGTCTCGTTCCATATAAAGGCTTTGAATACCTTATCCGGAGCATGAAAAACGTGAATGGAACATTGCTCCTGGTCGGAACCGGACCTCTTCATGATCAGTTACAAGCTTGCATTCGTGAGTGTGGCGTGCAGAACAAAGTGCACATGCTAGGGCATGTGCACGAGATTGCGCCATATTATTCTGCTGCAGATATATTTGTGCTCCCCTCCATCACCCGTGCCGAGGCATTTGGAGTTGTTCAGATAGAGGCAATGGCTTCAGGCCTTCCTATTATTAATACTGATATTGCCTCCGGAGTTCCGGATGTATCGTTAAATGGGCAGACTGGGATAACGGTCCCTCCCAGAAGTGAGGAAGCTCTTTCAGAGGCAATGAATCGCCTACTGGATAATGCAGAGCTTCGGAAGCGATTTGGCGATGCGGCACGAGAACGCGCAACAGCAGAATTTTCTATAGAAACCATGGTTGATAAAACCATTGATCTCTACCGCTCAGTACTGAATAAACCTTGAAAAACAGACGAACAACAGGCAGGCATATCGCGCATCTTGGCCTGTAGTTAGTCAATCGCCACAACAAGACATGTGATGTTGTCGGTGCTGCCAGCTCTTGTGGCGGCGTCTGCCAGTTGGCTGCAGGCGTGTTCAGGCGAAATGGATGCAATCAGGGTGCTTAGAATTTCCGAGTTGGATAATGGTTTGGTCAGACCGTCGGTAGCCAAGAGGAAACAGTCTCCTATTTGAACACGAACTGACGTGACTTCCGGTACGACGAAATCTCCTGCGCCTAGAGCCTGCGTCAGAATTCCTTCCAGCTCGGGCGCGTGGCCGCTCAATCCGCTCCGAAGACGTTCTGCCAGCAGTGAGTGATCTTCGGTTAATCGGTGCAGAGCTCCATTGCGGAACAGATATGCGCGGCTGTCTCCTACGTGCACAATCCACATACGGCTGCCTTCAAGATACGCGGAGACGATGGTAGTGCACATCCCTGCATAGAGCGCTTCACGCTCCGCGGCCTCGCGCAATGCGTGATTGGCCTTCTGGACTACACGATGCAAGGAAGAGCCGCCGCCATGCCCATTCACTCCGGGATGAAAATGGTCAAGGACGGTATCGAGCACAAGCCTGCTTGCCACTTCACCCGCGCGGTTGCCGCCGACTCCATCGCACACGGCAAACAGGCCTCGCTCAAGATCGAAGCCGAATGCATCTTCATTGATGCGTCTGCGGCCCGCATGACTTTCCGCCGCAGCCCGGATGCGAATCTCCATAAAATGTTATGCCTTTTTGCGTTCGTAGCCGAGACGAAGCACGACGGTGCCGCCGAGATCAATGCGCGCCCGTCTGCTTAATGGAACAGCTGCTCCTGGCTGCACAGGCTTGCCATCGACTTTGGTTCCATTTGAGCTGTTCATGTCCTTGAGCAGCAGATGCCCGTTTTTCCTTTGCACTTCGCAGTGGAAGCGCGAGACCATGTGCTCGACATCGCGGACAACGATGTCGTTCTTTTGTCCTCCATCCTGCACAATGGCGCCAATGCGCACTACATCGCGGTCCAATGGATATCGGCGCCCCTGATCCAACCCCTGCACCACTTCGAGCACTGGGTGACGGCTCAGTCGGCGCCTGCGGAACAGGAAGAAGCTCCCGCCGAAGAGCGCGGCGATGCCTACAGCGCCTCCGGTAAAGAACAGCCGATGGCGCAGATTCGTTGCTGCATCGATGCGCCGCCGCAGATCACTCACGATAGGATTGGATGGAGCGAGCCTCTCAGCAATGCGCAGAGAGCGATCAGCATCCTTGATATGTCCACCAAGGAAGCTGGCCTGCGCGGATGCAAGGCTGCTTTGCAGTTGCAGTTCTTTTTCACTTTGCGTCTGCGTCTGCACCTGTTGTTGCTGTTGCTGCTGCTGCGCCTGTGCCTGTTGCTGCTCCAGCTTTTGCTGCGCTTCCTTATATCCCTGAATTGCGGCAGCATTGCTTGGATCCATTTTTATGACCTGATCATAGAGACTCATCTGCTCCTGCGGATCGGAGCTTTTCACCGCACGGCTGATCAAGTCAGCGGACTTCGAACGCACCTGGGGAGACGGGACACCAAGAGCAGCTGCGATCTGGGCTGTTTGCGCGGAAGTATCCGTTGTAGTGGGAGTGCTAGTGCTTGTGGCAGCCGCTGGCGTCGCCTTTGCCACTGCAGGCGGTTCGTATTTGACTACGCCGCCAGCCTGTGGAATGGCTGCGGCAGCGATGGCTTTGAAGTCAACAGCATGTGCTTCCGGCGGGATGGCAAGACTGATAGCGCCACCTCCAACACGCGCGCCTTGTTGCAGCGCGGCAGCCTCAGGGCGCGTGTCCGTGTAGACGGTCGCGAGTGCGCCATTCAGGAAAATGAACAATGAACGCCCATCTGCGATAACGGTTTCGAGCACACTGCCATTGCTGTTGTCTACAGGCTTGCGCGGTTTCGCCAGCGTGCCAATCTCTCCGACATGCGATCCTATCCCTAATGGATATCCGGTACCGATGGTGCCGGCTTGATTGCGGATATAGAGAGCGGGATAGGCATCCTTCTTGTTGGCATCGACGTTTGCGGTGGCTCTGAACCTGAGGATGAAATTGTCATACTGTGTTCCACTTTCGATCGCGCCAGGACCTTTTTCTCCATGCACCGCGCCGTCTTTCACGCTCCAGTCGGCACTATGCGGCTTGCTGTTTCCACCGCCAAAGACATGAAACAGACCTTTGCCGGGCTGATGCTGGTAAGGGATATTTTTCCAGCCGGACAAGTCTGTTCCGTCAAATACCTGTTTTACGTCCAGCGGTCTTGCGCGCAGATTCCGCAGATCAAGCCCTGCTCCGCGCGCTGATTCAAATTCGATATATCCGGCATGGACAGCGTCATCGTGGATATCAGTTGTTGTACGGCCGTCGATTTCTACTTTGATATGGCTGCCATTTGCCTCTACGGTGACACTGTGCCATGTGTTCAGAGATACAGGAGCAGGCTGTGCGGCATTACGGTTGACGACGCTTCCTGCCGGCCAGTCTTTTACTGAGTCAGACAGCGGAATGCGATAACCGCTTTCGGCGGGCTCGCCGTCGTGGCTTGTACGAATACGCAATGCGGCGCTTGAAGGAGTTGCATTGATGCGGTAATCGAACTTCAAAATAAAGTCGGCCAATGGATATGCCGTAATAATGTGGCGGGTGAAACCCATGTCCGACGACAGCATGTCGTCCTTTGTCTGCCAATCGCCGCCCCCATTCCATCCGGACAATGTTCCGTCAAAGAGGCGTAACCAGCCTTCTTCCATCTCTGCCGGCGTAAGCGGGTCCGCGAAAACATATGACAGGCAGAATGCCATTACATTTGCCAATATGAATACAGCCGGCCACTTCTTCCAATTGCCTCGTACACGCATGGTCAGCTTACCCTCACTGTTTCTTCCGGATTTGCAGGTTGATCAGCTTCAGTAAGACTGAAGCTCAGTTCATTTTCATTTTCGAGATCAATGGTGATGCGATCACCAGGATGCGATTCTTCCGAAAGCAACAGGCTGGCAAGCGGCGACAACACCAGCTGCTGCATCGTGCGCTGTGCAGGGCGCGCGCCATACTCAGGATCGTAGGATTGCTTTGCCAGATATGCGATTGCTTCAGGCGTTACGTCAAGAACCAGCTGGCGGTCTTCGTCCAGCTTGCGCGCAAGCTTATTGAGGTGCATTCTGACAATGCGTTCCAGCTCTGTTTCAGAAAGCGCATTGAAGGCGACGATCTGCCCAATGCGATTGTAGAGCTCAGGGCGCAGGCTGGCGCGAACCACTTCAAGAATGATGTTGCGCCGCTCTTCCGGATCTTCACTGCTCGCCATCGCCTCACGGACGCCAAGATTCGATGTGAAGATGACAATGGTGTTGGAGAAATCACAGAAGCGGCCCTTCGCATCAGTCAGCCGGCCTTCATCCAGCACGCCGAGCAGAAGATCGAGGATTTCCGGATGACCTTTCTCTACTTCATCGAACAGGACAATGGAGAATGGAGAGCGGCGTACCTGTTCAGTGAGGAAGCCGCCTTCGTCAGAACCGACTAATCCCGGACGTGAGCCAATCAGGCCGGAAACGGAGGACTTGTCCTTGTACTCACCCATGTCGATGCGAATGAGCGCGTGCTCATCGTCAAACAAGCCTTCTGCGAGCGCTTTTGCCAATTCTGTTTTGCCAACGCCGGTTGGGCCGACAAAGAGAAATGAGTTCGGTGTCTGGCGCAGCTCGAGATCGGCGCGCATGCGCCGTGCTGCTTCTGCAACTGCAGTAATAGCTGCAGACTGGCCGAAGACGCGCGCTGCCAGGCGCTCATCGAGATGGAGCAGACGCTCGCGCTCGCTTTCCATCAACCGCTGAATGGGAATACCAGTGCGCTCGCCGATGACTTCTGCAATATGCTCGGCAGTGACCTCAGACGGGATCATAGGATTTTCGCGCAGTGTATTCACGCGCGCTTCGAGATCGCTGCGCTGCTCCTCGAGATATTTGAGACTTCCATAACGGAGTTCTGCTGCCTTGGCCACGTCGCCGGAAGTTTCAGCCTGCTTGAGCAGACGGTTCTGTTCCTCAATTGCAGCCTGCGTCTTCTGCAAATCTGCTGTAGAGTTTCGTGCTTCCTGCCATGCTGCGGTTGAAGCTTCCACCTGCGGGGCAAGCTCTGCAATCTCTTTTTCGAGAAGCGGTATGGCTTTCTTTTTCTGCGTGCTGTCAGGGCCATTGCGCAGCGCTTCCAGCTCAGCTCTTTTGCGCGTAAGCAGGCGAGCCTGTTGATCGATGTGCGTCGGCGTGGACTCTTTCTGCATGCGCAGCCGCGAAGTCGCGGCATCGATCACATCGATCGCCTTATCAGGCATATAACGGTCACGGATGTAGCGTCGGGACAGCTTGATGGCTGCATGCAATGCATCATCCGAAAGCCGCACACCATGAAATGTTTCATAGCGCTCGCGCAAGCCGCGCAAAATGGAGAGCATCGCCTCGTCGTCAGGCTCTTTTACCTGAACCTGCTCAAAACGCCGGGCGAGTGCTCCATCTTTCTCGATGCGTTCGCGGTATTCATCAAATGTCGTGGCACCGACGCAGCGAAGCTCTCCGCGAGCCAATGCAGGCTTGAGGATGTTGGCGGCATCCATGCCGCCTTCAGTGCCGCCGGCTCCGACAAGCTGGTGCAGTTCATCCATGAAAAGGATGATCTCGCCGCGCCGGGCGCGCACTTCTTCGACGACTGACTTGATGCGTTCTTCAAATTCGCCGCGATACTTTGCACCGGCCACCAGCGCCGGCAGATCGAGCGCATACAAGCGGCAGGCACGCAGGCTGTCAGGAACATCGCCTGCGGCGATGCGCAGGGCAAGACCTTCCACGACTGCGGTCTTCCCTACCCCTGGATCACCAACGAGCACAGGATTGTTCTTCGTCTTGCGCAAGAGCGTCTGAATCATCGAGCGGATTTCTTCATCGCGCCCGATCACCGGATCGATCTTCCCTTCCGCAGCTTCTGCAGTTAGATCGCGTCCGTACCGTTCAAGCATCTTTTCCGGAACCGGCGCACCGTGGCCATGCTCCTTCTTTTCCGGCTGATAGGTTTCATTCAGAGTGCGCTGCGTGCCTTCAATCTTCTGCACGCTCTCTTTGGTCACGCCCGCTTCGCGCAAATCCTTGCGTACATCGTCACGCAGATCGCCAATACTTTGATCGACAGCGGCGAGTACTGCGTCAATCGGTTCCACTGAAGGCGAGTTGCGTTCCGTTGCATTGGCAAAACTGCGTTCCAAAAGATTGCGCAGAGCCTTCGAGGCGACAGGACGACGGCCCGGCTCCAGCTTTCCGGAAACACTCTGGTTCAGGCGCGAGGCCAGTCCGTCGAGCAGAGGGCCAACAGCGATGCCATTTCGTTCGAGAAGTGCGAAGAGGCTGCTTTCGTGGTCGAGCAAGGTGTAGAGCAGGTGTTCAGGCTGAATGAGGGCCTGTTGCCGTTCGGCCGCGAGAAGGCGGGCCTGCTCCAGGGCCTGTTCCATTGCATCAGATAGCGCACTGAGATCTAGCTGCATGGTTCTCCGTTACTCCAGCCTCCGGCGGCGCGGGCGGTTCAGCGGCTCATCCGATGAAACGGCATTACTCCGCTCTCGCGGAACCCACGGCGGCAAAGTCTCTTCAGCTTTTTCGTTTGCTTCAGGATCAGCAGTCTTGACTGCTACAGAGCGACCATTTGCAACTGGCACCGATCCTTCAGACTGTGTTGGAATACCTGGCGCTGTAGCGGACGAGATATTGCTCCGCAGGTTTCCATAATCCGGCTCCAGGTTGCGCACAGGCTGATGTTCCTGCGCACGTCCCGCATAGAAGCGGTGGCGGCTGAACAACAATGCCGTGCGAATCGGATGAAAAGCCTGCACAGTAACACGAACGTCGGTGATAGTAGGAACATCCGGTGCTTCAAAATCAAACTCGAAGTTATATTGCTCGTCGAGTTTGGCTTCCGCAGACAGAATAATTGCCTCGCGCCTGAACCCCGTACCCTCATTCAAACGGATTTCCGCGCTGATCGCTGTGCCGCGAACGAAAGGAGCATCTCTTTCGCCCAGAAGAATGAGACGGTAGCGGTCACGGCCTTCCAGTCGCAGCTGCGAGAAGTAAATTGTCAGTTCGTCGGCAACGCCCTGAACGCGACTTGGCTTCGCAGCGAGTTTGTAGAGCACCTTGCCGCCACGATCGAAGATGAAATTCATGCCATCGAGCGACGGGCTGATGCGGAAATCAATGTACTTGCCTTCAAGTGCACGTTCCAGTTTTTCCAATGCTGTGAGCGATTGCAAAGCTGAGCGCACTTCAAGGCTCAGGTCGTCGGCAAGCTTGAGAGTCCTGGTAACGTCAAGATGACGACGCTGGCCTTCGACGAGTGATACCAATTCTGTCTCGCCGGTTTCGCGCAGCGTTTCGTAATACTGCTGCATATTCGGCGCAAGATCAAAGAATGTCGCAGACTGATGCAGAAGCTTGCGGACCTGAATGAAAAATGTCTGTGGCGGCTGCGTACGGTCAAGAATGCTATAGGCAATCTCTTCGAATGCCAGGACCATGCGCTCGGCAAACTGGATAGCGTCGCGGTCGAGTTCTGTCTCTATTCCGCGCTCGGTGAACAGCACCATGAACTCGCGCATGGCGCGATGCAGCTCGGCATACCCTTGAGAAAGTCTGTGAATCGCGTCGACAATCCTCCGCCACCCAGCCATGAGCTCGCTATGAGCGGAAAGCGTCATGCATGGAGGAATAAAAGCTGCATCTTTTTCAAAGTGCGCGCCCGTTGCCGGCCGGCGTATGCGGGCAACCGAAAGAGCGCGCTCCCGCTCCGCTGCTGTGACTTTGAGTGCAATGCGATAACTGCTGACGCGCTCACTCCTCATTTGAGGATTGAATTCATCGGCGGTTCCATCCACCTTGATTCGCTGCGACGGATCGAGCACAACATAGATTTCAGCCTCAGCCACTCCGGCCAACGATTCTTTGTCAAAGCGTTCGGAGATGGTTCCGCTTTCGTCAATGTCCACAAAAAAGCCTGCAGACGTGAGGCCACGGCACTGGCTTACAGAGACATTCAGAGCCTCCGTGCTTTCATCCAGATAGACAATCGGATCGAGCCGCACTGCGCCGAGATCAGGAGCAGGCAAACGCGTGCCACCTCCAATAAGGCCATGGCCTGTAGTCATGTAGCGCAGTTCCCAATGGAACAGCGACTCAAAATATTGTTCCAGGCGCAGGAAATGCTCCGGGGTGAGAAGCATTCCGTGTTCCCAGTTCACTGATCGCAAACGAATCGAATCCATCTCTTCCTCGATTCCTATAACGTGAGATCTGTCTGTGTTCGTCCAGATCCTAAATAGCTGTTGATGTTCAGACGGCAATTCTCTTCGGCATATCCAAGGCGCGGTGCCTGCTCAGGATCAAGCACAATCCAACGCAACTCGTAGTCCATGTGTACGGGCAACACCAGCGAAAGCACGCGCTCGAGCAGTTCGGCTCCGTCACCATTCACAAATTTTTCATAGGTTGCAAGTGATACGGGGCCGACTTCCGCCCGAAGATGCGCCATGTCGTGAAATGCGTCTCCCACGATAAAGTCGAGTCCCAGCCGCGATGCCCGCGTTGTCAGACGCGTTTTCGTCGGGTGCTTGAGCACAGCGAGCGAACGGCGAAAAGTTGTAGTGCGCACCTGCAGGTTCAGCACTCTCTCAAAGGCAAGGCGGACAGCCTCTTCGCTTCCGGCAACAGACGGCAGGTCCAGCAGCAGCAGCGCCAGCTTATACCAGTGCTGGCGCGGCCAGTCCTCCGGAGCCAGCCCGAAAAGGTTGATCCAGCGCGCACAGGCCGCAAGATTGTCCGGAGAGAGACGCAGCAGCGATGCGCCTTCGTACATCCAATGGCCCAGCTTCTCCAACGGATCATCGAGCGCTTCGAGAAGTTCCCGCGTTCCCGGCTCGGCTTCGCCGCCACTGTCCCACATAGCGACAGGCAGGCTGTGGTGAAAAGCAGGGCCGGCGATCTGGAGCTGAATATCTCCTTCAAGAGGCTGACCTGCCGCAGGCAACTGCCCAACAATTGTCCCTGAAGGAACGCTATGCCAACCTATAGGTTGAATGTGGATGCGCGATGCGGGTACATGCAGACGCGCCAGGCAGGCCATTGCCGAATGCACATCATGTCGGAACGCGTGCCCGCCGGAAATGAAGTCAGGCATAACCAGCGATGAGAGTACAGGACGGCTGCTCATGCGCTGGCCCTCGGCTTCCACTCAAACTGCACATCAAGATGCGTGCCATGCATCATGCGGCCCGCCAGTGACTCCTTCAGTTCCTGCTGAAGCACCGGCAATTCCAGGTCCGGATGTGTAAAGGCATCTATATCGAGCGTGACCCAGAGGCGTTCTACACGATGCAGTCCGTGCTCGCCGCGCTCGATTTCACTTCGCACATCGACGCCAAGAATCCGCCGATCAAAACTCAATGTGGCTGATTCAAGATCCGTTCGGGTCACGATGCGTCCACGGGTCAATAACGCGTCAGCAAAACGGCGACGCGCGTCAGAGTAGATTTCGCCATCCGTGCCTCCGGCGGCTGCTGTGAGGTGATTGACGCGTATCTGATCGAATGTGGCGCTCGTGCCAAAGCCAGTGATATCGCCCGGCGCCACATGGTTGCCGAGCCCGCCGTTGGTGAGCCAGAGACGGATATTTGCACCTTCCTGGGGAGAACCGTCAGGCCGGACGCCGGGATGCAACGTAATCCGTTCATCGGTCAGCTCGAACCATCCATCAGAAGGACTCAAAGCGTTGCCGGGGCTCGAGCGGTATACCTCGTTGTCGAGACCGATCACGGAGAGCGGAGCAACCAGCATCTGCCGGAGCCCATACTGGTCGCGGCTGATGGGAATGGAGTATCCGTCCTTGTCAAAGAAGACCGTCTGGTTTTGGCAGAAGATGTTCGATGCAGTGGTCGCATGCAGCACGATGTTGTGAATCGCTGTCTGCAGTGCTGGCACATTCGGAGGAAGCGGAATTTTTATCCACGCGCGCGGCGTCTCAAAGAAGGTACGCAAATCGCGACCTGTAATCCGGGAAAGAGGAGCATCCAGCAGACGCGGCACACCGCATAGCAGTCGCCGGTCTTCCTTAATCTCGGGGAAGATAAACACGCGGCCTGCGTAAAATCCATCGGAGAGGTTGGGTAATCCCTCTTCCTTATGCGCCTTTGCAGGCGCTCCAATCTGCCACTCAAGCTGATGCACGCCGCGATTGGTGCGTCGCGGACGCATCAGGCCTTCGCTGCTTAAATCGCCTTCCGAGCCGAAAAGCCACCATGGCTCCGTAGAAAGCCCCTGCTGAAGGGAATACGCGCCGGCACTCAAGTCAAAAAAGAGACCGTGCCGGCTGAGATGTGTTGTCGCAAGATCTTCAATCGCAAGAAATATTGCCGGCTGAGGTCCAAGATTGACGCGGACCGGATCATAGGAAGGCCGGTAAGCAGCAAACTGCTCAGAGATATCAACGCCAGGCAGTAATTGCAACCGCTGCTCCTGATAGACGAGCGCCAGAGCAATACGCGCGGGAGACAATTCGATGGTGACGTCCGTTCCGAAACTGAGACGTTCGCCTGTTGAGGCCTTCGCATTCAGTTCTGTGCCGGCACGCAGTACCTTGGAGTGCGGCCCTGCAGAAACAAAGCGCACGACAGTCTGCGCTGGATGCGCATGACGATGCGGCAGCTTGACGCCGGAGATCAGTTCATCCAGCAGCGTCTCGCGAATGCGTCCTGTATTTGCGTAGACGGATTCGATCTGATGGGCAAACGTGCGGAAGATCACAGACAGCACAGGGTCGAGAACGTCGACAGCGATCCCAAAATCCTTCAGTCTGCGGCGAAAGTCCTCCCTGAGTTTGTGGTCGATCTCGAGAATGCTAGGGGTCTGGAAGCTCATCGCTAAGTTAATTCAGATTGAACTGTTGTGGTGAAACGGTCTGCACCTGAAACAAGTGTGATCGTGTAAACGTCGTAATCGCGACGCTCGGAAACTTCGCGCACGATCTCTTCCACGGTGAAATCAATGAAACCCAGCTCCTGCAATGCTGAGTTTGCCCGTTCCAGAGCAATCCTGGGTGCGTCGGCACGCTGCCTGCCGCTTTCGAGCAGGTCACGAATGCCAAAATCCGGGCAGGCATGCCATGAGCCTCCCGGAGTCCTGGCCATTAACTGCATCAGAGAGAGGATTGCGGCAGATCGCTCCGTACGCCGAAGAAATCCGCCGTCCTCTATCCGCATTGGAAAGGAAAGAAACACTTCTTCACCCTTTCACTTTTGCGCCCGGCTTAGTTGCTGACCGTGACGTCCTTGAAGTTCTGCTGATTCAATGCCGGCTCCAGTTCAAGAACCAGCATGTGGTTCACACCGATGTGATCAGGATCACTGGTGCTTGTGTTGGGGCTGCTGCCATTGCCGTTGCCGTTCTGGTACGGATTCAGCGTATGGAATGAGGAAATCCATCCATTAAAGCTGTAGCTTAAAAGGGCGTCCTGCTTGTTGTCGTCCTTCCAGAATTCAATTTTCACGGAGCGAATCTTGTCGCGCGTGACCACGTTGGAGAGATCAAAAAGGCTCTTCAACGTGCTGAAGGGAAGGTTCTGATCATCGTGGAAGTCAACGTATGCCTTGATGGAAGTGCTGAGACTGCCCATCTGCGGCATGCCTGCGCGATCCTTTTCAGTCTGCAGGGCTACGGAGACGGAAACAACATCAAACTTATTTCCATCGATGGTCACGGTGCTGCGATTCGGTGAGGCTGCCATGTCTTTTCGTCTCCTTTACTAGTTGCTTACTTGCACGTTCTGGAAGTTCTGCTGGTTGAGCGCAGGCTCAACATCCAGAACAAGCAGATGGTTCATGCTGTTGTTGATGCCGCTGACGAAGTTTTCTTCGTCGTTGTTGGTCGCTGATGTCTTAACGAAATCCAGCGGGTTGCTGGTTTCGAAACGGCGGATCCAGCCGTTGAAGCTGTAGCTGACCAGTGCATCCTGCTTATTGTCGTCTTTCCAGTATTCGATTTTGATCGACTTGATCTTGTCGCGGGTGACGACATTCGCGAGATTGAACAGCTTCTGAAGCGTGCTGAAGGGCACGTTCTGGTCGTCATGGAAGTCAGCCCAGATCCGGACGGAAGTAGCCAGACTGCCCATTTGCGGAACTCCCGCCCGGTCCTTCTCGGTGCTGAACCGGACACTCGACGAAACGGCGTCAAATTTGGTGCCGTCAATCGTCACTGTGGTGCGATACGGTGATGATGCCACGTTGATCTCTCCTGCTCACTGCTGGGTTTTAAGATTTGTCGGTTTCCCGTGGTTCCGGTTGGTTACGACGCCGGAATAAGGCTCTCAAAAAAGAACCAGGAAAGGCAGTAAATGTAGATTCTGCCGAGCCTTCAGATGCTTGTTCTTTTGCGTCGGCAGCTTGATTGATAGGTTTTTCATGATTTGTTTGAGTAATTTTCTTGATTTCAATTGGTGGAGCGACTGCTTCGCTCACAGGCAGAGCTTCGCCTGCTGCGCCTGGTGCTCCATCTTCAAAACGAAAAGGTTTGCCAACACGGGCAGAGAGAGTAAAACCGTGCACAGTGCGGCCGATCGATACGTCACGGTCGCGGCTGTTCTCGGCTTCTCTTGCGGCTGTACCACCTTCGATGCGGCGGACTGGCGCAGGGCGGGGTTCCTGCTCCGCCTTGCGCGCGCTGTCTCCCGGTTCGATCCTCTGCTTATGCGGCTCGAAAGACATTAGGTCTCTTTCAAAAAATGGGTTTAAGCTTTTGCTGGTTTCGCCTCAGGGTTTGTTGGCTTGGAAAATTCCGGCACATCAATCTTGAGTACGAAAGTTTCTGCAGGTCCCGTGGGCATCACGCTCAGAGTGATGTCGCAAATTCCCTGCATGCGCTTGTTGGAATCCTTGTCGACAAACAGGTCGTAGCTGAGAATGGTTCCCTGCTCTACCTGCTCGTCGAGAAGCCTCTTGAGCGGCGTTTCAATCTGCTGGTCCATGAAATCGCGCGTCAGCACCTGACCTGCGACCTGCAGCAGATAATGCCGGCAGCAGCGCTCGAGATAACGCAGAATGCGATACGACGTGAAAAACTTCAGCACGCCATAAGGGTCGTCAGCCTGCGTACGGCAGCCGAAGAAGCACAGGTGATTGTCGGCGTCGCGAATGACCGGAATCAACTGGCGCTCCATGCTGAGGTGCTCCATCTCGCCGATGAGCGGCTCGATGCGGGCCTTCTCTATACCATGGACACGTCCAAAGCGCGATCCCACCGGGCCTTGCGCCATTCCGGCCGCATCATCTGCACGCGCTACCGCGCCGGCGAATGCCACCGACGGCGGAGCATAGAGGCCATCCTTCGCGCTGTCCTTTTCAAACCAGTAAGGAGCGCGCAGCTGCAGATAGCCCATCAGGCAGACATCCGCAGCGGCCTGGTCTTCGGGGCGCTTTAGAAATTCGTATTTCCCGCCGGGCAGGAAGTTGCGCTCGACATTCTTGAAGGACTTCTCATCATCAAGGTCGCCGATCAGCAGCATGCCCCACTGGTTAGCGATCTGCTCGAACTTCTCGCGGACGCTCTGCGGATAGAAGCCGGGAACTACCAGGTTGCAGATGTCGTCGCGGAAGTTGAAGTTGTCATTGCGCTGGCGCACGAAGTTCTCGATGGCGGCAACGCTCATGCTGAAAATGTCTTTCATCGCTTCGGGATCGACGTTCAGCACATAGACTTCAACCGGCTTCCGCACCTTGCCGTCCATCACCTTGCTGTTTTCAAAGAAAAGCTGCAGCTGACGATAGCTTTCCTCGATAGGACGAACCTGCTCAAACACCTGGGACAGCAGTTCATCGCGCACACCCTCGGCTTTATCGATCTGCGTCTGCAGTTTCTTCACCGTGTCGTTGTAGCTGTCGGTTTCATGCAGAAGCTGATCGAAGTTTGTCAGCTGTGACAGAAATTCCTTTGCTGACTGAGCAGTGAAGATGCTTGCCAGCTCACGCTTTTCGTCTATCAGAGCCGGATGCAGGTCAGCGAAGATATCCTGCAGCAACTCACGTGCGGGCGAGTCCGCGATCAGCTCTTCTGTGGTTTTTGTTTTTGTAAGTGTCTGCGTATCAGCCATTACTGTTTACCCCCGTTCGCAACCCGTTCCAGCTCACCGCGCAGTTTGCTCAGAGCCTCGATGATCTCCTTGCGCTGCCCCTCGTTGGCCCATGCCCTGCGGACAGTCGGCAGTTTCCAGCGGTCTTTCAAGCGATAAAGCAGGTCGATGTTCGATTTCAGGTCGGCGATATCATTCCGCAGATATTCCACCTCGCCGTCTTCCTTGCGAATCTCCTGCTTCTTCTGCAGGTTCTCGGGATCAAAATCCTTAATGCTGCGGAAGCGGAATTCGGCCTTGAATTCGGCCTCGTCTTCCCCGGCATTTCCGGTAAATTTCAATTTCGGCTGGAACTTGCGGAAAGAGTCGTTCAGGTCTTCCACTTTTGCCAGCTCTTCATTCTCCGAAGCCGCCTCTGCGCCGACACGTTCAGGCGTCATCGGCATCATAATGGCGCACGTCGAAGTAGGCACTTTGCGGACGTGCGGTGTAATTCCTTTTCGAACGACTTTGATCAGCGGCATTTATTTTCTCCTTTTTCGTTCTCTTATTTGCGTTCTGCGGTTCCAGCATTGGTCAGTTCCCTCAGCCTGACCTGAGTGATCTGCGTGGCGTTTCGCTGCGGCTGGTTGGCCGCGGACTCGGAATCAAAACCATTCGGGGCATTGCGCACCTGCACTCCCGACGCCTGGACTGTCGCAGGTTCCTTACTCCAGCGGCGTCGCGCAGTAGTCACACCGCTTAGATCATTTCGCCAAACGATACGCGGAACCCAGAACCACAGGAGCAACAGCAGCACCCCAAGCCCAATGAAAACGAGGATGCCGCGCAGAACCGTGCTCCATCCGGAAGTAGCCGGAGGCTCGAATGCCGACAGAGCCCGCAGGGCCTCGTAACCGATGTGTCCCTTGTACATCGGTGTTGCCATTGCAGGCGGGGCGTATTCGATCGCCGGACTGGTCAGGATTTTCCCATCGAGCAAATGCAGGCTTACAACAAAATGCGAATTG
This sequence comes from Acidobacterium sp. FHG110202_01, assembly GCF_059115305.1. NCBI lineage: Bacteria > Pseudomonadati > Acidobacteriota > Terriglobia > Terriglobales > Acidobacteriaceae > Acidobacterium > Acidobacterium sp. FHG110202_01. The sequence continues at coordinate 456,649 of NZ_JBZYWJ010000004.1, forward strand.
CGCGCCGACAGTGATTGCCTGTCGCTGGCCGGAGCCAGGAATGCAATCTCAAGATTGCTGGGATGAACTGGAGTCGATGAACGAAAGGCCTGCGCTAATTGCAGCGGATCGGATGCAAGGAAAGATCGCGTGGATAAGACATGCAGCGCATTCACATCAATATCGGCGGGGTTGCCGAAGCCGATTCCGATCACCTCTGCACCGGCAGAACGCACTTTCGCGGTGGCCTGTTCCAGCCCGAGAGGCCCATCGAGCAGAGCATCGTCGTCGCCGCGGAAAACTTCATTTTTTCCGTCGGTCATAACGATGAGTTGCGGAGTGATGTTGCTGCGGGATGTACCGGTTTTCTCCAAGCGTGACATTTCGGACTCCAGCACATTCACGCCGGTAAATACCGCCTGATACAACGCGGTGTTGTTCTTTGGGCCGGGAGATGGGAGCTCTTTCAGCTGCGCAATGGCTTGCTCGCGCCTGGTGGCGAAGACCGCCGCCTGGAGCGTAGGCACAACATGATGGCTCTCAAAAGGAACGATGGCTACCTCGTCCACGCCATCCTGCATCGTTGCGAGATAATTTTGGATGGCCTGCCGAGCGGCCTCAAAGCGGCTTGTTCCCGGTGCTACCTGCTGGCTCATGCTTCCGCTGATATCAACCTCGATGAGCACTATATTCGGCTTGGCAGTTGCGTTCGTTCCGCCAGCCTTTACGTAGAATGGGGAAACTGCACCGTCGGGCGTTTCAATCGAAACAGCCTTTAGCAGTCTGTCCTCGGGAGGAAGCAGCACGCCTGCCGGAGTTCCAGTGCTATCTACCGGGATCACTCCAAGGCGGAAGCATGGTATAAGCGTGACCGGTGCGCAGTCCTGAAGGGATGGGGGCTCCGTCACCTGTAGCGTGTTTGGGGTAGTGGCCGCTCCAAGCGCGCCGCACAAGAGAAAAAGCGCGCCGGCGAGAGTTCCGGAAGTGACATGCCGTATTTTCATTCGCTCTGCCTCGCCGTTGTAAATCGTAGCGCCGTGCGTCCGATCAGAATGTCGTCCGCTTCCGTCACTTCCTGTGAAGTTGTCACTGTCTTTCCACGAACACGGAGAACGTGCTTGGCAATTCCTGCCGGACCGCCGGCATCAGGGTGTCTCGCGATATAGAAGCGCCCTTCTTTGGAATAGATCACGGCATGGCGCGGAGCCATCGAAGCATCGGGAATGAAGATTTCCGCCCCGGGCTGGAAGCGTGTCTCTGATTGCGAGGTAGCCAGGCTCCCCACGACATACGTTTCCTCGTGCTTCAACTCCCAGAACTTGCGCGAGCGTCCGTATTTGCTTTGCGCGCGCGGGTCGGCGCTGCTGATGAACTGCACTGCGCCGTCGCGGATTAACAGCGGCGCAAGCCCTGCGCCAAGACCAATCCCTGCACCGGTAAGCATGAGCCCTGCTGCCTGGCATAGTTCAGGCTGGCGCGCGCCGAGGCCGACAAACAACAAGCCGCCAAGCAGACCGCCTGCAAGGCCGCCCGTGTAGGCATGAAGGATCCGCATTCGGTTTGACTGTACCCAGCGCATGCCAATGCCCAATCCAAGAATCGAAGCTGCCAGAGCCCAGCTCGCCAATCGGTACAAAACCGGCGATTCCGCAGATACATTGGTGCGGAGAAACCAGAGCATCAAAACCGCGAATGCAGCGGTGACAATAGCGAACAAGACTCCGAGACCAAGGGTCTTCCAGCGGAATGACCTGCCGGAATAACGATCCAGCTGAACGAAGAGAAACGGGGTGAGCAGTAAGGCGAGCAGCAGAATAAGTATCGCGTCAGCCAGCCAATCGGCCGACGTCGATTGTACAGCCGCGCCTATCAGCGCATTTGCGCCCCATGCTGCGAGGCCAGCCAATGCTCCAGACAGAGCGGAGAAATACAGGAGGGGAAGGAAGCCCATACGTTCCGTCTAACTTAATAAGGCCTTATCAGGCCATGTAATTGTCATCAGATGAACTTAAATTCAAGTTCTTTTAACAAAAATTTCTGGGGAAAAATTCCAGCGCTTACTCCCCTAGCGCAGAACACTTAGAATCATACCTTGGATTTCTAGGTTGTCTATTATGCGTTCTCTTTCAAAGCTAGATAAAACTGACTACCATCGGTGCAATACCGAGTCCATGTCCATAGCTCTGGTGGGCCTTGGCGCCTTGGGGTCCGAAATTGCGCGGCTTCTCGGACTCCTGGGCATCGGTACAGTGGCCTTAGTTGATAACGGACTTGTTGAGTCAGTCAATAGATATCAAAATATATTTTTTCGTGATCCATCCAACTTATCGCGATCAAAAGCAGAAGTACTTGCAGATATGGGAGTTATCTATTTCCCAGAAACCCGGTGGATTCCCCTGGTATCTGAGATAGCCGACGTTGGATTCGAGCACTTATCGCGCTGTTCTATCATCTTCAGTGCCACAGACAGCGCCCTGGCACGTGTGGAAACTGCATATGCCGCCTGCCGTCTGGATATTCCCATGGTTGATGCCGGGCTGTTGGGTTCTGCATACTGGCGTGGACGGGCGGCCTGGTTCTCATCCGGACGCGACGCCGCTTGCTATTTCTGCCAATTGACTGAAAACCGCCGCGCCGAAATTCTGGCGCTGTCTCACTCTTCCACACTCAGCTGTCAATGGACTGAGGAGAATCTCGAGATGCCCAGCACGCCGACAATGTCCTCCGTCATAGCAGGGATGGCCATCGACCTCGCGTTTCGTCATGGCCTGTCTGCAGGCAAGGACCAATCCTTTGCATGGGATATAAGCCTCGAAAACACTCCGTGTCTACGCGCGCACGATTTGTCCGCATCATCAACCTGCCCGTTTCACCAGTTTGAAGACAAAGGCACTTTGATCTCGTTACCGCTTGACCGGCCTTTTCGGGAATCCTTGCGCGCGTTAAACGTGGAGGCAGTCGAACTGGATTGGCCTATTGCAACCCATGCTACGTGCTTAAAATGCGGCTACGAGTGGAATCCGATGCGCCGGGGGGCATGGGTCCGGCGGCACTCCAGGTGCCAACGCTGCGGAGAATCCAGCCACTTCCGCTTTCAGATGCTGACGCGAATCGCGGCAAATGATGCATCCGGGCAATACTCGCCGGGGGACTTGTCTTTCACCGCAGAGCATCTTTATGCTCCGGTCTATCATAACGGCAGGAAACAGCTATGACGGGACGCGTTGGTACAACAACACAGAAGGCTGGAGTGCTTGCTCTTGCATTCACGATTCTTCTGCTTGCGGCACTTACGGGCCTTGCCGCGCTCGCTGTCGCCGTTGTTCTTATCGGCGTCGCTGCGCCATTTCTGGCCCAGACATTCGACATGCAGTTTCGCCGCTGGTGGGTCCTGCCCACAGCTCTTACGGCAACGCTTTTTGCTGCCCTCGGCGTGCTTGCTGTGATCCGTCATTTCAGTTCAGCAGAGTGGGCAATCCCGCTGGCATTGTTCGCCATTATTGTGGGCGCATCCGTGCTGAGCAACATGTCGAAACGCCGTTGTGCTCTCTGTCATCGGAGACTTGGCCCGCATGCAATCACTTTTGGGTGCCCGCGCTGCGGCCTCGAGGTCTGCGATGATACCTGCTGGAGCTTTGAGCACCGTCGCTGCCGCATGTGTGATGAAAACCATGTCCCCATCCTGCCCGCGCAGAGCCAGTGGTGGGATCGATTCATGGGTCCTCGTGTAATACAGGGACGCTGCCAGATCTGCATGGCGTCCCCCGAACAGTCCGATCTGCGCAACTGCGGACATTGCCGTCGCGCGCAGTGCCGTGACTGCTGGGATCAGAACAATGGAGAGTGCAGCCGCTGCGGATGGGTGATGCCAAACCTGCCGGAGCCGCTGAAGAGCGTCGCCGTCCACATACCAGCCCAGGTCCAGATGGAGAACTGAAGATGCCGAAATATCAGGTCTATTTCGATACTGTCCGCGGAGAAACCCGCTACAACGTTGATATCGATGAAAATGAAACGCTCGATGAGACGCTCGAAGAGATACTCTTCGACTTGCGCGAGCGCGGCGATGTCTTAACCGGCGAAGGCGAGCCTCAGGTCGTCTGGAATGGGCAGAGCCTCGATTTTTCGCTTCCCTTATTCCAGCAAGGGGTTCGGGCAAATGACGTGCTTCGCGTATCCACCATTGCTACGAATGGATAGGCAGCTTTCCCAGCGCGAGCGCAGGCTCGCTTATGAATGGGACCGGATTCACAAGCTTGTTACCGAATTTCCAGACAGGCTTTCCGGACTGCAGCACATCGATGACGAAGCATTTCTCGTTTCTGTCGCAGGCATGCCGGCATTGGCTGAACAACCGGGAGATCACTGGCAGCCAGCTATAAAAGACCGGCACATAGTAACTATTGCCTTTCCCAGATACTATCCAGCCTTACCTTGCGAAGTATTTCTCAAAGAGCCTGTCTTTCATCCAAACATAGACAAGATAAATGGATTTGTTTGCCTCTGGAGCCGGCATCGGGTAGCCAATACAGCGGCAGATGCCTTGAGCAAACTCGCGGCTGTTCTTTCATGGCGTCTTTACAATGCAGATGCACCTCACCTGATGCAGCCTGAAGCGCTTGCCTGGTATCAGAGTTCAGAAGAGGTTCGATCACGGCTGCCGCTGGCGCGCGAACCCTGGATCGAAGTGAGCGAAACGTGGGAAAGTATTTCTCTTCCTCACAGGAGGCGGTTGTCGTGACACTGAGTCAGACCCCGATGGCCGATGCGCAGGACATACAGGAACGGCTTGGCGTCATTCTTGCGGGAAAATACAGGATTCTGCAGCAGCTTGGCACGGGCGGCATGGCGACGGTCTGGCTGGTGCGGCATCGAATGCATGGCGCGTTGTTTGCCGTCAAGGTTCTGCATCCCTCTCTGGCTGAGATTTCTGAATTGCGCGAAGCCTTTCATCGCGAGGCGCTTCATACGGCGCGGCTGGCTGACCATCCCAATGTTGTGCCTGTCTTCGACGCAGGCGAAGCCGATGCTCTGCACTATCTGGTGATGCCTTATGTGCCCGGGTGGGACCTGGATGAAGCACTGCACCGCCGCGGCAAGTTTCCCATGGACGACACGCTCACAGTTGCTCTTGAAACCGTGAAGACGCTTGCCTATGCCGAAGAGCTGGGGATTCTGCATGGAGACCTTACGCTGGGAAATATCCGGATCGATCATTTTGGACGGGTGCTGGTGCTGGACTTTGGCCTCTCGCAGTCACTCAACATGTCCAGTGACAGGACCGGCCGCTTCAAGGTAGGCACTCCATATGCGATGAGCCCGGAACGAATCCGCGGCAATCCTCCGGACATCCGGTCTGACCTGTATTCGATGGGGATTCTCCTGCTCCATCTGTCCGCAGGACATTCGCCCTTTGAGGGGAAGACGATCGAGGAAGTCGAAGACCATCAGCTGCATCAGGCCATTCCGATTCCTGATGCATTGCGCACAGAGCACCATCCGTTCTGCAACCTGCTGGAGCGGCTGCTGGCAAAAGAACCGAAGGAACGTCCTTCCCATGCGAAGGCTGTAGAACAGGAACTGCAACAGATGGGAGTTCAAAGCCGGTTTCTCGACGTCACTTCCCTGTTTCCAGACAAAGCGCAAAATCGTGTACGGCCGCGGCTATCAAACTTATCCGGGTAAACGACTAAATAAGTTAGTCTGTTTGTAGTCTTGAGATTACAGGCTCATGGCTCGCCCATTTCATGGGTTATATTTTGAAGAATTACTTGTATTTGAAGTTGCTAACAACCCCTAAGTTTGGCTATTCTGCTCTCCGCCGGATGTTATCTGGTTTTCATATCCGCCATTTGTAAAACCGCATCTAACTAGTCGTTTCATTCATCGCTGGAAACCCGCAGAGAAAACTATGGCACAAGCTCGAGTTCATATCAGTTCCCAAGGCATTTCCGACACGCTCTGGAAAGACATCCAGGTTCGACAGGCACTCAACGAGCACTGGACGTGCCGCATTGAACTGCGCAACACTCCGGACGAGAAGCCCAAGGTGGAGGAATTCATCGGGCAGCCGCTGAAGGTCTCGACCTTTAGCCTGCTGGGCGAGGAGAGCATTATCTTCTCCGGCTTCATCATCACAGCGCAGCTGATCTATGAAGTCACCGGCAGCTACGGCGCAGTGGTCGAGGCCGTTTCCGACAGCTGGAAGATGGACCAGGCGGACAGGCATGCCTACTTCCAGAAGCAGACCGCCAGCGGCGCCGCCAAACAGGTGGCCGGAAACTATGGGCTCAGCATCACCGGCAACATGCCTGCCGGCGCGGAGCTGAGCTACGCCCAGTGGGACGAGACGGACTTCGAGTTTGTGCTGCGCCTGGTGGACGACACCGAAGCGTGGCTGCGTCCCAGCCTGGACGGGAGCTCCGGCATTGAGGTGCAGACCTCGTTCCAGAGCGGGCCGACGATCGAATGGCGGCAGGGCGAATACGGACTCGTCGAGTGGCGCGCCGGGGCGAGGCTGCGTCCCCTCAAGATGGAGGGCTACCACTACGACCCCCTCCCCATGGAGAGCCAGCGTCACTCCGATGTGACGGATGACGTTCCGGTCTACGGCGGAGCTTCCGAGCTGGTCTCGGCAGCGAAGCAGCAGGGCACGCAGCTGCCGGCTGCCTATGTGGTCGAGCGCCACCGCGCTGTGAATCAAGGCGATTACAACCAGCGGCTGCAGCGTGAGTCGCGGCGGGCCCTGGCCTCCTCGGTGGTGTGCCATGGGCTGAGCCGCGAGCAGCAGGTGCGCGCTGGAGACACGGTTACGGTTTCCGGTCTTCAGGGAGTGGATGCGACCTACGGAGTCATCTCCTGCACCCACCACTGGACCCCCAAAGGTTACGAGAACTCGTTCACCGCTACGCCGGCGCAGCGCTGGTCGCAGCCTGTCCGCGCGCCGCGTCCGTCGCTGTCGGGCATTTATCCGGCGGCTGTTGTCGACAACTACGACCCGCATAACCAGGGGCGCATCAAGGTGCGTTACTACTGGCAGGATGAGTCGGAGACGACCTGGGCACGGCTCATTACAGGCCATGCCGGCGCAGGGCGCGGCTCGCTGATGCATCCGGAGATCGGCGACGAAGTTGCGATTCTGTTCGAGGGTGGGGATCCGGAACGGCCGTACATCGCAGGATCGCTCTGGAATGGAGTGCAGCAGCCTCCGACGCAGGGTTACTGGTCGCCGGGAGCGTTGAACGGCTCGGAGTTTGCCCAGAACAATATCAAGCGCATCGTCACCAAGTCCGGCCACCGCATTACCGCCGTCGACACTTCGGGACAGGAGACGCTCACTGCGGCCACCCCGAAGAGCAACCGCTTCATGATGACGGAGAAGGCCAACGAGACCGGCAGGCCGGCGATTGTTCTGGAGTCGCAGGGGGATATCATCCTGGCCGCTCCCTCGGGCCGGATTCACTTCGTCTCGCAGACCCAGTCGAAGGAAGTGGGATAAGCATCTCAAAGGGGGGTACCCCCCTCCCCCTATGTAGCGGATGGTTTTATTTATTTTCAACAAGATAGCTGGGGATTACCCCCTGCTATCTTGTTGATTCTTCTATTGCTTGTGCACTACTCCAGTGTTTTCAGATATTTAACGGGGGGTCTGTTTTTTAGTGTTACCTTCGCAGGGCACAGAAATACAAAACAAAAAGCCCGCTTCTGCGGGCTTTTCTCCTGAATTCTTCCTCTATTTTCAGGATAGCAAATTTCGAGTAGAAAACATGCCAAATTTCTTTGGCTTGTAAGTGATTTTGGTTGTGGGTGTTATGGGAATTCTTCTAATTCAGGGGGCTTGACAGCGCACGTCCCTGTGTCGCTTTCTCGGATGCCTCGATCTTGCCTTGCTTCGCGTTTCTCGGAATCGTCTTCTGCGTAGCCTGTTTCGTGCCCGTATGGCGAGCCACAAGAGTCGATCCGATGCGAGTTCTCCGCGACGAATAAGCGCGACTCATTTCTCTTGATCGAGCCTCCATGCTTATCGAGTCCTTGTCGGGCCGCAAAACAGAACAATTGATGGCTGCCGTTATATGGATGCTTCGCGTGTCACTGCGAAACGGCTTCGATACTCTCCTGGAGAAAGCCCCACGATCCGATGGAAGACTCTGCGGAATGAAGCCGGGTCTTCATAGCCGACAGCCCACGAAATCCTTTCTATGGGCTGCCTGGTCGATTCAAGCATTTCACGAGCTTTCCCGATGCGAAGACGCTGGCAATATTCCGTCGGCTTCAGGTTGGTCGCTTTCTTGAATCTGCGGATAAATGTGCGCAGCTCAAGACCTGCGATTTTTGCCATCTGCGCCAGATCGACATGACGGCAGTTATTCTTCTGCAGCCAGTGCTGCACTTTGAGAATTTCTACATCGCCGTGATGCAGGCGCGGCGAGAAGCTGCTGTAAAAACTCTGCTCCCGGCCAGCGGGATCAACCAGCATAAAGCGGGCTGTCTCAAACATGACAGCAGCCCCCAGCACCCGGTAAATCAGGTGCACCCCAAGATCCGTCCATGATGTCATTCCGCCGGCGGTAATGATGTCGCCATCGTCAATGAGAATCCGGTCGGGTTCAACGATAACTGCCGGGTAGCGCTCCTGAAGCGCATCGGCATAGTACCAGTGTGTCGTTATCGTTCTTCCGTCGAACAGCTTTGCTTCTGCCGGCAGGAATGCTCCTCCACAGACGGAGGCGATGATGCTGCCGGCGGCATGCAATCGGGCAAGCCATGCGGCGTAAGGCGCTGCCGCTTCACGCGTGATGGGCTTGGCGATGCTTGGCGGCGCGATGAGAATCCTGGGAATGCTGCGGCCAATTCCGGGATGAGTGTCGAACACCTGTTCAATCCTCTGAGGATTAGCCGGAGACGCCTGCCAGTGGGTGACCCGGATGGATGTATGCTGGGTGTCCTTATGGGAACTCGCAAAGCGATTGGCAACAATGAATAGTTCGGTCAAACCAAAAACGCCGGACTCGAGATATTCGGGATATTTAACAATACCGATCCCAACATATTCATCGCGATTTTTTCCTGGTGTCACTTTTGCCTCTGAGAATGTCACTATCGCCAATTTAGTGAAAGCCTGGATCAGCGTAAATATGAATCTGTGACCAAGCAGAAACCTCAACCGCGAATGCTCGCGCTTCGCAACACCAGCACCATTCAGGAGAATTTCGTATGAGCACGATCACTACCAAAGACGGAGCACAAATCTTCTATAAAGACTGGGGCACCGGACCGGTCGTAACCTTTTCTCACGGCTGGCCGCTGAATGCCGATGCCTGGGACCCGCAGCTGGTATTTCTTGTTCAGCATGGATTCCGCGTGATTGCGCACGATCGCCGCGGCCATGGCCGGTCCACACAGACCTCCACCGGAAATGACATGGACACTTACGCCGACGATCTGGCTGCGCTGGTTGAAGAGCTTGATCTGAAGGATGTAATCATGGTCGGGCATTCCACCGGAGGCGGCGAAGTGGCGCGCTACATCGGCCGCCACGGCACAAAGCGGGTTGCCAAAGCGGTGCTCCTGTCTGCAGTGCCCCCGATCATGCTGAAGACCGACGCCAACCCCGAGGGTCTTCCGTTATCGGTATTCGACGATCTGCGCGCCAATCTGCTGAAGGACCGTTCCCAGTTCTATAAAGACCTGGCAGTTCCCTTCTACGGCGCAAACAAGCCGGACGCCAAGGTCTCACAGGGCATTCTGGATTCCTTCTGGCTGTGGAGCATGCAGTGCGGACTCCTCAGCGCCTATGAATGCATCAAGCAGTTTTCGGAAACCGACTTCACGGACGATCTGAAGAAGTTCGATATTCCTACGCTCGTTCTGCATGGCGAAGCTGACCAGATTGTGCCTGTCAAGGACTCGGGCCAGAAGACGGCACGCATTGTGAAAGGCGCGAAGGATATCTATTATCCGGGCGGACCGCACGGCATGTTTGCCACGCACCAGAGCCAGGTAAATGCCGATCTCCTGGCATTCTTCAAGAGCTAACCTCAGCATTTCAGTCAAAAGGCCTCCCCTGAGAAGGAGGCCTTTGTTCTGTTCAGGCTTTGAAATAGTACGGCTGGTCGACATCAGCAAGCAGCCCGGGCTGTTTTGGTTCCCAGCCCAGAAGTTCCCGCGTCCGCTGGCTGGAGGCTGCCATGTCCAGCCCTGCGAAACGCACGAACCAGCCGAAGTGACTGTTTGCTTCCTCGGGGGTCTTGCTCACGACAGGCAGGTTCAGGCGGCGACCGATAACGCCGGCAATGTCCTTGAATGGCACGCCTTCCTCGGCGATGGCGTGATAGCGGGCTCCGGCGGCGTTCTTTTCGAGCGCGAGCCGGTAAACTACGGCAGAATCGAGCCGGTGCACTGCAGACCAGCGATTGAGCCCCTCGCCGATATAGGCGGCCGCGCCCTGCTCACGCGCGTAGTCGATAAGACGCGGAACAAAGCCATGATCGCCCTCGCCATGGACCGTCGGTGGAAGACGAACTACCGACGCGCGCACGCCACGCTCTACGAGCGCAGCGGCTGCTGCTTCTGAAGCGCGAGGGTACGTTGTGGGATTTGGCGGAGGCGGCGCATCTTCCTCGGTTGCGGCGCGGCCCTGGGCGAGAAGCGCGATCCCGGAGGTGACGAGCAGGGGACGGGCAGAGCCTTCGAGCGCTGAGCCTAGGGCCTCAATGGCTCGTTTGTCGACTTCACAAACTTCTACAAACTTTGAGAAGTCGTGGATAAAGGCGGTGTGGATGACGCCGTCTGACACGGCTGCTCCGCTGCGCAGACTTTCAAGGTCAGTGAGATCGCCACGATGCACTTCCGCCCCTGTGGCGGCAAGCGACTTTGCGCCTGCATCGGAGCGCACCAGGCCGAGGACCTGATGGCCCGCACGGATGAGTTCCTGAACTACGGCGGAACCGACAAAACCGGTAGCGCCGGTGACAAAGACACGCATTACGAATTCTCCTTTGTGCTTCGTTGCATAACCGAGACCGCATTTGCAGTCGGGTATTCGTAAGATTGGTCAGGGAGGAGATACGATCTATCTAGAAAATCCGTATTATTTTCGCGATCGTCCGAGGTGATTTATGGATCCGCTTTCTGATGTTCTGTCGCTGCTGAAACCGCACACCTATAAGTGCGGCGGCCTTGATGTGGGTGGAGAATTATCCGTTCAGTTCGGCAAGCATGAGGGCATCAAGTGCTATGCGGTGGTCTCGGGCCAAGGCTGGCTTGCCGTGGAGGGGATTCCTGACGCAGTGCTCCTTGAGGCGGGCGATTGTTTTCTGCTGCCACTTGGCCGGCCTTTCCGCCTGGCGACTGATCTGAGCGCGACGCCTGTCGATGCCCAGACAATTTTTGCGAAGGGGCAAAATGGCAGCATTTCCTCGCTCAACGGCGGCGGGAAATGCTTTATCGTCGGCGGATTCTTTACCTTTTCCGGGCATCATGCCGGCATTCTGCTGGGTGGGTTGCCGCCGATCGTGCACATCCGGAAAGAGACGGACAAGGAGACGCTGCGCTGGTCGCTTGAGCGAATGAGACAGGAACTGCGCGAGCCGCGGCCGGGCAGCTCTCTGGTTGCACAGCACCTCGCCCACATGCTTCTGGTTCAGGCCCTGAGACTTCATCTGGCCGATCCACCCCAACGTGCGAACATCGCGCACGTTGGGGACCCCGGGGAAGGACCTAAAGGCGGAGTTGGGTGGCTCTTCGCCCTGGCCGATCCACAGATGTGCGCGGCGATCACCGCAATGCACGATGATCCGGGACACCGCTGGACATTGCAGGAACTCGCCGGACACATCGGCATGTCGCGGTCGGTCTTTGCCCAGAAATTCAAAGAGGTGGTCGGAAAATCGCCCATGGAATACCTGACGCGCTGGCGCATGATGCTGGCTGGGGACAGGCTGACGAACTCGAGCGATTCCATTTCTGAAATTGCCTTGTCGCTCGGCTACGAATCGGAAAGCGCTTTCGGCACCGCCTTCAAGCGGGTCATGGGCTGTTCACCTCGGCAATACAGCCGCGGCCAGAAGCCAGCTTCTTTTGCGGCAGGCGAGGAGGAAGGCTATCGAGCCCATCAGCTGGAACCTGTCGCAGGTTGATGCCCGTGACCCGCATGGTTGCATCCAAAAATTCAGGAGAGTCACTTCCGATGAAGACCTTCGATTCCAATCGCCGCGCTCAGGCAGACTGAGCAGGATTTGTTCGCATCTCGATGAAAAGCAAACCGTCTTTGCCCGCGTGCAGAGATTGGGAAAGAGTGGTAATCTTCGGGCGGTAGAGAGTGTTAGAACCCACGTGCACGACGAAAGGTCAAAGGTTATGGTCCGTAAAAAGCTTCTGTTAACGACATTGCTCTCGGCGGGTTTGCTATTTTCCGGCTGCCACAAATCTTCTACAGATCAGCAGCAACAGGCGGCGCAGCAGCCTGCGGCCACTCCGCAAAGTCAGCCCGCCCAGCCTGATGCGAGCCAGCAGCCGGCCGCTCCACCACCGGCTGCGTCGAATCCTGCGCCTGCGCAGTCCGCTTCCTCGCAACCTGCGCCGGCAGCAGCCCCTCCGCCTGCGGCTGCTCCAGCTCCCGCGCCTGCCGAAGCTCCGGCTCCGCCACCTGCTCCTGAACCAATCGTAGTTCCCGCAGGCACCAGGCTGTCTGTACGGCTCGGCAATGCAATCAGCTCAAAGACCAGCAGCCCGGGCGAGGGCTTTAACGGCACGCTGTCGAACTCGGTCGTGGTCGGCGGAGTTACAGCAATCCCTGCCGGTTCGGCTGTATCCGGGACGGTGACTGACGCTAAATCGGCGGGCAGATTCAAGGGCGCGGCCAGCCTGGCCATCGTTCTGCAGTCGGTGAATATTCGGGGAACGAGCTATCCGATCACGACCAGCGCCTTTGCCCAGCAGACCACCGGCAAGGGCAAGCGCACGGCTGGATTCATCGGCGGCGGCGCTGGACTTGGCGCTCTGGTCGGCGGCCTGGCCGGAGGCGGCAAGGGCGCAGTAATTGGCGCGCTGGCGGGAGGCGGTGCTGGAACGGCTGGAGCGGGATTGACGGGAAACAACCGCGACATTACGCTCGGGCCCGAGACAGTCATCACCTTCCGTCTGCGTAATTCGATCAGGCTTCAGCGGTAAGAATTCCGCCTGGATTGAGAGACAGCCGCCTGTATGGCGGCTGTCTTTTTTTGCACATTTGCGGCGCACGCGATAGAGTTGTCCCTGTGAAATCGATTTAGTTCAAGGGACTATGACGAACCCGACACAGCAAGCTGCCCCGACCACGATCGACCTTCTCCATACCGTCAGCAGTCCTGAGCTGCGCGCCGCCGAGCTTGAAGAAAAACAGGCGCGGCTGGCGGGGCTGCTCGATCAATTGAAGCTGGACGCGATTCTGATCCGGCGCAATGAAAATCTGGCGTGGACCACGGCGGGACAGGTTGAGGCGCGGGTCGCCATTCCTCAGGGAACCGGGGTGGTTTCGCTGCTGTTAACGCGCGATGGGCGCAAATTTTATCTGACGACGAACAATGAGGCGGCGCGACTGGCCGATGAGGAGTTTCAGGGCCTGGGCTATGAGGCTGTTGTGTCGCCCTGGTATGAGGCTGATACGGGCAATGCTGTCCGGAGAATTGTGGGTGCGGGCAAAGCAGGAACTGACCTTGCTCTGGCAGGTTTCACGGATGTTGATCTTGCGCCACTGCGTGCGCCGCTGACGAAGGCTGAGATCCTGCGCTTCCGCTGGGTCGCGCAGCATACGGCGAAGATCACAGAGGAAACACTGTTTGAGCTTGAGCCGGGAATCACGGAAGACGAAATGGCCGGTCTTGTAGCGGCTCGCCTTCTGGGTGAAGGAATCCTTCCTACCGTGCTGCTGATGGCGGTGGATGACCGCATTCGCAAATACAAGCATGCGGTGGCGCGGGGTGGCGTTCTCGAGCGCTACGGGATGCTGAACCTCTGCGCACGCAAATGGGGGCTGGCGGTTTCGATCACCCGCTATGTGCATTTCGGCGCTCCCCCGCAGGAACTGGCCGATGCGTTCGCGGCCTGCGCGAATGTGAATGCGAAGCTTCTGCATGCCGGCCGCAAGGGAGTGACTTCAGCTCAGCTTTATGCAGTTGCTGAACAGGCATATAAAGACGCGGGCTATGCAGACGGAGAAAAGCTGCATCATCAGGGCGGGCCTGCCGGGTATCTGGAGCGCGAATGGGTAGCCTCACCTACTGGCCGCGAAACGGTTGCCGATCCGCAAGCATTCGCCTGGAACCCGAGCATTCGCGGGGCGAAGGTCGAGGATACGGTGCTGCTCGAGAACGGTTCGACGGAAGTGCTCACGCTGACTCCTTCCCTTCCGCAAATCGATACAAAAGTAGATGGAATCGATTATCCTGCTGCGGACATTCTGATTCGCTAATTGATTTGAGCAGCACATTCAAAGTAGCTGCTTTGTCTCATGGAGGTAATCGCTTACATGAAGTGCCTTCGCTGTTTTGCTGCCGCTATTATTGCTGCGCTGCTTTCTGTTTCTTCGGCACAACCGATTGCGGCGCAGGCCACGGCTTACTCTGATATGCCGCCGGTTCTGCTGGGGGCGGCGTGGTATCCGGAGCAGTGGCCGGAGTCGCGCTGGGAAGCTGACCTCTCGCTGATGGAAGCGGCGCATATCCACCTGGTGCGCGTGGGCGAGTTTGCCTGGAGCACGATGGAACCGGCGGAAGGCCGCTACGAATTTGCGTGGCTCGACCATGCGGTTGAGCAGGCGGCGAAGCACCATATCTGCGTGGTGCTGGGGACGCCGACGGCCGCTCCTCCGGCATGGATGACGACGAAGTATCCGGACACGCTGCGCATGGATGAGAATGGCGTGCGCGATGAGCACGGCAACCGCCAGCAGTTTTCCTTTGCCGGCGCGCGTTACCGCAGGTTCGCGCATGAAATTGCAGAAAAGATGGCGGAGCGCTACGGACACAATCCTAATGTGGTTGGGTGGCAGCTTGACAATGAATACGCTGCGCCGTCGTTCGATCCTGAGGCGAAGGCGCAGTTCCATGAGTGGCTCAAGAAGAAGTACGGCACAGTGGAGAACCTGAACAACAAGTGGACGACTGCTTACTGGAGCCAGACCTATGACAGCTTCGACGAGATTCCGGTAAGGGAGAAAGAAGAGAATCCGGCGCTGCTGCTCGACTGGAAGCACTTTGTCAGCGATACGTGGAAGAGCTATTCGGAAAACCAGATCAGCGCGATCCGTCCGCATGCGGACAAGCGTCAGTTCATTACGACGAACACGATGGGCTGGTTTGATGGCTTCGATGAGTACGTCGTCCATTCGGTGCTTGATATTGCGGCGTGGGACGACTATGTGGGCGGCCATTATGAGTACATCGACAACGGAGCGCGGCATGACCTTACGCGCGGATTCAAAAACAAAAATTTCTGGGTGATGGAAACGCAGCCTGCGTTTGTGAACTGGCAGCGCATCAATGGGGCGATCGACCGCGGGCAGGTGCGCGATATGGCGTGGCAGGCGATCGGGCATGGCGCGGATGCGGTGGAGTATTGGCAGTGGCGCAGCGCTCTCAACGGACAGGAGCAATACCACGGCGTGCTGGTGGGCGCGGATGGGACGCCGGTTCCGGTATATGACGAGGTGAAGCGGATTGGCGATGAGTTTGAGAAGGCGGGCAAGGCGTTGGCCGGAACTTCGCCGGAATCGCCGGTTGCGCTGATCAATGATTTTGACAGCCGCTGGGCGATCAACTTCCAGCGGCACAATCGCGATTTCGACCCTACTGCGGAGATGGTCGCGTTTTACAGGCCTCTGCGCAACCAGGCGCAGGGAGTGGATGTGATTTCGGCGCATGCACCGCTCGAGAAGTACAAGCTTGTGGTTGCTCCGGGGCTGAATGTGCTTCCGAAGGATGTTGCCGAACATCTGCTGGCGTATGTGAGGCAGGGTGGCAATCTGGTACTGGGGCCGCGCTCGGGAATGAAGGATGAGTACAACGCTCTCCATGTCGAGCGCCAGCCGGGGCCGCTGGCGGAGGCGCTTGGCGGGCGCGTGGAGCAGTTCTATGCGCTGGACAACAAGGTTCTGGTGAGTGGAGAGCTGGGATCAGGCACGGCTTCGATGTGGGCGGAGCAGCTCAGCACCAAATCTCCGGAGACGAAGACACTGTTGAATTATGGCGCGAGCAACGGCTGGCTCGATAACCAGCCTGCAGCGATCACGCGCAAGGTGGGCAAGGGCAGCATTACCTACGTTGGAGCATGGCTGGATGATGCTTTGCTGGCGAAGCTGACTTCATCTCTGCTGGAACAAAGCAGCGTGCAGCCGGTTGTGCCCAATGCTCCGGAGGGAGTCGAAGTATGCCTCCGCACCGGCAAGGGCAGATCGGTGTTGATTCTGATCAATCACAACAAGACGGATGTGAGTGTCACGCTGCCGCGTGCGATGAACGATCTACTTGCTTCGGGCAGTTCGCGGAGTTCTGTGGCGCTTCCGGGGTATGGGGTGGCTGTGCTGGAGTATTAAGCTTTGGCAATGAGAGAAAAAGCTTTTTACCACAGAGGACGCAGAGAGCACAGAGGTTTCGCAGAGGTAATTACCCTGCTCTAAAGTCGCAGTGCTGAATCGCGGATGGAACACTAGATTTTTCTGCCGATTGTGATATCTTCCCCGCAATGACTTCCATGGTTCGCCGTACGATCTTTTCTGCCTTGTTGCTTGCCTGCGGGATTTTGCACGCGCAGAACACACACTATCTCAAGTGCGGAGCTGTTTTCGATAGCGCCAGCGGCACGCTTCGGAGGAATGTTGTCATTGAAGTTCAGGGGAATAAAATTGTGAGCGTGCAGCCCGGAGAGCAAGCGTCAGCGGGTACGGCTGTCACCGATCTCTCCAAAGAAACCTGCCTGCCGGGGCTGATCGATACACATACGCATGTGATACTGCAGGGCGATGCTACGGCGGCTGACTATGCCAATCAGCTTTTGAAGCAGTCGCTCGCCTACCGGGCCATTGTCGGCGGAGCGACTGCGGGCAAAGCGCTCCATTATGGATTCACCACAATCCGCGATCTTGAGACCGAGGGCGCGCTTTATGCCGATGTCGATATCAAGCACCTCATCGAGCAGGGTGTCATTCCCGGGCCGCGCATGCAGGTGGCGACGCGCGCGCTTGATGTGACGGGGGCGTATCCATTGCTTGGGTATACCTACGGGCTCGATGTGCCGCATGGAGTTCAGCTTTGCGATGGGCCGGATGAGTGCCGCAAGGCGGTGCGCGAGCAGATCTCCTATGGGGCGGACTGGATCAAGGTGTATGTCGATCACAGCTACTTTCTGCGTCCGGATGGCGTGCTCGATGATATTCCGACCTTTACTCTCGATGAGCTGACAGCGATTGTGGATGAGGCGCACCGGGAGAACCATCCTGTATCCGCGCATGCCATGGGACTGCACGGCGTTCACAACGCCGTTACTGCGGGCGTGGACACGCTGGAGCACGGCGACTACATCGCTCCTGAAGACCTGAAGACAATGGCGGCCAAGGGCATCTGGTACGTGCCTACGACCTATGCGCTTGAGGCGGTGGCGGAAGGCCGCGCCAGCGACGGCAACACCGTGTACCAGCAGATGATCAAGACCCATGCCGATACGTTCCGGCGCGCCATGGATGCGCATATCAAGATCGCCTTTGGCACGGATGCCGGAGCTTTTCCGTGGACGACTAATCCGGCAAAGGAATTTGCCGCGATGGTGCGCGATGGTATGAGTCCGGCTGCGGCGATTGAGGCTGCGACCCTGCAGGCGGCGAAGCTGATGAAGATGGATGACAAGGTCGGTGCGATTGAATCAGGGAAGCTCGCGGATATTGTGGCGGTGCCGGGCAATCCACTGGATCAGATTTCGGTGATGGAGAAGGTTGATTTCGTGATGAAGGATGGGGTGGTGTATCGGTCGCCTCAGCCTTGAACTACCACTCAAAAATCTACCGCCAATCACCCCAGCACACGAAAATCGCGTGTGCTGGGGACCCCGATCGACGCTAAGGGCGCTAAGATACGCCACAAAACATTTTTCACCACAGAGAACACAGAGTTCTCGCAGAGCCTTTGCTATTTCTTTGGGGACGAAACAGCGACCAGTTGTTTTTCGAGGAAGCGGCGTTCGGGTTGAGAGCAGTCGCAGGCCAGGGCGGCGTGGAAGGCACGCTCGGCTTCAAGATGGCGGTCAAGTTCGGCCAGTATTCGTCCCCGCACCGCGGGGAGCAGGTGATATTCGCGCATCGCGGGATGGATTTCGAGTGGGGCGATTTCTGTTAATGCAGCTTCTGCTCCATGCACCTTCATTACAGCTACGGCTCGATTCAGCGCTATGACGGGTGATGGATTCATCGCCACAAGCTGATCGTAGTGATCGAGAATCGCGAGCCAGTCAATCATGCCCAGTGCTTTGGCCTTGGCGTATTCAGCGGCGATAGCGGCCTGCACGTGCCACTCGGAGATTTCTTCGCCAGTGACGGAGCGGTCGAAATAGTGAAAACCCATCGCGATCAAAGCATCATCCCAAAGGCTGCGGTCCTGTTCTTCAAGCAGGACGAGATCGCCTGAAGCATCTGTGCGCGCGGGCAAGCGTGCAGCCTGCAATGCCATGAGCGCGAGCAGCGCATCGACGCGCGGCGCGGCCATGGATGAATCGGCAACGAGCTTGCCGAGCCGCAATGCTTCCATGCAGACATCGCGGCGCATCAGCTCTTCGCCGGAGTGAGCGGCGTATCCGGCGCTGAACATCAGATAAATGACATTGAGGACGGAATCGAGGCGGTCACAGGCTTTTGTCCCATCCGGCATGGAGAGTGCGATGTTCTGGTCGCGAATCTGGCGCTTGGCGCGCACGAGGCGCTGCGCGATGACGCTCTCATCGGCAAGATAGACACGCGCAATCTCGCCGGAGCTGAATCCTCCCACCAGCTTGAGGCCCAGGACGACGCGCGCATTTTCCTGAAGCGCGGGATGACAGCACATGAAGATCATGCGCAGCTCGTCGTCGCGGAGGTGATGCTCAATGCCGATGTCGGCCAGGCTATCCGTTCCGCCTTCGAGGAGCGCAGTCAGAGCGTCGGTCTTGCTCTCAAACGATGTGCTACGCCGGAGAACCGAGATGGCATAGTTGTGCGCTACGCGGAAGAGCCATGCTTCGGGCTTCTCAGGAACTCCCTGAAACGGCCATGCCTGCATGGCGCGCAGCATGGCCTCCTGCACGGAGTCTTCTGCCAGCTGGAGATGCTGCGGACCGAGCAATCCGGCGAGCCAGGAGACAATTCTGCCGGCCTGACGGCGGAAGAGGTGGTCGAGGAGAACCGGACTGCTCGATTCGGTCATTGGTGGTCAGGAAACATGCTCCAGTTGCTTGTGCGACTGTTTCGGCTCTATGTCGGGGCGCTGCACGATTTCCCTTATTTCGATGGTGCCGAAATCGACGTGCGGATTGGTGAGTGCCAGCTTTACGGCCTCATCGAAATTCGCAGCTTCGATCGCATAGAATCCGCCGAGCACTTCCCTGCCTTCGCTGAAAGGGCCGTCGCTGACGGAAACACCATTCGCTTTTTTTTGGATGACACGGCCCGGCATGTCGAGGCGGTGGCCGTCGAGGGTGAATGGCTTCTGGCGCCATGCCATGTACTTCTCGGTTGTCTTCTGCAGTTCTTCAGGGCTGAGTTTTGCCCAGGCTTCTCCGTTGTCGCGCAATAAAAGCAGGTATTGTGGCATCGTTATCCTCCTGGAAATTCCCTTGTATGGGAATTGTTCCATGCCAATAACGAAAAGCCCTGCCGAAAATCGACAGGGCCGGGGAGAATTTTTTGAGCTATCGGAGCGAAAAGCGGTCGTTGCTTCGCAACGATTCGCAGGAACGCTCTGGTTTTTACTCAGGGCAGGTTCTCGAGTTCCTGCGGGTCCTTCGACTCTGCGCTACGCGCTTCGCTCAGGATGACAACTATTTACGCGAGGGCCAGGACGGCTTCGATTCCGGCCTTGACTCCCTGCTCGGCGGCTTCGGGGCCGCGCGACTGGTTTTCAGCATAAACAAAGTTCACGTTCTTGAGGCCGATGAAACCGAAGACAGCACGCAAATAGGGTTCCTGCTGATCAAAGGAGCTGTAAGGGGACTGGCCGGAGTAGGCACCACCGCGCGCAAGCACAAAGATGATCTTCTTGTTTTCATCGAGCAGCCCGGTCGGTCCTTCGGCGGTGTAGGTGAAAGTGCGTCCGGCGCGGACAATCTGATCGATCCAGGTCTTGAGATGGGCGGAGATACCGAAGTTGTGCATGGGCACAGCAATGACGATGGTGCCGGCATCTTCGAGCTCCTTGATCAGGGTGTCAGAGAGAGCGAGCAGTTGCTTCTGCTCCGGCGTGCGGTTCTCCTCGGGGGTAAATGTGGCGCCGACCCACGCCTCAGTGATATGGGGAACGGGCTCTGCAGCGACATTGCGGCGGACGACGGTTCCGTTCGGATACTTGCGCTGCCACTCAGTTACGTATTCGCGGGCCACGGCGCTCGAAACCGATCCAGAGCGCGGGCTGGATTCAACTAACAGTAAGCTTGCCATTGGAATATCTCCTCTGCGTTTCTTTTCTCTTCGGATAACGAAGAAGTTCGTCAAAAATCGACAGAACTGACGGAATTTTTTGATTTTTCAATTAAAACTTGTTGCAACAACTAATTCAGTATTTTACAACTTACAGGCATTAGGATTCTGCAGGTCTCATGAAAGATTCAGTGAATTTCAGCGCTTATTTTCGTTGCTGCAGCAGGAGTTCGGCAGCCGCAAGATCTTCCTCTGTGTCGACGCCGATGGTGTCGTATGGAGTGGAGGTTACGAAGACATCGATGCCGTTTTCGAGAAAGCGGAGCTGCTCCAGTCTTTCGATTTGCTCCAGTTGGCTTGGCGGCAGCTTGGGAAAGCGCTCAAGGGCTGCCCTGCGATAGGCGTAAATGCCGAGATGCTTCTGGTAGGTGATGCCTTCGGCGCTGTCGCGGTTATAGGGAATGGTGGCGCGGGAAAAATAGAGGGCGCGGCCATCAACAGCAGTTACGACCTTTACAGCATTTGGGTTCATGATCTGATCGGGAGCGCAGGGCGTGGAGAGTGTGGTTACCTGCACCTCCGGCCGCTCCATGGGAGCGAGCAGCGCGTCGAGATGTTCGGAGCGCAGCAATGGCTCGTCGCCCTGAATGTTGACGTAGATATCGGCGGGGATGGCCTCCGCGACAGCATAGACGCGATCGGACCCGCTGGGGCAATCCTCGGGGGTGAAGACGGCAGGAAGTCCGCGCGCGTGGGCGAAGTCCATGATCTCGTCTGAGTCGGTGGCGATGAGCACCTCATCGAGTTGCCTGCAGGCGCGCGCGGCACGATAGACCCAGACCAGCATGGGCTCACCGGCAATTTCGCGCAGCACTTTGCGCGGCAGGCGCGTGGAGGCAAGGCGTGCGGGAATGACGGCAAGGATCCGCTGATTGTCCGGCAAGAAAATGCTCCTGCAGCTAGTGTAATCAATGGCGCGGGACCAGCGGCATCGCCAGCAGTGCAACGAGCAGAACCAGGTCGAGCCAGGCAAACCAGTCGCCGAAGCGCGAATAGATGGTGGCATCGTGGCGGACGGGAATTGTAGCTATCACGGTTGCAAATGGAACCTGCAGCGTATTGCGTTCCGCCAGGACGCGGCCGCGGTCATCCGTCGCGGTAAGAATGCCGAGCTTGGCGGAGCGCGCGATGCTGAATCCGCCCTCGACGCCGCGCAGAACAGCCATGCGCCCATGCAGCCAGCCGTCATCTACAAAATCCCATGCAGGCACAAGCAGGAGCCCGATGCCGTCCTGAGAATATTGACGGCTCAGACGGGGAAAGTCCATGTCCTTGCAGATCTGCATCCCCCATTTACCGGTGGACTCGAGAACAACAGTGCGCGTGGTGCCGGAGGATTGCAGCTCTAAACGCGGCAGAAGATGATGCTTGTTGTAGGAAGCGAGAAATGCGCCCTCAGGTGAGTACAGCCGCTCCTGATTCCAGGAAGCATTGGATGTGTTGCGGTCGATGCCGATGGCAACATACGCTCCGCTCTGCTTTGCTATCTGTCCGAAATAGCTGTCGAAATCTGCCTGCGATGCGTCTGTGACCGGGCCGCTGTGCTCGGGGAGAACGAAGACCTGAACTCCCTGCGCAGCTAACGGCTTCATCTGTTCGGCGTAGCGCTGATAGATGAGCTGCGCCTGTTCAGGAGTGTGGCCGACCAGGTTTGCTGCTTCATCCGATGCAATGAGCGCGACCTTGACTGTGGGCGCATCTTTCGGTGTTGCGGCGAGACGCCAGATTCCGAAACCGAGGACCGCGGCCAGAAAAACGAAAGCGCCGGCCGCCAGCGGAACCTTTGCCGAGGCAGAACCGGAACTGAGAAGCGCAGCTCCTGTAGCGGCGAAAAGAAAGATGGAGAAGCTGATGCCCCAGATGCCGGTGACTGAGGCGATCTGCACGATGGGGAGAAAATTCATCTGCGAATAACTGATGTTGCCGAAGGTGCCGTGCACAGAAGTGATGGCAACAATGTATTCGACGGCAACCCAGAAGGCGGGAACGATCAGAGCGGCCTGCCAGAGTTTTCCGCGCAAGATGCGGCTGCGGAAGAGCAGCACGGCCACTCCGAAAATACAGGAACTGAAGAGCAGAATGGACACGACCACCCATGTTGGCAGGACGTTGCGCGAGTAGCTCCACTCATTGAGCCCGCCCAGCGCATAGGCAGCAACTGCAATAAAGAAGGCTTCACTGCCTGAGATGCGCGCTGCAATCCACAACACTGGAACGGGCGCCAGCCAGGTAAGCAGCCAGAAGGGCGCGAGGCCTGTTCCGAGAAAGAACAGCGCAGCAGAGAGCGCGAGGCAGAATGCAGCAAGAGCAGAATTACTGGGCTTTAAGACCATGGATCATTCTCCTGATGGATCGGCGGGTGAGCGCGCGAAATTCATCTTCAGACAGATTGAAGCGTCCGGCGCGATAGAGGGTGACGTATCCATGAGCGTGCGCCCAGAGCTGCATGGCGATCTCCCAGATGTCGTGACGTTTCAGAAAGCCGGCATCCATGGCCCGAGCCACGAGGTCGGCAATGGGATTGAGTGTGGGAGAGCGGCGCGCACGGAAGTCGTCGGGATAGCGGCGGGCATTGGGGCGCGGCTCGGAAAAAACATAGTCGAAGATGCGCGGCCGGTCGAAGGCGTAGTCGATATAAGCATCCATGCAGCCCGCCAGTCGGGATTCCATGGAGCCGCGCGTTGGGCGGGCTTCGATGTAACCGAGGAACTTGGCGAACTCGCGATCCACGACAAAATTGAGCAGCGCTTCGCGATTGGGGAAATGGTGGTAGATGGCCATGGGCGTGATGCCGACGGCCTGCGCGACGCGGCGCATGCTGACGGCGTCCTCGCCTTCCTTTTCGAGAATCCTGAGCGCCTCTTCGGAGATGCGTTCGGCTGTTGGTTGCTCCTTCATTAGATATACACTGTATAGTAATTCGATATACGGTGTATAGTTAATTTTCTCCTGCCACATGTGAGCAGTGAAAACTGGCTGGCAGTGAATCCATGGATCGGCCGGAACTTCGACCCTTTGGATTATGAAATCGCAGGACTGCTACTACCCGTCCCTGGGATTCCTGAGCGCTCACTGCGTTCATGCAGGCTGTCATTGAGATCGATCATCCCGATAAGCGGTACGCTTTTGCTCTTGCATCTTGACATGTCTTTTATGAGTAGCCGAAGATTTTGTTCTATTCGTGGTAACGATTCCATAAGGCATGGCAAAATTTCCGATACCGCTGATGGCCAATATCGAAGCTCAAGGGAACAACCGGCTGCTTGTCAGTTCTACCACCCGGCGTGAACTGATCGTTAGTCCTGTGCTGCGGATATGACGTGATTTCGGGGAAAAATCAATGACAACAGAGCATCTGCTTTTCGTTGCGGTTTCTCATAGGGCCGTTCTGGAGGTTCTATTGGCAGGAATGGTCCTGGTTAAATCAGTACGCGACTTGATAGCGATACCAGGCAAGAATGTTGAGGCGGCGGATTCTCCCGCAAAGAGAAAAAAAGCTCTTCCTGCGAGTTCATATTTTTGCGCCTTGTTAGTTTTTACAGCAGCCTTTATCTCCCTTCCGGGATATGCGCAGACAACAAGCGGCAGTTTCGTTGGGCACGTCACGGATGCCAGCGGAAGCGTAATTCCAGGCGCTACGTTAACTTTGCGCAACGAAGCAACCGGAGTCGTTCAGACACAGCCGAGCAATGCCAGCGGCGATTACACCTTCAGCTATATCCAGCCTGGAACTTATGAGCTGAGCGTCACAGCCGCCGGCTTTCAAAAGCAGGTTGTCAGTCATCTCAATCTGGATATTCAGCAGGTTCTGCGCAAAGATTTCTCACTTGGTATCGGCGAAGCCAGCGCCACTGTACAGGTAACGTCGCAGACTCCGCTTATCCAGACTGACACCACCTATGTTGGCAACATCGTCGATGGCAAGCAAATCGAGCAGACACCTCTGAACGGCCGCGAAAATGCCTATTCCCTGCTTGGCCTGGCTCCGGGTGTACAGCGCCCGAATTCCAATGCGCTTATCTCAGGCGGGAGTTTCAAAGGGGGAGCCAACCAGACCATCGATGGTATTTCGAATGACGATATCGTGAATGCCCGCATGTCCGATCAGGTGCCGTCACTTGAAGACATGGCCGAGTTTAATACGATTGGGGTAAATGCGCCCGCCGAGTACGGCAGTGGTGGAGCCCAGGTTGTCATTGTCACTAAATCCGGGACGAATACTTTCCATGGCAGCGCATTCTATTTCAATCGCAATCGCTACTTTCAGGCACGCAACTATTTCCTGACTCCGACGTCAAGAATTCCTGATTTCAACCGTCATGAGTATGGATTTTCCTTTGGCGGGCCTCTTCTCCACGATCGTCTTTTCTTTTTCACAACCTTCGAGAACATTCACAGCTTGACGACAGTCACGCGGCAATACGCTATGCCGCTGCCCGCCTTCCTGAATGGCGACTTCTCGCAATACACCACCTACGCCGGTCATCCTTCGCTGATCTATGATCCTCTTACCGGGACTCCATTCCCGGACAACAAAATTCCGCAGGGCCGTATCAGCGCGATCAGTCAGAACTTCTTCAAGTTTTATTCCACGCCCAACACGGCAACCTCTACCGGCCTGGGCAACAACTTTACGTTCAGCAGCCCAACACTGGAACTGGACCCACGTTTTTCCATACGCGGCGACTATCAGGCAACGCAGAAAGACCATCTGATGTTCCGCTTCTATAACAACCGCCGCGATCCGGCGCCTTTCGATGAGGGTGGAACTGACAAGTTCGGAAACTATAAGGAGCTGGGTAACATCATCAACCAGTTTGCAGGCAATTACACCCGTACCATCTCGAACTCGATCGTCAATGAATTTGTGATTGGCCTGAATAAGCGAGCGGATCCGCGCATCGATCAAAACAACGGCATCGATCCAACTTCACTTGTTCCCGGCCTGCCCGCAACAGATTCCGGATTCGGCCTGCTGCCCACGGTGAATGTTTCGAATTATCAGCGCATTTTCTCTACGGGCAGCAGCGTCAATCATCAGCACACAACCCAGGTAAACGACAACCTGAGCATCCTGTATGGACATCACTCGTTTAAGTTTGGCGGCCAATTCCTGGCAGAAGCCGAGTCCGGCACTTCCTATAACACAGGCACATTCAGCTTCGATGGGCGATACTCGGGTCAATACGACAACGGCAAAGGCCAGGTGAACAATCCCGTCAATGCCTTTGCCGACTTTCTTATGGGAAATCTGACAACCAGCGGTACGGCAAATGCCGATTTCGCATACTACATACAGGCGAAAACCTTTGCGTTATATGCCAAGGACTCCTGGTCGCTCACACCAAAACTGACGCTTGATCTCGGAGTGCGCTATGACAAGTTGTTCACGCCACAACTTACGCGAGGCGGTCTAGCCACTTTCAACCCTGATCTGGGCGGTCTGGTTGTGATACGCGGCACACCGTCGCCCGATATCGCAGCCAAGTATCCCCTCATTGACGGCCCGTCCATCGGATACAACATGAGCAACTGGATCCGGACGCAGAACCTGAATCTCGAACCACGCATCGGTTTTGCCTATCGTCCGCTCAACAATCAGAACTTCGTCATCCGCGGCGGCTTCGGCATCTTCTACGACAACCTGTCGCTGGCTGTGCTCGTGAACAATATGGCCAATCAGCTGCCATTCGTCCTGAGCACGACATACAACGCGGCTCCAGGAGACACTCCGACACTGACATTCGACAATCCATTCCCGACGTCCAGCGGAACCGCGACTGCGAATCCAAATGCTTCCGGCGTGCAACGCGATCTGCAGACGCCGCGAAATACACAATGGAACCTTTCCATGGAAGGTGAGACATGGGGAGGCATCGCCCTTCGTGCCAGCTACGTAGGCAATGAGGGAAGACATTTGCATACACCCTTCCCCCTGAATGATCCGATTCCGCAGCCTGTTGGCGGACCAGGACAACCTGCGTCTCTGCAGGCAGCGCGGCCCTTTCAACCATGGGCCGGCATTACCTACTATCAATATGGCGAAAGCACAAACCTGAACCAGCTTCAGGTGGGAGCCCGCCGCCGCTTTGCCGGGCTCACGTTCGACGCAGAGTATCAATGGACGAAAGCGCTCGGCATCGACGGACCAAACGACGAGCTGGTGACCAACCGCAGCAACATCAGGTACGACTACGGCAACCTGGATTTCTATGCCCACCACGCTTTGGCATTGAATTACAGCTATAACCTGCCTTTTGGCACCGGGCAGCGTTTTCTCGGATCCTCAGGTCCCTGGTTAAACAGGTTGATTGGCGGCTGGAAGATGGTAGGCGTGTGGAAAGCGATGAGCGGCACTCCCTACTCCGTCAGCTTTACCAGCACTACAACGAACTGGCCCAGTGGACGCGCAGATACGAAGGCCGGCGTGTCACCGAATCCTGCAAAGAAAACCGTAAAACAATGGTTCAACCCGGCTGCCTTCGCAGCACCCGCACCCTATACTTTCGGAAACTCACAAAGAAACTCGATGTTTGGCCCATCTTTTTCTGAATGGGATGCTGGCTTGCTCAAAGACATCAAGATTACTGAGCGGGTGAATTTTCAATTCCGCGCAGAAGCATTCGATGTCTTAAATCGCGCGAACTTCGGCAACCCGGCAGCAAACATCAGCACTCCCGCAACGGTGGGCACGATTGGGAGCACAGCTGCGGATAATCGTGAACTGCAATTCGGAGGACGTATTTCATTCTGAGCAGGTACGGCTCGCCCGTACCTGCTCAGAACCGGCAAATGTTCTGACTGGAAACGGCTCTCAGCTCTCTCGCGCAGCGGCTTCCAGTGCGGGCAGGTCCAGCTTGATCATCCCCATCATGGCTTCCATGGCTTTGGGATGACTGACCAACTCGCCGATATTGCGCGGCACAATCTGCCAGCACAGGCCGAAGCGGTCTGTAAGCCAGCCGCAGGCCATGGCTTTGCCGCCTTCAATCAGCTTGTCCCAGTAATTGTCGATCTCTTCCTGGGAGTCGCAGCGGACGAAGAACGAGAAGGCAGGGTTGAGCTGATGCGCGGGACCGCCGTTGAGAAAGACCATCTCCTGGCCCTCAAGCTCGATCGTGATCGTGGCAATCTTGCCAGCAGGCCAGGGACCGACACCTT
This sequence comes from Acidobacterium sp. FHG110202_01, assembly GCF_059115305.1. Lineage (NCBI taxonomy): Bacteria > Pseudomonadati > Acidobacteriota > Terriglobia > Terriglobales > Acidobacteriaceae > Acidobacterium > Acidobacterium sp. FHG110202_01. Next base: position 484,478 of record NZ_JBZYWJ010000004.1, read on the forward strand.
TGGAACGCAGTTCGTCGAGTTTGCGCGCGTGAGGGAAGACGCTCAGGTAGAACTCGGCGGCTTCTCCGGCGTTGTCGTTGAACCATAGGAATGGCGCAAGTTTGTTCATGGCTGGAATGGTATCAGCTGGCAGGCCATTTCCGGCAAGCTGACTCTCAGATATCCATACGCTTCGTCACTCACTCAGGAGTACTCTCTGCCCATAGCCCCTTTCATTCATACCGACCCCAATAGTTTTACCGAGCGTTCATGCCATGAAATAGCCGCCACCGTAATCTTTCGGCGAAGGGGGAATTCGCTTGTCCTCAGAGCCCGAAGTCATCCATCTGCATACATATTTTCTGTTGCCCGTATCGATCGATAGGATCGCGGTGATGGAGGAGCATCCGGAGATTTGGCGCGAATCGCAGCCCTGGTTCGAAAAACTGGATCTTTGGGTCACTGGACATGTTGTTCCAGAGTATGCGGAGGCAGCGGCCCGGTTGGGCGGGTGGCAACGGCACCCGGAAAGCTGCCTGGATTTCCATTCGCCTGCATATGAGGACATGATGTTTTTCCATCCCTTCGTCCGCAAGGCATTTTTCGACACGGGAGATTCGAACCAGGAGCATGAAGCGCTTGTTCATCGATACGTTATTCCGACAAAACCAGGCACACGCCTGTTCTATGAAGCTGAAGACGGCTGCGGCGTATCCGCTAAGGTTGAAATCACGGATTTGGGGCTGATGATTTTCGCAAATGGAATAGGCATTCTTTCCATCGGCGTGGAAGCCCACAATATCCCTTATTCACAGGCGCTGTGGATCAACGAAATGATGCGCAAGATTTATCCCTCCAGCGGGCGTCAGATCGAGACAGGGCGTATCCCGAGTCGTCTTGCACTGGTGCAGGAAACGGACGGCGGACAGCGTCTTATCGCGCAAGAGCGATGGGAAACAAGCCGTGGAATCGGCTATCGCCCGCAGCTATCAGCGATTATCTTGAGCCTGTTCCACTTTGCCAATTACACCCATGAAGAATTTGAGAGCACTTTGGATGAACGCATGGTCGTGAACAGCTTTGTCAGCCTCGACCGAACGCGGCTCTCTCGTGGATTTGAAACTTCTGAAGATTACGAAATTGCGTTCAGCCGCCTTCTTTATGTCGACCGGGCCGGGCCAGGCTATCGCTATCATCCGGGGTTTACTCATAGCCAGATGGAAAGGCAGGTATATAGACGATGGCAGCATGAGGGAACTCTCTACGGGGTGACCTCCTACTCCAACGTAACCTCTACACTCGCATCTCCGGGACCGCCGGGGGGCGATCCGCTGGTGAGCGTACTTAGCACTTGCGTTACAAAACAGACCAAAGACATCCGTTACAGCGAAGCGGAACCCTGATGGTTCCTCAGCTTTGGCCTTACGCACGATGATGCGGTATGCCCTGGAAAGTGAGTCGGATCGTGGATCAACGCTTGCAGTTCCTGTCGAGTTACCAAAAGGAGGAGATGTCTGTCTCGGACCTCTGTCGCGAGTTCGGAATATCGCGGCCAACGGGCTATCGATGGATCAATCGCTACGAGGAAGTTGGCCCGGAAGGCCTCCTGGACCTGAGCAGCCGGCCTCACAGCTGCGCTCACGCAACGCCTGAGAAGATCGAGAACGCGATCCTTTCCTTGCGGAGCAGGCACCCATCGTGGGGAGCGCGGAAATTAAAGGCAAGATTGGAGCAGCTGGAACCTAGCGTAAAATGGCCCGCGGCGAGCACGTTTGGCAACATTCTTCAGCGAGCTGGCTTGACCAGTCCCAAACGGAAGAAGCGGCGCACTACACCATACTCGGACCCTTTCTCGGAGGTCACTGCGCCCAATCAGCTCTGGTGCATGGACTTCAAAGGCTATTTCAGTACAGGTGATGGTTCGCGTTGCGATCCGTTCACCATTACTGATGCTCACAGCCGCTACCTGATTCGCTGCCAGATCGTCTCCAGAATGGACTTGAGTCAGGTCCGGGCGGTATGCGAAGCAGCGATGCGCGAGTACGGAATGCCAGCGCGGATCCGAACAGACAATGGAGCGCCGTTTGCTGGAACGGGCTTACTGGGATTATCTAAGCTCTCGCTTGAATGGATGAAGATGGGCATCGTGCATGAACGTATCCAACCCGGGAGGCCACAGCAAAATGGGCGTCATGAACGAATGCATAGGACTCTCAAGGAGGACACGACGAACCCTGCAGCTGCAACGCTACGGCTTCAGCAGAGGAAGTTCGACCGTTTCCGGCAGATATTCAACCACGAGCGGCCGCACGAAGCGTTAAACAATGCAACGCCAGGCAGTCTGTACCAACCCAGTTCCACGATGTTCCCGCGGACGCCCATCGAGTACGTCTACCCGGCGGGTTTTATGACGCGGAGGGTCAACAACAGCGGCGACATTAGCTGGCACAAGGACCGGGTCTTCATTAGCGAGGTATTCCGCTTTGAGAATCTCGGCTTCGAACTGGTAGCGGAAGACTTTTACAAGGTGTTCTTCCGTGAGGTTGAGATCGGAGAGTTCGACGTTGAAGCTCTGCGTTTTAGGCCCAGGCAGATGTTGCGATGATGGAGCATCCGAGCGCGTCAGCTACAGTGGTTCCAATCAGTGTCCGTGTAGAACAGGACTGTGTACCAGCGGCTCTCCAAACGTCGGACCTGAGGAACTTCGCAGGGTATGCCCTTGTATTTTCCAGCGGAACGACTTTTGGCTGCAGCGGCTAGTGAATCATTTGGATCGAATACTAGGTAAACAGTAGTGTCACCAGATCCAGCAAATCCCCATCCATCCCATTCTGCATGTTTCAGTTCACTGTTGGCAGGGTCGGGTTGGGCAAGAATCTCAGCCTTATACTTACGCGATTCAATGAGCCATCGGCCGGTCGTGCGAACGTCATCAGAAACCCTGAATAGCAGCCAGGAGGCCACTCCAAAAATCACCACCATGGACAACGCAGCCACGCCCTGGCGGCGCACAGTTCGGAAAAGAATCACGAAGAGGATAACGCCGACGATGGCTGTAACCAGAGCTGTCGCCAGAAATGTTCCGATGTCGTTTCCGAGGACCATCTTTGGGAGAAGGATGATACCCGCCCCCAACAAACCATAAAACGGAAGCCACCAGTTAAAACGATTCGCTGTTCTCTCGCTCATTTGAACAGTCTATTCCCAAACCTAAGCGTAGAACGTTGACTTGAAGTTCGCTCGACGCCCTTAAAACAGGCCATGGAAATGACAGAGTGTGGAAAGCACGGAAAGCCATAGTGCCGGCTTCCCGCCCTTCCCACACTCTTTGGAAATCCCTTCGGGATTACCACATTTCCACGGCCTCGACGACGAGCATAGATACAGAAAAATAACGTCAGAAACAAGTGCAAAAAAACTTCAAACTGGGCCCCTCGCACCGCAAGGGAGTTGTAACGGATGTTCCGGTACACTCACTGGTTCATCGGATGTTCCGCACCAAGAACTTTATTATCGCGATTATTGCTTTGTTCTACCGGGCCAGCCTGCTGGCGTTTGCCAAAGAGTCGGCTCTGGTTTCCCGTCAGCTTTTCCCGGTGTTTTCCGGAAGGGCGGTGCGTCATCGTCACATTCAGCTCGCCACTCAGTTAATGGCCGACTTCCACTATTTCAATAACTATTGGTTTCACGTCGAACCGACTACCAAAGACGAGGAACTCGAGCGCTTTGTGTTGTTGTGCGATGCGTATCAGCTTGGCACCGCAAAAGCAAAACTCGAAGACCAGATCGATAAACTTTCCGGCTACATCGATCGACTTTATGCGCTGCGCAATAACGACGCCGTAAACCGGCTCGCCATGATGAGCGTGATCCTGGGCGTCGGCGCTTTAATCACCGGCTATTTCGGCATGAATATTCCACACCTGGCAACACTGTTGCAGAACGGTGTGATCTCGATGTGGTCACTTTTGCTGACTTCGTTGATGGCGGCAGCTTCTCTATGGTTTATCGTCTACATCGTGGCTTCAAACTGGCTGGATTACCGGGCCAGCATCATGCCCCACCGTTATCGAAAACCGCTCACGCGAGCCAGCCTTCGAAAGCTGCATCGTTACGACAACGGGGACATACAAATGCCGCAAGACAGTCCCGATGCTCAGAACCAGCAGGCGTAAGAATAACCAGGAGTTAAACCGCTGTTCTACACTGTGCATTGATGAGGTCAACAACCCCATGACTTTTCCCGCTGCTGTCCCGGAAATCCCGTCATCTGACGTCGACAAATCCGCAGCCTATTATGTCAATGCGCTGGGCTTCACCCTCGATTGGGGAGACAACAAAGGCGGCATTGCAGGTATCTCCAGGGGGAATTGCAGGTTATTTCTTACCAATCGCTCCTTCCGGGAGTCCTACGGAAACACAGGCCCCGTTCTTTTCTGGCTGAATCTCGACAACAAGGCCCAGGTGGACGAACTCTTCGCGCAGTGGAAGGCCGCGCAAGCGAAGATACTGTCCGAGCCCGAGGACAAACCATGGAAGTTGCGCGAGTTTATGGCCGCCGATCCCGATGGCAACCTCATTCGTGTCTTCTATGATTTCCATCACGACATATAAGGGAACGACAGACGTGGTTTGACCGGCTGGGGCATCGCCCGTATCATAAGAAATAGCTGCTTTTTGTGCGGCTTCCCTCCTTTTTTGAGACCAGGCGGCGTAGCTCAGATGGTTAGAGCGTGGGATTCATAACCCCAAGGTCGGTGGTTCGATCCCACCCGCCGCCACCAGTAGCGTTCCCTTTCAAAACTTTTAGGATAATATTCGGCAGACGCAGAATATTATGACCACTCCACCAAAGCACTACATCGCCTATGGCGGCCTGCACGATGCGCCGGAGCCTGATTTTTCTGAAGTTTATGACTCAAAAGAAGAAGCCGTGGAGCGGCTGGCGAAATCTTTCCAGTTCGAAGAAGCGACGCGCCAGACTCTGCTCAAGCGCGGGTATGCCAAGCTGATCCGAAAGCACTATAAGATTGACTACTGTGTGGTGAAAGCGTGCTCCTGCGCCGAGCCTGCCACGCATAAGCTTGAAAAATCACCGAGACCATAGCCCCTCGCCGAAAATGAGCGTCTAACCATAAGCTGGAGTATCATGGACGTTATCAGCTCCCGGCTGTCTGAGTGGATTCATGTCTAAAAGTTTCAAGCGCGCAGTTCTCGGAATTTCCGTCCTTCTTATTGCGGTTGTCTTTCTTGGCGGCTTTGGGCTGAACGGCGTGCGCGCGGGCTCGCAGAGCGACGGCGCTTACCGCCAGATGGGCGTTTACGAAGAGGTTCTACACAAAATCCAGAGTGATTATGTCTCGGAGCCGAACCTCACCAACGTGACCACGGGCGCGCTTCATGGGCTGCTCGAGTCCCTGGACTCTGATTCGAGCTACCTGACTCCCGCCGAATACACCACTTACAAGACGCATACCAGCGAGCATGCAACGGCGCAGGTTGGCCTGAATGTTTCAAAGCGCGGCGGCTACGCGACGGTTATTTCGGTCATGCCGGGAAGCCCGGCTGAACACGAACAGATTCAGGATGGAGACATCATAGTCGCCATCGGAGACCAGGCAACCCGGGAGATGTCGCTGGCCATGGTTCAGCTGCTGCTGGAAGGCAAGCCGGGAACGCAGGTAACCTTCTCACTGGTGCGCCCCAGCCGCGGCAAGTACGATCCGGACAAGATTACGCTGACGCGCTCGGTCATCGGCACTCCTTCGCTGGGCGAACAGCAGTATGAAAACTCGAGCATTCTCTACCTCAAGCCCGTTGTGCTGACGAAAGAGCGCGTCGACGAGATTGAGAGCCATCTGAAGGCTATGCAGAAGAACGGCAACAAGAAAGTGTTGCTGGACCTGCGCGATGTGGCCTCGGGTGACGAGCAGCAGGCAGTGCGGCTGTCGAACGCCTTCCTGAAGACGGGCACGATTGCCATGCTGGAAGGCCAGAAGGTCAGCAAGGAGACTTTCTCCGCCGATCCAAGCAAGTTCATCACCGCTTCCCCGCTGGCTGTTCTGGTCAACCGCGGGACATCGGGCCCGGGCGAGCTGGTTGCGGCTGCGATTCTCGACAACAAGCGCGGCGATGTTGTGGGCGACCGCACCTTTGGCGAAGGCAGCGTGCAGAAGACGATTGAGCTGCCCGACGGCGCGGCCCTGATCCTTTCTGTTGCGAAATACGAATCTCCTTCGGGCAAGAAAATCCAGGACGAAGCGGTAACACCGAATGTCGTGGTTGCATCCCGTGGCGATCAGGATGTGCCGGAAGATGAAGCTGCAACTCCCAAGCCGGAAACACATACCGACGACCAGTTGAACAAAGCACTTGATTTGCTGAAACAGAAGAACGTCTAGGGACCCCAGGCAACTCGGCGCCGGGCCCTCTCTATCTGGACATAATTGTTGAACGAACGCGCTCAAGTTACGTCTGGCGCCTTTCGCCCCGGTGCGGGGCGGCGCAAAGTGGCCGGCGGTGTCGCGCTGGCTGTACTGCTTCTGCTCGCAGCGGCAGTCGGCTCGCTCAGCGGGCTCATGCTGGTCTATACGGTCAATCTGCCGCAGATTGAGGACCTTGAGCGCTATCGCCCCAATACCATCACGGAGCTCTACGACACGCATGGGCGCGTCTTTGGCTCATTTGCGCTCGAGCGCCGCATTCCTGTGAACTATGATGGTCTCTCGCCGTTGCTGCGTGAGGCTGTCGTTTCGATCGAAGACAAGAACTTCGAGAGCCACTGGGGCGTGAACGTCTTCCGCGTGTTGGGAGCGGCGTATCACGACCTCACTTCAAAGACGCGCGCGCAGGGCGCCTCGACGCTGACGATGCAGCTGGCGCGGAACCTGTTCCTTAACAATGAACGGACCTTCGGGCGCAAGCTGCAGGAGGTGCTGCTCTCGATCCAGATGGAGCGCGCGCTGACCAAGCAGCAGATCTTTACGCTCTACGGGAACCAGATCTACCTGGGGCATGGCGTCTACGGCTTTGAAGCAGGCTCGCAGTACTACTTCAGCAAGCATGCCAATGACCTGACGCTTCCTGAAGCAGCGCTGCTGGCTGGCCTTCCCAAGGGACCGGTCGAATACTCGCCGGTGCTCAATCCGGACAAAGCCTTCCGCCGGCGCAACATGGTCATCAACGCAATGCTTGAGGACGGCAAGATCACCGCGGCCCAGGCCAACGTGGCGCGCTCAGCTCCGCTGGGGCTGCATATTCAACCGCCGCCGAACTCTGTCGCTCCATGGTTTGTGGAGGAGGTGCGGCGCGAACTGGAGCACAAGTTTGGGCCCGACCAGGTGCATGAAGACGGGTTGAAGGTTTACACCACGCTCGATCTTGACCTGCAGCAGGTGGCGAACCGTGCGGTGCTCGACGGCATGGTTGCCTATGAGCGAAGGCACGGATGGCGCGGGCGGCTGCTCAACGTCATCTCGGGCGGAGTGGGCATGGAAGGCTTCAAGCATCCGGACTGGATTGTTCCACCGCAGGCTGGAGATTATGTGCATGCGCTTGTGACCGGCGTGCTGCCGTACCAGGTGACGGCGCGCTTTGGAAACCGCGAGCTGGTGCTCGGCCCGGAAGACTGGGCGTGGACCGGATTCAAGACGGGCGATGCTTTCCTCAAGCAGGGCGACATCATCTATGTTCACCTGCGGCAGCCTGACGGCAATGTATTGCGCGGCACGCTTGAGGAAGATTCAGGCCCGCAGGGATCGCTGCTGGCTATGGACAACGCCACGGGCGATGTTCTGGCCATGGTCGGCGGACGCGACTTCAACATGTCGCAGTTCAACCGCGCAACGCAGGCAGAGCGGCAGACAGGATCGTCGTTCAAACCCTATGTATACACGGCTGCGGTCGAAGCCGGGGCCAATCCTGAAGAGAAGATTCTCGACGCGCCGACTTCCTTCGGCAATTACACGCCGCATAACTACGAGGGCAATTATCTCGGCAACATCACGCTGCTGAAGGCATTCGCTGATTCACGCAATATTCCAGCGATCAAGCTGGCGGAGCGCGTGGGCATGCGCAAGGTGATCGATACAGCGCACAACTTCGGCATCACGACCAACATCCCCGCGTATCTTCCCGTGGCGCTCGGCTCAGTCGAGGCAACGCTGGAGCAACAGGTGGCGGCTTACTCTGCCTTCCCGAACGACGGTATCCGCATCGCTCCGCGTCTGGTGCGGCGTGTGACCACAGCGGATGGCGTTCCGCTGATGGAGGACAAGCCCGACGTGAACGAAGCAACCAGCGCCAAGGTAGCGCGGACGATGATGGTCTTTCTGCGCGAAGTAACGCACAGTGGAACAGCCGCTGCGGCTGCTGCGCTGAATCATCCGCTCGGCGGTAAGACAGGCACGACCAGCGACTATACCGATGCCTGGTTCGTCGGCTTCTCGCCTTCGACGACCTGCGGCGTGTGGGTTGGCTATGACAGCCGCGAGTCTCTCGGCGACAAGGAAACTGGAGCCAAGGCCGCCCTGCCGATCTGGATGGACTTTATGCGGGCTGCGATCACCGGCAAGGATGGTGAAGCATTCCCCAGTGACCTGCCCGGTCAACGGCCACCGATGCGCATTGCTGCAGCAGTGCGTGCGGCACATTGAATCCCGTACTTCTGCCGCGGCATCTAACTATTTGCTATGTCTCAGAAGCGTGTCATTCTCTACAGCCAGCCGGGATGCCCTCCCTGCTATGCTGCCAAGCATTTCTTTTCTACCCACGAGATTCCGTTCGAGTACAAGGACGTGACCACGGATCCGGCGGCGCTGCGCGAGCTGGTTGCGCTGAACAGCCGCTCGACGCCGACCATCGTTGTCGATGACGAGGTCATGATCGGCTTCGATATGGACCGGCTGGAAGAAATCTTCAGGTAAGTTTTCTAGACGCCACTCAGTTCCCTGAGCAATTCCTCCGGCTCGCTTGTCGGAGGCTGGCAGGCATTCCCCTGGCACACCGTTGCGAAACTGGTCTGTGAATGAAGCTGCGGCAGGGCGGGCAGTGTTTCTGCCAGGACGGGCGGCAGGTTTTCGGCAGTCACCTGATCGCACTGCAATGCGATCACGGATTTGTTCACTGCATAACGGGCCGTCGCCATCGTCGCCAGATGCTGTGCCTGTTCATCATTGCCAATGATGACAGCCTGCACCGGAGGCAACAGCAGCCTCACCAGAGCAAGTCCATAAGTTCCTGCGAACAGGCCAAAATGTTCCACTATGCCGCCAAAATGCTCCAGAGTGTCTTCGGCCTTCTCGCGGAAATCCTGTCGCCCGCTTAATGCTTCGAGGCGGAGAAGTGCGGAAGCAGCCGCGGGATTTCCGGCAGGCGTAGGCGTATCCTGCAGCGGTTTGCGGCGCGCGGTTAATGCGCCCAGCACCTCGCCTTTCGGTTTTTCGGTATCGAAAAATCCGCCGCCTTCCTTGTCATAAAACCGCTCGATTACCGCTTCTCCCAATTCGATCGCAGTGCTGTAATAGCGCATCTCACCGGTCGACTGCCATGCGTCAACACAGGCATGAATCAGAGACGCGTAGTCATCGAGGACTCCGGCAACGCGCTGCCTGGAAGCCTGCCCATCGGCATAGGCAATCACATGCGCCAGGCCGTCTTCCCTGCTCCAGCCTTCGCGGAGAATCCGGTCGAGCGTCTTGAGCGCAAAGCTCCGTACTGACGGCAACTGCAATACCTGTGTTGCTTCCAGATAGGAAGAAACGGCAAGCGCATTCCAGCTTGTGTAGACGGTCTTGTCGACAAACGGCGTAGGCCGTTTGAGGCGCTCGGCGTAGAGCTTCTTCTTCGCGGATGCAAGATCGCGCTCGACCTCCTTCACATCGCGCGAGAGTTTCTGCGCAATTTCATGGAGCGAATACTTAACATGCAGCACATTCTTTTTAGGATTGTGGTGCATGTCGCCCATCTCGCCGATATCGAAATAGAGAGCAGCTGCGGCCATCTCTTCATCGGTTAAAACAGCGGCGGCTTCTTCTGGCGTCCAGGTAAAGTAATCGCCGTCATCATCAAGCGAAATATCAGCGTCCTGCGATGCATAGAAGCCGCCGTGCTCGCGGTCGGTGAGCCATTCGTCCATCCAGCGCATGATGTCTTTGGCGACGCGGGCAAACTGCGGATCGACAAATGTCTGAAAGGCGTGCACGTAGTTCTTCAGCAGCTCCGCATTGTCATAGAGCATCTTTTCAAAGTGCGGAACGACCCAGCGCTCGTCGACCGAGTAGCGATGGAAGCCTCCGGCAAGATGGTCGTAGATTCCGCCGGCAGCCATCTTTTCGAGCGTGACTACTGCAGCCTGCTTTGCCGCCTCATTGCCGGTGCGCGCGGCTACGTCTATCAGCAGATCCATGGCCGCCGGATGCGGGAACTTCGGCTGCGAGCCGAATCCACCATAGCGCTGATCGAACTGACGCAGCGCGCTGGCAATAAGTTTGTCTACTAAGTCGAGGCTCAGGCTCCCAGAGCGGCCGGAAAAGCTTTCGCCATGCTCAATGGCTGCGATCACACTGCCTGCGGTTTCCAATGCTTCATCGCGCTTCGTCTTCCATACATCGGAGAGAGCGCGCAGAACGCGCTCGAATCCGGGCCGGCCGTAGCGTTCGTCGCGCGGAAAGTATGTTCCGCCGAAGAAGGGCCTTCCATCGGGGGTGAGGATTGCGGTCAGCGGCCACCCGCCCTGTCCGCTCATGGCGGAAACAGCAGCCTGATAGCGACTGTCCACATCAGGGCGCTCGTCGCGGTCTACCTTGACGGCGATGTAGTGGTCGTTGATAACCTCGGCCAGTGACGGATCTTCATAAGACTCGCGATCCATGACATGGCACCAGTGGCACCACACCGCGCCTATGTCCAGCAGAACAGGCTTGTCTTCCTTCGCAGCCAGAGCAAAGGCTTCCGGCGACCACTCATGCCATTTCACCGGCTGGTGCATGGCAGAACGCAGGTAAGAGGACGCGGCGTGTTCGAGCGAGTTGAGTTGGCTCATCTCTCGCAGTGTATCGCTTTAGCTGACGAGGCGTTTTGCGACTTCCGTATACAAGTCCACGGCTTCGAAGAGCTCGCGCTTCGCAAGCTTTTCATGCGGCGTGTGCGCCACATGAATGGAACCCGGCCCGAGCAGCAATGGCTCGCCCCAGTTGGTCAGCGCGGGAATATCGGTAGTGAAAGCGGCGACCATGGTCGGCAAGCCATCGAGCGAGCGCAGGCGCATGAAGGGAATCTCCAATACGAAGTCGACATCGACAAGGTCGGCTGCCGCATCGAGAATTGCTTTTCGCGTCTCATCGGATGGTCCAACCAGCCGCACCATGACCTGAGCCTCTGCATGGTCTGCGATGACGTTCGGCGCGCGGCCGCCTTCGATCAGGCCGATGTTCATCGTACTGGGGCCAACGCCTTCCGTGACCGGCAGCTTGATTTCGAGGATACGGTCCAGTGCCTCGATAAGCTTGTGAATCGCGCTCTCGCCCAGTTCAGGATACGCCGAGTGCGCCATCTTCCCTTTCGCTTTCACAACTGCGCGCAGTGTTCCCTTGGACGCAAGCGCGAGGCGATTATCCGTGGGCTCGCCATTGATGAGAAAACGGCTGCCCTTCGGCTGCTCGTTCGCCACCTTTGCGCCATAGGAATCGCGCTCTTCGCCTACGACAAACAGCATGCCGACTTTTACGCCAGAGTCGCGCAGCCGCTCGGCGGCCGCAATCTGGGCCGCGATGATTCCCTTGGCGTCGCATGCGCCGCGCCCATAAATGAACTCTTCGTCTTCGCTGCTTGTGATGAAAGGCGGCACCGTGTCCATGTGGGTCGAGAGCACGACGTCCGGCATCTGCCCATTTTTGCCCGCATACACGTTAAAGCGCGCGCCATTCTCTTCGACAGGCATGCGCTCGACAGCAAAATCCCGCTCCTGAAGAAAATCGGCGAGGAATGCACCAACCGCGCCTTCATTAAATGTGATCGACTCGATATCGATCAGCCGTCTCGTCAGCTGTACAGGGTCAAATGTCATCCTGTCTGAAGCATACAATGAGAGACGATGACAACGATTCACCCCGGCGCCGCTGCGCTGCGGACCATTGATGATTTGAGCGGCCCTGCCGGCAAATTGGAAGCTTTACTCAACGCCGGCGCAGCGAATGCTCCGTATGCTGCGCTGGTTTGCCACCCCCATCCGCTGGGCGGCGGCACGATGCACAACAAGGTTGTGTATCACGCGATGAAGGCGCTGCAGTCCCTCGGATTGCCGGTGCTGCGCTTCAATTTTCGCGGAACAGGATTGAGCGAAGGCGCGCATGATAATGGACATGGCGAGCAGGACGATATCCGCGCCGCGCTCGACTGGCTGAAACGTGAATTCAATCTGCCGGTTCTGTTTGCAGGATTTTCTTTCGGCGCTGCCATGGGTCTGCGCGCCTGCTGCGGCGATGAGCGGGTGAAGGGCCTGATCGCCCTTGGGCTTCCCACGCACGCTGAAGGACGCGACTATCGTTACAGCTTTCTCGGTTCCTGCACGCAGCCGAAGCTCTTTATCAGCGGCACTCGCGACCAGTACGGCCCGCAGGCGCAGCTTGAGACTGTCTTCCAGTCTGCTGCGCAGCCGGCAGAAATTGTCTGGGTGGACGGCGCAGAACACTTCTTCGTGGGTAAACTGGACGAGGTGCAGGCCGCCATCCGCAATTGGGTGCAGGCACACTTTGTTCCCCCCAAAGTCTCATGAGCCTAGAAACAGGTACCACGCTCGACGACCTCCATTCCGCAGCAGAAAACATTTTTCGCCACGCACTGGATGCCTGCGATGTCGGCAAGGCATTTGACCGGCACCTGCATTTTGATGGAACAACGCTCGTCCGTCATCCATCCACTGTAGTCGAACCTGTATCGATCCCTCTCGACAAATACAAGAAGGTCTTCGTCATCTCTTTCGGCAAGGCAGCATTGACGATGCTCGACGCCCTGCTCGAACGGCTGCCAAAGAAGATCCAGCTGCGAGGGGTCTGCTCTGCTCCTGAGATGCCGAAGAAGCGCAACTGGCGCATCCGCTACTTTACCGGCGGACATCCGCTGCCGAACAAAGACTCATTCGCGGCAGCCGAAACAGCACTCAAGCTGCTCAAGCGCGCGCGCAAGGATACATTTGTCTTCTTCCTCATCAGCGGCGGAGGCTCGGCGATGTTCGAGATGCCGCGCGACCGCAACATCTCGCTCGAAGACACCATCGCCTTTCACGAAACGCTGGTTGCCTCCGGCGCTACGATTACCGAGATCAACACCGTCCGCAAATATTTTTCCGCGGTCAAAGGCGGGCGTCTGGCGCTTGCTGCTCCTGAAGCAGAGAAGCTGTCGCTGCTTCTGGCCGATGTTCCTCTGAAGGACCTGGGCTCGGTTGCGTCATCGCCCACTCTTCCGGACCAGTCCACACCGGAGCGCTGCCGCGAGGTCCTTGCGAAATATCATCTGCTCGAAAAATTTCCGTCAGCAGTGCGGGAGTACTTTGAATCGCTTCCGCCTGAGGTAGCTGCAGAAATCCGCAGCGCCACGGCCGATGAGGCATTCCAGCACACGCAGTTCGATACGCTGCTCTCCAACCATGATTTCGTCAATGCGGCGCGGGACTGCGCCCAGGAACTTGGCTTCCGAGTATTTATCGACAACACCTGCGACGACTGGGATTATGCCGATGCTTCGCGTTACCTCCTCAAGCGCTTTCATGAACTGCGCGCGGAGCATCCACGCCTCTGCCTGCTTTCGAGCGGCGAAGTCACGGTTGAGCTGAGTCCGGAACCGGGGTGCGGCGGGCGCAATCAGCAGTTTGCGCTGGCAGCCGCTTTTGAGCTGGTGAAGCATGAAGGCCAGCCCATGGTTGTGCTGAGCGCCGGGTCGGACGGCATCGACGGCAACAGCCCTGCCGCGGGCGCGATTGCCGACACGACGACCATCTCCAGGGCGCGCGCGTACCGCTTCGATCCGGAAGGAAATCTTTCGCGCTTCGACACTTGCCCGCTTTTCACTGCGCTGGGCGACACCATCGTCACCGGGCCAACGGGCAACAATCTCCGCGATCTGCGGATTCTGCTTTCCGTCAATTCCTGAGCTGAAGGCTTCTGACAGAGGATTGCTTCTCTTGCTATGCTGATTGCGTCAGTTTTTTCTTCTGAAGGAGACGCACCTTGGCTCTGTTTGCTATCGCCAGCTTTGTGACTATCTTTATCGTCGGAATTCTCTGGGCAAGCCGCAAGGCGGACGACACGCACTGAGAACCTCAGGGGTTGAAGCCCACTGAATTCGTTGGTGCAATCGTGAGGGCTAAAGCCCTCGCCTGTTTCACAACTAAGACCGTACGAGCTGCAGGCCTTTGTGCACGCTGCTGCCGCGCTCTTTGCGCAGGAAATCATTGACCGCCTCGGCAAAGGCGTCCGGCGCTTCTTCATACGGCAGGTGGCCTACCCCCTGCAGCATGGCCATTTCAGCGTGGGTCAGAACCTTCTGCAGCATGCGCCCGGAAGTAAGGCTCACGGCGCGGTCGCACGTTCCCCACACCAGCAGTGTCGGCACATTGCGGATCGCGTGCAGAGCGCGCTCCAAAGCACGCATATCGTTGAACCAGCGGTTCAGGATGTCGAGCACATGGTCGACTGTTCCGGGCACGCGCAGCGAACGCATATACATCTCGCGCACTTCATCGCGGATGAGCTGGCAGTTGCCGTACATGCGGCCCAGTGCGAACTCCTGTAGCTTCTCCGGCATATTGGGCACAAACTGAGCGAACCACTGCCCCAGCGGTGAGCGATAGAAATGCAGCAGCGGATCGGCCAGGTTTGAGTAGGGATTTGCCGGAGCATGCAGCACCAGGCTGCGCACGCGTTCCGGATGACGCGCAGCCAGCATCATGGCAATCGCTCCGCCATGGGATGTGCCTACAACGTCAGTCTGGTCGATTTCGGCCTCATCCATGAATTTCACCAGGCGGTCGGCCTGTGCGGCCAGGCCTGCATTCAGGCCAGGCACACGCTCAGAGCGCCCGATGCCGAGAGTGTCAATTGCATAGACCGATGACTCGTCGCCGAGCCAGGACAGGCTGGGGAGCCAGGCTTCCGCCGCGCCCAGTAACCCATGCAGGAGAAGGAGAGACGGCCCATTTCCCGCTACCAGGCAATGCATCCGGTGGCCGTCGACCCAGATATCTTTTTCCTCAGGCTGTGGCCCATCCGCCAGCAGCATCCAACTTGCCAATGCCATTTCTGCCTCAACTCAAGAATCTGCTGTGGCGAGCTGGAAGCCGCCCCAAAGATAAATTAACAAAATATTAACTCTATGTTGGACAAAAATTCTCAAGGAAAAGATGCTTCTTTTCCTGTATTTGTCTTGTGGATTCCCTGTGGGAAAAATACTTTGTAAAAATCAGCGCTAGAGCATTCTATGATTTTTCATAGATCGCATCTGAAAAAGTTCAGTTTTTATGGGCTAAGTTCCAGATTACGAATGATTTTGATTCCTCGCTAAATTCAATATCTCTACCAAAATCAACGTTATACTAGGAAGCGTCAGGGGCGTTCACTCAATGGCAACCGGTTTGCATTGGTAACGTTGCACCCGTCTCTTTTGAAGACAAGCATTGCATCGCATGGAAAGGTCGCTCCAAACCCGGCTTACTGTTCTTCTGCTGGCCTTCTTTACGGTTGCTGCTGTCGTCTTTGCGGTCTTCAATTTCATCCAGGAAAATAATTACACTCTGCCCACCGATGGAGTCTGGTGGGTGGAAACCCAGGGTGGACTGGAAGCCAAACACGTCTTCAAGGACAGTCCAGGAGAGCGGGCCGGAATCAAAACCGGCGATATTCTCATTCTCGCCAACGATAAGCCTCTGCCACGTTCCGCTTCGCTGGCGAGGGAAATGTTCCTCACCGGGCCGTTCGGCACGATCAATTACACGATTGAACGCTCAGGCGTAAAGCTTTCCAATGTCCAGGTCTATCTGAACGTAAAGGATCGCAGCATCAATCAGGGATTCCGCCTGATTGCGCTGGTTTATCTGGGCATCGGTTTCTACGTGCTTTTCCGCCGCTGGACAGCGCCGCACGCGATGCACTTCTACATCTTCTGCCTCGCGTCGTTCGTCCTGTATGCATTCAAGTACACCGGCAAGCTCAACACATTCGACGAGATCGTCAACTGGAGCAATATTTGCGCCATTGCCCTGCAGCCTGCGCTCTTTCTCCATTTTGCCCAGGCTTTCGCAGAAGGACGCCGCAATCAGCGCTGGCTGACGACCCTCATCTACCTGCCAGCGTGTCTGCTGGTGGGACTACAGGTGGTTGCGATCACACAGTGGTCAGCAACCGAGATTCTGCAGCACCGGCTGGATCAGCTCGGCACCGGCTATCTCGCGTTCTACTATGTGCTGGCCGCCGCGGTCTTTTTTGCCAAGTATCACCGTGAAGACCAGCCGCTGCGCCGCCAGCAGCTGAAGTGGCTCACGCGCGGCACGGTGGTCGCGATTGTCCCCTTCACGCTGCTTTATGCCATTCCCTTCATGGCGGACTGGACAGTTCCTGATCTGCTGACCAAGATCGCGGCCATCTCGCTGCTCTTTCTGCCGCTGACCTTCAGCTGGGCCATCATCCGCTACCGGCTGATGGACACCGATCTCATCTTCAAGCGCGGCGTTACCTACACACTGGCGACGGCGACTCTGGTCGGCCTCTATTTCGCCGTGGTTGCGGTTGCAGCGGAGATTGTCCACACGAACCTGCCCAGCGCCGGCGTCTGGGGGCTGATTGCGGCCATCATCATCACTGCGCAGCTCTTCGATCCTCTGAAGCGCGCCATTCAGGAGCGCGTCGACCGCGTCTTTGACCGCAAGCGCTATGACTACCGCGACACGCTGATCGAGTTTGGACGCGGCCTCAGCTCGCAGACCGATCTGAAAGCCCTGCTCAGCTCGATTGTCGAAGGCCTGCCGCACACGCTCCTGGTAGCGCGTGTTGCCGTTCTGCTTGCCGAGAAGCCCGGACAGTACCGCCTCGCGGAAGGTCACGGAATCCCGCAGTCAACGCTCGACGGCAGCGAACAGCTCGACTTCCGCTTCCTGGACTTCGATCAGCCGGATGCGGGATCGCACATCTTTCTAGAAAATCCGCAGCAGGCCCTGCATCTGACCGAGAGCGAGCGCCGCACGGCCGAGCTGCTCGACCTGAACTACTACCTGCCTTGTCGCCTGCAGAACCGCACTATTGCCGTGATCGGACTGGGCCGCACCACGGACGGCGATTTCCTTTCGAGCGAAGACATGGAGCTGCTCGAATCGCTGGCCGGCTACATCGGCATCGCCATCCAGAATGCCCGCCTTTATCAGAGCCTCGAGCAGAAAATCACCGAGTACGAGCGCCTCAAGGAATTCAACGAGAACATCGTCGAATCGATCAACGTCGGCATCCTGGCTGTCGATCTCGAAGAGCACATCGAGAGCTGGAATGCGCAGATGGAAGTGTTGTGCGCGCTGCCCCGTCGCGAGGCCCTGGGCAAGCATCTCTCAGAAGTCTTCCCCGCTGCATTCATGGAGGAGTTCCATCACGTCAAGGACGAGCCGGGCGTTCACAACCTCTATAAGTTCCGGCTGGAGATGCGCGAAGGCGAAACCCGCACGGCAAACATCGCCATTGCGCCGCTTGTCTCGCGCAGCTTTGAAACCGTGGGGCGCATCATCCTGATCGATGACATCACCGAGCGCACAGATCTCGAAGCGCAGCTGAGCCAGTCAGAAAAACTTTCGTCCATCGGCCTGCTCGCTGCCGGCGTCGCGCACGAAGTCAATACGCCGCTGGCCGTCATCTCCTCTTATACGCAGATGCTCTCCAAACAGCTGCGTGGAGATGAGCGGCTTTCTCCGCTGCTGGAAAAGATCACGTCGCAGACTTTCCGCGCTTCGGAGATTGTCAACAACCTGCTCAACTTCTCACGCACCAGCAGCACGGAGTTCCGCGAGACCGACCTGAATGCCATCATCCGCGAAACTCTCACGCTGCTTGAGCATCAATTCAAGACAGCACAGGTCGAAGCCGTGGTTACGCTTGATCCCGGTCTGCCGCCGATTCTCGGCAATGCAGGCAAGCTGCAGCAGGTGTTCCTGAATCTGTTTCTCAATGCGAAAGACGCCATGACCGACGGCGGCACGCTGCGCATTTCTACAGAAATGAACGGCCATGTGTCGGTTTCGATCGCCGACAGCGGCGCCGGTATTGCGCCCGAGCATCTGCAGCGCATTTACGATCCATTCTTCACCACGAAGACTGCGCCCAGGCAGGGCCAGCGCCGCGGCACCGGACTGGGCCTTGCTGTCACCTACGGCATCATCCAGGAGCACGCCGGAAAAATCCACGTTGAAAGCCAGGTTGGTTCCGGCACAACGTTCTTTCTTGAATTCCCCATGTTAAGGAAACATGCGCATGTCTGAAGGCATCCTCGCAGTACCGGCCTCTACCACTTCATCTCACACAGAGCCTGCGCACCGCATCCTGATCATCGATGATGAAGCTGCTATCCGCGAATCGCTGGAGACGTTGTTGACGCTGGAAGGCTATGTTGTCGACACCGCACCGGAAGGAGAATCGGGACTCGATCGCCTTGGCCGCGCTTCTTATGATCTGGTTCTGCTCGATCTCGCGCTCCCTGGTAAAAACGGCCTCGAAATACTGCCGCTCATCCGCCAGCAGTATCCTGAGCTGCCGGTCATCATGATCACTGCGTACGGCACAGTCGACAATGTTGTCGAAGCCATCCGCACCGGAGCGCAGAACTTCATCCAGAAGCCCTGGGACAATGAAAAGCTTCTCGCCGACATCCGCTCGGCCATTGCGCGCTATCGCGCTGAAGAAGAAAACGTCCAGTTAAAACGCGCTCTCAAGCAGCGCTATAACTTCGAGAACATCGTCGGCAAGAGCGAGCCGATGCTGCGCATCTTCGATCTGGTGGCGCAGGTTGCGCCCAGCCGCTCCACGGTGCTGATTCAGGGTGAGAGCGGAACAGGCAAAGAGCTGATTGCGAAAGCGCTGCACGCGAACTCGCCGCGGCGCGACAAGCCATTCGTCGCCGTCAACACTGGTGCCATGCCCTCAGAGCTGCTTGAATCAACGCTCTTCGGCCACGTGAAAGGCGCTTTCACTTCAGCCATCGCAACCAAGAAAGGCCTCTTTGAAGTTGCGAATGGAGGCACGCTCTTCCTCGATGAAATTGCCACCATGGGCATCGACACCCAGGCCAAAATCCTGCGCGTACTGCAGGACCGCCGCTTCATGCAGCTCGGCGGCGTGCAGGAGATCCAGGTGGACGTGCGCATCATCGCCGCCACCAATGTCGATCTGCGCCAGGCAGTGCGTGAAGGCAAGTTCCGCGAAGACCTTTACTATCGGCTGAACGTCATCACTATCGATCTGCCGCCGCTGCGAAGCCGCCGCGAAGACATTCCACTGCTGGCAACACACTTCCTCAAGCGCTTCTCCGACGAGAATAACCTGCAGCTGCGTTTGCTCTCTCCGGATGCCATACGCGCGCTCATCGATTACGACTGGCCGGGAAATGTGCGCGAGTTGGAGAACATCATCGAGCGCGGCGTGGTGCTCTCCTCAGGCCAGACGATCGGCTCCGATCTGCTGCCCGGCCACCTGACGGGGCGCAATTACTCCACCAGCCTGCTGGAACACAATCCCAACGCATCGCTCTTCGACATCATCGAAGACGTGGAGCGGCGCATCATCATCGACAAGCTGGAACGCTGCAACTGGAACCAGACAGATGCCGCCGAACAATTCCGCATTCCGCTCTCCACGCTCAACCAGAAGATCAAGCGGTTGAATATCGAGATCAGGAAACGGGTGAAGGAGTAGCGTACAGCGCTCAGCGTGCAGGGCACGGAGGTACAGCTGCCAAAATTGCCATCCAGATTCTGAATGGAGTGAAGAAGAAGAGCCTGCTTTTCACTGGGCCCCTGCAAACCTGTACGCTGCACCCTGAGCGCTGTACGCTGTGTTAATCTTCACTTTGTAAGCCGGATCATAGCGAATGAACGGAACAATGCCACTAGCCACGCTGGATCGAGCTGCAAAGAAAGGCGTCAGCGCAGTCCAGCAATATGCACTGCTTTCGGGCCGCGCTCTCGGCAATCTTTTCCGCCGCCCTTTCTATGGCGCGGATCTCGTCACGCAGGCAGACATTATTGGCGTGGGCTCGATTCCCATCGTCATCCTTACCGGATTTTTCACCGGCGGCGTGCTCGCGCTGCAGTCCGCGTCAACGCTCGCGCAGTTCGGAGCAGCAGCCGTCACCGGCCAGCTTGTCAGCTTCTCGATGATCAAGGAGCTCGGGCCGGTGCTGACCAGCCTCATGGTCTCCGGACGCAATGCTTCGGGCATGGCCAGCGAGCTGGGCTCCATGATGGTGACCGAGCAGATTGACGCCATGCGCGCTCTCGGTACCGATCCGCTCAAGAAACTGGTGATGCCGCGCATCGTATCCACCGTCATCATGCTCTTTTTCCTGACGATCATCTCCGACGCGATCGGTATTCTTGGCGGAGGAGCTGTTTCGGTCTTCATGCTTGGGCAGGATGGTTCACAGTACTTCCACACTACATACCAGTCCCTGCGATATGCCGATATCCTTCAGGGGCTGATCAAACCGATTTTCTTTGGCTTTATCATCGCTACCATCGGATGCTATTACGGCATGACCACCCGCGGCGGCACGCAAGGTGTAGGCCGCTCGACTACCCAGGCAGTGGTTGTCTCATCGGTGCTTATCATTGCCTGTGATTTTGTCATCAGCCGGTTCATGATCGGCATCTTTGGCAGATGAGGCACAGATGAGCCAGGCCGCACTTGCTCCTGCAATGGAACAGCGCCCGCCGGACGAGCCGGTAATCATTTTTGAGAATGTTTCCATTGGCTTTGAAGGCAAGGAAGTGCTCAAGGACATCTCCTTCATCGTCAAACCCGGCGAGACGCGTATTCTTCTCGGGCCCGCGGGCGTGGGCAAAAGCGTTCTTCTGAAACTGGCAGACGGCCTCTTCAAGCCTGATAAAGGCCGCATCTTCGTCTTCGGCGAAGAAGTCAGCAGCATGCGCGAAAAAGATTTGTACGCATTGCGCTCACGCATCGGGATCGTCTTCCAGGAAAGCGCGCTCTTCGATTCGCTCACCGTGCGTGACAACGTCGCCTACCGGCTTATGGAAGAGCAGGTGCCTGATGACGAAATCACGCGCCGTGTAACCGAAGCGTTGCGATTCGTCGAGCTCGAGCACACGCTGGCTAAATTCCCTTCCGAGCTCTCCGGAGGCATGCGGCGACGCGTCGCCATTGCGCGCGCCATCGTGAGCCAGCCTGATCTTCTGCTCTACGATTCGCCAACAGGCGGCCTTGATCCCATTACCTCAACCACCATTATTCAGCTGGTGGTCAAGCAGCGCGATGTCTACCGCACCAGTTCCCTGCTGGTGACACACCGCCTGCAGGACGCCTTCCTGCTGGCTTCACACCGCTTCAATCAGGAAACCAACGAGATGGAACCTCTGCCGGAAGGACAATCTGATCCGCAGACCAGCTTCCTGGTCCTGAATGAAGGACGGCTCGCCTTCGATGGCTCAACACACGACCTCGTGCACTCAGACGATCCATTTCTGAAAGAGTACCTGTCCTGACGAGACAAGTTTCTACTTCGGAAGATCAGCGTCCTCAGGCTGCTTCTCACCTGTGTTGACGCGCATGTCATGAAAGATGCCCCGCAGCTTCTCTTTCATGTCCTTGTACTTTCTGTAGTCATCCAGCTCTTTCTTCGCCGCTTCCGTTTTTCCCTGCTGGCGATAGATCGTGCTCAGGCGATAGTGAGCAACATAGTCTGACGGATCAATCTCGACTGCGCGTTCAAGCTGCTGCTGCGCCTTATCGCGGTCATCCATCAGGAGCAGTGTTTTCGCGAACTCCGTGCGCGCGTCTCCATCATTGGGCTGCAGTTCCACTGCGCGCGACTCGTGCTGATACGCTGACTTCGTGTCTCCGCGCTTCGCGGCGATCTCACCCAGCATCAATTCAGATTTTTCATCATTCGGATTTTGCGCGAGTGCCGCTTTGAATTCTCCCTCGGCTGCATTGCGCTGGTCTTCTTCCTGAGAGCTGTTGAGCAAATCCCCAAGCTCGTAATGGATTCCAGGAAGTGTGGAATCAATCTTGATCGCTTCACGATAGTTGGCAATTGCCGCAGCTTCATCGCCATGACGCGCCAGCTCACGCGCCATGATCTGGTGCATCTGCGCGCTGTGCGGCGCAGCCAGCGCCATGGTGATCATGGCCTTGCCTGCAAGATCGGAATAGATGCGATATCCGTCATAAAGCAGAGTTGTATCCGTCGGCTGCGAAGCCAGCAAAGCGGATACGGTTGCCGCCGCCTTTTCGAGATCGCCAGTTGCAGTGTAGTTATCGATAAGAATCTTGCCTACTTCGATCTTGAACTTCTCTTCTTCAAGATGAGGAAAAGCCGCTTCAAGATCGGCGCGGCTGGCGCTCAAATCCTTCAATCGTGTTTCGGCAAGGCCGAGCAACCCCTGAATCTTCCAGAGGCCGGGCTGCAGTTTGACCGCAGTGCGCAGATGCGGGACAGCTCCGGCAGCATCACCGCGAAAAAAAAGCAGCACGCCAAGATTCGCCTGGGCATCGACATTTTCGGGCTCAAGCTCAACCAGCGCCTGCAGCTCGGGGATCGCGAGATCGGGACGCTGCTGCCTCAAATACTGCTGCGCCATCTGCGAGTGCTGGTTGATCTGGTCTTGCCGGCTCGCCGCTGTCTGACAAAGAGCAGAAGGGACAGACGGCGCCAGAAAAATCAAGGTAAACAACACAGCTTTGGCGGACATAACACTCACATCATACCGGGGGTTCACAAGAAAAAGGACGGCGTGGTTGCGCCGTCCTTTCGGTTGCAGCAGGCAAAGCTAGAAGAAGATTCGCCCGTAAAGTTGCATGGTACGGCCTTTGACGGTGAGGCTGTTGATCTGGCCTTCCGTTCCACCATTGATAACCGCATTCGGCGGGGAGAAGCTGGGATGATTGATGACGTTGTTTGCGGATGCCCGAATCTCAATGCCCATGTTCTCCCAGGGAAGATGGAACGTCTTGCCAAGTGCGCCATTGATCAGGAGGAAGTTCGGGCCGTACAGGTTATTTCTTTGCGTGTTGCCGAATGTAGCAGGAGCCGGCTGCGTGAAAGCGGCAGTATTGAACCAGTGCTGGAGATCCCTGTGGGACAGGAGGGGACTTCCAACCTGGTTTGGATACTGCTGGCTATTATTTGATTGCGAGAAAGAATTGTCAGTGCTCATGGTCAGGGTATACGGACTACCGGAGGTCCATACGATGGTTGGCGCAACCTGCCATCCGCCAATTAGCGTATCCAGGAGCGAGCTCTTATTCAGGAATTGGCGGCCTTTACCCACTGGCAGATCGTAGAGCACAGCAGTCTTGAAGGCATTGCGAACATCAAAGTTCGACGCGCCATAGTTCGCACTCGGATCGTAGGATCTCTGGTAATAGTCATTCCCTGAACTGCTGCCCCATCCGGAGGAGTCGATGGTATCCAGCATGTGTGACCACACATAGCTCGCCTGAAAATCGAGACCTCTTGAGAGACGCTGCTGGACTGTGGCTTGCAACGAGTTGTAATTGGAGACGCCCTTATTGGTTCCACCCGACCCAGTATTACCACTACCACTGTCGATTGACTGGAACAAGGGGTACGGCCGCAGGGAGGCATCATTCGGCCCCAGGTTGGCTTCCGGCACCTGGTTGATGTCCACCGGGAAGAGAAGGTTGTAACCGTGGCTAGCGACATAGGCCAGAGTCACAATCGTGTTGGCATTCAACTCTTGCTGCACTTCAACGTTCCATTGAAGTATCCTTGGCACCGGCGTGTGGTATGCCTGATACGAAGGGTTCGTACCGTTCTTGGCGTCCGGAGTTGTTGGGGAAGTGACGTAAGCCTGATTCACGCTCAGCCCTCCTGGCCCCTGATAATTCGTATTTCCGTCAGAGGAGAGAAGCACGACCGGATTCACACCGTTCGTGTTGTCCGAAAGACTGCCGCTGGATCCGAAGGCGCCGCCCATGCCCGGACCATAAGTATCATCGCTCCAGCTGTAGCCATACAATCCGATACCGCCGCGAATGACCGTCTTGGGCTTAAAGCCGTAAGAGAATCCCACGCGAGGCAGCCATGTGCTCCAGTTCGGCGCCTGCAGACTGTCACGCCCGTTTGCTTTCGTCGTGCCGTACCACATGGCGCCCAGCGAACCGTCTGCGGGATTCGTTACTGTCGGATCGAAGGAGGCCATGTTGCCCTTCACTTCATGCCAGCCGGTCATACCCTGCCAGCGCAGGCCCACATTCAGTGTCAGATTCGGGCGCAGCTTGATGTCGTCCTGAACAAAGAACTGCGGACTCTTCAGTCGCCCGCCCCACTCCGGAGTCACATTTGCGCTCCACTTCTGCGTATAACCAAGCAGGAAATCTGCAAAGCCCATTCCGGTTGCCGTATCTCCATTGGTGGAGTTTGTATAGACGCCGGTATAGGCCATCGTGCCAGCATTGAGATTGCCCCATGCGGTGGAGTCCGCGCGATTGATCAGGAACTCGCCTCCGAAATGCAGCACGTGCCGCCCACGGATCAGCGTAACTACATCCGAAGGATCAAAAACAAATTCCTTATAAACCGCATTCGATTGCGGGGCCAGTTCGTACATATTGCCGTTGCCTGAAATCTGGATATCGGGGAATGTATCTGCCTTGGAGAACTTCCAGCCCAACTGGGAGGGGAAGCCCTGATTAATCGAGAACGGCGTAAAGAAGTTCATCTGGTCCGTGAAACCCATGCGAGCTTCATTGATCGTATTCGGGCTGATAGTCCATACCCAGGAGACCTGGGCATTGTCGCGGCTCACATCGCCATTCTGACAATTGACCGGGCAGATTCCCTGGTTGTGATACGACGCCGGGTTGTCGCTTTCTGTTTCAGAAATGATGAAGTGATTGTTCGGATTGAGCTGATAGTCGATCCGTCCGAAAAACTTCGTAAATGGGTTGGAACTGGGCACGTTGTAAAAGAAGTTGTTGCTGATGCCTGAGCCCGTATTCGGCGCCGGATAGTATTTCGAAATTGCGGCCGCAACCGGATCAATCATGTTCGCAGGAATCTTGTTGCCGTTTCCATACTCGTCTATGAAAGACCTGCGATGTACAGCCCCGCTTGCATCAACCGTCTGCGTCGTTGGATCGTAGATCGTGGGAAAGCCCGTGAAGTCACCACTGAGCATCGCCGGCGTCGGCACATTTTCAAAACCTGTCGAGGCGCTTCCGGGATTGATTATCTTGTCGTAGTTGAAGTAGAAGAACAGTTTGTCCTTGATGATCGGGCCGCCAACCGAAAAGCCAAAATTGTTGTAGCGGACGAGCCCAACCGTGCTCTTCGCGCCGAAGGCATAGTCAGCAGCATTCAATGCATTGTTCTGGAAATACTCATACGCCGCGCCATGGAACTGGTTCGTGCCGCCCTTGCTGATCTGGTTGTAGGTTACCCCGCCGATGCCGTATTGCGCGGAGAACGCCGACGTATCGACCTTCAATTCAGCGACCGTCTCCAGCACCATCACATCGGCGTTCTGGCTCATCGGCAGAGTAGTGGTCGCGCCGTCCGCCAGCACTGTGCTATAGGGCAGGTTGCCGTTGACCGACGCCGCCTGACCTGTCCTGCCATTAGGATTCACGCTCGATGCGCCCGGCAGCAACTGGACGAAGTTCTCCCAGTTGGCTCCAACCTGCGGTAACTGAAGCATTTGCGTCGATTCAAGCGTGGTCGTTTGTGCTCCGGTTTCCGTCTTCAACAGAGGCACATCGGTCTTAACAACGACTTCCTGCGTAGCGGCGCCGACAGACAGTGCCGCGTTGATCGTGACGGTCTCTACGTGCAGCGTGATCGGGCCCCGGACATAGCTCTGGAAACCCGGCGCCGTGATCGTAATCAGGTAGTTGTCCGGAACAATGGAGCCGGTATCGTAAAGGCCGGCTCCGTCGGTTGTGTAGATGTGAGATATTCCCTTGTCGACGTCCTCGACCTTCACGGTCGCGCCCGGAATGACAGCGCCTGAAGCGTCCGTGACGACGCCGCGAATATCACCGGAATTTGTGTTCTGGGCGAAGCAGGTAATTGCAGAAAATGCTCCGGCAATGGCAACGCCTCTTAAAATGCTCTTCCACATAGTGCCCCCTGAAAAAACCAGCATCTATTTCTTTCTGCGCTCGGTCGCTATCTATAGCTTCTCCACACAGTAGCTGGGCTTGGTTAAAGACAAGCGTTTGTTTTCTATACACACCAACGGCCACGCTTGAAGACCGTCGAAATCAGAACAATTCAGAAATACGGTTGTCAAGGAAAATTATTTTTTGTTTTTATCTAGACAAACCTTTGTCTTATAGTGAGAAGGCGAAACCGCAGGTCAACCTATGGAAAACAAGAATCGCCGCACCTTCCTCAAGCTCTCTGCCCTGACCGCCGCATCTACTGCCTGTCCCCCGTTCATACGCAGAGCTTTCGCCGAGCCTGTTACTGGGCCTATAAAAGCCTGGCGCACTACGGGTCAACAGCGCTGGCAAACGATCCACCCTCCGGAATGGCACGCATCGGCGGCTACATCACCCATGAGCATCCGCCTCAATCCCGACCAGAAGTTCCAGCAGCTGCTCGGCTTCGGGGCCGCGCTTACTGATGCTTCCTGCTATCTGCTGGAGCAGCTGGATGAGAAACAGCGCAAGGTGATTCTCGAGGAGTGCTTCGGCGCATCCGGACTTCGCCTTTCTGTCGCGCGCACCACGATCGGATCGAGCGACTACTCCCTGAACGCCTACAGCTACGACGACACGCAGGAGCCTGATCCCGAGCTCAAACACTTCAGCATTGACCACGACCGCAAGTACATTCTCCCGTTGTTAAAACAGGCACAGCAGGTCAATCCTGAGCTGTTTTACTTCTCTTCTCCGTGGAGCCCTCCGGGCTGGATGAAGACGGGAGGCTCATTGCTGGGCGGCTCGATGCGCAAGCATTACTTCAACGCCTATGCGCAATACTTTGTGAAGTTCCTGCAGGGCTATGCCGCCGACGGCGTGAACATCAAGGCCGTAACCGTGCAGAACGAAGTGGACACCGATCAGGATGGCCGCATGCCGCAGGCCCTCTGGGGACAGGAATATGAGATCGAATTCGTCAAGGAGCACCTGGCGCCTGCATTGCGACAGGCCTCGCTCGATACAAAGATATGGATTCTCGACCATAACTACTCGCTCTGGGGGCGCGTGGTGGATGAGTTCAGCGATCCGGATGTCTATAAGGCGGTCGATGGCGTGGCCTGGCACGGATATTTCGGTCCGCCCGCGGCGATGACGCGCGTGCACGATATGTTTCCGGAAAAACACGCCTACTGGACCGAAGGCGGCCCCGACTACACTGCTCCCGACTACGCTACGGACTGGGCCAAGTGGTCGAAGACATTTACTGGAATTCTGCGTAACTGGGCGCGCTGCATTACGAGCTGGAACCTCGTGCTTGATGAAAACGGCAAGCCGGATATCGGGCCCTTCACTTGCGGAGGCGTCGTTACTCTCAACTCAAAGACGCATGAGATTACGCGCAGTGGGCAATACTGGGCCTTCGCTCACTACAAATTGATGCAGCGCGGCGCTCGTGTCTTTGCATCATCCGGAGACTTGCAGGACATCCATCATGTTGCCGTTGAGAACCCGGATGGGAGCCGCGTTCTAGTGCTCACGAATACCGGCCGCGAACAGACAGTGCAGTGCGCGCTGCAAGAGCAGTCGCTCTCGCTTACGCTTCCGCCGGACTCGATTACGACGCTTGCCTGGTAGGCCGCCGCTTGTTATTGGAATGCTTCCGGATTGCGAGATCGCGCGCAGGGCCGGTGGATTCACGAACGATGAGCTGCGGCTTCACCGCGACTTCCGGCGGTATGGCATCGCTCGAGGCCAGGCGCTGCAGCAGCAGTTGCGCCGAGAGTTTTCCCATCTCATGCAGAGGCTGCCGGATCGTAGTAAGGCTCGGCGTCTGGAATGCTGCCTGAGGAATATCGTCGAAGCCAATTACAGAAATGTCTTCCGGCACGCGAAGCTGCGCATCATGCAGCGCGCGGATCGCCCCAATGGCCGCCATGTCGTTGAAGCCGACAATGGCTGTAAAACGGCGATGATGCGCCAGCAACTGCTGAACTACCGGATATCCCAACTCGGGCGAAGTCAGATCTTTCGTCAGTTGTATGGTCAATTCGCTGCGGATCGAGAGACCTAGTTCTCGAGCCACCTTGACGATCCCCTGCCAGCGCACTTCCGAGTCAGAACTGTAGGGCTGCCCGCGCATAAACGCGATCGAGCGATGCCCCTGATCGTAGAGGTGCCGCAATGTGAGCTCTGCGGCAGTGTTGTGGTCGAGCACAATATTGGTCACGCCGCTGATTTTGCGATGCCCGGCAACGGCCACGACAGGCACAGTGAGCTTATGGTTCAGGTGCGTATCAATGGTGATGATCCCCTCGGCCCCGCGGCCTACCAGCAGATGCGGATACTGCTCGATGAGATCGGTGCGATGCCTGTGGTGCGCGATGAAATAGAAGTAATTCTCTTCCAGCAGCTCATCGCCGATACCGCTCATCACCTCAGTGTGATAGCCATCCGCCAGAACAGGAACAAGGATGCCGATGGTCATGGTGCGGCGATTGCGCAGAGATCGCGCTACGAAGCTTGGCTGATAGTTGAACTTTTTCGCGGCTGCCCGTATGCGCTCGCGCGTTGCCTCCGGAATCGACCGGCCCGGAACATTATTCAGCACGACAGAAACAGTTGCGGGATCAAGCTTCAGATACGCTGCCAGGACCTTTAGAGTTACAGGCTCCGAACCGTTGCTGCCGCTGGTCTTTTTTTTACTCATAGAACCCAAGCAACCTTGAATGAGGAGTCAGTCGATCTGCAGTCTCTCGAAACTAAGTTAAATCACATGGTAACGATTCGACTAACTATACCTCATCAAGTATTGCAGGTCTGATCATGCATTCTTCAGCGCGAGACAGACAGGGCTGTCCACACTGACGCAAGGAGAGAGCTGCTTCAGTGTTCCATTTTCAGGTTCAATCGCCGCACAGAGAACTCGATTCGCTGCCCGGTCTGCGGCAAAAAGCACTTCGCCGCCTTTGTCGATGGCAACAGCGTGCATGGATATGTTGTCCAGCATTTGCTGCGGGGTCAGGCTGCCATCACTGCCTGATACTTCGAATACGCTGGTTGTATGCCTGCCTCTATCCTGCAAAAAAGATACATAGAGGAACCTTTCTGAAGGATGCAACGCAATGGCTGAATGGCCTGCGGTTATTTGGTCATTGTGAATGGGATAGCTCCGGGTTTTGCCGCCCAGCTTCCCTTCAGACTCGGCATAATTATGCGTTGTTACAGAGCCATCCAGCTCATGAACAAGATAGAGTGTGCCGGTTCGTGAGCTCATAGCCATCGAAGCAGGTCCGCTGCCAATAGCTGCATCCAATCTCTGCTCGCGGACCAGCGCACCACGTCTTGCTGAAAAAACAGATACCCGATCGCATCCGCGGTCAGTCGCCACCAGTCGCCCGCGGCTATCGAAGCTTACATAGCGAGGAGCGGCAGACTGCTGCAATGGATGTGGCCCGCATCCAGCCTCTTTGAAGATGGCACTTACTCCTTCAGGCACTCCATCTTTGTCGAGTGAAATAAGATTGTAGGTCCCACTGCGAGTGGCTACTGCCAGGTAAGCGCCATCGGGAGAAACCGCGAGATGTCGCGGATGAATGCCAGAGAGAGAAAGTCTCTGCCTGCGCAATAAGGAGAGCCTGCCGCTGCGCGAATCAATCGCGAAGGCCTCGATCGTCCCACAGGGAAGGCCCTGATCATTGTCGATGCCATTGGCTGCATAGATCACATGCTGCAGCGGATGAAGGCACAGGCTGACCGGAGCAGCGCTTTCGACAAACTGCACCGGATTCCAGTTCAAGCCATCCAGCGCAAATGCATGGATTCCGCGCCGCGCACCGACATAGGCGAACTTCGAATGAATGGAATTCGCAGTTTCTGAAAAACCGGGCAACACAGCTGCAGCCAGCCGGGCCGCGGAAAGTCGCCCTGCGTTCTGAAGAAATCTTCGACGGCTGAACTGCATGGCTCTTCTCCCGGTACAACTATGCGCGAATCGACATGGAATGATGGAAGATATTATTGGGATCGTACTTACGCTTTACTTCCTGGAGAAATGGATAGAGACCTCTTTCTCCAAAGTACAACTGTGGCCAGAATGAGTACCTCAACATATCGGCATCGGGATAGTTGATATAGCATCCTTCATAGTAATCGCCCGGATAAGGAGTAGAAGTATAGCGCGAATCTACATTCGTAGTTGAGTAAACATCGCTGTAAAGCTCGTCAAACCATTTCAGGTTGGCTTTATCATCGGCGGCATCTGACCAGTAAAACTGGTACTGCAGCTTCATGATCGATGAGCGCTGCCAGATAGAAGTTTCATTGCCAATTTCCTGCTTGTTCGTAGCGCCTCCATAAGAATCGACCGCAAGATTAAACCCTCTCAGGTCTACTCCTTCAGCGTCTTGGGTTAGATGCTTATAAATGCGTCTTGCTTCTTCGGCAGTGAAATTCCGCTTCATGTAGCAGGACTTATACTTTGCGCGCCCTTCTCCGCCACCTTCAGGACGAACCGTTGCTACCAGCCATTCATGCCTGCTCACAGGATGAGTGCCTGCATATTCCTGCGAAGTGGAAACACCGCGGCCGGTTCTTCTGTCTCCATGCCAATCGCCGGCGCCGGTTTGCGGATTGAAGGGCTGAAACAAATCCAGGAACTCTTTCACAACCGATAAATCGCGGCATGTTCCGTCAGGATTACAAAACTCCATCCCTATTCCAAATCGACCCGCTGATGAATGTGTCAGGCCCATCAGAGCAAACATGCCCCATGTGTCCGGCTCTTTCCCGCGCGTCTCCCAGAAGTTTCCGTATGTCTGCAGGATGGAGATGAATTTACTTTCCGTCATATCCTTCCAGTCGAAAGAAACGCCTGCGGATACAACTTCGGTCGGAGCGGGAGGCAGCTTCTCAAAGAAAAAGCTCGTTATGATTCCGAGCGTCCCGCATCCGCCGCCGCGGCATGCACGGAAAAGATCGGCATCGGTATGCTTGTCGATTTTCCGTTTGACGACTTTCCCTTTTCCATCGACGGTGAGAATATTCATCGCTGAAACCCAGTCGACGGTGAGCCCGAACAAGCGGGACAGCACTCCGTAGCCGCCTCCGCTGATGTGGCCGCCAGCGCCGACCGTATAACAGCTACCGGCAGGAATGGTAACTCCATGGCGCTTGTAAAGATCGAGATATACCTCGCCCAGCTGCATCCCTGCTGAAATCTTGTAAGGATGAGTTTCATTCGGCAGGTGAGGCGTCTTCAGGAGGCTCAGATCGATGATGGCGCCATTCGGATTATTGACAACGAAGTCTTCATAGCAGTGGCCACCGCTCCGCACTGTAGGACGCATGCCGGCATCCACAATGCGCTGTAGAGCCTCTGCAACCTCATCTTCGCTTTCACAGAGCACAATCTGTCCTGCGAACTCAGACTCTGAAGCAGGCCAGCGCAGGTTGCGGCTTTTGCGCAGTGTCTTGTATCTTGCGTCCTCTCGGTTTACTTGAATCATGCGGCAGATTCCCTTGCAGAATAACTACGCAAATACGACACACATGGGCTTTTCCAATGAATACGTGTGGACAGGACTGGATAGCTTTCCTGTACTGATATCACGTGAAAGGACTACAAGGTTCCCGCTGTCCTGGTTCGAAGCTACCATCCACTTTCCAGTCGGATCGAGTCCGATATGGCGCGTGGTTTTGCCGCCATTCGAAGCCAGCTGCGCTAAAGTCAGATTCCCTGTTGCAGCATCTACCTTGAGGGCGGCGATAGTTTCCGATCCAATGCGATTGCCGACATACACATACTTTCCATCGGAGGAAATTAGTATCTCTCCGGCAAAAGCTTTGTTCTTTGGAAAATCGGGAGCAAGTGTCGAGAAATAACTTTTCGAAGTCAGCGTTCCTTTCGCTGCATCCCATGCGAGCAAGTCCACCGTCGAATCAAGCTCGTTGACGTTATAGAGCCACCGCTTGTTCGGATGAAATGCAATGTGGCGCGGCCCGCTTCCCGGGCGCGCGCTCCAATGCGGAGGATCGTGCAGAGTAAGCTCCGCAGTCGCTGCATTCACCTTGTAGATAACGATACGGTCCAGGCCTAAGTCATTGACCAGAAGAAAGCGTCCATCAGGTGAGACAACGGCGGAGTGCGCATGAGGACTCGACTGCCGGCTATGGTTTGGACCGCTTCCCTGATATTGGAAGTGCGAGACGGGCGACGACAGAGCGCCCTTCGCATCCACGCGGTATGAGGTCACGCTTCCTCCGGCGTAGTTGGCAACATAGACGCTGCCGCCGTCCGGATGCACAGAAACAAAAGTAGGTCCGCTGCCCATCGCCTTCTGCGTGTTCAGCTGTGTAAGCTTCCCTCCGGCAATGGAGTAAGCCGCCACGAATGCATCTTCCGATGAGACTTCGTTCACCGCATAAAGAAAATTCTTTCTGCGTCCGAACGCCAGAAACGACGGGCTGGCCACTTCGGCGGCCAGTTCCGGCTCGCCGATTTCGCCGCTTAGAGGATTCCACAATGCGGTGTATATGCCCTTTGCATTTGTTCCGATAAAAATACGCTGCGGGTCGCCTTTCATTGCATTCGCCTTGAGCTCATAAAGCGCAGCCATACCGAGAGGGATACTGCGGAGAAAGCTGCGACGTGTACTCATCATGGATTCCTGGCTCCGAAAAATTACTGGTTCGTTTGAAGATCAATGCGCCCTTGGATGCGAAGGTCCGAACCTTGAATCCGTCCAGCGCTTCGATTGCGTTTCTGCATTCGTCAATGGAGCATCCCACGACGGACTGCTGATTCCATTCAGGTCATACACTACTTTCCCATTCCGGACTGTCAGCTCGCAGATAAGCTTCTCTGTGCCCATCAGCTTCTTATTGAACATATCCACGAAACCGAAATTGCCATGCTCCAGCCGCAGCACAGCTACATCAGCAGGAGCGCCTACGGAAAGATTGCCCAGTTCTTCATGCTTGATCTCGTGTGCGGGATTCCAGGTATCGGCGGCTATCACTTTATCAAGCGGCATGCCCAGAGCCATCATCTTGCTTGAGACATTCAGCATGTCTTTCATGCCCGCGTTCATGCTGTCAACGTGGAGATCGGTTGAAATGGAATCGGGCCAGAATCCGTCTTTCGTGAGCGGAACAGCAACCTTCCAGTTGAAGCTTCCTCCGCCATGGCCCACGTCAAAATAGATTCCGCGCTTGCGGCCTTCGATCATTCCCTTGCTCGGTCCCAGAGTCGCAGGGTCCTGCTCATTGCGCAGTCCGGAATACATGTGCGTGTAGATATCGCCGGGACGCAGCACTTTTGTCAGAAGATCGTAGAGCGGCCGCTCCGGACGGTTCGCGCCATAGTCAATCATGACCGGGATATTGGCGATCGTACCCGCTTTGACTGCCTGCTCGTAAGGCTTCCATTCCGGGCCTTCGAAGTGTGCGCTCTTAATGCCGACAATAATATTGGGGTACTTCTTCGCCATCTCCCCTGTCGGAACGCCGTCCATGTCATCGAGGTTCTGCTCGTACCTGGCGCCGCGCATTCCCGAGCCCACAATATTCAGCATGGCGAAGACGCGGGTTTTCGAGCGATCGATTATGCGGTCTTTGAAGTCTTCGAAATTGCGCCATCCGGAACAGCCTGCATCCACGACAGTGGTCACACCGTTGCGCAGGGTAAATCCATCGGGGTAGACACTCAAATCTCCCGCGTAGGAACCGCGCTCTCCCGTTCCTGCATAGACGTGAACGTGAATATCAATCAGTCCCGGAGTTACATAGAGTCCGGTTGCATCGACTGTCTTGACGGCATCTGCGGCGGCAATATCCTGCGCTACCTTCGCGATCTTTCCATCTTTGATCGCGACATCCATGACCGAGCTGATGTGGTTCTTCGCGTCGATCACATGGCCATGTTTCAGAAGAAGGTCATAGGTTTGCGCCTGAAGACTGGTGAAAAAAGAAGCTGCAGCGAATGGCAGGCAAAGCCGCGCAGCCTTCACAACCTTAGCAAGGTTCATGATCCATCCCGTTGATGATTAGTTTGTCTTACTCTTGCTTACTAAGCTTTCGTAGCTGTCCACGCAGCTTCGCCGTACTCGCCCAGCTGAACTTTTCCGCTCATCGTGCTGCCCTGGGCCGTGCCTGTAAATGTGTAGTGGATCTCATTTCCACCGACAGGCATGGCGCTCGAAATCATTACATGGTCGGCGTGGACTTTGCCCTTCAACTGGCTCCTGTAAATCTCTCCAACGTGGTCACCACTTAGATCGTTGCCGCTCTGCTGAATGACAAACGTCTGCTGTCCGGTACCGCAGATATAAGTCAGCGAGACATTCCACTTACCCTCAAGAGTGGCCGGAGTACCAGATGGAATGACTGGATCCTGATAGCTGCCAGGCTTCGTAAGAGCCTCGTAGATAGCATTGGCCACGACAGGGTGGTCTTCCGGACGCATCATGTAAGGCATGATGGTAAGCGAGCTATCCATCTTGTCAGGACGCTTGCCGCTCGCGCTTCCAAGCATGATGCGCGGCGTTCCCTTGTCCAGCTTTTCGGCTAATTCCGTGCCTGTGATTTTCAGCGCTTTTGCATCCCAATGAATCTGCAGCTGGGGCGCATGGTTCGAGAGGTCTTCCGGCTGAATATACTCGGTGCGCACGGAAGGAAGCGGCTTCACCTTGCTCTCAATGGATTGCAGCCACGACATCCAGGTGTTCCACTCTGCCTGATGATCGCGCTTCGTCCACATTCTGACTGCGGTGAGCATGCCCATGATCTCTTCTTTGCCGACTTTCAGAGCTCGCCCATAATTATGGTGCGGAGCGGCCTGGAACCATGCGGCCTGCACCAGATCCTTCCGACCCAGCAGAAGTCCCGCTGATTGCGGCCCGCGCAGACACTTGCCTCCGCTGTAGCCGACAAACGTTGCGCCATGCTGCAGGTGGATGTTGGGAATGGTGAGGGTCTCGGCGGCGGCATCCACAAAGACAGGAACGTCTTTCGTTTTGGCAATCCTGCAGATGTTCTCAATGCTCATCGGCCCGGAAGCATTTGCCGGAGAAGACATGATGTAGATCATCGCCGTGCGCGGATTGAGCCTGCTTTCCAGCTCTTCCGGCGAATCTACCTCGACAATTTCGACGCCGAGCATGCGCGTGCCAATGTCATAGGGATTGCGCGAAGTCTTCGGGATGATGACCTGGTTCTTGAGATTCTGGATATAGGGCAGTTTTTGCGATTTCTCAGGATCGGTGCCGGCGATGCATGCTGCAGTTGCATTGGCAATAGCAGCCGCACAGCCTGTCGTAATAATTCCCCACTCCGCGCCCGTGATCTTTGCCAGCTCAGCGCCTACGGCAAGCATCAGCTCATCGAGGTGAACATAGTATCTTGAAGCCTCATCCATGGCTCGCTTCACTTCAGGCAGAGTCAGCGAGCCGCTGATGATCGTATAGGTGCCGCGACAATTGATGATCGGCCGCACACCGATCGCCTCATAGATGTTCGAGTCCTTCTCCTCATTGGTATAAGGCCGAAGCTCGTCAGCGTGCAGAGTACCCGGCACCGCGCCGCTCAGGGCGCAGGTAGCGCCCAGCAGGCTTGATCCCTGAATAAGGCGGCGCCGCGTCAATTTGCTTGGCATGATGCTCCTTACAGTCAGCAGAGTCAGATTAGATGTAAGCGATCAGATCGATTTCCACGAGTGAGTTGCCTGGGATGCCTCCGGCAGGAGCGACCGTCGTGCGCACCGGCGGAACCTTGCCCCATCTGCCCTTGTACACTTCGTTCATTGCCGGCCAGTCCTTGATGTCATTCAGATAGACATTCACCTTCAGCACTTTTTCCATCGATGAACCGGCATTGGTCAGCTGCTTTTCGAGGTCATCGAGAACATGCTGCGTATGCGCCTTGATGTCTCCGGGAAAATGCGCGCCGACTCCGGCAAGAAACAGGAGGTTTCCGTAAGAAACCGCGCTTGAAAAGAGCGGCGCTTCGTCTCCCTTCGGCGGATTCAGGCTGTACGCCTTCTTCTCGGGCGGCGGAACCTTCTTCGCTTCCACCATAGGCGCGGAGGCCAGCGCTGCTCCACCTACGGCAGCTGCTTTGGCGGCATTCTTCAGCATGTTGCGGCGTGTGGTCTTCTCCATGTGGGCTCCTCTTCGGTTAGTTTGTCGTGCAATCAGGGGATAGAACTGTTCTTCCAAAGGCATTTACAAAATCATGCTGCCAGGCTATGGGAAGTAGACCCGTCCCGCATCCTGAAACGTTCTCTCTACTTTTTCCGGTGGAATGAATTTGAAATGTTACAGAATGAAATGTCAATGACAGCCAAGGTTCGACACTACTTCGAATGCCTGCCGTGACAACTTCGCCGCCGTTTGTTACAGATGAGCAAGGCATGAATCGCAGCGCGCAGAGCTCCTGGCTTCTCCTGGCTTCCCTTTATTTCGGGTTCACGCTCACGGGCATTGGAACAACGCTTCTGGGCAGCGCCCTGCCTGCGTTGAGCGCGTCGTGGGGACTGAGCGACAGCCGCGCCGGATTTCTCTTCGCCGCGCAATTTGCCGGATCATCCTCGGGCGCGCTCCTCGTGCAGTCGCGCCTGAACACGAGCATTGTGCGCGGGTACCTGCTGATGACAGCCAGCGCTGTCTTGCTTGCGTTCTGCGGCGGCCGCATCGCTCCGGTTTTCTACTTCAGCTTTGGACTGGGCCTGGGCCTCGCAATGACGGCGACCAGCATGACGATCGGGCGCATCTACAACGCAAGCCGCGGCGCGTCACTTTCCCTGCTGAATGCAGCCTGGGGCTTCGGCGCGGTTGTCTGTCCGTTGCTCGTGTCCGCCTGGGTACACTTTTATTCCGCCTCATGGCTTTTTGCCATGATGGCGATTGCTTCTGCGATTCCCCTCGTTTCTCTCGGCCTTGCTCACTTCCCAGCGGCGTCAATCAGCAGCGATCCAGTGGCATCATCGAATACCCAGACGAAGATTTCGCTGCTTCTGCCCTTAGGAGCTCTCGCATTTCTTTATGTGGGCGTGGAATCGTCCATCAGCGGCTGGATGATGACTTACATCCATCGCCTGCCGCTATCAGGCACAGCGCTTGCTCCCGCAGTCACATCGCTCTTCTGGGTCGCTATTCTCTGTGGAAGGACTGCCGCGCCATCTGCATTGAAACGGATGTCGGAGCCACGTTTGCTGACTGCATCGCTTGCGCTTGCGCTGGTCGGCATCCTGCTTCTGCTGTTGAGCCGCGGCGCTGCTTCGAGCCTCGCCAGTGCCGCCCTTACCGGACTGATGCTGGCGCCGGTCTTCCCTCTTTGTATCTCGAAACTCCTCGAGCTTACAGACAAGCCTTCACAATCGCGATGGATATTCGCGTTCAGCGGATTCGGAGGAGCCGTTCTTCCATGGATCACCGGTCAGATCGCAAGCATGCGTGGCTCACTTCGTATCGGGCTCGCCGTGCCGCTCGTGGGATCAGCCATCATGCTCCTGTTGCATCTGGCGATGCGTTCTGCGACAAAAGACAGCTGAAGTTCTACGGCTTGGTTTGCCCCTGCTGGCTGATGGGCAGTTTGACGATAAATTCCGTCTTGCCCGGCTCGGAAGTAAAGCCGATATGCCCGCCATAGTGGCCGGTAACGACGCGGTGGGCAATGTCGAGGCCAAGCCCGGTGCCGATACCGACAGGCTTGGTGGTGAAGAAGGGCTCGAAGACTTTGTCCCGGTATTCGGCAGGAATCCCTGATCCCTGGTCCGCAATGCCGGCGTAGACCCAGCCCGCATCCGTCCAGGTGCGAATCGTGATCTTGCTGCCTTCGGGCGAAGCATCAATCGCATTGTCCAGCAGGTTCGTCCAGACCTGGCTGATGCCGGTGCCATGCGTGATCAAAACAGGGATATCGGGAGAGAAATGCTTTTCGATCGTGATCTGCTTGTGGCGGAATTTATGTCCGAGGATGGTAAGCGTGCTCTGAAGGGTGTCGTGAATGTCGAGCTTGTGTTCCTTGTTCTTGTCTTCGTAAGCGTATTTCTTGACCGCCATCACCAGGTCAGTCACTCGTGCGATGCTCTCTTCAATCGTGCCGACCAGCTGGATATTGGAAATAAGGGCTTCAAGCCAGTTCAGAGCATCGGAGAGAATTTTTGGCGGGAAGGCATGTTGCGTGCATTCGATATCCTGTCGTGTCCAGCCTGCGGCGACCAGCGTAGGGGCCAGCTTCCAGGCATTGGTAACACCGATGCCTTCCAGCCACTCTGCAAGTGCATCCTGCGCATCTGCCTCATCGAGAGAGCTCATGGCCTGCGGCTTCTTCTGCGCGGCAAACGCTTCCTGCAGAAGATCCTTCATGCAGTCCAGCTGTTCGGGGCTTAACGGATTGTGCGTCATGCGCAGGCTGATTTCCTGCAGCTGGGTCATGTTTTCGCGCAGCTGAGATGCGGCGCGCTTGGCCGCCGTGCCCGGATTGTTCAGCTCGTGCATCAGCCCGGCTGCAAGAGTTCCCAGCGAGATAAGCTTTTCCCGGTGCAACGTCAGCGCCGTATATGCTTCCAGGCGGCGCGACATATTCGTTAAAACAGCTTTTCGGACAACAGGACAGGTTGCCATCAGCTGCCAGAAATTGTCCTTGTTGACGCGAATCAGAGTACTGTCCTTGACCGTTTCGCAGGTAACTGCCGTTTGCGGGACGCCGGCCAGGATAGGAACTTCGCCAAACGTGTCGCCTTCCTTTACGTGCATGACCATCGCGGTCGAGCCATCTTTTTCGGTTTTGTACGAGCGCACGCCGCCGCGCAGCACAATCCAGAAATAGAAGACGTTTTCACCGGGATGTATGAAGGCCGTCCCCTCAGGCACATCCAGCACCTCCACGTCGCCGATACAGGCCAGATCATCCTCTGAGGCCTGTGAAAAGGTGGGCATCTTGTGCAGCTCGGGATAGATATCCCGGCCATGGACGGTTCGTGTGCTGGCGGTAACGGTTTCTTGTGGCATTTCGTTGTTGTCGAATCCCTAAAAACGAGCGAGATATTGATGCATAAACTGCACGGAAATGGAGCCCTCACCAACGGCCGAAGCAACGCGCTTCACTGAACCGTGACGGACATCCCCGGCGACAAAAATTCCCGGAGTGCTGGTCTCCAGCAGATATGGAGGACGGTTTTCCTTCCAGATCTTTGGCATCTTCCCTTCAATCAGCAGGTCATTGCCTGAAAGTACAAATCCATTCGTATCTCTCATGACGCTCTCAGGCAGCCATTCTGTCTGCGGCGCAGCCCCTATAAAAATGAACAACGCTGTCGCATTACAGAGGATTTCTCCCTGACCGTTGCGTACTTTCAGGCACTCCAGACGACCGTTCCCTGCAGTTTCTACCACTTCAGCCCCGGTTTGGACCTCAATATTAGATGTGCCAGCGATCTGATCGATTAAATATTTCGACATGCTCTTTTCGAGCGAATCGCCCCTGACCAGCATCGTAACTTTGCGGGCATAACGGGCAAAGTGCATTGCTGCCTGCCCGGCCGAATTGGCACCACCGACGATATATACATCTTCGTTACGGCAGGAGAGGGCCTCCGTCATGGCTGCCCCGTAATAGACGCCGGCTCCGGTAAAGTTATTTACTCCTGGAATATCGAGCTTCCGGTAATCTACTCCCAGCGAGAGCAGCACTACGTGGCTCGAAATCTCGCGCCCGTCAGCCAGCTTGACGAAGTGATACGGCGCCTCCGTCCGGATGCCTGTCGCGCGCTGCGTCAGGAATTCCGTGCCGAAGCGCGAGGCCTGCACATAGGCGCGGCGGGCAAGATCCGCTCCGCTCAGGCCCGAAGGAAAACCAAGATAATTCTCAATCCTGGAGCTGCTCCCAGCCTGTCCTCCCGGGGCTTCCGGCTCAATCACGATAGGCTTCAGGCCTTCGGAGGCCGCATAGACCGCGGCCGCCAGCCCTGCCGGCCCCGCTCCAACAATGGCCACGTCATAGAAGTCCTTCTCAGCCTGTGTGCGCAGCCCGATACGCGCCGCCAGCTCCATCTGGTCCGGCTGCACCAGTGACGAACCGTCAGGAAAGAGCACAGCCGGAAGCTTGCGGTCGTCAATCTTATAGCGCTCCAGCAACTGGATCGCTTCGTCATTCCGCTCCGGATCCAGCCATACATAAGGAATCTGGTTGCGCGAGAGGAAATCGCGCACCTGGTGATCTTTGGCCGACCAGCGGGGCCCGACCACGCGCAGGCCTTCAAACGGAGGCTTGTAGCCCTGGTTCCAGTTCTCCAACAGATCATCGAGGACTGGATAGAGCTTTTCTTCCGGCGGGTCCCACGGCTTGGTGAGGTAATAGTTGATCTTCGCCGTATTGATGGCTCTAATTGCTGCTTCAGTATCTGCGTAGGCAGTCAGCAGGGCGCGCTTGGCGTCAGGATAGACCTCCTGCGCCTTCTCCAGAAACTCCACCCCGCTCATTCCCGGCATGCGCTGATCAGAGAGAAAGAGCGCAACCGCATCGCCACGCTGCTGCAGCTGGGTACAGGTATCCAGGGCCGCCTGTCCGGAGCCGGCGCGCAGGATACGGTAAGTTGCTCCATATTGACGGCGCAGGTCCTGGATCACAGCCTCCAGAACGCTGATGTCGTCATCCACTGCGAGAATAACCGGCTTTGCCATGCATTCCTAGTGTAAGGGTTTCCGGGGTGGAACGAGAACCGGGTGAGGAGTCGCGAGTGCCTGTACACCAAAACTCTAGAAAAAGATAGATCACTAAGGGAATTATGAATAATTGTAGAATTCAAGTTCCAAAAGGACACACCTCATGTACTCTAAGGTCACATATCAAAGTATCTGTACCCTTTTTATCCAACCTGGAGTGTCGCAAAACAGGACACTTTAGGGATGTTTCTCTACCCTTGGTCGATATCTTGTGCAAATAAGGAAAGTATCCCTGGTTGCATATAGCAGTACAACTGTAACTTGCGCCTTATTCGTGTGCGCAAATCAAGCGTTATCGGGGGAAACGCTCACACATGAACAAAGTTATCTTAGCTGACAATCAGGCGATCTTTCGTGCCGGTACCGCGAAGGTGCTCGCCATGGAAGATGATTTTCGTATCATTGCTCAATGCCCTGATGGAGAACGTCTATACCAGGCCATTGACTCTTTCCGAGGGGCAATTCTGCTGATTGCCTCAAGCCTTAAAGCTGACCTTGATCTTCTGCGGGAACGGGCTGGTCGTGCTGCCAGCCGTGTTATCGCCATCCTTGAAAACGACGAATCGCCGAATTCCTTCCTTGCAGCCGGCGTGCAGGGTCTTCTTTTTCGCAGTGTAAGCGGTCCTAACCTGATCGATTGTGTCCGGCAGGTCGCGGCAGGCGAGCACTATATGCAGCCCGCGACGAACGTCCCCCCGCCTGTCATAGAAGACCAGGTTGGCGCGCGCGTTCGCGACCGGCTCACACCCAAAGAAATGAAGATTGTTGCCCTCATCGTGCAGGGCTGCAAGAACAAGGAAATCGCCATCCGCCTGGGAACAACCGAGCAGGTGGTGAAAAACTACCTTCGCAGTGTTTATGACAAAACCGGAGTCTCTGATCGCCTGGAACTGGCGCTCTTCACCATCCATCACAAGATGCTGGCGGAAGCGGCCGAGGCAGTCGGCAACCAGATGATGCAGGTCTATTAAGGCAAATAGAAAATACAAAAAGCCCCGCATGATCCAGATGCGGGGCTTTCTTCTTGCTTACTTCAGTTTTTCCGCAACGGACTTTGCCTGCGTGAACAGGTAAAGATAATCCGGACCGCCGGCCTTCGAATCCGTCCCCGACATATTGAATCCGCCGAACGGATGCGCGCCAACCATGGCCCCTGTGCACTTGCGGTTAAAGTACAGGTTGCCGACATGGAAAGTCGCCCGCGCCTTATCCAGCTTGACCTTGTCGTTGCTGTAAACAGCGCCGGTGAGGCCGTATTCCGTATTGTTGGCAATATCCAGCGCCTGGTCATAGTCCGTCGCCTTGATGATGGCGAGGACCGGACCGAAAATCTCTTCCTGCGAGATGCGCGCGTCCGGCGCAATATCGGCAAAGACCGTCGGCTCCAGGAAATATCCCTTCTCCGGAGTCTCAACCAAATTGCCGCCTGCGATTAACCGGCCTTCTTTCTTTCCTGTTTCGATGTATCCCTGGATGGTTTTCAGCGCGCCTATATTCACTACCGGCCCCATGTTCGGGTTCGTCACCGGATCGCCGACTGTCAGCTTTGCTACACGCTCGCGTACGCGGTCAACAAAGACGTCGTAAATGGATTCCTCGACAATGGCGCGCGAACAGGCCGAGCATTTCTGGCCGCTGAATCCGAAGGCCGAGGCGACCACGCCTTCAACCGCCGCATCGAGATCGGCATCCGCGCTGACAACAATCGAGTCCTTGCCGCCCATTTCAAGAATCGTGCGCTTGATCCAGACCTGGCCCTTCTGTGTTTTGGCGGCACGCTCATGAATATCGAGGCCAACTTCCTTCGATCCGGTAAAGGCGATGAAGCGGGTCTTCGGATGCTGGACAAGCGCATTGCCGAACGTCGCGCCTGACCCGGGACAGAAGTTCACCACGCCGCCCGGCATGCCCGCTTCTTCCAGAACATCGACGAAGCGCGCAGCAATCGTGGGCGAATCGCTCGAAGGCTTCAGAACGACCGTGTTGCCGGCGACAATCGCAGCCGCCGTCATGCCGGCCATAATCGCGAAGGGGAAATTCCACGGCGGAATGACCGCGCCCACGCCCAGCGGAATGTACAGCAGTTCGTTGTGCTCGCCGGGATACTGAATGGGAGTCGTGGCCCTGGCAAGGCGCAGCGCTTCGCGCGCATAGAACTCGAGGAAGTCGATCGTCTCGCCTACGTCGGCATCGGCCTCGGCCCAGTTCTTGCCGACTTCATATGTCAGCCACGCGCAGAACTCGAACTTGCGGCTGCGGATGATGGCCGCTGCATGCAGCAGCAGCGCTGCGCGCTCTTCCGCCGGAACATACTGCCAGGTCTGGTAGGCCTTGAGCGCAGCCTGCATGGCTTGCTCCGCATGCTCGGCGCCGGCCTTCTGATGAATCCCGACAATCTGCGAAGGATTTGCCGGGTTGAGTGACTCGATTTTTTCTGTGGTCTTGAAGCGCTCGCCGCCAATGATCAGCTCATACTCGTGGCCAAGCATGTCGCCCACGCGCACCAGCTCGTCTTTCATGGCCTGGGAATATTCATGCTTCGAAAAATCAGTGAACGGCTCGTTGCGGAACTCGCCCTCAGGCGAACGCGGCAGAATGACGGTAGAGATTTCGGCGGTAGCCATAACTTAACAGTTTAGCTCAATTCAGCCCACGACAAATGCCATAGAAAAACCGTCGTAGCCCTTGCTGCCCACCGTCTGCATTG
The DNA here is from genome assembly GCF_059115305.1 of Acidobacterium sp. FHG110202_01. Lineage (NCBI taxonomy): Bacteria > Pseudomonadati > Acidobacteriota > Terriglobia > Terriglobales > Acidobacteriaceae > Acidobacterium > Acidobacterium sp. FHG110202_01. Next base: position 528,253 of record NZ_JBZYWJ010000004.1, read on the forward strand.
CCGTTGAAATAACGCGCGGCTCGCGGGCCATCATTTCCAAAGCCTCCCTCGTCCCCTGAATATTCGGGTCCTCACTCTTTGCATCGGCCACATCTCCTTCACGCACAACATTATCGATGACGATGAGGCTCCCGCGCCGCGAAAGCTTCAATGCCCACTCAAAATACCGCGGATTATTACGCTTATCCGCGTCTATGAAAATCAGGTCAAAGGGCCCGGCGCCTTCCTCGACGAGTTTCGGCAGCGTACTGAGCGCCTTCCCCCGGCGCAGATCGATTTTCTCGGCGAGTCCTGCTCGCGCGATGTTGCTCGCCGCCACGCGGGCATGCTTCGCATCGGCTTCGAGAGTCACCAGCAGACCGTTTTTGGGCAGGGCCCGCGCCATCCAGATTGTGCTGTACCCGCCCAGCGTGCCTATCTCAAGAATCTTCTTCGCGCCCTGCATCCGCGCCAGCAGATACAGCAGCTTTCCCTGACCCGGACTTACACTGATCTCCGGCATTCCCGCAGCGGCTATCGACTCTACGGCTGCATCGAGCGCTGGATCGGAAGGCGCAAACAGGCTGTCAAAATACTTGTCAACTGCAGTCCACTTCTTCTTCGACATCGGATTCCTCATCTCAAACTGGAAGCTTCAAAAACATTCCCCGGCGCTCAAAGGCCACGCCGGCAAGCGCTATCAACGCGGGAAAACACTCAAGCGTATAGCGCGGCTCCGGAGCTTCAATCGTCGCCAGCAGCGCGCATCTCAATAGAATAAAAAGCAGCATCGCGCCGGCAAAACGCGGCCACCGGTAGAAACCGATGCAGCCCAGTACAAGATAAATCAGGTTCAGCGCTGCATAAGCAGCAGCGAACTCCGTCTCCGCATGATGCTTCGAGTATTGCCACCAGCGCAACTCAACCCATAGCAACTCTGTTCGCGGACGCAGCCACATATCCAGCAGCCGCGCCATCGGCAGCGCAAAGTAGTAGCGGACAGGATCACTGGCAATGCGTCTGTCCGCCAATACCCCGAAGCGGCCATCGATGTCCGGCGTAATCGTTGTGCTTGCGTTGTAATCCTCGAAAAGATCTGCCGTCCTCTCATATTGCACTGCAGAATCAAAAGCCCGGGACGGCAGATTCTCGATCTTCAGCTCATCTGAATTCGCATTCCAATAAATTTCCCACGTGCAGGTGAAATCGACACAGACCGTCTTTGTCCAGCGATTGAAACCCGGATCTGTCGGCTCGCCCGGATCAGTGGCATAACGCGGAGCCAGCGGCTGAAATACATGGAAGGTATTCCAGTTGCGGACGGCCCAGGGGATGAACGGCAGCACGGAAAGCACGCCGCAGACCACGGCCATCTGCAGCATCAGCCGCGTCCCCCACAGCTTCTCTCCGTACACCACAATGGCCGGGCAGAACGCCACCGCCAGCAATGCACCGTCCGGACGCAGCAGCGCCGCATAGCTGAAGGCAAAGGCCAGCACAAAGACCCAGCGCCATTGCGGATTTTCAAGCAGCCGCGCAAAGCTGTAGAGAGCCAGGGAAATCGAAAAAAGCTCCAGCGTCTCTGTCAGCGGAGTCGCCGCATAATTCGCCGTAAAAGGACACAGCGCCGCCAGCCAGAGCGCCACCCATCCGGCGCGGCGCGAAGCAATCTTTGCGGCAAAGCCGGCAATCAGCAGGCAGCCGGCAAGATCGACCACGACCTGGGCGTACATCACCGCGTGGTAGTGCTCCATGCCGAAGAGCCGGAAGCACAGCATCAGAAAAAGTGGATACCCGGGCAGCCGGATCAGCGTAGGCTGGATACCGTCCGAGCGCGTCAGTCCATAGACGCCGTGCAGCATCCAGTTCTTGGCGATATCGCCATAAACCAGCGGGTCACCCAGCGTTTCCGGATAGGCGTGAATGAACCAGAGCCGCAGAGCAGCTCCGGCAGCGAGCGCGATGAAAACAATCCACCACTTGCGAGGAAGCGCAGCCAGCATGCAAGTGAATCATACAGAAGAGAGCCGTCTCGACCGAACCGAATCCCCCGAGCCAGGTGCAGATGCAACTGAATAGAATAAGATTCTGAGAATACCGGTATTGAATGAAACAAGTCTTCTATGATCCGCAGCGGAAACGCTGGAAACGGCTCAGGCGCTTGCTCGACGTCACCGCCGTCGTGCTGACCGTTGTCCTCGCTGTTTTTGCCTTCAGCGTTATCAAGCGCCAGTCACTGCCGGAATTGCTGCTTCCCACGCAAAAGCGCAACTACAAGGCGCTCAAACCGCTCGATCTCAAGAAAGCCGTGCAGCGGTCTTCCCGCCGCCGCACGCATCGCAAGCCTTCCGATATCCCGCTCAACTCGGATGAAGGCCTGCGAGCCGCCTTTTATGTCAATGATGAGGCCAGCTACTCCTCGCTCAGGCAGCATATCCATCAGGTCGACATGCTCTTTCCCGACTGGCTGCATGTCGCTACTCCCGATGGAAAGCTGCGCGCTGCAACCTCGCTTTTCCCTGTTCACCTCTATGACGTGGTGGATTCAGCCGGCGTACACGGCATAGATCCCGAAAACAAGGTGGCACGGCTTATCGCTGCGGCCAAGGAAGACACCGAAGTCTTCCCCATGGTCAACAACTACGACAATCTTGCCGACACATTTAATGGCAAAGTCATTGGGAAAATTCTCGAAGATCCGGCAGCGCGTGAAAACCTTCACATCCAGTTCGACAAATTTCTCTCGGCAAACCCGAATTACCGCGGCATCTGCCTTGACTTCGAAGAAATCCCCGACAAGGATGAAAAGCTTTACGCCGACTGGATCGCCGAAATCTATAACGATTTCAAAGCCAAGAACCTGCGTCTCTATGTGAATGTGCAGGTCAGCGCATCGGACACGCTCCTCAAGTCTCTCGCAAAAAACTCCGACGGCGTCATCCTGATGAACTATGACGAGCACGAGACATCGAGCGAGCCGGGCCCCATAGCCTCCCAGGACTGGTTCGAAGGCAACCTGTCGCACATGCTCAAGCTGGTTCCGAAGGAAAAGATCCTCTGTGCCATCGGCAATTATGGTTATGACTGGTCAACTCCGCTGCCCGAAAAAGGCAAGAAACCCAGCAGTAAAGTCCTCGACACAGAAGATCTGACCGTGCAGGAAGCGTGGCAGCGCGCCGCCGACTCCGACGCCGACGTGCATCTTGAAGGCGACGAGCTGAACCCGCACTTCGTCTACGATGACGAAGACGAGCACGTGCGCCACCAGGTATGGTTCCTCGACGGAGTCACAGCGCTGAACGAGCTGCGCGCTGCCAGGCAGATGGGACTGAGAACCTTCGCTCTCTGGCGCCTCGGCGAAGAAGACGGCTCGCTGTGGTCCATCTGGGACCACCCCAGCGCTACCGATGCCCCGCTGCAGCTCAAGGACGTTCCTCCCGGCAACGGCGTAAACAACGAAGGCGAGGGCGATATTCTCCGCGTCACCACGCGTCCGCAGCGCGGCGCGCGCACCATCAACATGGATGCCGACAACTTCACCGTCACCGATGAAGAGATGGTCGAGCTTCCGCACTCTTACACGCTGCATTATTACGGTTACCAGCCCAACAAGGTCGCGCTTTCTTTTGATGATGGCCCCGATCCGGTGTGGACGCCGAGGATCCTCAACATTCTCAAGCAGTACAACGTGAAGGGAACGTTTCTGGTCATCGGCGAAGAGGCTGCCGACCACACCAGCCTGCTGAAGCGTTATGTGCGCGAAGGTCATGAGATCGGCAACCACACCTTCACGCATCCGGACATCAGCGAAATCTCTCCGCGCCAGCTCGATCTCGAAATGAACCTCACCGAGCGACTCTTCGCCGCAGAGCTCGGCGTGCAGCCGCTCTATTTCCGTCCGCCCTATTCCATCGACCAGGAGCCGGACACCAACGACCAGGCCGCTCCTGTCGACCGTATCCAGCAGATGGGCTACACCATCATCGGCAATAAGATCGACACCGACGACTGGAATGAGCATCCGCGCAAGTCGCCGCAGGAGATTGTTGATGGCGTGCTGCGCCAGATCGACGAGATGAAGACCCGCCCATGGTTCCGCGGCAGCGTCATCCTGATGCACGATGGCGGAGGCGACCGCTCCGCTACAGTAGCCGCGCTTCCCCTGCTGATCACGACGCTTCGTGCCAAGGGCTATCAGTTTGTTCCCGTCTCTGAATTGATGGGCAAGACGACAGCGGAAGTCATGCCACCCATTGCGCCCGAGTTGCGCTGGCAGGCCCGCATCGATGCCGTAGCCTTCATGATCTATGGCTTCTTCGGCCACTTCGTCGTGATGGTCTTCTTCGTCGGCGACGTGCTGATGAGCGCGCGCCTCATTCTGATCGGCTTCTTCGCTCTGATCGAGCGCTTCCGGCGCCGCAAGGTTCCTGACGCCGGAGAATTCGAGCCGCGCATCGCCGTGCTCATACCCGCCTACAACGAAGAAAAAGTTATCGTGCGCACCGTGCGCTCCGTCCTGAACTCGACATACAAGAACCTGCGCATCATGGTCATCGACGACGGATCGAAAGACCGCACCTTCGATATCGTTCGCGATGCATATCCGCAGGAGATTGCCTCGGGCAAGCTCACCGTCCTCACCAAGCCCAACGCCGGCAAGGCTGAGGCTTTGAATTTCGGCCTGCAGAATCTCGAAGAAGATTTCTACGTCGGCATCGACGCCGATACCGTCATCGCGCCCGATGCGGTCGCAAAACTCGTCGTTCACTTTGCCGATGAGCGCGTCGGCGCAATCGCCGGCAACGCCAAGGTAGGCAACAAGGTCAACCTGCTCACGCGCTGGCAGGCGCTTGAATACATCACCAGCCAGAACTTCGAGCGGCGCGCGCTCGATCTCTTCAATGTCGTCACCGTCGTTCCGGGCGCCATCGGAGCATGGCGCACCGCGGCAGTCATCAAGGGCGGAGGCTACCCCATCAACACCGTTGCCGAAGACGCCGACCTGACGATGAACCTGCTTGAGCAGAACTACAAGGTCATCTATGACGACCGCGCGCTCGCATTCACTGAGGCGCCGACCACCGTCAATGGCCTGATGCGGCAGCGCTTCCGCTGGTCCTTCGGAATTCTGCAGGCGGTCTTCAAGCACAAGCAGGCTTTTCGCACCAATCGCGCCATGGGCCTCTTTGCGTTGCCCAATATTCTCGTCTTCCAGATTCTGCTGCCGCTGGTCTCGCCCTTCATCGACATCATGTTCGCAGCAGGCGTCATCCAGTACTGGTGGAACCGGCACTTTCATCCGGAAGCCGCAAGCGCAGCCAGCTTCGAGAAACTGCTCGTCTACTTCCTTGCATTCCTGGTAATCGACTTCGTGACCTCGGCGCTGGCCTTTATGCTGGAACGTCGCCATCCCGCAAACAAGGGTGACGGCTGGCTGCTCTTCCACATCTGGATACAGCGCTTCTCATACCGGCAGATTTTCTCGCTCGTGCTCTTCAAGACGCTTAAACGCGCTATCGATGGGCGCTCCTTCAATTGGGACAAGATCGAGCGCACTGCAAAAATGTCGCAGCAGACGGAGAAGATTGCAGCCGGAAACTGACCTCATGTTCGCAATCCCCGAAAAAGGAAATGAGGCCCGCAGGATTATCGTTACTGAAAACGAGAGCGGCGGCCTCTCAGATGAGTATGGCATCATCTACACCGGCAGCTTCAACGGCAAAGATGTCATTCTCAGCAGCACGAACAACAATCAGTTCATAGCCTCATGGGTTCTCGGCAACAGCAGAGTCTCAAACGTTCCCGGCAGCGGAGCGCTCAGGAATTTCTCCTTCACCTTCTTCGACTACGGCCATGGAAACCAGCGGCTGCATGCACTCTGGACATTCCCCGGCAATCAAGACCAGGCAATCCGGGCCTTCCATGACGCAGGCTACTTCGCATCATTCCTGGACAATCACTTCCGACGCAGCCCGCTGAAGTATCACATGCGATCGCCCGGAAGTTTTCTCACCGGAGCAGATTCCGGACACGCAATTCTTTACCGCGACGAAAGCTCATCGCACGCCAGAGGCGAGCTGCACATCGGCGAGCACAACCCGATGCACCCCCTCGGATTCTTCCTTCACCAACTGGAGATCATCAGGTCGAAATCTCCAGACTGAAGCGTTTATTTGCGGATAGTCTGCGTACCAGGCGGAATCTTCAGAGAAAAGGCGCTCGCCGGAACATTGCTCATCTGGATGTTCGCGTAGGTCGCAGTGCGCGAATCGCCGCTCGCCTGAAAGAACTGCTGCTTGAGCGGAACCGCGCGCGCAGGATCGATCCAGACCGTGATGTGCGAAAACATCTGGTTCTCGCTCGACTGCTTTGGCGTCAGGTCCAGCTTCGCCGTCTGCACGCCGTCAATCGTCTCTGTGCCCTGATATTGAATGTTCCACGCAGCCGCAAGGTCCTTGCCGCTGCCGCCGAACCCCAGCGTCAGAAAGCCCTCATACTGCTGGCGGTTTGCACCCGCGGAAAAAATATTCTGCTGCTTGATCGCGGGCTGGTAGAACGTCAGCGTACCGTCCTTATAGAGAAGATCTTTGGGCGCAGGCTGGCCATTGTCCGTCTTCACATGCGTGACCATCTCGACATTCTTGCCGGCCCGTCGAAACGCAGTCGTGCCTTCATTGATCTCGTGGCTCTGCACTACAGCCGTAAAAGAATCCCATTTGAAGTCGGCCTGAGCACTCTGGAACTTCTGCGAAGCAGCATCCATCTGGCTCAGGACTTTCTGAAGATCGTCATTCTGCGCGCGGATAGGAACGGCAAGAAGCGCAAAAACAGCGGCAACGGCAGCGAGGGAAACAGCCTTGAATCGGTTCATAGTCAATGAGTCAAACACGGAGTTAGATGCAGGTACTCGGCTAGCGATGCGCCCAGACTTTATAGGCGGTCACCTTGCCGCTTGCATCCCTGAGTGTATCGTAGTGGTCCACTACCATCGGCCCGGAAATGTGCTCAATAGCCTGCTCCATGCTGTTCTTAAGGGAGGTATTGCCGTGCAGCTGCTCAGCCGGAATCTGATAGGTAAACCCGTTGGCGCCGTCAGCCCGCACCACCACCTCGCTCGGAGCAAAATTCCCCGCGGCAGGATGGTCGCCATAGTTCCAGACGCGAGGCGTGATGAAGATGAATGCAAGGATCAGCGTCACCATCACATCGTAGTGAAAGCTGCCACGCTCGTAGGTCCAGAACAAATAGCTTTTGAGAATACGGCCCATAAATTGTCATCCCGAGCGACAAAAAATCAGTTTGTCATTCTGAGCGGAGCGTGCGCAGCACGCGCAGTCGAAGAACCTGCATTTATTTTACCTGGGTGCAATCACCGTCTGCCCACCCATGTATGGAACCAGCACGTCGGGCACACGCACAGAGCCATCAGCCTGCTGGTAATTCTCAAGAATCGCCAGCCACGTGCGGCCTGTCGCCAGTCCACTGCCATTCAGGGTATGCAAAAATTCAGTCTTGCCTTTCCCCTGCGGGCGGTAGCGAATATTCGCGCGCCTCGCCTGGAAGGCCTCGAAATTCGAGCAGGAAGAAATCTCGCGATACAGCCCCTGCCCCGGCAGCCACACTTCAAGGTCATAGGTCTTCGCCGAGCTGAAGCCCATATCGGCCGTACAGAGCAACATGCGGCGATACGGTAGTCCCAGCTTCTCCAGGATCGCCTCAGCATTTGCCGTCAGCTTCTCGAGCTCGTCGTAGCTCTCTTCCGGCCTGGCAAACTTCACCAGCTCGACTTTCTGGAACTGGTGCTGGCGAATGATGCCGCGCACATCTTTTCCATAGGAACCAGCCTCGGAGCGGAAGCACGGCGTATAGGCCGTAAGCGAAACCGTGAGCTTTGCCTCATCGAGCGACTCATCGCGATAAAGGTTCGTAACCGGAACTTCAGCCGTAGGAATCAGCCAGTGATCGTTCTCGCGGTACTCGCCTTCCTTGAAACCCTGCTCGTCTTCGCAACGAAAGAGGTCTTCAGCAAACTTGGGCAGCTGCCCTGTTCCGAACAGCGACTTGCTGTTGACCATGAACGGGGGAAGCACTTCCGTATACCCATGCTCACGTGTATGCACATCGAGCATGAAATTGATTAGTGCGCGCTCGAGACGAGCGCCTTCAGCCCAGTAAACGGCAAACCGCGCCCCGGAAATCTTCGCCGCGCGCTCGAAGTCGAGAATGCCAAGCGCTTCGCCCAGTTCCCAGTGAGGCTTGGGCTGAAAATCGAACTCCGGCTGCTTGCCCCAGCGCTTGATCTCAACATTGTCCTGCTCTGATTTGCCGGCAGGCACCGACTCATGCGGCAGATTGGGAATGCGCTGCAGAATGGTGCGCAACTGCTCTTCCGCTTCATTCGCGGCGGCTTCGAGCGAATCGATGTTCTGCTTCAGCGACCGCGTCTCATCCATCACCGCCGTCGCATCCTGCCCGGACTTCTTGAGCCGCGCCACTTCCTCGCTCAACTTGTTGCGCTTCGCCTTCAGCTGTTCCACTTCAGTGATGCGCTCGCGGCGCTTCGCATCGATGGAATGAAAATCCCCCAGCAAGGCAGCAGGGTCCTGCCCGCGCGCGCGCAGTTTTTCTTCAACCAACGGCAGGTTGGCTCTGACAAATGCAAGATCGAGCATAGACCTCTAGCTTACTAAAACCATGTCACTCAGGTTGTCATTCCGACCGGAGTGCGTAAGCACGAAGCGGAGGAACCTGCAGTTTGTTCTTTTAGCGTGCCCATTGGCTTGGAAGATACCTTGCCGACCGTTTCTAAACCAGCACCGGAGCATTTGCCACACCCACAGTTCCAAATACGCGCCGGTAGCGTTCCACTTCTTCCGCCGGCCCGAGCGATTTCTGAAAGTTGTCCGAAAGCTTCACTGCAGGCTGTCCATCTGCGTCGTTCATCTTGCAGACCAGGCTCAGCGGATCGAACCCGTCATGGCCCAGCGGATTGCAGTTGCGGAAATCATTTGTCAGCAGAGTGCCCCATCCGGCGCTGAACCGGATGCGGCGATCCGGCGACCACTTCTTCTCATCCAGAAAATCACTGGCGCTCTGAAAATCCGAGGGCGAGGCGCCTTTGCGGATGGTTCCCGCAAAGTAGGCATGCAAACCAAGAATTGTGTCCACATCCAGCGCATCCGATGCGATGAACAGCTTCTTTCGCGGATCGCGCCCGCGCTGTTCGAGCCACGCGATGTATTCATCACCGGCAACAAATGGATCCTTGCTGTCCGCGCGCTGACCGGTCCAGTCGGCCACCCACTCAGGGGCATCGCTTAGAAACTGCGTCGTGCCGAACGTGTCCGGCAAAAGAATCAACAGCTCGCCCTGGTATGTCTGCTGCCACAGATCGAGCAGCCGGTATTGCGACGCCTTCAACTCTTCATCCGTATGCGCCATCGCCGCCAGCGCCATCGGCAGCTCGTGCGCATTGGTGCCAATAGCTTCAAGGTCATGCTTGTAGGCAAGAAAGGTATTCGACGTTCCGGTAAAGTTCTTCTCCAGAACATCGCTCATCGCCTTCACTACATATTCCTGCCATAGAAAGCTGTGTCGCCGCCTTGTTCCAAAGTCGCTTACGCGCAGGCCGGGAACGCCGCGCAGACGCGCCATCTTCTCCCAGAGCCGCGTCTTGGCGCGCGCATAGAGAATGTCCAGCTCGAACTCGGTCAATTTTTTCAGACTGGCGCGCGTCTTCAGCTCACTGACCGTGGTGAGCGCATAAATCTCCCACAGTGTTGTCTCCGTCCAGAGCCCGTGAAAGTTGAGCACAAGCTGCCCGTCTTTTCTGGACAGCTCATAATCAGAAAGCCGGAAATCGCTCTCCAGCCACTCCAGAAATCCCGGCTCAAAGATGCCGCGCCGCCCATAGAACGTATTGCCCGCGAGCCATATCAGCTCAGATTTGTGAAAGCGCAGTTTCCGCGCCTGCTCCAGCTGTTCGCGCAGCTCGTCGATTTCGATAATGTCAGCAAGACGCACATCTACCGAGCGGTTGATGAGCGAGAATGAAGCTTTAGTTTTCGGAAAATGCTTCCAGATGAACTGGAGCATGAGCAGCTTGTAGAAATCCGTGTCGAGCAGGGACCGCGTGATCGGGTCAAGTTCCCAATTATGATTATGCGCACGCCGAGCCAGATTAATGATCACAATGGCTCTACTTTACTGCAATCACGGCGTCTTATTGAGCTGAAGTCGCTCCGGCTTTCGTCCCTGTCTTCTTCACCGCGGCATCTACAACCGCATACAGTAACTGGTCGGGATCTTTCCGCGCCGTCTTCTTGATCAGCAGACCCGCTGACTTTCCGGCCTCCTCCGTCTCCGGCAGAGCCAGACCGCGCTTCTCAGCGCTGATCTCAGCCAGCTCTTTCACCATCTCGAAGAATTGATCTTCATTGCGCCCGCTCATCACCCATGCTTCGTGCACGGTGCTGGTCAGCAATTGCTCTTTGGTCCAGCTGTGCGGCTGATTGTCCGGGCCGCCCTTGAGCGTCACGGCCGACGGATTTGTCGCTGGAGTCTGGTTCTGTTGCGCCACGGCAGTTGACAGACCCACTGTCAGCATCGCGCTCATTGCGATCACTTGCACCCATTTCACTTGCATCTCGAGCTCTCCTCTTCAACGGCGGTGATATTCCCGCCAGTCGTCTCTCTTGTTGTCCTGGTGTACTTTTCCAGCAATTGCGCCAACGCCTGCGCCCGCTGCGCCGCCAATCAGTGCCCCTTTCAGGCCGCCGCCAAAAATCGCGCCCAGCGCAGCACCGCCTGCGCCGCCGATCAATGCTCCCTTTCCGGGTCCAATGCCACCGCTATCGTGATGGCGGCGATCATAATAGCGATTGTTATTTCCACGGCCATAACCCTGCCGCATTCCATTGTAGTAACGATCATTCCGGCGCTGTGCCACTGCCGGCATTACGCAGCTCAACAGCATAACCAGCCCCAGAAGCCACGCACTTCCCTTTCTCACAAACAACATTGATTTTCCTTTCCACCATCCGCTTGCCCTGATGGATCGTGCCAGATAAGTAGATGCGCGAAACTTCTTTCCGACTGCCCTGCCTCGTCGATTAGTAAACCCGGCATTGCGTTCGATGCAACCTTTATCGCGAAATCTGTACCCAGGCGCATACACAATGCTAATGTGTTGCTTCAATAAATTCACTGGAGCAGCCATCGATGAACCGACGTCAGTTCCTGCATCACTCACTCGTTGCAGCCGGCAGCGCGGCGCTTTCCCGGCATGGGTTTGCAGCGCAGCAACAGGTCTCCAGTTCCATCCACGACGCTCGCTTTCCTGATAACTTTCTCTGGGGCATGGCTACCGCTTCCTATCAGGTAGAAGGCGCATGGAACGCTGACGGAAAAGGCGAGTCCATCTGGGACCGCTTCACCCACACCACCGGCAAAGTAAAGGGCGGAACTACCGGCGACGTCGCCTGCGATCACTACCACCTTTATCCGCAGGACATCGCCATCATGAAGCGACTCAACCAGAAGAGCTACCGCTTCTCCATCTCATGGCCGCGCATTCAGCCCACAGGCACAGGCGCGCCAAATCAAAAAGGCATCGACCACTACAGCCGCTTCGCCGATGCTCTGCTCGAAGCCGGCATCCGTCCCTTCTGCACCATGTATCACTGGGACCTGCCACAGGCGCTTGAAGACCGAGGCGGCTGGCCCAACCGCGACCTCGCCGGATATTTCGCCGACTACGCCGGAATCCTCGCCAAGCATCTCGGCGACCGCATCACCATCTGGGCGCCATTCAACATGCCGTGGTCGTTCACCTATATGGGATACGGCGTCGGAGCCTTTCCGCCCGGACGGGCGAAGTTCAGTGACTTCCTGAAAGCTGCGCACACCGTCAGCCTCGCGCAAGGCGAGTGCTTCCGCGCACTCAAGGCAAATTCCTCCAAAGCAACCGTGGGCAGCGCCTACGGCATGTCTCCTGCATATCCAAAGACTGACTCCGAAGCTGACCGCGCCGCCGCCGACCGCTATCACGCCATGAACAATGTCTTCTTCCTCGAGGCAGCAATGCACGGGCGCTACCCCAAAGCATTCGTAGACGAGCCGCCATATGAGCAGATGGGTATCCGCTCCGGCGACGAGAAGATCATGCAGGTGCCGCTCGACTGGGTTGGTTTCCACTACTACAACCGCCGTATTGTCTCTGATGTTTCCAGCGCTCACGGTGCAGGAGGAGGCGGCTTCAGCGGAACCGAGATCGAAGCCGACCCCGCAACTGGCCGCGATCCGTACACGCGCTTCCAGGCCGTAATGCCCACCGAACACCCGCTGACCGAGGCTGGACTCGAAATCTACCCGCGCGGCATCTACGATCTCGTCATGCGCGTCAGCCGCGAATACAACCACCCCATCATTGAAATCACAGAAAGCGGATGCAGTTATCTCGATGGCCCTTACGAAAAAGAAGGCGGCCGCATCCCCGATACGCGCCGCATCCAGTTCTTCCGGGACGAGCTTGCAGAGCTGGCGCGCGCTATTCACGACGGCGCCAAAGTGCGCAGTTTTCACGCCTGGACGCTGCTCGACAATTTTGAGTGGGCCAATGGATACACGGAACGCTACGGCCTCGTTAACGTGGACTTCCGCGACCAGAAGCGCACCGTAAAGGATTCGGGACTCTGGTATGGCCGCGTCGCCGCAGCGAACCGGATGGATGTGTAACCGAATCCGTTACAAATATGGATTCATGATATGCAAGTCACTGAACTTCCTGCCGTGCTGCATATCTTCGCTGTAGAGCACCTCACACTCAGCCTCCATTGCCGCAGCTACGATCAAGGAGTCATACCAGGACAACCGATGCTTATCCTGCAAGCGCAATGCCTCGACAAATAAAGCCTGCGAAGAATGAATCGCCAATAAGGGACGAAATATGGAGCTCAAATATTGCTCCGCGTCAGCCGTCGTCATTGGTTGCGAGAAACGTCGCAGCGCAATATTGAGAAACTCTTGTATTACCTGGTAGCTCACAACACCTTTATGTGTTGCTACTGCTTGCCGTATGAGTTGCGCAGATGTACGGGCCTTTGCAGGTGAGCTTTTATCAAATGAGTAAACAAAGATATTTGTATCCAGAAAGAATTTACCGCTCATTCATTTCGTCCCGTGTAAAGTGCCTGCCTGCCGAAACGTGCCGCAAACGGCGCATCACAGCATCAAACTCCTGAGCGCTTCCGGACTGAGAGGTAAATGAGACTAGCCATTCTCGAAACACGGCATTCAGAGTTTTGTGTTGAGCACGGGCAATGAGACGCGCCTGCTCGATCAAGTTCTCATCAGCGCTTAATGTCACATTCTTCATGAGAATAGTGTACACGAAAATCGTGTTACAGAAAGTTTGATCATCTGAGCATGCCCCGTGCCGTTCCACATCTAAACTCCCTTGCTACCATAAGGATGAGCCTTGACTTCCTCATGCAAATTCCTATGCCAATGCTGAAGCGCTTCTTTTCGCTCGTCCTGATTCTCTCGCTCACCCTTGGATTCGCTCCTGGCGCGAGTGCGAGCGCATACGATGCGCATCCCAAGCTCGTCGTCATCCTGGTCATCGATCAGTTCCGGGAAGATTATCTCGAGCGCTATCGCTCCGACTTCAAGCCGCGCGGTCTACGCCTCTTTCTCGAGCATGGCGCCTACTTCCCTGATTGCTATTACGGCTACTCCAACCTGCTCACCGCTCCCGGACACGCGACCATTGGCACCGGAGCATACACGGACGGCCACGGCATCGGCGCAAATCAATGGTGGGACATCGACCGCAGCAAGGATCATCCTGTCACTTCAGTTGAAGACGAGCGCTACGCTATCGTAGGCATGCCGCAGGGCAGCAAGACCGGCCCCGGACGTTCGCCGCGCAATCTGCTCGCCTCCACCATAGGCGATGAGCTGCGCCTCGACACCAAGGGCGAGGCCAAAGTCTTCGGCGTCTCGCTCAAAGACCGTGCCGCCATCATGCCCTCAGGAGCAGCGGCCAACGGCGCCTTCTGGGTCGATGAAGCAACCGGGCGCTTCGAGACTTCGACTTACTACATGCAGCAGCTGCCCGATTGGGCTACAGAATTCAATGCAAGCGGACGTCTCGATCAGGCCAAGCAGGAAGCAAATCTTCCCAACGTAACCAATTTCGAGAACGAAGTCGGCGGCACTTCTGCAAGCATCAGCTATGAGCTCGACTTCGCCAAAGCCCTTATCACCGGCGAGCAGCTCGGCAAACACGATGTGACCGACATGCTCACGCTCAGCATCTCCGGCACAGACATCCTCGGCCATCGCATTGGCCCCGATGCCGACGAGCAGCGCGCCATCGTCGACGCGCTCGACACCGATCTCGACAGCTTCTTCTCCTGGATCGACAAGAACGTCGAAGGCGGTCTAGGCAATGTCTGGATCGCCATCACCGCCGACCACGGTGTCGCCCCCTCGCCCGCAATTGCTGCGCAGATGGGCCTGAACGCAGCACAGATCGACACGAGCAAGCTCATCGCCACGCTCAACGATGCGATCAACACAAAATTCTCACCCGGAGAAAAAGTCGAGTACATTCTGCCGCATCAGGAGCTGCCCTACATCTCGCTCAACCGTCCCTCCTTCGAGCGTGCCGGAATCAACGAGCTCGAAGCTGAACAGGCCGTCCAGAACGCACTCGAACCCGCCTTCCAGTCGCTGACCAAAGCACCGGACACACCGCAGCCCGCGCAGTCCAAGCTGCCGCCCCGCCCTGTCCTCTATCGCAGCTATACACGCCTGCAACTGGCCGGAGGCGACCTGCCCCATACCCAGTTCGGCGACTTGCTGGCGCACAGCTACACCACCAACGGCGGATGGTATGTTCGCGTCGTTCCCGCGGCCTTCCAGATGGGCATCGAACAAGGAACAGGAACCACGCACTTCACGCCGTACTCCTATGACCGCCACGTTCCTCTGGGCTTCTATGGCGTGCCTTTCAACACCGCCATCTATCATGGGCGCGTTGAGCCGGTAGACCTGGCTGCAACCTTCGCAGCGCTGCTTGGAGTCAATCAGCCTTCCGCCTCTGTCGGGCATATCCTCACGCAGGCGCTCAAGCCCTCTGCCGAAGTGAGCTATCCCAAGCCCAAACCTGCGCCAGTGCGCACACGCCGCGCCACGCGCGCTGGAGCGAAGAGGCCTGCGCCAAAGGAGCAGCCGCAGCAGTGAAGCCCGATATGAAAGTCCGGTTCGCCGGAATCGAGTTGCGCAACCCGGTCATCGCCGCCAGCGGCACCTTCGCCTACGGCATCGAATTTGAAGAGATTGTTTCCCTCGATCGCATCGGCGGCTTCGTCACCAAGGGCCTTTCGCGCGAGCCCATGGCCGGCAACAAAGCGCCGCGCATCATCGAAACGCCTGCAGGCATGATCAATGCCATCGGCCTGCAGAACATCGGCGTCAAGGCATTTATTGAAACCAAGCTGCCCGCGCTCCAGAAATATACCGGCTGCAATGTCTTCGCCAATATCTTCGGCTACGAAGTAGAAGATTACATCGCGGTCATCGAAGCATTAAACGAACAAAGCGGCATTGCAGCCTACGAGCTCAATGCCTCCTGTCCTAACACAAAGCATGGCGGACAGGTCTTCGGCACCGACTGGAAGCTGCTCGGCGAGCTGGTGGTTCGCACCAGGGAAGTCGCAAAGCGGCCGCTGATCGTGAAGCTGTCACCTAACGTGACCTCCATCTCCGCCATGGCGCGCTGCGCGGAAGACGCAGGCGCCGACGCCATCTCGCTCGTCAACACCTTCGTCTCGCTTTCGATCGATGTAAACACGCGCCGCCCACGCATCTTCAACGTCACCGGAGGACTCTCCGGCCCTGCGATCAAGCCCATCGCGGTGCGCATGGTGTGGGAAGCAGCCAAGGCTGTCCACATCCCCGTCATCGGCATGGGAGGAATCACCACTCCCGAAGATGCAGCCGAATTTCTGATGGCCGGAGCCACAGCCGTCCAGGTAGGAACAGCCAGCTACGCTGACCCGCGCGCCGTCGAACGCATCGCCCGCGGACTGGAACACTGGTGCGTGCGCCACCACATCGAGCGCGTATCCAGCCTCACAGGCACAGTAGAACTGGTTCCCCCGGAACCGGACGCAACGGAAAAGCGCAACTAGTGTGTTGAATTGTCATCCTGAGCGGAGTCGAAGGATCTGCAGTTTGCTCCGATAGACATAAACAATGGGTGCCCCATTCTATCGCGCCGGTTTTGCGCGATAGAGTGGGAAAGCAAGATGCGCGACCGTTCAATACCCATTCGCAATCAGATAATCCAGCGTAAGCTCGAACTCCGGCTCCGCCTTCTGCTGCCTCTGCTCAAAGAACTTCATCATCACGTCCGCTTCAAGATTCACAGGATCTCCTGGCTTCAGTGCATGGAGGTTCGTGTGCGCATAGGTATGCGGAATAATCGCGACAGTCACCGTCTTACCGTCAAACTTCGCAACCGTCAGGCTGATGCCTTCAATCGCAATCGAGCCCTTCTCGACCACGTAGCGCGCCACGCTTTCCGGCACTGAAATGCGCAGCCACCAGTCCGTTGTTGCCGGATCAGCATCCGGTGAAACCGGCTCGATAGAAAGGAGAGTCCCTGTCGCATCCACATGTCCCTGGACAACATGCCCGCCGAGCGGCGTACCCGCAGGCGTAGGCAATTCGAGATTCACCTCAGTTCCCGGCTTCAGGCTCGCAAGCGAAGTGCGCGCGATAGTTTCCGCAGCCAAGTCGGCATGAAAAACCGGAGGATTGGCTGAGATATCAAGCGCCGTCAGGCACGTTCCGCTCACTGCCACCGAGTCGCCCGTACGCAGCTTCTCCGCAATTCCAGACGCGGAGATAGCAATGCGCTGCGCACCCAGGCGCTCTTCCACGCTCAAAATTTTTCCCGTCGCTTCAATCAATCCGGTAAACATCGATTTGCCTTTCTATTTCCGCTCTACTTCCACGGATCGCGAAGATACGCCTCAAAGCAAGCATCTTCGCCTGTCGTCTTCCAGGAGATGCTTTCCATCTGCAGTTGGATTCTTCCGCCACCTGCAAACAGAGGAACGCCATCGCTGCCGAGCACCTGAGGAGCATAGAAGAGGCAGAGCTTATCGACGGCCTGCTCGCTGAGAGCGGCGCTGTTCAGGTGCGACCCGCCTTCGAGCATGGCGCTCAGAATCCGCATCTCTCCCAGCCGCTCAAGAACCCGCGCCAGCGGCACTCGCTCTGAATCTGCCTGCACGTGCTCCACGCGCACGCCTCGCGCCTCAAGCTCACGCTGGCGTTCCGAAGAGTTGGCGCAGAACACCAGCACATCATCCTTCGCCGTCTCCACCAGCTTCGAATTGAGCGGCAGGCGCAGCGACGAATCGAGCACTACGCGCAGCAGCGGCCTTCGTCGCGGCAAACCGCTGCGGTCGGTAAGCTGCGGATCGTCCGCAATCAACGTCCCGATACCGGTGATCACAGCATCAGACGCATGGCGCATCCGCTGCACGACCGCCCGCGATGCTTCGCTCGTAATATAGTGCGGCCTTCCCGGTTCGGCAGTCCCCGGAGCAGGAGCGATGCGCCCATCGAGCGAAACGCCGGCCTTCAAAGTAACAAACGGCAGCTGCGTGCGGATATATTTCGCGAAACCATCATTCAATGCACGCGCTTCATCTCGGAGAGCACCAGCCTCAACTTCAATGCCGGCGGCGCGCAGCTTCCCGATCCCCTGCCCATTCACCTGAGGATTCGGATCGCCCGTCGCAACAACCACGCGACTCACGCCAGCGGCAATCAGAGCATCCGCACACGGCCCTGTACGCCCCTGATGCGAGCACGGCTCCAGCGTGACATAAGCTGTCGATCCGCGAGCCTTCGCTCCCGCCTGCTTCAGCGCGACGATCTCTGCATGATCGAGCTCGTCATATTTGTGAAAGCCCTCGCCCGCGACCGTGCCATCGCTCTGCACGAGAACACATCCAACCGCGGGATTGGGCGAAGAAAGACCAACGGACTGCGCGGCCAACTCAAGCGCGCGCTTCATCCACCGGAAATCGTCTTCCGTCAAAACCTAAGCTCCAAGCAGCGAATCGACAAAGGCATCGCTATCGAAAGGAAGAATGTCTTCGAGTTTCTCACCCACGCCCACATAGCGCACCGGCAGTTTCAGCTCGCGCGCAATGGCAACCGCAATGCCGCCCTTCGCGGTTCCGTCGAGCTTCGTAAGCACAATGCCGGTCACGCCCGCCGATTCGGTAAACAGGCGCGCCTGCTGCAGACCGTTCTGCCCTGTGGTCGCGTCCATCACCAGCAGCACTTCATGCGGAGCATCAGGGATGAAACGTTGCGTTGTCCGGCGCATCTTGTCAAGCTCGGCCATCAGGCTGTTCTTCGTATGCAGACGACCCGCCGTATCCACAATCAGCACATCTTTAGCGCGCGCCTTTGCCGCTTGCAGCGCGTCAAAAAGCACCGCCGAAGGATCGCCGCCCTGTTTGCCCTTGATCATCTCAACACCGCTGCGCTGGCTCCAGACTTCCAGCTGCTCGATCGCAGCCGCGCGAAAGGTATCCGCCGCGCACAACAGCACAGTCTTTCCCTGCGCGCGAAAATACGCGGCGAGCTTGCCGCTGGTCGTCGTCTTGCCGGTACCGTTCACGCCCACCATCATGATGACCGCGGGCGGAGCGGCAATAAACGGAGCAGGACGCTGCTGCTCATCGAGAATGCCCTTGATCTGTTCCTTGAGCAGGTCTTTCAACTCCGCGCCGTCGCGAATCTGCTGGCGCTTGGCGCGCTCGCGCAGGTGGTCAATAATTTCCGTCGTCGTGGTCACGCCCAGATCGGAGGCAAGCAGGCTCATCTCCAGCTCTTCAAGCGCGGATTCATCCACTTCGCGCGTCAGCGCAATCACGCTCTCGATCCGCTCGCCCAGGCTCTCTCGCGTGCGCGAAACGGCCTGCTTCATGCGGTCGAAGATGCTTTTCTTTTCCGGCTCTTCCGCCTCTTTGAGGCTGCCAAACAGCGTTTGAATCATGGGAAATACCGCTGCCTCAAGTGTAACAACCTATTCGTCGCGTCCGGGGCGCGACATCAGCTCACGCATCGCATCGAGCGGCGATCTCTCTTCATTGAGAATGGCATACACCTGCTCAGCGATCGGCATTTCCACCTGATGGCGGCGCGCAAGACCAAGCGCTGCTGATGTTGTCCGCACGCCCTCGGCAACCTTGCCATGTAGCCCGGCAAGAATCTCCGGAAGCCTGCGCCCCTTCCCCAGCTCGATGCCGACCGTGCGGTTGCGCGAAAGCGCTCCCGTGCAGGTAAGCACCAGATCGCCAATACCCGAGAGGCCCGCAAGCGTCTCCCGCCGGCCACCACAGGCAACAGCAAGCCGCGTCGTCTCCGCAATGCCGCGTGTAATCAGAGCAGCAGCGCTGTTGTGCCCCAGCCCGAGACCCGCGACAATGCCCGCGGCAATCGCGATGACATTCTTAAGTGCACCGCCAAGCTCAACGCCAACCACATCCTCATTCGTATAGAGACGCAGCGACTGGCTCGAGAACTCCTGCTGCATCTGTGCCGCCAGCGCAGCATCCTGCGATGCAATCGTAATCGCAGTTGGAAACCCCGCAGCCACTTCCTGCGCGAACGATGGCCCGCTTAAAACGCCGAGCGGCAGATTTAACCCGAAACTACCGAGCACATCAGCAATCACTTCGCTCATGCGCAGCAGAGTCCCGTCTTCAATGCCTTTGGTTGCGCTCACCAGCACCTGGCCGGGCTTCAAATAAGCCGCGAACTGCTCATAGCTCGCGCGCACATGATGCGAAGGCATCACGCTGACGACAATCTCCGCTTCCTCTAATGCTTCAGAAATGCTCGATGTCGCACGAATTGTTTTCGGGATACGAAAACCCGGTAGAAAAACAGCATTCTCGCCACGCTCCTGAATACCCTCGCTAACTTCAGGAGCATGCGACCACAGCATAATCTCATGCCCTCCGCGGTTGGCAAGACTCAGCGCAATCGCCGTGCCCCATGCGCCGCTGCCCATCACAGCAATGCGGCTCATTCCGAGGTTTCCTTCGATTTTCCGAAGCGGTATTCCGTCCCGTGCAGCAGGCGGTTGATATTTTGATGGTGCTTCACAATGATGATGGCGGGCACAATGAAAATCACCGCCGTCATCCACAAGCTGTAAGAATTATGCGGAAATAAAAACGCAAAAGCCGGAAACGCCGCTGCTCCCAGAATCGAAGCCAGCGACACAAAACGCGAAAGCGCAAACACCACGACAAAAACCCCGAGCGAAGCCAGCGCCGGAAGCCATGCCAGCGCAAGAAACAGGCCAAGAGCTGTCGCCACTCCCTTACCGCCCTTGAAGTGCAACCACACAGGAAATATATGTCCGATGATCGCGAACAGCGCGGCCACCGCCGCTGCATTCTGCGCCGGAAGCGATGAAAAGAACCATCCCGCCGCAAGAACGGCGAACGCTCCCTTCAAACCATCCAGCAGAAACGTAAGCGCGCCCAGGCCTTTTGCGCCGGAGCGAATCACATTCGTCGCGCCAATATTGCCGCTGCCTTGTTCGCGGATATCTTCTTTGCGGAAGACACGCACCAGCACATACCCGAAAGGAATCGAGCCAAGGAGATATGCGATCACTGCGACCGCAAGATAAGAAACAACAGACATTGCGATTCTGAGTGTAGCAGGCTGACGATTACATCAGCTTGCGGCGCACCATATCGAGCGCCTGCTGACTCGCATAGAAACGAATACGTTCGCGGTCGCCGGAAAAATTCTTCTCGATGACTTCCGTCTGCGCACCATCGCTGAGCGCGATGTATACCAGCCCCACCGGTTTCTCTTCCGTGCCGCCGGTCGGCCCGGCAATGCCGGTGACCCCAATTCCATACGTGCTGCGAGTGCGTCTGCGAATGCCTTCCGCCAGGGCAACAGCAACTTCCTTGCTTACCGCGCCCTTCTCTTCAATCAGCTCTTCAGGAACTCCAGCAAACTCGGTTTTCAGTTCGTTGCTGTACACCACCGCGCCGCCAAGAAACGACCGAGAGCTGCCGCTGATTCTGGTCAGCCGCTCTGCGATCAACCCTCCCGTGCAGCTTTCCGCAACAGAGAGAGTTGCGCCACGCATTTCCAGATAGTAGAGAACGATCTGTTCCAGCGACTCGCTCTGCGTGGATGACGAGTAGATCACATCATCCAGCTCTTCTTCAATCAGGCTGGCCAGTTCGTTGACGCGCGCCTCCGCGGCTTCGAGCGTAGCCTGGTGGCTGATGAGCGTAAGCTGAATATCGCCCATGTGCGCCAGGATGGTCGTCTCCACATCCGCATACCGCGTATAGATCGGCGCAATGCGCGCATCCGCATGAGATTCGCCGATCATGGCAGCCTTCAGCGTGCGCGTGGCAATGTGCCGCACAGGAACTATTTCCCGCAAACGCGGCAGGCACTGCTCGTCAAACATCCCTTTCATCTCACTCGGAGGTCCCGGCAGCAGTATGCCCAGCTTGCGAT
This sequence comes from Acidobacterium sp. FHG110202_01, assembly GCF_059115305.1. NCBI lineage: Bacteria > Pseudomonadati > Acidobacteriota > Terriglobia > Terriglobales > Acidobacteriaceae > Acidobacterium > Acidobacterium sp. FHG110202_01. The sequence goes on from NZ_JBZYWJ010000004.1 coordinate 549,832, forward strand.
GCCCGGCAAAGACAACGTCAAGCCACTGCCCCGGCGCAGTGCCGCGTGGATTCTCAAGCATTACTGCACCATCCAGCACATCGGCCTGTTTCAGATTGTTTTCCGTCAGCGTCCAGCGCCGCTGCGCCGCGCGCACATAAAGCTGTCCAACAATATCGGCGTCGCGCTTCAGCTTGATCTTGAGAGCATCGGCCCAGGCCTCGCGCGTCAGGTCGTCTTCCGTCGGCCCGATGCCGCCCATCGTGATCACAATGTCCACGCGCCCGAGCGCCGTGCGGATGGCGTTCGCAAGGTCTTTTCTGCGGTCGCCCACAATCGTCTTGAATGCAATGATGACACCAAGCTGGTTGAGCCGCTCGGTGAGATAGAGAGAGTTCGTGTCCTGCCGGTACGGAGTCAGCAGTTCAGAGCCGATAGCAATGATTTCGCATTTCATGTGGCGGCAGGCAATCAGGCAGGAAGCAGTCCTTCCACTCCCAAAGCTAAATGATACATGGCCGTGTTTGTTGCCAGAATCAGATCGCCGCCCGGAGCAAAAGCCAGGCCCACAATGCCCGATCCCGATACCGCGAGCGAAGCCTCGCCTGCTGGAGTGATCCGCACCACGCCGCGCTTCCCCTGCCATGATGCCGCGACATACAGGTTGCCGCTCACATCCAGCGCCATGCCCTGCGGACGTCCCAGTCCACGGAAGAACACTCGAGTATTCCCGTCGCGGTCAATGGCATAGACATTGTCAAAACTGGAGGTCGTCGGCCCGGCTACATAAAGCGTCCCATCTTCGCCAAAAGCAAAATGGTAGGCGGAGACGCTGGGCTCCAATGTTGTGAACACAAATATCTGGCGGTCCGGCGCAATCTTGAAGATCGTGCCGCTGCGGTCGCCCACGTAGAGGTTCTGGTCGCCATCAAATGCAAGCCCCGTGGCAATCCCCATGCCTTCCGCAAATTGCGTGTAGATGCCGTTCGGCGAAACGCGAAAGACCGTGCCGTCATTGCGCGATGAGACGTACAAAAATCCTTCCGGATCGAGCGCCAGCCCCGTGGCATTCGTGATTCCGGTAACGAATGGCCGCATCTCTCCATCCGAGCCGATGCGATACACCGAAACAGGCGTGCTCTGTCCGCGTGACCCGGAGAGCGTCGCATAAATGTTGCCTTCGCGATCCACCACCGGGTTCGCAACAATGTGGACATCGGTCGCCACCATCCCCGCCACCAGCACGCGAATATCGTTGCTCTGCGCGCCGTTCTGCAAAACACGCAGCTGCCCGGTTTCCGCTTCTTCAGGAACGCGCAGCTTAAGCCGCTCTCCGCGGCTCAACAGAACCGGAGCAGCCAGCTGCCCCAGCATCACCACTGGCTGCCGTTGTGGTGAAGGGCCAAGGTTCGCTCCCACCAATTCCACCTCGCCGCCCGGGAGCGACGCCGGCGGAGTCACCGCCTCAATCTTTGGCGCTTCCTGCAGATTTGCTTTTGTCTTTGCCATGTCCTGAAACCAGCGGCGCATCGCCCTATTCCTACCACTACCACCAGCGGTGTATCAAAATAAACAACACCAGCGCATAAATTCCGGCGGCTGCATCATCGAGCATAATACCCGCACCGCCGTGCAGCCGCTCAAGCTGCCGCGCGGGCCATGGTTTTATGATGTCGAAAACGCGAAAAAGCACCAAAGCCAGCAGTGCATGAGGCCAGTCCGCCGGCGAGGCAGCAAGCGCAATCCATTGTCCGCATACTTCATCCACTACCACATGGCCGGGATCTTCGCGCCCGCTCTCGCGCTCAACAATCGTTGATGCCGGAATACCGACCGCCAAAGCCAGCAACGCGCCGGCAATGGAAAGAATCGCGATCTGTCCGGACGAAAGATGCGCGAGCCTCACCGCCAGAAACCAGAGCAGCACAGCTGCCACTGATCCCCACGTGCCCGGCCCGGGCTTTCCGAATCCTGCGCCGAAGAATGTCGCAGTCGTCCAGGCCCAGAGCGTCCTACTCTTCGTCGTCATTCTTTGCAGGCCTCGGCCCCGATTCGAGTCCTTCCAGAACTTCGGGGTCGAGGATCGGCGAGGAAATGCGGTAGTCGCCGCTTGCCCACTTTCCCAGATCGATCACCCGGCACTTGTCGCTGCAGAACGGAAAATTCTCGTCATTCGGAGACACAATCGTCCCGCAAGTCGGACAGCGAAGAATTTTGTTTTTCGTTGAACCTTGCTTACTCATATTCTCATTAGATTAAGTTGTCATCCTGAGCGTAGCGAAGGATCTGCTTTTGCTTCGGTAGCCACGAAAAGGGTGCCCCAGGTTCGCGAAGCTAACCTGGGAGGTATGTATCCATAGGCCCAACCCCCACGTGCGGTCGCTCCACATCTCGTAAAAATGTGGGTTCGCAGAATCTCTAATCCACTCTCTCAATCACCCGGGCCACCACATCATAATCATGCGCTTCCGTGATCTCACACTCGTAAAAGCGCCCTGCCTCAATCGATTCATACAGACCGAAGTCATTGATATAAACCGTGCCGTCAATCTCCGGCGCATGCAGCTCCGAGCGCCCTTGCCACAGCAGTGGAGTCTCTTCCGACTCGCCTTCCGCCAGAACCGTCATCGTGCGGCCCACCCACTGCTGCTTCGCCTTCTTGCTCAGGCCCTTCTGCATCCGCATCAGCGCGCGCCTGCGCTGCTCAATGACTTTGGAAGAAACTTTTTCGCCAAGAGAAAATGCGCGCGAGCCTTCCTCATCCGAGTAGCTGAAGACACCAAGCCAGTCAAACTTCGCCTCGCGAACAAAGTTTGAAAGCGTCTCAAAATCGGCATCTGTCTCGCCCGGGAAACCGACGATAAACGAAGTGCGCAACGCAATACCCGGAACCGCCGCGCGGACCTTCTCAATTGTCTTCAAAAAAATCTCGGCATTCGCGCCACGCTTCATGCTCTTGAGCACAGCTCCGGAGGCATGCTGCAGCGGAACATCAAGGTATTTACAGATGTTGTCGTGCTTCGCGATCGTTTCGAGCAGACGGCCTGTGATCTTGTTGGGATACGCATAAAGAAAGCGCAGCCAGCGCAGTCCTTCAATCCCCGCAAGCTCATCCAGCAGCAGCGCCAGGCCATCCTTCAACCCAAGATCTTCGCCGTAGCAGGTCGTGTCCTGCCCGATCAGCGTAATTTCCTTCACGCCCTGCGAAACCAGCCTCTCCGCCTCGGCCACAACCGACTCAAAGTGACGCGAGCGGAATTTCCCGCGCAGGTTCGGAATCACGCAGAAGCTGCATGGATGGTCGCAGCCCTCGGCGATCTTGATATAAGCCGACGGCCCGCGCGTCGCCAATAATCTTGGAGTCGTGTGGTCATACAGATACTGCGGAAGCGCCGCCGTAGCGCCATCCCACTCCGTGCGAGCAAAACGCCCCTGCTCTTCGCGACGCTCGCCTTCCGCGCGCGCCGTAACGCCGGTCAGAATATTGAACGGAGACGCAGGCTGCGGAGCAGAAACCACAGGCGCATCCAGTCCTGCCGCTGCAAGAATCTTCTCCAGTTCCCCCGTGCCGACAACCGCATCCACTTCCGGAATGTTCTTCTGGATCTCGTCGCGATAGCGCTCGACCAGGCACCCGGCGACGATCAGTTTCTGCGCCTTGCCGGCCGTCTTGAACTGCGCCATCTCCAGAATCGTGTCCACCGACTCCTGCTTGGCCTTATCAATAAACGAGCACGTGTTCACCACCAGCACATCTGCTGATTCCGGCGACGTGGTCATCTGCGCGCCCGCCTGGTCAAGCAGGCCCATCATCACCTCGCTGTCCACCAGGTTCTTAGGACAGCCCAGGCTCACAAAGCCAACCTTCAGTCGCTCCGTCGAAATTTCGTTTTTCAGGGGTTCAAGAACACTGGTTTCAGCGCCCTCGAGAAGAGATTCCGTCACACTACTATTCTACCGGAATTCCGGCTTGTCATTCCGACCGGAGCATCCGCAGGATGCATAGCGGAGGAACCTGCAGTTCAGTCAATCCAGCAGTTTCTCGATCTCCGAAATATCGAACCGAATCCCGCGCTCTTCCATGGAGAATGTCGCTGAACGATGAAGCTCTCCATTTTCAAAGCGGAAGTATGACTTCGTCTCCGGATCAATCACCCAGATCTGCGGAATTCCCATGGCAGCATAATCGCCAAGCTTGCGCATCATCCGCGTCAAGGTGTCTTCAGGTGAAAGAACCTCGAATACTGCTACAGGAGCATGTGTGATGATCTGCTCGATAGGCTGACTACGGTCAAGAACCGTGACGTCAGGAACACGGAAACGAGTTTTAGCAACTTGCACGCGTAATTCCGGTATCACGCGAATATTCCATTCTCTCTCATGAAGCCAAAACCACTTCATAATTGCGCCTTGCCAGGACGCGTGATCATACTCTCCTACTGGACGCTCCTCTATCGTGCCATCGACATACTCGGCGTCGGGTTCATACGAAGACTTGAGGTAGACTTCCACCGGGACATAGGAATGTGCAAGTGTCGCCATCATGCTGCCTGCCTTTAAGCGCTAGTCTACACCGCAGCGCTCGCCCCAAGGTGGTATCATCACATGTGTGCCGGGTCCTGCGCGACGCAATCCCGCCAACCCCGCCAGGCCCGGAAGGGAGCAACGGTAACGGGCCAGTGTGTGCGCAGCAGGTTGCCCGGTGCACTAAAATCTCCCATCCGATACAGAACTTTTACACTCGCCAACCGGCTGGAACCATCCCGTTCATAGACACCTGTCAACCTACTCATAGAGAATAAGTTTTTACTCTGGAATCAACATGGAGAGCAGCCTTGAGCCTTACCGTGCGTCCTAAGAGTGCCCGGCGCGCCAAAATCAGTGCCCTTGGAACTTACGTCCCCGACCGCATCCTCACCAATCAGGATCTCGAAAAGATGGTCGACACCAACGACCAGTGGATCGTCGAGCGCACCGGCATCCGCGAACGCCATCTCGTAGCCAAGGGCCAGGCCACCAGCGACATGGCTGTCGAAGCGGCCAGGAAGTGCCTCGCCGAGCGCGGCATCGCACCTACAGATGTCGAAGTTATCATTGTCGCCACCGTGACGCCTGATATGTTCTTCCCCGCAACCGCCTGCCTCGTGCAGGATAAGCTCGGCGCGAAAGGCGCATGGGGATTCGACGTCTCCGCCGCATGCTCCGGCTTCGTTTATGCTCTCCAGACCGGCATGAAGTTTGTCGAGTCCGGAGCACATTCGAAAGTCCTGGTCATCGGCGCAGACACTATGTCCTCCATCATCGATTACACCGATCGCGCCACCTGCATCCTCTTCGGCGACGGAGCAGGCGCCGTCCTCATCGAGCCCGCAGAAGAAGGCGAAATCGGCATGATCGACTTTGCGCATGAGATTGACGGTTCCGGAGGATGTTCGCTCTACATGCCTGGAGGCGGAAGCGCGAACCCATCTACCGCCGAGACCGTTGCCAGGAAGATGCACTACGTCCATCAGGACGGCCAGGCTGTTTACAAATACGCCGTGCGCAAAATGGCGGAGACCACGGAAAAAGTGCTCCAGCGCAACGGCATCACCGGCGCAGATCTCGGCTGCTTCATCCCTCACCAGGCCAACAAGCGCATCATCACCTCAACAGCCGAGCGCCTCGGCATGCCGCCCGAGCGCGTCATCATCAACATCGACCGCTTCGGAAACACCACGGCAGGCACCATCCCGCTCGCCATGCAGACCGCACGCGAAGAAGGCCGCCTCAAAAAGAATGATCTGGTGCTGATCGCAAGCGTAGGCGCAGGCTTCACCGCCGGAGCCTCGCTGCTTCGCTGGGAAATCTAGGTCGCCCTTCAGGTTGTCATCCTGAGCGCAGCGAAGGATCTGCTTTCTGTGCCGATAGCCGCAACAATGGGGTGCCCCATTCTATCGCGTTGCTTTTGCGCGATAGAGTGGGACGCGACGCCGATCCTTCCTGTACTTCCATACCCCAAACAAAATCGCAGCAGCCAGCAATCCAAGAAACACCCATAAAATCACACCCGCCCAGTCAGCCAGATAGTGCGACCACAAACGCAGCACATGCCGCCCATAGACAGTGCCCAGCCATGCAATCAGTCCATAGCGAATACAGCGTGCAATCGCAAAGGCCCATAAGAACTGCCTGCGTGTGACTCCCAGCGCGCCTGCGGCCAGCAGAAACGGCAGCAGCGGAATAGGCGGAGGCAGGATCGCAGCCGTCGCCACACTGATATTGCCGTGTCGCTTCATCCATCCCGTCAGCGCGCGCAGAAAGCGCTTGGGCACATGGCGTTCGAGCATCGCCTCGCCGCCCTTCCTGCCCGCACTCCACGCCGAATACCCGCCAAGCACGCTTCCGCTTGCGGCAGCAAGAACCAGCAGCCACGGAGCAATGTGTTGCTGCGTCGCCAGCAGAAGCACCAGCAGATCCGTACTCCCCGGCAAGGGCAGCGGAATCACTGAGGCGTCGAGGACCGACACAGCGAAGACACCAGGCACACCGAAGGTCACGAGCCAATGCGGTATCGGTAAGTGATGCCTGTGCGCATGCTGGAAGTAGCTCACGCAGAGTAGGACGCGCTTTCGCGCTCGCGTGTCTCTCGCACAAGCCAGGAAAACGGGTGCCCCATGTTCGTGAAGCCGACAGGCAGAACTAACGTGGGTCTATCCTGTCTGCGCGATCGGGGTCCCCGGCACGCGTGGTGTTCGTGTGCTGGGGTGAGGAAGCGCAATCAGAATTTATGTCGGTTTACAGAAGCCGCAGTTCAGGAACACCCGCCAACGCCCCACACTCCGCCCCGTACCGATAAAAAAGCCGCAGCCCTTCCAGACAGGCATCGTCCAGGTAGTAATAAATGTTGCGCGTGAGGTACGTGCGAATCGTCTCCGCCGGAACAGGCAGCCGCGCCGACCACTCCTCCACCAGATCCTCGACATGCGCCAGCCCACGATCGCGCGACTGCTGAAAGTCGCGCGCCACCTGCTCCGCGCTTACATGCGCATCGCGCAGTGCCTCCGGGCGCACCGCCCAGAAGGCCGACACCCACGCCGTGCCGGTGAATTGATGCCACTCATGCCCCAGGTCGAGATATAGAAGCTTCTCTCCTGTTCTCTGCTCGCGCGCCTCTCGCTCTTCAAGCGCCAGCAGTGCCGGATCGCCAATCAGCAGCGCAGCATCCGCAGTCTGCAGCATGGCTTCGAGATCAGGCGCATGCTCCACAAACTCAGTCTGCGGATTCCAGAATTTATGGAAAAGGATGCGCGTGTATGTCGCCGATGTGCGCGACGAGGTATCGAGGGCCACTCGGCGCGCGCCGCGCACTCCCTCCGGATGCTTCACCACCAGCAGAATCGATCGGATATCACCAAGAGAAGCAATCGCACATCCGGGGATCACGCTCCACGACAGAGACGCGGCATAAGTTGCAACCGGAACCAGCCCAATGTCCGACCGGCTCTGCATCAACTCGTCGGCGCAACGCGCAGGTGTGGTTTCATGAATCGAATAGCGCTGCGCCAACTCGCTCTTGAACGGCTCATGCTCGAAGTCCCACATCAGCGGCGCAGGATTCAGGAAGTTGATGGCAGCAATACGAAGAAGGCTCACTTCCCAGTGTAGCAACGCATTAAGTTGTCATCCTGACGCTGAACGTAGTGAAGGGGAAGGATCTGCTTTTTGCATCGATATGCACGAAACGGGTGCCCCATGTTCGCGGAGCCGAAGGCGAAACTAACGTGGGTGGATCCCAGTCTGCGCGAAAGCGCAATCCAAGTAATTAAGTGACTACTGCAGGAAAGGTCACAATCAACTAGTTTCACTTCACCCCACGGTAACTTGACTTCCCTTCCCACCCTCGTTACTCTCCCAGCAAATTCCACAAAAGAAACAACACACAAAGGCTCACAGGCATTGACCACCACTTCTGCCTCTATCGAAGATCTCGCATGGCTCGCGCTCGCCCTCACCCCCGGCCTCGGACCGCGCCGCATTCTCAGCGCCGTGCGCCAGACCAGCTCCGCAGAAGAGATACTGAATCTCCCGCTCACCGGGCTCGAAGCACTCAACTTCCCCGCGCACACAGCACAGTTCATCGCTGATGGCCAGGCCTTGCAAGCCGCCAACAAAGAGCTCGAAGCCATCGAGAAATCCGGAGCATCCTTCCTCACATGGAACCATCCCGACTACCCCGAGCGCCTCAAACAGATCTTCGACCCGCCTGCATTGCTCTGGATTCGCGGCGACGCCTCCCTCCTCGCCAAACCTGCCATCGCCGTCGTAGGCACGCGGCATCCCACTCCTTATGGAAGCGGCATGGCCGAGATGCTCTCGCGCGATCTCGCTGTGCGCGGCATGAACATCCTCAGCGGAATGGCTCGTGGCGTCGACACGGCAGCGCATAAAGGCGCGCTCATCGCAAAAGGCAAAACCATCGCCGTCTGGGGAACGGGCATCGACGTCATTTACCCGAAGGAAAATAAATCGCTCGCCGAGCAGATCGTTCAGAGTGGCGGCGCCATCCTCTCCGAGCTCCCCCTGGGCACCTTTCCCGCCCCGCAGAACTTCCCCAAGCGCAACCGCATCTTGAGCGGAATGAGCGTCGGCGTGCTCGTCGTCGAAGCAGGCGAGCACAGCGGCACGCGCGTGACCGCGCGCTGCGCCCTCGAGCAGAACCGCGACGTCTTCGCCGTCCCCGGCAACGTCACCACCAAAAACGCCTGGGGTCCTAACACATTGATAAAACAAGGCGCAAAGCTCGTCGCCACATGGGAAGACGTGTGGGAAGACCTGCCCTCCCAGGTGCGCCTTGAAATCGAATCCACATGGGAGCTTGCATCGAAACAGCCGCTTGTTGCATCGTTATTTGAGGAAGCGCCCCTGCCGCCCGCCGAGACTCGCATCATGAGCGTACTTCGCCATGACGAAGCATTGCAGCTTGACGAGATCATGGAAAAGCTGGAGCCCGAGCTCAGTTCATCCGAAGTGTTTACCGCACTCTTTGAACTGGAGCTTGCAGGACGCATCAAGCAACTTCCGGGCAAAAATTACGTTAAAAGTTTTTGATCTCCGTTTGATGTTGCTGTATGCCGATCTATGGAAAGCTGCGTCTCTAAGAGAGTCGGCTCTGGATTCCACGGGGCAAACCGTGGTAGCTTCCAAGAGCATTGGGGTGCTTTTAGTAGGAATACAGAGTTAAGAGAGCGCTGATAAGGTTACTTGTTTTGAAGGGGCACGGCTTCAGCCGTGCCGTTAACGATGCGGGAATAACGCGGCTTTAGCCGCTGAGGGACTTTTCAGCCCGTAAATATAGCTGAAAACTCGAAAGGCTTTAGCCAGGGTTTTCAAAAGGAAATCGATTCGCCAGGCAAATCAACAAAGCCTGCGAATGAAGGAAGACAATGAGTAAATCGCTCGTGATCGTCGAATCCCCCGCAAAGGCAAAGACGATCAATAAATATCTGGGCAAGGACTACACCGTCGAAGCATCGCTCGGCCATATTATGGACCTGCCCAAAAACAAAATTGGTGTGGACCTCGAAGACGGAACCTTCGAGCCGGAGCTGATCGTCATCCCCGGCAAGGAAAAGGTTGTCGACCGCCTCAAGAAACTCGCTGCCAAGTCCGAAGCTGTCTATCTTGCGCCTGACCCGGACCGCGAAGGCGAGGCCATCGCCGCGCACCTCGCCGACCAGTTGGGAAAGGTCGTCAGGAAGAATGCAATTCATCGCGTCACTTTCAACGAGATCACGCCGAAGGCCGTAAAGGACGCCTTCCAGCACGCGCGTAAGGTTGACTCGCACCTCGTCGATGCACAGACCACGCGCCGCGTCCTTGACCGCATCGTCGGCTACCAGGTTTCTCCTCTGCTATGGGACAAAGTTCGTCGCGGCCTCTCTGCCGGACGCGTGCAGACCGTCGCTGTCCGCCTCATCGTCGAGCGCGAACGCGAAATCAAGGCATTTAATCCAGTCGAATACTGGACTATCGACGCAGAGCTGGAAGCGCAGAAGACCGCTCCGTTCACCGCGCGCTTCACCGGAATCGACGGCCAGCGCGCGCGTGTCGAAACCGTAGACGCTCCAGCGCTGCCCGACCAGAAGATCACCGATGAAGTTATCGCGCAGCTCAAAAAAGCTGCATGGTCGGTGCGCAGCGTCGATCGCAAGGAGCGCAAGCGCAATCCAACCGCGCCCTTCACCACCAGCAAGCTGCAGCAGGATGCGTCGCGCCAGCTCGGCTTCAACGTGCGCCGCACCATGGGCGTGGCCCAGCGTTTGTATGAAGGCGTTGAGATCGGCAATGAAACCGTAGGCCTCATCACCTACATGCGTACCGACTCGACGCGCGTTGCGCCCGACGCCATCACCGCAGTCCGCCAGTGGATCAAGTCAAAACTCGGCGACGCGTATCTGCCCGCAGGCGCCAACACCTTCAAGTCCAAGAAAGATGCACAGGACGCGCACGAAGCCATTCGCCCGACGGATGTGACCCTCCATCCCGATGAGATTCGCCGCTACCTGAGCGACGAGCAGTACAAGCTCTATAAGCTCATCTGGCAGCGCTTTGTCGCTTCGCAGATGATGCCTGCCGTCTTCGACCAGACGACCGTAGATATTGTTGCGAAGGCTGATCGCAATTATGACTTCCGCGTGACCGGCTCGGTGCTCAAGTTCGATGGTTTTCTCAAGGTCTACGAAGAGTCGAAGGAAAAGAAGGACGAGGACGACGAAGCCCTCTCGAACAAGCTGCCTGCGCTCAACGAAGGTCAGTCTCTGATGCTGCGCAATCTCAAGCCCGAGCAGCACTACACCGAGCCGCCTCCGCGCTACAACGAGGCCTCGCTCGTCAAGGAGCTCGAAGAGCGCGGCATTGGCCGTCCATCTACCTACGCGTCCATCATCAACACCATTCAAGACCGCGAGTACGTGCAGAAGATCGGCGGACGCTCAGGCCGCTTCGTGCCCACTGAGATCGGAACAGTCGTAAATGATCTCCTGGTCAAGAACTTCCCCTACATCTTCGACACCAAGTACACCGCGCGCCTTGAAGAAGAGCTCGACGACATCGAAGACGGCCGCGAAAAGTGGACCGACCTGCTCAAGGGCTTCTACGGCCACTTCGAAGGAGAGCTCGAAGACGCGTCGAAGCACATGGAGAACATCAAGCGGATGGAGAAGCCGACGGACGAGATATGTCCGCAGTGCGGCTCGCCGCTCGTGCTCAAGTGGGGCAAGTTCGGCTCCTTCTACGCCTGCAGCTCCTACGACAAGAAGAAGAAAGACAGCTGCGACTATACCCGCGAAAATTTTGAAGACAAGCCGCACCTCCAGGCCGATAACCAGGACGAGCCGGAAGAGGAGTACTGCGAAAACTGTGGCCGCGTCATGGTGTTGCGCAACGGCCCCTGGGGCCCGTTCATGGCCTGCCCCGGCTACAATGAAGATCCTCCGTGCAAGACCGTGCGCCGGCTCAACCAGAAGCAGCAGCAGAAGCCGCCTGAGCCCATCGACGAGACCTGCCCCCGGTGCGGCAAGCAGCTCGTCAAGCGCATGGGTCAGTACGGCGAGTTCATCTCCTGCTCCGGCTATCCCAAGTGCAAATACATCAAGCAGAACACCATCGGCGTCCTCTGCCCCAAGTGCCACGAGGGCCAGATCGTCGAGAAAAAGGCCCGCCGCGGCAACATATTCTATGGTTGCGAGAACTACCCCAAATGCGACTTCACGGCGAACTACAAGCCCGTCGACCAGAAGTGCCCGGAGTGCGGCTCGCCCTACCTGCTGGAGAAGACGCTCAAGTCAGGCGTCTACCTGGTCTGCCCGAATAACCGGAAGCCCACCGCCGAGGAAGAAGAAGGCGCAAAGAAGCGCCGCAAGAAGGGCGAAGAGGAACCGGCCGTGGTCTGCACATACTCCAAGCGCATAGCCGATGCCCCCGAACCCGAGCGCCCCACCGCCGAAACCCATGGGCCGCTGGTAGAGCAAGCCGTCTGACAAACTTGTCATCCTGAGCGGAACGAAGGATCTGCTTTTTACTTCGGTAGCCACATCAAGGGGTGCCCCAGGTTCGCGTAGCTAACCTGGGGTAGTTAACCTGTGTTTTCCGTGCCCGGAGCCTGTCCTAAGCGCAGTCGAAGGGTCGCGCAGTTTGCGATAGGGTGGGAACCGGAATATCGAGAGGCCAGCTCCTTCGTCAGTCCACAAAAAACACGAATCATCCATAACTTACACAAAACAATACTCTTATAAAGAAGTTCCTTTGTCGGATATTTCTGGCCGGATTTGATGGGCCTGAATCTATCATCTGTAAACCATTCATTCTAAAACAATTAATGATAAGATTTGAACTTGCCAGGAGCGTACTCAACCCCCGCTGCGTCTTTTGTTGCAGCACTCGCATCTGCTAATGTATACGGGTTGGATTCAGGAGAAGGGCAGCGGAAGAACGGATGGCAAAGGCAGTCTGGAACGGCAAAGTACTAGCAGAAAGTGATACTTACGAAACAGTCGAGGGAAATATCTACTTTCCGGAGAGTTCAGTAAAGCGCGAATTCCTGCGCCCGAGCTCGACCACCTCGACCTGCCCCTGGAAGGGCCTGGCGCGCTACTACAGCATTATGGTCGACGGACAGGAGAACCAGGACGCCGCCTGGTACTATCCCGACCCCAAGCCGGCCGCGCGCAAAATCAAGAACCACATCGCTTTCTGGCGCGGAGTGGAAATCGAGAAATAAGCTGCGCAGTGTTGCTTTCAGGACACACCTGGCAGCAGCGAAACATGATCTGATCCGGAGATTCGCAGACTCGCCGGACAAGCTGAATTTCTGTGTTATATTTTAGAAGGCGTTCGCTTGAAGCAAGCGCCTCCCGCAAAGAAAATCCTTTCTTTCCACGCAAGTGGACGCGTAGCTCAACTGGCAGAGCATTCGACTCTTAATCGACAGGTTGTAGGTTCGATTCCTACCGCGTCCACCATTAGGCTCAATTCGTTCCAGGCTTCGATTCAATCGTCATCAAGGTAAACGTTCCCGGCAGCACCGGCCCCCTGCGTCCGCCTGGAGGAACAGGTCCGAACTTCGCAGAAACCACGAAAAGGCGCCGGCTTGGGGAGTCAAACCCCATGTTTCGCGAGCCTGCCGGAGTCGGAATATTTTCGACGACGTGATACTGATCAGAGCTGTCCTGATGAATCACCGTAAGAGTTCCATCGGCATTCGATGCAAAGGCATTCCCGCTTCCCGCATCGTACCCTGCCCCATCGACTCCCTTGCCGATTGGAACGGTTGCCACAACCTTGCCCGCCTGATAGTCGGAAACCGCCATCACACCGCTGCGGCATCCGCTGAACAGGCGGTGGTGGGCCTTGTCGATCGCCATTGAAACCGGCTGTTTGCACGGAGCAGTGGACCACTTTCGTATAACTACAGCTGCCTTCGCGTCTATTTCAACAATTTCGCTGGTGTCGGTGAGATTCGCATATACCTTGCCATCGCCGGCCGAGACGCCGTATTCGGGTTTGCCGCCAAGAGGAAGGTTTTTGATAAATGTTCCAGTCCGTGAGTCGATCACCGTGGAAGTATTGGCATCGCCATTCAAACTGAATACGCGGCTGGATGGCGCGTCAAAGAGAATGGCATCCGCATCTTCATCTGCTTTGATTCTGCTGAGCACTTTGAAGGTCTTCAGGTCAAACATGACCACCGACTTGTCTTCGCTCGAAGTTGCGAACCCATGGCCGGTCCCCGTCGCAATGGCCGTTCCATGTGCGCCGTGAACGTCGGCCACTTCTCCAAGAAGCTTTCCGCTGTCTTGATCGACAACCATCAGGCGCGTCTGGCGCGCAATAAAGAGCCGGTGGCCGGATGGGTCAGGCACTATATAGTCCCAGCTCCCATCTCCGCCCAGCGCATAAGTATGAGTCACCTGATAATTAGAAGAGGATTGCGCAAAAAGCGTGGTTGCTGCAGCTGCTGCGAGTACAATCGCGTGGAAGCGCATATAAAAAGGGGCTCCTGGAATCCGAAATATATTTGGCAATCTTGGATGGCAGGCTGAAGCTGCGTCTTGATTTGCCAGCTGTTAAAGTTAACAGGCGTACCTTAAAACTCTCTGAGAAGGACGGCCATTCCTTCCATAGGCCGTATTGCCCAGGCCAATATCATTTCCGGGGGATGCCAATAGTCATATAGCTGTTTCGTACCGCAGGGTTCAATATCTTCATAGGGAGCCGAACTCCTTTACAATGCATATGGCTAAAATTCCTCGACGCCTATTTCACGGGAAAGTGAGATTTCTATCGACCATGCTCGATCGCAGATCGTTTATGAAGGCTGCTGCTGTCATGACTGCCGCAAAAACTACCCGCCTGCAACCACTCTTTGCTCAAGTCCAGTCCCCCGCACCACGTTCTGCGAATGACAACATTCACCTCGCCCTCATCGGCGCGGGCATTCAGGGTCAGGGCGACACGCGCACCGCAATACAGGTGCCCGGCGTCAAGCTGGTGGCCGTTGCCGACTGCTACGATGGCCGGCTCACCCACGCAAAGGAAGTCTGGGGGCAGGACGTCTTCACTACACGCGACTACCGCGAAATTCTCGCGCGCCAGGACGTGGATGCTGTTCTCATCGCCACTCCCGACCACTGGCACAAGCAGGCTGCTGTCGACGCAATGAACGCCGGCAAGGACGTCTACCTTGAGAAGCCGATGATCCACCTTTACAAGGACGGCCCGGAGATCATTGAAACCGCGCACAAGACCAACCGCATCATCCAGATCGGCAGCCAGCGCGTGAGCTCAGTGGTTTACGCGAAAGCAAAAGAACTGCTCGCCTCCGGCATGATCGGAAAACTCAACATGGTCAGCGCCTACTGGGACCGTAACTCGTCCATCGGCGCCTGGAATTACTCCATCCCGCTCGATGCCTCTGAGCAGACCTGTGACTGGCCGCGCTTCCTGGGTACAGCCCCGAAAATTCCCTTCAATCCAGAGCACTTCTTCCAATGGCGCAAGTGGAAGGACTACGGCTCCGGTGTTGCCGGCGATCTCTTCGTGCATCTCTTCAGCGGCACGCACTTCATTACAGGCGCTCACGGGCCTACGCGCGCCATGGCTACCGGCGGCCTGCGCTACTGGAAAGACGGCCGCGACGCCGACGACGTTCTTCTCGCGCTCTTTGATTACCCTGAGGGCTTCAACCTGAGCCTGCGCGTCAACTTCGTCGACGGCGGCGAAGAGAGCGAAGGCTTCCTCTTCACCGGTTCCGAAGGCCAGATCACCATCGCCGGCAACACGGTCACCGCCAGCCGCACTCCTCCCGAGAGCGAACCCGGCTACACCGTCTCGACCTTTGCCGAAGCCATGCAGAAGGAATACATCGCGGAATACCGCAAGAAGTATCCTCAGAAGCATTTCAGCGGCACGCCGCCGGTCGAGGTGCAGAAGTTCGCTGCGCCTACCGACTATCTGGACAGCTACGACCACTTCCATAACTTCTTCAATGCGGTTCGCACCAGAACTCCGGTTGTTGAGGACGCTACTTTCGGCTTCCGCGCCGCCGGCGCTGCGCTGCTCAGCAACATCAGCCTCGAGCACAACACCATCGTTCACTGGAACCCCGAAACCATGAAGCTCGAGGAGCGCAAAGCCTGATGAAGAATTACACCCGGTACCTTCTCCCCCTTCTGGCTCTGCCTCTTTTCGTCCCCGTTTTCGCGCACGCGCAGGAACCGGGAAAAGCCACAGAGTTCCGCAAACCGGAGCCCGGCAACGGCCCCGGTGGCGCAACACGCATTGCCTTTCTCGCCCACCGTCTTGGCAGCGACCATGCCGAAGGCATCTCGCTGCTCGACATGAACGGCGATGGCTTTCAGGACCTGCTCAGCGGCGCCTACTGGTATGAAAATCCCGGCGCGCAGGGCGGCGAGTGGAAGCAGCACCAGTTCCGCACTGTCGGCATCCACAATGAATTCGTCTCCGACTGCGGCGAGTGGATCGTCGACGTCGATCACGATGGCCTGCCCGACCTTGTCACCACTGGCTGGATCCTGAATGGCGTCTGGTGGTATCGCAACCCCGGCCCCAAGGCAACTGCTGCCGGAGCTATGTGGAAGGCCGAAAAGATCACCGACAGCTTCGACACGGAAGGCGGAGCTTTCTTCGACATCAACGGCGACGGCAAGCCCGATCTTGCTCTTGCCCACTACAACCGCTCGGGCGTGCTCTGGATCGACTTCTCCAAGGACAAGCCCGCCGTGCACCACCCGGGCGGACGCGAGCAGGACGGCCACGGCATCGGCGTTGCCGACATCAACGGCGATGGCAAGCCCGACATCCTCACTCCCCATGGATGGTTCGAGCAGATCAATGCCGACAACGATCTCTGGAAATGGCACGGCGTCTGGGACCTCGGCGACACCGGGTTTCCCATCCTCGGCTATGACGTGAACCATGATGGCAGGATGGACCTCATCTTTGGCCAGGGCCACGGTTATGGCCTCTACTGGCTGGAGCAGGCCGGCACCGCCGCCCATCCGCTATGGATACGGCATACCATCGATGAGTCCTTCTCGCAGTCGCACGCGCTTGCGCTCGTCGATGTTGATGGCGACGGCACGCCAGAGCTCATCACCGGCAAACGCTATCGCGGACACTCCGGCAATGACCCCGGCTCCTACGATCCTGTCGTGGTCTACGCCTACAAGCTGCCCACCAAAGCCGAAATTGCAGCTGCAAAGGCGCACACAGGAAAACCGGCAGCTGCGATGAACACCAGGGGAGCCGTGGACACGATGCGCGTTTCCGACACAGCGCACGATCCGCTCTTCCTCCGCTATGAGCTGTCAGCCAATGGCACCGCGAGTGCCGGCACGCAGTTCATCGCTGCCGATCTTGATCACGATGGCGACATCGATATCGCCAGCGCGGGCAAGCTCGGCGCGCACTTCCTCGAAAATCTCAAGATCAGCAACGTGCCCAAAAACGTGCGCGAAGAAATGCAGCCGCTCAACCGCAAATGGCCCTTCCCCGGCGAAGGCAAGGAAGTCGAACAGGAAGACGGCCCAACCCCGCAATAACAGCCAGGCAATACTTCGACCAAAGAGCAGACATTGATTGCAATGTCTGCTCTTTGTTTTTTCTGGCAGGAGTTACTACGCCAAACGTCAAAATCGTAAGCTGGCGATTCGCAGATCCAGAATAGTGCCGTATGTTTTGCCATGAAAAGGCGGCAGAAGAGAGCGCTGGCCTGCAGTCGTCAGCTGGACACGAGGTCAGTCCTCGGTCCAGCTGTCCGAGAAATGGAACCAGCAAGCTTTCGCCCGCGTATGAAACCCCAGGCGAGAGCTCTTCTCTAAAGTTCCAGCAACTGTTGATCGACTGGTGAAGTGGACTTTCCGGAGGCGATGAAATGACACAACAGATTCAAGAATCGTCCCCCAGGCTCAAGGCCAGGGTTGCCGGAGTTTTTTATCTGCTCGCCGTACTATCGGCGGTATTCGACGAGGCTTTTGTTCGCGGTAGGTGGCTCTACGCAGCTGGACTCATTCCAGTCGTATCCTTCGCGATTGTCACGCTGCTGCTTTGCCAATTTCTGAAGCCGGTGAATAAAAGCATTGCTTGGCTCGCGGCGTTCTTCAATCTTGTTTCGCTTACTTTGGAAGCTTTTCAATTCCATTTCCGGGGAGCGAACATTGCCCTTATATTTCATGGACTCTATTGTCTGCTGATTGGTTTTCTGGTTTTCCGGTCGGCCTTTCTGCCGCGAATCCTTGGCGTGCTGATGGCCATGGGCGGTCTCGCCTGGCTGACCGATCTGTCAATCCCGCTCACTGACCACCTGGCCCCTTACAATGTGATCGCTGGTTTCACAGGAGAAGGAGTGCTCATGCTTTGGCTCCTGGTAATCGGGCTGAACGGTCGACGATGGAACATACAGGCCGGCGCAGAGATAGAACGCGTGTAACTCCGTGCCCATAGGTACTGAACGAAGGTCCGGCACGAGGAAAAGAAAAGTGTGAACACGACTGAAATAATGAAGCGGATTGCAGGTGCATCCCCGCGTCTTGAAGCCAGAATCGCCGGCCTCTTGTATCTGCTCATCTTCATCGCAGCCCCGAGCGGCGCCGCGACCGCCACGCCGGCGAAGATGATCGTCACTCTTGTGTGCGATGCCGGCGTAGCGGTCATCCTTTATGATTTGCTCAAGCCGGTAAACAAGAGTCTTTCTCTGCTTGCAGTGCTCTTCAGGCTCATCTTTGTCACGGTGATGGCAGCCAATTCGCTGAGTTATTTCGGCGTCGTAGTCCTGTACCAGAACGCTCCTCACTCTGCGGCCGCCTTCAACAGCGGTTACTGCATCGCCATGGTGCCTTTCGGACTCCATTGCATCCTGATCGGCTATCTCATTTTCAGGTCAATCTTCCTTCCTCGGATTCTCGGCGTCCTGATGGCGCTGGCAGGCCTGGGTTATCTGACCTTCCTTTGGCCCCGGCTTGGAAGCCATCTCTTCTTCCCCTGGATTGTGATTCCCGGCGTAGTTGGCGAAGGATTGCTGACGCTGTGGCTCCTAATTGTCGGCGTGAACGTCCAGCGATGGAAGCATCATGATCACTTGCACCAACGTTTCAGGGCAAGCGTGGAATAAACTGCACAATAATTGGCGAACTATTTTCGCTGTTTGGCGTGGTGACCCCGGGTAGAAAGCTCGCTCTCCTCATCGGCAGGCGGTTCAAGAAACAGATGCAGATCATATCCGACTTCCGCGGCCGCATGCAGACCTCTTGAGACAGCGTTTTCAATCCTGCTTACAGCCTCAGGCTCATTCAGCTTCTTCTCTGCAATCTCGATCAGCGCAGGCAGTTGTAACCAGCTGACCATCTCTTCGAACTGTTCCTTGTTGAAGTAGGTTTTCTCCCCGGCCTGGTTAACTCCCGTCAGCCACCGGACATCCGGATCAGCCCAGAATGCTTCCGAATGCAGCGTAGCTTCTGCAGGCTCGTTCCCATACTCGAGCAGCATGCGCACCTGCGCTGCCGCGCGCCATGTCCTTTCGCCTTCGATGCCAAGCGAGGAAAAGGCTTCGGCCAGAGCATCCCGCAACCGCAGCTGATCAAAAAGCGGTCTCGAAAAACTGCGCAGGATGATCCATGCGAGCAGAGGTCCCCACGTCTGCGCCACTGGGAAGGCGGGCGCATTACTGGGAAGCATGTGGCGCACCGCTGCCGGCCATGCAGTCGAGAAGTCCTGCTCCAGGCGAGGAATTTCGAGAGCGGCCGTCAGCATGGCAGCACACGTCCTGCCGTCCGTATCAGCCTTCTCCATCACGGCGTGTTCTTCCGCTCCAAGATAGTCGAGCGCTTTCTCAAAAACGAGCTGGCTGATCTTCACCAGGGGGCGGAGCCGCGGATCAACGCCCGCAAATTCAGAATCCGGCTGCGGACTCTTCGCAGCCGGTCTTTCAGCTTCATGACCATCGCGTACAGAAGGCTTCTCCGCCGGCTTCAAGGCCATCTCAGCCAGCAGCTCGACATGGTGATGGCTGATCGCCTGCCGAATCGCATCATGCAGCGGACGCAGGCGCAGCTTGGTCAGCGCTTCATCGACGCTGTAAACGCCCTCGCCGTGCAGCGCATCGCAAAGCGTATCCCACGGCTGTTCTGCCGAAGGCCGCAGCTCGCGCCAGTGGAGCAGCGATACATACTGGTACCCGCGCAGATCAAGGCATAGCCCATGATGGCGAATGTCCGTGACGCGCCGCAAATACTCAAGATTGCGCGCGTGGTCGCGATACGCAAGGATCACTGAATCGTCCATTGGCAGCGCAAGCCCATCAGCGAGACTTCTTTGCCGCAGCTGGCCGCTGCCCTTGTCCATCGAAGCAGCTGACATGTGAATCGTGCCGTGCGTGCTTCCGTAGCGATTGTTATAGAGCACCAGTGCGCGCTCGCCATCGCGCCGGTTCGAGTAGGCGAAGACATTTTCATCCACCGTCCCGTAATCCGTCCAGAAGTCGTAGAGCACGAAGTTATAGCTCTCGGCAAAGAGCCAGCGCTTTTTGAGCAGCGGAGCAATGTCATGCTGATGACGCGCCACCAGTCCTTCATCCGGATGCTCATCCATGCGCGCGCGCTTGAACTCCATGCCGTAGCGCTCCGTAAAGCCTTCGATCTGCCCATGTCCGAACATGGGCAGCCCCGGCAAAGTCGCCAGCAATGTGCACACGCCAAAATACTTGTCGCCAGTGCCGAACTGGTCGATCGCTGTGCGCTCGTCCGGATTGCTCATGAAGTTCACATAGCGCTTCATGATGTCCGGATCGAACTCGATCGTCTTCTTCAGGTACGACCGGTACTTCGCATTCTCCTCATCGCGCAGCATGTTCATGAAGGCGCTGTTGTAGACGCGGTGCATGCCCAGCGTGCGGACAAAATATCCTTCCAGCAGCCAGAACGCCTCGGCCAGCAGCAGCGTTCCCGGAACCTCCGCCGCCACGCGATCCACCACCTCGCGCCAGAATTCATGCGGGATCAGCGCATCGAACTCTTCCTGCGACATCGCATTCTCTGCGCGCGACGGAATCGATCCGCCCGCGCCCGGCAGCGGGAACCAGAGCCTCTGAATATGCCGCTTGGCCAGCACCATTGCCGCGTCGAATCGGATGATGGGAAACTGCCGCGCCACATGCAGAATCGTCTGGATCACGTGCTCGCGCACTTCATGCTTCGAATAATCGAGCTGCGCCGTATCATTCCACGCGAACGACGTTCCGTCATTGCCGTGGTAGACATAACGCGTCGTTCCTTCGCGATGATGGCGCAGGCGAAACGCAACCGCGGCATCGGTCTGATCGTAGTAGTGGTCTTCAATCTTGATCTCGACGCGGCTGTCCGTCGAAAGATCAGGCCCTTCAAAGCTGTAGGCAGGAAACGGGCTCTCCCAGCGATAGAGAAACCAGTCGGGATGCTCGATGACCCAGTTCGAGTCAATGCCCATGTGGTTCGGCACCATATCGCTCGCCAGCCGGATGCCATGCGCCGACGCCCGCCCGCGCAGAACTTCGTACGCCCCCGTTCCGCCAAGGTCTTCGGCAATCTGATACTCCTTGAGCGAATAAGCCGACGCCACCGCATCGCTATGCCCGCGCAGCCGCTTGATCGTCCGCGATGCGATGCTTCTCTCCCACAGCCCGATCAGCCACAGCCCGGTGATTCCCCGGTCGGCAAGCAGCCTCAGCTCTTCTTCAGGAATATGGTCCAGCCGATGAATATGCCGTCCATATTTCTTCGACAGCTGCTCCAGCCACACATACGTGCTCTTCGCAATGAGCACCACATTCGGCATCCACGCCTGGTCGGCGCTGAAGGCCTCGTATTCGTGCAGCGGCGCCTGATAGTCATGGGCATACCTTTTCTGTCCGAATTGCTGGTCGAAGCCGACATACTCATCGCCGACGAAGCCTTCGGTCCCCCGCCCCGGCGGACCATGCCGGTGCCAGTCCGGCCCGGGCGGATGAAAACGCAGCCAGATCGCCAGGTCTTCTTCGCGCAGCACATCAATCGCCAGCAATATGCGCCGCAGGTCCTGCCCCAGGTACTTCGACCAGCGATCGCGAATGAAGTCCAGCTGCCCGGTCAGCGAATCCGGCGAAGCCAGCATCGGCGCGCGCAGCGCCTCAAACAGGCTCCCAACTTCAGGCGCAACCGGCGGGCGCGTCGTGAGATAGTCCGGCAGCGACGCAGTTACGCCGCGATAGACCGTCTGCTGCTCGAGTGCCGTATCTTCAAACAGCTCGCGAAAAGGCGCAAATGCCGGATTCATGTTCGCGAGCCACAGCAGCATCAGCTCTTCGAGCGCGGCCTCGCGGTTCGGAATCCCCTGCGTCGTGCCTTTCAGCCATTCCTCGGCCGTGACCTGTCCGCGATACACCGCCACATTGGGAAACTGCTGGACGAAAGCGACGAGCAGCCGCTCCACGTCAGGCCCGATCCGCGCAGCAAACCACCGGATAGCCTCAGAAAATACGGCAGGATCGACGGCCTTGCGATAGCTCGAAACCAGAGCATGATTGAGCTCATCAATCATCCCCATCGCAAACAGGGCCCCGGCATTCACGGTCTTCGCAGGATCGGCATCCGCGCCATGCGCCGCATTGAGCTGGCGCGCAAGCCTGCGGCTGGCAGCTACATCACCGAATACCACGTTGCCGGTGTAGCTGAAGAGCAGCTCGTCGATATCCAGCTTTTCCCGGATCGCCCGGGAAATATGAAATTCCATCACGGAAAAAACTCCCCCAAACACTTCCGAACGCTTTCTATCGCGTTCTACTTCCCATATGCATCAAGCGTTCTGCTTAAAGGGCGCACAAATCTCCACATGGAACCAGCAGAGCCCCACGAAACAAGCATCCTCTGTTCTAACAGATGCCGGAAACTTTGGAACAGGAGAGCGCATGCCAGATTTCCGTAAATTCAGTGTGTCAAGAAAAGAGAGCAGCGTATACGCAGGCAAACCAGCCAATTGCAGGTAATAAATATACTTGGCGCACATGTAGGCGCGGTCTAACCTGCCGGCATGTGGTTTCATTGTAAGAATCTTTTGTGGCAATCTTGGCTGGCTCTGGTTTCGGCGCTGGGGACAACCACGCTGGCAATCATCGTGGGGATTGTTGGTTTTTTCTTCGTCCTCGTCCTCAATCTTATTTTTAAGCTCAGAAAAGACGGCTGGAGTTGGAGTGTGACTAAGTCCCATTTCAGCCAAAACCTTAGAGATTCTTTTATTCCTACGGTGATAGGAACGGTCATATTGTGGTGCGTGCTATATGGTTTTTTTGTAGTGAGAACGATCTACAAGGATCATGTTGACTTTGTTACTCAGAATCAACAACTCAGGAAAAAAGAATCCCACCTGGTTGGCCTAAAGAGTTGTGATGACGAGATTGTAGATCTAAAAAAGCAATTAAACGATGCAAAACATCACTCTGGGACCAAACCATCTGTGCCGCTAATCCCATCACCCATCGCGCCTCGCATATTAACCGACCTTCAGATGACCGTGCTTCGACGTGAACTCACCGCTGGAGTTGGGTTAAGAGTTCGAATAAATGTTATCGGTAAATCAGGCGATACCATTGATTTCGCAAATGAGCTGCGGAAACTATTTGAGGGATGGGAAATTGATGGAGGCAATATCGGAATGACGAATGCTGAAATATCTTCGGGATTAGAGTTTGAAATTCCTAACCCTGAAGAGCGATCCGTTCAAATAGCCGCGCATGCATTTGATAGAGCCCGCATTCCGTACTCTAAGAATATTTCTTCGAACGCATATCGCGGCCCAGTATCGCTGGGACCACCCCCTGCATTGACCATAAACGTCGGAGATCAATAAATGTGTATGAAGCATGAATATCGCATAGGTCTAAAAAACTTACCGTTCATGCACTAATTGGCAAAGAACTATAACGAAAATTCCCTTAGATAATAAAAGAGTAAGAGCTCAGACTGCGGCCTGTGCCTCGCTCCCCAGCCTCACCCTGAGCACATCGGCAAGATGGGCCACAGTTTTCAGGCGCGCCGAAAGCTGCGGCGTAAGCGAGGGCTCTTCGAGCGCAAGCTGGGAATGCAGAATCAACCCGGTAACCGTGTCACGCAGCTCGCTTTCCACAGCCACGGCTGCAGCGCGCATGGCAAGAAGCTGCTCCTGTTCACGGCGATAGAGTACCGAGCGGACCTCGCGCACCAGCCGCGCCGTTCCTGAGATGGCGAAGTTGAACTGCAGCGGAACCGCCAGCCCCGCATGCTTCCACAGAAGCTCCGTCGCCTCCGGATCGGCCTCGGCCAGCACATCATCGACCACGACAATGGCGTATTCCTGCCGGCGCAGCCGCGCGAGCCCATCCTTGCGGCTTGAAACAACCTCAACGGCGAGATCGAGCTGTTTCGCGAGAACAGAGGCGCAGTTTTCCGCGCCCTGAATCGAAGTAATCATCAACATGCTCTGCATCGGTGTGTCCTTTCAAGTGAGAAACAGCAGCTGAATCGAATCAAAGCAAAATCAGGCCTGGCCCAGCCCATACTCCTTGAGCTTGCGATAGAGCGTGGTCTTCCCAATCCCGAGGAGCCGCGCCGCCGCCAGCTTGTCGCCGCGCAGCGCTTCCAGCGCATCGAGAATGGCCCGCTTTTCCAGCTCGGCCAGCGGAGTCACCTCCAACACGGTCAGAGCCGCATCCGTCTTTGCAGATGGGGGAGGGGTGAACCTGGGGCGCGTGCTCGAATAGTAGGCAACAATTGGCGACGAAGCGTCGCCCAGCTGCAGCACATGGCCCGAACAGTAGGCGCAGGCGCGGTCGATGACATGCTCCAGCTCGCGCACATTGCCCGGCCAGTCGTAATCCATCAGCACGCGCAGCATCTCGTCGCTCACGCGGAAGGTCTTGCCATAATCGCGGTTCTTGCGCTCGAGAAAATGAGCGATGAGCAGCGGAATGTCATCGCGGCGCTGCCGCAGCGAAGGCAGTCGCAGGTTGACGACATTCAGCCGGTAATAAAGGTCTTTGCGGAAACGCCCCTGCTCGACCATCTCCGCGAGGTTGCGGTTGGTGGCAGCCAGAATGCGCACATTGATAGGCACGCGGTGCGTCGCTCCTACCGGCCGGACTTCCTTCTCCTGCAAAGCACGCAACAGCTTGGCCTGCAGGTCAAGCGGCATTTCACCGATCTCATCAAGAAACACCGTGCCGCCTTCGGCTGAAACCAGCAGGCCGTCCTTCGAGCGGTTGGCGCCGGTGAATGCGCCCTTCACATAGCCGAAGAGCTCGCTTTCAATCAGCGTCGGCACCAGTGAGCTGCAGTCGACCGGAACAAAGGGCTTGGCGGCGTTCGGTCCGTTCAGGTGGATCGCTCGCGCAATCATCTCCTTGCCCGTCCCGCTCTCGCCCAGAATCAGAACCGGATGATTGGTGAAGGCAACCTTCGAGAGAATGCGGTAGATCTTTTCCATCTCTCCGCTGCGCCCGATGATGTTGCCCAGTCCCTGCTGGGTGCGCAGCTTCTCACGCAGGCGGCGGCTTGAGAGATCGAGCGTCCTCCGTTCCGAGGCGCGTTCGAGCACAGCCGTAAGCTCATCGAGAGCAAAGGGCTTGGTGAGATAATCGGCCGCGCCCGTGCGCATCGCTTCCACCGCCGAGGTAACCGTAGCAAAAGCAGTCATCACAATCACAGCTGTGTCCGGATGCAGCGTCCTGAGCTCGTCCAGCAGCTCCAGCCCGGCCGCGCCCGGGGCTTTCAGATCGAGCAGCACAATGTCGATGCTGTTGCCGCGCAACAGCTCGCGCGCAGCATCGAGATTCGGAACATTCTGGGGGAGGAAACCCTGTTTCGACGCAATCTCCGAACAGGCGTCGCGCACCGCCGCGTCTTCGTCCACGATGAGAACACTCATCCGGACACGATGCTCTCCTGTTGGCAGCAGGGTAGAAGTCGTCATAGAAGGCAACAAAGCAGAAGTGGTCATCGAAGGCAGCAAGGTAGATGTCGTCATAGAAGTTGCAGTGGTTAGCATTCTAAGGTTGTCCTTTCGGGAAAATCAGCAGAAAACACTCCGTTTACCGGTGCCGCAGGTATCAGAAGTAACTCCACCTCAAAGCGCGCTCCGCGTCCGGGAGCGGAGAAGGCGCGCACCGAGCCTCCGGCATTCTCCACAAGACGCCGGACCGTGCTCAATCCCAGTCCCCGTCGTCGCGCTTTGCGTTCTTTGGTGCTGAAGCCTTCCTCAAAGATGCAGTCAACGATCTCCGCCGGAATGCCGGGTCCGGAATCCTGCACCGAGAGCAGCGCAGTGCGGGGCGTGTGTATCGCCGCTTTGCGCTCATCGAGAAAACTGCCGCCTCCACCCTGCTGCAGCGTGACGCGGATGCGCCCGCCCTGCGGCATGGCTTCGGCGGCGTTGCGCGTAAGGTTGATGAGGATACGGGTCAGGTCTTCCTGAGAAATACGGACCATCCCCGGGCACGGCAGGCACTCCACTTCAAACTCGATTGCCGGGCCCGCCAGCGTACTCAACGGCCTGTAGAGCTCACGGACCGCTGCAGCAGGATCGGAGACATACGGCTCTTCAGAGAGATCAGTGTTCTGCACGGGCCCGTCCGCACAGCGCTGCAGCAATTTTGAGCTCGTCCCAACGACCATCTTCAGGTCGGCAGCGAAATGCTCCTGCCCCGCTCGAAGCACTCCCGGCTCGGCAAGCAGATCGCAGTAAAGCTCCAGGGTAGCGATCAGATTGCGCAGATCATGCTTGAGCGCTTCCGGCGTTTCCCCTCTGATCTTTCCTCCAGCCTTTCGCGCCGGTGGCGCTGGCTGAGTGGCTCTCACGAGTGCAGGCATCAGGATTCCTCTTTCTGCCCATCTCTACATACACGTCGCATGCCAGAGTGGGAACACACCTCTAAGTGATTGCTCAGACTTGACTTGAGAGAATGCCTGCGATCAGCCCCCGATTTCCCGACATTCCCGAATTGGGATACAAAACCGGGAATCACCCCGGAAGTCTCTTTGTTTTCATCACGAAACTTCAAGAATCTCAAATTGGGACCGAAATACCGGATTCCCAATTTGAACCACCACGATTGCTTACAATGAAGCGATGCCAGATTCAGTAAAGACCTTCTTCCGCTCCTCCGATCGCGCCCCCGACGCCCTGCGCCCCGTGCGCCTCACGCCGGATTACGTCGCCGTCGCCGAGGGCTCTGTCCTGATCGAGCTCGGCAACACGCGCGTGCTCTGCAACGCCACCATCGAACAGGGCGTGCCCGCATGGCTGCGCAACAGCGGACGCGGCTGGGTCACCGCCGAATACGGCATGCTGCCCCGCGCCACCCTCACCCGCACGCCGCGCGAATCCGAACGCGGCAAGGTCGGCGGCCGCACCCACGAGATCCAGCGCCTCATCGGACGCTCGCTCCGCGCCGTCGTCGACATGCAGGCCCTGGGCGAGCGCACCGTCGTCCTCGACTGCGATGTGCTCCAGGCTGACGGCGGAACGCGCACCGCAGCCATCACCGGGGCCTGCGCCGCGCTTGCCCTCGCCCTCAACCGCATGGTCGCAACCGGAGCGCTCAAGAAGTCGCCGCTCACGCAGCTGGTCTCCGCCACCAGCGTCGGCATCGTCGAGAATACAGTCCTTCTCGATCTCGCTTATGAAGAAGACTCACAGGCTGAAGTCGACATGAATGTCGTTATGACCGAAGACGGCGGCCTGGTCGAAGTCCAGGCAACTGCAGAGCGCACACCCTTCGCGCGCACCCGCATGCTCGAGATGATGGACTACGCCGAACGAGGCATTCGGCAGCTGCTGGAAGAGCAGAGGAAGCTACTAGGGAAGTAGGGAGATAGGGAAATAGAACGTGAATCGACGCTGCATAGTTTTATGCTTCTACTAACTCCCTAGTTCCCTACTTCCCTATCTCCCTAACCGCTGCTTCCCTGAAAAAATTTAACTGCAATCTTCTCCACCTGCTCAGGAAGGCACTCGCCTCCTCCTGCCGTGCGCAGTGGGCCGATCGATAGTCTGCCCAGTTGCTCGAATAACTCGGGAATATCCGAAGGTGCAGTCTGCTCCCAGTCTTCGATCAGCTGGGAGATATAGTCCCGGTGTACTTCCGAGATAGCTTCGGTCCAGGTGTCAGGTCGCGAAATATGCAGCACACCATGCTCTTCGCGGTTCTGCGGATAGATATGCGCCACCACCAGACAGGGATCTGCCGCCTCCGATCGCATGGCAGAAGCGTACTTGAGCAGCACAAACCGGCATTGCATCCCCGACATGCGAAGAGTATACCGTCGGGCCAGCAGTTTCTTCTCCGGCAAATTACGGGACGATTGCCGCCATGTTTCATAGTGGGCCGTTCAAATCCGAAGGCTCATCGCTTCAAGTTCTATGATCATAGCTTCGGCAATCGCATCGATATCAGCGTGCCGCCGTGCAATATATGCGCGCACGCTATCTTCCCATTCATCAGGCTGCCAGTCTGCATAGGCATAATCGAATGCCGCTTCAAAGAGCTGTGCATCGAGGCTGCGCAGTTTGCCGGCCCAGCTTGCAATGGAGGCTTCCGTCCATTCGGAAAGCGCATGCCGGTGCGCGCGAACGAGCTTCCTCACGTCGATCCACGGCTCATAGTGAATCGTCCCGTCATCGCCCTGGATGTTGAACATCTTTCCATGAGAAAGAAACAGAGCGCGCAGCGTTCCATCCGGCTGACCGACGTAGATTGCACGGCGGGATTGCCGCGCGCCAGCCCACGCGTCAAACATCGCCATCCCGGCAAAGTCGCTCCGGTTCCCGACCCTCGATTGCCACTTCGACGGAATGATCTCGTAGGTCTCGCTGCTGTCGCTGCCGGGAGCAAGCCAGGATGCGTGACAGATCCGCACCACCGGCGCAATGTAACCTCTGCTCTCTTCAAACCACAGACCGCTTTCGCTATCAAAAGATGCCCACAGCTGCCACGTATCTACAGGCAGCCCCAGGGAATTCGCCAGCCAGAAGCAGAAGGCCTCGCCGGCATGCTCCGCTGCTGCCCGGCGGCATTCATTGCCCCGGTCCCGGGCAGGCTGCATCACACTGTGGATCGATGGAAGAACCTCTGCTTTACGACTCTTTGCAGGAAAGATATAGGCCATTCTGTTTTTCTCCGTGTTTCTCGCGAAAAGAAAATGAGACAAACAGAGCCGTATTTCTATCAGCGCACACACGCATCATGGTGAACCTCGGCATAGTGCAAAGACATCAAAAAAGACCCTGTAACTTACATCTGTAGTTTTTATAGTCAGACAACTATCAGGAGATTTAGATCGCCTCTTAAAATTACTTCGGTATAAACCAGCGTTCTTCTATGAAGAAGTAGATCACTTATAAAATCTTTTTAGTTATGAATTTTAAGAACTACTCTTTTACATAAGTCAGGCTAGTTGCACCAAGATTTCCTGAATTCACGAAATACTTTTCCGCCTATAATCAACATTCCGCCTATAGTCGACCATCTGCTTCGTACAATTTGGTTACATTAGTTCCACAGTCCACCGATTAAAAAAAATGGTGTTCAGCTCCAATGCTCCAACAGCATCGAAGCGCAGGTTTATGTATATTTTTGTTGCTGCAATTGCAGGGTTCTGTCTTGGTGGTTCTCTCGGCTTTCTCAGTGCCTGTATTCTGGCCAGCCGGCGGATTCACTCAAACGATATGATTCGAACATCTCCTGCGGGGTGCGCAGGACACGAAGAAGGTAGCATCAGGAAGGACATCATCCCCCCAACGCATGCCCGCCCTCGGCCTTCTTAGTCACAAAACAACTCAAGGCACAACAAAACCTGACGATAAGCAAGAAAGGTATCGGCAGAGTGACAAGAGGGATCGAGGGAATCAACGGGGATGTCGTACAGGGACAGACCAGAAGTGGAGGAGACGGGCCCGGCAGATGTCATGGTCGCTTTACGGCCTGGCCCGGAACCCGCTCCATCTGCAAAATCCACTCCGTTTCCCTTCAGTCTTCCGGTTCGCGACGTCAATGCCCGCTTCGGAGGCAAAGTGCGCACACTCAGGCGCGAACGCCGCTGGACCCAGCTCCAGATGGCCATCATCCTCGGCATCAACCGCAGCTATCTGAGCGAAATCGAGCGCGGACGGAAGTCCGTCTCTCTTGGCATGCTCGAAGTTATTGCCCTCGGCTTTCATATGACGATTGCCGAATTGCTCCGCGACGTGTGAGACCTTGATGACTGCTCTGACCTTTCTCGCCGCCCTCGGTCTGCTTCTCCTGCTCGGCCTGTTTGTTGTCCTTGGCCGCCGCCAGCGCCATTCAGCCAACGTGCACGGTCCTTACATCGACAGGCAATGCCCCTATTGCAAAGAATGGGTGCGATGGGAGCTCGAAATCTGCCCCTCCTGCCACCTTCGCTTTTATGATCCCGTCATCCACGGAGCTGCTGCATCTGCTTCCTCCCCTGAAGACCAGCCGCAGGCTGAGACCGCATCCGATCTCTCTGTTTCTTCCACCAATCGCTAGAGTGAATCCGGCAGTCCCTATGCCGGCCTCCCCGCACTCGGTTACAGCAAAAACCAGAGTTGATGCATCCTGGAGTCACGGCCCTCAAGTTCCCCCGAAAGGACACAGGAACTCTGGTTTTGCTCTAGAATGATCGGTGCAATTTGTTTTCTTAAAGTCCCGACACCAAAGAACAGAGCAGGAGAAATGACGATGTCCACCAAATTGACTCCCGGAAAACTGGCCGGACTTAAGGCAGTCTCGGACGAGCGCGGCGTCATCGCCGCAGCCGCTATGGACCAGCGCGGTTCGTTGAAAAAATCGCTGGCAAAAGAGAAGGGCGTATCCGATCTTCCTCCCTCGGCGCTTGAGGAATTCAAGAGCCTGGTCACCGAAGTGCTCACCAAGCACGCTTCCGCCATCCTTCTCGATCCCGAGTACGGCCTGCCCGCTTCGAAGAAGCGCAACGGCAAAGGCCTTCTGCTCGCCTATGAGAAGACCGGCTACGACGCTGCCACCCCTGGCCGCCTGCCCGATCTGCTGGACCTCTGGTCAGTGCGCCGCCTGAAGGAAGCAGGCGCGGACTGCATCAAGATCCTGCTCTACTACACGCCCTTTGAGAAGTCGGCTATCAATGACCTCAAGCACGCATGGGTTGAGCGCATCGGCGACGAGTGCCGCGCGCACGACATCCCCTTTTTCCTCGAAACAGTTGGATATGATGTCCACGGCGAAGATGAAAAGAGCTTGGCCTATGCCAAGCGCAAGCCCGAGGTCGTCACCGGATCGATGGAAGAGTTCGGCAAGGAGCGCTACGGCGTCGATGTGCTGAAGGTCGAAGTGCCCATTCAGATGGAATTTGTCGCCGGCACCAAAGCCTTCAAGGGCGAGCAGGCCTACACCCGTGCCGAAGCGCTTGAGCACTTCCGCCTGGCCGCCTCCTCCACGCACAAGCCCTTCATCTATCTCTCGGCCGGCGTTTCCAACCCTGTCTTCATCGAGACTCTCGAACTCGCCGCCGAAAGCGGAACCAGCTTCAACGGCGTTCTCTGCGGACGCGCCACCTGGAAAGACGGCATCCCCGTCTACGCCAGGCAGGGCGCCAAGGCCTTTGAAGAATGGCTCAACACGGAAGGCGTGAAGAACATCGAAAACGTCAATCATGCCCTCAAAGCCGCTCACTCCTGGTTCGATAAGGTGGACCTGAAGGCCGAAGCCCTGGTTTAACGCAAACCCTGCGTTCACAGACGCCGCAGCCTCAGAGCTGCGGCGTCTTTTTGAACCGGTGCGAAAGGCCACCCTTAAGGATTGTTTAAAACACCCGTGAAAAGATATGCACAGAAAATTAGGCATTTCTAAGAAAACCTGGGCAACTTTGGCGCTCGACTCGCATTCATAATAAGCAACGATTAGAGGCAACTTCATGTACTAGCAATCTCACCTGTACTTGAAATTCACTCTTGAATTGTCCGCTTACGCGGACCCTCAGTCACAACTACCCATGGCTTCCCCCTCTATAAATGCCTCTGAAGCGGGCCCGCCGGAAGGCGGGCCCATTGCTTTTCAGGAGAAACTTCGATTTTGGCCAGACTCCAAAATAAATGAAATTGTCATCCCGACCGGAACCGGGATCCCAACATGCGTGCTGTTCGCATGTTGAGGTGGTGGAGCGGAGGGACCTGCAGTTTCTCCCTGACCCTCAGTAACACCTGATCTAGAATGAAGCTGGATGCCCGTCTCTCCCGCGCAGACGCTCGAAGTCGCCCAATCCCCCCTGTGGACAGGAACCCCATGGCTACTCCACGGCTTCAGCACGCGCCTTGGCGGAAACACAAAGGTCTACAGCCCCGGGCAGAAGACCGGCGAGCTGAACCTCGGCTTCACCGCATCGGATGACAGAGCCACAGTGCTTGAAAATCGCAGGCTGCTCATTCAAGCCGTTGCAAAAAATGCTGCACGAACCCCCGAATTGGTGACGCTCAAGCAGGTCCACTCCTCCATCATCCACACCATCTACAAATCCGATACACACGAACAGGCCAACCTCGAAGGCGACGGCCTGATGACCGCTGAACCCGGCGTCCTGCTCGGCATCCAGACCGCCGACTGTATTCCCGTGCTCATCGCCGACCGCAAACAGCGCGCCGTTGCTGCCTTCCATGCCGGATGGCGCGGCACCCTGAAGCGCATCGTCGAAAACGGCGCCGGTCGCATGCGCCTCGAGTTCGGCAGCCACCCGGACGACCTCTCTGCCGCCATCGGCCCAGGCATCCGCCAGTGTTGCTACGCCACAGGCGAAGAGGTGCGAGATCAATTCGAGTCGCAATTCACCTACGCGCCCGAGCTCTTCCGCGAGGTCTTCGACTCCGACCCTGTCAAGGAAAAATATCCGCTGCTCTTCCTCACCGCGCGAGCACCCGGCCATTCGAACCTCGGGCCTAGCCTCCATCTCGATCTCGTCGAAGCCAACCGCCGCCAGCTGCTCGATGCCGGACTGCGCCCAGAAAACATCTTCCTTCAGGGTGACTGCACCAGCTGCAGCACCGACCGTTACTTCTCCCACCGTGCCGAGCACGGCTACACCGGGCGCATGCTCTCCGTCATCGGTATCCGGTAAGCGTCAAATGCTCCCCCAAAAAATCTAGAAATATCTGTCGATTCCCTCGCCTCCCAATCGACGATGTAATGAGACGGCAAATCATCTGCCGCCTCAAATCAAGGAGGAAATCCATGAAATTCGTTTGTTTGGGATACATCGAGCCTGGCAAGTTCGAGAACATGCAGGAGAGCCAGCAGCACGCCATGCTTGACAAGTGCTTCACTTACGACGACGAGTTGCGGAAGAACGAACATTTCGCTGCCGGCGAAGCTCTTCAACCGGCTGCCACGGCCAAGACGCTGCGCTGGACGAAAGGCGCGGTCTCTGTGACCGACGGCCCCTACTCCGAAGCAAAGGAGCAGATCGGCGGAATCCTTGTGCTCGAGGCGCGCGATCTCGATCACGCCGTCAAGCTGATCTCCCGCCACCCGGGAGTCCAGTATGGCCCCTGGGAAATTCGCCCAGCCGCAGACCTGAGCGGGATGATTGAGGCAAGCGAACAGAGGCGGGGAAAGGTCAGCGCATAATGAAAACCGCCATCGGCGCCCTGACGGCAGGCATGCTCAACGCTCCGATGCCGAACCAATAACATCAAAAAATAATGAAAGCTGTACGCAAGACCCTTGATAGCATGAGCAAATCATGATGACCCGCATCTCCTCCGTCTTTCTGTGAGGCCACGCCCGTGGCCCGGTCCAGAAAAACAAAAGAGGAGATTCGTGTATGCATGCAACAAGCGTGGAAGAGTTTGTTCGCAACGGCTTTGTGAAGCTTGAAAATGCCTTCCCCGCCGAGACGGCCGCGGAAGCGCGCGCCATCCTGTGGCGCGAAACCGGCTGCAACCCCAACGACCCCACAACATGGACACGTCCCGTCGTGCGCATTGGCGATTGCGCACAGGAGCCATTTCGCCAGGCAGCAAACACACTCGTTCTACACGCCGCGTTTGATGAATTCGTGGGAGAAGGACGCTGGGTTCCACGAGGGAGCCTGGGCGGATTCCCTATCCGCTTTCCCCATCCCGACGACCCGGGCGACACCGGCTGGCACATTGACGCAAGCTTCCCACCACCCGAAACTTCTGACTCCCACCTCCACTGGTGCATCAACATCAGATCAAAGTGGCGCGCGCTGCTGATGCTCTTCCTCTTCTCTGATGTCACGGAAGTTGACGCACCCACGCGCATTCGCGTTGGTTCCCATTTAAGCGTAGCTCGTCTGCTCGCCCCTGCAGGAGAAGCCGGAATGTCGATGATGGAACTGTCCCGCCTCGCGGAGCCCGAAACACGAGGAATGCAAGAGGTCCTGGCAACCGGAACAGCGGGAACCGTGTATCTCTGCCATCCCTTCCTGGTTCACGCCGCTCAGGCGCATCGCGGCACAACACCGCGTTTCATGGCGCAGCCGCCGCTCTACCCGCGTGTCCCTTTCGAGCTCGAACGCAAAGACGGCAATTACTCACCGGTAGAAACTGCAATCCGTCTCGGGATCACCGGGAATCCCTGAACCTTATCTCTAACCACGTGCGACAGCATTTCTTTGTTTTGGTGGCAGAGCGGCCAATACGAACTTGCAGAAGAAACTTGGGATATATCAGAAGAACTGACAGGTATTCACTACACCTTAGCCATTTAAAGCTTGATGCCGGCACCTTGAGGGAAAGACGTCATCCCTGCCTTGTTTGCCACATGAAAATCTTCATGCGGCACAGCACCGATGCACCCATCGTAGTCGTGGAACGGAATGTATGCTCAAAATCACGCGGCATACTTTACGGCCTTCACGCATGATTACAACGCCCGCAAATTTGGCGACAGAGATACAGTCCCGAACCACACGCCGCCCCAACTGGCTCCTGATCGCCACGCTGTGCGGAGCTGCAGCATACCTCTATCTCAATCTTTTTACCTTGCACGATATCGCGTTTTTGCTGGGCGGGGATCAGCTGTACTTCTGGATGGGCGCCCAGCACCTCATCAGCGGCGAGCACATTTACCGGGATTTCTTCAGCTTTACACCACCTGGTACAGATCTTCTCTATGCCGCCTTCTTTAAGCTCTTCAGTCAACGCATATGGGTGACGAACACAATCGTCCTTACCCTCGGCGTTGCTTTTGCGTGGCTCTGCTTTTCTCTATCGAGCAGATTCATGAAAGACCGCCTGGCCTGCCTCGCGACAGCCCTGTTTCTGGTTCTTGTTTATGGCGCCGCCCTCAACGGGACCAACCATTGGTTTGCCGTCCTTGCAATTGCCGGTGCAGTGAATGTAGTGATGGGAGGCACAAGCTCTGTAAGGCTGGCCGCAGCCGGATCACTTCTGGCTCTGGCCGCCTTCTTCAATCAGGCTCATGGAGCGGCCGCGCTTCTGGCATTTACTCTCTTCCTGCTTTGGAAAAATCATCCGGCAGAGATCGTCAAAAGCCTCGCCTCGTTGTTCCTGGGATTTGGTTTTGTCTTCCTGCTGCTCCACGCTTATTTCATAGCCACAGTAGGAGTGAAACAGCTGTGGTACTGCCAGGTGACCTATGTTTTGAAGTATCCCGCTCGTTCTCCCTATGGATGGTCGCTGGGTCTTCCTGTCGCTCTGACATCGAAGACCTCGCCGAAACTTGCTCCCTATCTCTTCGTCTATGCCCTTCTGCCGGTCACCTGCTGCCTGGCGCTCTGGCGATGCTGGTCGCAGCGAAAGAACCCGTCTTTTCCCTGGGAACGTGTCGCGCTGCTTGCTCTCGTCGGATTTCTCCTGCTTGCCGAAGTGGCCGTCGCGCTCAACTGGCTTCGCCTTTATGCTGTGTCTCTTCCCGGCATCATTCTGTTCGTATGGATGCTCGCCGAAAACCACCAGTTCAAACGCTACGCCATCCCTCTGGTCTGGATTCTCACACTTGGTTTTGCTGCGCGGCAGATCATCGCGGCTCATGCTTCCCACTCCGTCGTGGCTGGGTTTCCGGCTGGACGCCTCGCCACCAATTCCCAGAATTATGAGAAGCTGCATTCGATTGCCCAGCTCACCCAGCCCGGAGATCTATTCCTCCAGGCAGGCTGGCCCGGCGTATACATTCCTCTCCAGTTGCAGAATCCGCTCTACATTCCCACCGTAGAGCCTCTCTATACTCCTCGCGCCAAAGACATCGAATCCGCTATTCAGCAGATCAAATCAAAAGAAGTAAGATATGTCCTCTGGACACCATGGCTGGATGCGCGATGCAGTCCCGGCCTTCTCTGCAACGACTCTCTCTCCCCCTTCAGGAATTACATGCACACCGCATACACATGCGTGCATGTGTTTCCCGACGGCGACGCACTGTGGCAAAGAAACGATGAGCCGCGATAAACGTACATAATCATCCGCATAAAACATTTCACTGCAAAATTCAAAAGCTGTAAAAGAAGCATAAGGAATACTCCGCATTTACGCGGGCCTTATAAAAGCGTTACACGTGGCTTATGAAATTCATTGTTCTCTAGGAACGGCGGCGTCATCCGCACGCCCAACTGGAGAGCATCATGACCGCCCATGCAGTCCATATCAAAACAATAAAATCTGTCTTCATCTCGAGGCCATCATTCTCATTCCTTCTCCTCATCCTGCTGTTTGTATCCGCATTCCATCTCCACGCGCAGTCAACCTTCGGCAGCATACGCGGCACGGTGCAAGATGATTCAGGCGCAGTCATACCCGGCGCTACCGTAACCGTGCACTCGCTCGATGAAAACTATGAGCGACAGGTCACGACCAGCGATTCCGGCGAGTTCACTGCAGAAAACCTGAAAGCAGGCCACTACAAAATCACCGTGAGCCACGACGGCTTTGCCGACTCAGTCGTCAACTCTGCCACGCTCGAAGCACGCCAGGATCTCCGCATTCCCGTCACGCTTGCCGTCGCAGCGCAGGCGACTGTTATCCAAGTAAGTGCAGCGCCCGACCAGATCAACACAGAGAACGGCACCATCAGCGATTCGAAAGACAATCAGCTCATCACGCAGCTTCCGCTCAACAACCGCGCCACCACAACCAGCCCGCTCGCAGCTCTGTCCCTCTCCGCCAACGTGCAGCAGGACAGCTCGGGCAACATCGCCTTAAGCGGCGCCAGCTCATCGATGGTGAATTTTTCCGTCGACGGCATCTCCACTGCAAACGTCCGCCAGAACGGCGCGCTGCAGGACGCCTATCCATCGCAGGAAGGCATCTCTGCCGTTCGCGTCACGGCATTCAACAACAGCGCTGAGTTCTCCCAGGTGGGCGACGTTACATTTACAACGAAGAGCGGCACCAACCAGTACCACGGCAGCGTCTTTGAATATCTTCAGAACGACGCTCTCGATGCCAGCCCCTACGGCTTCAACGGCAAGGCGCCGAAAAAGTTCAACACATTCGGCGGATCGCTCGGCGGTCCTCTGAGCATCCCACATCTCTACAACGGCAAGGACAAGACTTTCTTCTTCGCCGATTACGAAGGCAACCGCCGCACCACCGCTGTGGCCCAGCAGTTTCTCGTTCCTACGCAGGCAGAGCGCAACGGCGACCTCACCGCGCTCGGCGGCCCGGTCATTCCGCAGAGCAGCATCAACCCCACAGCCACAGCGCTGCTCGCCTACTATCCGCTGCCGAATGTATCCGGACAATCAAACTACAACTACGAGAACTTTCAATCCACGCCCGCGCGCACCGATGGAGCCGACCTTCGCATCGACCAGACCATCACATCGAAGCAGTCAGCCTACGCCCGCTTCAGCAGAAAGAACATCACGCAAGATGCCGCCAATCCTCTCCTGCCGAATGACGTGGACAGCGTTCACAACCGCAGTCTTCTCGTCTCCTACACCTACAGCATCACGCCGAAGCTGCTGAATGAATTCCGCTTCGGTTTCACCAATGCCATCACCAGTGTTGGCTTCCCCATCGAAGGCGCTGACGCCCTCAGTCAGCTTCACCTCACCGGAGTCGACATCAGCCAGCATCCCTTCACCCACGCCTTCCCTACATTCAACTTCAGCGCAGGCACCGGCTTCACTCCCATCGGCCGCGACAAGACCGGAGTGACCCAGTCAAAGACCCTGCAATTTACTGACAACGTGACCTACACCATGGGAAAGCACACGCTGAAGGCCGGCATCGACCTGCGCCGGGTACGCTACTTCGATGTCGAGCTCTTTCTTCCTTCTGATGATTTCGGACAGTTCACTTTCCAGCCCACATTCACCGGCAGCGCATTCGGCGATTTTCTTCAAGGCACGCCGACAACTCTCTTCTTCGCCGTCTCAAGCCCCGACGTCGGCGGCACCACATGGCAGACCGGCATATTTGCTCAGGATGAGTTCCAGCTCACCAGCAAGCTCACTCTGAACTATGGACTGCGCTGGCAGGTCCTTCCTGCCATGAATGAGGACGGCGGCAACCTCGCCAACTTCGACCAGAGAAACAACTCCATCGTTGTCCCCAATCAACTCTCCGCCTATCTCGCAAAGCAGAACATTCAGGGCTCGAACCTCGCATTCCAGCAGTCCTTCAATGCCTGCAATCTTGGATACACCGCCCTCCCCTGCACCAATTACGTCACCGCCAGCCAGGACCACCTGTCGCAGGGCCTGCGCAAGACTTACTTCGGAAACTTCCAGCCGCGCTTTTCTCTCGCCTACCGCCCGTTCAATGACACCAAGACTGTCATCCGCGCCGGCTTCGGCGTCTTCACCATGACCAACCTCGGCCCGCTGTCATTCAACAACAGCGGCAACCCAACCTCGAATCTTCACACCTACACCAACACGATGACAGCCGCCGGAACGCCGCTGATTCAGTTTCCGAACACCGCGCCGCCCACCGTCGGCGTTCAGTATGGTGGCGGAGGTCTCGACCAGGGCGTCGATCCCAACTATCGCGATCCCCAGTCCAACCAGTGGAACCTGACCGTCGAGCGCCAGCTCACTGCGAACGACACGCTACGCGTCAGCTATGTCGGCATGCACACCTACCGGCTCAACATCACTGAGGATTTGAATCAGATTCCAGCCAGCCCCATGCCCTATCAGACCACCACAGCCAGCCCCTACGTCGATCCCCGCGCGCCGTACCACAACTGGTTCACTCTCTACAGCACCTTCAATGCCGGAACCGCAAGCTACCAGGCAATGGAAGTCGAAGCCACGCACCGCATGGCGCATGGATTCTACTTCGACGCAAACTACACCCTTGCCAAGAACCTCGCAGACAACCAGGGCAGCACGCCGACTGCATTCGCCGGTGAAGTGAACTACGGAATCCCCATCACCGACCGTTTCCATGTCGCCAGCGACTACGGAAACGTGGAAGGAACTCGCCGCAACCGCCTCCTGTTCTCGGGCCTCTATCAGCTGCCCTTCGGCAGCGGCCGCCAATTCCTCAATACCGGAGGCTGGAAGAATGCCCTGTTCGGCGGCTGGGAGATGAATAACATCACCCTGCTTGAAACCGGGCCGTGGCTCACGCCCAGCATCAGCACTTCCTTCGATCAGTCAAACACCAACGTAGTCAATCGCGGCGCAACGCTCCGCCCCGATGTTGTCTCGACCCGCTACACCAGGGGACAATCGCGCGCGCAGTATTTCAACCTCGCCGCGTTCTCCCCGACACCTGCTGGAGCAGGACGCTTCGGCAATGCCGGCGTCGGAATCCTTCAGGGCCCCGGAACGGCAGCCGTCTCCCTTGGACTGGCCAAGAGCTTCCCATTGACTGAGCACGCAAAGCTGCGTTTCGAATCCACGTTCACAAATATTCTGAACCACACCAACTTCGCCCCGCCGGCAACGCAGGTCGACAACACAACTACCTTCGGCGTACTGAGCGCCCCTCAGACCGCCGAGAACGCAGGCAATCGCACCGGCCAGGCCGCGCTGCGAATCGACTTTTAATCGTTATGACAGAAGACAAAAAGCTGAGGGATTTTATCCCTCAGCTTTTTTATTGATTATGTGTGAAGTTAGGCCGCGGGAGGCGGCTCCGGAGGTGCTGGCGCTTCCGCCTCTGCTGCCTCCTTCGGGTTTACTAGATCGCGAAGTTCTTTGCTGGGTTTGAAATACGGAACGCGCTTGGCTGGCACTTCCACCTTTGCGCCGGTCTTCGGGTTGCGTCCGATCCGCGGCTTCCTCTGGCGGATACGAAAGCTGCCGAAGCCGCGGATCTCTATCTTGTCGCCTGTCTTGAGTGCCTGAATCACGGAGTCGAAAATCGTATCGACGATAACTTCGCCATCGCGCCGCGTCAGGTCGCCTAACTGAGTCACTTCCTCCACCAAGTCTGCTTTCGTCATGGCCAGTCTCGCTCCAAAACTAGGGTACGCCTGATAACTATAATAGATGCAACAAATTTACCCCTATTTCCAAAGAAAATAGAAACCTGCGTGTTTTTCTAACAGCTTTTCCGGATTGGGCCACAAATCGTCCGTATCCGTGGTCACCAGATCGAGCAGCGAGCGGCTCTTTTTCTTCGGCTTCACCACGTTCGGCTCTCCGGAAATCCCCACCTGCTTGGCTGTTTCCAGCAGTGCATCCCTAAAACCACCTTTCTTATCAATAAGATGCAAAGGGAGCGCCTGTTCGCCCGTCCACACCTGCCCGGTTGCCAGCGGCTTCAGCTTGTCCTCGCCAATTCCCCGTCCCACAGACACGTCACGGATGAACTGCGCATGCATATTATCAACAAGGCTCTGAAAATAAGCCCGTTCCTCGGGAGTCATCTCCCGGGTCGGCGATCCTGCGTCCTTCAGCGACCCGGCCTTCAGCACCTCCGGCTTCATCTTGGCCCACTTCAGCAGATCGCCGTAGTTGGTCCACTCCATAATCACGCCGATCGAACCGACAATGCTCGCATCATTGGCATAAATCCTGTTGGTTCCGGAAGCAATGTAATACGCTCCGCTCGCGCCGACACTCTCAATCGAGGCCACAATCGGCTTTTTTTTCTTGTCGCGGATCTGCCGCACTTCTTCGTAGATCTCCTGCGATGCGGCCGCGCCTCCGCCAGGCGAATTGATGTGCAGAACAATGGCCTTGATCGAATCGTCCTGCTCGAACTTCCTCAGCTGGTCGACCGTGGTGTCAGCCGCCAGAATGATCCCATTGATGTCGATCACTCCTATGTTGTCGCCAAAACCGCCGCCTTCACCCATCGAGGAGACCAGAGCATATCCCAGCAATCCTACAACCACAATAAAGGCAACAAACAGGCCGCCTCCCAGCAGAAACCAGAACCAGCCCGAGCGCCGCTTTTCTTCACTCATAGCGCCGAGTGTAGCACTTACAGCATTGCAGTGTGGATGTTTGCGGCAACACGCATTTTCATTATTGTTGTCATCCTGAGAGGGGCGAAGGATCTGCTTTTGCCCGCCAACAGCCCCGAATCTCACCTGTACAAACCCGACCACGGGTGTACGCTGCCAGCGCCCAGAGCATCCGATAGGTTATGGCGGAAAATATTGGGCACGAAGTTTTTCACGGCACTGAGGTTCATAAGACTCATGCCGGTGGGTATGCCGACGAGCTTCTCCGCGAAACACGCCCGAGCTTCGAGATCCTCATCAACGGCATTGCGTGCTTAGCCTTTGAGGGAGAGCGAATCATCGACATCGCCAATCGTGAGATCGGCGACAGCATCCCGCAGGTCTGCTATCACCCGCAGCTCGGCCCCATCCAGACCTGCGATACCTGCATGGTCGAGATCGACGGCAAGCTCGCGCGCGCCTGCTCAACCGTCGCCGAACCGGGCATGCAGATCGTCACCGAATCGGCAGCCGCAACCGCCGCCCAGAAGGAAGCCTTCGACCGCATCCTCGGCAACCACCTGCTCTATTGCACCGTCTGCGACAACAACAACGGCAACTGCACTGTTCACAACACCACCGCGCTCCTCAAGATCGAGCACCAGAACATCCCCTTCAAGCCCAAGCCCTACGAAAAGGATGAGACGCATCCTTTCTACCGCTACGATCCCGACCAGTGCATCCTCTGTGGCCGCTGCGTCGAAGCCTGCCAGAACGTCCAGGTAAACGAAACTCTCTCCATCCGCTGGGAAGACGGGCACCCGCGTGTCTTGTGGGATGGCGGCAAGCCCATCGGCGACTCGAGCTGCGTCTCCTGCGGACACTGCGTCACCGTCTGCCCCTGCAACGCGCTCATGGAAAAATCCATGATTGGCAACGCCGGCTATTTCACATCTCTCGCGACCAAAACCCTCAACCACATGATCGACGTGGTCAAGGGCATTGAGCCCGAGCTCGGCTATGGCCCTATTCTCGAGCTCTCTCAAGCCGAGGCTGCCATGCGCGAGCAGCGCATCAAGCGCACCAAAACCGTCTGCACCTATTGCGGAGTCGGTTGCAGCTACGACGTATGGACTCGCGGCCGCGAGATTCTCAAGATCGAGCCGCTCGATGGCCCGGCCAACGGCATCTCTACCTGCGTCAAAGGTAAATTCGGATGGGACTACACCAACCACGCAGACCGCCTGCGCAAGCCACTCATCCGTGAGCGAAATGGGGAAGGCGACAGCTTCCGCGAAGCAGGCTGGGATGAAGCTCTGAACCTCATCGCCAGGCGTCTTTCTGAAATCAAGCAGCAGCATGGCCCGGACTCGATCGGCCTCATCTCTTCTTCAAAGTGCACGAATGAAGAGAGCTACCTCATGCAGAAGCTCGCCCGCGCCGTCATCGGCACCAACAACATCGACAATTGCTCCCGCTATTGCCAGTCCCCCGCCACGCAGGGACTCTTCCGCACTGTCGGCTATGGCGGCGACTCAGG
This sequence comes from Acidobacterium sp. FHG110202_01, assembly GCF_059115305.1. Classification (NCBI taxonomy): domain Bacteria; kingdom Pseudomonadati; phylum Acidobacteriota; class Terriglobia; order Terriglobales; family Acidobacteriaceae; genus Acidobacterium; species Acidobacterium sp. FHG110202_01. The sequence continues at coordinate 592,248 of NZ_JBZYWJ010000004.1, forward strand.
CTCCATCTCCGACATTGCGCAGGCCAGGCTTGTTCTCATCATCGGCAGCAACACCGCAGAGAGTCACCCTGTGCTGGCAACGCGCGTCAAGAGCGCGCATAAGCTGCATGGCCAGAAGCTCATCGTCTCCGATCTGCGGCGCCATGAGATGGCGCGCCGCGCCGATGTCTTCCTGCGCCCCAACCCGGGCACCGATCTCGTCTGGCTCTCCGCCGTCACCCGCTACATCATCGACAGCGGCCTGCATAAGCAGGACTTCATCAACGAATGGGTCAACGATTTCGATGCTTACCGCAAAAGCCTTGAGCCCTTCACTCTCGAATTCGCCGCAAAGACCACCGGCATCCCCTCCACCACGCTCCAGAACGTCGCGCACATGATCGCCGAGGCCGAGTCCGTCTGCGGGCTCTGGGCCATGGGAGTCACGCAGCACTGCGATGGCTCTGACACCTCGACAGCCATCTCCAATCTGCTGCTCGCCACCGGCAACTATCGCCGCCACGGCACAGGAGCTTACCCGTTGCGCGGACACAACAACGTGCAGGGCGCAAGCGACTTCGGCTCCATGCCCATTTACCTTCCCGGCTACCTCAAAATCGATGACGAAGCCGCGCGCGCCGACTATGAGCGCGCCTGGGACGTGAAGCTGCCGAGTTCCAAAGGCCTCGACAACCACCAGATGGTCGACGCCATCATCGAAGGCAAGCTCAAGGCCATGTACCTCATCGGTGAAGACATGGCTATCGTCGACGCCAATGCAAACTATGTCAACGAAAGCTTCTCCAAGCTCGATTTCTTCGTCGTTCAGGAATGCTTCTACTCAAACACCTGCCGCTATGCCGATGTGGTTCTTCCCGCAAGCCCTGCGCTTGAGAAAGACGGCACTTTCACCAGCACCGAGCGCCGCATCCAGCGCCTCTACCAGGCCATCGAGCCGCTCGGCGAGAGCCGCCCCGACTGGCGCATTATTCAGGACGTAGCCAACAAGCTCGGCGCCGGCTGGAGCTACACGCATCCCTCCGAAGTCATGCACGAATGCGCCAGCATCACTCCGCTCTTTGCCGGAGTCACCTACGACCGTCTCGAAGGCTACAAATCGCTGCAGTGGCCCGTTGCCGCCGACGGCTCCGATCAGCCGCTGCTCTACAGCAAATCCTTCCCTTTCCCCGACGGAAAGGCGAAATTTTACCCCGTCCCCTGGACCGAGCCATGCGAGGCAGCAGGCGACGCTTATCCTCTGCACGTCAACAACGGCCGCCTGCTAGAGCATTTCCACGAAGGCAATATGACCTATCGCGTCGAAGGCATTCGCGACCTCGTCCCCGACCAGTTCCTCGAAATTTCGCCTGAATACGCAAAGGAGCTGGGCATCACCAACGGACGCTGGGTCAAAGTCACTTCGCAGCACGGCGAGATTCGTGCCCGAGTGCTCATCACCGATCGCGTGCACGGCAAGGAAATGTACCTGCCGCTCAATTCCAGCATGGATCCGGTGAACAAGCTCACCAGCAGCCACACCGACCCGGCAACACACACGCCTGCATACAAGGAAGTCGCAGCGAAGATCGAGCTGCTGCCGCGTCAGGGCCCAAGCCCGTTGCCCTACACCAACCACCGCTTCCAGACACCGACGCCGCAGCGCGGAGTGGAAGTGGAACGCAAGTGGAAGCGTCAGGACTACTACATGCCCGGCTCGCAGCCGCTCGTACAGATTCAGAAGACCTAAAGCAGTTATTTTGCGTGATGTTGATGTCTAAAAAGAATTGTCATTCCGACCGGACCCTGAGCTATGCGAAGGGGGCGGAGGAACCTGCAGTTATCTCTAGTTGGCCGGAATCTGAGTGCCCCATCCTTTCACGCTGTCGTTGCGTGAAAGGGTGGGAGGGTGCACAACCAGAAGCAGGAGGCAAAAGATGGCAAAGCCAATCTCGCTGGTACCGCAGCCGCACAATCCGCGTGAAGAAGCTCGGCAGCAGATTGAAAACGCCCCGCTCGATCACGCCGAAGCCGTGCTCTCCGCCTACAAGGCGCTTCAGGCCCTGCATGACAGTGGAGCGCTCGATATCCTCCGCGGCGCAGCCGGAGCCAAAGACTTCCTCATGGGCGAAGTCTCCGCCGGACTGAACACACCCGGGGGAATCCGCGGTCTGCGCAACCTCCTCGCGTTGAGCAAGCTCTTCGCCGCCATCGATCCTGACGAATTGCACGCCGTCGTCTCGCAATCCACCGAAGCCCTCGAAAAGAGCCGCAGCGAATCGGAAACCCCTCCAGGCCTCTGGCAGATCCTCAAAAAAATGAATAGCGAAGACAGCCGACGCGCCCTGAACGCCGCTGCCAATGTATTGGAAACCGTAGGCAAAAACCTCCGGCCAAAAACCCGAAAATTGTCATCCTGAGCGAACCGGGGTCCCCAGCATGCGCGGTGTTCGCAGGCTGGGGTGGTAAGTCGAAGGATCCGCAGGAACAAGAAAAGGGCCCGCCCGATAAGGAATCGAAACGTTCCTGCGATTCGTTGCGAAAGCAACGACCTTTCTCCGCATCAGCAGGATCACTACCAGATTCTGTTGATATATATAATAAATTTTATATACAAACATGGAATATGAGCACAAAACCAAGCCACGTAACTAAAGGCGACGTACTGGACGATCTGGGCTTCTCTCGTTCTGAGTCTTCCGTCCTGAAGGTCAAAGCGACTCTGCTCGACGCCATTCTTAAAGAAATTCAGAAAAAAGGTTACTCGCAGAGTCAACTGGTCGATCTTCTTGACGAATACCAGCCCAACATCAGCAATCTGCTGCATGGAAAAATCGGCAGAGTGAGCATCGAAAAACTGCTCGCCTACTCTGACAGGCTGAAACTGAAGAGCAAAGTCATCATCCGTCCAGCTGCTTAGTGCAGGCCGACGTAAATAGAGTCATTCATCTAATGTCACGGTCATCTCATCTACAGTTCTTACAAGACGGGTCGACCATAGCTTTATAAATGAAGGCAAGGCCATGAAGGAGCAAGCACGCAATCACGTCAACCACAAGCTGAGTGAGTCCGCCGGAGCGCCCGTAGAGTCCGCCGGCGCAGTCTCGGGAGAGTTTGTCACCGAGACGTTCGCGTACGACGGTGGAAGGCAGGTCACAGTGTACGTTCCACCAGACCAGCCTGAAGCAATCGTCTTCGCCGGTGATGGTCAGAGAATCTCTAAGTGGGGCCGGATGCTCGAGAAGGCCGACGTACCGTCCACAATGATCGTCGGTATACATGGGCTGACCGGTGAGATGCTGCGGCTCCATGAGTACTCACCGGGCTTTGAGCCGGAGCGCTTCGCCGCACACGAGAAGTTCTTCGTCGAGGATGTTCTCCGATGGGCGGAGTCGCGGTTTGGCGTGGCGCTGCCCACTGAACGTACCGCAGTATTTGGCGTCTCGGCGGGTGGAGAGCTGGCCCTCGCTCTTGGGCTTCGGCATCCACATGTCTACGGTGCGATCTTCTGCGCCTCGCCTGGCGGCGGTTACAAGCCGCCTGGCGTTATGCCGAGTCCGCTTCCGCGCACGTACCTTGTCGCCGGCACACAGGAGCCGTTCTTCCTCGGAAATGCAAAAAGGTGGGCGGACGCGCTGCGCGATGCAGGTACGGATATCGTCATGAATGAGCGCTCTGGGTCGCACGGTGGCGCATTCTGGCAAGAGGAGTTTCCGCTGATGGTGGCGTGGGCATTCGGACAATGATGCATCCCGGTTTTTCATCGGCGGCCTGATACGACAACTCGCTTCGTGTATCCGGCCGCCCCGGCTACTTCTTCGCCTCTTCCGCCTGCTGCCGAAGCGCATGCACCACCACTCGCAGCATCTCTTCCTCCGGAGCAGGCTTGCCTGTCCAGATCTCGAACTGCCGCGCGCCTTGGTGCACAAACATCTCCACGCCTGTGACTACAGGAATGCTCTTCTCCCGCGCCATGCGCAGCAGCGGCGTATCGATCGGGTTGTAGACCATATCGAAGACCAGCCGCGCATTGATCTCTTTCAATTCGAGAATATGGTTCGGCTTCACGCCATGCATGCCCACCGGAGTCGCGTTGATGATCACATCGAACTGCGTCTTCGCCAGTTGCTCGCGCTTGAAACTCTTCGCCTTCGCCTGCCGCGCCAGCTTCTGCGCGTCTTCCGTCGTGCGGTTCAGGATGAAGACCTCCGCGCCCTTATCCTTCAGACCGAAAACTGCTGCCCGCGCCGCGCCCCCTGCTCCGAGCACCAGAATCTTCGCTCCCTTTAACGGCAAGCGCCGTTCCAGCGGACGCACAATCGCCGCAACATCGGTATTGAATCCGTAGAGCTTGCCGTCCTGCGCACGCACCACGGTATTACAGGCACCGATCTTCTCTGAAATCGGGTCGGTCTTCTCCAGATGCTCCAGAATCTCTTCCTTGAGCGGCATGGTAATCGCCAGCCCCTGCAGAGGAATCTCGCGCACCAGCGTCAGCAGGTCTTTGATCTTTGTCGCCTGCAGCGCCAGGAACACCGCATTCACCGTCTCGCGCCGGAACGCCGTATTCAACATCACCGGCGACAGAGAATGCTTTATCGGATTTCCTGCCACACCGTAGACCTTCGTCGCAACATCGATCTGGTCGATACGATATGTATCCCGCAGCGTGCGCGCCGCAATCTGCCCCGGTCCGGTCTCTTCTCCCGGAGTAGCCGCGGCAAAAGTAAACACGCTCCCCGCGCGAATTCCCAGCACCCGGCTGATAATCCCCTGGTCGCCCATGCAGATGCCGATCATGTTGGCCATGTCCCGCCTGCGTTCCAGGAAGTGCATCATCGTCACGTTGTCCGAAAGATTCTTTGCCGTCGAGACAATCTTGATGAACTCCGGCTCATAGGGCTGGATGCGCTCGAAGATCCCGTCCAGGTCCTTCGTCGCCGCAAAGTCATGCCACGAAATAATGAGCGCCGCACCGCGCGCCCGCAGCTTTTCGAGCTCCGAGTCCTTAATCGCCTCAGCCGTCTGCAGCTCCACATCTACAATATGGAAGCCCGACGACGCGGCCTTGTGCAGGACCTCCAGCTCATCGGCAATCTTGCCTTTGAACCTGCCGCCCGTCGCTGCCCGCCGGCAGGTGCCGATAGCCGTAACTTCAGTCCTTTCAGAGAGAAACTGCTTGATCTTGGGTATAGCGGTTAAGGGTTTATCCAGGTAATCAAGGCGGAATTCAACAAACGTATTCTCCCGGACGGCCTCCTCGGCCTTCTCCAGCATCTCTGCCGGAGTGGACCCGATGATCGACACGCAAACTTTCCCGATCCGGGAGCGCAGGTACTGCGACGAAACTGCTGGAGCAACGTAATTCATGAGCACAATTGCGGCATATTAAAAGGTATCACCAAAGGATGCAAGTGCTTGTCTCTTTCGGCTACTCTGAATCTAACCACAAGAGGAACTCGAATAGTGAGCCAATCCATATCTATTGCTGACACAAACGCCGCCCGCTTCCCCCACCCCTGGAACCCCGACGGCCAGAACACCGTCACCGAATCGACCCTCGAAACCTGGGTCGAAGAAGCGCTCGCCCGGCACAAAGCCGCCATCGAACGCCTGCTCGCCATCACCGGGCCCCGCACCATCGAGAACACCCTGAGCGCCTATGACGAAGCCGTCACCGAGCTGGGCGCCGCCGGATCGCAGGCCGGCCTGCTCGACAGCGTTCATCCAGACAAGAAGATCCGCGACAAGGCCCAGTCCCTTGTCCAGAAGGTCGCCGAAGCCGGAACTCTGCTTGCCCTCAACCAGGACGTCTACCGCACTCTCAGCGTCATCGACCCTGCCCAGGCCGACGCCGGAACAAAATACTACCTCGAACGCACCCTCCTCCAGTACCGCCTCGCCGGCGTCGACAAGGACGAGAAGACCCGCTCCAAAGTAAAGGAGCTCCAGGACAAAGCCACCCTGCTCTCCCTCACCTTCGGCCGCAACGTACAGGAGAACGTCAACAAGGTCGATGTCAAGGACGCATCCGATCTCGACGGCCTCCCCGAAGACTTCCTCGCCACCCACCCCATCGACAAGCAGGGCAAGATCACCCTTACCACCGACTTCCCCGACTACATGCCGGTGATGACCTTCGCCAAAAACGCCGAGCTCCGCCTGCGCATGTTCCTCGCCTACAACACCCGCGCCTACCCGGCCAACGAAGGTGTCCTCCGCGACCTGCTCAAGACCCGCCGCGAGATCGCCCGCCTCCTCGGCTTTGAGACCTGGGCCGACCTTGCCACCGCCGACCAGATGATGGCCTCGGCGAAAAACCTGCGTGCCTTTTTAGCCGAGCTCGACCAGGCCACCAAGTCCGGAGCGGAGCGCGAATACGCAACCGTCCTCGCCTTCGCGCGCCAGAGCGAGCCCAGGATGCCGTCCATCGACGCCGACAGCCGCGCCTTCTGGTACGAACAGTACCGCCGCTCCGCCTACGACTTCGACTCCCAGACCGTCCGCCCCTACTTCCCCTACGGCCGCGTCGAAAAAGGCGTGCTAGAAACCGCCGAGAAGCTCTTCCGCGTCAGCTTCCGCCCTGCAGAAAACGCCGACGTATGGCATCCCTCTGTCAGCGCGTGGGACGTGTATGACAGCGACAGCATGATCGGACGCTTCTACCTCGACATGCATCCGCGCGAAGGCAAGGACAAGTGGTTCAGCGCGCATCCGCTCATCCCCGGCATCGCCGGCAAGCAGACGCCAGAAGCCGCGCTGATCTGCAACTTCCCCGAGCCGAAGGAAGGCAATCCCGGACTTCTGCAGTATTCCGACGTCGTGACCTTCTTCCACGAATTCGGCCACCTGATGCACGCCATTCTCGGCGGTCAGCAGAAGTGGGCCGGAGTCAGCGGCATCTCCACCGAAGGCGACTTCGTCGAAGTCCCATCGCAGATGCTCGAAGAATTCTTCCGCGACCCGCAGTTGCTCGCCAGCTTTGCAAAGCATTACCAGACCGATGAGCCCATCCCCGCCGAGCTCGTCAAAAAGATGAACCGCGCCGGAGCCTTCGGCCGCGCCGACTGGGTGCGCACGCAACTCTTCTACACCAGCTACTCGCTCGACACCCACTACGACGACCCGGAGGACCTCAACCTCGACATCCTCCTTCAGGCCGACTACACAAAATTCCTGCCCTACACCTGGATCGACGGCAACCGCATGTACGCGAGCTTCACCCACCTCACCGGCTACTCGTCGAACTACTACACCTACCTGTACGACAAGGTGATCGCGCTCGACTTCTTCAGCCAGTTCAACCGCGCCAGCCTGCTCGACGACCCCGTCGCCCTGCGCTACCGCAAGACAGTGCTCGAGCCCGGAGGCTCCGCTCCCGGAAAAAACATCGTCCAGGAATTCCTGGGCCGCGACCAGAGCATCGAAGCCTTCACCAAATGGATCGGCGAAGAATTCAACGAACCAGCACCAGTCAGGTAGGCGCGGGCTTCAGCCCGCGCAAATAACGGCATCAAAATGCGGCTTCAGCCGCTGAGGTCACGTTGTTAAAAGATGTCATCCTGAGCGAAGCGCAACGCGCAAGTCGAAGGACCCGCAGGAACAAGAAGAAGGTTTGCTGCCCGGAATCCAAACGTTCCTGCGAATCGTTGCACAGCAACGACCCTTCGCAGGATACTTCCAAGAATGCACAATGAGCCTGATACCCAGGATCGGGGTAGTTTGTAAGGAGCACCATGCCACCATCCCCAACTCCGCAAAGCCGTCCAGAACAAATGGGGCCTTCATCACCGGAGCCGGGTGCCCCATGTTCGTCCGCGCAGCGGACTAACGTGGGGTAGTTTATAAGGAACAACCATGCCGCCATCCCCCCAACTCCGCAAAGCCGTCCAGAACAAATGGGCCCTCATCACCGGAGCAAGCGCCGGCATCGGGGTCGCTCTCGCCGAGCAGCTAGCCGCAGCCGGAGCAAACCTCGTCCTCACCGCCCGCCGCGCCGATCGCCTCGAAGCCCTGGCCGCGCGCCTCGCGACCACCTGCGGAATCGAAGCCCGCACCATCCCCGCCGACCTCGCCGATCCGCAAACTCCGGAACAGCTCTTTGCCGCCACCGAAGGCGCAGGTCTCCCCATCGACATCCTCATCAACAACGCCGGATACGGCTACTCCGGCGAATTCGCAAAAGGCGACGCAGCCTGGCAGCGCCGCATGGTCGAGCTCAACTGCACCGCAGTCGTCGAGCTCACCCGGCTCTTTCTGCCGAAGATGATCGAGCGCCGCCGCGGCTACGTGATGATCGTCGCCTCGACCGCGTCCTATCAGCCTGTTCCATACATGGCGACCTACGCTGCCACCAAGGTCTTCGACCGCTTCCTCGCCGAAGCCCTGGCCCATGAAGTCGCCGAATACGGAATCAAGGTCAGCGCCCTATGTCCCGGCCCCACCGAATCCGAGTTCCACGAAATCGCCGGAACGCGCAACCAGTTAGGACGAGGCCGCCAGTCCGCCGAAGAAGTAGCGCGCCTCGGCCTTGAGGGATTAGTTCGCGGCGACCACTGGGTCATTCCCTACACCGCAGGCAAGGCGATGGTCTTCATGCAGCGCCTCGTACCGCGCCGCCTCGTCTCCGGAGCAGCCGCAAAAATGTTCCGCCCCAAAACGAATTAGGTCACGGAGCACAGAAACGGGTACCCCGGAGCCTGCCCTGAGCGAAGTCGAATGGGTTCGCGTAGCTAACTTGGGGCAGTTTGTCTTTGTCAAGCCCCCAAGGCATGCGAAAACCCCCTAACCTGAACAAAGCAAAGGAAAGATCGAAGAAAAATAGTTGGCATAGAATTCCCAGTAAAATTGCTAAAATAGAAATAGGAGCAAAGAAAAAGCCCGCCTCAATGGCGGGCTTTCGTGTTTCTGCACCCTGCACCCTGCACCCTGCGCGCTGAGCGCTGCACCCTGAGGAGAACCCATGTACAACGAATGCCGCCACCTCTTCACCAGCGGCACCAAATGCAGGCAGGCAGCACTCAAAGAACAGCCCTTCTGCACCTACCACAGAAACACCCGCCAGCGCCCCTCGCCC